>NZ_JAWMTI010000003.1:0-818986 GCF_036959255.1 Olivibacter sp. CPCC 100613
TTGAAAATGGATGAACAGTTTTTCCTGATATGTCTTCCTTCCTTGCATGACCTAATTTAACATTATTCAATAACCTCATCAAAAGAAGTTATCAACGGAGGTGAGTTGTGCAACAGCCACTTGATCCAAAAGCGCGGAGCCGTTCGTCCCTCACTTCTTCGCGCTGTTTCTTTTCCCTGCTATGCAAATTTTTCTTAACGCTCATCTTCTGAGGCCATTTTGCCCCACGCGCGAGAGCCCCGTTGCATAGCCGTTTCGAAGCATGTAATTTCGAAGGGAGATCTAATCATATTCTATAAATCGGCCTCAAATATTCCCGCAACCCTCCCCAACGATTCACCGCCATTGACCAATTAGCTAATTGGCTAATTGACCAATTGGCTAATTCCCTAATCAACTATCTAACTACTTAATGTCTCAACCACTCAACTAACTCCCAAACTTTTGCAATCGGTAATTAAACGTCAAAATAAAATAGCGGGCTAAGCGATCACTTTGTCGATCAACAATTTCATTATCGAACACGTCTCGGGAGATTCCGGTATTTTCATTGAAGAGGTCAAAGCCTTCCAAGCGTACCGTTCCTTTGTTTCCTTTAAAAAATCGGTATTCCACGTATACATTTAATAAGGTAGGATTTGCATTTGTGGCGTTAAATCCCTTGTTGATGGTTTTGGAAAAATCATAACCCACTGTCCAATCGTTAAAGAGGTAATTCCGACCTCTCAGACCAATAAAAAGTTGATTGGTGCGGCGGTCATCAAAAGTAGATGAGCTATAATGTGTGCTGTTGATGGTGTAGTTAGCATTGAGCTCCGTATCTATAATATCATCCAGATCGATCCTGAATTTAAGCCCCTGCCTAAATTCCGTATTTTTTCCGATGTTCTTTTCGTTATTTGTAAAGGCAATGTTATTGCTGTAGTTTACATTTCCATAGTAAGTAAGCGTATATTTTCGGTCGTCAAAAGGTTTCGATATTGAATAGTTACCTCTGGCGGTATAGAATCCATCGGTGTTCATATAAGTAGTAATCTCCTTTAAACTATCCGGAATAATTTCTTTGGTCGTAACAATCTTATCCCGGGTCTGACTAAAACTGAGTTTAGAGAACAACACATAACCCGTTTCCCAATCCGCTTGCCGATATTCCAGCCCCATGTTATCCGTATATTCAGGCTTGAGGTTCGGATTACCCGTCACCACGTTCTGAATATCCGAATTATCCGTAATAGGCTGCAGTTGATTGAATGCCGGCTGGCTGCTACGTCCGTTATATTTGGCAATCAATTGATTTTTCTTCGAAAATCGATATACAAATCGTGCATTGGGAATCCAATTGAAAGACCGCTTATAGGTATTCAAGTTCCGGGTCAGATCAGTGCCTTCCAATACGGTGGGTTGCGCCGTCAGCCCCAAATTGTATTTAAACTTTTCCCGATTGGTACGCCAGGTGAGCCCTAGCTGATTGGTGGTAAACTTATAGTTGAACGCATTACTCAACTGCGGGTTATACAACCACGTATCCGCCGAATCAATATCATTCACCTCCTTTGCATTATCGGTTGAGCTTCTGTTCCATTGATAGCTGGCTTCCAGCACGGTATGTTCCGTAATAGGCTCCATATATGATGCCTTCAATCGGAGGTCTGCGGTTTTATTATGATTGAAACGAAATTGATGTTGGCGCTCATAACCCTCTCCCAGCGAATCGACAAAATAGTAGTCGTTACTTACCTCCTGCTCTTCCTTTCCGTCAGCATAACTTAAATCTCCACCTGCACTTAAATTCCGACCCGGTTTCGCAAACTTATGGTTATAGAACCATTCAATACCATAAGAGCCTGATTTTGCATGCTGTTCCAGCTGGCTATTCCTTAGGGAAGATGTATTCAATAAATGAGTCGTACTTACCCCCTGACCGGTAGCTCGACTGTTGTCATAACTGATCTCGGGTTCAACCTTCAAATAATTAGCTGTGTCCGGGCGGTATTCCAGGTTCCAATCCAGTTTATATTCAGATTGGTTGTTATAATCGCTGTTACTTTCATCCTCTGTACGCGTATAATCCCGGTAAAATTGCTGACTGGCATTACGTTCCTGCTTTCTGTTAACGTTATTATTAAAACGAAGACTTCCATAGGAGGTCAGTTTCTCGCTCCAGTTATCCCGATAGTTCATTTTGAAGGATCTGGCATCCGTTAAGCCCGCAGATCGCGCCGAAGTATTGTTAATCGAGCCATCGACCGAAATCTGCTGATCTTCCTTAAACCTGTTGCCTCGCAAGCGACCCGAATAGCGGTCAAAAGAGCCCACTCCACCACCTACTTTTGCAAAGTAGCCATTCCTTTTATCAGGCTTCGTATTGATGTTGATAATTTTTTGGGATTCCCCGTTCTTCACACCCGTTACATTTGCCTGTTCGCCATAATCATCAATAAGCTGGATATTCTGTACAATATCAGCCGGAAGATTCTGTAGTGCAGCCGCAGCATCGTCGCCAAAAAAATCCTTACCATTCAATCGCACCTTCATAACAGGTTCACCCTGTGCCGTTATGTTTCCATCTGCACTCACCTCCATACCGGGGAGTTTACGAACCATTTCTTCCACCGCATCCCCTTCCCGTACCTGGTAAGCCATGGCATCAAACGCAATCGTGTCTTCCATCACCGTTACCGGATGAACACCGGTAATTTCCACCTCGTCTAAAAAGTTAAAAGCTTCTGCCAAAATAATGGCCGGAACCTTAAATACCGGTTTATTGTCATCTAGGGCATAGCTTTTATTAAAAGAATGGAAGCCGATAGTCGAAACCGCCAACGAAAGCCTTTTTGCCTTTACATTTTTAAATGCAAAAAGACCCCGCTCATCAGTAACGGTTATCATCGTATCCTCCGGTGTTAAGAGTTTTACCGAAGCACCCGGAATGGGATTACCCAGGCTATCTTGGGCAAGCCCCTCCACATGGTGACTTAGCTGCCCGAAGCCCTGGTTGGCAAGCACGAAAAAGAAAGCACATAAAAGAATTATTTTCATTTAACGCGGCTATAAAATACCTGTAAGATGACGGCCGCCCATATCGAGTGGTCTTAAGTTTACAGCTTAAAGTAAAGGGATGAAAATCGATTAAAAAACAAGATGGAGACGGAGACCGATATTTACGGTTTGAAACAGGAATATTCCGGGATGAAACAAATGTAGCCGAAAATAGGCAAGCAGACTATTGACCTAGCCATCTTTTGAAATACGGTGTTTTCTGGCTACTGATAATCACGTCAGCACCATCTTCCATGGGTGGATGCAGGATTAATTTCAAGCGCCCTTTGAAATAGGGATGAATTTCCTGAGCTGCATCGATATGAATGATAAGTTTGCGGTTTACGTGAAAAAACAAATCCGGATCCAATTGTGTCATCAAATCATCCAGCGAATAATCGATGGGAAAATTCCTGCCTTCATTATCAACGAGCAAGGTGAGTTTATTGCTTGACAGAAAGTAGGCAATCTGTTCTATTTTAACAGGCTTTATTTTCGTCCCGATTTTTACCATGAACCGGGTTTTATAAGGCTGCTTTTGAACCTGGATTGCTTTGGCCAGTTTATGAAGGTCAATCTCCGGTAACGGCGATGCAGGGCGGCCAAGCATCGCGTCCATCTTTTTAAGACTTTTTTCCAGTTTTTCGTATTGCAGGGGTTTTAATAGATAATCAATGCTATGCAATTGAAAAGCGTCCAGGGCATATTGATTATAGGCCGTGCAGAAAATGATGGGCGATTGGATTTTCACCTGATTAAAAATTTCAAAACACAATCCATCCGATAAGTGCACATCCAGAAAAATAAGGTCGGGCTGCCTGTTTTCCGAAAGCCACTTTATTGAAGCGTTGATAGACGACAGCACGGCCAATATACCTATGTTCGAATCGTATTGCCCGATCAGTTCAATCAACCTTTCGGCAGCGGGCTCCTCATCTTCAATGATTAAAACATCCATCATTTATGCGTTTTTTAGCTGATTATTCCTCCATTTCAAATAAAGGTAACTCCACTTTATAATGTGCACCATCTATTTGAACAACCGGCAGCTCATCCGATAAATGCCTGTAGCGTTTACGGATATTATCCATCCCCGTCCCCGGCCTATCCTGTTTAGCCAAGGATAAGGGTTGGTAATTATTGATAACCGTTAAGCTATTTCCTTTCGTTAAGCGAACATCCACCACCAAAGGTGTTTCTTTCGCGATCACATTATGTTTCACGGCATTTTCAACAAGCATCTGCAGTGCCATGGGCGGTATCGCCAATGGATTGTTTTCATCAATCGGGACCGCCATCGTTACGCGCAGCGCCTTGCCGAAGCGTTGTTCCAACAGGTGTATATAAGCCTGTACGAATGATAATTCAATGTGTAAAGGTACGAGATCTTCTTTCTGATATTGCAGCACGTAACGGTACACCTCCGCAAATTTTTCCAAAAAATACTGCGCGCCCTTGCTATCCTTTTCAATCAATCCGGCCAATACGTTTAAGCTATTAAACAAAAAATGCGGATCAACCTGTAGGCGAAGTGCATCCAATTCGCTGCGCAGATGTCTTTCGTTCAATAAGTTTGATTTAACTTCCGCTTTCTTCCAAAGCATCATAAAATAAATACCAAAATTGATGGACAAAATCGGGATGATAAACAACAGGCCATAGATGTTGAGCACCAGCATCTGGGCATGATCAGGCGGGTCTTCATTCACCCATCGTTTAAAAAGGTAATAAGTCAGGTTAATAACAACTAAAGAAAATACCGTGCTCGATATTAGCTGTAGAAAGAACCTTTTCGAGGGATGACGAAGCCAGGGAACTGATTGGTCCAGCAAACGGTAGAGGTACCGATTTCCAAACCAAAGCAGAATGATCACAAAAAATATCCATAACAGGATTACCACATATAGCGCATCGAGATCGTCGGTCAAAGTCAGCACACCCGCAAACACTGCAAGCATCATCAATGCGATTGCCATGATGAAAATTACGGTTGATTTTGAGCGCGTTGCCATAGCTTCAGAATGTAATTTCTTTTATTTTATCCCAGGTGAAGTAATTATAATCGCCGTTCGCTGCTCGGATAATCACGCCCCAATTTTTATCACTTACGTCATTCTCCCAGCCCAGCAAATACGTTTTCCCATTGTGAAGAAGCACTTTCGTATAACGCCCTTGCTGCGGCACCAGTTTCCTGATCTCCCGGAAAGGAATCTGATAATGCAGGCCATCCCGGCGTCCCTCCAACAGTTCCATATCCCATTCTTCATCCAGGTCGAAGATACAGACACCCTTTACTTTCATATTATCCTTTGCCAAAACCTCGGCCTGTAAACGTTTTGGCTTAACATAATCACGATAAGACAAGCCTTCTTCGGGTTGCTCTGTAAATTTAACCGACTCAAAAGCTTTCCATTCAACCACCACTCTCCCCAAAATGGGATGCATTACAACGATGCCTCTTATGGAAGCACCTACATCCCGTGTTCCATTTAATCGATATTGCTTCCCATCTGCTAAAGTAATTTTAGCGGCGTTATCATCCTTTTCAATTTGCCGTATCCGTTGAAAGGCATAGCGTTTAAGCGCCCCTTCGCCTTCTATTTTTCCCGTCAATTGATGGCTGTCAAGGTACTTATATTTGTCCCACTGAATAAATCCCGTAATTGCACCTTTAGTAGTATATACTGTTCCATAGAGCGGCTCTCCATTGGCAGCTCGCATATCCCTTGGCATTTCGCTGAATTCAACCGAACCTATTTCGTCCCAGTGGATGGTATGCGAATCACCTTTGTAATAGACAACAATGCTTCGGCCCAAATGCCGGCTGTCCCGCTCTTCCGCTGCCACCCGTAATTTTTCGCCATTTTTGAAATAGATCTGCGCTTCCTCCTCTCCGTTTACATGGATCATGCGGATATCCCCGAAGCGACACAGTATTTCAGCTTTTCTTTTTGGATTTTTATCCTTCCATAGGCTCATAAATTTCCAATCGAGCTCTTTTTCATCGCCGGCCCGGAGCAGACGCTTCCGTTGCGGGCCCGACAGGTATCGCCATGCGTTATGCGTCGTTTTCCTGACAACGAGCACATCGCTCCACAACCGCTGATCGGCACTCCATTTGATCGGGCCGGTATAAGTCCGTTTATTCTTCAAGGTTACTTTGCCATAGATAAAACCTTGGTATTGAGCCAGGGAAGCTGACGGCAGAAAAAAACACAGCATCATAAAGCCAACACTTCGAAAAAAGAATCCTAAGCACATTCCATAAGGTATTATCAAAATAAACTTCTAAATAAAGGCATTCACGTAAACTAAACAAATTAAAAAAGACCCAGCAGACTTTCGTGCTTATAAATCCGGATAGTTCTTTCGCTTAACTGATTGTATCGACGTTATTGCCAAGATTACGGTAATTGACTTTCTCCTGCGGATTTGTATCATTAAGATATTCTTCCACATTTGTATAGCCATCACCATCAGCATCCATGGCACCATCGGCAGGATTTTTAGGATCAAGTTGGTGTTTGATCTCCCACTGGTCGGGCATACCATCGCCATCGCTATCAAGAGGCACCTGAGCAGGATCGAACGTTAAGTTTGGATAACCGCCAACTTCAGAAATATCTTTGATGATACCCGTTTCAGTCATCGGCTTTCCGGTACGCACCATTTCCGTAACCCGCGCATCAACCGCGTCACGTTTGGGTAAAGTAGCCCCCACCTTCGCCAGTACAGACTCAAAAACGGCTCCAGCTGTTTGGTGTGGTGCCACCGGCCACCCAACGAATGGGGTGTTCACACGTGCAAGTCGCTCAGGCCCGCGCATACCCGCCCAGTTATTATCCGTTACTTCTTTATTATCGTGCATGATATTGCCGGCAACATACCATTTACCCGGGCGGTTAGCTGCTTTCGGAAACCAGTCGCCCTCTTTCCATGCACTGCCCGGAGAGTACATACTACGCTGTTCTATACGGGCAAAAACCGCCCGCATGTTTTCATTCGTAGCAGGCCCGGGTTTAAAATAGTTGTTGATGAAATTGATCATCGAAGTTTCATCCCCTCCATCTACCGAGCGATGACGCCAGTTGAAAACCACATTGTACCGAAAATCAAACGGTCCGGACATACCGATTGACGGATTTCGGGCAGTGTTGCTGGCGAAGAGATTGTGATGGAACGTAGCGGGGTTTCCTCCCCATGTGCCGCCAAAAGCATGTCCTTTGGCATCAAGCGCTTCGCTGGAGATCGTCCACTGAATGGTAATGTATTCAGCCGCATCTTTTATTTGCGTACGCTCGTCTAACGATGGTCTCATGTGCCGGTAGAGCGAAATGTTTTCATCCATCCCCCAGCTTGTAGAACAATGGTCGATAATGATGTGATGGTGCGGATTCCCCCCGATATTATCATCACCTTGCCCGCCGGTTGGTATGCCGCGGCGTACCCGCAGGTGACGGATGATTACATTGTGTGTATTAATATTAAGCGTACCGGCGATGCAGATACCATCACCGGGCGCCGTTTGACCGGCAATGGTGATATCAGGCTCATTGATATGCAGATCCTCCTTAACCTTTAAGGTGCCTGCTACACGAAACACCACAATACGTGGCCCTTTTGCTTCTAAAGCGGCACGGAGACTGCCCTCGCCGCTATCGTTGAGGTTTGTGACGGTGATAACTTTCCCGCCGCGCCCTCCCGTGGTAAACATCCCCCCTCCCCATGCACCCGGGAATGCCGGGATAGCACCTTCGGGCAATCGCGTAGGATGCGGAGGTATTTGTCCGGGCTCAGGTTGTGCCGTGGCATCATCGGCGTTCTGTGCACGGGCGTCCGGAAATGGGCACAAAAATGCAAGCAAAAACAAACTTGCGGTGATCATTCGATACGATTTTTTCATTTTCACGATATGTTCTTGTTATTCTATTCAAAGGGCCTATTCCCTCAAGAGGCCTTTCCTTGTATTTTTATTTTTGTTTATCAGGGCCTGCCACATAAAACCCCACTTTTCTAATCATGGTGTCGCCATCTTTATCCCTAACCATAAACTCGGCAGTTGCCAAACCCGGATGCTCAGGTTTAAATTGCGCAACGGTTCCATTTTCTATGAGTTGCATTGCTCCATTTTCTACTTTTTTCACCGCATAAACCGGAGCTGCTGTAAATCCTTTAAAAAGCGGTTTCAAATCGATATTCAATTTTTCGCCCGGCACGGTAAAGTAGTGAGGGTTGGCCATCCAGTCGAGATAATTATCAAGATTTGTAAAACCATCCTTATCAATATCAGCATTGCTTTCAGAAAAATCATCCCTTTTAGAATCCCGATTCAAGCCATATACTTCTTCCCACCAATCCGGCAAGCCATCCTGATCGGTATCCCAGTCGGCCTTCCGTTTAATTTCAGGATACGCTTCCCATCCACCTACATCGGTTTGCGTATCAGGCATACCCGGTAAACCACTTCTGCTTCCTTTATATTGATAAGTACCTTGAAGTGTCTCATTGATAATACGGATATCATGGTCATCAAATATGGGCTGATTCGAGCCGACATCAGACAGCACATTTTTGTAAGCCGCTTCGGCACTGAGCGTAGTAACATAAGAAGGAAAAAACGGAGCGTCTACATATGTCTTGTAGTTTACGTTCCCTTGGATCGTACGGCCCTTTTCCTGATTATCTTCATCAAAATAACCGGGCATTACATTACCCGCAAAATAATATTGCTGCTTACCACCGCCATATGCTTCATGCTGGGCCTTTAATGCATAAAAGAAAGAGGTAGCGGCCCCTGGTTTGTAATAATTGTTCACAAAATTAACTTCTTTGGCACCGCCATCAGTCGTTCGTTTTCCCCAATTATATACGATGTTATTTCGGATATCCATCCTGCCGGTATAAACTCCGTTTCCATCCACTCCACCGCCCAAACTCCAGTTTCGACCATAATTATGGGCAAGCAGGTTATGATGAAAACTTCCAATATCTCCGCCAATAGTGGCCCCGAAACCATGCATTTTCCCCTTTTCATACTTCCCGTGATCGGCAATGTTGAGTGCTTCCGAAATGAGTGTCCGTTGCAAACTAATATTGTGTGCTCCGCGAGAGCTAAACGCTTCATCAATTGTCCAACTGATTGAGCAATGGTCAATCATACTGTGATTGGCTCCGGTGAGCCCCATTCCGTCGTAAGTTCTTCCTGCACCAATCCTTACCCGCATAAAGCGTACAATGCCATCATCTCCGGTAAGCCCCAGCGGAGCACCGATAATGGTTATTCCCTTTCCGGGAGCCGTTTGCCCGGCCACCGTTACATAGGGCTGACTTATTACCAATCTCGAATTTAATTTGATTATTCCCGAAACATCAAAGACAATGATCCGTGGCCCCACCTCTTTTGTAGCCGCCTCACGCAGGCTGCCCGGGCCACTATCCTGAAGATTTGTAACATGCACCACTTTCCCTCCGCGTCCTCCACGGGCAAAGCGGCCATAGCCTTCTGCTCCCGGAAAGGCCAGCTGGGCCGGACGGAAATGCCAAACATTTCCTTTGATCACTTTACCGGCTGCATCCCTTTCATCAACCCGCCAATAATACGTATTCATGCTATAGCTATTTTGCAGCTGAAAAGAAGTATCGCTACGTGTCCCTTTAAACGTTGGCGAAGCATGATCCGCGCTTGCAACGGCCTCTTTGCTGGTTCCAAAGTAGACATCATGCGACACCACATGAGGCGCAGGAGACCAGCTCAGGCTTATCTTTTTATTTTCGGTATCAACATGCTCATCGCCATCAATCGGTATTGGCTTTCTGGCCTGTTTTTTAATATCGGGCGTATTTATTTCGAAACCATTCAGCACGATCTGCTTTACGGAAGCCTTTGCGCTTGGGTCAACCTCAAAACGTAGCACTATTGGCTTGCCGCTTTCAGCTTGCAGTGAAAGATAAGCCGTTTGCGATTCAATCGTCTGTTCTGCACGATTGCTGGGAACCAGGTTATCGGCTACCAGTTTGCCATCTACATAAATATCCATGGGAGCAACCGTATTGTCTTCCGGTTTATCAAATGTATTGTGGATCGTAAGCAGCGAATGCTCTCCCGTTGGCAGGCCACTTATAATAAGTTCAACAGGGCCGTTGGAAACAAGCCCATCATTTACCCATTTTGCATAAAAAGGGGCCTGCACGCCCGCCTTATACCAATCAGAAACATAGGCACCTTTCAGCGCTACCTTAACACTGCCGAAGGTCCGACTGTCGTTTGCCCCGGCTTCAATCGTCCATGGAAAATAGCCGGGCTCATTTACCTCCGCTTCCTTACGGCCGTTAAAATTAAAATCCACTTTTATGATCGGTTTTTGCGCCCATACCTGCCTAGTGGATAGTAAACAGCAAAACAAGCCTATAAAAAGGGCTAACAGAAACGTATTACTAGTTTTGTTTTTGTGCATCTCATTCTATTTAATTTACAAACAGCCTTGTTTTTTATCTTCCATTAATACGACCCAAACCTGGTTGTACAACATAGATTTTTTGATAGGATCATGCTTGGTTCAATTCTTATTAGGGCTTTAATATAGAAAATACGGATGGTCCAAAAGCACATGAATTCCCTCGAATAGGATTTTTTTGGCATGAAGAGGGATATATTCTTTCTGAATTATTTTTCATTATTTGTTATTAGTTGTCCGTTATTAGCTATCAATGACTCCGCTCAGAATGACAAACTGTACGACAATGAACCATTCAACTAATCACACAATCCGCAGCAGGCCTGCAACTCTAATCGATAAACCCTAAAAAGGTTGTCTTGGCAATTAAAGTAAAAGTCATCTGCTGAGCAAGTTTTTATAAGCTTAAAAAAAACGATTAGGAAAGTGTATTTTTGTTTTAGAAGGATTATATACAATGGAACTGATAATAGATATAGATAAGATTAAGGATGCTTCTTAAAGAGAATGGCTTTTAAGCACCTTAAAGTTAATGGGAATAACATTTCAAACAAGTGAAACATCTCAAACTTTAACAGAATATAATGAAGATCTTGAAAATGGAAATAATCAAATAGAACGTGGCGAATTTATTTCTGCAACACAAATGAATAATCAAGGCTTCATAAGCCTCGCTAAAAAATGTGCTCCTCCACACAACAGCACGGAGCCGTTTAACGTCTCAACCACTTCCCTACTTAACTATTTAACTACTTAACATCTCAACCCACTTCCCTACCCAACGAACGCCATTGGCTCATTGGCTAATCATCACATTGGCTAATCGGCTAATTGGCTAATCGGCTAATCGGCTAATCGGCTAATCAACAACTAAGAACAAGGAAAACCAAAAGCGAACATTTGTTGTCCGAAAACGTGCAATAAAAAGGAATAATCCACAATCAAAACACTGTAAAACAATAAAATACAATTATGGCATTTAATTCGTAGACATTCAGGAAAGAACACAAATCATGCTAAACACGCTATCTATTTTTAATACGGTGAGAACTTTTATATGGATTGCTTATTTCCTACTTCTGACAACCGACTCATTAGGACAGTGGAAGCATACCGAAAAGTTTATAGATGAGTATGCAAAAACGAGCCGCTACAATGGAACTATTTTGGTAAAACAGGGCAACAAAACATACCTGAAGAGTTTTGGAACGGCTAATTTTCAATTTGACGTACCCAATCAACCGGATACGAAGTATAAGATTGCTTCCATTACTAAGCTGTTTACAGCCGTTCTGATTATGCAATTATACGAAGCTGGTAAACTGGACTTACATGCTACGATAAAAACGTATTTACCCAATTATACCGGAGCAGCCGGTGATAAGGCAACCATTTTTCACCTTTTAACCGCCACCTCTGGTATAGAAAGCAGCGAGGCAGGTGAAGACCCAAATGAAGTACCTTCGATGTTTTTGAAGAAGTACACCACCGACGAAATTTTACAGCGATATTGTAGCGGAAAAATGGAAAACGAACCCGGCAAACATTATAGCTACAATAATGCAGACTATGTGATCTTAGGCAAAATCATTGAGGCAATTTATGATAGGCCCTACGAAGAAGTATTGAGAACTCAACTATTGCAGCCCTTGAAAATGAATCATTCGGGGATGTGCTCCTATCAGCAAGTAATAGAAAATCTTGCCGCTGTTTATAGCATAGACGAGCGTTCTAAAGAGCTAAAAAACGATCCATTTTATTATATCGAAAACTTCTATTCAGCAGGAGCGATGTACTCCACTGCCGAAGACCTTCTATTGTTTTCGGAAGCGTTATATAACGGTGGGTTACTGGCTGATTCCAGTTTAAAGATGTTACTTACCCCCTATTTAGAATCCTATGGTTTCGGTTTATGGATCCGAAAATTACAGATCAATAATCGCGAAATTGTTATGAATGAGCGGCAAGGTTCCATTTGGGGGACCACAACACGGCTACTATATATCCCACAGGAGAAGATCACCATTATACTCCTTACCAATATGTATACAATCAGTCTTAACACCTTTCAAAACGAGATTATAAAGACCTTAATTCATTAGCCAGAGCACATTAACCATACAGAGGATCAATTTTTTTGTTGTTCTTTTTCTTACTTCGCTAAAAAATGTGCTCCTTCCCGCAACAGCGCGGAGCCGTTCGTCCCTCACTTCTTCACGCTGTTTCTTTTCCCAGCTAGGCAAATTTTTCTTAACGCTCGTCTTATGAGGCCGTTTTGCCTACGCGCGAGAGCCCCGTATGATTTCATCACGCGCAACACACAACAGGCAACTCAACAACTCAACCACTTCCCTACTCAACTATTTAACTTCTCAACAACTTAACTACTCAACAACTCAACCACTTCCCTATCCAACGGTTCAACGCCATTGACTAATTGACCAATTAACTAATTGGCTCATCGGCTAATTGGCTAATCGGCTCATCATCACATTGGCTCATCATCACATTGGCTAATCGGCTAATTGACTCATCATCACATCGGCTCATCATCACATTGGCTCATCATCACATTGGCTAATCGGCTAATTGACTCATCATCACATCGGCTCATCATCACATTGGCTCATCATCACATTGGCTAATTATTTCAGCTTTCAGCCATCAGCAGTCAGCTTTCCGCTATAAGGGGCGGCAACAAAAAAATTCATCATTCATCACTCATAATTCCTGCCTACCGGCAGGCAGGCATCACTTATTTCCACGAACGCCTATTTACAAAACCAATTCGTACCTAACAGACCGCCCGGCACCAATTTGATTTAAAATCCCTATAGCATGCAAATGCTGTAAATCTCGCGTAGCAGTTGCTTTAGAAGTTTTAGCTATCGCCATGAACTTTTTAGCTGTCATCCCACCTTCAAAGCCCTCCAATCCATTGTCGAGCATTCGTTTAATGACCTTTAATTCCCGCTCATTCAGAAGAGCGGTAAACCGATCAAAAAATTTGGCCTTTTTTACGGTGAACTCAACCAGCTCTCTTGCATTTCGTTGTGCCTCTACTATAACCTGCGTAAAATAATGAATCCATGCTGTTAAGTCTAAGCCCGCTTGTGCCTGCTTTAGTGCATCGTAATATTGCTTTTTGTCTTTTTCAATGGTTTTAGATATGGATAGCAAAACAGGGCTCCCGAGTGTGTTGGAGAGTGTATATTCGGCCAAGGCTCGTCCAACGCGTCCGTTTCCATCTTCAAAGGGATGGATAGATTCAAAATAAACATGGGCAACTGCAGCCTTTAATAAAGCCCGCATGATGTCGTCTTTTACGTAAAAATGATCGCGGTGAAACCAGTCCATAAACTGTTCCATCTCTTTGGGCACTTGGGAAGATGGAGGTGCCTCGTAATGTATAGTCTCTTTTCCATAAGCGCCCGAGACAACCTGCATCGGCTCTTCACCTTTACGCCATTCGCCTCCACTAATTTTTGGAAAGCCCTCCATTAAAAGTTGATGCCAATGCCGGATCATATTGAGAGACAACTTTTCCGCAGCATCTGTTCTAACAGTGGTCATCAATTTAGCTATCCCAGTCGCTCGCTTATCGCGAACGGGAGCTTCATCATTTAACCCTAAATTTCTCTTGATAGAAGACATAACATCTTCACGGCTCATATATTCTCCTTCGATTTCAGATGTTTTGATGGCCTCTGCTATCAGAACCTCTATTAGAGCCTCCTGCCTCAACTCATCATTCAAGCCGGTTATAAGACCACCTATCAATCCGAGTTCCTTAGCAAATGCAACACCGGTAGATGCTAGATGCGTTGCCGAATAGGTAAAATTGGGCCAATCTTTATATTGCCAGTTGTACATAATGAGCCGATTAGCATAATTAATCGGCTCAAATATAACGTTTTTTTGAGCCGATTAAAAGAAATAATCAGCTCAGGTCTTTGCTTTTTGTTAGACTTTCGCACTCATCATCACATTGGCTAATCATCACATTGGCTAATCGGCTAATTGACTCATCATCACATCGGCTCATCATCACATTGGCTAATCGGCTAATTGGCTCATTAACTAATCTCACAACCAATAACCAACAAACTCCATCAACATTATTTCACTCTTATACTTTTTCTTTCCGTGGTATGTGCACTAAAATATCCCAATGATGTGGGTGTGATATTCGTAGGTGGGTCCGCCGGGGTTACGCTTCCGCCCGGGCCATCGCTCCCCTGCTGCGAGGCCAATGAATACCAATAGGTATAAATTGGCTTATCGATACATTGCATTTCTACCTCAACACGGTCTCCCGGAAGGACTTCTAAATCATCGTCATCATCGCCCAAAGGCAGATCCAATTCAACAGAACGTCCGTCGCTAAACCGATCGTCATTCACAAAATCGCGTTTAACAAGTACGCCGTTCAAGTATAAGACAAACCGGTATTGATTAGAAACGCCCGCAGGATCCTGATAATGGACACTGATTATCCGCGCATTTTCGTTGTCTCCGAATTCATCCTTTCGGGCGGTTATCGAATCCAATTTTACCGGGGAAGGCATTTTTGAGTGGGCACTAAACGTTGTATCTCCCGTAAGCACCTTCAACGAATAAGTTCTTCCATAAACACCGGCCACCGTATCCGTGGTATATATACCGGCGGGCCCCTCCTTAAATATATAATGGTTACCCGCGTCGTCTTCCACACTAACTTGCGCTCCCGTCACAGGGGGATAGGTATTCGGTTCCGAGAAACGAACGTTGGTGCTAAGCCGAACAGTTTGCGCCCCCTGTTGATCATGAAAGTTAGCCTCAATTACCAGGCGTCCTGTATCATCCCGTAGCTCGAGCTCAATCACCCTTTCGCAGGAGCTTAGAAAAGAAACGATAAGGAGATAAATGATGTAATTTATTGAATTTTTCATCCGTGCTTGTATAAATGTTAAAATTTAAAGTTCCAGGTTACAGAAGGGATCGGTATGGGAAACAGACTCGTCCGTACCGCTTCAGTAGTATTTGGATTGGTCTTGCTATCCCGAAAAGTAATTGCATAAGGATTGTGGTAGCCATATACATTGTAAATACTAAAAGTCCAGCTCGAGTGATAGCGCTTATGCTCTTTTCCTTCCAAGGTAGCACCTATATCCAGCCGGTGCGTAGCCGGTAGGCGATACCCATTGCGTTCCGAATAGGAAAATCTGGTTCGATCGCCGAGGCTATACTTGCCGGTAGGATAAGTAACCGCATTGCCCGTTCCGTATATAAAGGTACCCGAGAAAGTCCAGCGATCATTTAATTTGTAAATTCCCACGATTGAAAGGTCATGCGTTCTGTCCTGCCGGGCAGGGTAATAATTCCCCTGGTTTATTGCATCAAACCTTCTTTCCGTGCGTGATAAGGTATAACCGATCCAGCCATTGAGTCGGCCGTGTCTCTTTTTTACAAATAACTCCATGCCGTAAGCCCTTCCCGTACCATAGGTTAACTGTGATTCAGCATCCTGATTAACCATCAGTTCAGCACCGTCTTTATAGTCGATCTGGTTTTGCATCCATTTATAATAAACTTCAGCAGAGAATTCATAATTATTATCGCTGAAATTCCGGAAATATCCCGTTGATAGCTGGTCGGCAATTTCCGGCTTAATATTATTACTACTCATCACGTACAGATCAGTAGGCGTACTACTGGTAGAGTTGCTGAGCAAGTGTATATTTTGCGTATTGCGATTATAGGACAACTTAACCGAAGTCCGATCGTTCAACAGATAACTAGCAGAAAACCGTGGCTCCAGCATAAGGTAGGATTTCACCAGATCGCCTGAGCCAACCACTGTAGTTGTTAAGGCCGTTCCGTCCGGATTGTATGTTTTAAACGTTCCGGGGCCCATTACAAACATCCCATTCAAACGTAGCCCATAAAGCAACGTAAGCTTATCAGTTGGCTTCCACTCGTCGCTCGCGTAAATTGCGGCCTCATAACCGTATCGATCTTCAACATGAAGATCATTAAAACTGGAATTAGCGCTAGCACGGATATCACCCGGCGATATTTTGTGATGCACCACATTTGCGCCAAACTTGATGGCATGATTACTATTCAGTGTGTACTGAAAATCCTGTTTCAGATTAAAATCTCGTATACGCGAAGTAATCTTAACATCCTCGTCATTTTGAAACTGTTGAACGGCGTATCGATAATTGCTGTAAATCAGGGAAGTATTAGAAAACAGCTTGCTGCTGAACAAGTGATTAAACCGTATAGTAGCCGTGCTGTTGCCCCAATCCGTCCCGAAGATATCCTGCACCCCCAATACGTCCTTACCGAAATACCCCGATAAATAGAGCGCATTCTTATCGTCAAAGTGATAATTGGCTTTGGCGTTCAGATCATAAAAATATAAGGTACTGCTATTAACGGTAGAATCGGAGGAAGCCTTCAGAAATAGGTCCACATAGGTCCTGCGACCGCTTACCATGAAAGATCCTTTATCTTTCACAATGGGCCCTTCCACCTTTAAACGCGAAGCAATCAATCCCAGGCCCCCCTCAAGGGTAAATCTTTTATTATTGCCTTCATTCATCTTTACATCCAGCACAGATGATAAGCGCCCTCCATATTCAGCGGGCATCCCGCCTTTATAAATACTCACGTCTTTGATGGCGTCCGAATTAAAGGTAGAGAAAAAGCCCAGTAAATGAGATGCGTTATAGACAGGCGCTTCATCCAGAAGAATAAGGTTTTGGTCGGCGGCACCACCCCGAACATAGAACCCTGTGTTCCCCTCTCCTCCCGATTTAATACCGGGCATCAGCGTGACTGTCTTTAAAATGTCCCGCTCGCCCATTACCACGGGCACCATATTGATCTGGGCCATATTGAGTTTCTCCATCCCCATCTGTGGCGATCGGATTTGATCATGATCTGAACGATCTGCCCGAATAACCACTTCCTCTAATGTACCCCTCGGTGTAAGCGATACGTTCAACGTTTGATCGCTATGTAATGAAACTTTTTCAACAACGGTTTCATAGCCTATATAACTAAACAACAGGGTGTGTTCGCCTTCTGCGGGCGTAAGTGAATAAAAGCCGTAGCTATTGGTGGTAGTGCCTAAAGCACTGAAGCCCTGCACTCTTATGGATGCTCCGATAAGGGTCTCTCCTGTACTGGCATCTTTGATCGTTCCATGGATGGCGAATTTCTTTTGCGCATAGCTACTTAAGCCTGGAAGTAGCAGGATAATTAAAAACAGTGATCTACTCATTAAATATAATTGATGTCGGTGAATATGATACGTTGCTATTAGCCGAGGCTAGTTACTCGTTATAATTCATATGCCATGTTTTCGCAGCAGATCCCTTCTGCTCGTAATAATTTTTCAATTGTTCGCGGATGCAGGTCGGTTGAGACAAGCCGTAAGATTCGGTCACAATCCGTAAGATCAAAACTCCATTGCCTAATCTTACCGGTTGATGCAAAAAGAGCGGCTATCCTATTTACATCGTCCATACAATCAACGTCTGTTTTAAAAATTAACACCTGATCCATAATCTCTTTTTTATTTGAAAAATCCCTGCTGTTGCTCAGAATTAGCATGGGACAAATGTATATGGCGGTATCATGGTCGGTAGCTTTTTTATACAAAGGGGGTGGTTTTTTATACCAAATCCGGCTATCGGTCTCATTTGTATATAATCCCCGAAAGACCGGTCAGAAGCATCCCCTAATTAAGGTGAAAATGGTAGGTTTATATAAAAAAAAGGTAGGTTTGTATAAAAATCAGTTTACGACAACAATCTTTTACCTTATTTTGGTTTAGCATAATTGGGTGTGCACATTAATATCGTAAATGAAAGACAATTCCTCCCGACAACACTGGTTTGTAGATTTTCTTGTCGAAGACAAGTATCGGATTTATCGGCATCTACTTATC
Source organism: Olivibacter sp. CPCC 100613 (assembly GCF_036959255.1). Lineage (NCBI taxonomy): Bacteria > Pseudomonadati > Bacteroidota > Sphingobacteriia > Sphingobacteriales > Sphingobacteriaceae > Olivibacter > Olivibacter sp. CPCC 100613. Next base: position 18,436 of record NZ_JAWMTI010000003.1, read on the forward strand.
TGGATTTACATCATCTTAACTGAAGTTCCGGATTTCAACGGGACAAAGAAGTATGCCGGAAATTACGACCTATTTTATGGTGCTACAAAATTATTGCTATTTATACCGATGGTGTATATGAACATGTATGTTCTTGTTCCCAAACTATTGTTTAAAGACCGTTATTTCGTTTACTTATTTACGATCCTGCTGATGATCCTGATCATGATATCGATCATGCAGGTGCTGTCAAACGGTATCTTTGACTACTTTTTCAAAACCTATAGATTGACAAGCGATCGGGAGAATTACGGTGTCCTTGCCACCATTATAGATAATTTGAACATATTGGGCATAGCCGTAATAGCCTCCACGTCAATTAAGCTATTGCAGCGATGGAAAGAAGACTCCACACGGATTAATGACCTGGAAAAAAGCACCTTGCAGATTGAGCTTCGTGAACTAAAAAACCAGATAAACCCACATTTCTTGTTTAACATGCTCAACAACGTCAATGTACTGGTTTCAAAAGATCCACAAAAAGCTTCAACCGTTATCAAGAAGCTATCCCAGTTTTTGCGCTATCAACTCTATGAAACCCGTGGACAGACCGTATCCTTACAGTCAGAAATAGAATTTTTACGGGATTTCCTAGCGCTGGAAAAAATTAGGCGTGACGAATTTAGCTTTGAAATTACCAATGGAGAACCCGCCGAATTGTTGGACACGTCAATACCCCCCGGTCTTTTTCTTACTTTTGTAGAAAACGCCGTGAAACACAGTGCCGATACCGAAGCGCCTTCGGGCATTTCATTATGTTTTAAAAACATCGGAAAAAGGTTGATCTTTACCTGTGTCAATACAAAACCGAATGAACCTTTTTTTATACGAACGGGCGGACTGGGACTTGCAAACATCATTCGTCGATTAGATTTATTATATGGTAAGAGCTACAAACTTGACATCGACAATGGGGACGATTTGTATAAAGTAATCTTAAGTGTACCGATATGAATTGTATTATCGTCGACGATGAGCCATTGGCCAGGGAGGGAATACTATTGCACCTGCAAGGAATTCCGGATATCGTTATATTGGGCAGTTTCAACAGTGCAAGAAAAGCGTATGATTTTATCAGCAACAATTCCGTCGATCTTATTTTTTTAGATGTAGAGATGCCCGGAATAAACGGGGTAAATTTTGCGGCATCACTTCCAAAGGAAATATTGGTGATTTTCGTTACCGCCTACTCCGAATATGCTTTAGAAAGTTATGAAGCCGATGCGATCGATTACCTGGTAAAGCCAGTTGAAAAAGAACGATTAGAGCGCGCCATCGCTAAGGCATTTTTCTATCGCGGTCTTTTAGACAAGCAAGGGACTACGGAAAGTATCGAAAGTGATTTCATCCTTATAAAAGCCGAGCGGCGCTACCACAAAATTTTCTTCGACGATATTTTGTATGTTCAGGGATTAAAAGATTACGTCGTGATCTTTACAGAAAATAACAAGATCATCACGGCCATGAACCTGAAGACAATCTCCGGATACCTAAAGCCCGGTCGTTTCGTCAGAGTGAGTAAATCTTACTTGGTAAACCTCAAGCGCATCGATTCGTTTGATGTGCACACCATTTATATAAAAAATGCCGAAATCCCGATCGGTGACGTTTTCAAGAAGGCTTTTTTTGAAATATACCTGGGTAAAAATCTTCCCGATAGCCTGTAAATACTGCACAGGTTGAGCCGTGCACTGTAGGCTTTAGGCAGCACTGGCCCATCATCAAATTAGCTCATCGGCTAATCGGCTAATTGACTCATCATCACATCGGCTCATTATCACATTGGCTAATTGGCTCATTGGCTCATTAACTAATCTCACAACCAATAACCAACAACCAATAACCAACAACCCTCCCCACCCCATCCCAGTCTAAGCCGAGTCCGATAGGAGTCCGATAGGTATTGCTTAAAAAGCCGCTTTTTGCTGGTTTTTGCGGACCCTACAGGGATATCACTAGGATATAGATGGGATAGGACACGAATGGGACACGGATCAAGGTCGGCTTTGCCTTAGCTCCAAGATCAGCTATGCCCGTCCGAACAACAACGACAAATGCGTCATTTTGCGACAAATGCGTCATCTCGCGTCATTTGCGACCAAGCTTCTTCTCAGGGTACCGAACTTTGTAGTGTTGTTTTAAAAACCATATCATGGCACAACAAGAAAGTATCATTAAATTAAAAGGGAAAATCGGGGATTTGACCTTTTACAAAACCAAAACAGGGTATCAGGCACGTCAGGTAACAGGCGTAAGTTCCGATCGGATTGCCAATGACCCCAAATTTCAACGTACACGCGAGAACAACGCCGAGTTTGGTACAGGCGGCGCGGCAGCAAAGCGACTGCGCCAAGCCTTCCGACCGTTAATCTTGCTCACGTACGACACCAAAATGCCAAACCGTCTCTTCAGCCGAATGATGCGCATTTTAAGGGCAGATGCCATCAATGCACGTGGCGAACGGAAAGTGCTGGCCGAAAATCTGGGGCCACTAAGGCAATTTAATTTCAACATTGCCGCAGAGCTCAGCAACACCCTATTTGCAAAACCCGATGTAGCGATCGATCGAACGGCAGGTACGGTGAATTTAACGATCGAAGCGCTGCGGCCATCCTTAGCCGTTGCGGCACCACAAGGTGCTACCCATTTCCAGCTGAATTTCGGTGCATCGGCCGTAGACTTCGATAGCGAAGACATGTCCGAAATGGCTACGACCCAAAGCGAAAGCTTCGCATTGAAGGAGATGGTAATTGATAGCCAAACACTGAGCGTTAACCTTGCTAATCCCGGTGAATTGCCCGTATTTGTGCTGTTCGGTATCACCTTTTACCAAGAAGTCAACACCATCTTGTACCCGTTGAATAACGGTGCCTACAATGCCATTTCCATTATCCAGATAGCGATCATGTAATGGAGCTCCACTTAACGCGGACATACCATTCAAATGGTACCAACGGTGTAATCACTTATGCAGACAAGACGATCTGCGAATGCATCGAACTGCCCTGGCGAAACAACAGACGACTGATCAGTTGTATTCCCGAGGGGCGATACCGACTGATCAAACGCATGCATTACCGCTGGCGGGAGCAATTGGCGGTGGTAAATGTACCCGGCCGGGAAGCTATCCTTTTCCATCCAGGAAACAATGCCTTACACGAGTTACAGGGCTGTATTGCGCCGGTAACCAAATGCATCGCACCCGGAGTAGGAAACTACAGTCGTATTGCGCTGGAACGGATCAAAGATCTCGTGTACCCCCTATTAGATGTGGAGGAAGAGGTTTGGTTAGTGATTACGAGTGTTGACAGACAATTACTTAACAACAAAAATGAAGACTAAAAATACGGCATTGCGCTCAACGGAAGAGCGAAATACCGGGCCTACCGGGGCATCGAACGGACAAACGCAAACAGCTTGGTGGCAGCCCTGGAAGAAAGGTTTGCAGTTAGCCGGCCAGCTGGTGGTTGCCAGCCCCATCGGCTTACCTGCCAAGCTTGTCAAGGCAGCAAAATACCTCAATTTGCTGTTGGGAGTTTGGGATAATCTAGAAGCATCGCAAAAAGAGAAGCCCCATACCGAACATCAACAAGATGCGCCATGACCTTAAAACGGGTACCCTATTCGGCACCCTCCTAAGTGCACTACCGCATCTCGGTGCCGATGAACTGCTAAAAACCACTATTTTAGCCGCCTTAGGTGCCACCGTCAGTTTTTTAGTCAGTCTATTATTACGCTGGTTAAACAGACGTCGGTAAACAACAAGCCGCTCCATCAACGGGGCGGCTTGTTTTCAGCTACTTCTCTACTAACTTCCGCAACTCACAACTACCCCCCAACCCCCTGCTCCACCTCTTCCACTTCAATCCCCATGTAATCCGCAAATTCCTTAACGGTAACAGGTTGATGTATCTCCTTGCCCAGTACGAAACGGATATCCTTTAACAGACGTTGCGCCTGTCGAATGCTTTTGCCGGTGAGGTTACTTACATCCTGTGCGTAAATCACAATTCTTTTCGGTTTCACGAGGTTATTTTGATGATCGGCACATTAAACGCAGCCTCCTTATCTTCCTACCATTAGCCGAGCCAGATTCTTCGCAGTAGATCGAATATAACTCGTCTTCTGCTTTCGCTCTCCCTGGCTCATGTACGTTTTTAATCCGTCTTTATAGGTACGGCCCAAAGGGAGCCCTTTCTTTAAATAATACAGTTTCACGTGTGTGCTGCTAAAACTGGCAATTAAACGCTTTGATACCATATAGCTCTTATGGATCCGTATAAAAAGGCTCTTGGGCAGTTCGTCTTCCAATTGCTGCAGCGGACACCTTACTTTCTGGTTTTCGTCATTTATTAAATGAATATAGACATAGTTTTTTACAGCCTCGAGGTAAATAATGTCCGCAAAATGAATGCGTACCATTCCGCCATCTTGCGGTAGTGAAGTGTATTCCACCTCCACTTCCTGCACCCCTAAACTAACATGTCTTTTTATAAATACCCTTTGAATGGCTTCTTCAAAATGTTTATGCGAAAAGGGTTTGGTAAGGTAGTGCACCACATCAATGTCATAACCCTTTATTGCATAGCTAATGTTTTTTGTTCCGGTACACAGAATAACAAGCGGTTTGATGGGTAATAAATTAATCAGCTCAAAGGCATTCATATGCGGCAACTGAATATCAGCGATCAACAGATCAATCTCATTTTCCAATAAGAAATCTTTTGCTTCCAGCGGATCGGCAAAGGTTGCTTTCAGTTGCAACTGTTCCTGCCTTTTTACATAAGTAACCAGCAGATTCATCGCAGCGACATCATCTTCTAAGATTGCGCAAGTAATTGTTTTGCTCATGGATTATAAGTTATGGTTAAACATACAGTATACAAGCCCTGTTGCTCGTGTCGGGATAAAGCGTGTTCCGCATTGGCCAACATCGATAAACTTTGCTGTACCAACGCGGTTCCCTTCCCCCAACTTTGCGTGTTTGGCAATTGGGACGATATTTTATTTGTAATGGTGAAACTGAAAAAATTTGGTTTAAAAACGAGGTCCATACGCAGCGGATGTTCGTTGCTGATTTCGCCGTGTGTGAACGCATTTTCTACCAGTGTAACCAGGGCAAGCGGTGCAATAAACTGGCCCGTATCGTTCCCTTGCGTAGTAAGCTGCAAGGCCGAATCGCCATAACTTACCTGCGCCGATTCGATCATTTTATTGACCGTGGCAAGCTCCCTTCTTACCGAGACTTTAGCAAGTGTGCCCCGCATTAAATCGATCGAATAATCCAGTATACCACTCAAATTAGTGATCAATAGCGGGATCAAGGCATCGTTAAGCTCTTCCGCGCGGCAAACAATAGCATGTAAACTTCCTTTTATATGATGCGATTGCAAGAGCGAAAGCGTTTGCTCCCGCTTCATCTGTTCCGTTTCCCGCAGCCGCCGTGCCTCGGCCTGTTCCAAATCATTTACCCGCTGCTGTTTTAGCTGTCGGCTATAGAAAGCTGTATACAAGCCCAGGGCCAGAAAAATACTGAATCCGGCAAAAAGTGTATTACCAAAGAATTGCGACCAGCTAAAAGCAACGTGCGGTTTATAAAGATAATAGTTAAATGAAGGGAGCAGTAGGTAAACAATTAAGTATGTAAGTAACGGAAACAAGATAAAAATAATACCCCCCAGTATAAGTCCGCGCACCCGTCGATTCGGATTAAATAACAACCGAACGATATAAGCAAGCAGATAAAAAAAAGCGATAACACAGGCTGATACAAGCATCGATTTTAGAAAATCCCTATTCCCATGCCGCAGGAGATTGGCGAGGTAAGACAAGAGCACGTAGGCACTTATCAGAAGAAGCTGCGATCGGATAGAAATAGAACGGTTAATACGATATAGGTTCTCGTTTAAGTTCATTTGTTTGGCTTTCGGTAATAAAAGAAGCTCTTAAGTTACTCATAATTAATTAATAATCAACACACTATTTATAAATAAGTACCAAAGAAAGCTTTTAAGGTGTCGTAATCGTTCAACGTGATCGGGTAAATCCGATAATCGGGCCGGTGGAGAAGAAAGCCTTTCTGTCGGCTTCTGTAAAGCGACCACGCATTCCAATTTTCAAAATTCGGGCTTATACAATTTTGTCGGGGAGCAACAAGATGCTCTTGTAGATATAACCATCCCTCCCACTGTTCCGGATATTGCCTTAAGAAATCTTCCAATTGTTTATATAAAGCTTTGGTAACCCAATGCACAAATGAAGCTTCTTCATCAAGCTGAGTCGAAATAATCGGCCTATGCATGGAATAGGCGATGCCCGTATTTCGCAAGCGTCGGCAAATAAGCGGATAAATCGGGCATTTTAATCGAAAGGCTAAAGTGGCCAAGCCCTTGCGTACGCTCATTTCCAGCCCAAAGAATTTGATCGGCAATAAATTATGCGACACACCGGTCTCCACCTTCGTCCCCATATTTCCATCAATATAAAGCACCAGACTGCGTCCATTCCGCAGGGCCCTGGTCATTCGAATAAGCGCATGGCTCTCCTCCGCATTAATCAACTCAACCTGTAGGTGAATATTCTTCGCCAAACCGCGATAAAGGTTCTGCTTAAATTTTTCCTCCATTTGATAAGCCTTTGCAGATACGACCAAACTGATAGGTATACCCGCTTGTATCATTAGATAATTGAGCAAGCGATAAGAACCTGTATGATAGGTACAAACAATACCCGGCCGATCTTTTACGCACTGTACCCAAGCGTTCTCCCAGCCATTTATGTGCAGGATACCGGGAGGCACGGCATGCTCGATATCCAGAAAGCTTAAACGACGGTTAATATGCACCTGCTTAAACAAAGACAGGTATTTCTTGGGCGAAAGTGTGGGCAGGGCATTGTATAAATTAGCACTGAAAACAGCAAACTGCCGCTCCTGCTTTATCGTGGCATCCGTTAAATCAAATTGCCGATAAGATTGTATAATTCGTTGACGCAAAGCAAGTATATTCTTTTTCATGATTCATTTATTAAGGTTATCTAAACATGCTACCCGATCGCTGAAGGAGAACGGCCTTCAAATTTTCGGGTAGCAGCGACTATTTAGAGGATATCATAATCACACTTCAATTCATCATCTCCGTCCTCCTCATACAGACCAAATGCGCGATGAAGCGGAACCGGACTTTCTACGATACCTCCATTGATGGATAAGCGTAATTTTCTATTTAACTTTTTCATGTTAATACATTTTTAATTCTAACCATTGCCTTCTTTATTGCTGGGCATCCGACTTCTTCCCATCCCCTGGCCAAGGATTTTGATGATCACGGAGACAATATTGCAGTGAAAAAGCAGCTTATCCTAAAGGGTGGGACAGACAACCGGGCAGGAGTATACGAAACGAAAAAAGCCGGGACGAACGACCAAAGTGGTTGTTCGTCCCGGCTGACGGTCGTTCGTCCCGGCAATCTTGCATATCAAAAGCAAGAACCTTAGCTTCGGCATCATGTATCCCTTACTCAATCCCTTTCAAGAAGAGCTAAAACAATTAGGTGCGCTATCAAACGAGGCTTGGCAAGCGCTAACTGAGATAGTCTTAGAGCGCCGCTATGGCAATGCACGTGCGGTACAGCTGGATGGAGGCAGCATGTTATATATAGGGGAAGGCTTCATTAAGCAATATGCCCGCGCCGAAAGAACACAACCCAGCATTGTTCGTTTTATAACACGTGGGCAGGTCTTATTTGTACCCTATGATTATCATTCGATCTATGTAAAAACCATCGAACGAAGTGTTCTTTATTATTGGGATGAATACACCCTTCGGCAGGTGATAACGGCCCATCCCCAATTGTTGAAGCTGTATATGACCTTACGGGATATGCAGGAACAGGCTTTGGATCATAAAATATTGTTGTTGGAAGAAGAAGTGCGGCATAAGTTGATCTTATTCAACAAGTATCAAGGCGATCTATGGCCTTATGTAAAAAACAAAGACCTGGCAAACTTTCTGCATGTAAGCGAAAGCACCTTAAGTCGCAGTAAAAAAGACAATTAAGCACAAGTACTTAAATTGATCTAGCACAACGTATTCCTTTCCCTCCGGCAAATCCAAATGTTGCTTTTCAGGCTAATTTAGTGTTCGTTATACGTTACTTTTTACGTGTTATGAAAGCACAGTTTTATCCAAGAAAATTTGCGGTATTTCGGCGTTGGCCGTATATCAAAGATGACAATGGAATACTGTCTTTGAAGCAATGATTGTGTTCGATTTTGAGCAGTTCGAATAAAAATTATTTTTTAACCCAAAAACAACCATTATGAAAAAGATCATTTTTGGAATATTTACATTGGCTTTATTCACCTTTTTTATTGTAAAGGCAAATTCATCTAGAAGAACAATTACGGCTGACCATTTGGTGCAACCTGCTACCGATCAGTTTGTTCAATTGGAAGGTGACCCGGAATTTTCCAGCTGCCAAAGTACAGCAACTAGAAATTGTGTATACGATGTAACAGCCGCCGGTAAAGCCAATATACCGGACCAGCCAACTTATAGCGCAACAGAGATTGATAACTACGTGTCGCAAGGATGGCTGCAAGCCGACCCAAATTCTTCTCCCGCATTGTATGTAGAATAGGTAAAGGAAAGAGTGTTATGTATGACCTCCTATCAGCGAATTTATTGCCGATAGGAGGTTTTTTTTATCGATTCTCTTCTATCAGTTTAATAAAGGCTTTTTCTGCAGCGGCAACCGCAGGATCTGTTATCTCCGAAGGTCGTGGCGGACTGGCGGTAATAACTCGTCCGTCCTTCGATATCATAACAATCGTAGGAAACCCGATAATAAAATGGTACTTGATAATGTCATGGTATCGTCCCAGACCTTCTGTGTAAAGATTGATTTCATCCGGAGAACAATAGATTCCTTCCTTCACACTTTTTAACCACCACTCTTTCTTTTTATCTACATTGACGGACATAAACACCACATCCTCTTCATTTTTATATTTTGTAACAATCTGTTTCAAAAAGCCTTCATATAGCGCTCGACAGGCATGACAACCAGTAAACCAAAAATCCATAATAAGCAGTTTACCTTGGTAATCGGCAAGTCGATGTCTGTTGCCATATTGATCGGGTAAATTAAAATCAAAGGCCGGATTTCCCTTTTTATTCCGCTGAAGTGCTTCTATCTGCTTCCTATACCGATTATTCCCTATGTTTGCTATCAGGTAATCAATTTTATTGATTTCGCTTGTTCTGTTGTTCAGGTTCTGATAAATTGTGATCAGGTACAATTTATCTCTTAGGATTCCCTTGGGCATTTGTTCAATAACAGCTAATAAATCTCCTGACTGACGCCGATAGGTTTGTCCTTTTTCGTCAGTTCGTAATAACCTTAAACCAAATTTAATCCTGTCATATATAAAGTCGGCATAGAGGTATGATTGTGCCAACAATTTCTCATCATCTACGGGAAAGCTAAATGCTGCCCAATATTCCTTCCATAAATCTTTTTTGGCCGTTACAAAAGCCAGGTCACGAGCTTTTGAACTGAGTATGAAACTCCACTTTTTATAATGACCTGCCAATAGATCCACAAAAATTAAATCATAAACATGTTTACTCAATTTCGGTTGGAATTGCCTCAATAGCAGTTGCTGAACCGCAAGTAGGGAGTCGAGTTTCGATTTATCGGCCAACAACGCATCTCGATAACGCCCCTCTTTGATCAGCTTATTCGTTATGTGGCGTGATCCTATATCTTCATGTCTGTAAACCTGATCAATACAGTTCCACTTTTCACTGCCTCTGCCCTTGAAATGAATATCTCCAGATAAGTCTTCGATCTGTATAGAGTCCCCTCTTTCCAATAGATAGAAGAAATTTGAAAAGCTTTTATGTACCGTGTTGATGTTGGTTTTATCAAATACCAGTATCCTGGCATAAGAGAGCGAATCTTCCATCGGTATTTCCAAGCATCGGTTAACTTCCGGTTGCCATTCATAGGTATCCACTTCACCGATATACCCCGAGTTGATTCCATTTTTAAGCACATTGATTTCAATCAGGACATTAGGAGCAGGTCCTTTCATCTCCAAATAAGCTTTTCCCTGTTGCCCGTTGGCCGGGCTCTGCGAAAACAGGAAAATGCAACAAAAAATCAGCGACGCCTGTATCAGTTCTAAAAATCCGGTATTTCTGTATTTCATGATTATTTCTTTTAACGTTTATTCTGCTCAATGCCACTAAGCGCTATTTCGTCATCCGGAATCGGAAAAACGTAGCGCGGGCTGTTAGGTAGTAGTATATAGGTCTGACCGTTTACCGTTCTGGATAAGGTTATATCTGCACTCTCGGCATTCAGCCGTTTCAGATCCTGCCAACGTAATCCCCTCCATATCAATTCCTTTTGCCGTTCGGTTAACACTAATCGCAAGGCCTCCGCTGCTGAGCCAGCTGTTAAGGACGGCACAACATTATTTTGGTAGCGTTTTTCCAATAAAGTATTTAACCAATCCATCGCACCACCAAGCTCATTCCGCCTGGCCAAACACTCGGCTTTGATCAAATAGAGTTCATCGGTAGCCAGACCCGTGAAAGCGTACGCGCCTGCCCCATTATAGCCACGCTTCTTACTAAATGTTCCGTCAGCTGTTCTATTGAAATAAAGCGGAACCCTTAAATCATTTTCATCATAAAGTGCCATAATGTGATCCGGCACCCGACCGGGGGAAATAGCGGAAGCCGTGGTAAAAAAGTAGGTATTTACCTGACTGGTATTGTAAATCAGCTCATCATGCGTGATGGAGAAGGGCGTGGCCGAAGTGCGGCTCACCTTATTATAGTCTATCAATTTGTTATACAGCGCAAGCGCGCTATCAGCTGCTGATTCTGCTTCATCGTATTGGCGGATATCCAGATAAATACGTGCAAGCAAGGCATAGGCAGCGATTTTGGAAGGCCTATTTAAATTATTGTTCGGGCGCTGAAACGGAAGCAATGGCTTTGCATCCTCAAGGTCTCGGAAGATTTGCCGGTAAGTATTTTCAAGCGAAGAGCGGGGAAGTATTTCATCGATCTGCGGTTTAAGTTTTAGTGGTAAACCAAGCTCATTAACCGCCGTTGACGGATTATATAGAGAGCAGAAATTTTTTGCCAGATCATAATAGGCAAAAGCCCGGGTAAACAGTGCCCATCCTTTTATAAACCTGCCCTGAGCTGTAGCAGCGCTGTCCGAATGGCTTAAGCCGTCCAGCACGTTATTGGCATAAAAAACCTGTGCATAAAGCCTGTTCCAGTCCAAAATGCTGTTATCGCCGTTATAGATCTGCTCCTGCCATAAATAGGCATTACGCTCGGTTTCCGTTCCGGCCATAAAGGCCTCATCGTTCACCTCATATTCATCGGCACTCAATTGCGCCAGGCCGCCGGTATAATTCAACACGAGGGTATTATCCAATAAATTCTGAAAATCGGTGAGCGTTTTAGGCTGCACAATGGACGTACTCGGTTTTTTGGCTAAAAAAGTTTCTTTGTCACATCCCATCAAAAGGACGATTAAAGCAGTACATATCATTATAAGCTGTTTCATTGTCTGCATATTGGTTTTATATAATAGCTTTCAGGCCAAAGGCGATGGTCTTTGCCTGTGGAACGCCTGTGGGGTAATCCGGGTCGATATGGCGGCTATTCGAACGATACAGGATTCCGATATTATTTAGATACATAAAGAAGTTGATCGATCTGAATATTTTTTGCTGCCTTGACGTGAGCGAATAGCCGAAACGTATATCCTGCAAACGGATATGATCACCTTTTTCCACCAATGCATCGCTATATAAGTAGAGGTTGTTCCGATTAAGATTGGAAGGATAGAGTAGTGCCGGGACATCTGTCCATTCCTCATCGCCCGGTTGCTGCCATCTGTTGTTGTAATCCGCCTGTTGATAGGCGGCGGGGCTACCGGTACTTGCATATATACTACCGTTATTCAGCGATGGTCGACGGAAAAAGTACCCCAACTTATAGGTAATATTGAAAGACAGATCAAAGCCCTTATATCGGAAATTATTCCGCACACTTCCAAAGTGCGTGGGAATAGCGGAGCCAACGAATACCAGATTGTTCCGGTCCTGGCTGTTCATAATAGCCGCGTATTCCTTTGTTTGGTTACCATCCAATAGTCCGATAGGATCACCTTGGCCATCGAGACCGCCATAAGGAAAGGCAAAAAGCGCATAGTACGGATACCCCTCCAATGGATTATTATAATTGGCGGAAACCACATTGAAGTTACTCCCGTTCGAAACCTTATAATCCGTTACCTTATCTTTGGCATAGTTGTACAAAAAGTTGGTAGACCAGCGCAACGCCCCCTTGGTGTTTATAGTGTTCAACACGAAGTCAAGACCGTGCCCGCTTGTATTGGCCGAATTTCCCTTGAACAGTGTAATTCCAGTTTGGGGCGCAATAGGGCTATTCCCGATCAGATCAAGCCCATCTTTCAGCCAGTATTCTATGCTGCCGTTCAGCCGATTATCCAATAGCCCGAAATCAACGCCAAAATTCACATTGCGTATCTTTTCCCATCGCAGCGAAGGATTGGGCGGATTAACGATCTCGGTAAAATAGGTATTGTAACGCTGCTGCCCCGAACCTCTGTTGGCGGTCAACAAAGCCGAGAGACTGTTGTCTACATTACCGGTATAACCAAAGGTGACACGAAGCTGTAGTTTAGGCATCCAACCAACCTGATAAAAAGGCTCCCGGTTCAATAGCCATGACAGTCCGGTAGACCATAAAGGCACGCCCTTTTGGTTCGAGGAAACACCGAATAAATTGGATTCATCTTTACGCGCACTTAGAGAGAGGATATAACGGTCCAGATAGGTATAGGAGGCGTTCATGTAATACGACAGATAACGCAGGTCGGCGCCGCTCTGTTGCGTATTGGTAGGAATCCTTGCGGTATTGAAGCCATAGTAGTAAGGATACAGCTCCCTAAAATTGATGGCAGCATTCTGATCGGTAGCTGTTTCTTCATTGTAACCGTAAAGTCCGATAGTATTTGAAAAATTAGTGGACGAACGGATTTCAAAACCTGCCAGCGCATTGATGGCGTGGGCATCCCACGACTTTGCCAGATCAAGCTGCGTCCTCCCGTAGTGAACAGCTGACCGTGTGTTTCCCACGTTTCTGATAGCTCCCATGGGAATGGGATATGATAGCCCCCCCGCTGCATCTGTTTGCGTAAACGTGTTGATCCGGTTTCGGGTATAGTAAGATTCCAGCTCGTTATGCGAAACATTGTCCGTCGTTCCCTTTTGAAAGCTGTAATTGATTGATGCTTTCAGGCCTGGCAGAAAGGTGTAGCTCAACGAAGTATTCAGACGGTAGTCGGTATGCTTCGCTGTGCTTTTGCTGTACCCCTGCTGCAGTTCCCTGAGCGGAAAGTAACGCCAATCGAGCAATTGCCCGTTCCCTACCGTATCGGCATAGGATAGCCGCAGATCCCGCGCTATCGGCAGCGGATTCCCCGCATCATCCGCCAGACGATCATAAGGAGTTGACGGAGTAAAGCGGGGTAAGGACTCGCTGTTGGAAGAGGTAAACAGGATGTTCGAAAAAAACTCCAGTTTACGGTCCAACAGGTAATACGTATTAGTAGCATTGAGCGTAATACGGTCGTTTTTGTTGGTCACATTACTTTCCAGGTTTTTATCATAACCGGCCGAAAAGAAGTAACTGTGATTCCCCTCTCCCCCGCTCAAACTTGCCTGATATTGCTGATTGACACCGGTACGATAATAATGTTGCAACAGCTCTGCGCGACTGTCGTAAGTAGCCAGTTGCCTGATGCTGCTCAACGAATCCGCGCTACCGATCAATCCGCTCCGGGCTTTTGCAAATACCTCCACCGCAGGTGATAGCGGTGTAAAACCATTGTTGATAGCCACATTGTACAATCCCTGATTGAACAGAAACTGTTCCACCTCGATATATTCTGCGGCAGACAATTGAGGTGTATAATAGAGATCCGGCTTTTCGCTAATGGTAAGATTCGTATTGATTTCCACCTTGGTTTTATTACCGATGCGCCCCCTTTTGGTGGTGATAACGATCACGCCGTTACCCGCCCGGGCGCCCCAGGCCGAAGCTGCGGCCGCATCTTTGAGAATGGTTATGTTCTCGATATCGTTTGGGTTGATGTTGCTTATATCTCCTTTATAAGGAAAATTATCCAGGATGATCAAGGGATCTGAATTGGCAAAAAGCGTTGCCCTGCCCCTGATCTGTATATCGCTCTGTCCGAACTGGCGGTTGTTGTTGGTATTGAAGATCAGGCCGCTTGTCACCCCATCCAAGCGGTCGAGAATATTGGTTGACACCCTCCTGTTCAACAGCTCATTATCCACCTGCACAAAACTTCCCGTAGCGCGTTCTTTGGGTAAGGTTTGGTAACCGGTACTTACCTGCACTTCTTCCAGTTGAGTGCCGTTGCTTTCCAATTGAACGATTAACGGCTTCGAATCCCTCCCTCCGAAGGGGACTTCGGCAATCTTGTAACCTACATAGCTGACGAGCAAAACCCCACCTGTGTCGGGCACTCTTAAACGGAATTTACCATCCTTATCGGTCAGCACCTTGATGTCCCCTTTCCATATTTTTATAGTAGCCCCGTCCAGCGGTTCATTTGTTTCGGCAGATACAACTCGCCCGTTAAGTAGATAGGAACTTTGCAAAGCCACGCCATGGGCAGCCTCCGGGGAGGAGGACTGCCGGGCGTGTGCCAAACAAACACAGAACAAGATCTTTAAGGTTATAAGGTATACGGTGTAAGGTTTAAAGACGCCCAGTCGCATCCCGATTCTTATAGTTTCGTAGGCAACATTTTGAGACGAAAAAAGGTATCTGCGCCTAAATTTCCAGTACTTTTTTATACAAACTTTAGCGAAAAAAAACCACCAAAAAGTGGTTTTGAACCTTCTTAAACCCCATTTTCCTGTAACTCGCGAGTTACAGGTAGTTTTTTCAGTATTTTTTTGTATGTGCGATGGTTCTCGCGAAAAACTGCCCGTTGAGGAAAAAACAGTATTTATCATTAATAATTCATACTCCTGCCTACCGCAGGCAGGCATCATTAACGGCTTCTTGCGCTGTATTAATATATTATTCTTTCGGAAAGAGCATACCGCTCCCCTTACGATTATATCGTTCATTTCTTTGAATAGGTTGGTTAAAGATTTTTAATTGTAAAATTGACTTGAATATCAACAACTATTCAGGCGCGGTTATAAGCGTTTTAAGAAACTGTTTTTTAGAAAATGAACGAAGTAAGAAAATGACATAACGAACGGAATTTCTTAATAAAGAAAATTCATTGTTTTTTTGGTTTAGTTCGTTTAGGTTGTACATATACTCGTTATTCTTTTAACGAGTCTCCGAGGTAAAATATCGTCAATAATGGCGCAACATCCAACCTACCGTCAGTGGGGCCGTGAGAAGCCTTTGGAACGAGTAAGCGGACGCCACGCCATTACTGACGGGCGCTCTTTCCACTTATCGCCTTGTTCCAATTGAAATTTCTCACGTTTCACTGACAAGACTCATAAGTGCAACCACCTATTAAGATGGTGCAAATTTATTGCATTAATCTAAAACAACAAATTTTATATCATAAAAACCGTGTTTAATCAACAATCACCCAGCTTTTATACATAAATATTCGTATCTTTACTTCAAAGGTAAAAAACCAATTAACCACTATCAAATGGTAAAAGTCCGGTAAATTACCGAGCGTATTTAAATCTGTAGAAAAATGAGTATTGCATTCCAAGAAGAGAAAATACACGAAGGGAGAAATTCAAAAAGAATTCGTGAAATACTAGGATTAAAACAAGAAGCATTAGGTCAAAGGTGCAAAAGCAAGTTTAATCAAAGGCGCATTTCGGAGTTCGAAAATATGTGGACAATCCCTGAACCAACACTTCAAGAGCTCGCTGATGCTCTCGGTGTCACTATTGAATTTATACGCTCTTTTAGCGAAGAGAAAGCAATATACAATATACAGAATAACAACACCTTTGAAGTAAGCGAAAACTCATTTGGATTAAGTAATCAACCTAACGTAACTTATAATAATTCCAGTAAGGTAGAAGCACTAATGAAAAAACTCGTTGAGGATGATAAGGTTAAGACACAAGCTATCTTGGATCTGACTAAGGTAGTGAGTGATTTGGCTGAGGAGGTGAAAAAATTGAAGAGGCATTAAGACAATCATCACATCAGAATGATTAAAATCTGATTTCAAAATCTGAAACGAGTTAAATGAAACTGCAAAGACTAACTCTTAAAAATATTGGGCCATTTCTTGACGACAGCATTGATTTTGCAACTTTTGAAAATTCAGCAAGTCAGGTTACTATTTTAACTGGAGAAAATGGTACGGGTAAAACAGTTATAATTGATGCAATCCGTAAAGCATTAGTGGGAACCAGTTACCAATATAAAAACATACGATCTATTAGAAGAAGTGATAACTTCCTCTTAGAATTGTTGTTAGCATATAATCAACAAGATATTACCTTAGAATGTAGATTAAATGAACGCTCAATAGAGGAGAATTTCCAACCATATGTAAACGGGCGCCATTATAACGACATTCAGAATTCCTTTTCAGATTCAAGATATACGAAAGGTAACTTATGGATTGCCAATTATTGGACTTCTCAAAATGACCATTCCCCATTTCATATATCCAGTTTAGATTTCATAAAACCGGAGGACTACCTTCAATTTAGCCTAACTGGTATACAAAATAATGCAGAAACGACTAAAATCGCCACTTTTTTTGATTATTACAAATCGTCCGATGATCCAAATGAAAAGCTCGAGGGAGAGTTTATATTTAATAAACTAAAGGAAATTTTTAAAATAAGTCTATACAACGGAGAGTTTGTCCATGTAGAAAGAAAAAATTTACTTCCTATTATCGAACAGAATGGCTTTAAAGTTAGCTTAGAAAAACTGAGCAGTGGAAATTTGTATTTAGTTCAACGACTAGTCTCACTTCTTAGTCAGATGTATTCCGTTTACAAGCTAAATAACCTATCCATTGAAGAACTATGTAACACTCCTGGTATTCTCCTTATTGACGAGGCAGAAAATCATTTGCACCCAAAGTGGCAAAGAACATTTTTAAATTCCATTTTAACGATGTTTCCAAACCTGCAGATAATAGTCGCAACCCATTCCCCTTTTATAGTGGGTTCTGTTGAAGGCTCAAAGGTATATGTATGTAAACCTCACATAGGATACTCTGTGATTTCAGATGAAACAGATATATATTCAAACAAACCGATTAATGAAATTTTAAGTACAGAGGTCTTTGGAGAAACTAGTCCGTTTGCTAATGAAGAAATAGACAAATTGCTAGAAGCTAGAAAAAATGCGATCGAACAAGGAAATAAAGTTGAGGAAAATAGAATTGAAGAAGAGCTTTTAAAAATCAACCCTCAGTATTTTTCGTATTTAGATATCGACAAAATCATAGAAAAAATAAAGAAAAAATAAGTAATGAGGCATTTACAAAGATTAGGTAAGCCTCAGATATTAGTAGATAAAGAGGTTCAATGGACAGAGAAATTTATAGAGTCAAATAAGGACAGGCCGAATAGTAAACAATACGGACACAATGTTATCAAAGAAACTTTATGTAACATAAGTCATAATAAATGCTTTTACAGCGAAGTCAAATTCGCAGGGCCTACTGAAGCCCAAGTTGACCATTATATAGAAGTATCAGAAGATAAAACAAAAGCTTTTGAATGGGAGAATTTATATCTTTCTCATAAAGAAAGTAATATCGGCAAGCCTAGTAATATAGCATTGCCAAATTCGAGTTGTCTAGATCCGTTTTTAGATGAGGATACTACGATCGAAGCCAACCTACATTTCGAAGATGAACAAATATTTTCGCTGAGCGAAAGGGGGTTAAACACTATAAAAAAGTACAAGCTTAACAAACCTATTTACGATACTATGAGAACTGCTGAATTGAAAAAGTTCAACAAAATTATTTATGAGATAGCGCTCCAAAATAGAGAATTAAATGACGAATTGCGAGACATATTAACGAGCTTTGCTATGCCAGATAGACCATTCTCACTAATGTTTAAAAAACTATTAACTAAACATGGCCTATTGTGAAGAAGATTACAAAGCTTCCAAACAAGTAAAAGAACTTATTGGAAAATTAATTTTTAACACCAAGATCTTTCATCAAAACATCAATTCTTTCACGATGTTGCCAAGTCTTTTTTCTTATTTCAAGGTAGTGTAAATTAGTCTCTTGACAGTTACCCTTTAGACTTGAACATCTGGTCGATTGTTTCATATGAAAACAAATCAAAATCTGGGTATATTTTTTTTTGATTGCTAATAAAGAAATCAAACACAAGCTCTGGCCGGTCAGATTCTTTCAGTTTTCTTATATTAAAGTACAATTCTTTCAAAGGATCCCGCAATTTAAAGTCATAAAAAAATCTCATTTTTTGCTCAAAATTGGGAATTGCCTAAACAGCTAATAGCTTCCTCAACGATGAGAAATGATGCTATTGTAGACTTTACCTGATCCATCGCGTACATTGTCTTATAATATTTCGGCTCGTTATGATACGACGCGCATATCTTTTGCATTGCTGTTAATCCATAGCTATCTTCAATTCTCTTCTCAGGCTGATTAGTGCCAGTTCGACTAGTAATTGTTTGTCTTAAACTTATACCATTGAATTCCGTATCAAGCTGATTAAACAAAAACGCAACCATGTCTACATCATTTTTGAGCTTTTGCGTTTCATTTGATTCTGTTTGCTTTGTTAGAGCTAGATATAATAGATAAGCACTAAATAAGGTGAGTATCGGTGTAGTAAGACCAGTTATTGTTGTCGCAATATTAGAGGTTTCCCCAGACGTAAAATCAAATATCGAATATTTAGCTGGCGACAACACCACTAAAACGAATAACAAGTTTATTGCTAATACGGCAACTAAACCCAGTAGTAATCCAAATGTATGTTTTCTATTCATGTTAATATGTTTAAGAACTGATAAATGATGATATTCCACCATTAGGTAATTACTCTTAAAGCAAGTTGGTTCTTCTTCAATTTTGAAGATATAAGATAAAGGTTACATGATTTCACTTTTAACATGGAGCCATTCAAGCTTACAAAGAAGCTAGATCACCTATTTTTGAATTTTAGTAATCCAACTTGAACATCAGTTAACATTTTAATTACGTCAGGATTATTGGAATGCATTTTTTTGAATTCTTCCAGTTTTTTATGATGGCTATCGAAAGCGTCATTTTTCTCTTTTTCATTTAACAAAGCATATTCTTTTAACAACGTATGTGTAAAAGGAATCATCTTGGAGAGGATACGCATAAATGGAATAGTTTTAACTGTTATACGCTCAATATCTATATTTTCCAATTCATCGTAAACTTTAGTGGGCACTTTATCGTAATGTACAAAGAGATCCCTTGGGTCCTTCATTTTTTTCAAATCATCGTCGTCATACTTATCCAGCTCCAAGGTTATAAAATCATATTCTTTTTCTAGAAACAGTAATTTCTCATGAATAAGATTTCCGATATCATATATCCAAAATGACTTATTACGTTCTCCTGTCCTTAAATTTCCATTTTTATCAAAAGTTAAGTATCCATAAATCTTTTTAAAGCCTTCATTAATAATAATAAGAAGTTGCTTGGAAGCATATGCAACTTCGTAATTCTTTTTTGCATTAAAATAAACCCTGAAAGCTGCAGTAATGTCTAGCCAAATAAGCGTCAACAACATACTATATTCACTAATACGCTTCAAATAAAAATTGTCTTTAGGTATCTCAATACCACTAGCTTCCATATACTGTCCAGCCCTATCAATCATTCGTACTGACCTTCGAATACTTTCCGCCAAATCAACAAAGGAATCAATATTGGAAAGTGTCTCGGCCTCTAAAATTTTCTTTGTTTCATCACTTATATTATTCATCTTGCTCATTCTATTTTATAGGAACATCTTAGTAAGTCTTCGAAAGCAAGATGTTCTTTCTTTTGGAAATCTGTTGATTGAATATTCGAATTTAATGTTTTTTAGTCTTACTCTACCAACGCAGTTCGTGTTCCTCCTTCTGATAGATCTACCATCAAAAAATCACACTACTCCGCTTTTCCTTAGATTCTCGTACTCATTTTTCTCTTTGACCAGACTTCTTAGAAAACTAGTAGTCGTAATCTTAGTTTTAGGAGAGCCCATATCTCTTCTCATTTCTATCATTGTCTTAAACATTTCTTGTTCGGACATCGACTTCTTAAATTTTTGATTTTCATATAGCTCAAAAAACAAGTTTACGAATTTTATATAGACTTGATATTTCTTTTCAGAAAGTTGTCGTTCAACTAATAATCGCCTTTCTTTTTCATGCCTGTAGAGCCAGCCAACTCCAGCAAATAAAGCCAATATTATAGGGATGGCAATATTTATGTATGTCTCCATATCATTAAAAGGTTTTTATCTCCGCATACACATCACTGAACACATTAGACCCAACCACTACATTGGCGGCAATAGGTTCATAATATTCTTCGATGGTATAACCATCCAAGGTATCGGCGGTAGTGCTAATAATGCTGTTCATTTCGGTTTAGACGATTTGGTTGTTTGTTATTAATTATTAGTTATTGGATCTGTCCACAAGCATTACTTTTTGTGCGCTGCCAGTCCCATCTCTATAGAGACCAATTTTTCTATTGTTTTTTGATTTTGGTTTGATTAACAGTTCCAGTTTAGTTCTACTAAGTTATAAATTAAATGATATTTCACAAAATATGTGAAATATTGAGAAATTTTTCACTCTTAGCCTACCATGCTTAGAAAACGAATATAATCGGTTTTGTTCTTTAGTTTTTACGGTTTTCCTTAAACTAGTATTAGGAAAAAGTCTTCCAAGTGAAAAGACAGAAAAGCTCGTTGAAAACTACCTCTTTGCTGAACGGGAGCCCTTACGTGAAGAAATTCTGGATTTGATTGAAGGTGAAAAACCTTCTATTCTACAACGTAAGAAAACAGGTGAAAGAATCTTCGGTAAGATTTTAAACTTCGTTGATACATTTGTACATGGAATGACGGGTAGTTGAGATCAACTATCCGGTCAAACTATTCATGCGTCAAAATTTCCCTTTGAAGTTCAGAAGTGGTCTCAACAGCGTTTTCGGGTGTAACAATTTCAACTTTGACCTGTTGGCTTGATTTGGCAGACAGAAACTCTTCTACAAATACCTTATTCTTTAACTTCTTTTCTGGCATTTTAGCCAACAAATAAAGATGAATTTTTTCGTCAGCAGTAACTAGTTCGTCAATTTGTCCAGCCCAACGATATGCTTTTTGTTTGATTGACTCTGTCTTCTCTAAGTCGAAATTAACGGCTTCAAAAAAGTTAAGATGCCCGTTCCTCCAACTATGATCAAAATTAATCTCACCAAATTTTGTTGGTACAACAACAGGGGTCAGGTATTTAGAGATATTTAAATCGTCAAAATATTTCTTATATATTTTAGTCCAAACCTCTTTATCGCTCTTAATATCCTTATCGTTTTCCTTATGGGCTAAACTTATCAACCTATTTCCTAGATATTCAGTTAAGACCTGTATATCCATGTCCAAAGTTCTTCGAACTTCCGAAAAGAAAAGTGAACTATCATCTTTTGGGAATACAGTTTTTGTCAGCTCTTCTATATTTTCAACATTTTGAAATTTGAACTCGGAAAGAAGCTCTTTAGAAATCCTACTTAACCCTGTTGCAATATAGTTCAATTGCTTGCTAAGGTAACGTGTATTGATACCATGAAAAACGTCTGAAACACCCCCGGCCTTCCTTAAAATATCAAAAGCTAATGCCTGGGTCGATGGATCGAAAATAACCACCCCTAAATTCAGGAACTCTCCGGATATCTTATCAGGTTGGAAACGTAAAATTTGATATTGAAAAGTTTTCATGCTAACAGGTGCTTAACATTTTTTTTGAATTCATCTCGATTTATTATCATCGCTTCAATATGTTTTTTTATTCCATTGAACAAATCGTCGACGATCCATTCAGGTGGTATAAGCGATTTTGCTCTATCCCAAAATTCGGCATCTAAGGTAACTAATTTTTCGCAAAATGAATCTAACTCAGATACTTTCCCTTTTAGCCTATTGTACAAACAATGTTTTGTGATCCATTGTAGTTCTGCCTCGCCTAATTCCCATGGTTTCTGATTACGTAAAAAGGGTAATACTCTCATAAATCCGAAGCCTAGCTCATGATCCAAAACAATCAAAGTATGTCCATCAGTGAGCATATTAGGCTTATCATTATTTCTATCTACATTTTCTATTAACAAATCAAATGCAAATATGTGTTGCGCAATCTTTTCCTGGGATTCAGTGAGAGGAATATTATTTGCTAAAATGCTAAGTGCGGATCTGTACTCCGAACCAACATTATAACCCAGGCTTTCGCCAGCTTTCTGAAAGTATGTTTTGCCAATCAATGTGGCACAAAAATCTTGGCCAATTTCAATCACAGCTGGGACTACAACCGGTATTTTTAGCTCAATAGCGATAAACGCTCCTAAAATCTCTAACATACGCGCTTCTACGTGCATTCTCTCTGACGCATTGAGTTTAACAACATAATCCGACCTTACTCCCGTTTCTTTATTTATAGCGGTAACTATGACTGGCTTATTTGCACTGTTGCCGAGTTCTTCATGTCCTTCAATTGCGAAAACATAGTCAAGCTTAAAGTCAGGTATTTTTATAGACAAGGTTTTAATGTTTTAGGTTCTTAATAAATATTATCAGTTAAAATTAACAAATATGATTTATACACGAAATTTTTAGGAGAATTTATGTAGTTACATCTGCCTTACCTAAACCTCCATTTTTCACATTAACTCCTCAATCACCTCTATCCTATTATCAATAATCTTTGTTGCAGCTTCGACACTAGTTTCATTCTCTCTAAAACCATAGTGATCTTTTGTACAAGAAGAACACCGATTACGAGACAGCTCGTTTAGGTTGCCGCAAGTACATTTCCATACTTCATTTTCAGACGAAGAGAACATCTTTTTCTTAGTGGTGAATTCTACAATGGGTTTGAATCTATCGGCCGCTGCTTGCTTGATTGCCGCCAACAGCATTTTATCTTCCACGGTATAGTTCAGCTTATTGGCTTTTACAAAAGCTAAGGCAGTTTTTGCTATTTCATCATTTTCGTTCCTAAGAATTTGTAATACGGCTTCGTAATCGATGAGATCATAGGTAATTATTATTTCATTTAAGGTTATTCTATAGCCTTTGGAAACTTCGCTTGACTGTAATTCATTGAACAAGATGGCCGACGCTAAAGCCGAATCAATTCCGCCAAAGTATTTACACAATTTTTCCAGGCGTTCTTTGGTCTCAAAATCCACCAACTTGTAATTCTGCTGAATAATGGAAAGTACTAAAGGAGCAAATTCTGGAAATCGTTTCTCAAGAATAAAATTGATTTTCGCGTCCGAAATACCAGATAACTTCGGATTGTCCATATGGATATCGATAATGATTTTTGCGTCAATCTTGTCTTTAACGAGATTGCCATCAACAGATTTACCTGTGTTTAAACTTTGCTTCTCCCCCTGCTTTGTTGCTCTAACAGGAGTACCTAAAGCTGTGATCATAAACATTTGTGTGCCTTTACCACTGATTTCGTCCACATCGATCCGTAAACCCACAATGCAATTAGCTCCTACCCGTTTCGCTCTTTCGGACAGTGTTTCTATTGCCTGTTTATAAATATCCTGCAACTTCCGTTCGTAAGTGCTGGATCGGCCACCAAAGAAATCTGTCCATCCGGCAGCGATATCACTAAACACATTAGACCCCACCACTACGTTGGCCGTAATAGGTTCATAATATTCTTCAATGGTATAACCATCCAAAGTATCGGTGGTCGTAGTAATAATTCTGTTCATTTCGGTTTAGACGATTTGGTTGTTGTTATTGGTTATTGGATCTGTCCACAAGCATTACTTTTTGTGTGCTGCCAGTCCCATTCTTCATAGAGATCAATCTTTCTATTGTTTTTTGATTTTGGTTTGATTAACAGTTCCAGTTTAGTTCCACTAAGTTATAAATTAAATGATATTTCACAAAATTTGTGAAAATTTGAGAAAGCCTTCCCTCCTAGCCTGCTATGTTTCGGAAACAAATATAATCGGTTCTGTTTTTGGGCTTTTACGGGAAGCCGTAAGGAAGGGAAAGTGTATAAAAAAATCATCTCTTTCAAAAAAAAGGCTAAAGTACACTTTATATTAGATTCAGCAAGTAATAGAACGATGCAAACTCTGGGGGTAGTATTCAAGCGCAAATGAATTACAGTGAATTTGACATTCAGTTGCGTCAATTTTTTATGCTAGAAAAAATGAAAAACATTATTATTTAAAAATGCTACCAAATTAGAAACTGCATGCAAGGAGACAACAAAAAGAGTTGCTTTTGCGATATCATACTTATTCCGGATAAACAAGTATGAGTAAGCAAAAATAAGCCCCGTAAAGAACATTGTTAAGGCGTATATCAAATTATAAAAGTGGGCGGTACCGAATAAGATTGCCGATAGGTACATCAACCATCTTCTGCTTATCATAAATTCTCTGCCAATTTCCATGACGGCTAACTGGAAAACAAAAGTTTCTATCAAAGGTGCAACGACAACTGACATCATAAAAATGAATAGATCGCTCTCTTTTTCAACAGGATTAGATGTTAGGTTTGGATCAATCATTGTCACGACAAATGAAGTGACTGTTGAAAAGGTCAATTTAACAATAAGAAAAATGAAGAAGAGCTTGCCGTATGACTTCGGTGTTAGGTAGACATTTAATTTGTATTTTACTCCATCAATTGCTTCAGTCATCTACTCAAAAATTATAAATGCGTTTGTTACCCAGAATAAGACAAATAAAATATAAGCTAATAATGGGTGAATAAGGTTCTATAATAGTTGAAATATTGGAAAATGTATTATCTGAGTGAGCCATAGATATATTAATATATCTATGGCTTATTTAAGTCTATTAGGTACCGTAACCATTATGCTGTCCATATTCAGCTGCATATTCAGCATATTCTCTGGAAGCTCGGCCCGCCCAATATCCCAAATCTTTCCAAAAACCGCCACCATCAACTGTAATAAGCTCTGATTCAGTTAATTCTATTATATCAAAATTTAATTCTTCTTTTTTCATGATTATTTTCTTTTTCGTTCAACATTATCTTGGAGCATTCCATCCTTCTTGCCATCCGCCAATGAATTCTGTACTGGCATCATAAGCCATTAACGCATATTCAAGAGCTCTTCCCCATATACTTCCGCCATCTACTTCTATTTTTTCGGCCAATTCCAATTCTTGGAATTCCGCTATTTCTAATTCAACAAAATTCATATGTCATTAAACTTTACATACTCCTACTCTATTTTCAGGTTTTTCGGAATCCACCTTTTTGTTGATCAACTTATCAAAGTTAATTTCCTCCAGTGTACAAAAAAAACAGTGAGTAGAAAAAAAATCAGATTGTATGTTTTTTCATGACAACGTTTTACTCAAATGGTTAACAAAAAAAGTCATTAAGTTCCCCAATGCATGTAAACTTATAAGGAACAGTGCTGACCTAAAAATGGATAACCGATACCTCACAATTACGTAAGCATACGCGTATAAAAGCCCAGAGAAAAAGATGGCGATCATGTAAGCCACATTATATTGATGAACCGAGCCGAAAACAAGACCGGAAATAAAAATTGCATACTTCATAGAAACACTGAATCTTCGCAATACCTCAATTACCAGAACCTGGAACACCAGCGTTTCCAATAGGGGAGCCATTATTACAGTAGTGACGAATACTTTAAAAGGTGGAAGCTTGTCAAACGGAGTTTCTAACAGCGATTCATCGAATATAGAAACAACAAATGATGTACTGAATACGTAAATAGAATCGATCAAAAAAAACATTCCGAATAATACCGGAATGGACTTTTGCAGAAAGTATTTGCGAATACCATATTCATGAGCCCCTATAGTTTCAATCATTTTATTAATCATTAGATATAATCGCGATCTGTCCGCTAAACTTACATTTTATT
Source organism: Olivibacter sp. CPCC 100613 (assembly GCF_036959255.1). Taxonomy (NCBI): domain Bacteria; kingdom Pseudomonadati; phylum Bacteroidota; class Sphingobacteriia; order Sphingobacteriales; family Sphingobacteriaceae; genus Olivibacter; species Olivibacter sp. CPCC 100613. The sequence continues at coordinate 44,726 of NZ_JAWMTI010000003.1, forward strand.
AGATGAAATATCAATTGCTGGCTGTTATCGGCATCTGCTGTTGCCACAAACTATAATACTTGCCTTCTGATGACATCAATGACGCATGCGTTCCCTCTTCCAGCAATTTGCCCTCCTGCAAAACAATGATCTTATCCGCAGTTTGTACCGTACTTAAACGATGGGCAATCAGAATCACCGTTTTGCCCTGATTACGCAGGTAGTGGATGGCCTGCTGTACATATTCCTCTGCCGCCGGATCCAATGACGAGGTCGCTTCGTCCAAGATCAGTATTTCAGGCAGTTTGTACAAAGCCCTGGCAATCGCTATACGTTGCTTCTGGCCTCCCGACAGGCTGGCTCCATTCTCGCCCAGGTAGGTATTGAAACCATTGGGAAGGCTTTCAATAAATGAAATAATGCCCAATTGCTTGCAGAGCTCAATAATACGCTGTATGTCCGGCTCATAATCGCCAACAGCTATATTTTCAATGACATTCCCGCTGAACAGATCAATCTGCTGTGGTACCACGCTGATAATACTCCGCAGCGATTCGTTACTGATGTATTTCAATGTGTGTTCGCCAATGTAAATATTGCCTTTGGTTAAAGGATAAATGTTTTGCAGGAGCGAAAGCAATGTCGATTTACCAGAACCGCTTTCGCCCACGATAGCGGTAAGTTTTCCCACGGGCATACATAAATCAAGCTCATCGAATACCGTTACCCGGGTCCCGTACCTGAATCCGACCTTATCAAAAACAATGTCGCCGATGTTCTCTTTTGTCAGTGCTATTTTTCGGTCATTTTCTTCCTGTTGCAGATCCATAATTTCAAAAAGACGATCGGCCGCAATTGCCGCGTCCTGAATCGTTTTATTCATGCTGATCAGTGTGGAGGCCGGTCCGGTGAAATAACCGATGAGGGCATAAAAAGACAATAGTTCTCCCGGTGTTATCTCAACATCCAATACAAAACCGGCACCCCCCCACAGCAGTGTAATGGTAAACAATTGGGAAACAAACTCGGAAGAAGTTACGGAAAACAGCGAATTTAATCCGGATTTATAGATCGTTTTCAACAACCTGACAAATCGCACTTCCGTCCTTAAATTAGCGTGCCCCTCTAGACCGAAACGCTTGATGGTACCCATGGCATTGATGCTTTCTACCAATTGGGATTCGAGCTCGGCACCTTCTTCCATCAGTCTGCGCTGCACTTTTTTATTGAGCCTGTTGGTAATGTAGTAAACAAGGCAATAGAACGGTATAACCAAAAGCATGACCGTGGCCAATTTCCAGTACCACGTGAACATAAGTGCGAAGGAGAATACGACAATGAAGATATTGACGAGAAAGTTCAGCGATACATCGTTGATGAATGCCCTTATCTTGACCGCATCGTTCACACGCGAAATGATCTCCCCGACCCGCATATTATCAAAAAAAGCCTGCGGGAGCCGTGTCAGGTGCTTATAATAACCAAGGATCAGATGCGCATCGATGGCCTGCCCCGTCTTAAGGGTAAATATCGTTTTGAAAGCACTGATGAGCGTCTTTAATACAAGGACGGAGACCATGATGGTGCCCATTAGGTTCAACAGGTTCCGGTTACCGTCGGGCAGTACAAAGTCGATTATCTTCTGAACAAACAACGCGGTCGATAACCCGAGTATGGTATATAGAACGGCCCCGACCAATGATTGTATGAGAACGGTTTTATGGGGCTTGATCAGATACCAAAAACGGATACGTGTCGAGGTCTTTTGATTTCCTTGCCTGAAATTATCATTTGGCGCTAGAAGGATCAGGATACCGGTCCATTCACCTTTAAATTCCTCAGGTGATTTTTTATGCAGTTTCCCGTCGGCGGGATCCATTACTTCGATATATTTTGGCGTCACCTTATAGATGACCACATAATGATGTAGCGCATTTTTAACGACAATGTGTGCTATAGCGGGTAGTCCGATTTTATTGAGACTTTCGAAGGGTCCTTTGACACCTTTGGCGGTCAGGCCGATCCTGGCTGCCGCCTCGATGATTCCCAGTACGTTGGTGCCCCGTTTATCCGTGCCTGCCATCTGTCTTATACGGGCAACCGGAAGGTTAAGTTTGTATTTTGCCGCTACGGAAGCGAGGCAGGCCGCACCGCAATCTGTTATATCCCGTTGTTTTACCTTGATTCCCATAAATGTTATTTTCCTTCTCCGGAACTGTTTGCCGCTATCAGATTGGGGTTGATCCAATCATCTATTTTATCATAGAGCAGTTGGTACAGGCTTCTTCTGTTCACAATAAAGCGTCCCTGTAAGGTCATGCCTTTTTTTAATTTACCGATGTAGCCGTTAGGGAGTTTCAGGTGATCCTTGTCCAGCTCGCACATAACTTTGAATACCGGGTTTTTGTTCCCGTCCAGCACCATATCTTCCCCTATATTCAGCACCTTTCCCCTCAATATGCCCCATTGGTTATAATTGAAGGCATCTATCTGGAACCGTATCGATTGACCTTTTTGAATCAGACCTATATCGGATGGCTTAACAAACATCATGGCAATCAATGACGAGTCGGGACTCAGTTCCGCGATTTTCTGGTTGGCGAAAACAGGTGCGCCGAGCTGTATACCGATTAAATTCTGGACACTTCCGTCTACAGGTGCAAGTACCGTGTAAAAGATCTCCTGGCTTTTGGTATTTGAACGATCTCTATATAAGCCGCTCAATTCCGTACGGTATGTATCGGCGTCACTTTGCCATTGTGTTTTATACTGACTGGCAATATAGTCGTATTCCCCTGCCGCTTGATCCCTTTTCATCAAATGTTCTTCATATTCGGCATCACTGACGACTTTCCGTTCGTGAAGCCGGTTAAATCGATCGAAAGCCCTTTGCGTTTGTGTTTTGGAGATCAGCGCATTGGTAAGTTGTTTACGGGACTGCTGCCAAGCGGCCACATACTTCGGTGCTTTTAGCTTAGGCTGTTGTTTTGCCGTGACATCAACGCTGCCCAATGTCTCCACATCCTGCAATAGCAATTCCAGTTCCCGGATACGATTGTTTATCAAAAAATTCTGATCGGTTAAATTTCGTGAATCGATCCGTAACAGCGTATCTCCCTTTTTTACTTTTTGATATTCGCTTAAATTAAAATAATCCAGTTTACCATTTATCGGAACCAGAATTTCGCTTCTTTCCATGGGTGTTTGCAGCATGCCTGTTGACTTAACACTTACATCTACATATATAAAAGGAAGCAAGGCCAATGCTGTAAAAGCAACTGTCAACAGTAAAACATATATGATCTGCGAACTAACTTTAATCTTCTGTAAATAGGTAATTTCAAGAATTTCCGGATCAGCCACGGGTAATACTTTGTCATCCATAACGTCAAGAATAAAACTGCCAAAACCTTAGATAGAGCCAGTCAATAAACTAAAATTTTCAATTTTAGTTTCCATATCATCTGCCGTGCAATATGTCCCTCCAGATATAAGGGATATTTCTTGATTATTTAATGACTTAAATGTTGCGGAAAATGAAATTTCATATTCGTGTTTGTAAAAATATGTCTGGTATTGTCTCGAATAAGCTATTGGGGCGCCATTTGCCTTTAATTCCTCAATGATTTTATGCAGTCGAGAAGTTGATAATCCAAGTCTATCTGACAAATCGCTTGGACTACCTGTCCTTTTTTGTTTAATTAATTTATTCAAAAGGTTAATTCGTTCAATATATACAAGCAACTTCATACGTTTAAGTTTTAATCCATGACCAATTCTCTATTACTTGAAAACAGCCGTTTAGATTTTTAAGTTAGGATACTAAGCTTTCACACTTACTAATGTACAACAACATGTTGTAGAAGACAAGAAATTTACACCAACAACCTATTTAATTACATATAATGGCCTTCTCCTTACACAGAAAGATTAAAGTCTACAAAACGATGGAATCTTTACAAGGTTATTAAAAGCAGAAACCTGAGTGTAAATGATTAACATCCTTAATATGGCTATGGCGATTTCCATATAATTATCGATATAAAATCTGTTTGTACAATGATAGAAAAACGAGGTAAAATAATGGGTCAAAAAAAATAGATCACGCTTTTTATTGATTAATTTTTCTATTTGCTGTTTTATTAACTTTCAGTTGCCAGTTGTGCTTTGTGAGCCCTTTATGGTTTGCGTTGCCAGTTACGTGTTGCTAGTGTTCATGAGGGCTAAAGCCGTTATCGGTCTCTCCTCAGCCATCAAAAACTCGTTTTACAGAGGAAAATTTGTGAAAATTTGAGAAATTTAGAAAATAGCACTTCGTCTGCTTTTCATCCGCCATATATTATTGCTTCGTTTAGCGCATCTACGATTTTCTGCACATGCTCTCTGTTTTTCGAAATAAACGTATTGGTTTCGCCCGCATTGGTACTTATCCGAACAGCAAATTCATCTTTAATGTAAACAAAGAGGGTAATGGCAACGGCTATCAGGAGCACGCCTATCACCCTGGCATCACTCGAGAACAACATTAAAAAGCCTCCTAAAAACATAATTATTGCCATCCTTCTTTCCGCCGGTATCTTTTTGAGCTTAACAGAGGATATATTTCTCATTGCGTAGGTGGTAGCTTGTGCAATGTAGCGAGACTGCGTTACTATTATGTCTCCGTCTTGGTAGAAGTGTATTTCGTTTTGTATTGGTGTTTCCATATTAAATAGTTTGACCAGATAAAACCCATAGACGATAAATCATCGTCTATGGGATACTCTTTGTTTAAGCGTAGCTTATTAATTCCCAAGTAGCGGCCCCTCCATTATATGGAGGCATACGATTGCCTTTGGCTATTGGTGCTGTTGTTGAAGGGGTGCCTACTACTTTCCATACGCCTGATTCCGGACAAATTTCTCCGGTTCTAGCTTGTGTTCCTAATGGTGCTTTTGACATAATTCAATTTGTTAGTTTATACATCAAAGCTAAATAGGTGAAGCGTTCTTTTTTTACGGGAAACCGGAAACTAGAGCTTGATCTTAATTTCTGCTGCTACCGGAAAATGTTAACTTCGAAGCAATATTTAGAAAAACCAGGCCTTGAACCTTTTTACAGTAATAAACTTGATATCATTTATCTTTCAGCGGAATAAATCAATTATCTGTATAGTTTTGGTTTATGGGCTAGCTACGATGCCAAAGGATTTACACGGCCAAGTTCTTTCGGAGAAACTTGCAGTAACTAGAGGTAGCGACACTACGTTTTTGACAACTTACCATTTGCCGATGATTAAGAAGTTAGGACTCGTTAATCCTAATGATGATGTGGATTTTTTTAGGGTAAGTTCTACTAAATATATTTTGGAGCTATCGAAAAAGTCAAACTTGGTTATCTTTTATGCAGACGAAATTTGGGACGGCAAACAGACGGAATCTCATTATTTCAAATCGTTTAAGTTGAAACCCAATCAGGCTGCTGAGATTGGGCTATTAATCGACTCTCTTAATATCTTACCAATCCCGAGCGATAAATTTATTGAGGACTGGTCTCAGGGTTTTGATGGAATCACTTACGTTATTGAGTGGAAAAAGGACAATCAATATAGTTTCAAACGCTATTGGACGCCATCTGCCACAATAAATTTGCAAGAAGCCAGAGTACTCTCAGATTTTGCTGACAGACAATTGGATAATATTATTGATTATCAAGTTAAGAAGAAGTTATTTGAGAAAGAAATTCCGTTTTATAGCTGGAGATACAACGGGGCAATAATCACAAAAGCGATTTCGGATATGAAAGCTTTCAGACAATATAAACGGAAAAAGAGAAAGCAGCTAAAAGATCAGTAAAAATGTGCTTACAAATATTTTAACCGGAAACATCAGACAAAGCGTTCCTTGGTCAAATATTGGAATACGGTCCGGCTCGACCAATAGTTCGTTCAATTGAGAATCGAGAGAAACTACCTCAGTCAAATGGAAAAGTTTCGACCATGCAATATATCTGTCCCAGGATAATCCGTTTTCATAAGATCTGTCAAAAATACCCCGCGCTGTGTATAGAAATACCATCTGTTATTACCTGATCAACAAGTTAGCTTCGTATCGCTAAAATAGCGCTAATTTATTTTAATTTTGGTTTAAACTATATCTTAGATGTAGGTGATTATCCGTTTTAAGTCCATCGGATCAAGTTTGTTGGCCATGTCGCTGTATTATTTATATAGCGGCAAGGTAATCCCTGATCTCTTAAAGTGGCGCAAAACGAATATTAATGGCAATGGTCAATATCAATCTGAAATGGCATCATTTAAACCGTAATATCCAACTGATTAGGTGTTTATTAATTACTTGGTTGCTTTTACCGGTTAGTTAATTCTCCGTTAGAAATAACCCCTTATCGAAACGTACTGATTGTTGGATATATACATTGTAAGATGCAATTTTCGGCAATTCAATACATTACTGTCTCCTCATTTATTCATCTCTCAAACTTGTTACAGGTTTTATGATAGCAGCTCTTATCGAGTGGAAAGATATGGTTATAAAAGCGATAACGATAGCTAAGGCTCCGCCCAACACAAATATCCACCATTCAACGTCAATATGGTAAGCAAAATTCGACAGCCAGGTATTCATCGCAAACCACACGATCGGTGTGGATATAAAAAGTGCCACAAACACCGGTTTGAGAAAGTCAGCAGATAAAAGTTTTACAATCGTCGTAATACTTGCACCTAAAACTTTCCGGATACCAATCTCCTTTTGCCGCTGAAGCGCACTATATGCCGTAAGTGCAAGTAAGCCTAAACAGGAAATAAAAATGGCAAACATGGTAAAGCTCAGGAACAACTTACCGAATTGTACTTCGGCCTTATATTGTTGATCTACATATTCATCCGCAAAGAAATAATTAAAAGGTCGATTGGGAATAGTTTGCTTCCATCTATCTTCAATTGTTTTCATCGTAGCCGATAAATCATTCCCTTGGAGCTTTATGGAAATGTAATTGGAAAAATTTACCTTTCCGAGCGCCATACTCAAAGGTTTGATATCTTGACGCAGCGACTGAAAATTAAAGTTTTTCACTACTCCTATAATCTGACCACCTTTTCCTTTCGTGTTAAATTTAAACTTTTTACCAATAACATCATTGCTATTAGTGTACCCCAAATTATGTACAGCAGCTTCATTTATCAGGATCCGGGTAGTCGTATCATCGCCGAAGTCTTTCGAGAAATTCCTACCGGCCATTACGCTCATTCCATATTGCGGGATGAATTCATAGTCAATAACATATTGATCAATGGTGCCAGCCTGCATATCCCCATTACTATTTTCCAACTCTGTATAGAGCATATTACTAATAGCGCCAGGTATGCTGTTTGACTGTGATGCCCCTTTAACCGCAGGAATATCTGAAAGTGCTGTTTTAAACGCTTCCTGTTGTGTATCAAAGCGCGTTTCTACAACTAACGTTTGCTCCTTATCAAAACCCAACGATTTATTCCGCATAAAATGCAGCTGATTGTAAACAATCATCGTAATTGTGATGAGCGCAATGGAGATGGTGAATTGAGCAACGACAAGCGTTTTACGAAGCCGAATTCCATTGGAGGATGATATATACCGACCTTTTAGCGCACCCGCAGGTTTGAAACTGGATAATACAATAGCGGGATATAAACCTGCAAGTAAGCCAACTGAAAACGCAACGGCTAATAACAATACAAGGTGGTTAGAATGTTCGAAAACAGTATGAGCGATTTCTTTTCCCGCTAGTGCGTTAAATGCCGGCAGAAACAGCTGTCCTAAAAGCAAGCTGACAAGATAGGCAAAAACGCTAACAATCAGGCCCTCTGCAAGGAATTGCATGATCAATTGTGCTCTGTGCGCTCCGGCGACTTTCCTGATACCAACTTCTTTTGATCGCTCAACTGCCTTTGCCGTAGTGAGGTTAATAAAGTTAATGGCCGCTATCAGTAAAATAAAAAATGCGATGATGGAGAATATATAAACATTATTTTGGTTTCCCGTTTGGAAATTATCATGGCTTATCCGATCTGACTTTAAATAGATATCTTTTAGAGGCTCCAAATGTAGGGTAAAAGACATGTTGCTTTCTTTAAGTTCTTGCGGAACTCTTTGTTTCAGGAAACTGGGCAGTTTACTGGCAAGCTGATCGACATCAGTTTTTCTTTTTAGCAGAAGGAACGACACGTTCGTGAAATTGGCCCACATATCATTTACCGGAAACTTGAATATTTTACCGTACGTACCTATAGAAACGAACAGGTCTGCTTGAAAGCTCGAGGCAAGCGGCATATCTGCCATAACACCTGTTACTTTTATAGGCTTGGCATCTTGCATAATATGCAATGTTTTTCCAACAGGATCTTCCTCTCCAAAGTATTTCTTTGCCGTAGAGGCTGATAAGACAACACTGAAAGGATCTTTTAAGGCGGTGTTTGCATCCCCTTTTATCAACGGCAGATCGAATACAGAAAAAAGAGAAGAATCCGCATAGAATGTTCGAGATTCCTGGTATTTATTATTGTCTTTGAGTACTAACAGACTGGTTGGAAGTAAACGTACGAAATCTTCTATTTCAGGCATATCCTGCGCCAGCTGATAAGCCACTGCTGAAGCAGAATAGCTTTCCCGAAGTGTTTCTTTCGGAAGTTTTATATCTGCCGACAAACGATAAATTCTATCAACATTGCTATTGAATTTGTCATAGCTCAATTCAAACCTGATGTAAGTATAAATAAGTAGGCATGCTGCCATACCAATTGCCAAACCTATTATATTAATCAGCGTAAAGGATTTATTCTTCCAAAGGTTTCTCCATGAAATTTTAAAAAGTGTCTTTATCATAATCTCGCGCGTTGATATTGATAAAGGAAAATCAAAAAACTTGCCATAAGCGATATGTTGCGTATCTGAATTATGGGATAACTATCGCCCTTATAAAACTGTTCGAATCCGAACACTAAACGTTCGTTTTCGTTCATAACCGTGATAGCGTAACAATCCGGGCATCAATTACATCGAGACAGGAAATTAAAAAAGAACCAAAAACCAACGCTAATTCCTTTGGACCTGCCACCAAAGAAATCCGTCCATCCCGCCGCGATATCACTGAACACATTAGATCCCACCACTACATTGGCCGTAATAGGTTCATAATATTCTTCAATGGTATAACCATCCAAAGTATCGGTGGTCGTAGTAATAATGCTGTTCATTTCGGTTTAGACGATTTGGTTGTTTGTTATTAATTATTGGTTATTGGATCTGTCTACAAGCATTACTTTTTATGTGCTGCCGTCCCATCTCCATAGAGATCAATTTTTCTATTGTTTTTTGATTTTGGTTTGATTAACAGTTCCAGTTTAGTTCCACTATTTATAAATTAAATGATATTTCACAAAATATGTGAAAATTTGAGAAATTTTCCTCTCTTGACCTGCTATGCTTCAACGAATATAATCGGTTCTGTTTTTGGGTTTTTTACGGGAAGCCGTAATAATTTAAATTTTAGTAAAGAATTTTTGTTATGTTTTTGCGTCTCCAACTAATTTTATTAGCTTTAGACAAGCTTAAAGGTATTTTATATCTTTGCACCAATAAATAGGCACATGGCAGCGGCAGAGCAAATAAAGAGTCTTATACGTTCTTTCGGAGAAGGAGATGATTCTCGTTTCTACGCTACGGCTATGCAAATAGCTGCAGCGGAGGCTAGAAAAGGTCATTCTGCACTTGCTGATGAGCTCAAGAAGATGATAGATAAAGCCAAGCTTTCTAAAAGCAAGGAATCTGTTATTATCAAAAAGCTTCCTGTTAATAGCGCACAAAAGGAATTGAATGACCTCTTGGAACTCATTCACCCTAATGTAAAACTAAACGACATGGTGCTCTCCCCTATTGTACGCCAGTCGCTGCAACGCGTGTTAGATGAACAACGGAAGATAGATCTTTTGGAGAGCCACGGATTGAAAGCACGTAAAAAATTACTCTTTACGGGTGTTCCCGGTTGTGGTAAGACCATGAGTGCGCACGTGTTAGCTAGCGAACTTGGTTTACCGTTGTTTGTTATCAGACTAGACGGCTTAATCAGCCGTTACATGGGTGAATCTATTGCCAAGCTCCGTTTGGTTTTTGATGCAATGCACGACTTTCGTGCCGTATATCTGTTTGACGAGTTTGATAGCATTGGTACCTCTCGTGCTTCGGGAAATGAAGTCGGCGAAATTAAACGTGTACTCAACAGCTTCTTATTACAGATTGAAAAAGACGACTCGCGCAGTCTGATTATTGCAGCGACTAACATGCCTGAAACCTTGGACAAAGCACTCTTCAGACGCTTTGACGACATTATCCAATTTCCGCTACCTACTGAAGAAGATATTCTTCACCTTCTTGAATTAGAATTAACCGGCTTTAACCTATCATATACACTAAACCTACACCACATAGCCCAAAAAGCTTTGGGACTAAGCTTTGCAGATATCCACCGTATTGCTATCAATGTCATGAAAGACCTTTTGGTTTATGGTGAAGAAAGCATATCACAAGAAAAGTTGCTTGAATATGTAGATGCCAGGAAGAAGCCCTATTAAGGACTAATTCTATAAACCTATGCCAGAAAATTCACTGGATCACTTATTTCTCGATGAGCGTTTTTATAAGGCTCTTTCCTACACTTCAGTTTTAAAGGGTGGCGCTTCCGTACTCGCAAGAAGCGACATAAATCGTGAACTACAGGGCGATTTTGTAAAGGTACGCTTCAATGAGGCTATTGAAGATTTTAAAGAAGGTAGAGACGAAACTGATTTTGTATACCTAGTTTTTAAATCTGCCATCAATTTTGAACTGGACCTTGATAAATTTGACGACAAGAGTTCGTTCCGTATAGCCTATGTTAAAACAATAACTGAAAAAGACTCTCTTGGGCAGGAATTTGTTTATTATGAATCTGCTATTTTTCTCAACCGTGATGCGATATCATCTTTTTTAAGGAAAATTGAAGAATTTTTAACAGAATTTTCATGGCAAAGTCTTCGCAAAAATAATCCAAAACCAAAAAACTTCGCGTTAATTGCCAATATTGAAGATATAAGGGCGGCGACACTAGAAAGCTTTTGGCAAGAACCAGAGCTACCATTTCCTCCCTCTGACGAAGTAGTATGGTGGGAAGTGTGGTTGGACAAAAAACATAAAAAAGATGTGAAGCAGGGGGTTTTAGCACAACTTGCGGCGGCTGGAATTCAAATTGGACAGCAATGGATAGATTTCCCTGAGCACACCGTTGGATTGATAAAAGCAAGTGCTAGAAGGTTAAGTGAAACTTTGCTTTATTCAGACAGCTTAAGCGAATTGAGGAAGCCACGGGAAACCGCGGAATTCTTTACTTATCTCAATAGAGCTGATCAGCATGAGTGGATTGATGATCTCCGGAAACGGGTGCAAAATTTAGCAGGTGAAACAACAATTTCAGTATGTTTATTGGACTCTGGACTTACACGAGGTAACCCTCTTTTGAAGGATTTGGTGGCCGAAAGGAATTTGGATACTATACTTCCAGAGGTTGATGTAGCAGACAATTCAAATAGCTCTACCGGACACGGAACTCCTATGGCAGGCCTGATTCTTTATGGAGATCTTAGTGACGTATTAGCAACAAAAGAAGAGGTGAAAATTTTCCATCATTTGGAAAGTGTAAAGATTATTCATCCCAATCATCCCCACGACCCAGATAATCGTGGTTGGGTTACTATGGAGGCTGTATCCAAAGCAATAACGATAAATCCGGCACACAAACGTATTGTTTGCCTGGCAGTAACCGCGGATGATGTTTTTCATAAAGGTAGACCGACGGCGTGGTCGGCGGCAATAGACCAACTATCATTCGGCAACATTGAAGAACCAAACAACAGTACCTTGTTTATGGTTTCCTCGGGAAATTTATTGGATGAGCAGAGAAATGCTTATCCTATCGTTAACGAAGATTGCAGTATTAATGATCCTGCTCAAGCATTTAACGCCATAACGGTCGGTGCCTATACCCTCAAAGATTACGTAGATCTGGATAAATACCCGAACGCCGAAGTATTGGCGAGGCGCGGGGCTATGTCCCCCTGCAATACAACTTCCATCATATGGGAAAATACTTGGTGCCGTAAACCTGAAATCGTTATGGAAGGTGGCAATCAGGCGCTGCAACATCAAGGTGTATTAACTCCAGATTCAATGCAACTTTTGAGCACCTCTAAAGGGACCACTCTTACCTGGCTTACTACCTTTGGCGACACTAGTGGTGCCACTGCTTTGGCTAGCAGATTTGCTGCTCAAGTATATACCCGTTATCCAAAATTATGGCCCGAGACAATACGTGCACTGATCATACATACTGCTGATTGGACCTCAGAGATGCTTGGAGAAGACAAAAAGCATATTAGACAACTGAAAACGGAACAGAAACCCAAACTTCTTCAAACCGTTGGTTATGGTGTACCCAACCTGCCAAGAGCTTTACATAGTGTCAAGAACTCTCTATCGTTGATTGCTGAGGCGATTTTAAAGCCCTATAAACAAGAAAAATCCCGTATAAAAACGGATCAATTTCATTTATATCAATTGCCATGGCCGCGGGAAGTATTGAGCGAACTCTTCGAGGCTCCTGTCCGTTTAATTATCACTCTTTCTTACTTCATTGAACCAAATCCGGGCAATAAAAGGTATGCGGAGGCAAGAAATTATATGTCGCATGGTTTACGCTTTAAGATGATTGATAAAGATGAGTCACCCGAGTCCTTTGCCGGAAGGATAAGTAGCGATATGCAAGAAGAGGACTATGAAAAAGAAGGTAAAGAACGGGATTGGCTCCTTGGTGATAAATTGCGAAATAAAGGATCTATTCATAAAGATATTTGGGAAGGGACAGCTGCAGATTTAGCAACACGTAACGTAATCGCCATCTACCCCGTAGGAGGATGGTGGAAAAAACGTAAGAAATTGGAGCGCTATCTTGAGAACGTTCGTTACAGCTTAATTGTGACAGTAGAAGCGCCCAATAATGATGTTGATATTTATAGCGTTGTCAAGAGTCAAATTGATATTGCAGTACCTATTACTATTGAAATCTAACAATTAACGCATGGATAGAACAGAATCCCGTGCCACCAACGACACACATAAACAAAATAACTTTTGAACCCTCACCCAGCAGATATTTTTGTTGATTGAAGGCTTCTGCTGTTAAAAATATGACGAAGGATTTGACTTTATAATATGAATAAGTAGATCGAAACTTGCTTTGATATCAAAGCCGGGAAATTGATCCCGATCTTTTCTAGGAACATCATAACCGGCAATTCGCATCCTCATTGGTATGGAATCATTTGTTAACGACATCAGGTTGATCAATGTTACCTGACCAGCTGATCGCTTTGCGAAATTATTTTCAATTGAATTTTCCGGCGCTTTTGGAAGTTTGGCATCTATCATTTTACTTGTTCTCTTGATAAAACGATCTTTTGTAACGGCATAGGTGCCCTCTGATGTGGATGTCCCGATTACGAAATAATTGTTAGGAAAAAGTTTGGCAAGATATCCGCCCATTCCTCCGCCGTTTTCACTTTTATAAATGGAGCTCTTTGCTACATGTCCTGCATGGGCCCAAATTAACAGTTTAGCGGATGGATTTGCGATTTTAACTTCTCGAACCATCATTGCCATTGCACTATCGCGCGACATATCTTTTTTGTATCAGCGTATTTTTTTACCGTTTCAAAGTTCAGCTTCATATTCAGCAGAGAAAGATTGAACATGGTGCTATCAGATACTTTTAAATCTTTTCTGGTAAAAAGACCTTCCACGATATGGTAACCTTCGAGACATTTTTTAAACCATTCTTTTCTATCGGAATTTCTTCCATTCCACAGATCGTCCTGAAACTCCGCTATTTCTTTTAATTTTGAAAGTTCTCCATCTACAGCTTTTTTATTGCCGATTGTTCTTTCAAATTGCTGATAGGCTTGATTTATTTCGGCATAATCAATGCCGACGATGTTTATATCCCGCCCTGACATCTTACGAAAATCATAAAGCCAATTAATAAAATCAAGCACCTCTTGGTTCTGATAGATCGCAATGAAGTTCGCTTTTAGGGCATCTTTCAACTGTTCTTTATTTATACTTGTTTTTAAGAGATCATTAAGATCAGCTGTCCCTCCAAAACTATTTTCAATAAGTACATAATCGAAATCTCTATTTTCGATCAAAGCCTTGCTGATATCACTCCTTATGAGGTTGAATTCTTTGGTTCCATGCGTACCCTCTCCCAAACCGACAATTTCTCTATTTCCGATAGTCGTTTCAAGCTGCAAAAGGTCATTTCCGGTTAGAATCATATTATTGCTTTCTTTTGAAAGAGCTGCAGTTGGTGTTACAAGAATTAGAGCACTAATACTAAGAGTACAAGGCAACAATAAGGATGTAAAAAAAATCTTTATCATAAAGTAAATATCATTGCTAATAAAGCAAAAAACAAACAAAAGAAGACTTAAGAATCATAGAATGAAGATGCAGGTATGGTACTTAGTGTTCATCGCCTTCATATATCCACATCGGTATGGTTTTCCCCGCCTGAACAAAGCCCATTTTTGTATAAAAGCCCGTTGCTTCTGCGTCGGCCGTGAGCATTTGCATATGTATACCACCGTATTTTTCTCTCATCCGCTCCATGATCATCTTCCCGACTCCCTTCCCCTGATGGTGGGGATGAACAACCAAATGGGGGTAATAGACAACCAAATGCCCATCGGAAATGGCGTTTCCGATACCGACCAACAGATCTTCATGCCAGGCAGAAACCAGCGTATGAGAATTAAGCAGTCCTTGATAAAGCTCATTGGGTTTCCTGGCAGAACTCCATTGGTTTGCCTCATATAATTCAATAATTGCCGACTGGGGAATATCTCTTTTTTCTGAAATGATTACACTCATATACCTTAACATTTAGATAATTATTCCAAATATATTCAAATTTGATGATTAATCGGAAGTGTACCTTTAGGGGATTTTACTAGGTAACCCGGTTCTCACTCGGTATCTGAAATTAACGTAAAAAAGCCGATTCTTTCAATACCACATCCATTGCCTTGAACAGCCTTACGGGAATTAAGGTTACGCGTAATAGTCATCAGTAAAATATATCTCATCCGAGAACAGAAAGTAATGCTGGACAACGATTTGGCAGAACTTTATGGAGTGGAAACGAGAAGGTTGAAAGAGCAAGTACGTAGAAACTTGGTTCGTTTCCCACCTCACTTTATGTTTGAACTCTCCGAGAAGAATATCAAGAAATTCTAAGATCGCAAAATGCGACCTTAGAACAAGGCGCTTATTCCAAATATCTTCCTTTTGCTTTCACCGAACATGGCTTATTGATGCTATCTAACGTTTTAAAAAGCGAAAGAGCAATCTCAATGAGCATTCGCATCATCGATGTTTTTGTAAAAATGAGAGAAAAGCTTGCCAGTCACACTGAGCTTTATTTAGAAATAGAACGCATTAAAAATGAGATAACCAAGCAAATAAAAAGGCAAGACAATCAGGATAAAAATATAGAACTGGTATTTCAATACCTAGATGAATTGGCCGATAAAAAGAATACCCTATGTTACGGGAACGAATATAATCGGTTCTGTTTTAGTTTTTTTTATGGAAGCTGTAAGGAAGGAGAAGTGTATAAAAAAAGCCATCTCTTTCAAAGGTGGCTTAAATATCTATTAATAGAATATTGTTTACTGCTTTTTCTTAGCCAAATCGGCGCGGACTTTTTGGACAAAGTCTATCGAAACCTCAGCCGCCTTCGCCGCTTGCTCATCCGTAAAGCCAAAGTCTACTATAAGGTTCTCCACCACATCATAGCTTTTTTTTACCTCACCCTCTGCTTTTCCTCTTGCCTCACCTCTACGGTAAAGAAAATCCCTTTCTTCTTTAAAAAACTTACTTACTGCTTCCATAGCTTTTTCAAATTGAGTTGTTATATTGCTACGCAACTGTACAAATATACGTCTTCACATCAATAATTGTTTTAAGGAAGGCGAGTTAAATAAAGTAGCAACTGTCAAGGAATCCTTGACAGTTCAACTTGAAGGAAGTAGAAAGGTAAAACGGAAAATAGAGCACTATAATCTCAATGTTATCATTTCGGTTAGATATCGTGTTAAATCTTCACAAGGTACGAGATTCCGTCAGTGGGCTACCCAACGACTGAAAGAATATCTCGTGCAAGGCTACGCCATCAATGAAAAACGGTTGGCACAAAAGCAGCAGGAAGTACAGACTTTAAAAGACAGAATCCGAGGCCTTGGCGAGCCTAACTTTATTTATAGCTGCCAGTAAACCTGAAGAGATGGAAACAGTAAAAAAGCTTGTCATCAGTGTTCTGAACCGGAACCAATAGTTGTGAGCTTACAATATCATTTAACAGCTTTTATTTTAAATTTTTTCTGAATTACTTCTGCAAGATTCTCTAGCTCCTTTTTGTTTTCTTTACGCACAGGAATCCAAACCGGGATCAAAGGGTAATAACTACTCATAAAAATCAAATATCCCTTGTAAAATTGTAATTTCTGAAACATTTGCCAGCCACATTCATTCACTAAATGCCCATAACTTATGCGGACTCTCTTTTCATCTAAATCATAAACCATGCTCGTTTTTCCAACTTGCCTTTCGAACTCCCGCATAAATGGTAAGCCTCTCAAAGAAACGTTTTGCCTATAAAACCACCATGCTATCACCAATAAAGCCGAAAACATCATAAAATACCAAAAGCGGACATCTAAAAGGAAAAGGCAGTAATCATTAGAAGGGCCATCTTCTTGGTCGGCTCCTATTATTTGCGCCAAGCTATACACTGTAACAGTTGCCGACAAAAACAACCATCCTTTGTTTCGTTCATACCACCATCTTTTCGCTATTTGTTTATAGGTATCCAGATAATGATCGTCTGTAATTATTAACTGCATAGATTATTTAAATCATGGGTTTTAGGTTTAATTCTTTCTTTGCTATCTGCTTGGTTTATAAGCTCTAATTTATAAATTAAATGATGTATCGCAAAATATGTGAAAATTCAAGAACACAATCTCTACTTTCCTACCATGCTTCAGATATAAACTAAATCGGCTCTGTTTTTGGATTTTTACCGGAAGCCATAAGTTGATAGGATTACTGATTTGCTATCCGTTTCCCTAGGGTTGTCAATATATACCTTTGTTCACTACTTGTAGGGCTATCTGGATTTGACAACGCTACAAATCCTGCCTCTATTGCTGGATTTAAATAGTTTTTAGTGAAGTTTTTCCTATCTGATAAACCTAACCATATACTGTAATTCTTGCCGTTTATACTCTTTCGTAAATACAGCCAAAAATGGCACTGATATCAAAATATTTGATGTTGCTTGCTTTAATATCTAATTTTTTTAGTATTTTTGGGTTTAACAAAATCAATAACCATAAACTTTGCAGTCGTTGCTACTGCGGTTATAATAACCACTAAACCGAAATAATGGCAAAATCCACGACCAAAAATAGTACATCTATGATACCCGATGAGGTAGTCATCAGTAAAATATATCTCGTCCGAGAACAGAAAGTAATGCTGGACAACGATTTGGCAGAGTTATACGGAGTACCAACATTTAGACTCAACGAACAAGTTAAGCGTAATAGGAATAGATTTCCTGAAGACTTTATGTTCCAATTAACAGATGAAGAATGGCAATCTTTGACATCGCAAATTGCGATATCAAAAAAAGGTCGTGGAGGTAGAAGAACACCACCTTATGTTTTTACGGAACACGGTGTTTTAATGCTATCTAGTGTATTAAATAGTGAACAAGCCATCCAGGTCAATATCCAGATCGTACGTATATACACTAAAATTCGGGAACTGTTAGTGGCCCATAAGGATGTATTTTTGAGGGTAGAACAGGTAGAAAAACAGATGATAAAACAGGACCAAAAAATCGAGGTGCTTTTCAGTTATCTTAGTAAGTTTATTGAAAAAGAAGAAAAGCCGAGAAAAAAAGTTGGATACGAGATCGGAAAGAATAAAATCTAACAGATGTTGTAATTCTTGCCGTTTATGTTCTTATTTCAAATTTAGGGGGCACTTCTCTCGTAAAATCATTATGTTGATATGATTACTGATTTACAAGAGATTGGGTATATAATATTTAAATCTTGAAACTAATTCCTTGCTTCCTTGAATTGAGCCGGCGTTAGGCCTGCTACTTTTTTAAATAGACGCGTAAAATACGATGGGCTTTCAAACCCCAGATCATAGGCAATTCCGGAAATGCTGCTGTCTGATCCCAACAATAGATTTTTCGCTTCTTTTACCAGATAGATATGGACATGCTCCAGCGCGGTTTTCCCGGTTTCCTGCTTCAGAAGATCGCTCAGATACCTGCTTGACAGAAACAGTTCTCTTGCGAGATAGTTTACGGTGGGTAATCCATCTTTTAGGTGCAGCTTCTTATCAAAATAGTTTTGTAATACTGTCTGAAACCTTTTAAGCGTTGTGCCCGAAACGTTGTTGCTTCGATCCGAAAACTGTCTTTTATAAAACCGGTCTGAATATTTTAGGATGGAATCAATATGTGACAGTATAATTTCACGGCTGAACTCATCCGAGTTTTCGTCATATTCTTTCCTTATCTTTTCATATAGCTCCCACATAATCACTTCCTCAGCAGGCGATAAGTGAAGCGCTTCGTTTATCTCATACTCAAAATAGCCATAGTTTTTGATCTGTTCATGCAGGATGTGTCCGGCCAGGTAATCCTCATGGAAAAATATAACAAAACCCTTTTCTGCAAACTGGACGTTACTGACTTCGATAATCTGTCTTGGCTTCATGAAAACAGTGGAACCGTTGCTGTGGTCATATTTCGTTTTACCATAAAGGACATATCCCGACTTGATCTTTTTCAGGGCAACCATATAAAAGTCACCTGTGAATCTGTCTTCTCCGACCGAATAGGTCATAAGTTCTTTACAGGTCATCAGGCTCAAAAGTGGATGTTTTGGAGTTTCAAAGCCACTTCTTTCGTGAAGTTCGGTTATGCTTCTATAATGATTGATCTTTTCCAATGTGTCTGATTTAAAAAAATTACTCGTTGAAATGATCCAAAATTACATTTTCGTAAATCTGTGCTATTCTTCCGCTGATATGGATTAGAGCAAAGGCCTGATCCGGATATAACTTTGTCTTATCAAAATAACAAATAAAATTCTAAACAATAACAAAATGGCAAAGACAATTTTCATTACAGGAGCAACATCGGGATTTGGAAAACTATGGGCTGAAGCACTATTGAAACGTGGAGACAACGTAGCGGCAACCTCCAGAAGAGCTAACGCTTTTACAGCGCTGTCAGAAAAGTATGGTGATCAGTTTTTACCGCTACAGCTTGATATTACCGATAGAGAAGCCGTAGTTGCTACTGTCAACAAAGCTAAAGAACATTTCGGTCAGCTTGATGTGGTGATCAACAATGCAGGTTATGGTGTTTTCGGTGCAGTAGAGGAAGTCGGGGAAAAAGTAGCAAGAGATGTTTTCGATGCGAATCTGTTCGGAACACTATGGGTGACGCAGGCGGCGCTGCCGATCCTGAGAGCACAGGGCCACGGACATATCATTCAGCTTTCAAGTGTACTTGGTGTATGGAGCCTTCCCACTCTCGGTATTTACAATGCAACCAAATTTGCGGTAGAGGGACTTAGTGAAGCGCTGGCTAGTGAGGTCAAAGATTTTGGTATCCATGTCACTTTGATTGAGCCGAATGGGTATAAAACTGAATTTGGAGGAAGTTCAGCGGTATTCGGCGATTCGCTCGATGTATATAATCCATTGAGGGAAAGCTTGGGGAAAATTGAGGGACTTGGACCCGATGATTACGGTACCCCGGAAGCTACTGTTCCAGCTATCTTGAAACTGATCGACAGCGAAAACCCGCCGCTTAGACTATTTCTGGGCAAATTGGGATATGTCAAAACAGAAAGGGTTTACGGTGAAAAACTTCAGCAGTGGAAAGAATGGAAGAATGTTTCAGAAGCAGCGCATGGATAATACCGTGCTTTTTATAAATAGGTTAACAAAACAAGAAAAATAAAAATGAGCAAAATAGTTTTTATAACAGGAGCTTCCAAAGGATTTGGAAAAGTATGGGCTGAGGCCTTACTTAAAAGAGGGGATAAAGTTGCCGCGTCGGCAAGAAATATCAGTGCGCTGGCAGATTTAAAATCTGCTTACGGTGACAGTATTTTAGAAGTGAAATTGGATGTTAACAGCCGTGAAGACGTTTTTTCAGTTGTAAAAAAGATCAAGGACAATTTTGGACGGATCGATGTAGTGATCAATAACGCCGGCTTTGGCTTGTTTGGAACAACCGAAGAAACATCCGAGCAGCAGGCTCGTGATCAGATGGAAACCAATTTTTTCGGATCACTGTGGGTCGCTCAGGCAGTATTGCCTATTATGAGAGAGCAAAAGAGCGGACACATTATTCAGGTTTCAAGCTTTCTTGGACTAACGACACTGCCATTATTGGGATTATATAATGCTTCGAAATTTGCCGTAGAGGGTTTGATCGAAACGATCGGTTCGGAAACTGCCCACTTGGGTATTAAAACCACTTTAATTGAGCCCAATGGTTTTGCAACAGATTGGGCTGGAGCATCTGCCGTTCAGACTTCTTCGGAGATTACAGATTACAACCCGGTGCGCGCAGCTTTTGCAGAGAGCGGTGACAATCCTGATACCTGGGGAAAGCCGGAAGCGACCGTTGAGCCGGTTTTGAACATCATCGATAGCGAAAATCCGCCCAAGCGCATATTGTTCGGTAGAATTGCCTATCAGGTCATTAATGATGTATATACCAAAAGGCTTGAAGATGTCCAAAACTGGAAACAGGTCAGTATTGCTGCTCACGGACATTAGAAGAAGCTGAAATGACTCAGCGCTTGAATGATGATCGTTAACAACACCAATATCGTGATCATACAGTAGGACATATCAACCTTTTTTACGTTGAATGAATCCTGCTTCCGGTAAAATCTTTTTAACATAGATAGAATTAAACCGATGCAACATTATAAAACCCTTACAGCATTACATCTGGGCAATCAATGGGAAGCCCCGCAACATCCGCTCTTCAGTATGATCGGCTGTCAGTCCGAATGTAAATTGGGAAATAGGGAATTTACGACCGATTGTTATGTAATTGCTTTTAAGAAAATTAAATCCGGCAATTTTATGTACGGACGTACGAGCTATGATCACGATAACGGATGTCTTTTCTTCGCCAAACCCCGGCAGATCATCGAAATGAAAGATCTTGAATACGAAGAAAAAGGATATATGCTGATGATCCATGAAGATTACCTGCATGGTCATGAACTTTTCAAAGAAATCGAGAAATACGGCTTTTTTGATTACGAAGTTAGAGAGGCGCTGTATCTTTCCCCGAAAGAAGAACAGACTATATTGGAACTTCATTCAAAAATCCAGGCAGAATACCTTAATAATCCGGACGAATACAGCCGTGAAATTATTTTGAGCCATATTTCCTCTATCCTGAGGTATGCGCAGCGCTATTACAAAAGACAATTTGTTGATAGGGCGCAAATCATCGGGAACACAGCGTCCAAGTTTAACGATCTGCTGAGAAAATATTTAAATCAGGGTCTACTAGCAAAAAGCGGGCTTCCAAATGTGGCATTTCTGGCTGATCAGCTATTTGTTTCTCCACGCTATCTGAGTGATCTGCTGAAGCAGGAAACCGGAAAGACGGCAATGGAGCAAATTCATATTTTTATGATTTCAGAGGCCAAGAACTTGCTGCGGCTGGGGGAAGGGGGCATAGCCAGAGCTAAAATAAAGATCAGGTAATCGGAAGCCCGCAGAATAAGTGGGCTTCCGACGGCCACGATTCGTTGTTTGTAGGTTGCTTATTCTTTCTGTATACCAATCAACCAGAAAGTACAGCAGCGTGGTAAAAACAAGCTGGAAAGGCACCAAGACCAGAATGGTTGACAAAGCATATTCTATTCTGGCTTGGGTATGAAAATTTGGAACAAATTGCCACTATGATGATCATGTTCAATTAAGACTGGATAAACTCCAAAAGGTCTTTATTAATAGTCTGATGCTCTATGGTAGGCATTCCGTGCGAGAAACCAGGGTAAGTAATCAGCTTCCCGTTTTTCAGCAGCTTCGCAGATTTTATAGCTGAATTCTCTATTGGTACGATTTGGTCATCTTCACCGTGCAACACTAAGATCGGAATATCAACCGCCTTTAAATCTTCTGTAAAATCAGTTTCTGAAAAAGCTTTAATTCCATCATAGTGAGCAACGATGCCGCCCATCATTCCTTGCCGCCACCAGTTTCTCTGTACACCTTCCTTTATATCTGCACCTTCCCTGTTATAACCATAGAAAGGGAAAGTTAAGTCTATATAAAATTGGCTTCTATTATTTAAGGTCTGTTCCCTGATGTTGTCAAATACTTCCATCGGAACACCATCGGGATTAGATTCACTTTTTACCATAACAGGCGGAACTGCACTGATTAAAACAGCTTTCTTCGCTCTACCCTTGGCATACTTGTTTACATAACGGATTACTTCACCGCCACCTGTGGAGTGGCCTATGTGTACCACTTCTTCTAACCCCAAAAACTCAACTAGCTCGGCCGCGTCAGAAGCGTATTGCTCGATAGTGTGACCATAAATATTCTGGCTGGAACGGCCGTGACCTCTTCTGTCATGCGCTATTACACGATAGCCTTTTTGTAAAAAGAAAATCACCTGTGCATCCCAGTCGTCTGAAGATAATGGCCATCCATGATGAAACATCAATACCGGGCCTTCTCCCTGGTCTTTGTAAAAAATCTCTGTTCCGTCTTTTAATTTTAGCGTGCTCATTTTTCTTAAATTTTTAAAGTTTGTGATTGTTAGTGTCAAGTAATTTTGCCCTAATTCTTTAGCAAAAGTAATGCAACCAAATTCATTCGATCTTAATCTAGGTTAAGATCGCAAAAATTAATTGTAATTAAATCCGATCGGCTCATTATGCCTGCATAAAGTATGCTAACTATAAATCCCTCGGAGGGTAAAACGACTTAGCTTTATCCACAAAGAGTGCCGAGGGCATTTCTTAAGACTAAGCTAACGAAAAACATTTTTTGTTTTGAGTTTTTACGGGAAGCCGTAAGTTGATATGACATTGACTTGTTATCCGTTTCCCCAGGGTTGTCAATATATACCTTTGCTCACTGCTTGTAGGGCTATCTGGATTTGACAACTTGGGAGGAACTATGGGAGTAGATATAACAATCATCGCCGACCGTAAAACCTACTTCGGAGACGCGGGAGTCAACCAACGAACCATGGCTTTCATTCATATCAGAAAATTATACGTGAATCAGCGTTGAAATAAAGATCAGGTAATCGGAAGCCCACTTATCCTGCGGGCTTCCGACGGCTACGATTCGTTGTTTTGGATTGCTTAGTAAAAACAGATATCATTTTCCGACAATTTTCCTTCGGTGAACAGTTCCCCAAGCTGTAAGATTAGTGATGATAGTTTGCAGCGTATTGCCGTGTTCCGTAAGTTCATATTGAACCGTTATTGGTTGTGTATCTAAAACGGTTCGCTTTACTAACTGGTTTATTTCTAATTCCTTTAATTCCTTGCTCAACATTCTATTGGAAATTCCTTCAACGTCATTCACGATGTCGGAAAACCTCCTTTTACCGTAGCAGCAAATAGACGAAATAATAGGTATCTTCCATTTCCCATTCAGCACGTCCATAGCGTCTTGAACGGCCCTAATTCTTTTCTTTTGTTCCTGTTGGAACTCTTCTATTTTACACCCCATAATGTTACTGAGTTACACCGATGTTACTGTTATTTTTCAGTACAAAGTTACTAAAAATAACTTACATGGTCTACCTTTGTTACTCAATCATAAAAAGAGACGATGAACAGATTAAAAAACAAGGTTGCCGTGATTACAGGCGGCAATAGCGGAATCGGGTTTGGAATTGCCCGGGAATTTAAAAATGAAGGCGCTAAGGGCGTTATTGTCGGTAGAAATCAGGAAACGCTAAATAGTTCTGTGGCTCAACTTGGCGATAGTTTCATAGCCATAAATGCCGATGTAACCAATGTTGACGACCTAGACAGCGTGTTTAAAGAAACAGCTGAAAAATTTGGTAAAATAGATCTGGTTGTTGCCAACGCGGGTGGTGGAACTGTAGGAACTGTTACCACCCTCGGTGAAGCCGACTTTGACAGGACAATTGATTTAAACCTGAAGAGTGTCTACTTCACTGTTCATAAAGCATTGCCCTATATGAATGACGGTGGCTCCATTATTCTTATCGGATCTAATGCGGCGCACAGGGCCTATCCGAATTTTACACTTTATGGTGCTACCAAGGCGGCTATAATTCATTTTGCAAAAGGATTTTCAAGTGATCTTTTGGGCAGAAAAATTAGAGTTAATGTTATAACACCAGGCACAACAGATACACCGGCATTTGAAAAGTTTGTCCCCGCGGAACAAGTTGAGGGTATAAAAAAACACTTTGCAAGCGAAATGCCAATAGGCAGGATCGGGCAACCGTCTGACATTGGTAAAACAGCGGTTTTCCTGGCTTCCGATGATTCTTCGTTTATGCTTGGTGCTGAACTCCTTGTTGATGGAGGTATGACCTATTTATCTAAATAAATAAACCATGCTTGCACCAGTCTGTAACCTGTACAATTAAATATTTAAAAATAATTTTCAAAATGAGTAAATTAAAAAACAAAGTAGCGGTCGTTACCGGTGCTTCAAAAGGAATAGGTGCATCTATTGCCAAACACTTTGCAGCAGAAGGCGCAAAAGTAGTTGTAAATTATGCTTCAAGTAAAGAAAGCGCAGATAACGTGGTTAAGGAGATAATCGGCAATGGAGGGACAGCCATTTCGGTACAGGCCGATGTATCGAAAGAAGCTGATGTAAGCAGACTGTTTGAAGAAACAAAGAATGCTTTCGGCAGGTTGGATATTTTGGTTAACAATGCGGTCTTTCAGCAATTTTTACCTATTGAACAGGTATCGTCGGATGCTTTTCATCAGCATTTCAACGTCAATGTTTTGGGACCTATATTTACTATCCGGGCGTCTTTGGAACTGTTTGGCGATAGAGGCGGCAATATCATCAATATTAGTTCGGGTGCAAGCAAATCGCCGATGGCGGGAGTCTCTTTGTATTCTGCAACTAAAGCAGCATTGGATGCTATAACGATTTCTTTGTCGAAAGAACTTGGCGCCAAAAATGTTCGTATCAATTCCATTTTACCGGGTGCTACGGAAACGGAAGGTGCAACCAGCGCGGGCGTCACCACCGGCAGCGAGTATGAAAAGATGTTTGTTTCCAATACACCACTTGGTCGTAGAGGTCAACCCGAGGATATTGCGAAAGCTGTCGTATTTCTTGCTTCCGATGATGCCGCATGGATTACAGGAGAGCAAATTTCTGTTTCAGGGGGCATGTATGGGTTTTAAAAAGTGTTAGCAAGTGTTCAATAGATTCCCACTACTCAAAAAAGAGGCTGATAAGATACAGCCTCTTTTACTGCCTTCGATCCGGTGAATACATAAAGTCCCATGTTTGTTTAGGAATCGAACAAATCGGTGTGTCTTGTATTGCGTTTTTTGGGATGTCCTCTATTTTTTATTCGCTTCGTAATGATTTTACGGGATTTACTAAAGCAGCCTTTATCGTTTGAAAACTTACGGTAGCAAGCGTTAGCATGATTACCCCTATTGCTGCCGATAAATAGACCCATAGGGAGATGCTTGTGCGATAGTCATAACCGCTCAGCCAGTTCTCCATAATATACCAGGAAATGGGGATAGCCAGGCAAAAGGAAATAAAAACTAACAATAAAAAACTTTTCGACAGTAGCACCCAGAGGTTTAGTACTGTTGCCCCCAACACTTTCCTGATGCCGATTTCTTTTGTTCGCTGCTCGGCCATGAAGGCTGCCAGACCAA
This sequence comes from Olivibacter sp. CPCC 100613, assembly GCF_036959255.1. Lineage (NCBI taxonomy): Bacteria > Pseudomonadati > Bacteroidota > Sphingobacteriia > Sphingobacteriales > Sphingobacteriaceae > Olivibacter > Olivibacter sp. CPCC 100613. The sequence continues at coordinate 70,824 of NZ_JAWMTI010000003.1, forward strand.
AAATCCCCAGGCAACTGATAAAAATAGCAAGACCCGCAAATAGGGTCGCCAAACTTCCTATTTTCTGTTCGAAAGAAAATTTATCAGCATAGTCTGTATCAACAAAACTATATTCGAAAGGAGAAGCTGGATCATATTTTTTGAATATCGATTCGATAGCACCAAGCGCCTTAGCTGTGTTTACCGTTGCTTTAATTTTAATGGTTATCGCCTCCAAGTACATGTAACGGAGCATAAATACGTTTGGAGGTACTTCTTCAAAAGGCGATTCCATTAATACATTTTGTATCACACCAATTACTTTAAAGGGTACATCTTCATATTTTATGATTGTTCCAATCGGATGCTGTAAGTTCATGTACCGCACCGCAGCTTCATTGAGAATAATGGCATTACTATCTGTAGGAAAGTCTCTGGAAAAATCTCTACCTTCCTTAAACTTCCATTTTACTGTATTACCAAAATCATGAGTAGTATAAGAAACTCCAAAACCTTGGTTAATTTCCGGTTGTTTCCCCGGCCAGTCAAAACCGTTGAAGTGGTTATTGATGCCTGTAGCAGTATTGGAAGCGGCGGCCATATTCTCTACATATCCAGAATTCAGCAAATCATTCCGTAAAACATCATAAACACCATTCGCTCTCAAATTGGGTGTGTTGATTTCGATACTGATTAAGCCATCCTGATTATAGCCCAGTGGTCGATTTTTAACATGTTGTATCTGCTGAAAAACGATCACCGTACCGATAATCAAAGAAAGCGAAATCGTAAATTGAAAAACGACCAATAGGCGTCTGGATACCTCGGTAAAAGGCCCTGCTTTGAGTGTCCCTTTCAATATCTTTATGGGTTTAAACGAAGAAAGATATAGTGCTGGATAAGTTCCGGATAAGATACCGGTGAAGAGTGTAAATAAAAAAATGGCTAACCAAAATACGGGAACATGTAGTGGAAACTGGATATCCTTGCTAGCCAAGGCATTGAACCAAGGCAAAGTAAGCCAGACCGATATAAGCGCGAGAAAAGCAGCTAAAAATGTAACAAGTATGGATTCGCTTAAAAACTGAATAATCAAATAAGATTTTGGGGATCCAATGGTTTTGCGAATCCCGACCTCCGTGGCTCGCTTTTGAGATCGGGCTGTGCTGAGATTCATGAAGTTAATGCAAGCGAGTAAGCAGACAAAAATACCGATCAAACCAAACATCCATACAAATTGGATATTGCCTCCCACGTTTTTCCCGTTTTTGAACTCGCTGTACAGATGCCATTTTGAGGCAGGTTGTAGGATGATTTCCGGATGATCATCCCGATCCGGTTTACCTACAAGCAGGTTTTTTACTTTACTATTGATATGTGCTATAGTTGCATGTTTTGTAATTTTGGCTAAAACAAAAAAAGAGTTATTATTCCATTGATGATAAGCATCTTTAACCCAAGGTCGTGTAGTAACTAAGTGGCTCCAAGGAAGGATGAATTCCTGTTTATTAAAATCTGTATTAGTTGCAAAATTTTGATACACACCGATTACCGTTGCAGATAATTCGTTATTTACTTTAATCGTCTGACCAATGGGATCTGCCGTGTTAAAAAGAACAGAAGCAAGGTGTTCGCTGATCAATATAGACGATGGATTGGCAAAACCTTTAAAAGATCCTTTTATCAATCGTAATGATAGGATATCCGTAAATGCCGGTTCAGCATAAAACCCCAAATCGATGACTTTTTCATCACCATTTTCTTTAGATATCGTTGCCCTGGCGTACCGATATAATGCGATATGTTCAAAATCGGCTGCATATTTGTTTTTAAGCTCCTCCGCTGCGGGAATGGATAAGGTTGACACGGTATTGATATGGAGGCCGTCTGATGAATTATGCAATACCTTTACCACACGTTCCGCATCTTCAAAGCTCTTATTGAACGATACTTCGTCCCAGATCCATAAACTTATTAAGATGCTTATAGCCATACCCGATGCCAAACCAAGAATGTTTATTGTGGTATAGGCTTTGTTTCTGACTAAGTTTCGCCAGGCTATCGTAAAGTAATTTTTTAACATTGCACGTTATTTTTCGGATTTCCCATTTCATCCTCAAGGAAACTGCCAAGTGAATATTCCTAAACGAGACGCCCTTAGCGCCAATTTAGTTTTTCATTGGTGTGCGAAAGTGAACACCAATGTTCGTTATCGCACATAGAGGGAAAAATACGGTACTTATTTAAGAAATATTGATGGGATGATTGAGCACAGCTATTATCATTTGGGGCAAATTGTATTATTAGCCTGAATACTGTTTGGCTGACGCAACAACAAATGGCCAGTTTGTTTAATCAAACCAAACAGAATATAAGTCTTCACATCAGTAATTGTTTTAATCACGAACAATTGGATACTAACGGCCTAAATAAACTTCCTGCCATTTATCCGGAAATGGAAGACTATAATGTATTTTTGGGGCAGAACAGGTAGAAAAACAGATCTTAAATCAAACATTAATTTAATCAGATAGCGGATTAAACGAAAAAAAGCGATCAATGGAAGAGATTTATAGCATCGATTTTTTAAAAATTGCACACAAAGGCAGCTCTTCGCATAAGCAAGAAATATTAAGCAGCAAATTATGTGGATGCTTTTATTGTAAACAGGTGTATCAACCATCTGAGATTTTCGAATGGATCAATGATATTAACGGCGAAACAGCAATCTGCCCTAAATGTGGAATAGATGCTGTTTTGAGTTCTGAATATCCTATTGAAGATAATAGATTCTTAGAGGAGATGAATAGGTATTGGTTTTAAGGGATACTTCTTTCAATAGCGCATCCGCTGCCTTGAACAGCCTTAGGGGAATTAAGGCTACGCGCTAATTTCCTTCAGTCCTGCAATTTAAGCTATTGCATTATTAATGAATTTTCTCTGTGAATCAGCATAGGTGCCTGAAATCAGGTGATCGGTTTTATTTCCGCCAACTGCTGTTTTAATCGCTCCACTTCCTGCTTGAGTTCCTCGATCTGCCTGTCCTTGGGCGCTGTTATTTCGTCAATTTCCAACAAGCTATATTTCGGGGTGATGTGTTGTGGACAATTCCAGTCATAAGCCTTGATGTGGAACAATAGGATACGTTCAGGCCTGAATTTATAGTCTTCGGGTTTGAGAAAATCGAATAGCTCCGGCCTATCATCTATCTCAACGATTTCAGCCTCCGCATACATCTTCAACCTTGCCCGCATTGGGTAGGATACAAAAATCAGGGATACCTTGGGGTTCACGCTAATATTCCCTAGGGAAATGTATTGTTTATTTCCCGTGAAATCGATCAGACCGATCGTTTGATCGTCAATTACCTTTACAAAACCTTTCGGCCCCCCTCGGTGCTGAATGTAAGGGTAACCATTCTCCCCGAAGGACGCCATATAGAAGCTATCCAATTGACCGAGAAACTGAATTTCAATAGGTGTCAACCCATCTACATACGTCATTTTCTCGACGCGCTTATAAGCCGTTCTGCTACCCAGTTTTTCCTGGAGGGTTTTAATGACATCGGTAAATGCAAGCTTTGGGTAATTCATATTAACTTGTTATGATGATTCTGTACTATATGAAAGCTTCATGTTTCATACGTCAAATATCCATCATAAACAAATGCCGGTGTTAGGCAGAAATTCCCGCTGTGTAAACAATTTTTCCTTTTAGGCTGTTGCCCGTTCGGATTTCTCGCGGTAGTGCACAGGAGACATTCCTTCCCTACTTTTAAAGAAACGGCTGAATGTTTGGACGTCCTCATAGCCGAGCTCGTAGGCAATTTCCTTTATCGATCGATTCGAATAATGAATCTGTCGTCTGGCATGGATCATGATACGATCATGAATAATATTGAGTGGACTACGGTTGGAAACAATGGAAAATAGGTTTGATAGTGTTTTGGGAGATTTGTTAAGCCTGGAGGCATAATAGGCAACATCATGGTGCTCAGCAAAATGCCTTTCAACCAGATAGTTGAACTCCCGGACAATGTCGCTCTGATTTTTCTCCAGCTTATGAAAGTTTGTGGAATGGGTCAAAATGCGAGCGGATAAGATCAGCATACGTTTAAGGATGGCCTGCAGCATGTCCTGCTGTAATAGGTCGCTTTTACGGATTTCCGAAGAGAACATTTCCCAGGAGATTTCAAAATCCCTCAAGTTTCTTTCATTGACAGAGACGATGGGAACACCCGAAGCGCCGAAGAAAAGAAATCCCTTGCTACCCACCTCGTTATCATGGTTTACTATACAGTAAAACGGCTGATTGAACCGTACCATTCGCGCAGATTCCAAGTCAATGGCATCCATCTTGTGAAATTCGGTAAGGAAAATAATCTGATGCTTTTTCAGTTGGTAGGGGATTCGGTCGATGGTAAGGTTCATAACCTCGCCCGTGTTCCAGATAAAGGTCATATCCGTTTCTTTTACATCGAAAACGAGATTAATGTTTTCTTTATCCAGCTCATGCACGCCGATGCATTCGTTCGTATTATTGACAAAAAGCATACTTTTTCTTTTCAAAGATATAACGATATCCCAAAGTCGCAAACTCGGAATCAACTTTTAAACGGATACTATGAGGTATGGTATCGATTGGTGACACGACATACTGATGAGCAATGATCATCTTCTATTATTTTAGGAACGTACACTACTAACTATTTCGTTGATCTCGCCGTTTACTCTTACTTTTACACGTGTAGGATTCGGTGAAGTAATGTGGTAATGAGTTACCTTTCCGTCTTTCCACTCGAAGTCTACCGTAAAGTTGCCACGGGCCTTTAGACCCCTTATTTCCCCGCTTCCTTTCCAGGCATCGGGAAGGGCCGGCAGTAAGTCAATTATTCCGTTATGGCTTTGCAGCAACATCTCTGCGATTGCGGCAGTGCCACCGAAATTGCCATCGATCTGCATGGGAGGGCCTGCTGTAAATAGACTTGGATAGGTGCCGCCACCTGCACCATAGTTGACGTGCGTTTCCCGGGTAAGTGTCAGCAATTGCTTGAACAACTTGTAGGCCCGGTTACCATCTAACAGGCGAGCCCAGAAAATCTGTTTATAGGCAATGGCCCAGCTTGGACCGTCATCTCCCCGTACATTGAGCGATTTTTTTGCAGCTTCGGCCAATTCAGGAGTTTTATAAGGCGAGATGAGATCGGCCGGAAATACGCCATACAGGTGGGAAATATGCCGATGCTGCGGGTCAACTTCCTTGTATTCTTCCAGCCATTCCAAGATCCGTCCGTCCGATCCGATCTGGCCGGAGGGCGCCAAGTGTTTTAACTTATTCCGTAGGGTATCTTGGAAGGCGGGATCGATGCCAAACAATTCCGCAGCCGCCAGCACATGCGTAAATAGTTCGCGCGTAATCTGATTATCGATCGTGGGCCCCATGCAGACATTGGCATGGTTGCCGTTTGGAAGATAAAACGCATTCTCTGGCGATACCGAAGGACCGGTTACCAACCAACCTGATTTTGGATCTTTCATGAGCACACTATTGTAAAATTGAGCAGACCCCTTGAGAATGGGATAGATGCGACGCAGGTATGCTGTATCCCTCGAAAAGGCATAGTGTTCCCAAAGATTATTGCATAACCACCCCGACCCTGCATTGGCTACTCCCCAGGAGGCGCTCTCGCCGGGCTCCGTGTATCCCCAAATATTGGTAATAACATGCGCCACCCATCCGTCTGCTGCATAGTAGGCTTTAGCGGTTCGGGTTCCGGGCTCCAACAGTTTAGCTACCAATTCAACCAAGGGCAAATCAAGTTCACTCAGGTTGGCGGGGCCGAGATGCCAGTGGTTCATCTGCACATTGACGTCGAGGTGGTAGTCGCCATTCCAGGGTGTTTGTATCTGGTTGGCCCAAAGTCCCTGCAAATTGGGTGGCAACAACCCCACCCGCGTACTGCTAATACTCAGGTAGCGTCCGAATTGAAAAAATAAGGCCGCCATTTGCGGATCGGCATCGGCGTTTTCGGCAAACCGGGCTAACCGCTGGTCGGTAGGCAGTCCGTCGGTAGTGGGTTCTCCTATACGGATATCCAATCGGTTGAAAAGCTTTTGGTAGTTCTTGGTATGCTGCTGCAATTGCAAGTCATAGGTTTTGTGCATCGCCTCGGAGAGTGTATGCGAGGAAGCAGTCAAGTAATCAACGTTGTTGAAATCTGTTGCTGTGGTCAGATAGATTTCGGCAGCATCGGCTTGCCGGATAATCAGTGCATTTTCCGTTACTTCTATGTTGCCACCCGTTGTCTTTGCTTGTATGCGCGTAATAAACCGCATGCCTTGTCCATCCAACCCATCGTCCAACTGTCCCATCAATTGAAGTTCATTACTTACCGTTTGGGCAGTTGCCCGCTCGGGCCGGTCGATTGTGATACGGACGTTGATTTTCCCTGATCGGTCGGCTCGAAGCCTCATTACACCTACGTCATCGCCAAAGCTGGTAAAATACTCCCGTGAATACTGTGTGCCTGCCAGGGAAAATGCCGTGGCCGAGCGTGCGTCATTTAGGTCAAGCTGGCGCCGGTAATCAGTCGGTTCATTCGTTGCCGGTTCGCCGTAGTCGTATGCTAGGTGCAAGGTGCCCATCGTTTGAAAACATCCCCACTGCTTCCCGCCGGACCCAGGCCCTCGGCAGATAAAATGAGCATCTACCAGCTTCTGTGCCTCATCATTTTTCCCTTCGCGCAATAGTTTCCGTATTTGGGGAAGGTAGTTATTCGCTTCGTAATTATTGGCATCTTGAGGGCTACCGGACCATAGCGTGATATCATTCAATACAATGGTTTCTTCGCGTATTCCACCATCGGGCATCATGCCGATCTTCCCATTACCCAACGGAATGGCTTCTTCCCATTGCTGAGCTGGTTGGGTATACCATACTGTGAGTGGCTCCGCGTCGCACCGGATGGGAAAAAAAATAAGACAGAAGGCTAAGTTTAAGAAAATACGAAAACACAAGATAGTACTAGGGAATAAATTTGATATCTTCATTTGATACAAGAAAACATTCTGTTTTTTATGCACACCCCAATCCTCTGAAATGACCTTGGCCATTGGTTAAGTTTAATTTTGGATTATCGTTTACTGTTGGTTCTAACCACTGAAGGAAATGAACGAACAAAAGTAGCAGGCTTCGTGCGCTCAACAAATGGATGATTCTGCGAAAAACATGGATAATATTACCATTAATTGAGTATGGCAACTCCTCATCATCATATTTACATCTTGGACTTAATGGTTTGGTCGCTGCCGCTCATGCGCACAGCACGTTAGTGTCAAGTAATAATCAGGCAATCGAATCCTTATTAACAGGAAGCGAGGTAACAACCCCCGCTTCCAATATTTGCAGTTGGTGCTCAATACCGAGAATACGGAAAGCTTCTGTTAAGCTTGAGGTATTTTCGGTATAGTGTGACCATCCTTCTGCATGCAAAGGGATCAAAGTTGCCTGCGGAAATATATGGGCGGTATCGATTGCATCATTGGTACCCATGGTAACATTGAAAGGACCGCGCGGTCTCGCTGCTCCGGCAAAAATGAAAATATACCTAGGATTGATATGCTGTCCGAGCTTTTCGATTTCGTTGTAGTAAACGGTGTCACCGGTGATGTACAGCTCAAAGTCATTGTCGCCACTGACTGACAGATGAAAACCGATCACATCCCCCGTAATTGATTCGATACCCGCAGGGCCATGACGTGCCGGTGTCGCCGTGATCTTAATCCTATCACCGTTGGGCGCGTCGTACGTGCGATACTCACCCGGATCAAGACCGATTGCCGTTCCTTTCAACCGCTCAGCGCCTACTTTGGTCGTTAGCGTAGTCTGTACTTCTTTCAAAAAATTCCGCCCGCTTCCATCTAGGTTATCGAAATGCTGGTCGTGACTTAAAAGAACGATATCTATGGGAGTCTCCGGAAAAGCAGCGGGGCCGGAATATTTCTTTTCACTCATCCGCTCGTTCAGGACGAATTCCGTGCCTGCGGGATCAAGCGTTGGATCGGTCATTAACCGCAAACCACCTATTTCCAGCACGACCGTAGGACCTCCCAGGTAAGTTGCTTCCAGTGGGGCAGTCGATATTTTTTTCATTTTTCTGTTTAATGTTTATTTTGATTTATAAAATTTAAGCGCTTCGCACTATCAGAAGCAACAACCAGTCCCGCAGCCATCATGACCACGTCCTTCAGCACAAGACGCCCTGCGCCCGATAAAACATGAAAGAAGGGCTTCCAGGATGGTTCAGTATTTAAATAGACTGTATCTGCCTGATCATCTGACTGGTAAAACCCCACTCATTATCGTACCAAGCCATCACCTTAACGAGATCACCATCAACCACGCGCGTCATCTCCAGGTCAATGGTGGCTACGAACGGACTTTTGATAATGTCTGTGGAGACAAGAGGTTCGGATGTGACACGCCCGAATCCGTTTATTGCTATTCTTTTCATACTATATTTTTGTATTTTGTTTTATTTTAACTCAAAGTTGCAGCATAAAGAAAGATTGTTGTTAGGCATCAATTCCCGTCGTGTTGGCAATATTTCCTTCTAATTAAAATCTGTTTTTGTTCCTGATTCTCCTCCGGTATTCATCTCCGTCAGTGCTACTAGGTTTATATGATGATTATACCGACAGCTCATCAAATCATTCCTACCGTTCTCTTATCACTGTTTATATTGTCTCTTTTCTGTTCGTATCTGTTCGCTAAGTTCATCTATATTCCAATTAAAAAGATTGACATTTGTCAATACTTTTTTTTAGCAAAAGTCATCGTTGAGCGGGTAAATAACGAGGCAAATTTGTGTCATTCAACGACCGTCTGGTTGGTAATGAGATTAATTATTTAAAACAAAACATTATGCACACAAAAGCTTTTAATCCGGAGAATTCAGCGATATTGTTAATTGATCATCAGGTGGGGACAATGGGCTGGACGCACTCACATGACATCAATCTTGTTAAACAAAACGCCATAAAATTAGCTAAGATTGCTGCTGCACTTAATCTTCCGGTTGTATTAACATCTAGTATGGAAGAAAATGTTCAGGGTCCGCTGATTCCAGAACTTGAGGAAATTTTGCCTGAGGCATTCGCAGCGCGTATAAGGCGACCGGGCATTGTTAATGCGATGCATCACGATGGCTTCAACAAAGCAGTGAAAGCACTTGGTCGCAAAAAACTATTTGTAGCTGGTGTAACGACAGAAATCTGTGTTACATTTCCTGTTTTGCAAATGCTTGATGAAGGGTACGAAGTTCAGGTCTCTGCCGATGCTTCGGCGTCATACACAAAATATGGGGACGAATTGGCATTAGCACGCATGCGCTCGGCAGGAGCTATCATTACAACCGTTGATCAGATTATTTCAGAATTGGCAATTGACTGGACGAGTCCCAATGGTCAGAAATTGATGGGTATTCTAAACTATCATTAAATTCAGCCCCAACGGTAACTTACATAAATCATCGTATTTTTCAATCTCTTAAATTGAAAATGCTATCAATTTTTTAGATGGGAAAAATTGATAACTCTTCGGGAAAGGGCGCCTAACATCTCCTTTTATATAATGGTCAACTTTGTGCTATCAAATTAGATAAACAAATCAAAAATTAAAAAAATTATGGCACGTATTATAATGGTAGACCCAGCAGAAGCTACCGGAAAAACAAAAGAACTGCTAGATGTTGTAAAAGCTAAAATGGGTATGGTTCCCAATATGATGAGAACGATGGCGAATTCTCCCGCCGTGCTTAGCGGTTATCTTGGGTTTAGCAGTGGGCTTAGCACCTCATCTTTAGGTGGTAAATTGGGTGAACTTATCGCGTTGACGGTAGCCAACGAAAACGGATGTAATTATTGTAATTCAGCCCACAGTTTTGTTGCCGGAAAAATGGGCATCAAAGATCAGGATGTGGCGGATGCGCGACATGCCGCCTCTACGGATCCAAAAATAAATGCTGCTTTGACTTTCAGCAAGGAGATTTTAAACAGCCGCGGGGCAGTCTCTGAGGAAGCATTAAGTAGTGTAAGAGCGGCCGGCTATAATGATCAGGAAATAGTTGAAATATTGGCGCAAGTTTCATTGAGCATTTTCACCAATTATGTCAATATTCTTGCGGATACGGACATAGATTTTCCCAAGCAGCCACCCATTGAAAAGAAATAATAACCACTAAAAATTTAAACGATGAAAACAACTTTCAAAACGGAAAATATTAATGGAGTCGATATTTTTTACAGAGAAGCAGGAGATAAAAGTAAACCGACATTGGTATTACTTCACGGATATCCTACATCATCACATATGTATCGCAATCTTATCCAGTCCTTATCCGACAAATACCATTTGATTGCTCCAGATTACCCAGGTTATGGTAGAAGTGAGCAGCCACCGATGGCAGAGTTTGAATATACCTTTGACAATTTTGCGAGAATAATTACAGCTCTTTTAAAAAAGCTTGAAATTCAAAAGTATAGTCTATATCTGATGGACTATGGTGCACCAATAGGTTTTAGAATTGCCAGTGCAAGCCCTGAAAAAATAGACACACTGATTGTACAGAACGGTTGCGCGTATGAGGAAGGATTGGAAGCGTTCTGGGATCCAATCAAAGCTTACTGGGCTGATAAGAACAACAAAGAGGCAGAAAACACGTTAAAAGGTTTTCATGATCTGAACGGCTTAAAATGGCAATATACACATAACGTTCCTGATCAAAGCGTAATCTCGCCGGACAATTGGGAAATTGATTTAAGACATCTTGAAAGACCGGAAAATGGTGCGATACAGCTTGCTTTATTTTATGACTATCAAAACAATGTACCATTGTACCCTAGCTGGCAACAATATTTCAGAGATCATCAACCGGAGATGCTGATTGTTTATGGGAAAGACGACTATATTTTTCCCGGCGCTGGAGCTGAAGCCTTCAAAAAAGATGTTAAGAAACTCGAATTTCATTTGTTTGACACCGGGCACTTTGCTTTAGAGTCGCATGGCGAGGAGATTTCGGCTATCATAGATGATTTTCTTGAGCGAAAAGTTCTTGCGAGTTAATCTTTAATTGCTTTTGTGTGTTGCTTAAGAATATAATTTCCCATTCACTGACGTTCAAGGTGAATGGGAATTAAGATTGGGGATTTCAATATCCGAAAATAGTACCGTTATTCTAATAACTAGCTCTAAAAACACTAAATCATGGAACAAAGACATCCTTTACCTCCATTTACCTTGGAAACAGCACTTCAGAAGGTTCAATTGGCAGAAGATGCATGGAACTCTAAAAACCCGGAAAAAGTTGCGCAGGCCTATACATTGGATAGCGAATGGAGAAATCGATCAACTTTTATAAATGGCAGGCAGGAGATTATCGAATTTTTAACTGGAAAGTGGGAAAGAAAACTTGACTATAAGTTAAAGAAAACGCTGTGGGCATTCATTGATAACCGGATTGCCGTTCGTTATGAGTATGAATTTCATAATGCCGAGGGCCAGTGGTTCAGAGCATACGGCAATGAAAACTGGGAATTTGATGAGAATGGATTCATGCAAAAAAGATTTGCAAGTGTGAATGACCTTCCGATAGATGCATCGGAAAGAAGGCTGTAAGACACCGGTTAACTTGTATTTTGAAAAGCGGAATTTTTTATTATTTTTGGTATGCATGCTATTTGTACGATACCAAAAATTAATGAAGAATGTACGACCCGCTTTTTGATTATATCGAACGATACAGCGATGCTCAACTTCTACCTTTTGATAGGGACCGTATTGCCAGTATCATGAAACCTAAAAAACTTCGTCGTAAACAGCTGTTCCTCGAAGAGGGAAGCATATGTGCATATACGGGCTTTATTCTTAAAGGGGCTGTGCGCCAATTTAGCATATCGGAAAACGGTATGGAATGCATTAACCAACTATGTATTGAAAACTGGTGGATCACAGATCGCGAAAGCTTTATACATCGTATTCCGTCAACATATTATATTGAGGCATGGGAGGATACAGACCTACTTGTCTTTCGGAGGTCGGATCTTGATTTACTTCTGGAAATACCCGCGATTCAACGTATGTTCTGGAAAATGAGCGAAAATAATCACATCGCATTTCAAAAAAGGTTGGACGCAGCAATAAGCTTAAACGCTTTGCAACGTTACGAAAGATTCTTACGGTGTTATCCGGAAATCGTCCAGCGATTTCCTCTTCATCACATTGCATCATATTTAGGTGTAGTGAAAGAAACTTTAAGTAGAGTAAGAAAACCAAGTAAAAAACAAGCCCACCCCGAAAGGTGGAAAGCTTGATTTGGCATTAATATTTGTCAATGTCTAGTTCGGACCTGTATTCTGATGTATAACCATTGCACTTAAGAATAGACTAAAAATAAACTATTTTCAAAAAAAATAATCATGATCAGACATAAGGAAAATAGCCAGCATTATCGATGGGGACATAATTGCGATGGTTGGCATTTAGTAGAATCAGATGCCTTGAGTATTATCCAGGAGATTATGCCACCAGACCGTTCAGAAAAGCTACACTATCATGAATATGCTCAGCAATTTTTTTATATCTTGAAAGGAACGGCTTCGTTTGAAATAGATGGCGAAATATTTGAGGTTACAGAGAATACAGGATTTCATGTATTCCCGAAGCAGAAACATCGAATTTTAAACAAGACAAACTCACAACTCGAATTCATCGTGACCTCCCAGCCAAAATCACACGAAGACCGAATAGAACTTTAATGCGGAACCAACCTTATCGAGCAACATGATAAACATCCGCCATCGAGGTCTCTTTTATCATCTTAATGCTGTTAAAAGGTATGATAATGTGCTTATAATATCGATTATTGACGTAAAGGTATTATTAAATTTTTAAAACGAATGTAATCGTTTTTTTGGGTTTTTATGGGAAGCCGCAAACAAAGAAGTAAGTAGTGGTTGACTGGAGTCAGGGAAAAATATCAATTGATGTACAATCTTTCATCTCCACTGTTCGGCAATTCCGAACAGTTCAACCAAAGGGAAATCGAAAGGTGGAGAGCGGGTACTTGCATGCCTTATTTCGCATATGTACCGCTAATCGTCGTGTACACAACTATACGGTATCAAGTTTTATTTCGATCTTTATAGCGGAAACTAAATAATCCATTCAAATTATGAACGATAGGGAAATTCAAAGCGGTTATGCTGAAGTAAACGGCCTTAATATGTATTATGAAATCTGGGGTCAGGGTAAACCACTTGTGTTAATTCACGGAGGTGGTTCAACAATACAGACGACTTTTGGAAATCTAATTCCGGAACTTTCGAGCAGCCGGCAGATAATCGCGATGGACCTACAGGCACACGGCCGTACGGGGGATCGTTCTAATGACTTAAGTTTTGAGCAGGACGCCTCTGATATAGTGGAATTGCTACATTTCTTAAAATGTTCAAAAGCTGACTTTTTCGGTTACAGTAACGGCGGTCACACCTTAATCGAAATAGCACTCCGATATCCATCTATTGTAGATAAGATGATTATTGCGTCAGCATTTTACAAACGCTCTGCAGCACCGGCGCAATTTTGGGAAGGCTTCGATCATGCGACAATTGATGTAATGCCTCAACCACTAAAGGCCGGTTTTTTGAAAGTGAACAACAGCGAACAGGCGCTTCTGAACATGTTTAATAAAGATGTTCAGAAGATGAAGAATTTTAAGGGTTGGACAGATCAACAAATGGGATCAATTGAAGCGCCTACCCTGGTCATTAACAGCAGTGAAGACGTGGGCAGCATAGAGCATGCCGTAGAAATGTATCGTACCATTCCTCGCGGACAGTTAGTTGTACTTCCCGGCAAACATGGTGCTTATATTGGCGCTATCGAGTTTCTGAATAATGGAAAATGGAAACAACGCTATATTGTCGATATCATTAATGATTTCCTCGATGAAGACACTACACGTCCAATCGGTTAATCAATTCAGTACCGCTCAGTAAGTCTTGATAAATGTTTAGGATTTCTGCCAACCCTCCTAATTTTACTAAGAAAATAAGTCAACCAGCCCTAAGCTGGCGATAACAGATCGAGTATTTGTCAGAGCAGATTTTCCTGTACCGCCTGATAAACAGTTCTTATCGAAGGTTGAAAGCCCAAACTGCGGGCCAGTGAAGCATCGGCATGAAGATACCAGGGGTTTATCAGCGACTCAGCGGATGAAGTCATGCTTTCGCCAACAAGCTGTAAGAGCTCGTATAATGTTGTTGGGGCCTCATCCGCGATATTGACCACTCGCCCGTCCATGGTCCCTTGCAAAGCCATCTTGACAGCCGTGTATATATCGCGATGATGGATGGTACTCATCCGCATAGCCGGATGAAATTTTGCTGCTACCACATGTTTAGGCAATTCTTCCAGGTGGCCATCACCATCCCCATAAACAAATGGGAAGCGTAGAACAGACCAGTTCAATCCGCTTTCACTCAACTCTTTTTCCGCAGCAACTTTGCTGGCCGGATAGGCATGTTGCGGGTTAAGCACATCATCCTCCCGACCGGGGTGCGGGCTATTTATATCATAAACATGGCTGGTACTTGCAAATATGAAACGGGCATCAGGGGCGTTGCTCTTTACGGCATCAATGAGATTGCGTGTACCCTCCAGGTTACTTTTCCAGATCAAATCTATATCCGTTGACCGGAACATGGCTGCCAGGTGAATGATGGCTACGGCATCTTTTACAGCGTCTTGAAGTGTCGCGGGGTCAAACAAGTCGCCTTGCACCGCCGTTACTCCGGCCGCAACTTCTTTGCCACGTACCAGTGCAAAACAATCATATCCCGCTTCAACAAGGCGAGGCAAAAGCCTTGACCCAACTAGTCCGGTTGCACCGGTTAGCAATATTTTACCAAATTGTTTGTCCATAATTAAATCGTTTTGGACAAAAGTGCGACTAATGTATTAGTAAGATTCGGACAAAAACCGCTTTTACAAGGACAAATCCCGGTAAAAAGCGGCTATCGTTTTACCGGTTACCTTTTTGAACAGACGCGAAAAATAACTGGGGTCATTAAAGCCGAGCTCAAATGCCAGTTCCTTTACCGATGTATTTTGGTTATTATACATTCGACGTCTGGCCTCCATAATCAAACGGTCTGTGATGAATTCTTTAGGTGAAACGCCGGCATGCTGTTTTACGATCCTATACAAACAATCTGTGCTTAAGGCCAACTTATTGGCAATCTCCGTTATGGCAGGTTGATCGGTAAGATTATCTTCTACAAATAGTTTGAACCCTAAAAACTTATCAAGACCCTCCGCCGTATACTTCTCCTGCAAGACATAATAAGCGGCGTTTATTTCTGTAAGCAGGCTGTTCAGGTAAGCCAGAATCAGCTCCGGATCATTGTCGGCAGTACGTAGCAGTCCGTTCAAAATCTTAAATGTATTCCAAAGCCTGCGTGCAGCATCGGGTGGAAAACTGATTTTTTGCCGTTTCAGAGGATTGAGCAAAAAAGAGAAATTTTTCGGCAATCGCGAAAGGCACTCATCGTCAAACCCTAATTTATAATAATCTGCGCTATGGCCAGTTGTAGGCAGTTGCCTGAGTTGATGGGGTAACGCAAAAAAAAGCTCATGTTCACCTACTTCGATCGTTTTCCCGTCTATGACCTCTTGACTGTTCCCGCGCAGCACGAAAAGAAGGAAATAATAAGGCAGCCGTTGAGCAGAATTGTATTGAGCCGCCATCTCTGACGATATATGGCCGAACTCCGGAGAAACGATACGTATGGAGAGCCCTTTATGCTGGCTCAGATTTTCAGGAAAAGTATTAAGGGGCATAGTTCCTAACGATCATCTTTAAGCGAATTTACCAATTAATCTTTATTTTTCATTATAAACGAGGTTGGAACTATTATTCAATTGACCTTTATTCTATAACTATACTCCCGTCCCAATCTCCTCCATTCGGAACAGAAGTGTGTTGGTGAATTAAAAGCCATTCATTTTTTTCGTCTTTTTTGAAACAGTCTGTTTCTCGGAATAATAAGGTCTTCTTAACATCATTTACGAGTACAATTTCTGCCTTTTGAATGGTGCATACAATGCCAATATCCTTGCTTAGAAATGTGTCTGTGTGAAGAATAGAAATTTTACACGATTTAAAGTTGCTAAAAGTAGTATCAAATTTTTTTATAGCAGGTTGAATACCGCGAGAAGCAAAGGGTGGAATATCGTACCATAAAGCATTTGTTGCCCAATTTTTTGTGCTTTCTAATCCCGATGTAGATTTTGTCATTGCTTCCACCATGGAAACAAGAATTTCTTTATCATCTTTTCTAATCATTATCAATTATCTTTTACAGTTAATAGTGCAAATATATCAGCAAGAAAGTATACATTTAATACCTGTATACAAAAGGATACTTAATTTATGACAAATGAAGAAGAAAACCTGTTTCAAGAAAATATCAAGGCAGTACAAGACACGATGTATGTAATTGGCGGTAAATGGAAATTACCAATCATACTATCTATTTATAAGGGTAACAAGCGTTTTAATGACATAGCTAATTCTATTCCGAAAATTACAAATCGCGTTTTGTCGAAAGAGTTGAAACATTTGGAGGATAATTTTTTGATTAAAAGAACCCTCGTGAACGAATACCCGGTTAAAATTGAATATTCCGTTGTAGACTATACATTTTCGCTTCACGATATTATAAGGCCAATGGAAGTTTGGGGTAAAAAGCATAAAGAGAAAATCAAAAAGGAGTTATAATATTATCAGTTTTTATCTCTTTACTTATGATAGTTTAAATCGCAGTCATTCAAGATACGTTCCAAGGCCTATCCATTTCAGCTTTTTCGGGGCATCATGCAAGGTTTTAAATGGAGAATAAAGTTATTATTACTTCTCATTTCTAAAAGCAAATATCGAACAAACTGCTGCTATCAAAATACTAGCGCCAAATAGCTGAAATGCGCTATCCAGACCGATATTGACGATCAGGCTCAATACGAGACTTCCCAGACCATAACCTGTGAAAAGGGAAAAAGCGAAAAGTCCTGTAGCAATACCTTTTTTGGAACTGAATGTAGTGACAATGGCAGCAAACAAAGGATGGGATAAGTCAAATCCTAAAGATAGCAATGCCACTAAAACATGAGATGCGGCAAGGCTGAAATTCTGGCTTAGTAGCAGCACGGTTATGCCGCTTAGCGCTAAGCCCACAGGTATTATCTTACTTCTTCCGTAGCGGTCAGCTAACCTGCCCAACAATGGACCCAACAACAGTCCCGGAATACCATAACCCAACAGGGCAAGACCGATCTGAAATTCGTTCAACCCATAATTCTTATAGAAGAAATAACCCAACCACGCAAAAATACCGCTATGGAACATACCGTTGAACATTACATAAAAATAGGTCCGCTTGGCCCTTCTGGTCGACAAAACACGCTGGATAGACTGCATAATATTATCCTTTTTTTTTACCGCAGCTTTGGTTTTTCCGAAGATATTCTTTTGCTGCATCAATATCAGAATCAAAATAGCCAATCCGATAGCTGCAACTTCCGCAAAAAGCCATTGCCAACCTATCAGGGAAGTAATTAATGCCCCTGTGGTGGCTCCAAATGCCGTACCGCCTGCCATGGCGCCGAAAAAAATGCCGAGGGCGTGACCCCGTTTTTCGTAAGGATAGGAATCGCCGATCCAACTAATGGTTGTAGGAGCAACACCGGCAGCACCAATTCCTGTCAATAACCTTAGGAAAATCATCTGATTGACTCCGTTTACAAAAGCAGTCGACAAGGTAAATAAGCAAAACATAAAAAGGCTAAATACGATAACCCGGAACCTACCGAAGCGGTCGCTAAGTGATGCATATACCAATGTGAACAGTCCATATCCGAGTAAGTAGGCAGGTTCGATAAAACTGACGTGACGGACAGTAGTACCGAACTGCTCGGAAAGCACGGGCAGTAGCGGTGCGACCATAAAGCCTTGAAAAATGATAATGAAAGTAGCCAGTGATACGATATAGACTGGTAGCATAGACGCCTGTACGGCTGTTTCGCTGCTTTTATTTAATTTGCTCATTCTTTTCTCTATTGTAATCGCCCAAATTTCGGGAGGATGAAAAGAATATCGCTTATACCAATTCAGGTGATGATTGGACTTTTTATCGATTTTGGCTTTAGAGTGGACGCCGCATGAGTTGAAAGGCATCATTGCGGTAAGTTGTGGGTGTTATACCCGTCATTTTTTTAAAAAACCGGTTGAAATAAGGTGCTTCATTGAATTGCAACAGGTCAGCTATTTCCGATACCTGAAGATCTGTATGTGTTAACAAGCTTTTTGCCTCCAGCAATATCTGTTCATGGATATGGTGCAACGCGGTGTGCCCAGTATACTTCTTGACAAGAAAGTTCAAATGACTAGGTGTGAGGTGTAGTTCATCTGCAATATTTTTTACGGTTGGTTTGTGTTCTTTTCTTTTGCTTGGTGCATCGATAGAATAACTATCCAACACTTTCCTGAACCTGATCATAAGGGATGCTTGTTTTAACTGAAAATCTGTTTTTGCCTCTTTGTCTTTATAATACAGGCGACGGACGCTAATAAGCAGCGCCTTTAACAGCGGTTGTATCATTTCAAAATTATCCGCATGACCGGATTTCATTTCGCTGAGCAACGTTTCGGCTATATGCCCTACGGCATCCATATCTTCCTGCAATACCCTCAAAATTGAATTGGCTCCGTTCATGAAGAAGGGAAAGTCTTTTTCAAACCTCGGCCCCAGCGGGTCGATTCCCGCAAATTCCGGCGTAAAACAAATGAGGTAGCCGTAAATGGTTTCCACACGCTGCCAACTTTCTATCTTGCCCGGATAGGCAAAATAGATAGAGTTTGAGGACGTACTTACGGTTTCGTCGGGCAACAGGAATCGGAGCCCTGGTGTTTTGCAAATGACAAGCCGAAAAAAATTTCCACGAAAGAGCGGCATGAACAATAACTTATCTTTTGATTGGTCTTCCATCCGCATAATCGTAAAAAAATTATTCTCAGCCTTCCCGATCTGGAAAGTATCGTAGAAGTCGCTGATTTTATCGAGCCAGGGAATATAAACTTTGGTATTTGTCATAAACTAAAAAGACTACCGTAAATTTAAGTAAAAATTCCTCGGTGGATGTAATTAGGTCTGAAAGCAGATGCTCTCAAAAAGTATCCCATTGATGGTTGAGTTAAATGGCATGTCGTTGGACAAGACAATCTGGTATGCAGAATGATGATGGATTTCCACGGTGAGGTTCTCCAAGAACTCACAAAATCATTCCTTGATTTGCTTACAAGCTTCGGGGGTTTGCATACATGCACGCGATTTGGTTTACCGACCTTTGGATCATGGAAATTAAACAAATTGCATTGGGCAGCCAAGGTTTGGTTGTGCCGATGGTCGGCCTGGGTTGTATGGGTATGACGGGTTTTGAAGAAGGCCATATGTACGGACCTGCGGATGAGCAGGAAGCGATCGCGACGATTCATCGTTCGCTCGAGTTGGGCGGCAATTTCTTGGATACTGCCGATCTGTACGGGCCGCTGAAAAACGAGCAGCTCATTGCGAAGGCAATCAGCGGTAAACGTGATCAGTATATTCTGGCCTCCAAGTTTGGCTGGGAGATCGATGACAACAATAAAGTGACCTGGGCCATTAATGGTAAAAGGGATTATGTAAAGAAATCTTTAGAACGTTCGCTGAAGAATCTCAATACGGATTACATCGATCTGTATTACCTACACCGTCTGGATAAAAATACGCCGATTGAGGAAACAGTTGAAGCTATGGCCGAACTGGTTAAGGAAGGTAAAGTAGGTTATATCGGTCTGTCGGAAGTATCGTCTGAAACGGTTAAGCGCGCCCATGCCGTGCATCCGATCACCGCCGTGCAAAGCGAGTATTCGTTATTTGAACGAACGGTGGAAGAACGCGGAGTGTTAGCAACATTAAAGGAGCTGGGTATCGGGTTTGTAGCTTACTCACCTTTGGGCCGTGGGTTTTTATCGGGACAGATCAAAAGCATCGATGACCTGCCAGAGAATGATTTCCGTAGAGCGATTCCGCGTTTCCAAGGCGAAATGTTTGATAAGAATATTGAATTGGTCAGTGCTATTGAAGCCATGGCTGAAGCAAAGAACGTCACTCCTTCGCAGCTAGCTTTGGCCTGGATTATGAGCAAAGGGATTTTACCAATCCCGGGAACAAAACGCAGAAAGTACCTAGAGCAGAACCTGGCGGCGACTACCATTGACTTGACGGAGGCGGATCTTTCGCAATTGGAAAGCATCGTACCTTTGGGTACGGATACGGGTGCACCTTACGATGAGTTCAGTATGGGTTTAATTGATTAATTTTGTGTATGAACGCAATTAACTCCATATCAGAATTTCACCGACTGCTGTCATTGCCAGCACCTCGCCACCCGCTGGTGAGCGTGGTCAATCTGGCGGAAAGTGTTTTTTTGGAAGACGATATCTGGAAAGGTTTCGTTAACCGCTTTTATTGCGTGGCGCTCAAACGCGACGCCAAAGGCAAAATCAGGTACGGGCAGCAGCATTATGATTACGATAAAGGCGTATTGAGTTTTACCGCACCTAACCAGGTGCAACAGCTGGACCTGCAACATATGGAATGCGGGTCCGGTTATCTCCTGATCTTTCACCCGGACTTCCTGTTACAGCATACGCTGGCGAACAGCATTCATCACTACGGCTTTTTTGATTACGCAGTGAACGAAGCGCTGCACCTGTCGGCTGAGGAAGAGGATGATCTGATCACGATCCTCCATAAAATTGAAAAGGAGTGCCAGCATATCGATAAGCATACCCAGGAGATCATTCTGACACAGATCGAGAGTCTGTTAAAATATGCCAACCGTTTTTACGAGCGGCAATTTTTGACTCGCAAAAATAATAATTCAGCGTTGCTGACCAGGTTCGAGCAGTTGATCGATAACTACTATAACAGTGAGGTACAGGGTTTGCTTACGGTACAATATATTGCCGGGCAGATGAAGCTATCACCAAACTACCTGAGTGATCTGCTTCGGGTCCATACCGGACAGAACACACAGCAGCATATCCATGAAAAACTGATCGCGAAAGCCAAAGAAAAACTTTCCACGACCAATCTTTCGGTCAGTGAAATCGCTTATGCATTGGGCTTTGAGCATGCGCAATCCTTTAGCACGCTTTTCAAGAAGAAGACAAATTTATCGCCGCAGGCATTTCGTCAGGCTTTTAACTGATTACCGGATATCCTGTTACTTATTGTTTAATTTCTGTAAACGTTTTTTTGCCGAAGGGATGACGTCATCGTCTTCTTCATAGTTTTTAATCACACTTTCCAATGTCTTCTTCGCTTGGAGCTTATCGCCTTTGCCCGCATAGGCATCTGCAAGCAGAATAAAGCTCTTGGCCACCCAATAGTCATATGACGCCAGGTTGTTGATCACATCAAAGGCCGTTTCCTGGGCTTTGTCATATTCCTTGTCTTCATATTGCAATTGCCCCATCCGGTACCGCGCCTCTGCACCGACAGCCGTTTGGCTCTTCAGCGCCGCCTGATTCAGTTCATCCATGGCAGGCTCCACTTTCCCTTCCTGCAGCATGGCCCGTGCGCTGTATAAGTGTGCCTTGGCAATGTCCTCTTCAGACGACCGATCGTAATTCTTAATCAACTTCGCATACTTGGCCACCTGCTCGAAGTCGCCGATTTCGAAATAACAAATCATTAGGTTCGTTACCGCATAGCCATAGTTTTTTCTATATTCTGAAACAAGCTCCAGTTTTTTGAGATGCACGATGGCCTCGTTGTATTCCTTCAAGCTCAGGTATAAGGCAGCAACCGTTAGCAAGGTCTTCTCCGTATACGGGCTCGTCCAGTCGTTCAAGATAATGTTTAGGTCGTGCAGCGCTTCCTTCGGGTGCCCGGTATGGTACAAACTCACCCCGCGGATATAACGGGCATGTTTTTCCTGTATGGGTTTTGGGAATTTATCAAAATATGCATTAATCGCTTCCACAGCCGGTCCGTACTCTCCCCTGGTAAACAAGGAATTGGCCACCTGGAAAGCTAGGTTATCCTGCTCCGCAGTACTCAGATCACCGATATTGGCACCGGTTGCGTATTGAATATAACTCGAGGCATCCCCTTGATCCAGATAGATATTTTCAATGGAACGCAGCGCCTGCTTTGCCTCTTCGGTTGTGGGATATTTCTCTACCACCCGCTGAAAGGTGGCCTTCGCGGCTTCAGTTTCATCTTTATTGTACTGAACAAGCCCGATGGTCATCAATGCCCGGGGGACATAGCTGCTGCGGGGGTATTGTTCAATCATCTGTTGCAACCCTTCAATGGCGACATCGTAATCTTCGGTAATGAAATACGTGTATGGAACCTCAAAAGCCACGTCGTCTGCATAGTTCGAACCGGGGAATTGTTCAACAACGGACCTTAGGGTGCTGAGTTTGGCTTCATTGTCGCCCTGCAATCCCTGAATAATGCCGCGCTGGAACAACGCGTAGTCCTGATTAGGAGCTTTGCTGTTGATCAGCTGGTCGTAGTATTCGTTGGCTCGGTCGTAATTGCGCAGGGACAGATACGAATCACCCAAACGAGCAATTACGTCATGACGCATATTTTCCTCTAGCGAGCTTCCTTCGACAGCCAAAAAGCGTTCAAAATAATCGGCCGCTATGCTAAAGCTGTCGTTGCGAAACGCCGCATAAGCAAGGCCATAGTTTGCATAATTGTATACATTGGTGTTTCGGGCGGCGGGCAACCGAAGGAACCGGGAAAAGTTTTCTACCGCCTCTCTGTACTTACGCACTTCATACATCGCCTCCGCTTTCCAATACGTGGCCAACGCCGCCATTTCCGCATCGATTGGGAATTTTTCCGATCGCATGAACAGGGATATGCTGTTTTCGAAAGCACGCTCATTATAAAACTCCAACCCGCGGTAATACGTTACCTTTTGGTAGGTCATATCGGCTTCCCGCCCCCTGTCTTTGAACGATTCCAGCATCGCTACCCCTGCATGGAAATTGCTGGTGCCCGACAAGACCTCGGCTAATAGTGTTTCTGCACTCTCTGTTTTTTCAGTATCAGGTTCACTATCTGCATATTTCTGTGCAATATATTTCTGGAGTACCTCCTGAGAAAGCTGGACGGAGTCTAATTCATATAAGATCTTGGCATAGTTAAACTGCCCATCCGATTTCGATACCTGATCGAAATCCATTCCGGACGCTTTAGCAAAGGCATTCCGTGCACGTTGTTTATCGCCGGTGTCTACGGCAATTTGACCCAAAGCAATTAACGCACCCTGGTAAAAGGCATCCGGATCTGTAACCTTCTCAAAAATAGAAGTCGCTCTTTCGTATTCACCTGCCAGGTAGGCTATAGAACCGATCCGGAAATTATCGATATTATTGCGTGAAGCGTCCGGATGCCTTTCCAGCAATTTATTGTAGTAAGCTTGTTTGAATTTGTTCTTTGCTAAATACGTGGCGGCGGCAATACGGCGCAACTCAACCTCAAGCGCTTCCCGCTTGATATTCATGTCCGGGCTCCGCCGGATTTTTACGGCATCGGCCAGCATCGGTCGATAATCACGTACGACATCAATAGACCCCATAGGCGTAGATTGCCCTTCGTCTAGCTTTTCAATGGCTTGCTGCTTCTCTTCCTGCTGTTCTTTTTCCTCCTGCGCATACCCCATAACTAGCAAGGCTGAAAAGGCTGCGGTAAGCAGGTATTTCAGGTAGTTATAACCGATCCTTTCTTTTGATATCATTGTTTGTCTGTATTTCTGAGCTCTTCCAACATTCCTTCGAGGCGATAAAAAGCCAATCTACTTTTTCAATAAATGCACAAATTTACATATTTAAAATCTTTTCACAGAATTGCACAGGAACTAACAAAATGCAATTATGCCATCCACCATTTCCCAATCTTTGGCAATGTAAATAGCTATCGTACAATTACCTTCGTCAACATGTCGGAAACAAACTTAATCGGTTCTATTTTTGGGTTTTGTTAAAAATTTTGGAAGGGCTTATTCGCCCTTCCTTTAAGACATCTTTTCGATAAATGATTTCATTCGCGTAACAGCAATTTTGTCCCGATATAAATACGAACGGGATTTCCCTTTTTTACCATCATCTTGATGAATGAGTTACACTTCAAAGCCCGCCGCCTATTTATCCATCCGTACAACCTTCGGAAAAAATGTTCCCAATACCTGAACCAGTTCACTTTGTAATTGCATTACCTTACGGATATCTTTGTATGCCATGGGTGCTTCGTCTACCGCTCCTCCGATAAGTTCGACGTCATGGCTTTTCAGTGTTGCCGAAAACTCACTCTTCGTTATCTGCGATTTACATTGAGCTCTTGATAGCAAACGCCCGGCTCCGTGTGAAGCAGATTGTAGGCTTCGTTCGTTCCCTAAACCTTCAACAATAAAACCGGGTGCGGTCATGGATCCCGGAATGATACCGAGAACACCTGCTCCTGCCGGTGTTGCGCCTTTTCGATGAACCACACACTCCCTACCATCGACGATTTCCTTCCATGCAAAATTGTGATGATTGGCAATTGTTACACGTGATCTGCTTCCTAAGAGTTTAGC
Organism: Olivibacter sp. CPCC 100613; assembly: GCF_036959255.1. Lineage (NCBI taxonomy): Bacteria > Pseudomonadati > Bacteroidota > Sphingobacteriia > Sphingobacteriales > Sphingobacteriaceae > Olivibacter > Olivibacter sp. CPCC 100613. The sequence continues at coordinate 95,559 of NZ_JAWMTI010000003.1, forward strand.
CATACGTCGATGTATATCCTCGTGACAGGCCTGGGCATAATCACCGGCTAATTGCATGGCCAACCAGTACTCCTGCCCATCGTGTCGATTCAGATCTAACCAGGCAAGATGCTGTACTTGTTTTGGTAACGGACATTGCTTGGTTGCCAGATAGGTATAGTGCCGGGCAATAGCCGCACCTAAACCTCGTGACCCGCTATGTGATAAAAGTGCCAGGTATTCTCCCGGTTCTACGTGCCATTCGGGGTGAACCCGATCTAATTTGACAATACCAAATTCGACGAAGTGGTTACCTCCACCAGAAGTACCCAACTGCTTATAGGCTTTGTTGTGTAAGCTCTTTAGCAATGGAATTTCCCTGAACTCCGGGCGATCCAGCACTTCATGTTCGTGCTTTATCTTGTGTGTTTCTACCATACCGAACTTGGTATGCTCTGCTAACCAATTGCGTAACTGGTAGGTCCTCCCCTTCAGATACGTTGCGGGAATGTCAAATATAGACATGCTCATACGACAGCCAATATCCACCCCTACCCCATAGGGAATAACCGCATTATCTGTTGCCAACACGCCTCCAATGGGTAAACCATAACCTCCATGTGCATCCGGCATCAAAGCTCCTCGAACGGCGACAGGTAATTTCAAGGCATCATACAGTTGCCTTTTGGCCAATTCATCTATTTCGTTTTCGCCGAAAACCTGAAATGGAACACGATTTGCACGCAACGCCTGCATTTCTACTTTGATGGGATTTACCAACTGTTCTGCTACTTTGCCCCAAATAGGATGACCAATAAAATTACCGGGAGCAACCAGTATCTCTTTTGCTTCTTTCAAAATCCGTTCTTTTGTATCCTTTTTTTTGTATCGTTGTATTTGCCCTAGGGCAATATTGACACTATTATTCTTGGGAAAGCCCATATGAATCAGGTCTCTCCCGGAAAGTTTCTTTCCCATTATTTTTGTTATTAATACTAAAAATACCTGGCCATGCCAGATGTTTAACATAAATTGGGATTCGGGAATTTGTTGAAGGGTCCGGAATAAAACAAAAAAGCCCGAATCATCTTCGAGCTTTTTTCATATTTTGTAGATAAGTAATCTAAGAAGAAATAAAAGCGCGAAGAGGGCTATTAGCAAACCTGGTTGCCAATAACTGTGTTGAAAAATTAATCGTTACAAACATCTTCTTCGTCTTTAAAGGGTTAATCATTAAACCGGTGCAAAGATAAAACAAAAATATTGGGACTACCAAAAACTGTTCAAATGCGAACAAACCAATGTTCGAATACGTACACTTACAGAAACGAACCCATACACAACAACCTATTTATGAGACAATTATATTTATGGCGGAATTATTGGCGTCGGTTTACGGATACCAAACCGAGTTTGAAGTAGAACAAAAGCTATGCTAGGAAACCACCTGAAGATTGCCCTGCGGAACATGGTCAGGGACCGACAATTTACCTTATTAAACCTGATTGGACTTTCAACGGGTATGGCATGTGCCTTTTTGATATATCTGTGGGCCAATGACGAACTATCGAAAGACAAGTTCCATGAAAGAGATCACCAGCTCTTTCAGGTGATGAAAAATAATACCGACTCCCGAGGGATCGAAACGGATGAGGATACCCCTGGCCTTCTTGCAAGTACCCTTCTTAAAGAGATTCCTGAAGTAGAAAAATCTGTATCCGTTTTCCCTCCGGCGGATTTTACCTTTAACGGCATACTTTCATGGCAGGATACCCACATGAAGGCCAAGTCTAAATTTGCCGATAAAGATTTTTTCAATATTTTTTCCCATCCGCTGATTCAGGGGAATAAAGCCAGCGTGCTATTAGATAAAAATGCTATTGTCATTTCCGAAGCGCTTGCTCTCAGGTTATTTAAAACTCCAGAACAGGCAATTGGTAAAATAGTTAATTGGGAAGGTGAGAGATATAATGGAAAATTTCATGTCACCGGTGTTTTTAAAACGTTACCTACCAATGCTTCTATTCAGTTCGATATGCTGTTCAGCTACTCTTATTTAAATGATAAGTTTCCTAGTCTTACGGATTGGGGCAGCAGCAATGCCAGTACTTATATTATCCTAAAGAAAAATACGGATGTAGCTGAATTTAACCGTAAAATCAGCAACTTCGTAAAATCCAAGTTTAACGCATCTACACTTACTTTGTTTGTCAGACCGTATTCAGATAGGTATTTATATGGTGAATACGAAAACGGCGTATTAGTTGGAGGCAGAATCGAATATGTACGACTTTTCTCCATTATCGGCATTTTCATCCTTCTTATTGCCTGCATTAATTTTATAAATCTTACCACCGCACAGGCCTCGCGGAAATTAAAGGAAATAGGTGTTAAAAAAACCATCGGTGCCAGTAGGAAAGTACTTTTTTTACAATACATGGTAGAATCCATGCTGCTCACTTTCTGCTCTTTGATAGCAGCTATCGCACTAGTTGTACTTTTGCTTCCTCAATTCAATAGCATAATCGGAAAACAACTTGCATTTCATTTTAACGAACATTTGTTTTTTTGGATTCTTGGCATCACGCTCTTCACCGGAATTGTGGCCGGCTTCTATCCATCCATTTATTTATCGGGCTTAAAGCCTGTTATTATTTTTAAGGGTTGGACCGGCAAAAGTGCTGCCGGGGAAATCTGGGCGCGAAAAGGGTTGGTGATTTTTCAATTCATTGTATCGATTTTACTGATTTTGTCCGTAACGGTAGTATATCGGCAGATGAAATTTATACAATCTAAAAATCTAGGTTATGATCGTCACAACGTTATCACCTTTACTGCAGAGGGAAAAATAGCGGAAGCCCCTGAAACCTTTTTATCCGAGATAGGGAGCATACCTGGTGTCGTCAATGCCTCTTACATGGACGGAGACCTCGTTGGGCTGCATAGCGGCACGACCGGTGTTGATTGGGAAGGTAAAAAAACTGATAAAATCGTAGATTTTGAAGTGCTGGGGGGCGGTTATGATTTAATTGAAACCCTAGGTATTAAAATGAAAGACGGACGGTCATTTTCAAGAAAGTTCGGGCTGGACAGCTCCGGCATTATTTTCAATGAGGCTGCCATAGAAAATATGGGCATCTCGGATCCACTGGGAAAAACGGTCATGGTATGGGGTTCCAAAAGAACGATAATTGGCGTGGTAAAAAACTTCCATTTCGAATCACTCTATGAACCAATGAAACCGTTTTTCTTCTTGTTTAAACCGGCAGCAAATAACATATTGGTTAAAATAAAAATAGGACATACGCAAGAAACCCTTGCTGGGCTCGAAAAAATTTATCGGACATACAATCTAGGAATTCCCTTTGAATACCGCTTTCTGGATGAAAGTTATCAGGAGTTGTATGCAGCAGAGCAACGCGTCTCCGTACTATCGAAGTATTTTGCGATCCTTGCTATTATCATCTCTTGCCTAGGCTTGTTTGGTTTGGCTGCTTTTACCGCAGAAAGACGTATCAAGGAAATAGGAATCAGGAAAGTGCTCGGAGCTTCCGTCTCCGGCATCGTGACGATGCTTTCCCGGGATTTTATTAAACTGGTGCTTATAGGGATTCTTATTGCTTCTCCTGTTGCCTGGTACGTTTTAAATAACTGGCTTGGTAAATTTGCTTATCGGATTGAGATCGGTTGGTGGGTATTTTTACTGACAGGGGTAGTAGCTATCGTCATTGCTTTGATAACTGTTAGCTTTCAATCGATAAAAGCGGCATTGGTGAACCCTGTTAAGTCACTCCGGTCAGAATAGAAAAGTTATGGAAACCTAACCTGCTTGTCCGAATAATATTAGGCAAATAACGTAGATATTTGTCTACAAAATACAATGGAAGGTGAGGATTACACATTGGATCAGCACATTATAAGGATCAGAAATACAACGGTTTGAATCATAATTCTTGCGACAGATTTAGCAATAAATTTCAAATTATCGTATATTAGCACAACGCAAACATTCTTTAATATTTAAAATAGACGCAAGGGTTATATGTACAACGCTTACCTTAATTATCTGGAAAAATTCAGCTCTCAACCACTAAGTGAGGTAGATAAGGAATTGATAAGGCAGAATTTTACACCGGTCAGATTAGGGAAAAGGAAATACATTTTACAGGAGGGGGACATTTGCAAGAAATTTGCATTTATTGTAAAAGGTGCGATGCGAATGTATTTCGTTGATGATAAGGGCCTGGAACATATTGTGAGGCTTGGAATCAAGGATTGGTGGATGGGCGACCGCGAAAGTTTTATAAATCAAACGCCAAGCCGATTCCATATTGATGCCTTGGAACAATGCGACTTACTTTTTATGACTTTAGATAACGCGAAGGAGTTGGAGAAAAAGGTTCCTGCCTTTCGGCAAATGATGAACAAACTAGACGAACGTAACATCATGGCCAATGAAAGACGCCTCACGGCTGCAATAAGCTTCACTGCTGAAAAGCGTTATATAGATTTTGCTAATTGTTATCCCGAGCTTGTTAGTCGTTTTCCTCAGCACATCATTGCTTCGTATCTCGGTATCAATAAAGATACGCTAAGTCGCGTTAAACGCCGGCACAATTTAAAATAACCTGATTATTTCTTGTCTTAAGATGCAGAACATTTTCTTTATTTCTTAACCAGGCGATAACTTATGCCGTAACGATTGCCGGCAAGCCTTGTTTGAACCAGTCTATTTTCTAACCCTAAATTAGAAAAGTAGACTTTTGTCTACTTACTTTTCCTACAAACATCTTCGTTCCGTTGCATTCTGATTGCTGAGATTTGTATGGCATCTTATAGCGATGTTCATGCCGCACACAGATGCACGATGAAAGGAAACGACCTCAACTAACGGATCGGGAGATCAATCAATAATATGCACAACTGATGAAATTAAAAACTGTATTACTAATAGGTCTCTCCATATTGGTAAAATTTTCTTACGCCCAAAACTTCAAACTATTACGTTTTAATGAAGATTATTCAGCTTTAAAGGATAGTACCCGGACCTTTTACAATAGCTTGAAATACCTGCCGCTTTCGGAAAGTGGAAAAGCCTATGTTTCTTTCGGTGGCGAGCTGCGAGCCGAACTGGACCGGGCACAGCACGAAGACTGGGGTGCAAATAATGTCGGCAGCAATATTTTCTTGCTACAACGATACCAACTGCATGCCGATCTGCATTTAAGTGACAGGATCAGAATTTTCGGACAGTTACGAAGCGGTTTGGAGAACGGACGAAAGAACGGACCGCGGCCTATCGATGAAGATCAGCTGAACGTTCAGAACCTTTTCATCGATCTAATCCCTTATAAGGGAATGGATGATAAGATGACCATCCGATTAGGACGCCAGGAATTGCAGTATGGTAGCGGCCGACTGCTTGATGTTCGCGAGGGTCCCAATCTTCGTTTGTATTTCGATGGAGCCAAAGTGGCATATACTTCTCCAAGATGGAATGTTGATGCTTTTGTCATGGCAGCCGGTCGTGTAAAAACAGGTGTGTTTGATAATGCCACCATTAGTCGAAAATCGAACCTATGGGGTGTTTATAGTACACATACTGCGGCTAAAATGCTCAATATCGACCTTTATTATATGGGTATCCACCGGGATGAGGCCCGGTTTGATGATGGTGTTGCCACTGAATCCCGCCATACCATCGGTACTCGATTGTGGGCGAATGGAAATGAACTGCTCTACAACTTTGAGATCGGTTATCAGTTGGGCAAATTTGGCAAGGCAGATATCCGCGCCTGGGGCGGCTCGATGGATATCGCCTATCGTTTCACTAATCTGAACGGGGTTCCGACAATAAAGCTCCGCAGCGATTTTATTTCAGGCGACGGTACCAAGGACGACGGTAAACTGGGTACATTTAACGCTTTATATCCGAACGGCGGTTATTTCGGTATGAACCCACAGGCTGGTCCGGCAAACCTACTTTCTATTCATCCCAATCTGAGCTGGAACCCGGTCGAGCAGGTACTGCTTTCCTTTGAAACGGTCTTCTCGTGGCGGCAATCCCTGCATGACGGTATTTACCTCCCGGATGGTACACTCAGGTTAAGTTCCTCAAATTCAGACAGCCGATATATTGGCACGGCTTACATTTCTACGGTATCCTGGCAGATCAGCAAGTTTCTGAGCTACAATGCCGGCCTACAATATTTTAAGACCGGGGATTTTATTAACGACGTGATACCACAGCATAAAGATGGGGTTTTTATTAGTTCACTCCTAGGTTTTAAATTTTGATCAGCAATGTATGAAAATCTGCTGCCTGTGATTCATGATCCCTATAACAATCACCGGGGAAAGGCAGAACATAAGCGTCCTTAAATAGAACCATCATTTGCCCTCCCCTATTTTATAAATAAAAGGCTGTGAAACAAAATTTTCGACAATGACATTTACTCCATATCTATTCCAATTTTACCATAAAAATTTTCATCACCGGTTTTGGTCTCCAATAAACGATGAGCCTTACCTATCTCCGACAATGAAAAGACCTTGTTTAAAACCGGCTTCAGTTTTCCATTTTCGACCAATTGGGTTAATTCATCCAGTTTATTTCTATTCTGTCGGGTAAAGACAAAATGGTAGGTGGCATTTTTCCCCCAGGCGTCGATAAGATTCTGGGGTTTTTCAATATCAACCAATGTAACTACCTGCCCCATTTGACTGAGAATCTTCCCACTGTCAGCGAGCGTATTTCCTCCAATGGTATCAATAATTACGTCAACTCCTTTATTACCTGTCAATTGCTGAATAGCATGGATATAGTTTTCATTTTCATAATCAATTACATAGTCAGCCCCCAGTTCAATAAGAAATTTATGATGGACTTTTCGTGCGGTAGTAAAGACAGTTCCTCCCATAGCTTTTGCAATTTGAATAGTTGGTATTCCTACACCACCGGCACCCCCATGAATCAAAATAGACTGGTTGATTTTTAGTTGCGCTCTTGTAACCAGCATCTCCCAAGCTGTGCCCGCGGCTAAAGGAAGTGTTGCAGCTTCGAGATGGCTAATGTTTTTTGGTTTTCGTCCGATGATAGACTCGTGAGCACAGTGATACTGCGCGTAACTTCCCTGTCCCTTAAAAATTTCGGGGGTATAATAGACTTCATCACCGATTTTAGAATTTTCTACTCCTGCACCGAGTTCCACTATTTCACCGGAGATATCATGGCCTGTGATGACAGGTAAGTCCAATTCATTTTTATAATCACCGCGACGTACTTGGTAATCTAAAGGATTTACCGAAGTTGCAAATACCTTGACTAACACTTCCCTGAACCCAGGTTTCGGCACCGGTATTTCTACAATTTCAAAATTTTCAACCGGCCCGAACTCCTTTAATATTGCTGCTTTCATATTACATTTAGTTAATTAGGTAAATACCTAAATTCTATATTAAAAATTTTTAGAGTGTATCTTTTATATGCATCGCTAAATCCTGGATTAATTGCTCATTCCTTTTATAATATGTCCATTGGCCGTTTCTTGTAGCAATCAAAACATTAGCGGCCGACATGGTTTTTAAATATTCAGAAACTGTAGGCACCGACATTCCTGCTTTTTTAGCGATATCGGATACACATACGCCCAATTCGGGTGTTTTTTCACTAAGCTCCTCTTCAGGAAAATGTGCATAAGGATCTTTCAACCATTTAAGAATGTTTAAACGTGTCTCGTTCGATAGAGACTTGATGACTTCCAATAATTCCATTTTACAAATTTAGGAAATTTCCTAAATACCTACAAACGTTAAATGCCTAGTTTTTTAGGATCTACTAACTGCAGCCTTCGACTTCAGTTTTGATGAAAATGTGTTATATCCGTCACTTGAGGCTTCTATTTAGTGATGGCCGAAAAATAATGAAAAATAAAGCATGAGATTTTAATTAATTGAATTTTGAAAACCTATTTTCAAGATTGGCAAGCCATTTTATCCGCTTTTCGCGGCTCACGCTTTTTACCGATGTAAAACTTATCCAACGCGAGTTTTTATATCCCATTGTTTTAAACATACTTCTTATCATTACTTTACGGATTAAATTCCCCAGGAGCAGAGCATACATTATTTTGGGTTTATTCATCGTGCTGATGACGGTGATGCTCTTTAAATTTTTCAAAAGCGGAATTAATCCAAAGCCTCTTGGATGATGGTCATATGCAACTCCCGGAGACAATACCCTGTCAATAAATCCCTTGGTGGTAGCAGGCATGATGTCCCACCAAATGGGAAATATAAAAATCAGGTGATCGGCCTTTTTCAGCCTTTCCTGATAATCGATTACCTGTGGATCAACCGCCTGGTGTTTTACAAATGCTTGAAGGTCATCCTTTGACATTGCAGGATTGAATCTGTCACTGTCAAGATGCATCAGGTCAACTTCATGACCCGTCTTTTGAAGACCTCTGGTTACGGCGTCTAAAATGGCGTTGCAGTAACTTCCTTCATATGGGTGATTGAATACAATTGTCGTTCTCATTTTATCTTGTTTAGTTCACTGCAAAATTGAGAATGCAATTGGCCTTGAGACGATAACAATTGTTAATAAAGTTTATCTCCTGTTTCGGATCCGACTCAGGGAAACGGATGTGACACCCAGATAAGAAGCTATATAATGCTGCGGAACGCGCTGAACAATATGTGGATATTGTTCAATCAGTTCTTTGTAGCGTTTCTGCGGATTATTTTTGAGATAAGAATAAAGCAATTTCTGGGCTTGGAACAGCCTTCTGAACAAATGTTCTTCGAAATCCTTCTTTAATTCCGGGGACTTCTCTAGTACATTTTGAAAATCCTTTCGGGAAAGGGTTTGCAAAATACAGGTTTCTATGCTTTCAATACTGTACAGACTTGGTTGCTTTGTCCTGAAACTTTCGATGGAGGAAATACTATCGCCTTCAAAGAAAAACTGGGTGGTTATTTCTTTACCGTCATTATTTATCCAGGTTCGTAAACAACCCTTTTCGATGAAAAACATTGTTTTAGAGATTTGCCCTTCCTGTAAAAGAATAGTTTTGGCAGGAACTTCCCGTCTTACAAAATAAGGACGAAATTGTTTCCATTCCTTCGATTTTTCAGTTGTTTGTTTATCCATTGCACTGCATTGAAAACAACAAATTAAGCAAATATTATATGAAAGACTGTCTTAGCATACCTGTTTTCTGTTTTTATGAGAGATGCTCAATTAACAGATTAACTCACATCTCTAAAAAGGGTTATGCTTTATCTGTCAATAACATTCTTTAATAATTCCTACCGGTTCCGGGAAGTTCATAGGTCCCAAGATTCTAATATAACTTTAAACTACATGGCATAGTGGGTGCCTATCAGAATAGTAAAGTAACATCAAATTGACCGGAAGCAAACAAATAAGGATTTTTTGACTTATCTACTATAACAAGAGTAACTGGTCAATCAACGACATGAAAATCGCATTTGTAGGCACTTACGCACCGAGAAGGTGTGGCATTGGATCATTCTCGCAAAATTTATTCGAAAGCATTCGTAATTTAGCGTCTTCTGAAGCATCTGAAAACTTGGTAATAGCCATTAATGACCCGGATAATGTCTATACCTATCCGCAGGAAGTGAAATTCGTCATTGAACAGGAAAATCATGACAGTTATCTGAAGGCTGCTGATTTTATCAACAATAATGGTGTTGATGTTTGCATTGTACAACATGAGTTCGGCATTTTTGGCGGACAAAATGGTGTATTTATTTTAAGCCTTCTCCACAACCTTTCCATACCTGTGATAACTACATTTCATACGGTTTTAAAGAAGCCATCTTATAATGAGTCAATGATTTTGAAGGAGATCGTGAGAACGGCACAAAAAGTAGTTGTCATGGCTAATAAAGCGGTAAGCATGCTTCAGGACGTATACGATGTGCCTTTAGAAAAAATACATATGATACCCCATGGTGTGCCCGGTATCAGATACGATAAAACCGAAGTGAGACAGCAACTGGGACTTGAAGATAAATCTGTGTTGCTAACATTTGGATTTATCGGTCGAAACAAAGGAATCGAAACCGCTATAAGTGCATTATCAGCGGTAGTTAAAAAATATCCAAACACAGTCTATATCATACTGGGTAAAACACACCCTAACGTTGTAAAACATGCAGGTGAAGAATATAGATTGTTTTTGCACCGGCTTGTTAAAAAGCTTAATCTGGAAGATCATGTTATATTCTTAAACCAGTATGCTTCGCAGGATGACTTATTTAAATATCTCGGTGCCTCGGATATTTATCTAACTCCCTATCTACATGAAGCGCAGATAACCAGTGGAACCTTATCTTATGCGGTTGGCGTCGGTTCTGCTGTCATATCCACACCTTATTGGCATGCTGTTGAACTGCTGGCTGGGGGACGAGGTAGATTATTCAACTTTAATGATAACGACGAATTATCAAATTTATTGATTGACCTACTTGCTCACCCTGAAAAATTGGAGGCAATGCGACATCACGCAACGGAATACGGGAAAGGTATCACCTGGGCCAAAACCGGCAATGAATATTACAAATTGGCTAATTATTTGGTAGATAATACGCCAAAATTGATTATTAAGAAGGATCCTGCATTGGATTTAAATATATTACCGCCTCTGCGTTTCGATCACATCGAACGATTAACAGACAGTACGGGAATTTTTCAACATGCCACTTATGGCATTCCCAATTACAACGAAGGATACTGCCTGGACGACAATGCGCGGGCATTGCTTATGATGTTAATGGCCTATAAACGCACTAAAAGCGAAAAAACGATAAGATGCATTGCAATTTACCTCGGCTATATTAATTATGCACAGAATTCAGACGGTAGTTTCCGCAACTTTATGGGGTTTAATCGCATTTTTTTGGATGAAGTAAGCTCGGAAGATGCTTTCGGACGAGCTATATGGGCCTTGGGATATGCTATAGCTCATTCACCGATCGATGCTTATTATCAAATAGCACGTCAACTTTTTTTTAATGCGATGCCTCAATTTGAAAAATTACAATCGATTCGAAGTATCGCCAATACTATAATAGGTCTTTATTATTATCTTCAGGATAATCCTACTGATGAGGGAATGATTGAGTTGATACGGAAATTAGCGATTCGTTTGCACGACGCGTATCAAATTCATCGCGAAGAGGGTTGGCATTGGTACGAATCCCTATTAGCATACGATAACGGGTTACTTCCGCTAGCGATGTTCTATGCTGTCGAAATAACGGCCGATAAAAGATTTGAGGAAACAGCTTTTGAAAGCATGGCTTTTTTAGAATCACATACGTTAACGAAGGGTCACTTGAGCTTAATCGGTAACCAAAATTGGTATAGGCAAACCGATAAACCGTCAACTTTTTCTCAACAGCCTATCGATGCAATGGCGATGGTACTGTTATACCTTCAAGCTTATAATTATTGCGGCGAAACTCGCTACCTTAATTTGCTGTATACCTCTTTTATGTGGTTTTTGGGTGAGAACGATCTCCGTATCAGTCTTTATGATTTCGAAACTCATGGCTGTTGTGACGGTTTGCAACCTGACGGTGTAAACCGAAACCAAGGAGCGGAAAGTACGATTGCCTATATCATTTCCTATCTCGCAGTTCAATACACATTTGAAAAGCCATATGGAAAATTTATCGAAAATGGAGATCGTACGAATGACATACGTAAAGCGGTTATTTCTTGATAACACCTCGGTTTGCAAGTACTGCAATTGAATTATAACTTATTTCTCGACTCGGTTGGTCTGCTGGATTGTCATTAAAAGTTGCCGCAGATTGATCGTTGCATAGGTTGAAGCATAGTCGGACATGGCGTAGGGAATAACGAGTTCACCTTCGTGAATGTAGGCGCCGCAGGAATAAACGACATTCGGCACATAACCTTCACGTTCTCGAGCATTTGGAATAAGTATCGGTTCCGGTAAACGTCCAATTTCCTTCTCAGGATTATTAATATCCAACAAAGATATGCTCAGCACATACTCGCGCATGGGACCAACTCCATGGGTAAGCACGAGCCATCCCGCCTCTGTTTCTAAAGGTGAACCGCAGTTTCCGATTTGCACCAACTCCCAGGGGTATTCTGGCTTTTGTAATAATGTTGCTTCACGCCAAACATTGATATTATCGGAATAGGCGATATAATTGTTGACACCATCGATTCTGCAAAGCATAACGTAACGACCGTTGATCTGTCGAGGGAATAAAGCCATACCCTTGTTTTGAGCTATATAACCGTGTATAGGCATCACAGTGAAATGTAAGAAATCATGGGTCATTAGCAGTTTCGGCAATATGGCAGTCCCATCATAAGCGGTATAAGTGGCATAATAAGTTATCTCCCCATTTTCGGCTACGAAACGCACAAACCGCGCATCTTCAATGCCGTTTCTTTCGGTATCTGCTATGGGGAAGATAACACGTTCACTAAGTGAGGTATCGGAGGCAAACGTCATCTCATAATTAGAAGAAGCAAGCCATTTTACCTCCTGTAAGAACAAGATGTTTTCCTGTTTATTCTGCAATTCGGCCTGTACCTTTTGCAACGAGGTCTTCAATTCTTCATAGGTAAAAGTATCGGAAAGCGCACCGTTTATAGCCTGGTAAGCAGTAACATCATGATGCCCACTTTCATCGCACATCTCTCTCAACTTTCGTAGAAACGATTTTTTATGGTATATGTAATTCTTCACATGAGCCGGCACTTCTAACATCTTACCTGGTTGATAAATCGTAATATCATGATTGAGATCCAACACCCCCTCTCTGAAAACAATGGATGAAATATGTCCCTCTCCTGTTGCGCGGAAGCTGATTATAATTCTTTTTTGTCCGGAAAGAAGCCGAGTCTGGTCTGGATGTTCCACTATAGACGGGTTAAAAAAAGCGGCCGCCTCAATGGAATACTCCATGGTAAAATAGGCACCTATGAGTAATTGCAGATGGGTACGTAAGCTTTTTGGATCAACTTTCACCTCTTCTATCAGTGGTATTAGACGATTGAAATGACTAGTAAGCACCTTTCTAATATTCCGATGCCTTCTGGTATATTTGTGAATTAATCGATTAAATTGCTCTTCTTGCTGCTCATAACTAAGATCGAGAATCGACAAGATGAGACGTTTCGCTCGTTCGTTACCTGCAAATAGAAATTTTGCGATAACCCGACGGGAATCAGGTTGAAAGATTTTCTCTTTTCTAGTTATTTTTAGCAACATTTATTTCTAATATTAACATCAAGGTATTTCTGCTAGTAGTAAATGTAAACCAATTAATCGACAATAGCTAATTATCGATTTGATGATAACGGATCACCCCCAGTATGCTCAACAGATTAAAATATACTTTCAGGACTGACCAATTCTGAAAATTTATCTTATTTCCTTAAATGTCAAAAACAGCCTTTAACGGACTACAAATCCAATGACTGCTTTGGTGTAAGGAGACTGCCTTTATCACAGGTCAGCCTCCTTATTAACTACTTTATCTTACTGTAGGGTAACTAATTCCTAATTGTTCAAGATAAGTGCCGTATTTGCCGGGATCATAATAATATTTCTTCATGAGCGGACGGAATTCCTCCATTATTTTCTTATTCAGATAGGTGGCAGGCTTATCTTTTTCTGAAACTAAAGGGGTGTATTTTACTTCTTTCGTCTGCACCTCATTGAAATACGTCCAGGCATCTTTGATAATTTGTGGGTCTACTAGCATGTCTAGTAGCGTAAGGGCTTCCACTTTTGCCCCGGCGATAACACCTTTATGTGCAATAGGCGTTGCCATGGCAATGGCGTTAGCCCAATGATGGCCCGGTAAACCGGGAATATTGGAGGGGTAACGCAACACCACGGTTGGCACATTCCAAGCAATGTCTGCAATGTCATCAGAACCCCCACCCATGAGGGATGGATTGGCATTGGGAATACCGAGTTTACTTAATTCTACGTTCATTCCTTCTTCTTTAACTCCGAGTTCTTTTTGTATCGCTTTGGCGAGTTGTTGATCCTGAGCGCTCCATGTGGGTAGACCCACCGCCTGAATGTTCTTGTACATGGTTTCGGCGATTGTTTGATTGAAATGTCCGGGCCAAGCGCTTCCCAACACTTCGTAGGTCATCTTGGTATTGGTCATTTTCGCGGCGCCCTCACCGATCCGAATGCCATCTTCGTACATTTGCATGATCTTTGGATAGGTCTTTTCTCTAAAATAATACCACACCGATGCTTTAGAAGGGACTACATTTGGTTGGTCGCCGCCATCGGTTACTACATAGTGAGAACGCTGTGTGGGCTCCATGTGTTCACGGTGGTAATTCCAACCTACGTTCATAAGTTCTACGGCGTCTAAAGCACTTTTTCCACGCCAAGGAGCACCGCCGGAATGAGCGGCTTCGCCTTCGAAATTGAACTTAACGGAAATCATGCCGTTCCCGCCACTGTCGCCATAGGATACCCCCAAGTTGTTTGCTACATGTGTGAAGATACAAGCGTCAATATCTTTGAAATAACCATCACGTACGTAGTAGGCTTTTGTGCCCAATTGCTCTTCTGCAACCCCTGGCCATAAGACCAAGGTACCGCTGATGTGTTCGCGTTCCATTATTTTTTTAAGGGCTAATGCAGCGGTAATATTCAAAGGAACGCCCGAGTTATGACCTTCGCCATGTCCGGGTGCCCCCTCCACTAAGGGATCGTGATAGGCTACTCCGGGCTTTTGGGAGGCTTTAGGTATGCAATCAATGTCACTGCCAATAGCAATAACGGGCTTGCCATTTCCCCATCTTGCCAGCCAGGCGGTTGGAATACCGGAAATACCCTGCTCGATGGAAAAACCGTTTTCCTTTAGAATCCCGGTTAGATAGCGGGATGTTTCTTCTTCCTGAAAACCCAATTCGCCGAAACTAAAGACCATATCTACCATTTCCTGGCTCCTTTTCTGCTCTTTATCAATTTCCAGGATAAGCTCCTTTTTTAAAGTAGCCAATTTCTTGGCATTGATCTTTTGTGCGAAAAGTGGATTTATACATCCAACCTGTATCATAAAGAATACGACCTGAATGAATACCCGTTTGCTAATTTGTTGTTTCTTCATGTTGAGCGTTTAATTGAATGAACACATTTGGTCTATAAAATGAAGTGATGGCGTGCCTATCGGAGCACCGGGAGGCATTTGCATGGGAGCTTCGATTTCAAATTTTGAGGGATTTTCCCGGAAAGACTTAATTTGAGTTAAACCAAAGCGTAAATTGGAGGCGTAAGCAGGTGATGCATTGCTGAGATGATCTTGCATCCAGCTGGCTAGGTTCTCGATCAAATAGATGGCTTGCCCTTTCACCACGGTGGACGTCTCCTTACCGGCTGCCAGCTGTAGCAAATACTGCAACGTAACGTTGTTTACCATGGCTTGTAATTCTCCCTTATAGCCTGCAACGAGGTTTTTCTTCCAAGTGAGATCTAAAAGTTTTTCGACCATGGGAATAAAACCGGGTTGCTTATAGTCCCTACCCTGGTATTCAATTAACCTAGCTGCCCGCGCAGGATCTAATAGATGACCAAGCGTTGTGCTGGCCACTGTCTCTGCCGCGGCGATAGGATCAAAAGTGGGGCCTGTGTAACGGTTAAAGACTTCACGCGTCTGCGGATATCCCGAAGGCCGGGGCGGGATTTTCTGTATCAGCTGTTCCGGCAGTGAAAGCGCGTCCGCCTGGATTGTGCTGATTAAGGCATCAAAGGCCTTCCATTGTTCTTGGGGTTCAATGAATTTGGTAATAACCTGTCCGTCATTCTTTAGGGCATGGGTAAAATACAAACCACCTAAAGACTTAGCTGCGGCCTCTATCTGATAACGATGCAGGAGGTAGATAGGCACCAATACTTCTTCCAAGGTGGCCATGGGTGCATTTTCGGGAATCGCTTTCTCTGAAAAATTTTGTAATAGTCGATTCCTGATTTGCAACAGGTGTTTTAACTCGTCAGGCGCATTGGTACCTTCATCCCATTGATTGGCGATGGGATGGACATAACCGCCGATATCAGGAATGAAGATATGCCCTTGAGCAAGGGTTTCTTTCATAATATCATCGAGGGCCTTGTTTTCATCGGTTCCTTCGGGGAAGTCTTGGTATCCCCAGATAATGGCACGCTTATCCCATTCACCTATCCCTACAGCATAGGCATCTGCTATATTTATTTTACCTTGATTGTCCATGCTAAAGCGAGGGAAGGGATAATCCATTACCGAAGCCCTGTTTTTCGTGCTGGAAGTAAAATTATGGTATAGGCCGAGCGTGTGGCCAATCTCATGAGCAGAAAGCTGACGAATACGTGCGAGCGCAAAATTCTGCATATCATCATTTACTTCTTTTCCATCTTCATATTGCTGCAAAAGCCCTTCCACAATCAGGTAATCTTGCCGATGCCTGTCTGCTCCCAATGTTACCACACCTTTAATAATTTCGCCGGTACGGGGATCTATATGGGACATACCGGTTGAAAAAGCCCTGGGGTTTCCGGTACGGTTAATCCAATTGACAATGTTATATCGAATATCCATGGGATCGGCACCTTCCGGCAGTTCTTTTATCTGAAAGGCGTTCTTATATCCGGCCGCCTCGAAAGCTTGATTCCACCAGGCACCGCCTTCGATGAGCGCTTTCTTGATCAGTGCGGGCGCACCACGGTCAACATAGTACACGATCGGTTTTACAGGCTCACTGAGCGCGGCTGTAGGGTCTTTTTTCTCCAGGCGTTGCCTACGAGTAAAACGTTTAACGATGGGTTCTTTCATGGAAGCAGAAAAATCCATGTAGCTATACATATTAAAACCGGAACGCGGATCAAATTTACGGGGCTTATAGCCAGCTTCGGGCAGCGCCACGAATGATTGATGCATCTTCACGGTAACCGCATTGGGGTCCGGCGCGATACCGGGGCCCATTCCCCACCCTCGGCCCTGAATACTGCCTCCTGTAAAAGTGATGATGGCCTCGAATTCTGTGTTTTTTGGAAAGTTTTTAGTATTATCTAAATAGATGGCCGATCTGCTTTCATCAAAATTATAAGCCGGGCCCATCTGCTGTGAAGCACCGATGTGGAGGCCGGGAAGGTTGTTACGTCCAATACTGGAAGCTATCTTCTGACTATCTCGTACCAAGAACGGACTCAGGTCAATAAGTACTTTTCCCTGCGCTACCGCCAACACTTTGAATGACCAGATAACAGACTGAGCAAAGGCGTTTTCTACGGCTTTTTGCTCATCTTTATTATCGGTTATCGCCCGGTAAGCATAGTTGGGCTCTACCAGCAAGATCTTCTGACCTACTTGGATAAATTTAGCAATAACTGCCGTTGCCTGTCCCCTTTCCGGTCCGCCGGAACCTACCCCATCCGTAAGCGAGGTGTAATACAAAAATTCCGTCCCTAGCTTGTCTATTTCCAGGTAAATCTTATCATTTTTTTCATCATAATAGAAATTAAAATAACCGGGGTACGCTTTTAGATTTTTGATGAAATCGGAGACACTTCCGGTTACAACGGGAGTAGCTATCGATTTCTGTGCCCGAAGGGTTTGATAGGGTAGCAATCCACCGATAAGGGACAACGTTATCAGGGAACACCTTGTAATCGTTTTTTTTAGATACATCATGTACTTCTTGTTTATAAATCTTTGTTAGTTAATAGTTCTGAATTGGGCAAGGGAAAAATATAGGCTTCTTCTGTTGGTGAAACAGCTGGAGCAGTACCCTTTGCAGGAATAGTCTGCAAAGTACGCAACAGATCATTAGAACGCAATCCTTCACCTAAAAACTCAATTCGGCGTTCATGTAAAATCGTTTGGATCAGGGCGTCTACATTGTTGATGGCACTTGTTGGGAACTGATAAGAGGCATCAGCCCGGTTTCTAACATACGTCAGCAGATCGCGTGCTTTATCAAGATCTTCCACATGCGCTGCCGCCTCGGCATAATTAAGCAACACTTCGGCGTATCGGATCACAGGAATATAATCTAAAAATGGAGAAGGCTTGCTGTATTTTTTGAGATACTTGGTAGCTCCACCAGTAATGAACAGTCGGCGTTGATCGTTTTCGCGCCACTCCGTGTCGGCAATGATGCCCAGTGGGTTTAAATTATACTCCGAATTTCCGGGCGAGGTATTGAGATTGTAGCCTATGGACGATTGACCGGTGGTAGAATCTAAATCAGTCATGGGCATACTAAAGATAGATTCTGTTGTGGTATAATTATTTGATAAAAAAGGAATAGTAGCGTCGTCTTGTAGCGCATGGGCAACACCTGTTTCGGCTCGGTACGGTGCATTGGCCGAAACGATTTTTTGCGCTTCTTGTATCACCATACTGTAATTTCCCATCGTAAGGTAAACACGCGTTTTGAAAGCAATGGCCGTGTTACGGTGAGCGCGCGTGGTATTGAGCATAGGCGTATCATAGGATAACGGCAGGCCTGTTTCGGCTTCATCAAGATCTTTTAGTATTTGTGCATAGACTTCGGCTACTGTACTGCGGGCTAATGAATTGTTGGCCGAGGAAGTTTCGGCCAGTAAACGTAAGGGTAAACCAGGCGCATTGCCATTGTTCTCGATATAAGGTCTTGCATATAGGGTTACCAGCGCGAAATAAGAAACTGCCCGCACAAATTTGGCTTCGGCAGCGTATGCAGTAGCTGCTTCGGGATCTACTTTATCTGCATTGTCTACTAATCCCTGTAAAAAAACATTGCATAAATTAATGGTACGATATGCGGCAGCCCAGAGGTTTTGCACTTCGTTGGAACCGGCATTTAAGGTATGATTCCAGGAATCAAAAGCTGTAAAAAGATTGGCGGTTCTATTAATATATTCTTCACCTCGTACTTCGCAGTAAATGTAATAACGACCGCCATAAAATTGCTGGTCTTTCATGCCCCTATATAATCCATTTACCAAAGCCAGCACACGTTCAGGGGTGTCAAATGTTTGTTCTTGCGGAATATAAGTAGTGGGATCCGGATGCAGGTATTCCTGCTCGCTGCAAGAAATAAAGCATAGCACGGTAATCATGATTGATTGAATACCCTGTTTTAAAGTCTTATATTTTTTATTGTTCATAACCTATAGTTTTTATCACTTTTGTTTTAAACTGAATCCTGCTAGAAGCCTATGTTGACACCGAGTGTGAAAGTGCGTGCCTGCGGTACAGAATTTTTATCAACGCCCGGCGTTAAATTGTCGTTACCATTGGAAGAAAGTGCCGGGTCGGAACCACTGTAGCCTGTAATGAGGAATGCGTTGAACACCTGGCCATAAAAACGTACCGAACTTATACCTGATTTGCCCAGCAGTTTCGTCGGAAGTCGATAGCCCAATGACGCGGTTTGCAACCTGAGAAAATCTGCTTTTTCTACATTTTCTGATATGGGATAAGATGAGCCGTTTGAAATAACATCGCCATACACGAGGCGCGGGATATCTGTCTGCTGGCCCGGGCTTGTCCACCGATCATAGATTTCGGTATAATTATTCCAGAAGCGCTGATCGCGCAGGGTAGCCTTGGTGCCATTTTGGATATAATTGCCCCCGGAATATACAAAGCTTAAGTTGAGGTCAAAGTTTTTATACTGAAATGTGTTGTCAAATCCACCATACCAAGTTGGAAGGGCATTTCCCAGCAAGTAATAGTCGGCACCCGAAATGGCCTGAGCAGGAGAACCGTCCAGATAGGTCCATCTGCTTTCGCCCGCAGCCACCGCATGACTATATTGCACCCGCTCGCCGGCACGATTAATGAAAATACGCTGTCCTGTTTCAGGATTTACACCATCCGTTTTGGCTCCATATAAACTTCCAACGGAGTAGCCAACCCGGGTAATATTAGTGGCTTCTGCCGCCGTACTGGTAGAACCAACAATGTCGGCATTGCCTTCTGCCAGGGCTGTAACGCGATTTTTAATCGTTGTAAAGTTAAACGATGAATTCCAGGTAAAACCGTTTCGTTCTAAAACACGGGCATTGAAGGTCAATTCAAATCCGCGATTGTACATAGAGCCAACATTTAACATAATGCCGTTATTGGGTATTCCCTTCGACGGCGTTTGCGGAGCATTGAGAATTAATCCATTTACGTTATTATAGAAATAAGTCATTTCTACTTGCAAACGATCGTTGAAAAAACCTAAGTCCGCTCCAATATTGGTCTGGTCACTGGTTTCCCACTCCAAACCACTATTTCCGGCTTGATAGTAGTTCAACATAGGCGCATCTCCATACAGGGCCGATTCATAAAGATTGAGCGACGCAAACTTGTTTGGATTATTGGCATTTCCTACCCGCCCCCAACTACCACGCAATTTTATACTGTTCATGACTTCTGCTAAAGAAGACTCTTTATAGAAATTCTCCTCTGACAGGGTCCAGCCAATGGAAGCCCCACCGAAATTTCCGAATTTTGTTTTTTCTCCGAGTATGGAATTACCATCTCTTCGGAAGTTGATCGTTAAAAAATAACGCTTATCGAAATCATAGTTTATTCTCGAAATATAAGAGATCAACGAAGATTCGGCATCCAGCATACTTCCAAAGGGTATAATACGTCCATAGCTTCCCTCAAAATTTTCATAATACTCATCGGATACCTGTGTACGGGTAGCACCCCATCGATTGAAATAAAAATGCTGCACTTCATAGCCACCTAATAAGTAAAGGTTGTGCTGGCCAAAAGCTCTCCTGAAGGACATCGTATTGCTCCAATTCCAGGTGTTGATATTGTTGATCGTGTTGACAGCATTACCTTGAGGGGTAAAACCCGGTCCGTGTAGGGCACTTTCGAATGTTTTGTTTTCCACTTTAGTCCAATCCAATGCATAACTTGTTTTGAAATCTAAGCCTTTCAACAAGGTTACCGTAGCTCCCACATTTCCAATAATATGATCATTCTGTGCATCGTATCGGTTCAAACCCAATAAGGCGGTGGGATTATAGAAATTACTAACTACTGTGTTGTTTCCCATCCCCATCGAATTAGTACTGCTAGCGATATTGTAAGTGCCATCGGGATTATACGGACCAACATTGGGGGCCGTTAGCCATGCTAAACGAGCAATACCGGTGAGTAAGAAAGCGTTCCCCCGGAGTGATCCCGTGTTGGGCGATTGATTATTACTGCGCGTATAATTAGCTCCTCCTGTTAGCTTTAACCAGTTCGTTAAATTATGATCTACATTGAAACGCACGCCAATTCTGTCAAATTCGTTATTTCGGATAAAGCCTTTTTGATCTGAGTAATTGGTAGAAAAGAAATATTTGGTATCCTCTGACCCCCCGGTCACATTAAGACTATGATTATGGGAAAAACCGGTGCGATAAGTTTCATCATACCAGCGTGTGTCCACTAATGATCCATCCTCCTTATACGTGGGAAAAAAATACGCACTCGCGACATTATCGTTAGCAGCGTTCCCACTTAAAATCTTTGAATTCAGTACAGCTTCGTTTTTTATCTCCATAAATTGAGTAGCATTAAGCATTGTTGGCAGCCTTACGGGATTGGATATGCCCGTCCATCCCTCATAATTTACGCGTGCCTTGCCTGTTTTACCTCTCTTAGTGGTGATGATCATGACACCGGCGGCACCTCTGGAGCCATAAATGGAAGTGGAGGCCGCATCTTTTAATATATTAACCGATTCGATATCCGCCGGATTGATATCTCCTAAAGGGTTATTAGTAACATTGGCATTCGATGAGACACTTTCTCCTGCATTGATCGGAATCCCATCCACCACAATAAGTGGGTAAGAACTTTGAGAAATGGAGTTAACACCTCTGATACGGATAACGGGAGCATTGTTTAATACACCATTAGGTTGCGCTATATTGACACCCGATGCCCTGCCGGCCAATGCCTGGTCGAAACTCTGGACGGGTTGATCGGCCAGTTTTTCTCCTCCTATGCGGGTTGCAGAACCTGTAAATTCTTCTTTTCGCTGTACACCGTAACCTACTACCACTACCTCATTTAACTCCGCAGCTACCGGTTCCATTTGTAGGTTTACCTCGGCTTTACCGGATACAGGCACTTCCGTTGGTCTGTATCCCATATAGGTAACGATTAAAATTGCATCAGGGGGTAAATTATTAATAGCAAATTGGCCTTTTTCGTTTGTACTCGTTACCAAGGTAGTGCCCTTTATTTTCACTGCTGCAAATGGAATGGGTTGCCCCTGCTCGTCTGTCACCACACCGTGTACGCTTCGCTGTTGTACCTTTACCGGCTTTGATTGTGCGGCAGCTACCTGGCTCGGTATGTTTTTTTCGATAATGACGAAAAACCGATCATTGTTCTTCTTGAAGCTTAACTTTCGGTCTGCTAATGCGCTCGATAAGGCTGCTTCGATCGTGGATGCATGCTGAAGTACGGACATATCGATCTGATTATTTTTTAATAAACCACTACGATATGCAATGGAGACATGGAACTTTTCTTCCAACTTTTTTAAAGCCGTCTCGAGGCTCACCGTTTGAAAAGATGGGCTGAAGGATTCGGAACTAGCTGCCATCAATTTTATGAGCTTTGGGGGCATAAACACGCTCAATACTGCTGTTAAACATATGATTTTTAGAATTTTACGAGCCATAATAATTGTTTTAGGATTGTTTGTTAAAAGGCAAAACGGTTTCATTAACCAGAAATAGATATTACTGATTTGGGTAGTACAAGGTCAATCTTACCTGTTCTGTTGCTAAGTAGACGATTGGCTTAGCAGCGCATAATGATGTTGATTAGTAATGATCTCATGTTTGTGGGTTTGAATGTTAAAAAAAGACAATAAAGAGCCGTTACGCACAAAAATGCGTGTAGTTTTTTGCAATAATGATGGCTTTTATCGACTCCTATTGGTGTGTAATGTGTTGCTTAGACTGAAATAAGAATCGATTATTCTTTCTCTTAATATCCAGATCGTATAATAATGCAATGTTAGAAATCATCTCATCAATATCCACATTTAAGGGCATAGATCCTGAAGCATCTCTCTTTAGTAACCTGTCATCTTTTAAGACGATTTCTATACCCTGAGTTGCTTTTAATAAGGAAATCACTTCGTTAAGCGTACTGTTGCTAAGTAACAGCTTGTGCTTTTGCCAAAGAAAAAACGCATCGATGGCAACATCGTTTTTCAGCTGATAATCACGCTTGTTTTTAGCCAGCATAAAATGCTGCCCCGGTTGCATCTCGATTTTATAACGATCTTGTGTACTAATACATTGAAAATTGATTTTACCTTCGCGCAATGCTATCAAGGTTTGGTTTCTATTTTGCACATTGAATTCTGTGCCTAAAACCTCAATAGAGGTGCTGTCGGATACATGTACGCTAAACCGTTGGTTGTTTTGCTTATGTACAACAACAAAGCTTGCCTCACCATTTAACCAAACTTCTCGGTGGGCGTTAAAATTTCTTTTACGATAATATAAACGGGAATGGCCATTTAATTTTACTTGCGATCCGTCGGGTAAATGAATCATTTTGATCTCGCCATAGCCTGTTGTATATGTTATGGTAGGACCTTTTTGTAAGAATACAAAGACCGCAAACAATAAAATAACAGTAGCGGCACACCAAAGCATTTGATTCGAAGGTTTATACTTCTTCGGGGACGATATATTTGCACGTGTTTTGATCTGGAATAACATATCGTTGCCAAGCGCTTGCTTTGTTTGTTCAGAAAGTGTTTCTGTATATGCTTTACTGTGATCTGCTGCATTATACCATGCTTCAAAACGCCGGGACATTTGGTTTTCTTCTGCTCTATGTATGTTATTTTGATCCATTTGGGAGGCAAATACAACTAATAGTAAATTTAATGGGCGTAGTACCTCTATTTTTTTTTCGATTATTTTAAAAACATGGTAAATAGCAGCCAAATGAAGTGTTTAAGCTCCTTCCTGATTACTTTAAGTGCTTTGATAATATGTTTTTCTACAGTACTGGTTGATATTTTTAGAACGGCAGCAATTTCGGGATAGGTTAACCCTCCTTCTTGCTTTAATTTATAGGCGCGCCGGGTTTGATTAGGTAATTTTTCAATACTTTTTTTTAAGGCTTGATGTAGGTCGATGTAATTTATCCGCTCTTCTGTTAAATTATTGGTTGAATGGGGCCCATGTTGCTTGTAGATGAATTGTCTATAACGGTCTTGTACCTGCTGCGATTTGTAGTGGTTGTATATTTTAAATTTTAAGGCCTGGTGTAAATATGACGAAAGGGAGGTATGAATTTGTATTGTCTCTTTATTCTGCCACAATTCTGTAAACAATTCCTGTATGAATTCTTTAACAATTTCTTCGTCAGCAAATCTTTTATAGGCTTGATCAAAAAGTGTTGACCAATATTTATGATAAATCAGCTCGAAAGCTTTAGTATTGCCCGATTTTAGTTTTAGGAAGATATCGATGTCCGACATTTTCTTGTTTACTGACATAAAAATAGAATATTTCTTTTAAAAACATATCTTTTAGTCAGTTTAACGGGGTTTTTATCGGTTAGTTGACACGAATTTAATTTAATTGCCTTATAAAAGCAACAAATCTGTTTTCTTTTTTTACATTTTAATATCGATTATTTTTGATACAAACTCATCGGAAACGACTTGCAGGCGGTAAAAGGAGACGGCTTTCCTCTTATTTAAAATTAGCAATTCATTCCACTTTTCTCTACTTTTAAAGTAGATAAAGAAGGAAAACTGAAATAGTATTTGCTTAAGTCAGATCATATGAAAAGAATAACATTACTAATCGTATTGCTATGCATGCACGTCGTCCTACTTATGGCGCAATCGAAAAAACCTAATATTCTAATTATTCTGGCAGATGATTTGGGATGGGGAGATTTAGGATATCTGGGAGGCACCATCAAAACCCCTGTAATCGATCAGTTAGCAAAAGACGGAATTCGCTTAAACCGATTTTACACGGCGGCAGTCTGCTCCCCTACCCGTGCCGGGCTGATGACCGGTCGTTATCCGGACAGGTTTGGTTTAAGAGAAACCGTTATTCCACCCTGGTCTAAATTTGGCGTGAACACTGACGAGACCTTTTTGCCCGAATATCTGGCTAAAGCGGGTTATAAGAACAGGGCAATTATCGGAAAATGGCATCTGGGGCATGCCTCCTTAAAATATCATCCC
This sequence comes from Olivibacter sp. CPCC 100613, assembly GCF_036959255.1. Lineage (NCBI taxonomy): Bacteria > Pseudomonadati > Bacteroidota > Sphingobacteriia > Sphingobacteriales > Sphingobacteriaceae > Olivibacter > Olivibacter sp. CPCC 100613. Next base: position 120,790 of record NZ_JAWMTI010000003.1, read on the forward strand.
TTACATAGGGGCTTCACCCATTTCTATGGTCATTTAAATGGAGCGATCGATTATTTTACGCATAAACGAGAGGGCGAATTAGATTGGCATAATGATTTTAATTCAAGCTATGATGAAGGTTACGCGACAGACTTGCTTGCGGATGAGGCGGTAAAAAGAATTAGGCAGTACAGTCAGGAAGAAAACCCATTTTTTATGTACTTGGCTTTTAATGCGCCTCATGGGCCGTTTCAAGCAAAAGAAGAAGACTTATTAAAACCTCGCGGGGAAGACGATCTTAAAAAGCAAACTTATGCAGCCATGGTCAGGAGTTTAGATGAGAACATTGGGAAGGTCTTAGAAATATTGAAAACATTGAACATAGAAGATAATACCATCGTTCTTTTCTTTAGTGACAACGGGTATGCGCCGGATTCTCCCGGGTCATCCGGAGAACTGAAAGGGTCTAAATTTACCGAATGGGAAGGCGGCGTAAGGGCACCGGCCATTATAAAATGGCCTGCAAAGCTAAAAGGAGGAAAGACTATGGAGCAGGTAACCGGGTATGTAGATGTTTTACCAACCTTGCTGGATATAGCCGGAATTACAGAAGCACCCGAGAACCCGCTGGACGGAATAAGCATATACCCGGTATTAAATGGAAGCAAATCAGGCATACAGCGAGATTTTTACCTTGGGGAAGGAGCGCTGGTAAACAGTAATTGGAAATTAATAGAAGCAGGTAATAATAACTCGAGAATGAAATTACAAACGGATGTTTTATTTAATATATCCCGAGATATAGGGGAAAGAAAAGATTTAAAAGATACAGAAACGACTATTTACAAAGATTTAAAAACAAAATTGGAAACGTATAATTCGATCAAAAGTTCAAAACAAGTTCCTCCCTATGGGCAGGGCAGAAAGGGATTTGTGGCGCCTAAAGAGTGGAAAGTAAAAGAATAAGATCCATGTAGCTTTTGTTTAGTTAGAATTACCGACCATCGTTTTCGGTTTACGCCATTTCCACGGCGCGATGGGATTGTGGTCCTGCCATAGTCCTACCCTATTTAATCTGGCCTCTTGCTCGAGCTTGGCATAGACCGAATCTTTTGAATATTTTTTGAAATGCCAAGCCATTCCCTGTCGCACCATTTCTTGATTTACAATTTGTTTTGAACCATTTACGATGACAGCTATTAATCGGCCGAAATGATCATAATTATCACCGTCAACGGTAACATATTGGCCAAAACATAAATTGGATAATGTTTGCTTAGCACGATTAGCAAATGGTTGAGAGTGACGTTTTTCCGGACAATCAATATGCGCCAAGCGTATTTTTATTCGGTCCCTGTCGTTGTATAACACCTCCATAGTGTCTCCATCCAAGATGCGTACAACCTTTGCCCGAAAAGTTTTATGTGCTAAATTGGGCGCTGATAAATCAGCGCCCGCTAGGTTACAGGTTGAAATAATGAGCGTACATAAAATAAATAATATCAGTCTTCCCAGGCGCATAATGTTTTACCTTCTTTTTTTGCTTTCTCTAAGGTTGTTTTTACCGTCTTATAATTACAATTGCTCAGGCCTCTACAATTTGCATTTAAATGATATTTTTTGCCTTTGCCACTACCACACAAATAAACTGTTTTGCTTGTACCGGCAAAGGTAGGCTTCGTACCCTTACAACCGGAATGAGCCGTGAGAAATAAAGCCAGTAAGATCGATTTCATCTCGCTATTTGTTTTTAATGGAGCAAAACACTTATCGGTTAATGTATTTTTGGATAATGGGATCTAGATCTGACGGCAAGGCCGCCGATAATGGTTTCATCACGGGATTCTTAACACTCATATCCTGTAACCATGCCATCCAATAAGAAGTGATAACATCGCTTTCGAAGGGATTACCTTTTGCCGGATTAATACTTAAAACAACCACTTCCAGCTCATTTAAACTATCATTGGCCTTTACAAAACCGTAGCCTTTTTTTTCGATAAGCTCCTTATACTTCGAAGTATTGAGTTTTAACGACTTAACTAATTCTGGTGTAAGATAAGATGTCTTATTCTGCTCGGAAAATTTGGAGTCTTTGTGAAATATATAACCGTCTGTCAGAATAAAAAGCATATTTCTATGACCGGGTTTGATACAGTAATCGTTTACTTTGTTTTTAAAGAAACCCCATATGTCTGAACCTACATACTTTTTATCTTTTATGGCCAATTCATAAATTTTTTGCGAAATAGACGTAAACTGAGATGATATTTGCTGTATGGATTCTTTTGTGGTATTGTCTCTGGTAAATGACATTTTCAGTTCTTTTGCTAAGCCGTTGATTTCTGCATCTAACGGCTCGGGTTCAAAATATACTTGGATCTGATCATCAATATATTTGATGGGTTTAGATCGGATATGCTTCTCGAATCCTAAACTAATAGACTCAATATACCCCAGGTCTCTTTGATAAAACTCCATGGAAGGATTGGCATATTTACTCGGATCGATACGATCTGATAAATCGAGCAGAATACTGATGTTCAGGTTTTCTTTTTTATTGGTTTTTACTTCCACTTTGGTAGCTTCTTTGTTTTCTTCCGTTTTTTCTTCAGAACTACAAGCTGTAAGGATAACAGACGACATAAATGACACTAATAAATAAATCTTTGTATTCATGGTTTAGGATACTTTAGAATAAATGACATTTTGAAAATCAGGATTAAGCAAATTGAGCTTTTGAAGGTGTTCATTGGAAACATTTTCGCAATCTTCCAACAACTTTGTTTTTGTGGCAGGCGCAATATTGAGTTCAGACCCAATCGCCTGATACCATCCTTCTTTGTACTGGTTATGATAAAGAAGATATTGTTTAAGGTTCATGATAAAACCATCAATTACTGTCTGAAGCTCTTCAATTTTCCCGGTAATCTCAACGACTTTCCTTTTTAGGTTGTTGATTTCCTCTGTAATTTCCCCCTTTGCTGCTCTAAGACGTTTCAGTTCTTCCAGTTTTGTTTTGACGAAGCCATTTATTTTATCCATGTTCTCATGTTCTTTCATGGTAATATCGAACACAAGACCCCAAATGATATAGACAACAAAGCCAGCGAAAATAATCATCCAGAATTCCGCTTCGCCTAAGGCTATTTGCAAATTATACGGCAATGAATCCAAGGTTTTATTGAACTCATAAATTTTCTTCTCTATTTGGTAGGCTAAGAGTGCATCAAATAGGAAAGTGATAATAAACAACGCAATGAGGCGTAGTACATTCTTTATGCCTTTCTCTTTTTGTACCATATGAATAACGTAGCCTAGGCCTAAAAAGACCGATGGAATTGTGAGAACCAAGACCCCTTCCAACCAACCGGCTTTGAGCGCATTATTAAGTGCTTGCGCATCAAAAATGGCCGCTGTAAGGCTATCATTTGAAAAATCTTTAAAAAATGCTGAGTAGGTAGCCGAAATATAGAAAACGAAGAGGTAGATGGTGATTGGAATAAGTAATAAAAATCCGATGTAGAACTGTGCCTGTGGTTTCTTAGTAGAGGTTAATCCATATTTTTCAGGATAGTGTTTAACGTCTTCAATGTCATGTTTTGCGCTGTTAATTTGCTCATTAATGTGCTCTCTTTTTTCTTCAAAAATAGAGATGGCCGCCTCCGTATTTTTTAATTCGCTTTGCTTTCGTTGCTTTTCGTCAATGTAAGGTTGTTTCAATCGCTTTTGATGTATTTCCTGTTCTCGACATTGTTGTTCAAAACTGGTATATACATTATCTAAGCAAGCTTTAAAATTCAGCGAATTCCCCGTGGCTTTCAAAGCCGCCCCGAAACCGCTTTGATAATAAGTGATCCTTACTTTTTGTTCGTCTTGTTCTTCATCAAGTTGAGCTATCGGCGAGGGTTCCTCGCGCTCTCTTATAGCAAATAGTTTTCTGATTTCCATCTTAATTAGTTTATTGAGTCTAACACTTCTTGTAGTTGTTTATCTTGTTTGGCGCAATCAATAAGATAATCACATATCTCGTTGAGATTTTCAGGCAGAAATTCAAATGTACTACAGTACTTCTTTAGCAGGTTATATTCTCCTTCTGTTACCTGCCTATCCACCCAAATCATAATGGCCAAATCATATAAATATTCGATCCGCCTTTCAAGTGATTTTGGAATTTCCAGTTCCTGAACAGGGTGTTTTAGGATATTATCAAGATGTTCTGTTTCCACTCCTCGTTGTTCTGCAAATTTGTAAAGCTGTTTCATTTCCAGGACGTCAAAATGCTGATCGGCACAGGCTATTTGGTAAAGCCTTAGAAAATGACTTTGTAATTCGGTATTGATTGTTGCTTCCATATTAGTTTGTTCTTTTATATTCTTATAACTTAAGTTCTTAACTATCCTCCAAGATGTTCACTTCATGTCCACCTAAGGCCGATGGTATACACCTCCGCTAGGATTTAATAGATCCCGGCATAATTTTAATCCCATTACGAAAAATCCGAGCCATCGTGCGTAGATTGATTTTTGACTTATTTAATTTCTCAAAAGTATATACCTGTGTGAAGCTATTTTTACGGGAACCCGTAAAGCAAGAAATTTATTCAACAAATTATTTACACTGTTAAAGACTATTCCACCAGGTATTACCTACCGGCAACGCAAAAAACAACAAGATTATTTAGGAAAAATTTGATACCTGATAAGACTGGGGTCAAGAAGATATTCGTTTAGGTTATATCAATCCTATTTCCTTGCAGTAGACAACTAATTGTTCGTTCTTAGAAAACTCCAATACTTCCTTTATCTGACTAAGACGTTTTTCTACACTACTTAAACCGGATGGTTTAATATTGTGTTGTTGCAGATAGAAAGGAATGTCTTTTTGTAGTACTCCTTGAGACAGTAGCTTAATGATGGTGATATCAAAGGTCGTAAATTCATGGGAATTCTTCCTTTTTATGCTTTGTTTCAAGTCGGTTGGAATATATTTACCCCCCTTATAAATCGTACTGATTGCTTGTTTTAGTGTCTGCGCATCTCTCCTAGCCTTACGGACATAACCATCGATGGCAAGCTCTTTAAAGATTGCATCTATGGTAGCGGGCCTACCTTCCGCTGAAAATACAAGCACCTTCAAATTAGGTTGCAATTGTCTGATGGCTTTAATCAATTCTATGCCACTGGTGAGTTTCTGTTTAATTTCATCCTCTTCAAAAAACAGATCGGAGATCAATAGGTCATATGGTTCTTCACTTTTCAATGCATTTTGCATCCAGGTAAATGCATCATCGCAGTAATAAACGTATTTGGTGATAGGAATACCAAGCTCTTCGACGGTTTTTCGTACAGAGATGTTAGTTACCTCATGATCTTCGACTATTAACACTTTTTTGAACATCTTAATCAATTTAAATTGGAAAAGAAATATGGATTTTTAATCCTCTTTCTAGATTGGTGTCAAAGATAATTTGGCCACCAATAGCTTTAATACGGTTTCCCGTATTTGTTAACCCATTGTTATAGCGAATACCCCTTTTCATGCCGACTCCGTTGTCAGTATAATGAATATGTATACTGTTGTCCTCCTGCTCAAACCTGAGAGCTACGTGTGTGGCCCGGCTGTGCTTTCGCATGTTCACCATCAATTCCTGTAGGACATGTTCTATTTCGTGTTTTATTCGATCGTCTATAGTATACCATAATTCAGACTCATTGCCTGCCGTCAGCACTTTGGTATTTTCGGTGGCGAAGGAGGTAAGTAAATCGGCGATCTTCTCATTGAAGTTTTGCAATTTTACTTCTATCTCTTCTGCTTCATAGGATATATCGCGTGATTTTTCGTACATATTTTCCAAGCGATCCAGTATATCTTCCTTATCAATATGCCTTTGATTTTCAATCTCTGCCATGACCCGGTATAATCCGTTAGCCACTACATCATGTACTTTTTTGGACGTTTTGAGCCGACTTTCTTTTATTCGGTTTTGCGCTTCGAGCTCTATTCGTTGTTTTCTTTTTTTATACCAAAGGATGCCGACAATGACAGCTGTAATAACTAAACAAATGATACCAATGAGTATAATCCGTTGTTTAATGATTTGATACTTTTTGTTTGCAATGTCTTGTTGTAGCTTGAGGTTGTCTGCTTTGTGTTTTTCCGTTTCATAGCGGATGAGGGCAAACTGGTTTTTAGCGGCATTCTGGGCTAAAAGCACACTGTCGCTCAGTTGTTGGTATGTTTCAAAATAGTGCTTGGTGGAGTCTGCCGGGCTTAATTTGATCAGCTTTTGAAGTGCTTCAATTTTATCACCAGGGCTATTTATCTTCTTAGCAATTGCAAACATATTACGTGCATAAAACAAGGCGGAATCTGGTTTCTTCTCCGAATAATAATCAGCCAAATGTGCATAGCTGGAATTCTGCCCCCACCAGTCATTCTCCGTTTTGCGGATGTATAGGGCCGTCAGCAAGCCATTAGATGCATTATAACTTGAATTTTGAAGCCATTTAGCAAAAGAGCTGTTAGTTAAAGTTCTTGCATATTCCTTTTTACTTATTGATTTTGTGGAAAGAATTTCATCGTAGATTTTGATTGCTTTAGCATACGCTTTCTGCTCTCGAAAAGCTAATCCCATATTGTTAAGGACAATGAGTCGAACTGGGTTATCCTCTAAATAGTTTAAGGCTTCGTTGCAATATTTAAGTGCATCAACATAATTATTTAAACGGATGCTATTAAGTACCAATTCATTGTAATTAGAGGCCACGAAGTCTTTCTCCTCTTTATTTTCGGGATCAAGAAATTTTAAAGCCGCAAGAGCACTTTCGATACTACCAAAATAGTCGCCTGCATTATTTTGGATAACCGCCATATAAGAATAGGCCTTGCCTATCAGTAAACTGTCTTTGGATTGCGTCGCTACTTTGTTGTAGTAGTAGAATGCGGAGTCATTATCCTGGCCAAAGAAAGAGCCGGCTTTATCAAATTCCAGATCCACGTTTTCTTTGATTATAGCAACATCAATTCTTTTCTGACAAGCAAAAATTATAGGAATAACGATTATAGCTAGTAATAGTTTTTTCAAGGTTGATACGTTTACTCAAACTTAAATAAACTTTTATTACTTAACAAGCATTCTCCGTAAGCTTTTTAAGTATGTTCTATACACTTAAATATTTACCCATTGATGAACTTGTGTTAATAAAAAAGGGCAGTGAAATACTGCCCTTCAATTACTTCGCATATAATATGCTATGGTCTTGGAGGAGGAATAATATGGCCGCCATCTCCGCCTGTACCACCGTCGTAGGGTCTGACAGTGCCACCATTATTATTACCTGTGTTATTATTGTTATTTGAAGGGCATGCCAATCCCAGTAATATGGCAAATATTAGATTAAACATAATTCAAAAATTTTAGAATGTAATACCTGGTAGTTCCCGGCGACCATTCGCCGAGTTTGCTACGTTTGCGTATCAGAAGGCCTTCTGAAATTTTTGGGAAGTGAGAGAATCCATTGCGAGAGGCAGTAAAGCTTCCCATCCATACTAAAACCGCATTTTCATCTCTTTGTGAAATCTGTTTCGTACATTTGACTGGATTACCAATCGCAACTTGAACTGATTTCTGATGCAAACATACAGCAGGCAAACACCTAAGCATCAGGTGATTCCGATAATTCCGATGATTCCAACGGAAGTCCGGAAAAACCTGAAAAAATCCGAAAAGTCGGCTAAAATGCCGGTACACGGTTCCGAAAAATCCGTTATGTTTTACTTAAAAATCTTTTGAAAAATGTTTGAAGGTTATAGAAAGGCAACGTTTACAGACTATAAAAACGAGGTTTTAAACACCTACAGAAGGGATGGAATCAAAATAGGTTTAGAAGATCCTAGACCTAAAAAGCTTCGAGAATACAGCTTGTACGTATATGCAAATAGGTTTTCTAAAGAAGATGAGCAGACCTTAAAGTTATTTTTCGACCAGGATAACAAGTATAATGATTTGGAGAAGGCCATAAAATCTATTGAGTTAGATAAAATCAAACCTTTAATCAGATTTATGAATGGGGCAACAAAAGAAACGGAGGACAAGAATGTAAAGCTTTTAGCCTGGCTGATAAACTTTGAATCATATGATGCATGGAGAAAAAATAAACAGGATATGGGGAAAGCTCCTGTTGAGAGTGAATTGATAAGGCAAGAGGTTGAGCATAGCGGCACATTCGCAGAGATTGAAAAAGACAAAAATACATCATCTGCTGAGGACAAGAATAAAGATGATGAACAAGAACTGGCTGAGGTGGAGAAACGACCTCTTCCGATATCTCAGCTAGAAGAGACGAATAAACCGTCACCGCCGAAACCAGCTTACAAGCAATGGGTATTATATACTGTTATAACTTCGGTCACTGCGATTGGTATCTACTTTGCACTTCACCGAAATCCCGGATGCATGTTCTGGTCGGGTGATCATTATCAACCAGTTTCTTGCAAAGAGAAAATTCAGGATGTTACCATCATTGCTTTGGATGAAAGTAAGGTTGACCGATTTCGAAAAATCACGCGTCCCGATACGCTTACCGAACGAGCTTTGGGTAAAGTTTGGTATGTAAAAATGACGATTGATAGCCTTGAATTTTATACAGCAGGCGGGTTCCATCCAATTTATACGTCAAAAAAATTAAAACCGTTGACTGATTACATTTTGGAAAGGCATATACAATATAAACAACCCGCTGATTCTTTAGGAAAATAATTATTGTTTCCGCGGTCTGTTACCCTAATATTTATAGACCTAACGCTACTTCTTTTTCAATGCGCGTGGTAAGATTCCAAATTTTTTCTTGTAAGCGGCTGAGAAATGGTTCGCGTTTTTATAGCCAATCTTTTTAGCTACTTCTGCTATTTTGATATGGGGCTGAGAACTTAGTAGCTCAATTGCTTTATCCATACGCAGATCTGCCAATAAACCATAAATGGTTGTACCGTGCACCTCTTTGAATAGCTTTTGTAATTTTGTACGGTTAATGCCGGCTAACTTCGATAGCTCCTCAATGGAATATGGATGTTCTATGTCCTGCTGAACCCATTCCCGAACTTCCATCATTTGATCCACCTCTTGGCGCCTTGTACCATTCTTTGCTTCACTTAGAGGCTTATTCATTTGATCGATCTGTAAGGATAAAAGTTCCAATAATTTACCTTCCAAATAGATGCGTTTGAGCTCGGCAATAAAGGGGCAATAATACATGTCTGTTAAGATGGCTTTCATTTTGGCGGTAATGGGAAATGAACGTCCCCCCAGCATCGTAGGACGCTCATGGTCTATATCTTCCGCAAAATTTCCTAGGGAACTTAAATCCCCGTTGAAAACGCGCTTGAGGTAATTAAGGGAAATTTCTATTTCTACGCTAAAGCCGTTTCTGACAGTAGGATAAGCGAGATGGCCGTATAAAGCGGGAAAGTAAAAGAGCGTATGATGTCCTAGTGGAATTTTACAATCCATACCACCGCTTTCCTTTGCTGTATAGAAGGCATCGCCACGAAGTTCGAAATGCATTTGAAGATAAGGCGAATCGGAACGCAGGAAATAGTTGATATCTTCTGTATGGGTTTTATTAATGAATGCAATATGTACACCTTTCATAAAAATACGATTCAGCTGATGATCTGCAAACGACGATTGATGGCTTACGGTTTGCTCAGTAAGCTCATAGTCTTCCCCTACATACTCTGCAGGATATTCTGTAATATGGAAAATATCACTGAACTCATCTTTGCTCCAAATAATTTTCATAGGTGTTTCGGTATGGTTAAAAAATGCATTAAGCGTATATAAAACTGCATGACTCGTAGTTTTTGAATTTTATTTTTGCCTTCTATTTAAATTAAGTCTTAATAAGAGGTAAAAGTAATGATATTTTTAAATGTTTGGTAGTCAACTAGTCCAATTACTGTTTTTACCGTGTCTGATCAGCTGTGCCATGCCTATTCTTGCGCAAAAAAAAACGCTCGAAAAAGCACCTCAGCGATTTTACACCTGTTTAGGAACGATAAAAGATGCGCAGGGAACACCTTTGCAAGGTACTACGGTGCAGTTATTGAAGACGGGAAAAAAAGTGATGAGTAATGATTCAGGTTTCTTTCGGATTTCGGATATCCCAGCCACATCGTATCAGCTGCAGGTTACACATCTAGGCCATCAGCCGCAAACCATACCCCTAAACTTTAAGGGAGAAGATATTTGGTTGAATATCGTATTGGAAGACAGCAATGGCCAGCTGATGGAGGTAAGCATTACGGAAAAATCAAAGAACCGCCAATTGGCAGAACACCCGGTTTTGACGCAAGTAGTGAATACCCGTACAGTATATGAACAACCTACAACATTAATCGAATTGTTGAACCGTTCGGCTGGTGTAAGGGTTCGACAAACTGGTGGACTAGGAGCTCCGAGCAATCTAATGATCAATGGCTTTCAGAATCGTTCGATTCGATATTTTAAGGATGGTATCCCGATGGATTACCTTGGAGGTGGATTTGACATTTCATTGGTTCCGGTAAATATGTTGGAACGGGTAGAAGTATACAAAGGCGTATTACCTCCTGCACTGGGAGCCGATGCATTAGGGGGCGCTTTGAACCTGGTAACGAAAGAAACAACGGTCGAACAGTTGAACGCAGCCTATGAAATAGGTTCTTTCAATACCCACCGAGCGTCCATAAATGTACTGCATAAAAAGGAAGATACTCCCTATTTTGTAGGATTGGACGCTTTTTATAATTATTCTGACAATGATTATAAAGCTGATCTGAAAGTCGTTAACCCTACTACCGGAAACCTATACGATATACGGGCACCTTTATTTCATAACCGGTTTAAAAATTATTATGCAGAGGTGTATGCGGGTATTCACGATACGAAATGGGCAGATGAACTGCGTTTTGGTTTAACCGCTTTTGGCTTGGACAGACAGATAAATTATGGTGCCTCTATGAGCCAAGCTATTGGCGCGGCCACCAATCATCAGGACGCGCTTATTCCGACGGTAAGGTATCGTAAGGCCTTTCTAAATAACCGTATCACCATCGATCAATTTGTTACTGCCAATACGCTCTACGTAAACCAGGTGGATACCGCGAAAGGACAATATAATTGGCTGGGTGAATTTACACCTTCTGATTCGCGCTTAGGGGAGCTGGTTACCAGAGGCTCCTTAGCCAAATTGAATTATAACTATTATACTTCGCGAACCCATCTCAGCTATACACTCGATAACGGGCACCGGTTAGATTTAAATATAGTCTTCACTGGATTCTCCCGCAAGGGAAATGATCCTTTTGGACAACGGTTTGCGGAAACGGGTGTGGACGTGCTAGCCAGGAAAGCTACTTATAATAAGCAGATTTATGGTTTAGGCATCACATCGAAACTACTGCAAGGCCGTTTATCGAATCAGCTGATGTTAAAATATTACCGGTATGGTACGCATGCCACCGATGCAGATTATCAAGGCTTTGAAATTACCCATAATAACCGTAATAGCTCTTTCGGAGTAGCGGAGGCAATAAAATGGGATGTCTCGTCTAATAGTTATTTGAGGTTATCTGCAGAAACTGCTTTACGATTGCCAGAACAGGATGAACTGTTCGGAGACGGGGATCGCAAGCTCAGCAATTTTGCCTTAAAACCTGAAAGAAGCCTAAATTTTAATCTGGGATTTAGACGGAGCTTTCATCAGAAGCATGCGCTTGAAATCAATTCGTTCTATCGGATAACGCGTGATATGATTTTACAGTTGCCTTATAATTTTCTCTTTTCGCAGAGTCAGAACATCGATCACGTGCAGGGTATAGGATTGGAGGCTGATGCCGAGGTCAGTTTCTTTCACTGGTTAAAAGCAGCCGGAAATTTCACCTATCAGGATCAACGGATTTACAATACAAACAATCCGAGCATGGAACATGCTCGTTTAAGAAATACACCTTTTTTCTTTGCCAATGCATCGCTAAATGCTTTCTTAAAGAGAATCTTAAATCCTGAGGATCACTTGCAGGTATATTGGCACTACCTCTTCGTGCGGCAATATTATCTAGATGCCTTACCAAAAGATCAGGAACCCGATGGTTTCCTTGGCCTATGGGGCAATGCGAAGATTGATGCACAGAACGTTATCCCTGATCAACGTATGCATACACTGGGCTTTACATACGCCCCGGCTTATCATGCACTACGTATCGGCATGCAGGTAAAGAATATATTTGATAAGGCCGTATTTGACAATTTCAGGATTCAGAATCCTGGAAGGAGTATCTTCCTAAAACTTACTTATAGCTTAAATAATAAATAAACGCAATAAAGACGAATGTTATGAATAAATGGACAAACAATCTAAAATATCTTGTACTTGCAGGTATATGTGCCTTTGCCTCCTGCTCCAAGGATAATAATACAGACCCGGGTACACCGCCTGATGATGAAGGAAATCGTTATGTGTTAATGACCACCATGGGGCCTTTCGGTTCGAGTCTGCAGGGTGGCTATTTTGGCACTTTTGCTGAATTTCCTACAGGGAATATCAGTAATATTAATACCAACTCTTTGCAAATAAGAAATGCATTTGGCTTCCGCGCTTATGGGAAATGGTTTTTTAATCAATACAATACGCAGGGAGATGCGGGTTTACAGAAATATGAGGTAGATAATAACACGGGTAAAATCATAGAAAGTGGCTTTCTTCCCAACGCGCAACCTTCTTACCTCATCGTAAATGACGAACTTGGCTATTACCTTGATCCCGAAAGAGGGTTATTGAAAATTCAGATCTTCAATCCATCAAGTATGCAACGTACCGGTGAAATTGATTTAAATAGCTTAAAGAAAGCAGGGATTGAATATCAGGTAATCGGCAAGCATACTTTGGCAACGAAAGAAGGAAAGTTGTATGCCGGGATTACGTATGGTACTATTGCCGGTGAAGGATATGGGGATGATGTTGTGGATTATGTGGAGTTTGCTGTGATTGACATAGCGACCAATAGCCTCGAAAAAACAATTAAATATGAAGGTTTGAAAAGTATTGGCTGGGGATCTAGCGGAAATAAAATGTGGACACTGGGCGATGATGGGGCACTTTACTTTTATGCAACTGATTTAGGCAATGCCTTTACCAATTCTTCCATCATCCGCATCAAACAAGGGGAAACAGATTTTGACCGCAATTGGATCATCCGTGCGAAAGACTATAGCGAAAAGAGTACTTTCGCGACCGCTTTGGTAAAGAATGGCAAGTTGTATACCGAGTTTGCTTCGGAACCTTTGGCTGCCGATTTCTCGAACTTACAGCAATTAATATGGGATTATTATGTAATCGATATGAATACCAAAGAACGAACAAAGATTTCAGGCATGCCAAAAGCTTTCTACGCATGGGGTTCTAATGACGCGATCACTGAAATAGATGGCAAAATTTATTTCTGGGTAAGTAACGCTACCGAGAAGGTAGAAGGATATTATGAGCTGAAAGATAATAACACCGCACAGCAAGTATTTAATGTAACAGATGGTGGTATGATCTGGGGCTTTGTAAAATTGCAATAAATAATGGATAGCAGCCAGATCAGTTAGATTGGGTGCTGCTTAAAGAAACAAATTATGGCCTCATTGAAAAGTGTAAAGAGATGGTTTTGGTGGCATAAATGGTCGAGCTTAATCTGTACCATATTTCTTCTGCTGTTATGCCTTACCGGATTACCACTTGTCTTTCATGAAGAGATTGAACATTTTGACAAAAAGGAAGACGCCCATGCTGCTATGTCGGACGAGAAGGCTTCCTTGGACTTAATCTTGAAAAATGGATTAAAGGTACAGCCACAAAAGGTAACTCGTTTTGTTTTTTGGGATGAAGAAGAACCTGAAGCGGTATATTTAAGTCTTTCAGATTCTTTGATGGCACCTCCGGATAATTTTAAAATTTTACAGATGAACGCCCACACGGGTCAACTGGCAGAACAATTAAAGGTGGATGAAGGGTTTATGTACATCATGCTGCGTTTGCACACCGATCTGTTTGCCGGTATTCCGGGTAAGCTCTTCATGGGCCTGATGGGAATTTTATTTGTAATTGCGATTATTTCGGGTGTTGTATTGTATGGCCCGATTATGAAAAAATATGATTTTGGTATGATCAGGAACGATCGATCAAGTCGTTTGAAATGGTTGGATATGCATAATTTATTGGGAATAGTGGCTTTGGTATGGACGTTTGTGGTTGGATTTACCGGCGTCATCAATACGTTATCGGACGTGATACTGGGATTGTGGCAACAGGGACAACTAGCCGAGATGACTGCTCCCTACCGTGATGAAAAAGCCTTGAACCCCGATTCACTTTATTCGCTGGATAGAGCAGCAGAAACGGCTATAGCCGCAGCCCCAAGTATGAAGTTAGCCTTGGTGGCTATGCCGGGAACGGCCTTTACCAGTAAGCACCATTATGCCTTTTTTATGAGAGGAAATACACCTCTTACTTCCCGCTTGTTGATGCCGGCCTTGATTGACGCCAAAACGGGCAAGTTGACAGATATGCGCTCGATGCCCTGGTATGTAAATACCTTATTCCTGTCAGAGCCTTTACATTTTGGTGATTATGGTGGATTGCCATTGAAAATTATATGGGCTTTATTGGATATCGTAACTATTATTATTTTAATAACAGGTCTTTACTTGTGGATATCACGTCTGAAGGCAAACAAAGCGCAGATAGCACGCCTGGAGCAGAAACAACCGGTATCATTTAAAAAAGTATTGGATCATGAAATTTAAATCACTCTTTTTAAAGCTTTGGGGAATACCTATTGTTTTGAGTATCGCGTGTACGGTAGGTTTATTAACAGCATTGGTGGGAGATGATATTTGGGATGTTTTATCTTGGTTATTGCTGGGTTCATTGCCAGCAATCATTGTATATTACTGGATCAAATCTTCCAATGCTTTCCGTAGGCCTTGAGAAACAACAAAGCCGTATGTTGTAAACGGCTTTGTTAAATTAAGTTCCTTATTTGTATTTGATAAAGGTTGCCCTGATTTTCTTTTCTTTTAAATCTGTGGTAGTGCTACTCCCAACGACGGTTGTTTTGTTCTTCTTTTTTTCATTTACACTGCCACCCGTTGAAGTTGCTGTCCCAAACACTTCTTCTTCAATGGAGAAAATCACACCATCGGCTCCTTTTTGTTTCGCCAAATCGATGATTTTTTGTTGCGTTTTTTCCAATGAACGAAATCCTTTGGCGAGCTCCGTTTTCCCCATAACAGTGTATTCCTTTTCAACATCGGCTAGATCATAAAACTCATCTACATTTGTTGTAGCCGTATAGGCTTTTCCGAAATACTTTTGTGCATACGACATGTTAAAAAAGAAGAATCCCAAAAGGACGCTTAGCATTACTCTTTTCATTTGTTTCCTATATTTTGTGTTAATTTTGAGACACAAAGGTAAGCCGATCCGCTGCCGGGAAAGTTTATTTTTTAGGTGAAGCGATAAAAGTTTAGGTTGGAATGGCAGATTGGCACAGCCAACTGTAAAAGTTCGAGTGCGCATCGATTGACACCGGCACTCAACTCGTTGAAGCTTACGTGTTTCGTATACTATCAAAACCTAAACCGTAATTAGATTTAGGTATAAGATCATTTTAAACAAAGTCTTTCAATAAGTTCGGTCTGAGCCGGGTATAGCTCAAGTAGTTTTTCTTTTTCTCCAAGCTCGAACTCGGAAAATTCAAATCCTGGAGCGACCACGCAGCTTGAAAGGGAAAAATCAAGGCGTGACGGGATTTCTGCTGCAAACCATGCTCCAGCTTCTATGATTACAGATAATGACCCGGTTTCGTTAAGGGAAAGTTCCTTTCGTTCATATTGACCATCCGGCCTGAGTATATGAATGTGGAGGGGGGAGCCTACATGAAAATACCATATCTCATCCGATTGAAGTTTATGAAAACTAGAAAAATCAGCATTTTGAAGCAGGTAATGAATGGAGGTACATGCGTTTTTTTGTTGGCTTTCTCCCTTTCGTTTTACCTGCTGCTCAGAGCGGAAGACTTCATTGTAATACCCTCCTTCCGGATGTGGTTTTAAGCTTAAATGATTTATCCAGTAATCAGCTTGCGTTGAATTCATATTCATTTTATTTTTAGTAATGTGGCAATGTTGATGTAAAAATACTTCTTTCGACGGGAATCAATGGCCCGGCCAACAACTAAAATGAGATATTCAATTTCTGTAAGAGTGTTTCCCGATAATTAGGTCCAATCGGAAGATCTAACAATTCGGTTTTAGCAAGATTTCCTATGATGGCTATGATTTTGGCAAGTTGTACGATATAGGATCGATGGATTCTAAGAAAAACCTGGCTGGAAAGTAACGTTTCGACCATTCCTATGTTCATACTCATCATCATAGCGCTTCCGCTGGTTAAATACACCATAGAAAAATCGCGCTGGGCCTCCACGTAAACAATATCTTCAAAATCTATTCGGATTAATTTGCTATTTTGTTTAATAAATATAAAGGTACGTTCGGTCTCTGTTTTTTCGTTGTCCCTACGGACAATCATTCGCTCCCTCAATTTCTGAGCAGCTTGCAGAAAACGGTCAAAAGTAATAGGCTTCAACAGATAATCGACTGAATTTAAATCAAATCCTTCGATGGCGAATTGTGGGTATGCGGTAGTAAATACCACATAAGGAGGATTCCGCAATGAGCGGAGGAACTCCGTACCTAAGATCCGTGGCATTTGTATATCCAAAAAAATCACATCCACTTGTTGGGTGTATAAGGTTTCATAAGCCTCCATCGCGTTAATACACATAGCCTTTACTTCGAAATCAGGCAGCTTTTCGAGATGATCTTTTATAATATCGCGAGCAATAGGTTCATCGTCAACAATTATACAGCTAATGTTCATAGTTTACAGATTAAAGTAACTTGATATCTATTTGCTTGTTCGTTTAATTCGTACTGGTACCTGTCAGGATAAAAAAAAGCTAATCTTTTACGCAAATTTTGCAGGCCAAGGCCGCCATATATATTCTCTTTTGAGTCGTCTATCGTATTTTCTTCCATAAAATACAATTGTTCCTGATTTACATGAATCACGAAATGAACAAAGGCACCGGGCACATCCGCTGTATGCTTAAACGCATTTTCGACCGATGGCATTAATAATAAGGATGGAAATTGGGCAGAGGGGTTTTCGATCTTCAAGTCTATACTGATTTCGGTGTGATTGAGCCGTATTTTTTCTAGCTCGAGATAGTTTTCAATTAACGTTGCTTCTTCCGCTATCGGCATCCATTCATTATTGACTTCATATATAGTATAACGCAAAAATGCTGATAAATGCGCAATCATCGAAGCAGATTGAGTCGTACTTCCACGTAAAATCAAACCATATATGTTATTCAATGCGTTAAAAAGAAAATGTGGATTGAACTGCGATTTAAGAAAATCAAGCTCTAATTTTGCTTTTTCTTTGATCAGTTCTGCCTTTGCATAAGCGTTACGTAAAGCTGCCAAACCTACCTTTATGCTTATAGGCAGCCCCAGCATAAAAATGATACCAATCGGTAAACCTAAGCTCATAAAGCGCTTAAACACCACATTGCTGAACGGTTGCTGAAGAAATTTATAGTAGTTGGGATTATTCCGCTCTAAAAGTGCCATACAGTCAGTACAGTTCCGCAATAAGAAAGCTTCGATGTAGCCGTCAATGATCGTATATAAAATAAACAGCATTATTAAACCAAGTACGCTGTATGCAATACTTTTTCTTCTAATAAGATAAGGATAAAGGCCATAAACCAGTGTGTAATAAAGACCGGCCAACAATAGGGTCCCATACAGATTTATTTTAAACAAGGTTGCAGCGGGTAGTCCGCTATAAACGTTAAAGCTTATCGAAGCCATGTAGTTTTTTACTGCAAACATGAATAACCAAAAACAACCATGTAACAATAGACGAAGAACCTTTTGTCGATAAATGAGGTTGATAATGGTTTGAAGCTGCATACAGTAAATATAACTGTTTCAATAGCTAGACCCAAAAGAAATAGACCAAGACATCTTTGTTTCCTACGAAACCCATTTTTTTTACAACGAAGAACTTTCTATTACTTCGTTGCCTCACAAAAGGTGTTTGTCGACACATAGACCGGCCCTGCCGAGTTTATTTTTTAGTTTCATTTCTATGCTGTCTTTTTGTATTGATAGTAACCAATATTACAAAATGATGCGTAAAAAATTAATGCCACTTGTTAATGTAGCGATTTATTTTACCCTACTTGGCACAGCAATGATCATTGCAGGATCAATCCCATCATTAAACAGTCCACTGTTCTTTTTTGGCCTATCCTTCATCCTCAGCTTTATCTTCTTAAGATGGGAAGTAAAAAACGTGGTATCTATTGGCTTTATTCCAAAAAGTCAGGCCAACTATCTTCAACTTGTCCTTGGTTTGGGCATGGGTATACTAATGCTTATCGCCACCGCATTACTAACTGTTCTTTTAACGAATGATCAATGGGTATTCAACGACAAAATAAATCCTGTAATTATTAGTGCCGTCTTTTTAAACTGTTTGTGTTCTTCTTTTGTACAGGAATTCGTCTTTCGTGGTTATCCGTTTCAAAGCTTACTTGCGCATTATGGTGCATGGACAGCGCAGCTCGTAGTGATGGTGCCTTTTGGATTAATGCATGTTCACCTAGCTATGCCTTTGGGTGACTTTATGCTTACTTTACTTACTACGGGTGTGGGTTCGCTCTTTTTCGGTTTCCTTTATCTAAAGACAAAGAAACTGTTCCTACCCATTGGATTACATACCGGTTGGAATTTTGCGCAAGTTTTGATTCCTCGTACCTCATCCGATGAAATCAATGGGATCGTACAAATTACGGAAAGCCAGCATCATTACACCTTCTTTACTGTTGTTTTACCGTATTTGTTCTGCATCGGTTTAGCTTTTATTCTCCTTTACCGATATAGATTATCTTGATTTCCTTTCAGATTTCCGAAAACTCAATTATAATCAATCCATTATTTTGTTGGGTATATACGAAGTCAATCTGCTTTGCAATGGGTTCTTCATAATGCGCTACGCCAAATAATAAAAAATTACATTATCAATTGTTCTGCCTAAGCTTTGGAATCACTTTCGTGCCGATCAGCTCAATCGTCCTTATTAATTGCTGATGTGTAAGGCCGGCAATATCCATCTGGAATGCAAACCGATCTACACCACCCAGGGCTTCGCTATGGCGCAACAGCTTTTCGACAACCGTTTCCGGTCCGCCGACCACCAGAACTCCTTGTGGAGAGATCATATCATCGAACTGATTTTTAGTAACAGGTGGCCAGCCGCGGTCGCGACCAATTTTGGTCCATGATTCTTTATATCCCGGATAATAGTCGGCGATTGCAGACTGATCAGTTTCACCGACGTAGCCCGGCGAGTGTAGGCCCACCTTCAGTTCCTCTGGCTTAAAACCTGCCTCTTCACCTGATTTTCGGTAAAGATCCACCAACGGCCGAAAGCGCTCAGTCTCGCCGCCGATCACGGCTACCATTAAGGGAAGACCCAGCATACCTGCACGCACAAAGGATTGCGGTGTTCCGCCTACACCTAGCCATACAGGTAACTTTTCCTGGAGTGGGCGTGGATATATCGGCTGATTTTTCAATTCCTGCCTGTATTTTCCTGACCACGTAACGAATTCCTCATCCCGGATCTGTAGCAACAATTTTAATTTTTCCTTAAATAAAGCGTCGTAATCATTTAGCTTATACCCGAATAGAGGAAACGCCTCTGTGGCAGAACCCCGACCGACCACAATCTCGGCGCGACCTTTAGAAATGATATCCAATGTTGCAAATTGTTGAAATACACGAACAGGGTCTGAAGTGCTCAGCACAGTCACGGCACTTGTTAACCGGATTTTTTTGGTACGAGTGGCTGAAGCTGCGAGTATAATTGCAGGAACGGAGTCTAAGAATTCTTTTTTATGATGTTCGCCAATCCCGAAAAAATCAAAGCCGGCCTCGTCTGCCGCAACTATTCTATCCAGCAACTGCTCCATGGCATCTTCACTGCCCAGATCACTGCTTCCGTACATCGCCGAAGCGAAACTATCTATGCCTATTTCCATAATAGATTTTCTTGTAGAAGAACAACAAAAGTAACCTCTCGAAAGCATGCAGGATGTCATGCCATCTTGTGTTTGTTGATGCAGCAAATTTCGTAATCCAAACAAGTCTCAACGATGATATTTATCGGAAAAATTCGTAGACATTTGTCTATTATTTTCTTGCCCATAGACTTCTGAACTAAGAAAAATGGATTCAATCGAAAGAACGCTAGCCATAAACACCATTTTATCAACAAGTTAAATTAGTTCTGAAGTACCCCTTCTGGTATGAATGTGCTTTTGTTCTTATATTTGTACGGACGATTAATAGTTTTTAATATTTAAAGGATATGCGAGGCTTATATGTACGACGCCTTTTTTGATTATCTGAAGAAATTCAGTTCTGAGCCGCTTTCAGACGAGGAAAAAGCATTGATCAGGCGAACATTCACGCCGTTCAAATTAAGGAAAAGACAATTTTTATTACAAGCCGGAGACCGATGTAAATATTTCGCGTTTATCGTAAAAGGTGCGATGCGCATGTATTCGGTAGACGACAAAGGCACTGAACACATCGTACGACTGGGTGTTGAAGAATGGTGGATGGGTGACCGTGAAAGTTTTGCGATGCGCACACCAAGCTTGTACCATATCGATGCCTGGGAGCACTGCGAGCTGCTTTATATTACCAGAGAAGGTACGATTGAACTACAGAATAAGGTGCCTGCGTTCCGGGAAATGAAGATGAAGCTTGACGAACGCAATATCATGGCCAACAACAGACGCCTGACTTCCGCCATAAGCGCTATGGCAGATAAGCGTTATACTGATTTTATCGAATGTTACCCTGAGCTTCCGCAACGTTTTCCGCAGCATGTCATCGCTTCCTATCTCGGTATTAATAAAGATACATTAAGCCGCGTTAAACGCCAGCGTAATCTAAAATAAGATCGTTACGGATACCCGAGAGCTGACCGAGCAGGTGGCCAAATGTCCTTCCCGAGCATTAAGTCCTTCTTCCGAAGCAAAATCCCAGGCCAATCAACAATGCCATAAAGCTTAGTAGCCAAAAGGTAAGTGGTTCCGACAAAGCTTCTCGTGGCTGTTTGCGCTTATCGCCTGCTCGCCGACTGTCTTCTTCCATTTTATATCCCTTCAACATCGTTGATTTCACTGTCCCTTTTTCCGCAACAGTTTTTGGCTTAGACCCTCCGGGGTTTATCAACGGTCTATTCAATCCTGCCCTATTCTCAGTTGTAGGCCTTTCCCTTCCGGCCACCGCTTTCGTTATATTATTCTTGGTTGCAGGTACGAACGAGTTCTTATGAATATGACCCAACTGATCTACCAGACTATTTACCAACCTCCTATTTTCTGCACTTTCAGCCTTTTGCTGCACAAAATCCACCAATGCCTCATTCGCACATACATTATCAGCGCAGGAAAGTCCAGTTTCCGCTGCCGTTTTCAGGTATTCAGTCACGAGCTGTTGCAGACGCTCCTCATCGGGATTCCAATAGTCTTTTCTCACTACTTCCAGCATTCGTGCCAACATGGTCTGGTATGCATAGGGATTATTGGCGCCGGTAAATCGCTCTTTGATATCTAAATCATATCGATCGTTGACATAGGTGTCCATCCAATCTTCCCATTTCTGCTCATCAATTGCCTCGGGGGTTGTTACCTGCCACCCCCACATATTATCGGCTACTTGACCAATCATCCGTGCTCCGGCATAGCCTTCGTTCAGCATTTTCTCAATCCATTTAGGATTCAGGTAACGGGTATTCATTTCCCGTCCAATAAATTTATCGAGTGACTCTTGCCGGGTATTCCCAGGATCGGTCAGGTTGGTAATCATCACATCGGGCGACGTTCCATCCACATGACGTACGGCCATTGCCATCCCACCCAATGCCTGAAAGAAGTCGTCATTATCTAGGGCCCCATATACATTAGTAGAGCGGCTATGGACGACCGCTTTGGTACCCGATAGTGCGTTTTGAAAAAGTGATATAGCTAAATCTTTTGCCGTCTCAGGGAGTGAGCCTTCTGGCATATTTCCCCAGAAACCTTGTCCATAGAGATGGCTCATCCGGTTAAAATAAACCGTACCAACTTCCCGATCTTTCCCCCATTTATCGGAAGCCTGTACCACATCGTTCAGGCCATTGCCGTAACTTCCACTCTCCGTACTGAACAGGCGCACACTCGCCAGCTGCCGGACTACGGTGGTATCGCTTATTCCGACAGATAAGAGTTTTTCCATACTTTGATCAATATGCTCCCGCAAGTAGTTAGGTCCCTTTTGTTTATAAGCCAATGAAACGGCCTTGTCTAGCAATAGCATCAGGTTCGGAAACATATCGCGATATAAACCCGAAGGTGTCATGACCACATCGATACGTGGTCGACCAAGTGCGGTATCGGCAATTGCTTCAACTCCTTTTAAGCGGCCAAAACCATCATAAACAGGTTTTATCCCCAATAAACTTAATACCTGTGATTCCATGATACCTTCATGGCGAATGGTTTCAACTGACCACAAATTAAATCCCACCTTATCCGGATACGCGCCATCGTGCCGGTTCCGGTAATCAATAATTAGCTGATTAGCAAGCTTCTCCCCTTCCTTATACGTGTCGGCGGTTGGAATTCGATCTGGGTCAAAAGAATAAAAATTCTTTCCCGTAGGAAGTGCCGAAGGATTCCGGATAGGATCATTGCCGGACCCTGCTTCGACGTACTTTCCATTCAGGGCGGTCATCAATGCCTCCAACTCTCGCCGGCCGCTGACCATAATATGTTCGTATACATTCATTAGCTGCACCGTAAGCGAGTCTTTTGACAGGTTCTCCATCCGACCAACAATGGCCTCTGCCGTTTTCATCGCCATGACCGAGTCAGGCGCTTGTCCGAATGTATGCATCCCCATGGGTGTTAAGGCTTCTTGAATATCCTGTAAGTAATGTTCTACCTGCTGCACATCTTTTGTTTCAATATCGTCCTCTATATACAGGTCTTTTAATATATTCGCTTGCCTGGCCAATCGGTTAATGGTACGTAAATGAACGGCAGCCAATGCCTCACTTTTACCAGAAGCTACGTCATAATCGTTGATTGCCCCGGCAAGCGCACGCAACTCCGGCCTTAACGTTGCCTGATCAAAAGGTGGGGTAAGGTGGTCAATAATCACGGCCATTCCGCGTCTTTTTGCCTGTGTTCCCTCTCCTACATTGTCCATAATATAAGGATAGATATTCACCAGATCGCCAATCAGTGCTTCGGGCGCATCATCGTCATCAAAGCCAACCTCCCTTCCCGAAAGCCATTCGTGCGTTCCGTGGGTGCCTAGATGTATCAATGCATCGGCTCGCATACCCTTTTGCAGGTAAAGGTAAAACGCAATATATTGATGATGAGGAGGAAGCGACACATCGTGAAATAGTGCTTCCGCATTTTCATCCCACCCCCTGGCCGGTTGGGGCATCAAGTTAACTTTTCCATAAGCAACTCTGGGCAAAACAAAATAACGTTTCCCCTCCGAATCGCGCCATATCATGATTGTCGCCTCCTCCGGTTTGCCCCATTTTTTCACCACCTGTTGCTGGAAGGCGATGTGCAATTGGCTAAACCATTTCTTATATGTCTCCATCGGAATCAACACCGGATGCGTTTCGCGCACCAATCTATCTAGTTCTGCAGGCGCCCAGGTACCAATATTACGACCTCCGCTCATCACATCGGCAAATACTGCACCTGAATCAGGAACCTGCCCACCAAGATCATATCCAGCTGCTCCCATGCTTTTTAATATGGTTGTCATGCTTCTGGGCAAAACGTTCAGGTAACTGGCGCCAATATTGTTCTTTCCAGGATGACCGTTGTAATAAATGAGCGCTATCTTCTTCTCTGAATTAGTTAGGCTTTGTAGCCTAGACCAGGCCTTAACTCGTCCCACCAACCTTGTGATACGACTTTCGGGAGCGTATTTGATATGGTATTCGCCAGCACCTTCCTGTCTTGCCAATTCATTGGTGGCCGCAATGGTAGGCTGTATCTGGCCACTCAATTCCTGGCGCGCGAGGGAAAGGGCGCGTGCCGCTAGTGGTATACCCAACGAGGAAGCACGCCAAGTAGTCGTATCCTCATTAACGGTAATGGCGTCGATTACGGGAACACCCATGCGAGCAAAAGCCGTCTGAAGTCGTTCACTAGATGCTCCAGGTAGGGATGAAAAGTTAAGCAAGAGCGATAAGCGCGATTGCCCGTCACGATCCAGGCAATAGCGATTAATTGCTTGATCAAGCGGATGGCCATAGAAGGCCATCACATCAAAACCTGCCGTATCCAAAGCGTCTGCATAAGCTTTCATATAATCCCATTGGCGAGTAACCGCTTCGTAGCGAAACATGTATAAACCCACTAAAGGCCTTTTGCGCAAGCCAACCGCTTGCGCATACTGCTCAAAATCTGCGTACACCTCACCCTTCCGAAAGGAAACAATTCCCCTTTCAGGAAAAGAGACCACCGGTTTCACTGGATAGCTAGCGCCTAAATGTCTGTGCAGCAGCAGCAAGATCATATTCGCTAGGTTATCCGGGCTCGGGTGCTCAAAATAAGCCGCCACTTCCGAATCGAAGCGGATACCTTGTTTACCATAGGTATCCGCTTCCGGTGTGTCGCCAAGGGCATATACGTGACCGCCTCGCTGAACAATTTGCTGTAAATCAACAGAAAAACGCTGTAATACGGCAGGAGTATGCACATAACAGACGGCAAGATCTGCACTTCCTACGTTCGCTGCAGCTACACGATCACCTGCTGTTGACACCCGATACGTTTGATCAAACCCGGGAAGCTTGTTCAGTTGCGCAATAGCCTCTGCAACGGGCTTGCTGTAATTGTCAGAAACCAGTATCACGATCTTCTTCGGTGCAGGTGCACAAAAGCTATGTAATGCAAAGCAAAAAGTAAACTGACCTATTATTACCATACGGAAAAGTAGCGTACTATTCATCATTTTCGGGTACATAGATAATTTGTCCATCCTCCAATTGATAAGCGGTTCCCAAACGTTCGCCATGACCGGCCGCTTCTTCCGGCTTTAGTTTCTTTACGTTGATTTCCTTTCCTTTTTTGGAAATAATTTCCATCTGTCCTTGTGCATTTCTCTTCGTTAAGGTTACCTCCGTATTCGGGTCAAATAGTTCCAGCATATTGAGTGCCGTCATTAACGCTACGATCATCGCGACGATGAGTACCACGCTCACGTCAAAAAGATTAGCGATACCACTTATGGGGTCTTCTAATGGCACTTGATCTTGCTTGCTATGATGTTCTGTCAATAGTTTCATGCTAAAGTGATTGATTATAAACCGAAGATATTGATGCTGCATCCACCTGCCGTGGACTAACCATCCGTAAACGGGTTTCCGCTTCTACTTCACAGGCGAGAAAATCTGCATGTAGCCACTTTTCCCATTTCAGACTGATCAGATAGGCAGTAGTTCCGCATACCAATCCAATGATGGTTGAAGTAAAGGCCGTCAGCATATTACCGGACATCGCGGTCATATCTCCGCCAGACAAGGAAGCCAAGGCTTTACCCATCGGTATCAGCGTGCCTACTAAGCCGATGGATGGCCCTGTTTTGATTAAAAATCGGATATTGTCCAAACGCCCATTCTGCTTTTTTTCCCAAGAGCGAACCAACTCGGTTAGCTGGATATCTGGATACGGGCTCTCCGTCAGAATAGCCTTTATTGTAGCTTCGTGCTGCTTAAAAAATGCCTGCACAGCTTTCTTCGGTTTTCGCATACGCATCAATCCGGTACGCAAAAAGGCCCCAATCCCCATCAGGGTCCACACTACCATCGCAAAAAGCGCCCATAAAACAGGGGCATGTAAAAGCTCTGTAAGCTGAAAAAGAAAACGATCGATAAATACACTCATTTTTTTAATTTTTTATTTTACAATTGATAAGATACCCCGGCAAAAACACTTCTTCCGGGAGCATAGTAATAACTAGTTGGCGAGGTATAGCTGCCGTAATAGCGCTTGTTGAATAAATTAGTTACGTTGACATTAAACGTTAGCGGGCCGACAGTCTTACCAAATTTGATGTCGAAAATCGTTACAGTAGGCATTTTCTTCTCCGATGTATTTTCCAAATCACCATAATAAGAGCCTGTATGCCTAACCCAGAAGCTCAGATGGAACAACTGCAGACGATCGAAGACCAAAGCTCCACTTATATTATGAGACGGATTATCACTCATATCATTACCTTCATATTCTGGATTGGTCTCATAACGTTTAATCTCAGATGTATTATAAAAGTAGCTGGCTTGCGCAATGATATCGGGGTTTAGCCGATAACGCACAAAGGCTTCCGCACCCCATAAATTTACTTTTCCAATATTGATATATTGCCTTACAGGCAACCCTTTCACATCCAGATAATCAGGAACTTCATGCTCATCAATCAATACCGCCGCCAGAAAATCACTGTATTGAGAAGTATATAGCGTACCGGAGAGCTCCAGTTTATCGGACAATTGCAAGTCGGCCCCTAGATCATAAGAATACCGCATCCGCTCGGGCTTCAATTCAGGATTTCCTAAACGGAAAGAAGAACCCAGTGGGGCAGCATTGTACATATAGAAACTGCTTGGTGCTCGGAAACCTGTTGCATATACCGCCCTTAAGCGTAAATTGTTTAGCAAGTCATAACTAAGCCCTACTTTGGGATTGACAATATTGGAAGAGGCGTTGTCATATGCGATAGCAATATCGCTACCCGACATATTATCAAAAAATTTCCCATTTCTGTTGGCCCAATGATCGTACCTTAGCCCCACATTGGCATGCAAACGCTCTGTTAGATCCATATCGTCGTTCAAAAAGAAAGAAACGAAATCCTGCCTTCCGGTAAAATCCTGAATGCCCTGACCGTAATAATATTTCCGGGATACTACCTCTGTAAAACGGGCATCTGCTCCTAAAGTCACGGTATGTGTTCCCCAAGTGCGGTGCACTTTTGCAATCATTCCGTAGGTATCAAGTGGCACCCGCGAATCGTAGTAGCGGTTATCAAAAGCATGATGTGCCGGATTCCAGCTGATGGCATCCGACTCGCGATCTTGTACATTATAATAAACAAGCACATCGGGACTATATAAAGCCGTTGGATTGGTATAACGCAACTGGTAATTCCCCGACATACTACGGTCATCGTAGATGGTGGCCGTGCCAGAGAGAGGTTGTTGCAGGTTATAGTCAGCTATTGCTGTAAGCGTTCCTGTTAACGGAAAATTATAGGAAACTTTTGTATTGACATTGAGTAGCTTCATTTTCGGTTTTTGATAATAATCCTTCCAAAGGCTATCGGCCATATAGGCATATCCATCCGTTTGTTTATATTCAGCAAAGACGATTGCTCCCCAACGTTCCGAAAATCGTTTCCCTGCTTTCATACTTGCTTGATACGTATTCATGGAGCCATAACGAAAATCCGCTCCAAGCGTAGGTTTATCTGAAGGATCCTGCGTCACTAAATTGATGGTTCCCCCCATGGAATTGGATCCATAAATAGAAGACCCCGGCCCCCTTACCACCTCGATGCGTTCTATGCTGTTTCCGGCCAGACTATTCCATTCAGATACTCCTCCAGTGTAGGAATCGTTGATGGGTACACCGTCCTTCAATATTAAAGTTCGATTTGCTGATCCGGTTCCGCGCATGATCACGCTGGTATGCGTACCAGTGGTAGTTAAACCACGGGAGCGATCTACCGATACACCTGGCAAATAAGCCAGCGCTTCATCCAAGGTCTGAATTTGGCGAAGCTCCGGAGCGTCCTTTTGTATAATAGACACGCTCGAGGCAATTTTCCTGAGTTCTAGTGGCTTCGCTGAGGCCGTTACCGAAATAAGGTCGAGCATATTAACTTTGGGTTGAAGAACCCAATGAAACGAGGGCGATAAAATGGAATCCACATCAACCTCCAGCGATTGATAATTGATATGCCTTAAGACAAAAGATTTCGTCTGCGATAATGATAGAGAAAAGGCACCCTCACTGTCAGAAGACGCCAGAGTGCCTTTTCCGCGAACTTCGATCGTAACCCCTGCAATAGGTTTTTTTTCGGAATCCGTCACCAAACCTTGCAAATCCACAGGTCTGCTGATTTGTGCATATGTCGATATACGAAAGATAAAAAGAAAAGAAAAAATAAGGATTGATGGTAATTGTTGAAACTGCGTCGGGCCGTTCATAACACATCCAAAACATTTCATGAATATTCAAATATAATTGTGTCGCACACTGAAAAGCCTTCAGCATGTGCTGCTACATGTCATCAAAAAGGGATTAGAAAATTAAAAACTATTCGTAAAATTAGACCATCTCTTTCGGCATGACCGCATGAAAACAAAGGCAATGCAGACCTATCCCAAGAGTATGACTTAGGTTGATGAATAGTATATGAAGAAATGATTTAACGAAAAGCGGGAGGCCCCCGTAAACAATCAGTGATGCAGCGATCTAGATGAGGAAAATCTACATCATCTCCGTTCAGCATCTCCCTGACTTCACCGCCAAGAAACACGAAAGAGGGCGCAGCTATCCTGCCGCTTCCTAACAAATGGAAATCGCAGATATTACAGGATTCATTATGCAGGTGATGAATAGGGTCAGTGTCTATACTATTGCTTTTATTGGCGATAAAACCTTTGTGCACGTGAAAAACTTTTACCGCCGAAATCACCAGTATTAAAGCCAGTGATAGGAAAGCAATTATTTTTCGAGGTATTTGCTTCTTAAAAACAACCATGCCTCAAAGATAAATGCTATAAGATTATAATGCAACTATATTGCATTATAAATTATAATCATTGCCCTTTGCCTATTTTTTCGATTCACAGTCGTAAAGTCAGCAGTGGTTGGTCAAAAACATTTCGCAAACTTTGGGGTTTTCTTGTAGAGCGTCAACTATCGGGTTAGTCTGATTTTTTAAATAGAAATTGATTAAATATCGTTGACTTAAGGCCATGAACATTCCATATCAGTGTTGGAAGGCAACTAACTTTTAAATTTTAAAACAATGGACAGTATTAATAGGCAGCAAGAGGAAGAGAATATAAACAACCTGGAAGGAAGCGAAGCGATAAGTAAGGTTCGTGAACTCGTTAAAAATGTACGATCATGTTTTTTTCTAACTGATTTAAATAAGGTGGGACTACCTTTATCGATCAGACCAATGAATGTGTTGAAAATTGACAAACACGGCAATCTATGGTTTCTGAGTGCAAAAGACAGTCATAAAAGCGAGGAAATCCATGATGATCCCTTTGTGCATTTACTTTTCCAGGGGCAATCAGATTTTCTTAACATTTACGGGCTGGCCTCTGTGAGTGAAGATAAAGAAATGATCAATACGTTATGGAATCCGCTTTTAAAAACATGGTTTACGGGAGGAAAAGATGACCCGCGTATAATTGTCATCAAAGTAGAACCTACAGAAGGTTACTATTGGAGCAATAAACACGGCGAAGCGGTCGCTTTTATTAAACAGACCATTGGATCGATACTGGGAAAAACGCTTGACGATTCAATAGAAGGAAAGCTTGATATGTAATTATTAGGTATTATATAGCCAAGCCTACCTGATAAATAGAAAAAGGATGATACATCTTAAAAATTTCAAAATAAAATTGGTTGGAGGTTTGCTGATCATCTCTCCCATCGTCATGTTCTTTGGATGCGGATGCGATAGTCAATCGCCGGAGGACGTAGAGGAGCAATTTGATCCTGATACGATAGATGCTCCAAAGGCCAAAGATTCTACATTGAGCGAAAAAATGTATCCGATGCAAACGGATAGTGCTAATAAAAAGGACACAAGTAAACCATAAGCTTTAACGTCTCACCTTGGGCTTAATT
The DNA here is from genome assembly GCF_036959255.1 of Olivibacter sp. CPCC 100613. Classification (NCBI taxonomy): domain Bacteria; kingdom Pseudomonadati; phylum Bacteroidota; class Sphingobacteriia; order Sphingobacteriales; family Sphingobacteriaceae; genus Olivibacter; species Olivibacter sp. CPCC 100613. Next base: position 150,901 of record NZ_JAWMTI010000003.1, read on the forward strand.
GTATCCGGTAGTTGTGATTTGTGTCAGTGGATGATAAAGGTACTGAACACATCGTGTGACCGCGTATGGAAAATCGGTGGATGGGAGACCGGGAAAGACTAGACTGTAGACTTTTATCTACTTTTTTTTATGACAAATATCATCTTTCTCTTATAGTCGGGTTGTGGATATTTGTGTGTCAAATTGATTGGTGAAAAGAACAACATGAAAACATTTGAATATACGAACGGCGAAATAACCATTCGCTGGGAACCGCAAGCATGTATTCATTCGGCAATTTGTGTGCGAACGCTGCCGAATGTTTATGACCCTAAATCGCGTCCCTGGATCCGGCCAGAAAACGCGACCACCCGAGAGCTGACGGAGCAGGTAGCCAAATGCCCTTCCGGGGCGTTAAGTATTTTAAAAGATGTCACTATTAAGGAAGTGAACGAATAATGGAAAGTACAAAAGTAGTTCTTACCGGCCGTGCTTATGGTGAGATCCAGCTTTTCTCAGATGAAATTAAAGCTGGTAAAATGAACATCGCCATCACCGATGGAAGGCTTACGGTTTTTCATACAGAGGTATCTCCTGAGTTTGAAGGCAGAGGATTCGCAAAGCTACTGCTTGATCGATTGGTAGATTATGCGAAAGTAAAAGACCTGAAAATTATACCGCTCTGCCCATATGTAAACACACAGTTCAGGCGTCATCCTGCCCAGTACAAGGAGGTATGGCTCAAAGACTGGCATCAATGAAATATCTATTGGAAACCCCCGTCAGGGGAATCTTGGGCACCGAAAAATTCAGAACGGCCATTCATTGGAGAAATGGTATTCTGATTACCGATGAACCAGAAAAACTAGGCGGTAGAGATCTCGGTCCGGATCCCTATTCGCTCCTACTGTCTTCCCTAGTTTCCTGTACGCTTGCGACACTAAAAATGTATATTGAACTTAAAGGTTTGGATATACCGGAAATAACAGTAGAAGCCAATATGTTCTATCGCATCGAAAATGAAGGAACGGTTATACGCATCGAACGCAAAATAGAGATGCATCATGTATCGGATTCGGAAATCCGTCAGCGGCTGATCGGAGTTGCTGAAAACTGTCCGATATCAAAGATCCTGAAAGGCAATATTCATATTTTAACCGAATTTAAAAACAAGAAATCCGACCGATAGACTTATTATTTATTCACCCAATTTCTTTAACTTCGTTTTGTTCGTCAGAGGATGTGCATTTTGAAAGGAAACGACAAAAGATAGCTATCTTTATCCTAACTTATAGAAAGGTAATATGGCTAAAAGTAAATTACTGCGGATGGATAACGTCGGCATCGTGGTAGAATCGCTCGATGAGGTTATTTCATTTTTCGAAGAACTTGGGCTCAAGCTCGAAGGAAGGGCCACAATTGAAGGGGAATGGGCTGGCCGCATTACAGCATTGGGTAACCAGTGCGTGGAGATTGCTATGATGGTCACTCCTGACGGCCACAGTCGTCTTGAAATCTCGCGGTTTCTCCGCCCCGCCGTGATTTCCGATCACAGGAACGCTCCAGTAAATGCGCTTGGCTACTTACGCGTTATGTTTGCCGTAGATAACATCGATGAAATCCTCACTAGGTTATACAAGCATGGCGCTCAACTTGTCGGTGAAGTAATTCAGTATGAAAATAGCTATAAACTGTGTTATATCCGCGGTCCGGAAGGTCTTCTTATAGGACTAGCGGAACAGCTTGTTAATGAATGAGCAATAGATGCTTAGCTACTTTTGGAGCTTCATACAGGTGTTGTGCTTAGACCATTTATCGTTGCGCTAGACGGCATTAGAACCTATAACAGAAAACTTAACGATAACGAGATGAGGGCACTATTTACCGAAACCGATCAACATCTATCCCACTTAAAAAAACTTCAAGAGTGTAGTGTTTTTTGCCAACTATTAACAAGAGCAAAGAGGTGTTTCTCGTCTGTTTGATTAGGAAGGTAGGAACAAAATTTTACATTCCGGCAAGCAAATCGAAAAAAAATAAATAATTAACTACCAACACTTTACTACTCTAATCAGTCAAAAAATTGAAAGAAAATTTGCGAAACCGAAAAGTTGCACATATATTTGCAACTGATCGGTTTCATAAATTAAAGAACAGAAGAATGAGAAGGGATATTTTTCAAGCCATCGCTGATCCGACGAGAAGGGCAATTATCACATTAATCGCCGTACAGGCCATGACACCTAATGCCATCGCGGAGCATTTCGACGCAACCCGTCAGTCGGTTTCAAAACATCTGCGCATTTTGACGGAATGCGAACTTATAAAATCTGAACAAAAAGGTAGGGAAATCTATTACCAACTTGAGATTAACAAAATGAAGGAAATAGACAAATGGTTGGAACAGTTCCGAAAAATCTGGGAAGACCGCTTTGATAATCTTGATAAGTTATTGGCAAAAATGCAACATAAATAACCCATGGAAAACACAAATAACCGGGAAATGAAAATGACGAGAACGGTAAAAGCACCGATTGATCTAGTTTGGAAAGTGTGGACCGAGCCTGAATACATTGTCCAATGGTGGGGGCCGAATGATCACACTACTACCATTCACGAAATGGATTTCACGGAGGGTGGCGAGTGGAAGCTAACGTTACATAATCAGGCCAACGGACAGGATTTCGTCAACAGAAGTGTCTTTAAAGAAATTATTCCGTTGAAAAAAATCGTTTTTGAGCATTTCAATCCACACTTTATTGCCACCATCTTATTTGAAGATAAAGGGGACGAAACCTGGATAGAATGGAGTTCGCTCTTTGATACGGAAGAGATGATTGCAACTGTTATCAATGTATTCAACGCCAAAGAAGGGCAAGCGCAGAATTTTGAAAGGCTTGAACACTATCTTGAACAATTAAAGAATGGAACTCATGAATCGTAATCTTTTATTCGATTTTTCTGTGAATAGGGAAAATAGGAACATTCAGATAAAGCGCGAATTTGAAGACAACTTTCTTCTCGCATCTTAAAAAATAGACAGACTATTGCTCACCTTAAAAACCAAATAAAATGAACAGCAATTTATTATTTGACTTCACCGTCAACAAAGAAAAGAGAACCATCCACATCAGCCGTGAATTTGATGCCAGTCTTGAATTGGTCTGGCAAGCATGGACAACCCCGGAATTACTTGATCAATGGTGGGGACCGCAACCTTGGAGAGCCGAAACGAAGACTATGGATTTTCGGGAAGGCGGCTTTTGGCTCTACGCCATGGTAAGCCCGGAAGGTGAAAAGCATTATGGCAGAACCAATTTCATTTCTATTGTAAAAGAGCAATCATTTGCATCAAAAGGTGGATTCAGTGATGAAAACGGTACGATGAATCCTGCGCTTCCCCAAAATTTATGGGAGAACAATTTTATACCGGGCGATAATAAAGTTCGTGTGGATATGTTACTGACTTACGATTCGCTCGCCGATCTCGAAGCAGAGCTTGAAATGGGCTTTAAAGAAGGTATGACCGTGGATTTTCAGCAGTTGGATGAATTGCTATCGACGTTGAAAAGATAATAAACCTGCGTCTTTAAAAAAACAAAAGTCGGTTTTGGAATTGTCATGAACGAAATGGTAGTACATGTTCAATGAACTGTATTATAAAAAAATAAATAGATAAATTTGATTTTATTGATAGTAATATTTTTAAGACAGGAAAAAGAATGAAGTCATTTTTGCTAATTGGGCAATCAAATATGGCCGGGCGCGGATTTATACATGAAGTACCTCGTATTTATAATGAAAGAATTGCGATGCTGCGAAATGGTAGATGGCAGATGATGACGGAGCCTATTCATTTTGACAGACCGATTGCAGGCGTAGGGCTCGGTGCGTCATTTGCAGAGGCTTGGTGTAGGGATAATGAGGGTGAAAAAATTGGTCTCATTCCATGCGCTGAGGGGGGGAGCTCCGTTGATGAGTGGTCGACAGATGGAACATTATTCCGCCATGCAATAAATGAAGCAAAGTTTGCATTGGAAGACAGCGAACTGGCAGGAGTGCTATGGCACCAGGGAGAAAGTGATAGCCAAAATGGAAAATACAGTACATACAATGAAAAAATATCACTGATCTTTAACGAAATAAGAAGCGTCTTATCCATACCTACTACTGTTCCTTTTATTATAGGCGGTTTGGGCGATTATTTGGGTAAGGTGGCATTTGGCGCCGGGTGTGTAGAATATCAACGCATTAACGAGGAGCTTCAAAAATATGCGCGGGGTAAAGAGAATTGTTACTATGTTACCGCTAAAGACCTTACAGCTAACCCGGACGGCATCCATTTCAATGCGATGTCGCAGCGAATATTTGGCATAAGATATTATGAAGCGTATCTGAAAAGAGAACACATATATGAACCCTTAGCAAATGAAAAAGTGTTAGTGGATAATTGTCATAATAGGGTGAATACTTCGGCCGAAAAAAAACACATAGCACTGGAACGATTTACCTCGGGAAAGATTACTTATGAAGAGTTGATGAAGTTTTTTTCGTAGAAACCGGTAATTTCTTAAAAAGCCATCTCTTAAAAGCGATGGCTTTTTTTTATTTTTTATAAACTCCCTGCAGACCCAACAAAAACTGTTTATTTTTTGACAAAAAGACAAAAAAAAGCGCCTAAAAAACACATCTATACGTTTTACAGCATACATTTAAACGAGAGCATTTCAACCTTAAGGGGAGTCGGTTTTTTTTCTAAAAGAACAATTAATCGATTCTGTTTTGAGTATTTACAATTTTCGACAAGAAATTTTATATCATCCAAAAAGCGGTGACATTAAATTTCAATTAAAACACAGATATCCACCATGAATTGTCATTAAAATTTTATTATTTTAAACAAAAAAATTATGCTGGTAAAAAGAAGCTTATCTCCACGGGTAATTTATGAATTCGCAGGACATCATATACTCTGGCTAACTGGATGGATGTTGACGGTGACGCTTGGATATTATTTTACGCATTTAACATTTTTCACACTACCCACGCTACCCATTACCCTTATAGGTACGGTGGTTGCATTTTACGTTGGCTTCAAAAACAGTGAGGCCTACGACCGACTTTGGGAGGCCAGAAAAATTTGGGGTGCTCTTGTAAACGACAGTCGAAAATTAGGTGTTTTAATTAAAAGTTATAAAGATGAAGCTGCCGAAGAAGGTACAGACAATGCAACAAGGAGAAGGATTATATTGCGGCACATCGCTTATTTATATCAATTGCGGGAACAACTACTAGTACCCGCAGAATGGGAACATGTGGCTGCCAATGGAAATATTTTGAATGCCAGAGTGGGAAGATACAATCGTAAGAGAAGAAGAAGATATGAAAGCCATTATAGAAACGAATTGGAAAAAGTTTCCCAAAGAATGGAAAATTACTATCTCACACCGTCGGAAAAGGAATATTTAAAATCTTATAGTAATAAAGCCACTCAAATACTTGATTTGCAAACTCAAGACATTCAGAAATTGTACGAAAGGAAGTCTATCAATTACATTCAGCAAGTAAAAATTCAAGATATTCTAAATAATTTTTACGATGGACAAGGAATGTGTGAGCGTATTAAAAAATTTCCGATTCCGAGAAAATATGCAGGGTTCAGCTATATTTTTACCGGTATTTTTGTTTTTTTACTGCCATTTGGATTAGTTGGCGAATTCAGTAAATTAGGAGATATTTGGGTACTAATGAGTATTCCGTTGAGCGTAATTGTAGGATGGATTTACGTTGTGATGGAAATGATCGGAGATTATTCAGAATTCCCTTTTCAAGGTCTACATAATGATATTCCGATGCTTTCTATCTGTAGAGTTATCGAGATAGACATGCTTCAAATGATTGGAGAAGATGATATTCCGCCGGGTATAGAATCAAAGCACGAGCATTTGATATAAATTCAATTTCTACTGGTAAAATGAATGCAAGGTTGTGGCAACAGGACCTTCACGTATGGTCATAGGATTTCTCTTCAAAAGCGAATTGGGCAAAGTGTCCTAATTCGAAGAGTCAATTTGGAAACTTTTCCATCATTATTTTTAATGCGGGTTCAATCGCTAAAATATGACCATGTCCGAAAACCACCATGACTTTATCATGTATTTTTAACTCCGCATTTATTTTTTCAAGTAAAACGGAATCTCTTACAATTTTGGATGCCCGGCCTATTGCACAGTATTTACAATCGGGATTAACATAATCAAAAAGTTCAATATCGGGATTAATAGTCATTTCCAAATCATGGCCGATTTTAGTACGATATAGTTTTTGATATCCCGAGAAGGTTCTCAGATCCTCATCAACTGGAAAGCCTTCGTCGATAAACCATTTTTGAATTACCAATTCGTACAAATCTTCAAAGCTTTTGCCTTGATGAGCACCGTTTAAATAAGGCACTATTAATCGTTCCATGATGTAATACAAAAGTAAATCATCTTTGGAATGCTTGTTTAGCATTATTTTATATTCCAATGAGTCTTGCACGTCACCATTGAGCAACTTTTTGTTGTTTAAATCGCTTAAGTATTTCAACAATCCGGCTTCACCGCTCGATGCAACAGCCTCTTTCTCGTCTTTGAACTCCTTAGTAATTTGCCCACCTTCATTTAGTGTTACATCCGGACTAAATTCTTGAAATAGCTCTTTTAAAACACTTAACTGCGGATCATTACTGTTATATGTATGTGCAATACCTATTGCCAATAAACGCTTGTTTTCATTGTTGAATTTTAAGGTATATGGTAATTGAACTGAACTGAACAGTTTACCTACTTCAACGTAATCTCTAGAATACTTGATGAAATGTTTCTTTGGGGTACAAGCAACAACGCACAGGATGACAAGGCTAAAGATCCAAAGCTGTAACTTCATGATGTCTCTAATTTTTGTTAATGTAGAGTAAGGTACCAAGTATTTTTAAGATACGGTAATTTTATTGGGATCAGACTTGATAATCGAACTTTTTAGGCTGCTAGGGCTTTGCGAGAAAATGGTATTCTTGCGGTATTGTCATGCTAATCTCAAAAACAACTGGACTACTTAGCATGCTTTTACTGGTACCTGAAGTCCCGATTGCGTTCTGATAACTTTGTATAGTCAATAACTAAAGCGAAAGATTCCATGAAAAAACATTTTATTTCAAACTCAGATGCTTCAGTAAGAATGTTTAAAAGTAATTTGCTCGAAGCGTTTTCTAAAGTTCATTTTTTAGTACCGCTTTATATTTATCTCCCGGTTAGTATGTTTCGCCTTTGCAAGGCGGACTGACAGGAGTTCCAATATCGGAAGGTGCGGCCTACGCATATACATCTACACTAAATAGGAATTAACCAAAGTAAGAATGAACAAATTATTAGTAATAAACGCCAGTGCACGCAAAGAGCGGTCACTAAGCAGATACATGACAAATGTATTCGTTGAGACCTGGAAAGAAAAACACCCGGATAGTAAGATTTTTTACCGTGAAGTTGGAAAAGGGAATATTCCTCATGTTACAGAGGAATGGATTGCAGGGGCTTTTAAACCAGCTGAGCTACGAACTACCGAGGATATTGAAGCGCTTAAAGTGAGCAATGAACTGGTAGCAGAGCTGAAGGATGCCGATATCATTGTACTGGGTACGCCGATGTATAATTGGTCGGTACCCAGTGTATTGAAAGCTTATATAGATCAAGTACTGCGGGTAAACGAAACTATTTTAATTACTAAAGATAATCCCGAAAATCCATATACCGGATTGTTAAAAAACAAACAGGTCTATCTGTTAATGGTTCGCGGGAATAAGGGGTATGCGCCGGGGGAGTTTTATGAGCACATGGATTTTCAAACAAACTATCTCAAAACAGTCTTCCGAATTATGGGGATTGAAGATATTAAATACACTGCCCTAAACGGTGTCGGCCTTGGTCAAGACCCCTCAGAGACTGCAGCGGAGAAGGTTAGGCAATTAATCAACAAGTAATATCAAATCTTTTTAATAATTATCACTTAATGATTTTAACAACAGTAACAACAAGAGAGCAAGTGGCATTCTGTAAGGATGCACTATTTGCATTTAGAACCAATCTGGATGAACGCACTTATATTGACCTGATCATGGAGATGATTACCCACCAGGCCTTCAAATTGGTTTATATACCCAATGAAGATAATACCAAGGCCGCTGCATTTATTGGTTATCGTACCCTGCATATGCTAATGACAGGCTGGACAATCTATATCGACGATCTGTATACCGACCCTGCATACCGGGGTATGGGATATGCGGGATCGCTACTGGATCATGTGGATCATGAAGCGACAATAACAAACATTCAGTTTATCCATCTTGACAGTGGATACGCCTTACATAATGCGCATCGGCTCTACTTAAATAAAGGATTTGTGCTTGCATGCAATCACTTTGCTAAAGGTTCGTTTCTGACGAATAATCCGCGTGAATAAGATTTTAGAGGCTATCAGAATGGTTGGCGGCACTGATTTTTCCATACTGCCAACCATCCACCGAGTGCCCCTTGCTAAGCTGATTATTTGATCAAAAAAGCCTTCAGTGGTTCTATAAAGCGATCAAAAACCTCTATATGCGGCAAATGTCCGACATTCTCCAATTCGACTAATTGCGCGTTGGGAATTTTCTTTTGAGTTTCCTTTCCAAGAATCTGATATTGTCCCATTTTCTCGCGCAGGGCTTTATCCTTTACGTTCGCTTTGCCAATCGCTGTACGATCTCTGGTCCCGATAATTAACAAAGTAGGAATCTTGATATCAGAAAATTCATAGACTATAGGCTGCGTAAAGATCATGTCTGAGGTTTGGGCATTATTCATAGCCACAATAGGATAATCAGGATGCTTTGTCCACCCAGTAAGTAAGTATACCCATTCATCGTATTCTGGTTTCCATTTATTGTCGTAATAAAAACCCAACTGGTAGTCTTTTGCAGTTTCGTAACTAGCCTGAAGCTCACTTTGATAGTTTTGATCGATCGATATATAGGGAGTCACCCGTTTCCAGTCTTCCAACCCAATCGGGTTTTCCAAGATAAGTTTTTCAACTTTTTCGGGATACATGAGGGTAAAACGTGTAGCTAACATCCCCCCCATGGAGTGGCCGAGTAGATACACTTTATCGATCTTCAATTTGCCCAATATGGCTTTGGTATTTTGTGCCAGTTGCTGAAATGTAAACTGGTAGCCGATAGGTTTGGATGATTTTCCGAAACCGATCTGATCGGGTACAACCACTCGATAACCGTCCGCCGCCAATGCACTTATGGTTTTCTTCCAATAAGCTCCATTAAAGTTTTTCCCATGCAGTAACAACACGGTTTTTCCGTTCGTTTTTTTTGGTTGTACATCCATATATGCCATCTTCAGCTCCTGATTTTGAGTTTTCAAATCCAGGTAATGTACCTCAAAGGGATATTTATAGTTCCCGAGCATAATATCTAATACAGGACGGTCTGCTTGGGCAAAGGCTGAAAAAGAAGATAAAAGGAAGATCGTCAGTAAGAAGTTGTTTCGTTTCATTTGGACTTATTTTTGTGTCTCCACCGATGTATACGATTCACCTGAATTCTTCACCGATTTGCCATTGATTATTTGCTTAACCTAATCTGTGTTTTTTTGTTTCGTCTTACAATCCAAGTTCATGGCAAGCTAATTTACTATTAATTACTTTAACATCACTCCATTTACCTAGTTCCGTCAAGCAAACGTCTCCAAATCTTGGCATTTTTACTGTACTTTTTTGTGCAAAAATTGATATGATCGGTGTTTTTCGCGGATCCGTATCTCTTAGTTATTGTTCTCCCAAATATTTGTTGTTTTGGATATTGTTAGCTACTTTGGACCCACCATATTGTAGATCTTCAATTAGATTGTTTATCGTTTTATACTCTTTTTGGTTTTGCCTAGTTATATTTGAAGAACGCGGATAAGGAGACAGATTTGAGAAAGATGAACTAGGTTTCATTTAGAGCAATGTCCTATAGGAAAGCAAGTATGTCATTGAATTAAAGAAATAGCTAAATTGATGGACCACTCCGTTTTGATTAATTATCTACACGATGACAATGATGCAGGCCTGATAGGCATATATCACCTCTACAACAAGCCTTTGCTTTATTTTGTGCAGCGTTATCTTAAAAACTATCAATTGGCGGAAGAGGTAGTTGCCGATGTATTTGTCAAGGTTTGGGAAAGAAGGCAGCAGTTTGCGAATATTAACGCGCTACGTGCATTTCTTTATATTGCGGCAAAGAATATATGTCTCAATAAATTAAGAGGAGACCGGATATTTAAAGATGCCGAAAATATAGATGATTATGATCAGCTGCTAACGGAGGATTCGGATGCGTTTACCAAGATAGTGCGTGCTGAATTGTTGAAAAGTATTATGGACCAAGTTCAGCGACTGCCCGACAAACAACGACAGATCTTCCATATGACCTTTATTGATGGAATGAGTATGGATGAAATAGGTATGCATCTAGGTATGTCTCCAAATGCGGTGTATACGAATAAGTCAAGAGCGCTTGCAACTTTAAGAGATCACATAAAGGCAAAGGATTCTTTGTTTGTGGTTATACTCTTTTACTACTTTTTTCAGTAACCTGAATCTGTAAATATATTTTTTTTTAAACTTTCTGTAAGGTTTTCCAGATTCTTGTGTTTCTATGTTGATACGTAACCAAGAGCCATGCAAAACCTAGATCGAATAGTAGCGTTATTAAAGGGATATCTGAGCGGTAACCTCACCATCAAAGAATCTACCGAGGTTCAGCAACTATTGGAGAATCATCCTGATCTTATCGAGTTGGCGAACGAATTGAAAGACGTCAACCACTTCGATACGGCATTACAAGAGTACGAAGCACTGTATAACGAAGTCAATGGTAAAAGGGAACAGCTATTGTTGACCAACATCCTGCTGCAGATCAATAATAAGAGAAAGCAAAACCAAGTACGCCATCTTAGACGAACGATAATTCGGTACAGCATAGTTGCTGTGGTTTTTATGGTTTTAGTTACAGGAGTTTTTTTTCTGCAAAACCACGATTTTCTGACGCTGCCGAAGGAAAACGATCAGTTGTTAAGCGAAAATTTTACTCCTGGGTACAACAAAGCCACGTTGACTTCCTCTAATGGGCATAGTCTCGAGCTTAGTGATACCCATATTGGTATCGTCGTCAACCAAAATATTGTTTATAATGATGGTACTGAGTTGGCGATCGGACAACATGCTATTGAGCATGCGCAATTCACCTTGTCTACCCCCAAAGGCGGTCAGTATCAGGTTACCCTTGCTGATGGAACAAAGGTATGGCTTAATGCAGCTACTATTCTCCGGTACCCTCAAAAATTTATGAATAACCAACGAACAGTTGAATTAGAGGGAGAAGCCTATTTCGAAGTTGCAAAAAATGAAAGAGTCCCCTTTATTGTTCGTACAAAAAATGAAAGTGTACGGGTATTGGGTACGCACTTCAATATCAGCACCTACAGGGATGAAGCTACCTCTACGGTTTCTCTTTTGGAGGGGAGTGTGACCGTATCATTGCCCAATAAAATAGCTCAAATTCTTAAACCTGGACAACAATCGATTGTGCGCGCGGATCGAATAGACATTCAACCTGTAAATACAAACGAAGCCATAGCATGGAAAAATGGTGAGTTTATGTTTAATAGTGAAAGCTTGGTAAGTGCCATGAATAAAATTGCCCGTTGGTATGATATTGAAATTATTGTAGAACCGCAATTAAAAGATATAGCCATATGGGGGACAATATCACGGAATGAAAAGTTCGATAAAGTACTCGAACTGATCAAACTTGTAGACAGTCGTATAAAATTTAAAGTAGAAGGAAGGAGGGTCTCACTCATGAAATAATCTTACTGCCAGGTAAAAAACTAAAAGCCGAAGAAGGTGGTGCTTCTCCGGCATGAGGTTCCAATTCTAAAAAGAGATATCGCATTTTTTTATAAACTAAAACCAATTAAAGGTAATGAAAAATTACATTTTATCATTGGGAGCAGGCCTGCTATGTCCCAAATATAAATACCTAATTATAATGAAAATGATAGCCACACTGCTTTTTCTTATGCTGTGTCAGGTTCGGGCTAAAACTTTTGGGCAAAATATCAACATTTCAAATCCGAAGATGCAGATAATAGATCTATTTCGAGAGATTAAGAAGCAAACAGGATATTCGGTTATCTGCAATGCGGAGATTATAAGAACAACTTCTCATCTAAATGTTGATATACATAACAAACCTCTGTTCGAAGCATTGGATATGATTTTGTCTCCTCACCAACTAATGTATACGGTGCGGGGCCAATCCATCGTTGTTCGAAAACAGGCGGAGAACGAGAAGAAGGGTAACGCAGTGACGATCCACACGGAGCCCCAACAACGGATCACGGGAATGGTAACGGGTCCGGACGGCTCTCCCCTAGCGGGCGTTACCATCAAACTGAAAGGGAAATCCATCGGTGAGGTAACAGATAGCCATGGCACCTATGGTATTGAGGCGTCCAATGGGCAAATGCTTCAGTTTAGCTATCTAGGTTATGAATCAATGGAAATATTAGTTGGGAATGATTTGACTATCAACGTTAAGTTACAGCCGATAAACGAAGCATTAACGGAAGTAGTTGTCGTTGGCTATGGTACCCAGAAAAAAGCGGTAGTATCCGGTGCAATAGCTAGCGTAAAAGGCGAAGATCTCGCCAAATCGCCCTCTGTTAATCTTTCAAATTCTTTTGCCGGCAGGTTGCCCGGGGTAACCGCTATGCAAAGTAGTGGAGAACCTGGCTATGACGGTTCTACACTCCGTATTCGTGGCATTAATTCGCTACCAGGAGGCAACAGTAGCCCCTTGATCGTCATCGATGGCGTACCGCAACGAGCTGGCGGCCTAGACCGGATCAATCCGAACGATATAGAAAGCGTCTCTGTATTAAAAGATGCTTCAGCTGCCATTTATGGCTCCCGTGCAGGTAATGGTGTTATTCTCGTCACGACCAAACAAGGTAAAATGGGTAAAACGCAGATTTCCTATGACTTTACTTATGGGATACAACGTCCGACACGTACACCAAAAATGGTAAATTCTGAACAATATACATCGATCATCAATGAGGTAACAGGCGTATATCCGCAAGATCCTGCAAAGTGGTCGGAAATTTGGCAGGCGTTTAATACGGGTACAGGTGCTTACAATCTACCTTCAGGGACCATCAACCCTGAATATAGTCCTGAAGAAAGACAAAAATATAGCGATGGATCAGACCCCCTACGTTATCCAAACACGGATTGGTTTGCTGCTGCGATTAAAGATTGGTCGCCACAGCAAAGGCATAATGTGCAAATAAACGGCGGTACGGAAACGACAAAATACTTGATATCCTTAGGCTATTTAAACCAAGATGCTATTTATAAAAACTCAGCTACATTTTACAAGCAATATGATCTACGTGCAAACCTAGAATTCAATTTTGGCAAATATGTTACTGCAAGATTAGGGATAACAGGTCGAGAAGAAGCACGTAATTTTCCGACCAGGGGAGCTGGAGATATTTTTAGATTTCTTGTGCGAGGTTTGCCTATCAATATTGCCACTTGGCCTAATGGGCTTCCCGGCCCAGACCTCGAAAACGGTGCTAATCCAGTGGTAATTACCACCGGGGCTACAGGATATGATAGAAATACACGAGATTACTTACAAAATACGGGGTCGATAGATATTAAAATACCAGGTGTTGACGGGTTAAAATTAACGGGGACCGCTTCAATTGACAAGTATTGGGGGCGATCGAAAAGATGGGAAACGCCTTGGACCTTATATGATTGGGACCAGGTGAGTTTTGAAGCGGATGGTGTTACACCAAAATTATCGGGTTATATACCAAAGGGAATAGAACCCAAAGCACAACTTCGGGAAGCTACGGAAGATCAGTTGGCCATCAACGTTTCAGCCTTGCTTTCTTATGACAAGGCAATCAAAGGTGGCCATAATATTTCAGCAATAGCTGGATTGACACGCGAAACCGTTACCAATAATGGTTTTTATGCAGCTCGAATGGATTTCCCCTCAATATTGGTAGAACAGTTGAATTTCGGCGACCGCGTGCGCCAAACCTTGGGTAACGAAAACACCTATGATAGAGCACGATTGAGCTATTATGGTAGAATAAACTATAATTATCAAGAAAAATATCTTTTGGAATTTAATTGGCGGGTAGATGGATCGTATATTTTTCCGCCAAACAAAAGGTTTGGTTTCTTTCCAGGGGTGTCAGCTGGTTGGCGTGTATCGGAAGAAGGTTTCTTTAAAAACAAGGTTGCTTTCGTGAATGACCTAAAGCTCAGAGGTTCTTGGGGGCAGATGGGAGCAGAAGCATACTATGATGGAAGTCTTCAAGAATATAAGTACTTATCGCTAATGAATACTGGACAGGGTGTATTCAGTGACTTACTCTATCAAACCATTTACGAAAGTACCATTCCGAATCCAAACTTCACGTGGGAAGTCGCCAACAATAGCAATGTTGGTCTGGATGCCTCTTTTTTGAATCATAAGTTAGCGTTGGAGCTGGATTTATTTTATAATAAACGTACAAGTGTTTTAACAAAAAACCCCGGTGTAGTTCCTATTAGCACGGGTATCTCAGGTAATTTACCTATTGCAAACTTGGGTAATCTTATCAATAAAGGTTATGAAATTAAATTGACCTATACCGATAAAGTAGGTGATCTTTTCTATAATATAGGAGTTAATGGGGGCTACGCAAAAAACAATGTTCAATATTCTAGTGATGTAGCCAATACATTGCCTTATCAAAAACAAATCGGAAAAGTAACGGATTCGTGGTTAGTTTATCTGTATGATGGCGTCTTCAAAGATCAAGCTGCTATTGATGCGAATACTATAGATTATACTGCTCTTGGATTAAAAAATGGAACCTTATTGCCCGGGGACATGAAATATGTCGACTATAATGGCGATGGTAAAATTACAAGCGACGATCGCGTACGATTGGATCATAATGGTACACCGACTTTTACAGGAGGCCTCATTCTTGGAGGACAATACAAGGGCTTTGATTTCAATGTATTGATACAGGGTGCTACGGGTGGTATGCGCAGAATAGGCCCTACGGAATCAGGATTAATAGGAAACTACCTCGAATGGAACTATGATCATCGATGGACGATCGATAATCCCAGTGATACAGATCCGCGTCTTACCAATCGTTCAGACACTTATTATACAACAACAGATAATACCTATTGGATCCGCAGTACTAATTATATAAGGTTAAAAAATATCGAATTAGGGTATACCTTGCCCACTGAGTTGGTAAATAGAATAGGCCTGAGCACCCTTCGCTTTTATACCAATGGTATTAATCTGTTAACCATTGATAAAATAAAGATATGGGATCCTGAGGCAGATAATAGTACAGGTCAATTTTATCCGCAGTCCAAAATTATCAGTTTTGGAATAAAGGCAGTATTTAATTAGGTTGTAAATAATAAAATAAGTGAAATGAAGACATTAATGAAAAATAGGATTCTTTATATATATACTGTTCTATTGTTGTTCATAACAGCCTGTAGTACAGATTTTTTAGATGTAGCTCCTCGCAATGCTTTCACAGATGAGACCATATGGCAGGACCCCGTATTAGCGGAAAAGTTTGTCAGCGATATTTACAACGTTTTTGAAGCAAGTAACTCCGGCTTCACTGAACAGATGCAGGCTTCAGCGACTGATGAATCCTTATGGAACCATACCGATGCTTTTCTTTTGTTAAATACGGGCGCTATTAATGGTGCAAATGAGGGCTGGAGCGGTACATCAAGATGGTGGGAACGTATGTATACCTATATCAGGTTTAGCAATATTGCAATCGAAAGGCTCGTAGATGATACCAAAAATGGTATCAGTGATCAAGAAGCAAAAAATAAATTATTGGCGCAAGCCTTTTTTATTCGTGCTTATTGCTATCACCAGCTGTTGAGATATTATGGTGGAGTACCACTTATTACTACTAGCTATAGCTACTCGGAAGATCCAATCATTTACGAAAAAGAGCGTGGTACTTATGAGGAATGCGTTAATCAAATCATACAGGATTGTGATGAGGCCCACAAGCGATTAGGAGACGCAATACTTGAAAAAGGACGGATTAATGCCCTTACTATTTTGGCACTAAAAGCACGAACTCTACTTTATGCAGCAAGTGATTTACATGATCGGGCAAAACTTACTGCTAAAATCACCGATCTAAATGATCTATCGGAGAAATTGCCCTTGTTGGCTTACATGGGTGGTTCACAGCAAGACCGGTACCGTTTGGCACAAGCTGCTGCTAAGGCCGTGTTAGATGCCGGAAGCGGTTATAAATTAAATCTTACGGAACCTGTAACACCTAGCCAAGGTAGCGTAAATTACAAAAGTATTGCCATGGGAGGAGGTAGTAAAGCTGCAGGCATTGATGTAGAAGCTGCATCTGATATACTTTATGCGCGCTATTTTATTACTGAACAAAGTTCGACGCATGCCCGAGACAATGGTCCGAATGGTTACAACAATTGGGGAGGTAACCAACCTATAGGCCTCCTAGTAGATGATTATGAAATGAATGATGGAACTAAATTTGATTGGAATAATCCCGCCCATAAAGCAGCACCGTATAAAAATAGAGATCCCCGCTTTTACGCGTCCATATTATATGATGGTGCGGACTGGAAACCAAGAAATAATCCCTTAGATCCGGCTAACCAAATACAAACAGGGGCATATGACTTAATGGTAGGCGATAAGTTGACAAAATTTTCCGGATTAGACACAAAACAGGGTCCTAAGGAAGCACATAATGGAACGTGGACAGGTTATTATATTCAAAAATTTATTGACCCGGACCCCAATATTATTGATGCACAAGCAAGGCAGTTTGTGCCATGGCCCTATTTTAGATTTACAGAAGCTGTATTTAATTATGTGGAAGCCTGCATTGAATTAGGTGAAACGGAAACGGCAAAAACCTGGTTAAATAAAATTCGGTTCAGAGCAGGTATGCCTGCTATCACAGCGACAGATCAAAATGCCCTAAGAGAAATATATCGTCATGAACGCCGGATAGAAATGGCCTATGAACAACAGCGTTTTTTTGATGCGCGTAGGTGGTTAATTGCTGAAGAAACGATTGGTCGGAAAGTTACGATCGTTAAGATTGATGGAACATTCAAGCCCGGAAAAACATTGTCAGGTATTTACAAACATGATGAATCTATTTACAATTATAGCTATACCCCACAGGAATTTAATAGTAAAGAAAATCGTGTATGGAAAAATCAGCTGTATTTTCTGCCTCTTTCGCGGGACGAAATAAGGAAAAATCCTTTGCTAGTTCAAAATCCCGGATATGTAGAATAATGGTTATTGTACAATAAAGGCTGACATAGAAGTATCAGGCATTTTATTTGCATAGGTTTTATACAATTTAACAAGCTTTAAAACTCGTTTAAACGAGTTTTAAAGCTTGTTTTTATCGTACGGACACTTAAAAATGTGGGTACAACCTTACTGAAGTTCCTGTATCCTAAGTTTAATTTGTCTATGCCCCGTGAGATCAATTTGCCGTATCTCGGTTTGTATTTGCCTAATCTATGGGATACCCTTCCGGAATTTGAGACAAATCCAATAAATAATGATACAAGGCAGTTATGCCGCCCTCAATTTTTAATCTTTATTTGCATCCGTTCGATATTAAATAAAATGCATACAACTACAGACATTAAGCTCTTTAAAACCAAACAGCATTTCGAGATACTGGATGGCCTGCGGGGAATTGCCGCAATCTCCGTCGTTCTGTTTCATTTCATGGAAATCGCCACACCCGATTATAACGATAATTTTATCGCCCATAGCTATCTTGCCGTTGACTTCTTTTTCTGCCTGTCAGGCTTTGTCATTGCTTATGCCTATGATAAAAAAATAGCGGAAATAGGTTTGTGGCAATTCTTTAAACTCAGGCTCATACGTTTGCAACCCCTGGTACTGATCGGCTCAATTATCGGTTTATTGGCTTTTGTATTTGATCCTTTTAGCACCTTACATTTAAAATTCAATGCTTTCGAGACTATCCTGATGTTTCTAAGTTCCTGTCTTTTGATTCCCTACCCTGCTGTGCCTGAACGTTATTTTAATCTATTCCATCTCAACCCACCAACTTGGTCACTGTTCTGGGAATATATAGCGAATACCTTCTACGCGCTTTTTCTTTTTAAAATCCGTAATAAGCTGCTATGGGTACTGACTCTTCTTGCCGCAGGGCTGCTTATCTATGAGGCGCATCGGTCAGGTTATCTCGGTATTGGTTTCGGAGGTGATAACGTTGTGGGTGGCGGCATTCGGATTTTTTATTCCTTTTTAGCGGGTATGTTGGTCTATCGTTCGAGATGGATTATTAAGAGCAGATTAGGATTCATTGGTATGAGTTTATTGTTAATGCCCGTGTTTTTTATTCCATTTACGGAATATAATTGGATTGTTGACCCGCTCATTGCGGTTTTTTACTTTCCCTTCCTCATTGCACTCGGCGCCGGTGCCCAAATGAACTTATCTGCAGACTGGCTTTGCAAAGCGTTGGGGGACCTTTCTTATCCGCTCTATATGGTTCATTATCCCTTCATCTGGATCTTTATGAGTTACGTGGAAAGCATGAAACCAACAATGACAGAAATGCAATATATTATTCCCATTGGTACGGTGCTACTAATCGTTCTAGCTTACCTGGTCATGACTTTCTTGGATATGCCGATCCGTAATTATCTAAAAATTAAATTGCGCAAAAACCGACCTGCAACTCATTTCAAGAAGATTTTTCGATAAGTTAAAGGGCTGAGATTTTTCCTTTTTTTGAAAGCTCTGTAAAAATTGGACATATCAGCAAAACCACTATCGAAGGCAATATGGGCAATGGGCATATCGGTATTACGCAAATGGCGGGCTGCATAATCGATACGATAGTCAACAACTGTTTCGATGAAGGTACGGCGTGTGATCTTTTTAAAATACCTACAAAAGGCGGAAGGAGATAAATGAACAAGCTGTGCAGCTTGTTCGATACAAAGGGGCTCCTTAAAATGATCAAGCAAATAGGCAGTTATGTTATTGATTTTTTCCCTTTCCACAATAGGGATGTTATCAATTAGTAATGAATGGGTTTTAATTATTAGAGAAGAAAAAATCGACTTAGGTGGTGGAGACGATTTTGTTTGTTATTTTCGTTTATATAACTGAAATAGACAAGATATGACGGCTCCTCTACGGGATCAACCCCACCCCCCAATTGAAGAAATGTACCGAATTGCGAAACAATATTGCCGTCGACAGGAAGAGGTAGACGATTTAGTACAAGATCTGCTGTTTGAAGCTGTCAAAACTGGAAGAAATTTTTCTGATATTAATTTCATGGCCTGGGGAAGAGGGTTCCTACGTAAGCATGCCGCCTTCATTGCCCGTACGGAAGGCCGTCGTAGGAAGCGGGAGGAAACCTTTCATGCTAGTGATCAGGATTTCGATACCACCTACGTATACCAACTTCCTGAGGATTTTATTGCTCCACTCCGTCCATCACTTCGAATACTTGCGCGACTGGTTAATGGCGGCCTGAATCGAAAGGAAATTTTATACTTGCTAACTATTTCAGATACGGCTTTACGCCAACGGTTGACGGCTTTACGCAGGGAGTGGAAAATATATGGCGCTTTAGCGCGTAAATTGCAAGATCCGACCACCTTGGTTCATACATTGCCTACCGGGCTGATGCGCCAATCGCTTTTGCAGACATTCAAGCATACCAATGACCACAAGGGGATGGCTAGTCGTATTATTGGCAGTCACGACCCGGACGGACATTTATTTATAATTTCTTCTTTTCCTGCTCACAAAAAGAACTCTCCCGGCAACAATGACCGTGATAAATCGGGTTAACAACCGCAACAGTGTTTTAAAATTTTAATAAAATCAACATGGAAGTAAAATTAAAAAAAGGCATCGCAGTTCTTTTTAATGTAGGCGACATTAATCGCACAGAGCGTTTTTATCGAGAAATTTTGGGCATCGAAATAGAACGTCAGTCTGGAGACAATGAGCCGGATTGGCTAATAGCAAAAATAAGCAGCGGTGTCGAATTACTTTTTTTTGAAGGTAGGGAGGAAATCGGTCGCTCACCTATCGTGGTATTCGAGCTTGAAGAAGGATACATTGAATCGGTAATGGAAAAGTTAGCTAGAGAAGGTGTTGAAATGGTTACACCGGTAACTGAAGCCCCCGGTGGTTGGAGTGCCGATTTTTCGGATCCTGATGGCCATCCCCTTGCATTTTACCAGACAGGTGACCTGCCTTTGAGAAAGGGGTAAATCTGCAATGGCTAATTCGTTAAGCCAAGTAGCCTGAGGTGGAGCAAAGTTCCTCGGGTTACTTGGTTTAGAAAATCGAAGAAAAACTATCTTGTTAGTTCTGATTTAAGATACGTTAATAAAATGGGGTTCATCAATCATCAAACAGAACCCTGCACTTAGGACAACAACTGAAATCTTGATCATACCTCATTTGCTACTCTTGCAAACTTGTTCCTATACTCGATCGGGGTAAGCCCTGTAATTTTCTTAAATATATCTCTAAACGCTTTGGTATCTGTATAACCTACATCGAACATGGTTTCCGTTACATTTTTTCTTGATGCTTCAAAGAACTTTTTAGCCGCTTCTATCCTTACGCGTTGGATATACTCTACCGGTGTATTATTGGTAG
Source organism: Olivibacter sp. CPCC 100613 (assembly GCF_036959255.1). Lineage (NCBI taxonomy): Bacteria > Pseudomonadati > Bacteroidota > Sphingobacteriia > Sphingobacteriales > Sphingobacteriaceae > Olivibacter > Olivibacter sp. CPCC 100613. The sequence continues at coordinate 171,767 of NZ_JAWMTI010000003.1, forward strand.
CTTCTTTAAATTTTCGTTCAAAAGTTCTACGACCTACATTAATCAGCCCAGCCAAGGTTTCTATCATTATTTTGTTATGATAATGTTTTTCGATGTAGTCCTGCACTTTTTTAATATCATCATCACCGTGATTTCTTTGGCCCTGGAATATCGCAAATTGCGATTGGCTATCCCGTCCGATATCTAACGCAAAATATTTTGAAATCATGATGGCTGTTTCGCGATCAGCAAACTTTTCAACTAGGTATAATATCAAATTCCATAAACTGCTTGCCCCTCCGCTGCTGTATATATTATCATGCTCAGTTATTATAGCGCCGTCTTCTACCTCCACGTCTGGATATCGTTCTTTAAACTCATTAATATAGGCCCAATGGGTTGAGCATTTTTTGCCGTTAAGTAAACCTGTTTCTGCTAAAAGAAAAGCACCAATGCATAAACTGGCAATACTTGAACCTTTTGCGTGCAACTGTTTAAAATAAGGAATTGCTTCTGCATTGGCCTCGATTCCTTTGGCTACATCGCCGAATGCAGGTGGTATGATCAGTAGGTCGGTTTCAATTAGATCTTTAAGTAATCTATCAGTTTTTACCATGTATTCGCCATTATTAGCGGGTACATATTCCTTTAAGCCCACATACTCAACCTTGAAGACAGGCTTCTTACCAAATGTGGCTAAAAATTCATTAGCGGTATGAAAGGTTCTGAAGGGCGGTGTAACTGCCTCAATTACACCATATTCAGGCACAAAAACAGAGATATGCATATCAACAATGGGTTTAAGCTGCAAGATAAAAAATAGTTTGTCACAATTTACCCCCAAAGTTGTCATTTTCACAACAGCCATAATTTTTCACACGATTGTAATTTTGAATTGTAGAATTTAATAAATAAAAAACGATGGCACAAGCAACAAGAATTACGGTAGAAGCAACAGTAAATGCTCCCGTAGCAAAAGTCTGGAAAGTTTGGAACACACCAAGCGATATCATGCAATGGAATACGCCCGATCCGAGTTGGCATAGCCCAAGTAGCGAAAATGATCTACGCGTGGGCGGTAAATTTAAGAATAGAATGGAAGCTAAAGATGGCAGTTTTGGTTTTGACTTTGAAGGTGTTTATGACACGGTAGCGCTTCATAAAGAAATTGCATACACCATGGGAGATGGAAGGAAAGCTACCACGCTATTTACTGAGCAAAATGGCAAAACCAATATAGAAACCACCTTTGATGCGGAAACGGAAAACGATCCTGAATTTCAAAAACAAGGATGGCAAGCCATCTTGAATAATTTCGTAAAGTACGTTGAATCAACTAATTCATAAACCTTTATTATTCGTAACGTGAAAAAGAACAAAATAATCTTCTGGGTGGCAACTACCATTATTATACTTTGGGAGGGGGTAATGCCACTAAGTACCATACTATTTGCACCACAGTATGTGAATGCGGGGACAAAACCTTTAGGCTATCCTGATTATTTTGCCTATACGCTTATCATCTGTAAAACACTCGGGGTATTAGCTATTTCTTATCCGAAGACACCGGGTAGACTAAAGGAATGGGCATATGCGGGACTCACATTTAATCTGATCTTTGCATTCGTTAGTCACGCCAGTGTAGATAAAAACATTGGCTTCATGCTAATGCCGCTTGTGGTACTGGGGATTCTTGTAGTCTCCTACGTGTATAACAATAAAATCCGAACTAATGGCGAAGACCGATTATCAAAGCATAGATCAATATCACCAAGCGTTTAGCGGGGAATCCTTGGTCCGGATGCAAACCATCCGAAACATCATTCATGAAGCAGTACCCGGGGTTGAAGAACGTATTAGTTATCAGATACCTTGCTTTAAATATAAAGGTTATCTAATATACTACTGCACCTTTCCTAAACATATCACGTTGTCAAATCCTTACAGTGAGGCCTTTTGGGAGCATTTCAAGACTGATTTAAAGGGGTATAAAACCAGTAAAGCGGCTATCCAAATTCCAACAGATCAACCGCTGCCCGAAACATTAATAAAAAAAATCGTGATGTTTAGAAAAAAGGAGAATGAGGAAAGGGCAAAGACGAAAAATGGCAAATAATAAGGTTCCATTACATAACGTAATCAAGACAAGCCCGGAAAAGCTATTTCGGGCATTTGCTAGTGACAAATTAGTGAATGCCATTTTTATAACGTTTTCCGGTAATTGTAGGAAAGCACTCACATTTTACCAAAACTGCTTTGGCGGTACATTGCAATTTGAAACTTTTGAAAAAGAAATATTGGGATGTAAAGAAATGCCTGTCATTATTGGTTCGCTCATTTCGGATAATATAATTATTTATGGCTCGGACCTCGTACATAACGAAGGAAGAATGCTCGGAAATTATATGTCTATTTTTCTGCATTGTAAAAGTATTTATGCTAGAAAGGAGCTTATTAAAAAACTATTAGCTAATACAGAAGATCGATCTATCGAAAATGATGATGACCAAAAACTTGTTGAAATGATCGATGCTTTTGATGTGAGGTGGGTATTAGGTGTATTTAATTAATATACACATAATTCATTGTTATATTATTCTTTTATTTATCATTAGTCGCTTTTAACCCACATCATTAATGTATCTTCTAAATAAGAAGAAACGATTTTATAATTCGTTGGCACAACAACTTTTAATGCGTGAAATGTTACTAACCTAGTTCCTATTGGTTTGTTTATCAACACATCCCTTAAATAAATCGTGTATTGGAGATAGCGTGATATAGAAAGGGGAACATGGTTGTCAATGCTGGCATTTTTTCTCAGGTTTTCACCGAATGCGTTATAAAAATAGAAACTGTCGTAACGTTTGAGATCATGATCCATAATATTTCCGTGTAAAAAATGGGTATTGTTGATGTGCAGTTTTCGCTTTGCCACTAAGGCCTGCTCAACTAGATCCGCTCGTTGCTCTATTCCATAAAATTGCGCGTGTGGTGTAGTTTTTGCTCCGACTAAACAAAATTTACCAACACCACTGCCGATATCAAGAACTTTTGTTTCTCGCCCAGAAGCCAGAAAAGCAGAAGCTTTTGTTGCCACTTCTAAGGGTGTCCAGTGAAGTGCTGATAAATCCTGTACTTTTTGAGGAAAAAGACTATCAAATGCCTGATCGTTTGAGAAATAATCGACTGATAGAAGTGATGTGGACATAACAATTGAGCGCTGCTTTTCGTTAAACTGATTTTTTTACCTGTGAAAAGAAGTTCAAATAAAAATGAGAATACCTAGTAAAATACCAATTATCATAATAACATACAATAGTATTTCATTGACTGCAAACTTTTTATATTTTGTCCAAAAAGAGTAATCCTCTTTACTTTTATGCTGTTGCATGATATCGCTATATACGGATTTGATTATTTATTAACCCCTTCTATAAGACTTCAAAGATAACCTGAAAGTGAAAGGGAACAAATGGAATTATATTATGTTAAAAACTGATAAAAATCAGTTTTTAACTATGCGGTAATGGTAATATTCTGCTGGTCATATGATCAAAAAAAGAAGTTACGGGTCTATAATGACTATCTTTATTTATTCAATGTATTTTATATATGTTTGTATGTATGGGTTTGACTGGCATATTTCCGATTGATCGATGGAATTTTGATACGAAGGCCGCTCTTGATCGGCTCTCGGAAGCTGATTTTCTTCATTTAAGCAAAAATCGAAGTACGCAGCGCTATGAAAAGGGCGATATCATCTTTAGGGAGAGAGCAGTGCCTTCCGGTGTTTTTATTATTAGAATTGGCAAAGTAAAAAAATATAAAGTTGATGTGAGTGGTAAGGAACAGGTTATTTATATCGCTGGCGAAGGGGAATTAATCGGATACCATGCCGTGCTCTCGAATGACCGTTATCCGGATTCGGCAGCAGCCTTGGAAAATGCTGTACTCGATTTTATTCCCAAGGAAGATTTTATGGATACGTTACAACGTTCACCTCTTTTTGCAAGGCTTCTACTTAAGGCCATGAGTCGTGAATTTTCAGTGTTAACCAACTCCATTTCCGTATTGGCTCATCGCTCGGCCTCCGAACGGTTAGCTATCGCCTTGATCATTCTGCGGGAAAAATATAAGCCTCAAGGTCCACATAATGAATCTGTTATCAATATTTCCAGAACAGATTTGGCCAATATAGCCGGTGTAGCCAAGGAAAATGTTATTCGCTTGCTAAAGGAATTTAAATCGGCTGATGTTCTTCAAACACACGGTCGAAAAATATGGATAAAAGATATTCACGCACTTATTGAGCGAACAAATTACAGATAGTATCTTATATGCTATAGGTCTATAGATTATATTTGTACTCGTAAAAACAAGTAAAAACACAGGTTATGTTCAGGCATAAGGGGAAGACGCGCACTTTTAAACACAATATGCGTTTAGCTTCCATGTTATCTTTTGTCGCCGGCAATGTCAATATTATTGGGCTGTTGTCTGTGTCAACACTGACCACGAATGTTACGGGCCACTTTGCTTTTTTTGCCGAACAAACCTTACAAAAGAATTATGGAACGGCTGCGATCTTTCTGTTTTATATAGTTTTCTTTTTACTCGGCGCTTTCTTTTGTGGCTTTGTTACACAAGCTATGAACCGAATAAGGCCTTCAGTTGATCATACCGTTTCCATGCTTGTAGAGATTACTTTGTTACTCTTCCTCGGTTTCCTTGGTGATACCTATTTAGAGGAGGGCCTTCCAAAACAATACCTCGCTTTTTTAATGTTATTTTCTATGGGTCTCCAGAACGCGCTCGTCACCACAGTATCTCAATCAGTAGTAAGAACAACACATTTAACCGGGCTCTTTACAGATATGGGGATTGAGCTTTCTCAACTGTTTTTTTTCAGAAGACATGACGATCGAAAAAAATTGGGCAGAAGTATTAAGTTACGTATTGCTATAATTTTCTTCTTTTTTCTCGGATCAACACTTGGCGGTTTTATGTACCAGTTGCTGATTATGAAAACAACGCTCATCGCGTCGGCAGTATTGATACTGGCCCTGTTATATGACAATCTGCTTTTTAGAATTTATCTTTTCAAACGCAAAATTCGACAACACGTCAAATAATTGTTGTTTAATATGACTATAACTTTTTGAAAAGATAAAATCCCGTTTTACCCAACCATTAAATGGAACAGGTCATAAGGCATTGTGTATGATTTATCCGTATCTTTCTCCCCCCCTGTCTGATATGTGTAAATAGTAAGTGGCTGTCATAAGTTATTTCAAACGATGCTAAAATATCTATTTCTTCCGTCGGTTCTCCGAGAATCATATATTCTAAATCCCCTTTTGAAGTATAACGTTCGACAATGACTTTTTTAGCATCTACTGCTTGCACAACGAACCATGCACCATCCCCCACCCCGCCTAGATATTGAGCATGCTCAGGAATCGAAATAGGTTTTGAAGAGTGAGTCATGCAACCAATAATTCGGTCATCAGGCAATAAATGGGCCTTTTCAGCTCTTATATTGTCACCCAGTTTTTTTAGCAAGAAACAAAATGATTGCCAACGACTCATCTTAAAATGTTGCATGCCCTGTTCGGGCGTATATGAATAAACCATGCGATCAGCTACGGCATTCACCACATTGCTAATTGGACTTGCTTTGATAGTTTCCGGTAAATTGATACTGTGATACCAGCAATATTTTCTCGAAGAACGCATCAACATACGACAGATAAAACGGGAACAATTATTATTATTAGGAGCCACCGCTCCGTATGGAAAGGTACCTTGATGCACACATGCATCTCCGTACGCCTTTGCCAATTCAAAATTAATATCGGATGCAACAGAGAAATAAAGGGTACCTTCTCCATACATAGCGGCTTTCTGTTTTTCAAATTGCGTAACGATCTCTTCCAGATTGGCAATACATTGCCCCTCAAATTTTGCTGTCAGTTTTATTTCCAGTCGGGGATCGGATAACTTAGAACGAGCCCGGCCATAGCCTCTAGATGTAATGTAACGTCCAAAATCATAGAAATGCATTTCGCCCGTTTCCCGTTTTACTATAACAATGCCCGTATGTCCGACCTTGAAATTAAGGTTTTTTACAAGGCCTATTTTTTTGAAAAACATCATCCATTTTTCGTCACCTCGGATGGTTGCGTCGGGCCAGGTAAGAATAAGCGCCAGGTCATTATAATGTATAGCGGACGTGTGCACGGTTCTCTGTTTTAATACTTCATCTGAGCAATAGGTTTCTTTATCAGTTGATATGATCATCAACCATTCTTTAACGTGCGTTCAAAACGGTTTGATTTTTCTTTCTTTTGTATCTGTATGTAAAAATGGTAGCATCGCAAATATTTTTCCTTTTATGAACAAGACAACTAAAAGAGCGTTGACCCTTATTTTTTTAGAAAACAACAAGAATAGCGAGGCATATAATTACCAAACTTACGTAAATTCACTTTCTTTCACAAGTGTTTCATCGTGTCTTGCCCTTAAGCACGAAATTGTGGAAGTGTGCAATATAAATTGCCTTCCGAACAATACAAAAAGTATTTAATAAAAGGTGTCAATCAGAGCGCTTTAGCCAACGCAAGTATGGTTTCTTCTAATTCTTTTTCCGTTAGCGAGCCGTAGCCCAATCTTAGGCCATTTATGTTTTTATCAAAGCTATTACTATCAGGGGTGATCATCTTAATGCCTTTGCCTTGTAGTTTCAAAAAAAGCTGTGACCAATCTATTTTTTTAGTAGGAACAATCCAAAAAGCTAAACCACCGTCAGGAATAGTAAAAGTTGCTTTGCCTTTTAGATGATTTTTCAACAAGGACGCTGTAAAATCTCTTTTTGCTTTGTAGTGATTTGTAGCCTTCTTAATGTGTCGTTTTATCGTTCCCTCTTTGATAAGTTGTAGTATGACCTGTTCCATAATACTATCACCTTGGACATCAATAATTTTCCGCAAACCACCTACTTTTCTTATTAAAGAGCTGTCGTTGCTTACCAAATATCCAATACGTAAAGCAGGTGCAACAACCTTGCTCATTGTACCAATATAAACATATGTTTTGAGTTCACTAAAACTTGACAAAGGCAATACAGGACGATAACCGAAATGAAATTCATTGTCATAATCATCTTCTATAATTACAAAACCATATTCATTAGAAAGACGTATTAGATCCAATCTCCTTCTTAAACTCAATGTTACAGTTGTCGGATATTGTCTGTGTGGGGTAACGTAAATAGCCTTTATTCTTTTGCCTAATTTCAAATGCGCAACAACTTCGTCAATCAATAAACCCATTAAGAAGTCCATTGAAACCGCTTACACTGGAAGAAACGGAAGAATTAAGAAATATACTTTCGGTAGTAACCAATAAGATAACTAAATGAAAAATAAGTATATGCTTCGATTTTTGGCTATTGCGATTTAATTTTATTTCTTCCATCATTTAACGACCCCACTTAACGTCAATGTGGTGTTTATCGGCATAGTTCTTCCCTTTTTGATATACATTTTCCATTAATTCGGCCACCTTGGGTAGATAGATCGAGTCAATGGCATGTAATATGGCTTCCTTTTGGGAGGATGGTTCTTTGGAATCACAAAGGCGCGCGTACTCCATGTATTCTTTTTTATAAACAGGTAGAACAGTTTCAAAGAGTTCAATTGAGTTTTCTTTCAGCATTTTCATTTCATCATCTCCAGCCCTAAGTGCCTTGATATTTTCTAATGCCCTTTCGATAGCTATAACTTTGTTTTGAACAACATTCTGTGCTTCATCGCCTTTCTTCTTGCTGGCCGGTATATCGGGGTACTCAATGGTCTGAGCCTCTAATTCTTTTCCAAATCTTTCAGGAGCAAAATCAACGATGTAATTTGTATTCAAGACAACCTGATCAAAAAAATGCTCAGGACTCGTAGATTGACAGGACAGGATCGCAAAACATAGAACGATCAACATATAGTATTTAATTCGTTTGATCATGATGAAACTAAATTAGATGTCAAGTTATTAATAAGCGGCAAAGTTAAAAAACTTGACGTCCATTGATATACCTGAAAACAGGGGTTTACCCAAATCTATTGCGGTGTACGTTTACGAACACTTTTTGTACGAAATCGTACAGGAAATATTTCCATAGAATGAGCTGAATCTTCATTAAGCTCCATTATTATTATGGCATTTTTGTTGTCTGACAAGCATGTACGTCAAACAGCAGGCTATGATACGTAACTTCTTGACTATTGCTTGGAGAAATCTCTTTAGAAATAAAACCTATACAGTAATCAATCTGCTTGGTTTTTCCATCGGAATGGCTACTGCCATTTTAATTGGTCTTTGGGTAAAAGATGAGTTGACTTTTAACAAAACCATTATAGATTATGATCGGGTAGTGCAGGTGATGCATCATTGGGAGAGTAAAGCCTATGGCACCACACTTACAGAAAATGTAATGCCTGTTCCCGCAGCAAACGAACTAAGAGAGAAATATATGGATGATTTCGAATCAGTTGCACTGGCAAAACCAGGAGATCATATTTTTTCTTATCGCCAAGAACCAATCAGTTTAAAAGGTTATTATGCCGAACCTGGAATTCTTAATATTTTATCGCCGAATATTATAGAAGGAACCGATAAAGGCTTTGACAATATAAATGCGGTACTCATTGGAGAACGCGCATCCAAAAGCTTATTTGGCAGCGACAACCCAATTAATCAACTAGTTACACTGGATAATAATGCGGTTGTCAAGGTAATCGGTGTCTTCGCTGATTTCGAATCCAATACCTCTTTTGCCGGGCTCGATTTTATCCAACCTTGGTCTTACCTACAAAAACATCAATCATGGGTTCAACAGGCTAGTGAACAGTGGAACAATAACTCCTTTCGACTTTATGCTAAATTAAAAAAAGAACGTTCATTAACCGCTGTAAATCACCGCATAGAAGGGTTACTAAAAGGGAAGCCGGACAGGAATGACAAGCCACGGGTTTTTATACACCCTATGGATAAATGGCATCTTTATGATGAATTCAAAGAAGGTAAGAATACAGGGGGAAACATCTTATATGTTCGCCTATTTTTGATCATTTGTGTCTTTATATTATTATTGGCCTGTATTAATTTTATGAATTTAAGCACGGCCCGAGCACAAAAGCGAGCCAAAGAAGTCGGTATTAGAAAGACCATCGGATCAACTTATAGGCAATTGACCTGGTTTTTCTTTGTGGAATCAATTTTAACTACTTTTATCGCTTCATTGTTGGCAATTCTTCTAGTTTACTGTTGTTTTCCTTGGTTCAATCAGTTAACGGGTAAAAATATTTCTATTCCATATACCAGCGGAACATTTTGGCTAACCAGCATTTTATTTGTATTACTTACCGGTATACTTGCGGGGAGTTACCCAGCACTATATTTATCCTCCTTTAATCCGATAAAATCCTTAAAAGGTACTTTTGATTCTGCAAATGGTGCAAATCGGCAGCGAAAAGTATTGGTGGTTATGCAATTTACGATATCTTTTGCCTTAATTGTGGGTACGCTGGTTGTGTATCAACAGGTTCAGTATGCTAAAAATAGGCCGATTGGTTATGATGCAAATGGATTAATAACTGTTGAAATGAAAACGGACGATTTATACAAAAAATATGAGTTAATCAGTCACGAATTGCTTAATTCGGGGGCAGCGATCCATGTCGCAGAAGCCTCAAACTCAATGACCGACTTCCGAGCAACGTTGATAGGTTTTGATTGGAAAGGAAAAGATCCCGGTATTGATCCTGATTTCAACGTTTCATGGATAACCCAGGATTTCGGTACAACCGTAGGGTGGCAATTAGTAGCGGGCCGTGATTTTTCACCTGGTTACGGAACCGACTCTTCAGCGATGATTTTAAATGAAGCGGCCGCTCGCTACATGCAGCTGAGTAATCCAATAAATGAAACTGTCAGATTTGATGATATACCGTATACCGTGGTGGGTGTTATAAAAAATATTGTGACAAGCTCACCTTATCAGAAAATTATGCCCGCAGTATACATATTATCAAACAATATGCGCGCGGCCACCACGATTCGATTGAATCCAAAAATAAAACCTTCCAGTGCGATAACCACCATTGCCCGCATTTATAAGAAGTACGTGCCTTCCGTGCCTTTCGATTACAGTTTTGTGGACGACGATTATGCAAGGAAATTTGCCATGGAAGAACGTGTTGGCCGTATTGCATCATGTTTTGCAGGCTTCGCGTTATTAATCAGCTGTATGGGTATTTTCGGTTTAGCAGTTTTTATGACCGAGCAGCGCACTAAAGAAATTGGCGTACGGAAAGTTTTAGGTGCTACGGTTACAAATTTATGGGTATTATTGTCAGCGGATTTTACAAAACTCGTTTTCATCTCTTTTGCATTGGCCATTCCGCTATCTACTTTTTTAGTGCAACAATGGCTTGATCATTATGATTATCGACTAGCAATTTCACCATGGTTATTTGTGCTGACCGCTGTAGCAGTGTTTTTAATCACCTTGATCACGGTTAGTTTTCAAACTGTTAGAACGGCAAAAACCAACCCAATTGATGCTTTACGTAATGAATAGGAATAGGATGAAATCTAATTAAGTATATTACTCAATTATTCTTTCATAGCACCTATTCAAATATTACCCAAAAGTTAAAGGTTACATCAGAGATCTGGAACCTGTAAGCGTGTTAACCCCTCTTTGCTAATAATTAGGAGTTTCAATTTTCAAAATAGTTCAAAGACCCATTTCCCACCTACGACATGAAAATAAAAATAATCGGCATCCTCTTTTACGAAAGTTGGTCCATTTTGCATGGAGACATCGTTTCGACCTTTAAAGTACGACTTTTTGTTAACGATAATATTCGAAAATTTTGGATCTATTTTCGGTATGCCAATCAACGTGTTTACAGTGTTAGAAATAGTAACATCTAAAATTAACCTTTGCTCTTTGCGAATCAACTCCACAACCACATTTCCTTTTGTTGTCGGGGCAACGCATTTGATATTTTTTAGATCCCCAGGTTGTGGCACAATTTTCAACATTTCATATCCTGGTTTTTGTGGTTGTATACCGGCCACATATTGGGCCATTAATGTCAATGGTCCTCCTGACCATCCGTGATTGTAAGATCCGCCACCGTAACCTTCTGCACCAATACCCCAACCTTCCCAAAGGGTAGTAAGCGGGCTATCCACCATTTTAGCATAACGTAACTTCATTCGCTCCAATGCAGCCGATGCATCGTGCATAATAAAGAGCGATTCCAATATATACTTTTCCATGTAAGGACTTGCATGGTATTCGTTTTGAAGGACTTTCTTGATGGCTCCATATTTGCTGACGTCGGCTATCCCTGCCACAACGGCTAAACCATTCCCTCTATCGTCTGTGGCTCCTTTATTGGATGGACTTCTGTATGCTTTCCCATTCCAGAATTTCTCATTATAATTCTCGTTAATAAGATTTAATCGTTTTCGGTATTCAGGGATATCTGATTGGTGTCCGGTCAATTCTGCCATGTTAATAGCGGCTTCAAGTGCCATATAATACCAAGCGTTTTCTATCAGTGGTGCATCTATATCCTCCCCCCAATCCATCCAATCCCAGTCTCCCTCTCGGTGAATTACCAAACCATTCTTACCTAGTCGCCATAACAACAAGTATCTTCTTATTGCGGGATATACATAATGAATGATCTTGTTATCTCCTGTGTACAGGTAATAGTTCCAAATACCATATTTACCTACGGCTGCAAGCATCTGAGCAGGTAGTTCCCCATTCCAACTACCTGCTGGAACAGGCGAATATAAAACCCCGTTCGGTTTTTGCCAGTCGATGAGATTCCGGATTGCCTTTTGCATCATTTTCTTACTGTTGCTATCGCATGCATATAGCATTTCACCCATCAGTATCACTGCATCACCCCACCATTGTGCACGCTCTCTGTCGGGATCCTGAATGGCATCGCGTAAGTTTACGTTCAATGTAGTATATGATTTTTCCCAAAGCCTATTGTAAAATTCATCATCAGCCTTGAATAAACCAATCTTTTCGGTATCAAAACGAGTTTCTCGATACTGCAGATCGATAATTTTTATTCCCTTGGGTATTCGATAATGGACTTCATGTCCATTCATATACCCGTAAGTCTCAAACTCCTGAATACCGGCTTTGGTAATGTACTCTGTTCGCACGTTAAATTCACTCCCCCCTTTGTAGTTGTCTGTTCTGATATCGATTTTCTGTCCTTCTGTAGCCTCTATCTTCAGATAGGGTGTAATGGTAATATTTTTAGGCAACTTGGCAATGATCAGTTCTCCGGTACGCTGTTTTGGAATAGCCTTTAAATTAACATAGCGATGTAGGCCCTCATCTTTCCAGAACGGAATAGGCCTTACAGCGAGATGATGCCAGGGGCCTATCGGTGGTTTCCCGTAAGCAATGGCCTTAGCCCAAGAACGATCGTTAAAGTCTGTTGCTTGCCATCGAAAAACATCCTTTCGTGCATCGAAAAGAATATTAAACTCAGGCAAGCGATAATTGGGTAAGGGGGGAGCTGTATTGCCGTATGCAGGGTGTCTAATTACGCTCCATGTACTGTCAGATAAAATACGATTGTCACCTAAATCAGCCTCGAAAAGCAATGCAGATTTTCCGCTACTTTTGTGATCATAGCCGTCCCGTCCCCAATACCAGGTTAAAACGGCAATCGTGTTTTGACCAACAGAAAGATAAGGTGCTAAATCTAACTCATCATAATAGGTGTCCTGTGGATTTGGTCCTCTTTTCAGTTGCCCTTCAAACACTACTAATTTTTCGTTGACCCATAACCAATACTTGGAGTCCGTAGCAATTTTGGTCCGAACCACTTTCGGCAAATATTTGATATCTATATCTTTCCGAAAAGCGGTCCATATATTGGTGTCCTTTTGTGTATGTGGAATCCCTATCCACAGGGCATCCCATTGCTCCGTTTGTGCAACACAGCAGGAGATGGAATAGATCACCAAGAAATAATAAAAAGGGATTCTTAAAAAATTCTTCATACTTAATACCCTGGATTTTGCACTAAATTCGTATTGATCAATATTTCACGTGAAGGGATAGCGTAAATCAATCTATTTTCCGTCACATCGAATGAACCAGGCAAAAGCCATCCATTCATCGCTTTTAAGCGCTGTCCTTTTTGGGTGAGCGCTTCAATTGCTTTTCCATTGCGGATCAGATCAGTCCATCGATGGTTTTCAAAGGCAAGCTCATGTCGCATTTCATTCGCCACGGCTAGTTCCGTCGCCTCCGATAAATCTGTTAAACCCGCTCGGCGGCGAACCTGATTGAGATAGGGTAAAGCGTCCATGGGTTTATTTTGCTTCACCAAACATTCCGCCAGTAATAGTAAGGCGCCCGCATAACGATAAATCGGCCAGTTATCACCCGTATTCCATTCCACTTGATAAGGAGGATGAAGATACTTTCGTATAAAATACCGGAATACTTTCCCCTGCGGAGCTGCAAAGTTAACTGGACTTTCCACGGAGTTAATCGTTAAAGCCTCCCCCACCTGTGTACCTACAGCGACGCCTATAGAAGCAGCCAACCTTTTATCATTGGATTCGTATGAATTTACCATCTCTTGCGTAGGCACGTTCCACCCACCACTTGAAAGTCCTCCACGAGCATTTGTTCCTTGTAAGCCCAAAATCGCTTCACTATTCGTCGTTTTGGGAATAAATCGCCAGATAAAATCACTCTGCTGACCATCATTTCCTGCTTTAAACTGAACTTCAAAAATAGATTCTCTGTTATTTTTATTGTTTATGTCAAAGATATCCTCATAATTTGTTAAAAGTTCGTAATTCATCCGAGTTATATCCAGCAATTCCATTTCTGCTTTGGCATAGTCGGGGCTTGGTTTAGACATATAAGCATACGCCAATAACATTTTTGCAGCACCTTGGGTGGCCCGACCGCTCTGTGGAAAAGTACTCGCTATTTGAAGTTTGGGAATTGCCTTATTTAGATCTTCAATAATCTGATTATAAACTTCTTCAATAGTATTTCTGGGTAAGAAAGCATCCTGTTCAGCAGTAATTTCCACAACATGTATTGGTACCCCTCCATAATGGGTTACCAAATCGAAATAGTAAAATGCACGCAGGAAAAGCGCCTGCCCGGAAAGATCATCGTACACCTCTGAAGAAAGCTCAATAGGACTTGTTTCCAATCGACTAAGTACTGTATTTGCCTTGGCTATACCAGCGTAATCGTTACCATATCTATTACCTGGATTGTTTGGTTCTGCACTTGACAAACTATTATCGAGGAAGGTGGCCATGGCCTCCACACTCGTTTCTGTTCCCCTATCTGATGAGTAATAGGTGAAGAACGTATTATCAGAACGCATTTCATCCATATATATACCCGTATATGCAATCGTTCTGAGATTACTATAAGCCGAAACAACTGCTTGCTGAAATTCAGCTTCATTTTTAAAAAAGGTTACCGAACTGACGCTTGTCTGCGGTGTCAGATCCAATTGGCTATCTTTGCAAGAAGTCATAGCAAATATAACAAGCCAAAAAAATATCATTTTCGTCTTCATGATTTTTTATATTTTAAGTTACAAGCCTATATTTACTCCCACCGTATATGTTTTGGCTATGGGATAAGCAGTAAAATCGCGACCTTGATTTAAGCCATTGAGACCTGATATGCCGGCTTCTGGGTTCATACCTGGATACCTACTAAAAATAAATGGGTTTTGTGTGCTCAGGTACAGACGAACACGCTTGATCCCGCTCTTTGCATTCACTGCTAAATTATAACCTAGGGTTATATTTTTAATGGCAAGATAGGTGCCACTGAATACCTGCCGCGAAGTAAAGTTCCGGAAACTGGCCGTGGTGCCGGTTCTCGTTCTGGGATAGATGCCATCACCTGGATTTTCTGGTGATCTCCACCTATTAGCAACATCCTTCCGGACATTAAAAACACCGTCCAGATTCTCAGTTGATTGAAAGGAATCATCGGCAATATCATTTCCTACCGAGCCAGCCATTACTACACTCAGATCAAAATCCTTATAGCTCATCGTATTGGTAATTCCATAAGTAAAATCAGGGTTTGGATTACCGATAAACGTCCGATCATGTTCGTCAATGATACCATCCGGGGCTCCGTTCGGGCCGCTAACGTCTGCAAACCGAGCTGTACCTACCATATCAGAAGCACCGTGTGGTTGGCTATCGAACTCTTCCTGTGTCATATATACGCCCGTGTTTATGTAACCATAGAATAAACCGATAGGATGGCCAACTGCTGTACGATTGTCATCCCAATACAAGGCATAACCGCCTATCGGTGCGTCGTTCGTACCCAGCTTTATTACTTTGTTTCGATCAAATGAAATATTTAGGTTAGTCGTCCATTTGAAAGGACCGGTCATATTTATTGATTCAATAGCAAATTCATGTCCCCAGAAATCAAAGCGTCCAATGTTGGAGGTTATGTTATTGAAGCCCGACTGAACAGGTATATCAATTGCATAGAGGAGTCCGTCCGTTTTTTTCCAATAATAGTCATATGTCAAGGCCAATCGTCCTTCGAAAAAACCTAATTCCATACCTAAATCATAGCTTTCAGTCGTTTCCCAAGTTAGAAATGCATTGCCTATTCCATTTAGCATTTTCCCAGGTGTTACTTGGTTGCCGAACACGTAATTATCTGAAATAACAGAAGCCAGATAGGTATAATCTCCAATGTTATTATTACCTACTTTCCCATAACTGGCTCTTAACTTCAACAAGCTGATTGGAGACACATTTTGCATAAAATTTTCTTCTGAAACAAGCCAACCTACCGATACGGAAGGAAAATTTCCGTATTTTTTATTTGAACCAAAACGTGAAGAACCGTCCCGTCTAAATGCGACCGAAAAAAGATATTTGTTATCAAAATCGTAATTCAGTCTTCCGATATAAGACAAAAGAGAAGATTCGGTATGACCAACATTACCGATCCTTGTCGTAGCGGCGTTGATCCACTGTACATTGTCGTCGGGAAATTCCGATGCTTGAATCGTACTATTTTCTGACCCGAATTTCTGAAAAGTGTAACCAACAAAGGCATCGATATTATGTTTATCAGAGAAGCTTACTCGATAGCTCAACGTATTCTCCACCAACCAGGTATGGAATTTAGTAGTATTGTAATTTCCTGATGGCGGCTGTGGTGGGGCACCTCCTAACCCACCCTGAGCCGTAGAGGGTGTAAACGACCTATTAACAGCGTTTTCTATATTGCCATTGACACTCAATTTATATTCCAAGGCTGGCAATATCTTATAAGAGGCAAAAGCATTTGCAAGTAGCGTTGTTTGCTCCACCGGATTTATCCGTTCGGTTAAAACACGGTAGAAGTTGGGATTAGGAAACATACCGGGCTGTGAAAAAGCAACCGGATAAGTTCCATCGGGGTTTTTATATGCTAAAGTCGGATCCATTAAGAACGCTTGCTGGATAATATTCCTACCATTATCCAAACCAGGAGTTACCTGACTTCGACGAAAAGTACCTGCCAAATTTAATCCGATGGTTAAATTTTCTGTCGCATTATACACATTATTGGTACGACCGTTGAGTCTGTTCGCAAAGGTGTTCAATACAACACCTTCTTGTTTATTATAGCTCAACGTAGTGAGTGATTTCAAATCTTCACCCCCAGCAGATAACGTTAAATTATAATCCTGTATATATGCATTCCGTAATAGTACATCATACCAATCCGTGCCATCCTTGGGGCCATATTGTTCTGGATTTTGATAAACTTCGGGTATGCCTCCTGTGTAACCCTCATAACGCGCAGCATCTTCATAATATTCTTTTTTGAATTGGGCAAACTGATGCGCGTTCATCAAATCAGGTCTACCTTTTTTAGGTACAACCATAACTCCTCCAAAGGCAGAGAAATCAACACTTTTAGTGCGTTTCCCCTGTTTAGTTGTAACAAGAATTACCCCATTGGAAGCGCGTGAGCCGTAAAGCGATGCTGCAGACGCATCTTTCAGCACGGAAATAGTTTCAATTTCATTTGGACTTATCGCTTCGAGTCCACTCATGGAAGGAAAACCGTCAATCACAATTAATGGATTATTTCCAGCATTAATGGACGCCGCTCCTCGGATACGAAAAGACATATTTGCCCCAGGGGCTCCAGAATTCTGATTGATCTGAACTCCACTAAATCTGCCTTGGAGTTTCTGCCCGATATTTGCCACCGGAATATCTTTCACTTGACTTGCGTTTAACTGACTCACCGCTCCAGTAATTGCCCGTCGGTTTTGGGTACCGTAACTCACCACGACTACCTCATTTAGATTTTCGCTAATGGACGACATTTTCACGCGTAATTCTGCCTGGTTGTTGATGCTTATCTCAACCTGCTTATATCCGATGGATGAAAACACGAGGGTCTCACCAGCCTTAACCACTAGAACGAAATTTCCAGCGGCATCCGTTGTCGTCCGTCCGGCGCCTCCTTTAACGGCAACTGTAACGCCGGGTATAGCCACTCCCGAAAGGCTATCGACTACATTCCCGTGCATATTACCTTGTTGCATTGCCCAGGTTGGCAACGCAACAAGGTTTAGTACAAGAAGGCACAGAAATAGCCCCCTCGCCCTCAAAAGCAATTCAGTTCTTTTCATAATTTTTAGTTTTGGTTAATTTATTTTTTCGACTCCTTTCACCTTCGGAAGAAGATAGAAGCTTTTTAACAAGGCTTTTGGTGGTATCCTCAAATTATCATTTACAGTCTGCTATTCGACCTGAAATATCCTGTATATTTATGCAGTAAATATCAGTGGATTTTGGTTTTCATCATTTAAAAGATCACCAATTTTAAGCTGATGCAAGTAGGCTTCCGGTAGAATGTTCGGGATTCCATTATACACACTGCCAGTAGGCATATAGGCACAGGTCATCGCTCGGCGCATACCTGACGTCATGTTCGCATGAGCGCCATGAATGGTTAATCCATTATGAAAAGAGCAGCTACCTGCTTTCATGGGCGCCGATACAGACCTGGCCTTTGCAAAATCTGGGTAAAAGGAAAATATAGCATCCATATTTTTCCCGATTCCGGGATTTTCGAATCCTGTCAATTTATGTGAACCTGGAATAAAAAAAAGACAACCGTTTTCTAAGGTTGCATCGTCCAGGGCAACCCAGATTGAGAGAGCTCTCCTATCTGAAAAGGACCAGAATGGCGTATCCAGGTGCCAAGAAGTTGGGTTGGCCCATGGTTTTTTAATCAAGGCCTGATCATGCCATATACGAATACCTTCTACACCAGCTAATTGTGCGGCCATTTTTCCGATTTTCGGATCGCACATCAACTTGCTTACCCGCTGATTGGTTTGCCATAAGTTGATCATTTGATCGAACACTTTGCCAAAATATTCAGCATCTGAATTGATACCATCATCTTCGCCAACCAGACTGTTTTTGCCCGGAATTTTCTGACCTTGTCGCTGCTTAACTGCCTCACTCACTGCCTCTCTCCAAACCTCCAGTTCATGATTATTGAGAAAATTTTCTATAATGAGATAACCATTTTCCTGATAAAACTCAATCTGTGTTGAGCTGATTGTTGTATTCATTTGAGTACTGATTTAATGGTAAATAATTGTTAATCGGTTAAACAAAAATAAATAAAGGCATTCCTTTTTCACTTTACCAAAAAATACTTTTATTTATACTTTTTGATATTTTTATAATGTAGAAATCAGCTATATAACTCTATAAAAGAAGGAAATATTTAGGTTATAAATGACTAAATACAGACGGTAACAAGCATTTTTATATATATACAAATCAATATTCAACTGTCACAATCTTATTTAATCGCTTGATCTCTATTTTGTTTTCGATCGTAACATATTTCATAATTTGCACTTTTTGAAAAGATATTCTATTTTTATGTTTTGAGAAAATCTAGATGGAAAACTATCGTAAATATCTTAGCATTAGCACTTTTGAGAAAGATTGGGGTTTCCATATAAATACGGTTGGCTCTGCAAAGGTTGGACCTAATAAAAACTATCCAAATAATCGAGTGCATCCCATTGACCATTCTTTCACATGGGATAAAGGGCGAATTCTTGATGGGTACTACATCGTTTTTATCACAAAGGGAGAAGGTGTGTTAGAATCTGCACGTACAAAAGCGTCAAAGGTTAAAGCAGGCACTTGCTTTTTTCTCTTTCCAGGTATTTGGCATCGATACAAACCTCATCCGCAATCCGGTTGGGAAGAGTATTGGGTTGGTTTTAAAGGAACCTACCCCGATCAGCTGATGCAAAAAGGGATATTCACGCCTGAAAATCCCTTCGTAGAAGTTGGGATGAATGAAGAATTTTTACAATTGTTTCGCGATTTGATCGGAAGGGTAATTGCAGCCGAGGTAGGTTATCGACAAATCATCACCGGTATTACACTTCAGATATTGGGCTTATTAAATGCAATATCAAAATATCGAATGCAGGGCGCTAACCACCAATCAAAATTGATATCGAAAGCAAAGTTTCTACTTCAGGAATCAATTGAAAATCCGGTTAATTTAGAAGAGATGGTAAAAGAGCTCCCCATGGGTTATTCTAAATTCAGGAAAAGTTTCAAGGAGATAACTGGCATATCTCCTAATCAATATTATCTTGATCTACGATTAGATAAAGCAAAAGAATTATTGATATCGACCAATCTAACTATTAATGAGATCGCCTATAAAACGGGCTTTGGATCCATCTTTTATTTCTCACGCTTGTTTAAGAAAAAAAATGGCGTTTCTCCTAAAGCATTCCGAACTGACTACCATTAGTTCTTTTATAGCGGCTGTCCAACAAATTTTTCATAAAACAATTAAGTTCAAATTGGTCTGCTAGGGGTTCGCTGGTAACAGGATCAGCGGGCATGTAAGGAAAAGGCCCGAATTCCGTGGTGAAGCTCAACAACTTGGTTCCTATTTCTTTATTAGTTTCGACGATCTGATCCCACCAATACAGAAAGTGATTGAGTGCGTACTGATATTTAGCGGCTCTCGGATCAGGGACTTGAGGCCCCTGCTCATACCCTATACGTGCATGCACATGCCGTGTACGACGAATTGCTTCCTTCACGGTGTTTTCAAAGTATTGAAGCATGCTTTCTGTTACACAGGTCCAATGAGAGAAATCTGCAGTTATCTTAACCTGTTTACGTAGATTAAAAATAGTTTGCATCATCTGCGGCGAGTAGCCAAGTCGCCCCCGATGGGTTTCATGTACAATAACGACACCTGTTTTAGCAGAAATTTCTTCTGCAATGTCAACCAGAACAATGTGCTGTTCCAATGGAAAGTAATCCCTTCCCGTATGGGAATTGATAAGCAGAGGTCCTGGTTCAGCACATGCTAGCAGTTCCCGAACATAAGAAGCTTTAAACTCATTAAATGTACGGCCATTCGCAGCATGTTGATGTGTTACCAAAGTCATTTCATGTTTCTGGAGAAAGTTATAGAGCAAATGTCGGTCTTTTTTACAGTCAGGTAACCACAAATCATATCCATCATAACCTGCTTTTTTTACCTTCTCAAGAAAGGTTTTATATTCCAAACACTCATATCCCCATAACGGGCTAAGTATTTTTATATCCATTACTCAATTATTAGTCGGCCCTAGGCTTATCGATTTTTTTCAAAACAAAGTGGGTTGTTGATACAAACATGTTCTTTAATGACAGCGTGCCTTCTTTAGAGGTGCGAACACTTCTCAACTGATTATCAATCAACACCGTATAATTTTCCGATGGCGGCAAACCTTCAAACATAAGAACATACTCACCTGGTGCAATATTGAACGAAAAGTTTGTTTTGGTACAGGAATCGATCATCAAATCGATATGACCATTATTCATTTCCTTGATGCTCAACATCATTTCTTCCCGATTATGGGGATAAAAGCGAAGAACATTATCGGTTTTAATTGCGCCAAATGCACGATTAGATTTCACGGAAAAATCTGCAGCTGATAATCGATAATCGTTCTCACGCAATTCTATCTGATAACTTACACCACGGAGTATATATGAAAATTTGGTTCCGTTTAGCGAAGTTGTTATATGCGGTTCCAGCCCCATCCGATTCCATTGTGGACGCACACCATATATATCTCTATAAAGTGCTGTAATGCTTGTACAAATACCCGATAGTACATCATCACCCAGACCGAGCTGCGTAGTTCTGCTATACCGTTGAGACGAGAGTCCGTCCTTTTTATATTGTTTAAGAATGTTTTGAATATACTTTAAAGCAATATCTTTATTGTATTTAGCATATGCCCTAACGCCCAAATAGCCCCAGGTTGGAAATATATCACCATTTTCATATTTTGGAAATGGCCAATTTCCGTCGCTTACTTCTTCCCTCTTAAACGAATCAAAACACAGAGGCCAGTGAAACAGTCTTTCCGCTTCCGTCCGCTTCTCGATTTGATCCAAGATTAATTTGATCCGTTGGGGATCATCACAAAGTCCGAATGCTATTGCCGCAAAATTTATAGGAGTTACCAAGTTATCCCCATGCACAGCGCCATCGTTATCACGCCAATACACATATTGTTTTTTTTCTTCCAACCAAAACCCACCATCTTCTACCGGTTTGTTAAACGAATCTTTGAGCGATTCTGCAATCTTCATATAATAAGTTGCCTTTTTCGGACTGCCCAAAACACGTTCACATTCTGACCAAAGCCTAAGTGCCTCGAATAGCTGTGCGTTTACAAAGGCATTTTCAAAACTGGCCCATACGATATCCAACCAGTCACTGGCTGTTTTATCAGTCACACCCTCATTCATCATTTCAAAAATTCCGTTACCATTTGAATCACGTTTAATCAACCAATCGAGCGCTTTTTCACAACTGACTTGATGGCCACGTAACCAATTCAGATCACCGTTCAAAGCAAATTGCTCGGCAGTGTTGATAACATAACCTGTTTGCGAATCGATGGTATATCCCCACATGGCCTCATAATAGCCGGTTTGAGAATTATAGGTACCCTGCATCTCATCGCCAGGGGCGTTATGCCATCGCGAGAGCACCCGACCATCTGGTAATACAGCTTGGTTCCTTTCTTGGTCCAGTGTTGCGGACATATTTTTAACATAATTTGTATCATTCAGCGCCATACCTATTTGCGCAAAAAACGGTTCATGTAAGCACTTCCAATTGGTCAGCCAGCCATTTGCTCCAACAATGTTATTATCTACTACCCCGTACCTCCCTGTCGTGTTCATCAACTCGCGTACAGCCTCTGCATCAATACTCGGCAATACACCTCGATTATATTCTGTCGGATAATCAACATACGCTAAGGTAAGTTGCAACTTTACGGTACTCTTTTTTACTTCTATAGGAGCAAATACATCTGTTTTTTGGGAAACAAAACGGCTCAAGTGATAACGCGGCTTCATCGTGTTTTCACTTACTGATTGAATAATTGTAAAGGTACGGTTTTCGCCATGTGAATATTTTGCAGCCAGTTTTCCTCCATTCATTGCGCTCGCTTTGATACGCAACGCATCAGGCAAGTGTTCATTCCATAACGTAACACCGGCAGTATGAACACCATATGTATCGTTTTCTCGTTGCAAATATTTACACCACACCATTCCACCATTATCAAAAATACCGCCTTTCCAAGTTGAGAGGTCTGAAAAGCTCCATTTGGGAAGCGCTAGCTCTTCGACTAAGGCATCCTTATTATAAGTTCTGGTAATTTCCCATAAAATACGGTTATTTTGAAGGCGAAAACTCCAATTTTCATTTACTGTCAAATCTTGATTACCAAAGCGGATGCCTTCGAGTGTTATATCGTTGACACTTTCTTTAATCTGGATATTTTGAAGTAGTCCCCGGGAAGAAAATTGTTCATTTTTTATACGAAATCCGGTATAAATCCCTAGGTCAGAAAGCTTATTTTTTCCATTTAAATCAAGCCTTTTTACCCGACAGCCTTCAGCATAATCTATTACTATTGAAAGCTTGGTATCTGGAGTTACTAAAGTAATTGTCTTCTTGAACGGATTGTGTTCAATTCCTTGAGATTTAACTTCGATAGCATGGCATACAATGAGAAAAAGAAATAGAAAGGCAGAAAGACATAAGTTAAATTGCGGCATCATCTTGCTTCTTCGGTATTAATAAATGGTTTGTCAAAACTAAGTGATGTTCACTATAATCCTTTTATCCTAACGATGATTTTATTTTCACTTTTTGATACTTGAAAGAGGTCGATAATAAACCTATCGATAATTCAATTAGCCGATCGATTTTATTTTTTTTCGTCGTCCACCCTTTTTCATATAACGGTGTAAAATTCTTAAAAAAAGAAGGCCATCATTTCTATGAATGATGGCCTTCTTTTTATTCTGTTCCTGAAGTCCTGATCAAATAAGCAGGTTTATTTATTTCTGTTCTGTTCCCGCAGACTTCCCCTGTTTTTCTTTAACTTTCTTATCTAATATGCCTCTGACTTTTTCACTTTGCTGATATGCTTGAGCAATCTGCAAATAAGTTTCCACTTTTAATCCTTCTTCCTCAACTGCCTTTGCCATTTTCCCTTCCAAACCCTGTTGCATACCGTTGATTTGCTCCGCTGCTTTTTGGAATACCGCCACATCTTTTGGATCTTGCTTTGCTACTGTACTGTCTTGCTTCTGCTGTGCTTCGGCCATGGTGTTAAATTTCTCAACGGACATTCCTTCCTTTTCAATAATTTTGACCATCTCGCCTTGGGCTTCCGTTTGTATATCAGTTATCTTTTGGTTGGCATTGAGGAATTGATCAAGCTCCTCTTCCTTAAAATCTTCTTTTACTTGTGGAGTTTGCGATTGAACAGGTGCTTGCCCATATACAACTGAATTGGTCAAAATAGTTAATAACAATGCAAGTGTGCCAAAGGCCATGCTGTATCTTCTTCTAGTTCTGTTAAATGCTCTCATTTCTACGTATTTTAATAAATGTATCTATTATATAACGTGGTCATGGGATATTATTGCCCACCACAAGAATTAACAGAACAATTTCCACGCCATTCCCTCGATTTATCACAAAAAAAAGTGTTATTGATGAGTTATATGTACTATCTGTTAAGATATTTATGAACACGGGTACCTGTGCACTTACTCCGTTTTTTACAATCTAGCTAACTTTAGCAGTTGATTTATATATAGCCAATATTATTTAGTAATCATAGGAATTATATTTACTTACACGGACGGGTTTGCGTAAAATAATAGTTGAAAATTTAGACGCCTAGTACAAAAAAGGTATTTTTGTAAAAAGCAATAGAATAGAATGCGTAATAAGATACTGATTCTTGACGATGACGAGGATATACTTTACTTCTGCTCGGTAGTATTTGAAAATTTGGATTTTGAGGTTGTATCGTCTCCTCATAGTAAAGATATTCTAGAGCAGGTAGAAAATGCGATGCCGGATATTATCTTAATCGATAATTGGATACCCGGACTAGGTGGTGTAAAGGCAACTCAAACGTTAAAAAGTACACCCAGTTTAAGTGAGATCCCTGTTATTTTGTTTTCTGCCAATAGCAATCTACCCACGTTAGCGGAAGAAGCAGGAGCCGACAGTTATCTTAAAAAGCCCTTTGATTTAGATGAGTTGGAAAATTTAGCTTTGTCTCTGTTGAGAAACAAAGCCTAAAGCATTTTTATTTATTATGTTGCTCCGCAAGATTATTCACGTAGATATGGATGCCTTCTATGCATCAATCGAGCAACGAGATAATCCAGCTTATCGAGGTATTCCCATTGTTGTCGGTGGGTTACCGGATCAACGAGGCGTAGTGGCAACGGCAAGTTATGAAGCAAGAATTTTTGGCATTCATTCCGCCATGTCTTCCAGGAAAGCGCAACAGCTCTGTCCTCACGTAGTATTTGTACGACCGAGATTTGAAGTTTACAAATCTGTTTCCAATCAAATACGTGCTATTTTCCATCGATACACGGATATTATTGAACCTTTATCACTGGACGAGGCTTACCTGGACGTCAGTGAAGATAAGCTGGAAATCGGTTCTGCAATCGAAATTGCAAAGGGAATAAAAGAAGCTATCCGATCCGAGCTTAATCTTACCGCATCGGCTGGCGTGTCTACGAATAAATTTGTTGCCAAGATAGCTTCAGATATGAACAAACCTAACGGACTTACCTTTATCGGTCCGTCAAAGATTGAAGCCTTTATTGAAGCTTTGCCCATTCAAAAGTTTCATGGGATCGGCAAAGTAACGGCAAAAAAGATGAATAGTTTGCAGATTTACAAAGGCTCCGATTTAAAAAGACTATCTAAGGCCCACTTAATCAATCTCTTTGGAAAAGTTGGAAATTTCTACTACGATATTGTCCGTGGAATAGATGACCGGCCTGTTCAAACGTTTCGCGAGCTTAAATCGATCGGTGCAGAGGATACATTTGCACGCGACTTGATTGAAGAGCAAGAACTCATCGCTGAATTAAAGATAATAGCGCTACGAGTCGCTAGGAGGCTGGAAGTGAAACAAGTGCAAGGGAGCACCTTAACACTCAAAATTAAATTTGCCGATTTCAGGCAGATTACACGGAATTATACGCATCCAAGTCCAATCGACCTTGATCAGTTAGAAGTTTTTGCAATCGATCTTTTGAAGGCAGCTCCCGTTGAAGGTAAAGCTGTGCGATTACTAGGTGTCACTGTCTCGAACTTCTACCTACCAAAATCAACAAATAATCAATTATCATTGTTCTAAAAGGTCGTCATTTTTTTTGCAGAAGTAAGCCCACTGTCTTAAAATAAGTACAGCAATCGAGCTTATAAAAATGAACTTAAAACACTAAAAAACAAATATTTATGTTTTTGGCTTAGCTATTGCAATTTGACTAACAACAATAAAAAGTTAAATTAATTAAATCATGAAAAAATTATTATTATCGATTACAGCTTTACTTTTTGCAACAGGAGCATTTGCTCAACAGGAAATGGGTTTTGGTTTAAAGGCAGGGGTTAACTTCCCGAAATATAGTTTTTCGGACGGTGATGCTAGCACTGGAAGTACAACTAATTTTCATATCACGGCCTTTTTAGACGCACCTATTGCGACTGATAGGTTCTACGTTCAACCTGGAATCTCTTTGCAGGGAAAGGGAGCTAAGTTAACCTATGGCTCAATAGGTACAGTTAAACAAAATACGATGTGGATTGAAGTACCGGTAAACTTCGTTGCTAAATTTCCGGCGGCTGATGCCGGTAACTTTTTCTTGGGTGCAGGCCCCTACATCGCTTTCGGTATTTCGGGTAAAAACAAATATGAAAGTGGTTGGGGTGAAGCGGAAACCGACTTTGATTTTGGCAAAGACGGCGATTTAAAAGGTACCGACTTCGGTTTGAATTTTATTGGTGGATTTGAATTTAATAGTGGCCTAATGATTCACGGCGGTTATGGTCTTGGATTAAGTAACCTTGCTCCTGACGGATCTAACGGTGATATTAAACAGCGACTTTGGACCGTTGGTTTAGGATTTAGAATCTAAACCGAAACATGTTCTTCTAAAAAAGAAAGAGCTGTCGAAATTCGGCAGCTCTTTCTTTTTTATAGTAAACAGGTTATTTTTCTAATAATCCAGTGCAACACGGAACATCAGTGCTCCAACTGTCAGATTAGTTCGACTATCAATTAATATAGCTGCTCCGTTTGCTCTATTGTCGTCATATAAATCAAAAGGAAGCACATCGGCAGTTTTTAATCGCACCCTACCAATATCATTCAACTTAAACTCGCCGACGCTATGCTTTTCTAAGGTGTTAATATCTACATTGTAAACGATTTCCTGAACTTTGCAACGAGATAACTTGCTATTATGCTGTATAAGATAAGTTAAGGAAAGATCTAAAGGTCGTGCATCCATCCAACATAAATCGGCCTCCACCGTTTGAGATTGATAGGGTAAACTGCTACTGTTTACGATAACGTCTCCTCTACTGATATCGATATCATCTTTTAGATGAATAGTTACCGACTGACCGGCAAAAGCTTCATCGAGATCCTGATCGAGTTGCTCAATTCTAGCAACCGTTGATTTCGATCCTGAGGGCAAAACTGTTACTTCATCACTCACCTTAAAAGTGCCACTGGCAACTTTTCCGGCATAACCACGATAATCGTGCAGTTCTTCCGTTTGCGGCCGAATAACCCATTGTACTGGTAAGCGCGCATATTCTACATCCAAATCGCGGCTAACATCTACATTTTCCAAATAGCTTAACAAGCTGTCCCCTTGATACCAGGGCATATGAACAGACTTCTGCACCACGTTATCCCCTTTAAGTGCACTCACAGGAATATAATTGACTTGCTGCAAATTTAGCTGATGGGCCAATGCTTTATATTTTGCAATAATAGCATCAAAAACCGTTTCACTGTAATCCACCATATCCATCTTATTGATACAAACAATTAAATGTTTAATCCCTAATAAAGAAGCAAGGTAAGAATGACGAATAGTTTGTTCCACTACACCATTACGTGCATCAATTAAAATAATGGCTAAATCAGCCGTGGAAGCGCCAGTCACCATATTCCGTGTATATTGTATATGTCCTGGGGTATCCGCTATTATAAATTTCCGTTTTTCTGTCTGAAAGTACTTATAAGCAACATCAATGGTAATACCCTGTTCCCGCTCTGCACGCAAACCGTCTGTTAAGATGGCTAAATCGATACTACCATCATCATTTTTACGTTTGGAATTTTGCAACGCCTCCAGTTGATCCGCCAAAATTGAGCCCGTATCGTAAAGCATCCGCCCAATAAGTGTGCTCTTACCGTCATCCACGCTACCAGCCGTAAAGAATTTCAATATGTTCATTTCTTTCTTCGTATATTTAGTACCTGTTGGTATCTATAACTCCTATTTATCTGCTATTAACCAAATCACCAAAATTGATGATTACATTAAAAATATCCACCTTTCTTACGGTCTTCCATTGCTGCCTCTGACACTTTATCGTCCATACGCGCACCTCTTTCACTAATTTTCGACCGACTGATTTCGTCAATAATATCATCAATTAAAAAGGCCCCTGATTCTACGGCTGCCGTACAGGTCATATCCCCTACCGTGCGAAAGCGTACTTGTTTTCTTGTAATGACGTCTTCTTCATCCATATTTAGAAAAGGTGACGCTGCCATCAGCTGTCCATTACGTGTAATGCAATCACGTTCATGTGCAAAATAAATGGATGGAAGTTCTATCTCTTCTCTTCTAATATAGTTCCAAACATCTAGCTCGGTCCAATTACTGATGGGAAATACACGGACATTCTCTCCTTTATGAATTTTACCATTATATATATTCCATAATTCAGGACGTTGACGTTTAGGGTCCCATTGCCCAAACTCATCTCTTACTGAAAAAATACGTTCTTTGGCTCGTGCTTTTTCTTCATCTCTTCGAGCTCCACCAATGCAGGCGTCAAATCCATGCTTGGCAATGGTATCGAGAAGTGTAACTGTTTGCAAGGCATTACGGCTTGCATTTTTTCCCTTTTGCTCGATGACTTTTCCTTCATCGATCGAATCTTGCACATAACCAACAATCAGCTGTTCGCCAATTCGCTCAATCATTTTGTCGCGATAAACAATGGTCTCCTCAAAATTATGCCCAGTGTCTATGTGCACCAGTGGAAACGGAAATTTCCCTGGTCTAAACGCTTTTTCAGCTAAGCGCACCAACGTAATAGAATCCTTCCCTCCGGAAAAAAGGAGAGCCGGTTTTTCAAATTGACCAGCTACTTCTCTCAGAATATGAATAGCCTCTGCTTCTAGCTGATCTAAATAATCTAAACTGTTTTTACTCATTTTAATTGCATTATGATTGAGCGGCATGTAAACCGCATTCTTTCTTTGATTGATCTTCCCACCACCATCGGCCCGCGCGAAAATCCTCTCCTTCCCGAACAGCCCTCGTACAGGGTGCACAACCAATACTTGGAAAACCTTTGTCGTGTAAGGTATTATAAACGATATGGTTTTCTTTAATATAGTCTTTTACATCAGTCAAAGACCAATCGAAAATAGGATGAAATTTAACAATTTGATTTCCTTCATCCCACTCTAAATTTTCCATTCCTTGCCTATTCGCTGATTGTTCGGCACGGATACCGGTGATCCAACATGCGTTCCCCGCTAAAGCACGCTTAAGCGGTTCAATTTTGCGAATATAACAGCATTCTTTTCGATTGTCAACCGATTCATAAAAACTGCTAGGCCCTTTAGTACTTACCATATCTTCCAATAAACTTCTATCCGGATAGTAGGCATGGATGGGTTTGTTGTAAATTTCTAATGTTCGGTTCCAAACATAATAAGTTTCCGGAAACAGTCGGCCTGTTTCGAGCGTAAATACCTTAATCGGTATGTTATTGCTGAAGATTATATGGGTTAAAGCCTGATCTTCCCAACCAAAACTAGTAGAAAAAACAATCTGTCCGTTAAATTCTTTTGCCAAAAGGGTTAACGACTCTACTATATTCAGTCCCCTCAACTTCTCTTTCAAATCGTGTAAGTCCATCCTTATTTAATTTTCTTATTACCCAAGTATTTTATAATAAATGTGTCAAAAACAGTATAATGTTCCTTAAGCTTACGATCAGAACAATAATACCTACCAATACCATGATCGTTTTTGCAGAGATTTTATTGGACACCTTGGCTGCTATCGGTGCCGCCAAGGCACTTCCCAATATAAGTCCTAAAACGGCTTCCCAATGGGCACCCCCCAGCATGGAAATAAAGGTAAGTGAGCTTAATATAGCAATAAAAAATCGCGTTATCTTGACTGTGCCCAGCGAGAATAATGGATGCCGGCCACCGGCTATTAAGTTAGATAAAACAATAGACCCCCATCCTCCACCAAATGCAGCATCAATAAAGCCGCCGAAAAAACCCAATAGGCCAATACGTTCAATCTTTTTCTTCTTTTTGTTTCTTTTAATATTGAAAGCTTTCATCAAAATCACCACACCAAGAATACCTGTGTACAAAGCTACCAAAGGTTTCGTATACGCGCTATAATGTTCTAGAGAAGAAAGCAAATAAGCGCCGATAATCGCTCCAATAACACCTGGTATAAGTAAGAGCTTGAAAAGCTTCCAATTCACATTTCCCATGCGATAGTGCATCCATCCTGCAATGCCATTACTAAGCACCTCAGAAAGATGTATTCCCATACTTGCCGGTGCCGGCGGAATGCCCATTGCTAAGGAAAAAGACGATGAAGTAACACCGTAGGACATTCCAATAGCTCCATCCACCATAGCAAAGACAAAGCCTGCTCCCAGAAAATAATAAAATACCGGGTTGATCTCCGTTAAAAATGACTGAAATCCAGGCTCCTTGTGCCAAAAGACCAGGACACCAATCGTTACCGAAAAAATAATAGCCAACCAGATAAGCCATTTAAAATTTCGACGGACATTTTCAATTGGTTCGGGTGAAACAAGGGTAGCTGTTACCGCGTTCAATTTTTTAACTTTAGCAGAAAAATCACCTTTGAGTTTTCCGCGTAACGCACTCATTTGTTGAAGGGTTTGATCGATTTCTTCCGGTATACTCTCAGCAAGAACCTCTTTGAGCCGTTTAGCGATCGTTGGCGATTTTCCATTCGTCGAGATCGCAATTTTAAGATCTCCTTTTTTAACAACAGATCCAAGATAAAAATCACAAAGTGACGGTTTATCAGCGATATTAACTAAAAGCTTTCTTTCATGTGCAGCCTTCCTGATTTCCTCATTTAATTCGTTATTGTTGGTAGCTGCCACGATAAGCTGCATGCCATCCATATCAGCTGGCTCGAATGCTTTTTGCAAAATATGAAGCAATGGATAGGTCTCTGCCAATTGATATATTTCGGGAATGATTTCTTTAGCTACAATTCTGATTTTTACTTGCGGACTATTTCCGATCAGTGCCTGCAATTTTTCCAACGCCACTGCCCCACCCCCAATTAAAAGTGTGTATAAATCATTTAACTTCAAAAAAACCGGAAACAATTGGTTTCCTATTGCTTTTTCTTCGGCTGCAGCTAAAAGAGCTGCATCATTCTCCAATAACTGAGGCATACTCCTTTACGATCGATTTATAAGATGGGTGCAAAGAAACAACCTCTCCGAATACCAGAATTGCGGGAGCGCTAATTGTTTCCTTACGTGCTTTTTCGACAATATTGTCAACATTTCCGATCAACAACTTTTCATCCTGTGTGGAACCCTTTTGTATAATAGCTACTGGTAAATTTCCTTTTCCAGCAGATTTAAAAATTTCCACAATTTCACCCAACTTCTTTAACCCCATGAGCACCACAATCGTTGCTTTTGTTTGAGCAGCTTGATAAACGTCTTGCGAAACTGCTCCTGAAGAGGTCGTACCGGTTATTACCCAAAAACTTTCGCTGATACCACGATGTGTAACCGGGATATGTTGCAAACCGGGAACACCAATGGAGCTTGATATACCCGGGACAATAGTTACCGGAATGTCATACGCTGCCGCAAACTCCAACTCTTCGTAACCTCGTCCAAAAACGAAGGAATCCCCTCCCTTTAAACGCACAACATGTCCAAAATTCAGAGCGTAATCAACCATTAATCTATTGACAACATCCTGCGAATAACTATGGTCACCCGAACGTTTACCTACATATACTTTCGTCGCATGGGGAGGGATAAACTGTAGCAGTTCTTCGCCAACAAGGGCGTCATACAACACCACATCGGCTCCTTGCAGCGCTTTTAAACCTTTTAAAGTGATAAGCTCTGCATCTCCTGGCCCCGCACCCACCAAGGTTATTCTCGGTACGCTATTCTTTTTTATCTCATTCATGATTGTAATACCGCTTCTCGTTTAGTTTTTGTTAGTTTTAAGAATTCTGCAGCCTCCGCAAAATAAGTCTGAGCAAAACTGGCAGAAGGTTCTTCTTTATTGATCTTCAACGCTAATTCTGCAAAACTGGTTGGCAGAGCAAATTCACCGCTTTCTACGTATTTTGAATCGAAATCATTAATAACTCCGATGTGCGTGCTGCTGTTAATCCCTTTATCCAGCAACATAGCCTTTGCACTACCAATTAACGTACTATATGCATGATAAATAGCATCCGACCAAGCACCATTATCCAACGATTTTTGAGCCCAGATGAGCTTCTCTTCTGCATCGAACAATAAAGTAGCAACCAAGTCGATTACTACGCCGGCGCACTCTCCTACACCAATAGCAGTCTTGAAGATCTCTTCATGGCCCCAATCCACAAATTCTTCTTCGCTTAAAGTAGAAAGATCAGCTAAAGGTTTCAGTAATTGATAGAAATAGTCTTTCCCTTGCCGATCATAATATTGCTGAAACCTTTCGTTTGTTTCAGTATTCGCTTTATAGTCATTAAGCAGCGTCCTCAAAACGTCTGTTGCACGCTTTGAAGGAGTTTTGATTACCCGCTCGGCAGCTCGGCCAAGCCCATCCCCTACGGTACCACCACCCAGCATTACCTGAACAGCAGGTACGACCTTCCCCGCTGCCTTCAACGAGCTGCCATGAAACCCTATTTCAGCGAGCCCGTGTTGTCCACATGAATTCATGCAGCCACTGATTTTAATCTTGATATCTTTATTAAAAACAAACTCAGGATATTCCTCATACACAAGATCTTCTAACACCTTCGCTAAAGTCATACTATTCGATATCCCTAAATTACAGGTATCCGTGCCCGGGCAAGTTGTGACATCTGCAACTGAATCAAAACCAATCTTAGCAAAACCTATTTTATTCAATGCATGAAAGAGTGCCGGCAAATGTGCCTCAGGAACATATTTCAACAATAAACCTTGGTTTTGCGTAATCCGAATTTCATCAGCTACAAGTGGCTGGATCGAGGAGATAAATGTTCTCGCTAAATCTGTCTTTATATCACCAATCAGCACCTTAATATATACGCCATAATACCCCTTCTGTTTCTGTTCGAATACATTCGTTTTTAACCAATTTTCATATTGAAGGCGCTCATCATCCGTTACATTTTCGAGAACGGAAGCACCTGGAATATTCGGTGTTTCTACCGCATCTATATTTATCGGCAAGTGTTTACTTTTAGTTGCAACCCTCTCTTCCTCGATTAACCTCAATACCTCTTCCAAACCGATTTTTTGAATAAGGTATTTCATCCTAGCCTTATTACGGTTATTACGCTCACCGTAACGGTCAAATACACGTATAACAGCTTCAATGAACGGAATCAATTGATCCTCAGGTAAAAACTCATAGATAAGGTGGGCCAAAATTGGTTGCGCTCCCAAACCACCTCCTATAACAACTTTGAATCCTCGATTACCATTTTCATCAATTTTAGGTATCAATCCAACATCATGCGCGTAACTATATGCAGTATCCTTATCACTGGACGAAAAAGCAATTTTAAACTTGCGCCCCATTTCTTGACAGATCGGATTTCTTAGGAAATAATCGAAAGTAGCATAGGCATATGGAGAAACGTCAAAAGGTTCTTCTGGGTCAATACCAGCTGCAGGAGAAGCAGTGACATTTCGGACGGTATTCCCGCAAGCTTCGCGAATAGTCACATCATCCACTGCCAATTTAGACCAAAGTTCGGGCGTTCTATCCAAGCTCACATAATGTATTTGTATATCTTGGCGAGTAGTTAAATGTAAATTACCACTGCCGTATTCATCGGCAATATCCGCTATCCTTAAAAATTGTTTAAAAGTCACTTTACCAAATGGGAGCTTAATGCGTACCATTTGTACACCAGGTTGGCGTTGCCCGTATATCCCTCGAGCCAGTCGGAGACTTCTAAACTTTTCATCATGAATAGAACCTTCTCTAAAGGCATGGATTTTTTTCTCAAGATCTATAATATCTTGCTCCACTACTGGATTTTCTAATTCCGTTCTGAAACTTTGCATCGTTTACCCCTTATTAAATGTTAATGTTAAGCACATTTCTAAAATTGCTCAACCTATCGATTGCTAAAAACACAAAAAAAACCAGATAATATTACAAAATCGTTAAGTTAAAAAACCTTACAAAAATGACTTAATAATATTTCTATTCAGCAAATATATAAAGTATACCGTATTAGTAGTATTAATTTCTAACTTTTTTTTATTTTTTTTACATTTCGGGCACTTATTACAAGTCCCTTCTTATGCGCGCTTCCTATATTCGAATACCGCCTCTACTAAACTATGCATTTCCAAAAAAGAAACCCAGTGGAGAAAGCCTCAATGTGTTATACGATGTTTCTCAAAATATGGACATAAGATTGTATACACCGTATTGACTTTGCATATGCAGTACATTTTATCTAAGTTTGAGCTGTCGAAGCCCGTGCTAGGGCATCCGATAATATCAAATGAGACAGATGAAACAAACGAGCTTCATTTTATTGTTAAGCAGTATCTATTTCTTTTTCTATACCGATTTCGTGTCGGCGAGACAACGATATAGTTTAGATAATTTTATCATCAAGGAAAATCTGATAAAAAATAACAAATTGGCCATCATCGCTTGCGATTCTTTAGAAGAACCTACAGATAAACTAAACGGCACTTTTTTATTCGTTATCAACGGGTTCAAACAACAACTCAATTTTTCGCAGGGAGTAGCCATTTCTCCCCAAGAAATAGACAAATCCTCTTTTGTATTCCTCAAACATAAAAATGAACACGGCACGCATAGCAAGTTGTATTATGTAATGAAGAACGATGACGGATTAAAACCGATAAAAGTCAATTGGGTCTTTCTGCTATTGATTCCACTTGCCATTATATTCATTGCAACCATTTATAAACGGCTTATTTTATTAGCAATCATTGCACTTCTTGCTTTTGCCTATTTTAATTATAATAAAGGATTGAGTTTTGAGAGCATTTTTGAGACTATATCTGCCGGGATAAAGAGTTTCTTTTGATACAGCTGTAAATTGTATGCATTAGTCATTAAGCAATACGATATTTAGCTACCGGAACTTTAGAATTTCAAAGCAGCTAGTCTAAAACACACATTAATAGCTATTACCTAAAAAGGCATTCCAATACCAAAATTATACTGAATAAAGTTATAAGGATCCGGTCCATTGCTTAGCTTATAGTTACGTTTAAATTCACGGCTATTGAATAATTCCGTAATCACCCATTGATCTGCTCCTGCAAACTGTGGGTCTTTGACTTTAATTCCTGCATCAAAACGGAAGACAAAATATTGCAGATCGAATCGCAAGCCTGCCCCGGCTCCGATCGCCATCTGTCCCAGGAATTTATTAAATTTGAACTCACCGCCGGGATTCTCTACACTTTCCTTCAACCGCCAGATATTACCAATATCTGTAAATGTTGCCCCCTTCAGCTTCGCCCCTAAAAAGTCATTCAACAACTTAAATCGATACTCAAAATTGCTGAAAATTTTGATTTCTCCAAGCTGATCAAGATTCCGGAGTCGATTCCGCAAGTCCTCCGTTAATACGGATCGATTGTAATTACCGGGCCCTAAAGTTCGTGCCTGCCAAGCGCGCTGATCATTCATTCCACCACCAAAGAATTGCTTTTCAAAAATCAAGAACTCCGAATTATTTCCAAAAGGGACGCCGATACCTGCGTTTATCCGAGCAATAAACTGACGTTCTCCTCCCAAATGTCTATACACCCTTAAGTCGACCTCTGTTTTGACATATTGTAAATAGGGAACATTTAATAGTGTATTTTGACCAATATCATTTTTCTTAAAATTAATGATTTTACTTAGCAAATTCAGTGTATTTCCACTCAGATCCAAGGCGCCTCGGAAATATAAAAAATCATCATAAGTATTCAAGCGCAACGTATTAAAAGTGTATGTATACTGACTACCAATACCAAAATAGGCTCGATCATTACTTTTGACATAAAGCTCATACCCATTATTTTGTAGGGAATCCTTGAATGCATTATCTAATCGCCCAAGCCTGTATTCTAAAGATATAGGAGTAACGCTATGCAGTTTATATTTGGTATCGTACCAATTGTAGGATATGGAATTAATGATATAACGGTTGCTATAAGTATTCAACTGATCGAATATTTGCCAGTTGGTTGAAAAAACCGTATGTGGCATACCATTCTTCCCTATTAAGGGAATACGAAACGGAACGAGTAACCGTGGGATGGAAAGGTTGGCACCAAATTGTAAGTCGCGATTCCAAATTCGGCTCCATAACGGACCACCGAGTTGTGAATCGAACAGAGCACCAAAACGTGCCTTAATCTCAAGTTGCTCAGAACCACCGAACAAATTCCGATTGGTGTAGGTATTGCCTATATTGAACCCACTACGACCCGAAGTAAACATATACTCTCCTTCAACACGATTAGACATTCGCTTTAGTGGGGTAAGCTCATAATTGATCCTAAGGTGAGTAGAGTCAGTTTTCTTATAGCTAGTTCTAATTCCTCTAAAACTACTTAATTCATATAAGCGATCATAAGTTAAATTTTCCTTTTCAACATCAAAAATATCGCCCATTTTGGGATAGATATATCGAGCCAGTGGTTTTGGTCTAAAACGACGCGTATGATCTGTTACATGCAAACCACTGGGTAGACTAGCCGTATCCGGTTTGTCTGTACCCAGCTCACCATCACTATTTTTTATTAACACATAGCTACTGTCAATCTTAAAAACAGTGTGCCCGCTTTTTCCTTCAGGATTATCAATAAAAAGCCTTAAATCAGCCTGGCTATTATTCATATTTGTATCTACTTCAAAACGGACATATTGACGTAAATAGTCGTAGTAGCCGTTATGTTTCATGAGATTATAAATAGACTCACGCTCTTTCACCAAGGTATCAGCATCAAAGCGCATAC
Source organism: Olivibacter sp. CPCC 100613 (assembly GCF_036959255.1). Lineage (NCBI taxonomy): Bacteria > Pseudomonadati > Bacteroidota > Sphingobacteriia > Sphingobacteriales > Sphingobacteriaceae > Olivibacter > Olivibacter sp. CPCC 100613. The sequence continues at coordinate 208,806 of NZ_JAWMTI010000003.1, forward strand.
CTGGCCGCAATACCGGAAAACGTGCAATATGTTGCCTATACAATTTTTCTACCTGCGGATCACCTATCTCGTGTTCAATGTAGCGGATTCTAAAAACACCTCCCTGTTTCACATCAAAATCAATTTGAGCTCGTTTACGTCTAACTGCGATGTGGCTTTTAACTTCCGCATTGAAATAGCCTTTGGAGGCCAAAAAGCGCTCTATTTGATTTCGGGAAATCTCAACTAACGAGCTGTCTAATATACTGGGTGGTTCACCAACATTTCTTATCTTATCCGTGCGGTATTTTCCACGTTTACTATTGGCGAAATTATAAATGAAAAGGTTTATCTTCGAATTAGGCCTAATTTCCCGTTGGATATAGGTAGCAGCTCCCTCCTTAAATTCTTTATTTATGCCATTTAACTTTACCTTTGTAACCAATGCCTGATCATCATCCAATAATCTCGTAGATCTACAAGACGAGAAAAACAGTGATGCGAGCACTATGAATACAAAAAAATATAAGTAAGATAATTGCGATGCTCTCAAAGTCTCAGCTTCAATTTATAAAATCCTTACATCAAAAAAAGTTCAGAAAAGAACATGGTCTCTTTATCGTAGAGGGTCTTAAATCCATAACGGATTTTTTTCACTCGGATTATGCAATACATAGTATTTATTGTACTCCAAAAGTAGAGCCAAAGATCGATATTTTAAAAAAGAAAATAAAACATTATCCAATATCGGAACGTGATTTGGAGGTAATTAGCACTTTAAAGGCGCCTCAGGGAATATTGGCATTAATAGAAATACCGAATGATCCGCCGTTCTATGAAGAAGAATTACGAAACAGGTTCACACTTGTTCTAGATACTATTCAAGATCCCGGCAACCTGGGAACTATAATAAGAACGGCAGATTGGTTTGGTATTAAACATATTATCTGTTCAGAAGAAACGGTGGAGTCTTTTAATCCAAAAGTCGTGCAGGCCACTATGGGCTCTTTAGCCCGCATTTCTATCCGATATACCAACTTGCACGCTTTTCTCAAAGGTATAAAGTTACCTGTATTTGCAGCTGAGCTAAATGGCCAATCAATCTATAAAACTGATTTCGGAAAAGAAGGACTGCTAATTTTGGGTAACGAAGGGAATGGAATAATGCCTGGCCTCGTTAACGATAAAACACAACGCATTACGATCCCGCGATTTGGAAATGCGGAATCACTCAATGTAGCTGTTTCAGCAGCCATATTCTGTTCAGAAATAGGTAAAAAATATAATTTGGATAAAAGTTAAAAAAAATTAGTAAAGAAAGATAATTTTACTATTTTTGCAAGCCTAAACGGAAAGGGTCGGATGGCCGAGTGGCTAGGCTGAGCTCTGCAAAAGCTCCTACAGCGGTTCGAATCCGCTTCCGACCTCATTAAAGATTTATTAAAGATAAAAGCCATGGGAGTTACACGCTTAAAAAGAAAAGACAGAAGAAATAAAACTGTATCGCGCTTAGAGGTACAATTCTTGAAGCTTGGCCGCAATATAGAAGCTGGAAGTAGATCAAAAGAGTCAAAAAGCAGCCAAGTTGTTAAAAACAAAGCTGTTTTAGATAAACTTGCTGCTGAAAGTAAATAAGAAATTACTAACGAAATTATTAAAAAGACCTGAATGCTATTCAGGTCTTTTTTCTTTATAAGGCAAAAATGCGCAAATTATCAATGGATGAACTGGGGCGTCCCAGTGTGGATGAATTTAAACAATTGGACAAACTACCAGTAACGGTTGTACTGGACAGCGTACGAAGCCTCCATAATGTCGGGTCCATTTTTAGAACCGCTGACGGCTTTGCTATAGAGCGTATTGTTCTCTGCGGTATTACCGGAATACCTCCTCATCGAGATATAGAAAAAACGGCCCTGGGAGCTACTCAATCCGTTGCCTGGCAATATGAAAAAAATATTCAAGAAGCGATAACTAACTTAAAGCGGGAAGGAAAGAAAATAATTGCTATTGAACAGGCAGAAGGTAGTACGATGCTTCATCAATTTTTTCCTCAAGCGGACGAAAATTATGCACTGATTTTCGGCAATGAGGTCAACGGAGTTTCGGAAGAAGCGATGAGTTTAATTGATCATTGTATAGAAATCCCTCAATTCGGAACGAAGCACTCTTTTAATATTGTGATTTCGGCGGGAATCGTTCTATGGGATTTTTATCGAAAATTAAAACTAAAAAGCGGCGATTCCTAAACGTATCGCCGCTATAACAAGCAGAAAATTTTTATCAGAACGCGTATGTCACGATTGAATCTTTGCTTTCAAGTACAGAATGCCCCATGAGAAATTCATCTACCCTTCTAGCGCATTCACGTCCTTCAGAAATTGCCCACACTACCAGTGATTGCCCTCTACGCATATCTCCCGCTACAAACACTTTATCTACGGTCGTCTTATAGCTTCCTTCAGTGGCATTTACATTGCCTCTAGCATCAAAAGAAACACCCAATTGTTTTAATAAACCTTCGTGTTGCGGATGCAAGAATCCCATTGCCAATAAAGCAAGTTCACAAGGTATTTCGCGTTCTGAACCAGGTACTTCCGCAAATTTCACAGGCCTACCCAACGTATCAGTTTCCCATTCCAAATCAACTACTAAAACGCCTTTCAAGTTACCATGTTCATCACCTAAAAAGGCTTTGGTATTAACACTCCAGAAGCGTTCGCAACCCTCTTCATGAGACGTTGTATTTTTAAGAAGCATCGGGTAATTAGGCCAGGGCATAGCCGCTGTTCGCTGAGCAGGTGGTTTTGGCATCAATTCAAACTGGGTAACGGTTTTTGCACCATGACGATTGGAGGTACCCACGCAGTCAGATCCTGTATCACCACCACCTATTACCAATACGTTTTTACGGGTCGCCAAAATTTCCTCTTCCTGATAATCGGATTCACCGACACGTTTGTTTTGCTGTTTTAGAAATTCCATCGCAAAATAAACTCCTTTCAATTCTCTTCCGGGAATACTCAAATTCCGAGGAATCGTAGAACCACCGGCTAACACGATAGCATCAAAAGCTTTGAGCTCATCAGCCGAAACATCCACACCTACCTCTGCATTGCACTTGAAAACAACACCTTCTTGTTTCATAAGCTCGATACGCCTATCAATTACCCATTTATCCAGTTTAAAATCGGGTATGCCATATCGCAATAAACCACCTGGTTTGTCGTCCCTTTCAAATACCGTTACCTCATGACCGGCTTTAATAAGTTGTGCTGCAGCAGCTAGGCCAGCAGGGCCAGAGCCAACAACCGCAACACTTTTACCCGATTTAATGGCTACGGGTTTTGCCTTAGCAAAACCTTTTTGATAAGCGATTTCCGCAATATGTTTTTCGATCTCCTCAATGGCCACCGGTGATCGGTTAATCCCTAATACACATGCTGATTCGCAGGGTGCAGGACAAATACGTCCTGTAAATTCGGGGAAATTATTGGTAGAGGATAATATCTCAAAAGCCTCTTCCCATTTGCCGTCATACACTGCGTCATTAAATTCAGGAATAACATTGCCCAGCGGACAACCTGAATGACAAAACGGGATGCCACAGTTCATACAACGTGCGGCTTGTGTATTTAACTCTTCCTCACTGTAAGTGTGAACGAATTCCTTATAATTTTTAAGTCTCTCTTTAGGAGTATCTTTCGTGGGGAGTTGTCTTTCAAACTCTTTAAACCCTGTTACTTTTCCCATTTCTCTTACCTATAATATTATGCTTCAACCAATTTCGCTTGTAGAACACGTTTGTACTCCTTTGGAAACACTTTTATAAATAAACCACGTTCGTTTTTCCAATTACTTAGGATATTCGACGCCAGTTTACTATTTGTTAAATTAATATGTCTCTTCAGCAAATTAATGATTTGTGTTTCATCTTCCTCTTCCAGCGGATCAAGATCAACCATTTCCAGATTACATCGATCTTTAAAGGTACCACTGATATCATAGACCCAGGCGATACCACCACTCATACCAGCCGCAAAATTACGACCTGTCTCACCTAAGATCAATGCCCGTCCACCGGTCATATATTCACAGCCATGATCACCGACTCCTTCAACAACGGTTGTTGCTCCCGAATTACGTACAGCAAAACGTTCACCCGCCTGACCACATACAAATAAATGACCCGATGTCGCGCCGTAAAGTGCCACGTTTCCTATAATGATATTCTCATGTGGAACCAATTGGCTACCGTTCGCGGGGTAAATGGCCAATTGAGCACCCGACAAACCTTTACCTACATAGTCATTTGCTTCGCCTTCAAGTTCAAAAGACAGGCCTTTCGCGGCGAAAGCACCGAAGCTCTGTCCTGCCGACCCAACAAATTTAAAATTAATCGTATTGTCAGGCAGTCCCTCTGAACCATATATTTTAGAAACTTCATTCGATAACAATGTTCCAATAGTACGGTCTGTATTCTTCACATTAAACGTACCGAATACAGGTGTCTTGCTTTCCAAGGCCTTAGCGGCTTGCTTAAGCATACCCCAATCTAGAATCATATCCATCCCATGATCTTGTGATTCGGTTTGATACAAACTCTTACCTGATGGATTTTGTGATGCATAAAGAATACCGGATAAATCGAGTTTATTGACTTTCCAGTGATTGATATCTTCACGAACTTTTAAGAACTGCGCTTTACCAACCATTTCATTGATGGTCTTAAAGCCTAGGCTCGCCATAATTTCACGAAGTTCCTCTGCCAAAAATTTGAATAGATTAACGATATCCTCCGGTTTTCCAGTAAACAATTTGCGTAGTTCGGGATCTTGAGTTGCAACCCCAACCGGACAAGTATTCAAATGACATTTACGCATCATAATACATCCACCGGCAACCAAAGCAGCAGTTGCTACTCCCCATTCTTCGGCACCTAATAAGGCAGCGATGGCTAGATCTCTTCCAGTTTTAAGCTGGCCATCGGTTTGCAATACTACACGGCTACGAAGTTGATTTTTCACCAAAGTCTGCTGTGCTTCTGCTAAACCAAGTTCCCAAGGAAGTCCGGCGTGCTTGATAGAACTAATCGGAGACGCTCCGGTTCCACCGTCATAACCTGCGATTAATATAACATCGGCATGCGCCTTTGCCACACCGGCAGCAATGGTTCCCACACCTGCTTTCGACACCAACTTCACGTTAATACGAGCTGTACGGTTGGCATTTTTCAAATCAAAGATCAGTTGTTTTAAATCCTCGATAGAATAAATATCATGATGAGGAGGTGGTGAAATCAACCCTACGCCAGGAGTTGCATGACGGACTCTTGCGATCCACTCATCTACTTTATGTCCTGGTAACTGACCACCTTCACCCGGTTTTGCACCCTGCGCCATTTTTATTTGCAATTCATCGGCTTGACTTAAGTAGTTCGACGTTACACCAAAACGAGCTGAGGCTATCTGTTTAATTGCAGAACGCATCGAATCGCCGTTGGGTAAAGGTTTATACCGAATTTCATCTTCACCACCTTCGCCTGTATTACTCTTTCCCCCTATTCGATTCATTGCAATTGCTAAGGTACTATGAGCTTCGTGCGAAATCGAGCCAAACGACATTGCACCAGTAGCAAAGCGTTTCATGATATTTTCTGCGGGTTCCACTTCGTCCAACGAAATCGGGGCACGATGTTTAGCAAAATCAAAGAGACCACGTAAGGTATACATACGCTCTTTCTGGTTGTTGATATGGGTTGCATATTGCTTGTAAACTTCGTAGTTACCCGTTCTGCAGGCCTGTTGCAACAAATGAACAGTAGCAGGATTGAACAGATGTGCTTCACCCCTTCTACGCCAAGCATAAATCCCTCCCTCAGGCAATAGACTAGTTTTCTTTTCGCTATGGAAACCTCGATTATGTTTACTTAATATTTCCCTTGCAATATCATCCAAACCTAATCCGCCAATGCGTGATACTGCTCCACAAAAATAGCTATCAACAACATCTTTATGTATTCCCAGTACCTCAAAAATTTGAGCGCCATTGTACGACTGCAAAGTAGAAATACCCATTTTAGAGAATATCTTAAGCAATCCGTTGCAAACAGCTTTTACATAATTTTTTGATAATTCCGGCCAGGTAAGAGAAGTCTCTATCACACCCTCCTCCTTAAGTGTCCGTATAGAGGCAAGTGCCATGTAAGGATTAATAGCTGTAGCACCAAAAGCCAGTAAACAAGCAAAATGATGAACTTCCCATACATCGCCTGCTTCAACTACTAAGCCTACCGCACCTCGGTAACCTGTTTTTATTAAATGATGGTGAACAGCCGATACAGCTAACAAAGAAGGGATAGCCGCATGTTGTGAATCGATTGCCCGATCAGATAGTATGAGCACCTCAAATCCATCCCGAACAGCATCCTCCGCATAACGGCATAGACGCGCTAAACCTTCTTCTAAAGATCCTTCTTTACCATCTGCCTTAAAATAGGTTTGCAATGTCTTTGCTTGAAAGATTCCCGTATCGATACTGCGCAATTTTTCCAAATCCCTGCTGGTAACAATTGGGTGTTCTAAAGCTACACAGTGACAATGCATCTTGTCTTCGTCCAAGATATTCCCTGAGTTCCCAATAAAAGTCGTCAAACTCATTACCAAACGCTCTCGAATCGGATCAATCGGCGGATTTGTTACCTGTGCAAAATATTGCTTAAAATAGCTACTAAGGTGTTGCGGATGTTCCGATAATACAGCTAAAGGAACATCTGTTCCCATTGAACCTATAGGTTCTTTCCCATCCAATGCCATGGGAATCAGAATCCCTTCAATATCTTCTCTTGAATAACCAAATATTTGCTGATACCTAAAAACAGATTCTTTCGAGAGATAAGTGAAAGTAACACGAGGTTCTGCCAAATCCTTGATATGGATTTTATATTTATCCAACCATTCTCCATAAGGTTGTTTGGTGGCTAGCTCATGTTTAATATCTGCATCGCTCAAAATCTCGCCCTTTTCCATATCAACCAAAAATATCTTTCCTGGTTGCTGGCGCCCTTTTTTTATAATGGTATCTTCACTTATAGGTAAGGCTCCGGCCTCTGAAGCCACCACGACGCGATCGTCGCTTGTCACTGCATAACGAAGTGGTCTCAATCCATTACGATCCAGCGTGGCGCCAATGGTTTTACCATCGGTAAAACACAAGGCAGCGGGGCCATCCCATGGTTCCATAATCGTTGCATGATACTCGTAAAAAGCTTTACGTAATGGGTCCATAGACGTGTTTCCATCCCACGCTTCGGGCACCAACATAAGCATCACATGAGGAAGTGAACGTCCACTATGTAAAAGCAACTCTACAACATTGTCCAATGAAGCTGAATCGGATAATCCAGGATCAACTACCGGAAGCAAAATATCAAGCTCTTCATCAGAAAAGTAAGGAGAAGATATAGATCTTAAACCGGCATAAAAACGGTTTAAGTTTCCTGTAAGTGTGTTTATCTCCCCGTTATGGGCAACGATACGAAATGGTTGTGCCAATTTCCAAGAAGGAAAGGTATTCGTTGAAAACCGTGAATGTACAAGACCGAAGGCAGAAACCACCCGTTCATCCGACAGATCATTGTAATAAGAACGCACTTGATAAGTCGTAAGCTGACCTTTGTAAATAAGTGTTTTGCTGGATAGGGATGGCATGTAAAATTGTTCTTTCGCCTCTCCCAGCTCTTCTTTTATCCTTTTTACAAGCAAGCGACGGAGCACGAACAGCTTTCTATCGAAATCCTCTGTATTACGAATTCCTTTAGGACGTTCTACAAAGAATTGAATAATATTCGGTTCAGCACTTAGTGCCGTCATTCCTACTCCTTCTGGGTTCACCGGCACCTCACGTATCCCCAAAAAATCAAGTCCTAATTGAGCACATGAATCCTTAATAAGTTGTCTGCATTGTTTATTTAACGAATCTTCTTTAGGCAAAAAAGTCATCCCTACACCATAGTACCCAGGTTCTCCCAGTCTTATATCTAGCTTGCTACATTCTTCCCAAAGAAATTCATGTGGTATTTGAATCATAATACCAGCGCCATCACCACTTTCTTCGTCATAGCCGCAAGCGCCCCTGTGCTCCATGTTTTCCAACATTGTCAACGCGTCTTGAACCTGGCGGTGACTTTTTAATCCTTTTAAATGAGTCACAAAGCCAACACCACACGCATCATGCTCAAAATCAGAACGATACAATCCCTGTTCTTCCATATCTTCAACTGTCATTGTTATAGCTTAGTTTAAATAGATTGCTAAAATAACATTAATTTTCGACAATATTAAGTTTTTATTATTTTTTCTTACAAAAAGTTGATGAAATACTTAGAATAACACAATAAACTTAAAAAAATCGCAAACCGCATTAATAAAAGCCAGTAACCAAACACAAGCGACGCATCTACAAAAAAAAACCGCCTGATCTCCAGCTATCTAGCACTATTTCTACAAAAAAGCTTAGTAAATTAAGTTTTTTTCCTATTTTTGCGGTGGGTAAGTCTTTTACGACCAGCTCCCTTTGAACTCCCCCAGGGTGGGAACACAGCAAGGGTAAAAGGTTGAGCGGTGCGATAAAAGGGGCTTGCCCTTTTTTTATTTCCTCTTTTTACACTTATCTATTACGAATGTAGCAAATATTGGTTACTTTTGTTGCAATCAAAACCAAGTTTTAACAATAATATCTTATGAAATTTTTTATAGATACCGCCAATCTTCAGCAAATAAAAGAAGCACAAGATTTAGGGGTTTTAGATGGAGTCACAACCAATCCTAGTCTAATGGCTAAAGAAGGTATTAGCGGTGAAGAAAATGTGATCAATCATTACAAAGCTATTTGTAGCATCGTGGATGGCGATGTCAGTGCGGAAGTTATCAGTACAGATTACGAAAATATTATTAAGGAGGGACTTAATCTGGCAAAGCTGGATGATAAGATTGTTGTTAAAGTTCCTATGATAAAAGAAGGTGTAAAGGCTATCAAATATTTTAGCAGCGAGGGAATTAAAACGAATTGTACACTTGTTTTTTCTGCCGGACAAGCATTGTTAGCTGCAAAAGCGGGTGCTACGTACGTTTCTCCATTCATTGGTCGCCTGGATGATATTTCTACCGATGGTTTAAGCTTGATCGAGGACATTCGTTTAATATACGACAATTATGGCTATGAAACACAAATTTTAGCAGCCTCTGTTCGCCATGCCATGCATATTATTGAATGTGCTAAAATTGGCGCGGATGTTATGACCGGACCATTATCGGCTATTTTAACACTCCTGAAACACCCGCTCACAGATAGTGGTTTAGCTCAGTTTCTAGCGGACCATGCAAAGGCTGCAGGTAAATAAGACATTTCCGCAGGATTGTTTTCCGGATAGACTGTTAGCACTTTGATTTGCAACAGTTGATTATTTTACAGTTATTTAAAGGAACCACAAAATACGGTTCCTTTAAATAACTTCTTAGTTTTATATTAATATGGATATATTCGACATAGTTATTATAGGCGGAGGTCCCATTGGTTTGGCTTGTGGGATTGAAGCCGAAAAAGCAGCGTTGCGCTATGTCATTTTAGAGAAAGGGTGTTTGGTCAACTCACTCTTTAATTATCCGCAACATATGACCTTCTTTTCAACTTCTGAAAAATTGGAAATAGGTGGTGTACCTTTTGTATCGACCAACCCAAAACCAAAGAGGTTAGAAGCCTTAGAATACTATCGACGGGTACAACAAAAATTTTCGTTACATGTTCGTTTATTTGAAGAGGTGATCAATGTAATAAAAGATGAAAATCTTTTTGCTGTTCGAACGGTAAAGAATACGTTCCGGGCAAAGAATGTCATTGTTGCAACCGGCTTCTATGACAGGCCCAATTTAATGCATATTCCAGGTGAAAACTTAGCCAAAGTAAAGCATTACTATAATGATCCTCATTACTACGCAAACCAAAATGTTGTCGTGGTTGGAAGCAGCAATTCATCCGTAGATGCTGCTTTGGAAACTTATCGAAAAGGAGCTAAAGTGACCTTGGTAATAAGAAGAAACGAAATTAGTCATCGTGTAAAATATTGGGTACGTCCCGATATTGACAACCGTATAGCTGAGGGTTCGATTACAGCTCATTTTAACAGTTGTTTAACAGCCATTGAAGAGGAGGTTGTCCATATCGCTACTCCCAATGGAGCAATCCGCATCAAAAACGACTTTGTTTTGGCCTTAACAGGCTATCAGCCGGACTTTGATTTTCTACAGAAGGTGGGTATCAAGCTATCTCCCGATGATTTATTAATCCCGGAACATGACGAATTGACAATGGAAACGAATGTTCCCCACTTATATCTTGCCGGTGTCGTTTGTGGAGGTATGAATACGCACTTGTGGTTTATCGAAAACTCAAGAATTCATGCAGAACAAATCGTACGCCATATTAGCCGTCAAAGGGTACCCGCTAAGTAAGAAAAGAAATTCGGCACCTTTTATGAGTAATTTTTTTATTATTTTTGGACTTATGGAAGATGGTTCTCAAATAACTGAGTTTGGCAAGGTCTTTATTTATTTGATCGTTGGAACACTCCTCGTTCTCTTCACATTGCTCTTGGGAAAACTATTATCACCTCGTAAACCAAATGCGATCAAAAGTAGCACCTACGAATGTGGTGAAGTGGCGCAAGGAAGCTCGTGGATTCAGTTTAACGCAAGGTTCTATGTCATTGCACTTGTATTCCTCTTATTCGATGTAGAAATGGTGTTTATTTTTCCATGGACAACGATCTTTGGTGCTACGGAATTAATCAATGCAGATGGAAGATGGGGTTGGTATACCCTTGCTGAGATGTTTATATTCATTGGAATTTTATTGATAGGTCTACTTTATGTATGGAAAAAAGGAGATCTAGAATGGGTAAAGCCGAACCCATCTCAACCCACTTTACCAGGCGCGGTGCCTCTTGAAGTTTATGAGAATATAAATAAGCAGAATTATACGCTAAGGCCTTTTGAGGCTGTTCATATAGTGAAAAATATACAACAGGATGAGCAACCCGCGATTGTTAAACCCGCCTTTAAACCTAAATTCGTAAGGAAGGATTCGTAATGAGTACAAACACACAAACGGATAGTGGCATTATAGTAGCCAAATTGGATGATCTGCTTAACTGGGCGCGGTTGTCATCTATGTGGCCTGTTAGTTTTGGTATAGCCTGTTGTGCTATTGAAATGATGGGAGCTATGGCTGCTACTTATGATTTAGATCGATATGGTGTGTTTCCCCGAGCCTCTCCAAGGCAGGCGGACGTCATTATTATAGCGGGCACTGTTACTTTTAAAATGGCCGATAGGATACGACTTTTATATGAGCAAATGCCCGAACCAAAATACGTTATATCCATGGGGTCTTGCTCCAATTGTGGCGGGCCATACTGGCAGCACGGTTATCATGTAGTGAAAGGAGTAGACAAGATAATCCCTGTTGATGTGTACGTACAAGGTTGCCCTCCCCGACCCGAGGCCTTGATCGGTGCTTTTTTGGAACTCCAAAAGAAAATAGGATCGGAACATATTATTAACGAAAAAATAAACGCTTAAAAAACACAATTATTAGTTAAGCAACTCCCTTAACTAAATACATTTATGGAAAAAGACTTTTATGGTGATTTACGCTTGGGTATCCTTGGTGGCGGACAACTTGGACGCATGCTTATCCAGGAGGCAATTAATCTGAACTTAAGTGTTTCAGTATTGGACCCTGACCAGGATGCCCCATGTAAAAAATTATGCGATCGGTTTGAAACCGGATCGCTAACCGATTTTGATACGGTTTATAGATTTGGTAAGCAAGTGGATATGCTTACGATTGAAATTGAAAAAGTAAATGTAGATGCGCTGGAAAAACTAGAGGAAGAGGGTATTGTCGTTTTTCCGCAAGCACGCGTTATCCGCTTAATCCAAGATAAAGGCCTTCAAAAGCAATTTTTTAAACAAAATGATATCCCAACTGCGCCTTTTCAATTAATCTCATCAAAAGAGGCATTAAAGGATTTGACTATTCCTTATCCGTACATACAGAAATTGAGAAAAGATGGTTATGATGGAAAAGGTGTACATAAGATCGCGAATGAAGCTGATTTAACCAATGCTTTTGAGGCCGCTAGTTTAATTGAGCAATGGATAGATTTTGAAAAGGAAATCGCCGTCATTGTAGCTCGAAATGATAAAGGCGATGTATCAACCTTTCCAATGGTTGAAATGGAATTTAATACTGAATTTAATTTAGTGGAATTTCTAATCTCCCCATCTATCTTACCTTTCGAAATACAAGAAAGAGCAGAACAGTTAGCAATTAAAATTGCTGAAGACCTCCAAATTGTGGGAGTTCTCGCGGTAGAAATGTTCTTAACGCGAGACGGAAACATTTTAGTAAACGAGCTGGCACCCAGGCCGCATAATAGTGGGCATCATACAATTGAAGGAAACTATACCTCACAATTTGCGCAACATTTGCGGGCAATTTTCAATTTACCGCTCGGTAATACTTCGGCAAGGAGTAATGCGGTGATGATCAATTTGCTTGGTGAACCCGGTTATGAAGGGCTAGCCATTTATGAGGGACTTGAGGATGTATTAGCTGAAGAGGGTGTCTATGTGCATCTCTATGGTAAAAAATTCACGAAGCCTTATCGTAAAATGGGACACGTCACTATTGTTAATGAAGATCGTGAAAAAGCGATTAACTTAGCTAGGAAAGTCCAAGTGACCATCAAAGTAAAGGCTTAATAAAAAACTCAATCTATTATTATGCAAACAAGCCAACTTCCTTCAGTAGGAGTCATTATGGGCAGTAAATCAGATCTTCCAGTAATGGAGGACGCAATTAAAATATTAAAAGAACTGGGTGTCCAAGTAGAGGTTTCCATCGTATCTGCACACAGAACTCCTGAGCGTATGTTCGATTATGCGCAAACAGCAGCATCTCGTGGATTAAAAGTAATTATTGCAGGTGCAGGTGGAGCGGCTCATTTGCCTGGAATGGTAGCATCTATTACACATCTCCCAGTGATTGGGGTACCTGTCAAATCTTCCAATTCGATCGATGGGTGGGATTCAATCTTATCAATACTACAAATGCCCAATGGTATTCCCGTCGCCACAGTGGCATTAAATGCAGCAAAAAATGCGGGGCTTTTAGCCGCACAGATTTTAGCAACGGCTGATCAGCAGCTAGCTCAAAATCTCATTCACTTCAAGCAAGAATTGAAGAAAAAAATAGAAGAAACTGCGCAGGAAGTGGAGGATATGGATTTCTAAATGGATAAAAACAGCCATGACGATCAACACCATGGCTGTTTTTCAATGCTTAAGACCTTTTAAGATATCCGTACACTTCTTATCCTTTCAATTGACCATCAACAATTCAGACTTTTTCTTGTTCTATTCATAGTATACAATGAATACCATAAGTTCTATGAATAAATTGAAAGACAAAGTAGCCTTAATAACAGGATCCGATTCCGGTATTGGTCGAGCCATCGCCGAATCTTTTGCCGCTGAAGGTGCCAACATTATTGTCACCTATCATTCTGATAAAGAAAGCGCTAAAAAAGTTGAACAGCGGATCAATAAGTTAGGGACAAAAGTTTCCACCTATCAATTGGATGTGAGTGATGAAATTAGCGTTCAATCAGTCTTCGGTAAAGTGATAAAGGATTTCGGCAAGATCGATATATTGGTTAGTAACGCGGGAGTGAACGGCAGTAATATTCCTGTATCGGAAATGGACACGAAGACCTTTGATACCTGTATTAAAACGAACCTATATGGTGCGTTCTATTGCTGTAGAGAGTTTTTAAAACTGCGAAAAAGGGGGCTTAAGGGAAGTAAAATTATCATTGTTAGTTCCATTCACGAAGAGGTATGTACACCGGGGAATGCAGATTATAATGCCTCCAAAGGGGCTGTAAAAAACTTCAGTAGAAGCTTAGCGTTAGAATTAGCGGCCAAAGGGGTTTGTGTTAATAACATTGCACCGGGAATGATATTAACACCAATGAATCAAGCGGCTATGAACAGTAAAAAAATTCGGGAAAAGAAAGAGCAACACATTCCGATGAAACGTGCAGGCAAACCACAAGAAATAGGCCCCTTAGCAATATACCTAGCTTCGTCGGATAGCGATTACATTACCGGAGCGACCTTCACCATTGACGGTGCCTTAAGTATAAATTTAGGGCAGGGTGCATAAAAAATCTATATTACATTTAACTGACTACCAAAGGGCTGGCTTTACAGAAATTTAGACTTATCTTTGCGCTTTATTTTTTAGATATGAGCAAGCACGGACGAATTTTAGTAGCTATGAGTGGCGGGGTAGACAGTTCAGTCGCCGCTGTGATGCTTCATGAACAAGGTTATGAGGTAATCGGACTGACCATGAAAACCTGGGATTATGCATCCGCTGGTGGGAGCTCTAAAGAAACTGGCTGTTGTAGTTTGGACAGCATTAATGATGCGCGTTCCTTAGCTGTTGGTTATGGGTTTCCTCATTATATTTTAGATATTCGAGACGAGTTTGGTGACTTTGTCATCAATAATTTCGTAGACGAATACCTTGCTGGAAGAACACCTAATCCTTGTGTTCTTTGCAATACACACATCAAATGGGAGGCTTTATTAAAACGCGCAGATAAACTCGATTGTGAATTTATCGCCACAGGCCACTATGCCAATATTCGTTTACAGGAAAACAACCGATATGTTATATCCAAAGGTAAGGATGAACATAAGGATCAATCCTATGTACTATGGGGTGTTTCTCAGAAAAACCTCGCTAGAACTAAATTTCCTTTGGGAAGCTTCACAAAAGCAGAAATCAGACATATGGCGCTTGAAATGGGACAAACTGAGTTAGCCAATAAGTCGGAAAGCTATGAAATCTGTTTTGTTCCCGACAATGATTACCGATCATTTCTACGCCATCGAGTAGAGGATATTGATGAACGCATAGGTGCTGGTAATTTTATTTTATCCGATGGTACCATAGTTGGTAAACATGCAGGCTATCCCTATTATACCATTGGCCAACGAAAAGGATTAGGCATTGCGCTTGGTCGCCCGGTTTTCGTTATTCAAATACTTCCGGAAAGCAATACAGTTGTATTGGGATCGGAACAGGAGCTACAAAAAGGGACGGCGTACGTTAGAAATATCAATCTGATTAAATATGAACATATAGCGGAACCGATGGAAGCTGTAACAAAAATACGTTATAAGGATACCGGTGCCATTAGCCAAATTGTTGAGGATAATGGAAACATGAAAGTAGAATTCCAACACGAGGTAAAAGGTATAGCTCCAGGTCAATCAGCTGTCTTTTATGAAGGCAATGATCTGTTAGGTGGTGGCTTTTTAATGTAAATTTTAATACAATTTTAATCAAGAAAATTTGGTAATCTATATTTCCAATGCTTTATTTGATTTAATAAAATTGTTTAGACAAGCAAAAAAGGATGGATAAAATCAGCTAACTATTATACAAATAACGAACAATTTTATCTATGTTTGAGCGACAAAACAAAAAGCCGGAGCATGTATACTTCGGCTTTTTGACCAAAAAACCGAAGGCAGTTTGCTAAAACATGAATAAATCCCTTTATTTGCAAAAATCAAGATACTGAATGGCAAAGAACTTATTAATTGTAGAATCACCCGCAAAAGCAAAAACGATAGAAGGATATTTAGGAAAAGATTTTTTAGTTAAGTCAAGTTATGGGCATATCCGCGATCTAGTAAAAACGGATGATGCCATTGATACCGCAAATAATTTCGAACAGAAGTATGAAGTCCCGGCTGATAAAAAAGCAGTTGTCAGCGAGTTAAAAAAGCTAGCTAAATCTGCTGAAACTGTTTGGCTAGCTTCTGATGAGGACCGGGAAGGAGAAGCGATTTCATGGCATCTATACGAAACATTAAACCTAAAGGAATCCAGTACAAAACGGATTGTTTTTCATGAAATCACAAAACCTGCCATTTTAAAAGCCATTGAACAACCACGAAAAATTGATTTTAACTTAGTAAATGCGCAGCAAGCAAGACGCGTATTAGACCGTTTGGTTGGTTTTGAACTTTCCCCCGTACTCTGGAAGAAAGTAAAACCTTCGCTTTCTGCAGGGCGTGTACAATCCGTAGCGGTACGTCTGCTGGTTGATAGAGAACGGGAAGTAAATAGGTTTGAACCAGAGGCTGCTTTTAGAGTAGTTGCCATTTTTTTTACAGAGGAAAACAAAAGAGAACTTTTCAAAGCAGAGTTATCCAAGCGATTTGCAACTATACACGAAGCCGAAAAATTTCTCACGGACTGTATTCCTGCATCGTATCAAGTTAAAAGTTTAGAGACAAAACCAAGTAAGCGAAATCCTGCCGCACCTTTTACAACTTCTACCCTACAACAGGAAGCCAGTAGAAAATTGGGATTTTCTGTAGCTAGAACCATGACAGTAGCTCAACGCTTGTATGAGTCCGGAAAAATCACCTATATGCGTACCGATTCTGTGAACTTAAGCGATACCGCATTACAGGCTGCAGAACAAGAGATCCGTTCCGCCTATGGCGACAAGTATCACAAAAAGAGGCAATATAAAACCAAATCGGCCGGTGCTCAAGAGGCGCACGAAGCGATTCGCCCTACCTATTTTAATCAACACAGTGTTGAGGGGGATCATGCTGAAAAAAGGCTCTATGAACTGATTTGGAAACGAGCCATTGCGTCTCAAATGAGCGAAGCTGAGTTCGAGAAAACAACGGCAAAAATCAATATTTCCACGCGTAATGAAGAGTTCACCGCCGTTGGTGAAGTCATGAAATTCGATGGTTTTCTAAAGATTTATTTTGAATCAACCGATGAAGAAAGTGAGGTTAATTTGGAAGAGTCAGGTGATAATGCGCTTTTACCACCGCTTAAAAACGGACAAGCACTTGGTTTAAAAGAGATGATAGCTACTGAGCGGTTTACTAGGCCGCCTGCTCGCTATACAGAAGCAAGTTTGGTAAAAAAACTAGAAGAACTTGGTATTGGTAGACCATCGACCTACGCGCCTACTATATCTACGATCCAAAACAGAGGTTATGTTGTAAAAGAAGATCGAGAAGGTAAGCAACGTGATTACCATGTACTTACCTTAGGTCAGGGACACGTAAATACTACAAAGAAAAGTGAAATTACAGGAGCTGAAAAAGCAAAGCTGTTTCCGACAGATATCGGTATTCTGGTCAATGATTTTTTAGTTGAGCATTTTAGGGATATCGTTGATTTTAACTTTACCGCAACAGTTGAGAAAGAATTCGATGAGATTGCTAATGGGCTAAAAGAATGGACGGCCATGCTTCACGGTTTCTATGGTCCATTCCATAAAGAAGTAACCAATACCATTGAGTATGCCGATCGAGCGAGCAGTGAACGGATACTAGGTACAGATCCACAAACTGGCAAGCAAATAAGTGTGCGGATAGGCCGTTTTGGTCCTTTGGTACAGATCGGTTCGGCTGATGATGATGAAAAGCCCGTATTTGCCAGCCTACGTAGTGGCCAGATGATCGAAACAATTACACTGGACGAAGCGCTAGAATTGTTCAAATTACCTAAAAAGGTAGGAAATTATGAGAGTAAGGATATGACTGTGGCTATTGGCCGATTTGGACCTTACATTCGACATAACAATGCTTTCTATTCCCTGCCCAAAGGGTTAGATCCAATGGATGTCAATGAAGCACAAGCGATTGAAATCATTGAATTGAAGCGAAAGAAAGACATTGAGAAAGTGATTAAGACCTTCGACGAAAATCCCGAAGCACGAATTGAACAAGGACGCTGGGGTCCGTTCATCCGTTTTGGAAAACAGAATATAAAGATTCCGAAAGATAAGGAAGTGGACAAGATAACCTACAGCGATATTTTGCAGTTAGCGGAAAATGATAAACCGGCCAACAATAAAAAGAAAGTATCTACAAAAGGTACGGGTAGGGCAACAAAGAAAAAATAGCTGAAACAACTCCATGAAAAAGGACCTTCCTCCAAATGTCGTAGAAGATATATATGTGGCTATTGTATTGGAAAGTGATTCACCTACCAATAGAAATTGGAATGTTTATCTGATCAACCAAAAGGAAGAACCTATAAAAAATGTGCTCATAAGCAGCAAAGGTTATGGTCTGAAGAATGAACGCGAAGTAAAGACCTCTGTTTTACGTCACTTTATTGGCGATGTAGGGGCTAAAGAATTCGCCCAGGTAGAAGCAATAGATGAACAGGTATTCGGTTTAACGAATGAATATTTACTTAGCTACTATATTGGTGGAACCATATACGATAAGAAGTTCATCTTCTTACCTGAAAGCATTGTTGATACGAATCTGATTCGCATTCCCATTATCAATAAGCCTGGTATCCTAATAGGTATTTAAACAAAAAGGCGAGCTGTTGACAGCTCGCCTTTTTGTTTACGATATAACTACACAATATGCTTACCGGATCTCATCGTTATAAACATATCGCACTTCATCTCGTAGATTATATTTCGAGGCCATTACCTCACCATATGCACCAGCAGTACGAATGGCAATTAAATCGCCTCTTTTTGACGCTGGGAGTTCGACTTCTTTTCCGAAACAATCTGTACTCTCACAAATAGGTCCTACAACATCATAATTAATCAGTCCTTCTTCTTGCTGCTCCGATTGATAGGTAGATAGATGTTCTATTTTATGATAGGCTTGATATAAAGCGGGACGCATTAACTCTGTCATACCTGCATCTAGAATCAAAAAATGCTTTTTAATACCATTCTTAACATATAACACTTTACTAATTAAGCTCCCACTTTGTGCAACAAGTGCTCTTCCCAGCTCAAAATGCACTTCTTGATCCCCTTTTCGTTCTAAGAATTGATGAAAGATTTCAAAATAATGTTTAAAATCAACAATAGGTTCGCCATCAGGATCTGTATAGTTAACACCTAATCCTCCTCCGACATTAAGTACTTTTAAGCGGTACCCTCGTTCGTCAAACCAATTATTAAACTCATTCACCTTCACACATAGGCTCTTGAAAACATTAAAATCAACTACTTGTGAACCTACATGAAAATGGAGACCGATCAGCTCCAATGAAGAAAAATTTTTAATAACATCCAGGCACTCATTTAACTCCCAAGTTTTGATTCCAAACTTATTTTCATCTAAACCTGTTGTAATATATTGATGCGTCTTTGCATCCACATTTGGGTTAATCCGAAGCGCGACTTTGGCTATTTTCCCTTCCTTCTTTGCTAAATCACCGATAACATACAGTTCCTGGACTGATTCAACATTAAAGGCAAATATATTGTGATGCAGTGCTGCTATAATTTCTTTATCAGCCTTTCCGACACCGGCAAAAACAATTTTTTCTGAAGGGAAACCTATTTCTATGGCTTTCAGCACCTCATTACCGCTTACGCAATCAGCCCCGATGCCAGATCGCTGAATAACTTGCAATACACGCTCATTAAAATTTGCTTTCAGCGCGTAATGTATATGAAATTTATATTTTTTTGCCTCCTTAAGTGCTTTGTCCAATGTTGCCTGAAGCAGCGTTAAATCGTAATAAAAAAAAGGCGTCTCCTTCTGCTCGAAAGCAGTTATGATATCTTTGTTAAACATGTATTTCTGTCGTATAGGTTGCCATTATTGTTAAAATAAGCGATTATGTAAAGAACGTAGCACTTCAATTTTATCGTCGGCATTAACTAATAACGAGATATTAAAATTACTGCCACCATAGGAAATCATACGTACAGGGATATGTTTCACAGCGTCTAATACTCGAGACGCATAACCATGTGTATTCAAACTGAAATCACCGACAACACAAACGATGGTTTGATTGACATCAACTTCAACCGAACCAAAATCCTTTAATTCTCTTTCGATATCACTAAGAAAACGTGTGTCATCTACCGTCAATGACACAGCAACCTCAGAGGTTGTAATCATATCAATGGGTGTTTTATAGCGTTCAAAGACCTCAAAAACTTTTCTTAAAAAACCAAAGGCTAATAGCATGCGCGAAGAATGAATTCGAATTGCCGTGATACCGTCCTTCGCGGCGATAGATCGTACTTCTCCCCTAACAGCACCTTCTTTACTAATCAATGTACCGGGTGCTTCGGGGTCCATTGTGTTAAGCAGCCTGACGGGTATATTGTATCGTTGAGCGGGAAAAACACTTTGAGGGTGTAAAATTTTCGCTCCAAAATAAGCAAGCTCTGCAGCCTCGTCAAATGTTAAATGCGCAATCGGTTTTGTGCCTTTTACAATACGGGGATCATTATTATGCATGCCATCAATGTCGGTCCAAATCTGAACCTCATCTGCCCTTATAGCCGCACCTATTAGCGAAGCTGTATAATCACTTCCACCTCGTCTTAGATTATCAATTTCACCAAATGCATTCCTACAAATATAGCCTTGTGTGATAAACAATTGATGGTCATTTGAAGCAGCCAACATAGCAGATAAATGTTCGCCGATGAAATCGATAGTAGGTTCATTGTCTTCATCAATCTTCATAAAATCCAATGCCGGTAGCAGTTTAGATCGCACGCCAATTTCGGTGAGGAAAAAATAATATAGGGTAGTTGATAACAATTCACCTTGTGCTAAAATCACCCTTTCCTCTATAGGTGTAAAGAGATCTCGAGCGAATGAATGTATAAAATTAAAATGATAATCTATCAGTTCCTTCCCGTTTTCTTTACCCTCTTGACTTACAAATAACTCTTCAACAAATTCTTCATACTTTACACGTAAACCTTTAATTAATGCTTCGGCCTTTCGCTTATCACCTGTTGTAAACGCTTGTGATATCTCAACTAATGCATTGGTTGTACCCGCCACTGCAGATAAAACAACGATCTGTTTCTCTTCACCAGGTTGGATGATGTCCAGCAATTTTTTCATGCGCTCAGGACTACCAACTGATGTTCCACCGAATTTTAGGATTTTCATTAGAATGTTTAATTTGTTTTCTTTGATACTATTACTGTTTTTGGTATTGATGAAGTCGCAAGCACTACCTTTAATCTAAGCTTGGCGCAGCTGTTAATAAGCCCTTTTAAACAATACGCAAAAATAACAACAAAAAACCCGTATAAAAAGTCTTTTTATACGGGCGCCAAAGATACTCAATTTTATTATATTTATAATATAGTTTCAGTTGTATTTAAAAAAAAACATCACAACACACCATCTCTTTAATTTTTATCACCCAAAACACACATTATTGTCTTTTTTATCAATTATTCCCTATAATCATCAATAAGTGTCTGGATAATTCCGTCTACCAGTCCTACCCTAGGTACTACAATATTTTTGACACTCCCCCATTTCATAACATTTAAAAAAATCTCACAAGCGGGAATAATCACATCCGCTCGATCGTTATTCAAACCAAGAACGCTGATACGTTCCTTTAAAGAAAAAGAATTTAAATACTCGTACAAGGATTTAAGTTTGTTAAAAGATAAAGGTTTTGTTCCTTTCTCATCGGCTAAACGGTACAGTTTATTAATATTGCCCCCTGTTCCAATGCCAATAATTCCTTTATTGTTTTTGGTGTGCTCCTTGATCCATTCTTTCATCTCTGCCCATGTCTCTTCACTATCCTGATTATCTAATATACGAATGGTTCCAATATTGAAAGATCTGGAAGCGACCAAAAAGCCGTTACTGAATACCGACAGCTCGGTACTGCCACCCCCAACATCAATATATAAATAGCTTTTCTTTCTTTCTAATTGTTGTTCTATATGACTATTGTAAATAATGTTAGCTTCTTTGACGCCATCAATGATTTCCAGTTTGATGCCGACTTTTTTTATCTCGCTTACCAATTCGACACCGTTGACAGCCTCTCGCATAGCAGAGGTCGCACACGCCATATATTCACTGACTTTATAGACATCCATCAGCGACTTAAATGCCGACATGGTTTTGATTAAATCCTCTGACTTTCTTTTAGAAATACGTTTATCAATAAAAGCATCATCTCCTAAACGTAAAGGTACTCGAATAAGCGTATTCTTCTTGAAAGAAATAACTCCACCGTTTTCGATTATATCAGCGATTAACAATCTGATAGCGTTCGAACCAATATCGATAGCTCCATATCTCATATATCTTTATTTATTCTTTTGTTTTAAATAATGGTAAGTATCTAACTGCGCTCGGTTAATCATGTCATTTTTCCTCTTCCTAACATATTTGTTATCATTTGTAGCATTAATTACACGAGCTTTTGTGTTATCCTGGAGTTGAAGATCAATAATATCTTTTAATTCTTTGACCAAAGAGGGATCCACAACCGGAAAACTAACCTCCAACCGCCTGTCAATGTTTCTCGTCATCCAATCTGCAGAGGATAAATAGACCTTCTCATGACCATCATTTCCGAAGATCCAAACGCGGGCATGCTCTAAAAATCTATCTACAATACTTATAACATTTATATTTTCGCTATACCCAGGCTGTTGTGGGACTAAACAGCACATGCCCCGAACTATCAATTGGATTTTAACTCCAGCATTACTTGCCTCGTATAACTTCAGAATCATTCCTTCATCCGAAAGACTGTTCATCTTTAAAATCATATAGGCCTCTTTACCTGCCTTGGCAAATGCTATTTCTTGGTCAACTAATTGATAAACTGCGTTTCGCATCTCTAAAGGTGAAGTAATAATATATTTATATCCCTTGTAAAAAGACTTCTTTTCCAATCCTTTGAAAAGCCTTTTCAGATCTGCTGTAATACCTTTGTGAACGGTGAACATACTGTGATCACAATAACTTCGTGCACTCTTTTCATTATAGTTACCCGTCGCGAGATTCGCATAATAGGTGAGTCGCCCCTTTTCTCGTCGACTTATTAAGCATATTTTGGAATGTACTTTGTAAGCTAATAGCCCATAATGTACATGTACTCCCGCCTCCTCTAACTTACTGCTCCAAAAAATATTAGCCCCTTCATCAAATCTTGCTTTCAATTCAATTAGGCAGTTTACTTTTTTTCCATTTTTTGATGCGTTGATCAGTGCATTGATAATTTTTGAGTTTTCAGCCAAACGGTAGAGGGTAATGTTTATTTCTACTACTTTTGGATCAATGGCAGCCTCTCGGAGGAAGTGAATAATATAATCAAACGATTGATAGGGTAAACTGATCAAATAATCCCGTTTTGCGACCTGAGTAAAAATACTATTGCTTAAATCAAGTTCTTTTACCTCAAGAGCAGGAAGCGTCTCGTACACTAAAGAAGTCCCTCCTACATTTGGGAAGGCGATGAAATCTTTAAAATTATGATAACGGTTACCCGGTATAAGTAAACCATTATTCAAATTCATTCTCGAGACTAAAAAATTCAACATATCTAATGGAATTTCACTATCATAGAGTAAACGCATCGGTTTACCCTTCGATCTTCCCAAAAGACTCTTACTTAAAGCCTCTATAAACTTTTCACTTACATTTGGATCTATATCGAGTTCGGCATCACGGGTTAACTGAATTGTATAGGCTTCAATCGTATCGTATTTGAAAATAAAAAACAACTCGTCCAGACAATAACGGATTATATCGTCTAATAATATAATAAATTTAAGTTGATTGCTATGGGGTAGTACCAAAAAGCGATTCACACTTTTACTAGGCACTTCTAGTAGTGCATATTTGACCTTTTTACGATAGGTTAGCTTAATAAGAAAATAAATTCGGCGGTCTTTTAGTTCTGGGAAAGGCTTGGTGTTATCTCCATCTAACATAATCGGAACCAGGTTAGGAAGCACTTTCTCTTGAAAATACTTCCTAACAAATTCGCCCCTACTTACATTCAGTTGTTTTTCATTGATAATGAAAATTTTCTCATCGGCCAATTCTTTGATTATCTCATGCTCATATAGGTACTCAAAGCGTTTCTCCTGTTTAACAACAATATTCTTAATTTCATTCAAAACTTTCCGAGGATTGAAACCTAACAACTCCTTTGCTTTCGTGTTAACATTAACCAAACGATTAAGTGTAGCAACTCTTACCCGGTAAAACTCATCCAAATTAGAAGAGAATATCGATAGAAAACGAAGACGTTCTAATAAAGGCACTGTTTTATCTGCCGCTTCTTGTAGTACGCGCTCATTAAAATATAACCAACTTATCTCTCTATTTATTAAAGGAGCTTTACTCTTAAAAGATGCAGACATTTATCAGAATACCGTTTATAGACAGCAAATTTTGCATAAAAATGTTAAGTAAACGTTAAGCAAACATTACCTTTTATGAATAAAAATCAAGAAGTTGCTGGTTTTTCTGATGACGTAGACGACTTATCTATCGTTTTGTTTGCTGTACTGGAAGTTGCCTTGTTAGGTGCAGCCTTCGGCCGACTAGTAGAAGCCGTTGCCGATTTTGCTTCCGGCTTTTTATTGGCAGTAACCGTTTTCTTTTCTTCTT
Organism: Olivibacter sp. CPCC 100613; assembly: GCF_036959255.1. Classification (NCBI taxonomy): domain Bacteria; kingdom Pseudomonadati; phylum Bacteroidota; class Sphingobacteriia; order Sphingobacteriales; family Sphingobacteriaceae; genus Olivibacter; species Olivibacter sp. CPCC 100613. Next base: position 233,363 of record NZ_JAWMTI010000003.1, read on the forward strand.
TAACGACCGGATTTAGTGCAGTCTCCTTTTTTGTTTGGTCTACGACCCGGGAGCTGGATACTGTTTTAGGTTGTGTTGCTGCCTTTACCGTTGTAGACACTGTCGTTGGTTGTTTCGCATTTTTTATTATACCGGTAGCTGTTGTTGCGGAAGTACTTCGTTGCGTACCCGTTTTCTTCGTTGTAGTTGTTGAAGGAGCTTTTTGCACACCTGCGTTTTTCGTTGCATTAGTTGTTGCTATTGAAGAAGCGGTAGGTTTAACGGAGATAGCTTTGGGAATAGGTAATTTGGCTTGCGCCACCGATTGGGCTTTTCCACTGATTTTACTGACTTCGGCTTTTACATTTTTTTCATCCTTTGTTGGCGCTTTTTTTAAGGTTGCAACGGGCTTACTTGCTGCCTTTGCCTTCTGTTCCACTGCCTTTGAGGTTTTTTCTATCTTCTCCTTCAATTTCTTTTCTACCTTTTCTCCAGGAGCTTTGGCTTTCTTTTTAGCGGCTGTTGCCTTTTTCTTAGTTTGTTTTTTAGTCTCCTCTATTTTAGAGGACAACTTTTCTGCAAGCCTTTTGCTTACTTTTTTAATATCATCAGCCAAATCCTTTGTTTCGTGACCTAAATCGTTTAACAACGACGTAAAACGCTTGGTTAGCGATTTGGTAACTTTTTGCTTATCTGCTTTTTTTTGCTTTTTAGTGATTTTCTTAGCCATAACAGTTTAATTTATCTACATAAAGCTAAGCAAATTAAATACCGAAAACAAAGGATTATTTATTCCAAGGCGTCTCCTCAAGCAGCTCCATTTGCCACAGGATTTGTTCTTCTGTAATTGGATAAGGTTTATCTTTTCTTATCTGTTCATATACTGCATTGAATAAACCTTTATAATTGCCCTTAAGTGCTTCTTTATAAAAAATCTGTTTCTGGTTACTTCTATTGATGATTGTTAGTAAACCTTCTTGACCTACCGCTTCCAAACCGAATTTTTCATCAGTTGGCCACATACCTTTATCTAATTGCTCCTCCTGTACATCTGCCCGACTCTTCTGAAAAGATCCTTTTGTACCATGTATTATATATGCAGGTAGCGGTTGAGCGACTAATAAACTCGCATGTGCAAAAACAGTAAGACCATGCTCATAGTTTAGTACAAAGGTGAAAAAATCATCCACTTCTGAATTTTCCCTGTGTATGCTGGTCAGCTTAATGCTATCCTTGGGTTTGCCAAAAAGCGATATAATCTGATCAAGCAAATGTGGTCCTAAATCGTATGTTAAACCTGCTGCTGACTGGTTGATTTCCTTAAACGTTTTAGGACTTTTTTCCTTTCGATAACGATCGAAGCGAACATGAAATTCTATTATATCACCCAACGCACCACTTTCAATAACTCTTTTAACAAGTTTAAAGTCACTATCCCACCTTCGATTCTGAAAGACCATCACATATTTTCCTTGTTTTCTGCCTAAATCAAAAAGTTCTTTCACTTCCTGACTTGTAGCAGCGCAAGGTTTTTCAATAAGCACGTGCTTTCCCTTTAACAAGGCTCTTTTTGCATAGTCAAAATGTGTTTGATTGGGAGTATTTACTACAACCAATTCTATTTCATTATCATCCAACAACTCATCAACCGTATCATAACTAACGATATGAGGATACCGTTGTTGCGCGTTTTTCTTACTTCTTTCTACTACCGCCTTAAATTTAAATCGCGTATTTGTTTCGAGAAAAGGTGCATGAAATATTCTACCGGACATACCATAGGAAAGGATGCCTGCTACAACTGGGTACTTTGACATATACTTATAAGTTTTATTATTTGAAAACGCTGAATTCTTAAAATAGTTTTAATTAGTCAGTGCTGTTTTTTCCTTAGCAGGGGTTTCACTTCACTAATCTATATATAGGCTAGAAGTAACATAGAAAAGCCTATTCGCAATTAGGTACAGAAAGCCAACCCATTCTTTTGTTTGTAGGAATGGATTGACTTTTTCAAAAGCGTTAAAGTAACGCTTTGATCTCTTCTACGTTTTTTTCAAATGCAGGAAGAGCTTCTTCCGCGTATTTTCTAATGCCAACATGTGTATTACGTGCAGCACTTTCAAATTGATGAAGGATAGCTTCTTGGTTGTGCAAAGCATGTTTCAAAAATTCCTTTTCCAATACGTTTGCTTGGGCAGAATCTAAACCCGCATGCAATTCCAGTGTATGCATAGCTGGAAAAGGAATCAAAACATCTGCTTTAGTAGCTAGCTCTTGAACTTTCGTTGCCACTTCTTTATATTGCGTGCTCAAATTGGTAGCTAGGGACTTTATATTTGCATTACTTCCTCGCTGGGAAATGATATCCGCAAACTCAATTTCCTCATTTGCTAATTGATATACCGTACGATAAAATCTATATTCTTCGGTATCCGCTTTCGTGATGTTTGTGTAATATAACTCTGCACTGGCCTTATGTTCACCAACACTTGTACAAGAGCTCATCGATAAAACACATGCAAAAGTTGACAAGCCAAATAAAGCTATCTTCTTATTCATTTCTAATTTCTATTTATGTATTACAGTTTTATGCAGCAAACCTAATATAAAAATTTCCTATTATCAATTATTTTATACGTAAATCCTCCGCAATTAAATTTGTTTACTATACTAAATTTCTTCCTGCGTTGACAATCCCGTATACAGTACGGGTAAGTAACTTACCATAAATTTCATAATTCGGATCATCTGCACTCAGCTCATGCATTTTTTTTATGGCATAATGTTGAATAATGACAAGTGGTAAAACGATTTTCTCTCTTGTAGCGATTGATTTTCGCTCTACAGGGTAGCGTTCCATAAGCACATTCGTGCCCGTTAATTTTAAAAAATATTTCTTAGTCAGCTCGAACTCTTGTCGAAGCATATTCCAAAATGCGCCAAATTTTTTATCATCTTTCAAATAAGCCGTAATGTTAAAATTCGATTTCGTCATGGACATAATACTATTGTCAATAATCGTTTTGAACATACCCGATGTATTGTACAATTCTTGTACTTTGTCCCACTCGCCCAAATCGTCTACATTTTTGAGTGCTGTCCCTACTCCATAACAGCCGGGAACACTTTGTTTCAGTTGACTCCAAGCGGTTACAAAACTAATGGCGCGCAAATCTTCCAAACGCAATTCTGAATTCGAATTCCTTTTCACCGGCCTGCTGCTTATGTTAAGAGACGACAGAAATTTCAGTGGACTGAGCTCTTCCAAATACTTCAGGAATAGTGGATGCTTCCTCAACTCCATAAATTTATTATAACTTGCTTCCGCCATCCGATCAATCAACACTTTTTTTTCCTGACTCAGGGTATCACCCGGTTTAGTTTTTATGCCTGAGGTTATACCGGCATTTAGCAATTGCTCAATATTATAGTGGGCCGTATCAAAAGAACCGTATTGACTACTAATCGTTTGACCCTGTATAGTTAATTGAATATGATCGTTAGCGATTTCATCCCCCATAGAGGCGTAAAAACGCTGCGTCTTTCCACCGCCTCTGGCGGGAGGACCACCACGTCCATCAAAAAAAGTTAAGTCAACATCGTATTGACGGGCCATTGCGGTAAGTTCTATCTTCGCTTTGTAAATAGACCAGTTGGCCATCAGATATCCACCGTCTTTCGTACTATCAGAAAAACCGAGCATAATGGTTTGTTTATTTCCACGATATTTCAAATGTGCTTGATACTCTTTATTATTATAGAGAATCTCCATTACATTTGCAGCTCGTTTTAAATCGTCTACAGTTTCAAACAATGGAACAAAGTCAATAGAAAGTGATTTCTTGGTCCAACCGTTCCATAAGAACAACTCCATAAGACATAGAATATCAGAAGCCTGTTGACAGTTGCTAATAATGAAACGATGACAGGCCTTTGGTCCACCCGATTGCTGAATTCTTTGTACGAAACGAATCGTTTCCACCACGTCCAAAATCAAGGGATCCTTGATATCGCTTGTTGGCAAATCAGCTTCCCGAAAACAGACGGTTTTGATCTTATCCCCTTCTTCTAATGTAGCCAAATCCACTTCGATCCCTGTTTCTGTTGGGTGATTCTTATAGAGGTATTGATATGTTTTACGGAGAATGCTACTATCTTGACGGATATCTAAACTCGAAAAATAGGTGCCAAAAATTTTCACCTTCCGCAAAAGATCATCTACAAGATTAACAAAAAGTCCATCGTGATAATCTGTCAACACTCTTTTTACCTCGCCCAAATTGAAAAGAATAGCGTCTTTTACGTTGCCCTGATTCTCCTGCGGATTGAAACTGTTTTCGTAAAAAACATCCTGTAGAGCCGCCATATATTTCTCTACTCCTCGGAACGTAATACGGCGCTTCATCACTCTGAAATCTCGGTAATAGCATCGAAACAAGATTGTTCGCAATAATGTTGAAACTTCTTTCGTACTTTCGGTCGTTACATTCGGATTTCCATCTCGATCGCCACCTGGCCAAAACCCTAACTCAACAATTTGCTTTTCTCCTTCTCCGTTCGCATCAAAATCATTATCAACCATTCGTTGGATATCCGAAACAACGGGGTAGAACACATGCTCTAAAAACCAAGTTAGACTCCGCGCTTCATCAACAGGTGTTGGTTTATTCTTTTGCAGGAAAGGGGTTTTGCCCAATTGCTGCAAAAGCAAATGAATATCATTAATATCATTATTTTTAAGGGCTGATGTCAAGTCTGTAATGATCCCCAGCACCTCTCCCGGATAAAACTGTGTGGGGTGAGCGGTCAGAACAAGTCGTAATGAGAAATCTTTTAGTCGATTAATAATCTTATCACGCAATACGTTGTTATTTTCGGCGCGCTTGAACAAAGACTCCAGCGAACCTGCATCATCCGCCCTACCCGTTTTTGAAAAGGCCGCGTCTTCTATCGCATCAAATAATACAACCTGTCTTTCAATATATTGAATAATTCGAAAAAGCAGATCAAAACGATCAGCCTTATGGATATATTGTTCGTATTGTCCAAAAAAACTTTCAATGATTGCCTCGGGATCCATTTTGTCATTCACTCCTTTTTCAATATGTGTTGAAAAAAAAGGTAATAACGTCCCGGTATGTTTAACTTGGTAAAATGGTAATGTTAAAAAAAGACTATTAAAGAGTTCAAAGCGCGTCAGCACCTCGTTCTCGTAAATAGCTTCTTTCTGACTTAGTTTCATAAATACACCTCAAAGATTAATACGTGGTTTAAACAAAAAAATTATTGTTTTTTCAACAAAACGGCACAAAATACAAATAAATATCAAAACAATATAAACTTAACTACAATTCAATAAACAATACCCCTACTTATCATAACATTTTTTAATTCAAACACCAAGCAATCCAATAGAAGAACACCGTTAGGTTCAATGTTATAACGCGTTCATGTCCAATAAGTTTTTTACTTTCAATAATATAGATAAAATATCGCTATGTCTGTTAAAAAGAAATAAAATGACTTTAATCCGTCAAAATACTCCAAGTAAAAATAACTCGGCCGGATTTTTGTATATTCGTCAGTAAATCCCCTAATGACAAGGGAAAATCTATCGTATTACTTTACTGATTTTTTCTAGTGAAACAAACACAAGCTATTAAGACGTTTTTATATAGTCAGTATTTCGCTGATGGTTTGCGAATTGCCTTTGGGGCACTGGTTCCCGCGCTAATTTTTTCTTATTTAGGAGATATAAGGACGGGAATAGCTGTGTCTTTGGGGGCGGTAATTACCAGCATAGTAGATACACCAGGTCCTACAAAAGATCGCAGAAACGCCATGTTAGTCTTAGTTGGACTTATCTTTTTGATATCCTTTATCACAAAGTTGATCAATCCTTTTGACACCGTTGTTATTATCTTTTTATCAGTACTCAATTTTTCCATGTGCATGATCGCCGTATATGGTACGCGTGCCGCGTCACTGGGAACAGCCGCGATTCTCGTGATGATTCTGAATATGGACGATCTAAAAATGACCGCAGACAGCTCACTTATGCATGCCGTTTATGCAACGATCGGCGGAGCTTGGTATCTGCTTTTAAGTCTTACGCTAACGCAATTCAGACCATTCAGACTTTCGCAACAAGCCTTAGCCGAGTGCATACAAGATACTGCAGATTATTTAAGGCTAAAGGCTAAGTTCTATGATGTAACGGTTGATAGCGACAAGAACTACCAAAAACTGATTGATCAGCAAGTAACTGTTCACCAACACCAAGACATCGTAAGAGAATTACTCTTTAAAAGCAAGGCGGTAGTAAAGGATTCCACACGTTTAGGACGGGTATTAGTGATTATATTCACCGACATGGTGGATATTTTTGAACGAACGATGGCAACCCATTACGATTATGAGGCTATTCGACAAAACTTTGGGGGTACGGATGCGCTAAGAGCCATCAGATTAACCGTTAATAGGCTGGCCAATGAAATGGACAATCTAGCCTACCATATTACCGCTGATCATCGTCCCAAAAAGCTGTACGATTTCAAATCGGATCTGGAATTGATAAAGGCAGCAATTGATAAGGTAGAGGACACGGGTAAAAACGCGGTTATCCTAAAAAAGATATTAGTTAACATTCGAGACCTCATTACCAAACTCAACAACATTTACCAGTATTTTGACGCCCAAGCAACTCAATTAAATAATCAGGAGACTGATCTAACTAAATTCTTATCCCATCAATCGTTTGACGCCAAAATACTAAAGGCTAACTTTACATTAAGCTCTTCCACATTCCGCCATGCACTACGGATGGTAATTGTGATGATTGTCGCATTTTTTATTTCAAAACTCATTCCCTTTGGTAATCATAGTTACTGGATTTTAATGACGATTCTTGTTATTCTTAAACCAGGTTGGAGTTTGACCAAACAACGTAACTATCAACGTATGTCAGGCACGATAATCGGAGGATTAGCTGGCATAGCTATTCTCCTTGGTGTTGAGCAGGAGGTTGTTAGATTCATTTTTCTCATGTTTTTTATGGTTCTTGCCTATAGCTTCATCCGCATTAATTACATTCTTGGCGTAATGTTTTTGACTCCTTACCTTTTGCTGCTCTATAGCTTCTTGGGTGTGAGCACGCTAGAAATCCTTCAAGAACGGATCATTGATACCATAACGGGTAGTTTGTTAGCTTTTACCTCCAGTTATATTATTTTCCCCAGTTGGGAGGGCAAAAATGTGCAGACCAGTATGCGAAAACTCTTAATTGCCAATTATAACTACCTGGCCAGGGCCTTGGAATATCTCGTGGGGATTGAGGTTAGCGAAACTGAATACAAACTGGTGAGAAAAGATGTTTATGTCAACATGGCAAACATGACCTCCATTTTTCAGCGGATGATAACGGAACCGAAAAGTAAACAAAAAAATGCCAAAGATTTAAATAAATTCTTAATATATAACCATATATTATCCTCTTACTCAGTAGCATTGGTTACAGTTGTAAAAAATGCTGATCCGAAATCACTAACTGCAGAGCATGTTAAGCTAACACGAAAATCACTCAAACAGCTTTCCCAAACTATTCTTCAATTTAAAATGAATGAAGAGAATGAACCGTTCACTGAAATAGATATTAAAACCGCTGTAACCTTACCAGAGAACGCAGGCGAGAACGAAGAAACGAAATTAATAACAGAGCAAATATCCTTTGTAAGCAAAATCGCCCAAGATTTAAACAAAATATGTGAACGCATGGATTTGCTGAGGGAAAATAACCTAGCAGCATGAAGTAAAATAGAAATATCTATAGTTATTTACAAATAATTTAAACTATTGGGCCCCTGATTAAACAACAAGTCGACGATGCTTAGATTAGGAAAGAAGCCATGTTTGGGTTCAAATACCTGAAAATAAGGTTTAAAATATTCGGTTTGGCGCAACTGTTTCGGATGAATCCCGTTTCTAAAATCCTGAATACCTGAATACTCATCTTGATAAGAATTTGTAAAGGCCAGGGTCTTTCGTATTTTTAGTAGACGAAGTAATAAGACTGTTAACTCGATATTAAAATCGAATAAAAATTCATAGGTTTTGTTATAAAATGGAGCAAAGTCATCTTCATAAAATTCAAAATAGGCTGATCGCCTATAAGAAGTCTGCAAACTCATCCAATGTAGACGTTGCCAGTCGCTATCATAACTTATCCTTACGTCTTTCATAACGGTATGCACCTTGGTGCCCCTAATAACGGGTATAATCAGATCTAATTTACCATTCGGCGAGTAAATGGTTGCCCTGTTCCTATAGGTCTGTTTCGGGTAGTGTTCGAATTTTTCGATAAGAATTTCATCTCCATCTGCCAGCAACATCTCACTTATCGCTTCAATAGGAGCCAAATAAAAGCTGGGAAATAGTTTGTCTGTTTTCTCCATGGTAATTGGAAATTAAACCGCGAAAATACATAATAGCTGATAAATAAATGGCAAGCTTCTAAAAAGAATAAGATACGTCGACGCAACTAGCTTATTTAAGTTTGCAAAAAATTCCTTTTCAAAGTAAAGAAATCAGATATTTGCAAACTCTTTATTTAATTTCAGCTAGGCTAAATTTAAGATGAACATAGGGAATCGTATTATATCCTTCTTTGTACTGCTAATTTCTTTGCTACCATTTTGGGTATTATACTGCCTGAGTGATCTGCTTTTTTTTATCCTATATCACATCGTTGGTTATCGGAAAAAAGTAGTATATGAAAATCTGTCCAAGTCTTTTCCCTCGAAATCTCAAGAAGAGATTAAACGGATTGCCAAAAGCTTTTTTGTTTTTCTTTCGGACATGATTGTAGAAACCATCAAAATGAGATCCATTACAGCAAAAGAAGTAGAGAAGAGAATGGTAGTCCATGCCACGCATGAAGTTTATCGTCATTTAGCTCAAGGGAAACCGGTAATTGGTACAACAGCACATTACAGTAATTGGGAGTTGGGCATCCATCGATTATCATTGATGTTGAACGACCCCTTATTAATTATTTACAAACCGCTTACCAATAAAGGTTTTGAAGAAACATTTAACAATATTCGATCAAGATTCAATGCCCGGATGGTACCAATGAAGCAAACACTTAGGCAAATTTTAGCCTACAGGCACACACCGCATATGAGTATGTTTCTTTCTGATCAAACACCTGCCCGATCCGAATCTAATTTCTTCACCCCATTTCTCGGACAAGAAACATTGATGTTTCTAGGTATGGAAAAAATAGCTAAAAGTACTGATTTTCCGATCGTTTATTGTCATATCAATCGGTTAAGACGAGGGTATTATGAATGCACCTTTTCTACATTGTTTGAAACTCCAAAATCTACAGACGACCATGAAATCACATTAGCCTACAACAAGCACTTGGAAAGGTTGATATATGATAAGCCGGAACAATGGCTATGGTCTCACCGTAGATGGAAGCATAAACCTAACATATGAATAAAAAAGTAGCGATAGTTATACTGAATTGGAATGGAAAAGACCATTTAGAAAAATTCTTGCCTTCTGTTTGTGCTAGCACCTATCCAAACCTCGAAATTATAATAGGTGATAATGGTTCAACAGATGAATCAGTTCAATTTATACAGACCAGGTATCCGTCGCTAACACTCATTAAAAATAAAGAGAATTTTGGCTTTGCAGAAGGGTATAACCGTGTGCTCAAACAGGTTGAAGCAGATTATTTTATTCTCCTTAATTCAGATGTACAGGTCAATCCTCGTTGGATAGAGCCAGTCATCGAATTAATGGAAACCGACAAAAGAATAGGCGTAGCTCAACCGAAAATACTTTCTTTTCACGACAAAACCAGCTTTGAACATGCTGGTGCAGCAGGCGGATTTATTGATTATTTAGGTTATCCTTTCTGTGCCGGACGAATACTCGATAATACCGAGGTAGACCATGGACAGTATAATTATTCGAAAGAAATATTCTGGGCGAGCGGGGCCGCTTTTTTTATAAAAAGCGAAGCTTGGCGAAAGACAAGTGGTTTTGATAAAGATTTTTTTGCGCATATGGAAGAAATTGATTTATGTTGGCGACTAAAGTTACTTGGATACAGCATATACTATTGCCCGGAATCGTCTGTTTATCATGTTGGTGGAGGTACTTTGAACAAAGAGAATCCATTTAAAACTTACCTTAACTTCAGAAATAACCTCATCATGCTGCAAAAAAATCTGCCTTTAATACAGGCAATATCGGTGATATTTATTCGTTTCTGGCTGGATTTTATCGCATTGGTCCGTTTTCTATCGGAAGGAAAGCGAAAAGATGCCTTGGCAATAAGCAAAGCACATGTTAACTTCTTCCGCAATTTTTGGAGAAACGCCCGCAAAAGAAAGTTAATAAAATCAAAAAAAGTAAAATTAGGTATTTATCGCGCAAGTATTATTTGGGCATATTTTGTATTGAAGAAGCGTAAATTCAGTGAATTGGACGATAAAAAATTTTAAAAACGCAAACAAAAAGAGTAAAGAATAGTTCTTAAAATAAACCATTTATAATGCCCATATGAAGAAATTTTTGTCCATCTTATCGTGTTTTTTTTGTTTGTCTTTGGTTTATGGACAAGCAAATTCGCCGGCAGGTGCCTGGCAACTTAAAAAAGATAATCTTCACCATACCTTGGTTTTTGTCGACAATTATCTGTCTTATTGCCTATACGACCTTAACGGTAAAAAATTTGTTAATACCTGGGGCGGCCCATACAAATTACAGAACAACCAAATAACAATATCTGTTGAGTACAATGCTTCAAATCCTGAAAAAGTGCAAAAATCGTCCACTTTTCAACTTGATATAAACAAGGATCTTCACACCGACGTAACTGGTAGCATGGAAAATTGGCAACGCGTAGATAACAATGATGCGCCATTAGCTGGTGTTTGGCGAATTACCAACCGAAAAGTAGATGAACAAATGAATGCTATGCCTTTGCAGGATCGTAGAACACTGAAAATTCTTAGTGGTACTCGGTTCCAGTGGGTGGCCATTAATGTAAAAACGGGAGAATTTTCGGGCACTGGTGGTGGAACGTATACCTTCAAAGACGGAAAGTACATGGAAGATATTGATTTTTTTTCCCGGGACAATAGTCGTGTAGGTGCTCGTCTAACTTTTGACGGTAAATTGGATAACGGACAATGGCATCATAGTGGATTAAGTTCGAAAGGAGCACCCATTTATGAAATATGGAGCCGCATGTACAACAATTAGTTTTCTTTTTATCTAATAGGTAAAACTTTGTATTGCCAAACGGTAACTGTCCAGTCCGAAACCACATAATACGCCCTTACAATATTTCGCTAAGTAAGAATGATGCCTAAAGGTCTCTCGGGCGTGAACATTCGAGATATGCACTTCAATAACAGGCGTCTTTATAGAGGCAATTGCGTCGCCTATCGCAGCGGAAGTATGCGTATATGCGCCGGCGTTTAAAACAATACCATCATACGAAAATCCCACCTCATGCAGTTTATCTATAATTTCTCCCTCATGATTACTTTGAAAACTAGTAAGATCAATCGAAGCAAAGTTTTCTTTTAATTCTTCGAAGTAATGCTCAAATCCTTTATTACCATATACTGATGGTTCTCTTACGCCAAGTAAATTTAAGTTGGGTCCATTAATGATTAGAATTTTCATCTTTATAAATCGTTTTAACCAACGCTTTTTAAGTAACAAGCGTGCAGGTTTCATTAATTAATAATAGCTTTGTATGAAATCTTATCGCGATGTCACTTTATGGCAAAGATAGTATTTTCGTATAAAGTTTATCGGTCTTTTGGCAAAACATCCTTATTGGCAGAGACATGGCGCTATTTCGCGATGTCGTTACAGCAAATAAACGAATGAGTGCTTCAGAAAGGTAAGCCGATCAGTAACAATTAATTCGAATGAAAAACACATTTTTTTTTATCTCTTTTTTCCTATTAGCGGGAATTATAGTGACTGGTATATGGTGGACGCCCATATATTGGTCACTTATTATATTGATACCTTTATTTTTCCTTGGCCTATTTGACATTTACCAATCAAAGAGGGCTATTAGACGTAATTTCCCCGTTTTTGGCAGACTACGTTATGTAATGGAAGGGCTTCGCCCCAAGGTACAACAATATTTTATTGAAAGTGACACAGACGGCAGACCGTTTAACCGGATTCATCGAAGTGTAATCTATCAACGTGCAAAAAAAGAAATGGATACGACACCTTTCGGCACACAGTTGAACGTATACGAAAACAATTACGAATGGCTTAATCACAGTATCAATGCATTACATATCGATGCCTCCTGCGAAGACCCTAGGGTCGTTATAGGTGGTCTCTCCTGCACACAACCCTACTCGGCGAGCATACTTAATATATCGGCAATGAGTTATGGCGCTTTGAGTAAAAATGCCATCATGGCATTAAACAAGGGAGCAAAAATCGGAAAATTTGCTCATAATACAGGAGAAGGTGGAATAAGTGATTATCATTTAGCGGGTGGCGGCGACTTGATCTGGCAAATAGGAACAGGTTATTTTGGGTGCCGTTATCCTGATGGAAATTTCAATCCTGAAGCCTTTGAACAAAAGGCTAACCTTCCTCAGGTCAAAATGATTGAAATAAAATTATCGCAAGGGGCGAAGCCTGGACACGGCGGAATATTGCCTGCCGCTAAACTCACGGAAGAAATTGCTCGTATACGTTTAGTTGAGATGGGTAAAGATGTCGATTCCCCCCCCTATCACCGTGCGTTTAAAACACCCATTGAGTTTTTAAATTTTATTCAACAGTTACGCGAGCTATCCAAAGGTAAACCTATTGGTTTTAAACTATGTATAGGTCATCGAAGTGAATTCGTAGCTATCTGCAAAGCCATGATTGAAACTAAGATTTATCCGGATTTCATTACGGTTGATGGTGGTGAAGGGGGTACCGGAGCAGCTCCATTGGAGTTTTCCAATAATGTCGGGATGCCGCTCAGGGATGCTTTAGCCTTTGTTTATGATACACTTACTGGTTTTGACCTAAAGAAACATATTAAAATAGTAGCCTCTGGAAAAATAGCAACGGGTTTTGATCTTGTTAAGAATTTCGCGCTCGGAGCAGATGTTTGCAATAGCGCTAGAGGGATGATGATGGCTTTAGGCTGTATACAGGCCTTAGAATGTAATAGTAACAAGTGTCCTACCGGCGTTGCCACACAGGATCCTCATTTGGTGAGGGGGCTTGTAGTGGAAGACAAAAAAACACGCATTGCTAATTTCCAGCAGCAAACTATAAAAAGCGCAATAGAGCTTATGGCCGCAGCAGGTATCAGGCATCCAGATGATATTCATAGAGCTTATATCCATCGAAGAATATCACCAGATAAAATTTTAACTTATTTAGATAGCTATCCGTATATACCGAAAGGTTCTTTACTCAAAAAACCATACGCAAAGCAATTTGAATTGTTAATGACAATCAGCGATCCTTATTCATTCACACCCAACTTCAATAACCTCAATTGGGATGAATTAGAATGGGCAAGAAAGCCTATGACAAACTAGATAACATTTAATTTCGATATATGGGTCCCATTGGCATTTTTGACTCTGGTTATGGAGGTCTGACTGTATTTAAGGAAATCAGTCTTATGCTTCCGCAATACGATTATATTTATCTTGGCGACAACGCTCGGGTTCCCTATGGCACGCGTTCATATGACACCGTCTATCACTATACGTTGGAATGTGTGAATCATTTATTTGACTTAGGATGCCATTTAGTTATACTTGCTTGTAATACAGCTTCGGCAAAAGCTTTACGTACGATCCAACAAAAAGATCTACCAAGACTTACAGATATACGGAACGTTTTGGGTGTGATTAGACCGACCACCGAAATTATAGATCAATTTACAAGAACTAATCATGTCGGTATTTTGGCTACTTCAGGAACTGTCAACTCGCAATCCTATGTACTGGAGATCCATAAGTTTTTTCCACAAATTAAGGTGTACCAAGAGGCATGTCCAATGTGGGTACCTTTAGTAGAGAACAATGAAATGGAATCAATAGGTGCGCGCTATTTCGTTAAACAACATATTGATCGACTTTTGCAACAATCGGCAGAAATAGATGCAATCATTTTAGCCTGTACACATTATCCTCTGTTACTTCCGTTAATTAAAGAATTCACCCCTGAAAACATACAAATAATTTCACAGGGGAATATTGTAGCAAGAAGTTTAGCGAACTACCTGTATCGACATAGCGAAATAGAGACTCTTTGTACAAAGCACGGGACGAAGCAGTTTTTCACTACGGAAAATATTGAAAATTTCAAGGAAAAGGCTAGTATTTTTTACGGTCTTCCGGTAGAAGCACAACAAATAATCTAAGTCACAAAATACTTTAGAGCGATATATTAAGAAGGAATTAGTCATTCATTGAAAAACTTGTCGTGAAAGTTTACGAAAAACAGTTCTTTTCTAGCTCTCGTACAAGCTGTATAAAGCCAGCGGAGAAAATCCATATTAAGCATCTCCTCCGTCAGAAATCCTTGGTCTACAAAAACGGCTTCCCATTGCCCACCTTGAGCTTTATGACAGGTAACAGCCATAGAAAACTTAATTTGCAATGCATTATAATATGAATCGTTTTTAATGGCTGCTATTTGTTCTTTTTTAGTTCCCAAGTCTTGATAGTCTATCATCACCGATTCGAACAATTTCCGCTGGCTTTCTGCCGGTAGATTTGGAGAATCCGTATATAAAGAATCCAATATGACCCTACAGGACAAAGGTTCCGCATTGTCTTGATCAAGGAATCCCAAGCTAACATCGGCAAACCTAAAACCATGTTGTTCATGTATATTTCGAACGCGCTTTACAACAGCCATATCACCATTAGCTATAAACTGTTGGACATTATCTTCTCCATTTGCCCAGTAATAATTGTTTCGCACCACCATTATATAATCTCCACCTGTTAACTCTTCTTCTCGGTAGAGAATCCGATTCCGTATTTGTTGATTGTATAAATTAGCGCTTTTATTTGATCGACAAACGACTATTGTATTTTCAATTCCATATTTATCGTAAGCATAGTGCAAGCCTTCGATAAATCGTTCTCCCGTCATCCGATAAACATCAGCATAGCCTTTTACTCGCAGCTTTGGAAAGTGAAGCTTTTTATCCACCTCATCCAGTCTAATTTGTTCACGAATTGAAGTTGCATTATACAAAATACCAGAATCGCTCGCTTGTCGCACGACTTCTGTCATCTCGCTGTCCATTACGTAATAACCAAAATAGTCCTGTATATACCGTGAATTTAATGCAGGGCTTTCCAATAATCCTACAGGTGGTAGCTGAGCCGTATCGCCTACAAACATAAGTTTACAATTCTCACCACGCTCAACATAGGTAATGAGATCATCCAATAAACCATTTTGTCCAAATCCATTTTTTTCATTAGAAATCATAGATGCTTCATCTACAATAAACAATGTATTCTTATATAAATTATCAGATAAGGTAAAAAACATATCCGGTGTACCAGCAACTTTCTTTCGGTAGATCTTTTTATGAATAGTGAATGCCGGTCTTTCAGCATAAGCGCCCATGACCTTAGCAGCCCTTCCTGTAGGTGCCAAAAGAATTGACCGCATATTTAAAGCCGGCAATACACGTACCAGCGTGCTTATAAGGGTAGTCTTCCCTGTTCCAGCATAACCTTTTAGAATAAAACAGATTGTCTCTTGTTTGAAACTTAAGAAAGTAGCTAGTTCTTTAAAAATTTCCTTTTGCTGAGGAGTGGGTATAGCGGGAAAAGATTGCTCGAATTTATTAATTATTTCCACATTCAAACCTAACACAAAAAAATGCTTTTTGCAATATCGTTTCTAAAGGGTACTTTTGCTAGCCATGAGTGAATTATTGCAAATAGAATTTATTGACGACAACTTCACCGTAGAAAAAAGTGAGGAATACCAATTATTAGTAAGACAGGGCGAACATCGATCACAAATGGCCATTTTAAGTAAAAAGAACCGTTTGTTATTATCCCTCTCCTGGCAAAGGGATCTGAAAGAAGAACGTGTTGATCAATTGCTGCAATTAACCTATGAGTCTAAAATTCTATCTTTAGAAACGAATCACAAGTTACTTGTACCAAACGAATTACACAATCCATCTCAAGAAATATATTACCTAAATGCTCTTTCGCTAGAAAAAGAGAATCATTTACTATTAAGCGACTATATTAAATCATTCGATGCCCAATGCATTTATGGTGTATCAAAAGAAGATCGAAACCAACTACTTTCAGATTTTCCGGATTTTACAATCAAATCAAGCAGTACAGCAATATTATGTGCACTTGCATCCTTTACTTCGATGCATAAAAAATACCTGTCCATCAACATAGAGGACGACAGCACCGATTTTTCGTACGTTTTAAACGAAAAATTGATATATCATCATACCCAACCAAGCCAACATACAGACGAACTTAACTATTTTCTGCTGGCTATTGCACAGGAATACGAAATAGATCTTTCTTCTATTTCTATACTTGTTTCTGGTCAAATAGAGCTTGATGATCCGAATTATCAACGCTTAAAAAAGTATAATAAGCAATTATCCTTTTTAGATTTGTCAAGTTTAATCGATTGCAGCAATTTCAACCTACTGAAAAAGGCCTATCAAAAATTATCATTGTTTGGATTATTATGCGCATAATTGGTGGACATATTAAGGGGTTAAGACTTTCACCTCCTACAAATTTGCCAGTTCGTCCAACGACTGACCTTGCGAAAGAAGCTTTATTTAATATACTGGAGAATAGAATTGTTTGGAGCGAAACAGACGCGTTAGACTTATTTAGTGGTACGGGCAATATTTCTATCGAATTGGCTTCAAGAGGTGTTAAAAGTCTTGTTTCGGTTGATATTCATAGTAAATGCTGCGGATATATAAACAACTTAAAAGGCAAGTATCAATTAGAACAACTAAAAATCATTAAAGCAGATGCACTAAAGTTCATCGTGAATTGTAAGCAATCGTTTGACTTTATTTTCGCTGATCCTCCTTATGATTTGCCACAACTCCCATTATTACCAAAGATGATTTTTGACCATAAGCTACTAAAATCGAATGGATTGTTTATTTTGGAGCATCCTACTACCAGAAAGGTCGATCAGCATCCATATTTTGTAGAACAAAGAGCTTATGGTTATTCATCATTTAGTTTCTTTGCAAATCTTTAGATTCCTTATATTCAAATTATTTTCAATATGTTTAAACTTTCATCATAGCATTGGATAAAATCATGATACAGAAGCGAATCGCCGTATTTCCCGGATCTTTCGATCCCATTACTAATGCCCACGTGGATATTATTTTGAGAGCTGTTTCTCTTTTTGACGAAATCCATATCACACTGGCATTAAATAGTTCAAAAACACCTCTTTTAAGTATTGAAACCAGGCAAACAATGCTTGAAGAAATCTTTAAAGGCAACCGCTCTATTCGTGTAGCGAGTTATACTGGTTTAACCGTCAATTACTGCAAAGAAATTGGCGCTTCTTATATTCTTAGAGGCCTTCGTAATGCAGCAGATTTCGATTTCGAAAATGCAATAGCCCAGAATAATCGACAGCTCGAGCCTACTATCGAAACCATATTGTTACCTGCAAGCCCTGGTTTCGGTCATATCAGTTCTACCATTGTAAGGGATATACTTAAACACCAGGGCTCGATCAAACATCTTGTACCGAAAGAAGTATTGAATTATATGTAAGCCTTTTTTTCTAAGACATCTTTGATAATTCCATAGGTATTTGATAAAATCTCATGGGTCTGTTCCGGCTGGATCCATTGTGCATCTGTAATATCTTCGCTTGTCTGAGGAATCAGTTTCGGTTTTTTATTGACACCCATCTCATACCAATTTGTCTTTTTAAGCACCACGTTCCCTTTTATTTCATAAGCATGATAGGACGACATAATTTTTGGCCCTAAGTAATCAACACGAATACCACATTCCTCTTCAACTTCGCGAAGAGCGGCCCTTTTACTTTTTTCACCGGGATCGATTTTACCCTTCGGCAAATCCCATTTCCCCAAACGATGTATAAAAAGAATGTCTCCATCTCCATTTCGCACCAAACCACCAGCTGCACCAATTAGCCTTACCGAACCTTTGATAGCCCTGAGCAGTCTTTTCGGATCATCTACTAAAAGTAAAAATTTAGTCGGGGTTGTAAGCGACAAACTTTTCTTAAAAAGTTTTGTGAAATCAAAAGACTGTGAATCAATTTGTTGAAAAGATCCTAAGGTGTCAGGGGTAAAATCGGTCAAGAGAAGGACCGATTCGTTCATATAAATTTTATAAATTTGCATCATGAATCACAAGAGTGAGATTGAACAAAAAGTTGCTGAATTTTTATTGCAAATTAAAGCAATTAAATTACAACCTTCCAAACCTTTTACTTGGGCATCGGGTTGGAAATCCCCAATTTATTGCGACAATCGCATATCCTTATCGCATCCTACCGTAAGAACGTACATTAGACAAAAGCTTTCAGAGGTCATTCAAGAAGAGTTTGGTTCCATAGGTATGATAGCTGGCGTTGCAACTGCAGGTATTCCACAAGGTGTATTAGTGGCACAAGACTTAGGTCTACCCTTTGCTTATGTACGGTCAAGCGCAAAAGAACATGGAAGACAAAACATGATTGAAGGAGAGATTGTAGACGGGCAGCGGGTTGTTGTTATTGAAGATTTAATATCCACGGGAAAAAGTAGCTTGAAAGCAGTTGAAGCATTAAGAGAAGCAGGATGTGACGTCGTTGGATTGGTTGCTATTTTCAGTTATGGGTTTGATGTAGCTGATGAAAACTTCAAAGCAGCAAAATGTAGGTACACTACCTTATCAAACTATAATGCATTAATAAAGTATGCTTCCGAGAATGGCTTTGTCCATCACGAGGAAGAAGATTTACTTCGTGAATGGCGAAGAGATCCTGCAAATTGGGAACCGAAAACCGTATAATTTTCTAAGGAAGTGTAACAATGACGATCATAGAAAGCAAAAATATTGTTAATCAACCGGTAGAGAAAGTGTACGATTTTCTTGCAAATTGCAATAATCATGAAAAGTTAATGCCTGAGAATGTTTACAATTGGTCATCTACCGAAAATGAGGCAAGTTTCACCGTGCAAAACATGGCTAAACTTACCCTGAGGGTAGATGAGCGTAAAGAAAATCAAGAGATATCCATTATACCGTCAGAAAAAGCTCCTTTTGATCTCCGTTTAACTTGGAAAGTAAAATCGATTGATGCCACTAGCAGTGAGGCCGCTCTTATTATTGAAGCAGACCTGAACATGATGATGAAGATGCTTGCTAGCGGACCTTTGAAAAAATTAGCGGATTATCAAACGACCAAATTGAAAGAAGAGCTGGAGTCCTAGCGCTAAGAATTTGAATTCATTAAAAACCGTCTAAAAAAGAGACGGTTTTTTTTATACTAAGAATGATTTTCCGCCATTTTTTCATATAAATATTTATAAAACAGACACTTAGTCATCACAAATTCATTTTCAACGGACAAAATGTCGGTTTTCATCAAACTACTTTTGATGGTATTCGTTTTGCTATAGTCTAGCAAATCTTTATAAGACTATTAATTGAACGAAAATGAATTTAAACAACTTTACAATTAAGGCGCAGGAAGCTATACAAAAGGCTTCGGAAATTGCTGGGGGCAATCAGCATCAAGCTATTGAAAATGCGCACTTATTGAAGGCTCTTCTTTTAGTTGACGAAAACGTTGTAAGTCATTTATTAAAAAAACTCAATGTCAATATAAATCGTTTGAACGAAGCCTTGGATCAACAAATCAATGATTTCCCTAAGGTAAGTGGAAGCAATATATATTTATCTTCTTCTACCAATACTGCTTTACAAAAAGCACAAGGTTATCTGAAAGACTTCAAAGACGATTTTGTATCGGTAGAACATTTGCTTTTAGGTATTCTAAATGCAGGTGATAAAACTGCGGCGATATTAAAAGATCAAGGTGTTACTGAAAAAGACTTAAAGAAGGCAATTATTGAATTGAGGGGCAATACCCGCGTCACCGATCAAAATGCAGAAGCAACTTATAATGCATTGAATAAATATGCGCGTAATCTAAACGAGTTTGCTGAATCAGGAAAACTCGACCCCGTAATAGGACGGGATGAAGAGATTCGACGCGTTATTCAAATCCTCTCGCGCAGAACTAAGAATAATCCGATCTTAGTAGGTGAGCCGGGCGTTGGAAAAACGGCAATAGCAGAAGGTATTGCTCATCGTATTATCAAAGGTGATGTACCCGAAAACCTGAAAAGTAAAACAGTCTTCTCGCTCGATATGGGTGCTTTGATTGCTGGTGCGAAGTATAAAGGAGAGTTTGAAGAACGACTAAAAGCGGTTGTAAAAGAGGTAACAGATAGTGATGGAGAGATTATCCTCTTTATTGATGAGATCCATACGTTAGTGGGCGCCGGAGGTGGCGAAGGAGCAATGGACGCTGCGAATATTTTAAAACCGGCTTTAGCAAGAGGAGAGCTTCGCGCTATAGGAGCTACTACACTCAACGAATTCCAAAAATACTTCGAGAAAGATAAAGCATTAGAACGTAGATTTCAAAAAGTAATGGTTGACGAGCCCGACACACAGGATGCAATATCTATTCTACGAGGTATCAAAGAACGATACGAAACACACCATAAAGTAAGAATAAAAGACGAAGCGATAATTGCTGCTGTTGAACTTTCACAACGTTATATTGCAGATCGCTTTTTACCTGATAAAGCTATTGATTTAATGGATGAAGCTGCATCCAAGCTCCGATTGGAGATGGATTCGGTTCCGGAAGCAGTTGATGAAATCGAGCGTAGAATCATGCAACTTGAGATTGAGCGCGAAGCGATCAAGCGAGAAAACGACAGTCATAAAGTAGAAGAATTAAGTAGGGAAATAGCAAATTTAGCTTCTGAAAGAGATTCGCTTCGTGCTGCCTGGCAAAGTGAGAAATCGCTGGTAGATAATTTAAATCACCATGTACAGCAAATTGAAGATTTCAAATTGGAAGCGGAGCAGGCTGAAAGAGCTGGCGATTATGGAAAGGTAGCTGAAATTAGATATGGCAGAATAAAGCAAGCGCAGGATGAACTTGAAAAGTTGAAAAAAGAACTTGAAGAAAAACAAGGTCCCGGCCGGATGCTTAAGGAAGAAGTTACTGCAGAAGATATAGCCGATGTGGTGTCACGTTGGACTGGTATCCCGGTAAATAAAATGGTTCAGAGCGAGCGGGAAAAGCTTTTGCACCTGGAAGAAGAACTTCATAAAAGAGTAGCTGGGCAAAGTGAAGCGATCGAAGCCATTTCAGATGCAATCAGAAGATCTCGTGCAGGTTTAAGTGATAAGAGGAAACCTATCGGATCCTTTATATTTTTAGGAACGACCGGGGTCGGTAAAACTGAGCTGGCAAAGGCACTGGCAGAATTCTTGTTCAACGATGAACATTCGATGGTTCGGATAGACATGAGCGAATACCAAGAGCGCCATGCCGTATCAAGACTAATTGGTGCGCCTCCGGGCTATGTGGGCTATGATGAAGGGGGGCAGCTGACTGAAGCTATCCGACGGCGCCCTTATTCAGTGGTCTTACTTGACGAAATTGAAAAGGCTCATCCAGATGTGTTTAATATATTATTGCAGGTATTGGATGATGGCCACCTAACCGACAATAAAGGCCGTGTTGTGAACTTCAAGAATACCATTATCATTATGACATCAAATATTGGCTCACATTTGATACAGGAAAATTTCAGTGAGCTGAATGACGTCAATAGAGATGAAGTTATTGCCAAAACTAAGAACGAAGTGTTCGAACTTTTAAAGAAATCGATTAGACCTGAGTTTTTGAATCGAATCGATGAGGTTATCATGTTTACGCCGCTAAATCGTGAGGAGATTGGTGAAATCGTCCGTCTACAATTTAATGGGGTTCAAAAACAGTTAGCTGAAATGGGTATACAATTGGAAGCTTCGGATGACGCGCTCGATTGGTTAGCTCAATTAGGTTATGATCCACAGTTCGGCGCACGCCCACTGAAACGGGTTATGCAAAAACGGATTTTAAATGAGCTGTCTAAAGAGATTCTTGCAGGAAAAATTGACAAGGACAGCAAAATCAAATTGGATATGTTTGATCATAAATTTGTATTCCTGCAAAACCAGGAAAATAACTAGTAAATTGTTATAAAAATGTCGAATATCAATTATTCGACATTTTTTATTTCTTATCGTGGTCTCCCCTATCCTACCCATTTAACCATTCCACCACACAACAACTTCGACAAAATTCGTAACTTTACACTTATGGTTGATCAAAAGCTATCGAATAAAGGCGTTAGACGGAAGGTTATTTTTGTTTTTATCTGTTGCTGTATTGCTCTTGGCCTAGCTTGGACCATCAGTAAGGATGCTTTTAATCAAGTATTATCAGCCGTAGACAATATCTCGAAACCAAATGAAAAAATGCGTTTGGTCAGCAAAGTATCGCGAGACATCATGCAACTCGATCAGCTACAACGTTCGCAGGTATTAACTGACAGTGATAATTCATACGAAGATTTGCAAAAAGAGTCGAAACTGGTATCCGCTTCATTAGATTCCTTGAAAAGCCTGTATGCACAGGATAGTAATCAAACGAAGCGTATCGACTCCATTAAAACGCTATTGAAAGAACGTGATAAGCTTTTTAAAGCCTATGTACAGGTCCGTGAAAAAATGGTTGATAGTCATGAGTTTTCCAAGCAGTTACAAAGCATTGGCGAGATTGTCCAAAACACACCCAATAGTGATAGTACCGTTGTAACAAGGAGAAAAATCACCGAAACGACTACCATTGAGCCTGGAGAAGTTGAAAAAGCTGATTCCTCTATACAGGACGACCGGTCGTTCTTCGGAAAAATATTTGGATCTAAACGGAAAGCTTCCCCTCGTCCAAACACAATTACACAGTCGAGACGAATCGTTAAAGAAGGTATAGAGGAATTGATAGATACGATCGCTACCTCAAAGCAAGACAGCGCCATCAAACTGATTGACAGCGTCTTAAGAACTATTGAAGAGACACAGCGAGCGCAAAGTGATTCTTTTATAGACAGAGAGGTTGAGTTGACCTATGCGGGCAATCTATTGATCAGCAAAATGCTCAGTATTCTAAATGCGGTAGAAAAAGAAGGAATGCTGCAAATGGAAAATGAGAATATGGGGGCACGAACCGTGATGAATCACAGTTTAAGTCGGATCAACTTTGTAGTATTATGCTTTTTGGGCATCACAATTATTCTCGTTTTACTTATTTTGGCAGATATTAGAAAAAGTAATCGTTATCGACGAGAACTTGAAATCGCTAAAGAAGAAGCCGAATATCACAGTGCCGCTAAGCAACGGTTCCTTTCCAATATGAGCCATGAACTTCGTACACCTTTACAATCGATTATCGGTTATGCAGAACAATTACGAGATGAACACCCTGATGATAGCCGTAAAGTAAATATCATATACCAGTCTTCAGAGCATTTGTTGCAAATAGTAAATGAAGTATTGGATTACAATCGCATTAATTCAGGCAAATTTCATTTTAACAATCAGGATTTTTATCTATCACAATTAATAGATGAAGTAGTTGCAGCCATGCAACTACAGGCGGAAGAAAAATTGTTATCCCTCAATCTGAACAAAGAAATTGAAGGTACGGGCTATCTATTCGGTGATCCTTTCCGCATTAAACAAATTCTTTATAATTTACTTAGCAATGCAATTAAATTTACCGATCAGGGATCGGTAACACTAAAAGTCAGTACGGCAGTAAAAAATGAGCTAACGGAATTGAAGATTACAATTGAAGACACTGGAAAAGGTATTCCTGAAAGTGACATTCATCGGATTTTCAATGAATTTGAACAGGCAGAGAACTCAAATTCAGGCATCCATTTTGGCAGTGGACTGGGATTGAGTATTGTAAAAACGCTTTGTGAAGCAATGGGCGGCCGTATTGAAATTAAAAGTCAGCTCGATAAAGGGTCTATATTTGATGTGTTCATTCCCTTAAAAACTTCTACGTTAATCGAAGCAAGTAAGGAGGAAGACAACCTAATTCCTATAAAGGATTTCATTGGGACTATTTGGGTAATTGATGATGATAGTTTTATCCTCGAGCTCTGTCACAATATTTTCAACAAATATAGAATCAACCATCGTACATTCTCTGATCCAAGTGACTTACTGAATACGCCTTGGGATTCAAGTGTCAATATCGTTTTAATGGACATGCGTATGCCTGGAAAAACCGGCGTGGAATTAAACCATGAATTACGGCCAAAAATCGGAGATGATGTAAAGGTATACGCTTTCACAGCGCAGGCATTACCTGAGGAACGTGAAAAAATCATTTCTCAAGGGTTTGACGGTTTGCTACTAAAACCTTTCAAGGAAACGGATTTACTTCATCTACTGGGATTGCGTAAATCAGCTGAGGAACCGCTCAAAATAAAAAATCGGAACGATTTAAGAGATTTTGATTTCTCCAATTTAAAAAAATTGACCTATAATGACAGCAATCAGGTCACCAAAATACTAAACATCTTTATTAAAGATACAGGAAAAGATCTTATCAATCTCCGAAATGCATTACAGGCTAATGAAAGGGAGCAGTTGGCCCTTATTTGTCATAAACTTGCAGGTAGAACATCTCAAATTGGTGGACAAAAAATTGCCATTAAACTTCGAAAACTTGAGATTGACATCAGAAATAATGAATTTGATATTCTAGAAATTCAAGGAATTATCGATCAGCTATATCGCTTATTAGACTATTTGAAAGAAGAGCTCCATAGTCGATCATTCATTAATGGAACCGTTCTCTAGGTCTAACAGAAAAATCAAAAGCTCTTTAAAGAAGCTCTTAGGAGATACCGTATTTATCCAGTTTATTATAAAGCGTTTTTCTATCGATATTTAAGACTTGTGCGGCTTTACTTTTATTATACTTGACCTGTTGCAGGACATCCATTATAAGCTGCCGCTCGTGTGCCTCGCTTTGCGATTTCAGGTCCGCCGTCACATGATGATGATCCGAATTCGAATAACTTCCGTTACTATGCTTATGCTGATTGATTGACAAGACCATCTCATCTGGTAGAGCGCTTGATTCCGCTGTGTCTCCAGGCGTTAATAGCACCATCCTTTTTATTACATTTTTCAGTTCTCGAAGATTTCCCGGCCAATCATAAGCCCCGAAAATATCCTTTACTTCCTTAGACAGATGCATTACATTTCTGTTCAATTCGTTATTGGCTTTATCAACGAAAAATTCAATAAACGTATCCATATCACTTCCTCGGTCTCTTAAAGCCGGCACAATAATTTCAAACTCATTGATCCGATGATATAAATCTTCTCTAAAATTGCCCGAGGCTGAACTACCTAGCAAATCATCATTTGTAGCTGCTATGACACGAACATCAACTTTAATTTGTTTGTTAGCACCAATTGGCTGTATTACGCGTTCTTGTAAAGCTCTTAATAACTTAACTTGGACATCATATGACAAGTTTCCGATTTCATCTAAAAAAAGTGTACCCCCATCCGCCTCTTCAAATTGCCCTTTTTTGTCGGTGAGAGCTCCAGTAAAGGATCCTTTAATATGTCCGAACAACTCACTCGCTGCCAATTCTTTAGATAGTGTTCCGCAATCGATAGATACAAAAGGTCTATTCGCTCGATTACTCTTTAAATGAATAGACCTCGCAACATATTCCTTACCCGTACCACTTTCGCCTCTTACCAGAACAGACATGTCAGTAGGCGCAACTAAATTAATGTACTCTTGAAGTTTTTTGGATTGTGTACTAATTCCTTTTACAAAATCTGAAGACTCTTCTTCAGGCAACTTTTTAACAGCAGACGATATCTGTTCACTATTATTGTGGTTTAAAGCTTCTTTTAAAACCATTAATAGTTCATCAGGGTTTACCGGTTTCGTAATGTAATCAAACACCCCTAAGCGCATCGCTCTTACTGCCGTCCGAACATCATTGAAACTGGTCATGATGATTACCGGAATATTTAGGCCCCTATTACGTACTTCTTCCAACACATCCAAACCCGTTCCATCTCCTAGACGATAATCTAACAACATAAGATCAATAGATTCGTCCAACGATTTGACACTACTTTTGACATTATATTTCATTTCAACTTGGTGACCATTTTTTTTCAAAAAGCCTTCGAGAATAGTCGAAAAGGTAGTATCATCTTCTACAAGCAGGATTTTGGCCATATTATTTGTCTTTATCCCTCCAACGGAAACAATTCTTCTTTAGTATGTTTTGTTAATCTACAAAACTACTATTTTTTCGCCGATTAGCACTTAATTATTATAAATTAGTTGTTCATATTTCGAATAATGGCATCTGCAAATTGACTTGTTTTGAGCAATATAGCTCCTTCCATCTGATTATAAAAATCGATGGTAACCTGTTTCGAACGAATGGTTTTTTCCAGTCCTTTCCTGATGACTTCGGATGCTTCGTGCCACTTCAGATAATCAAACATCATGACACCACTGAGAATAACCGACGAAGGGTTCATACTGTCTGTATTTGCGAAACGTGGAGCCGTTCCATGTGTTGCCTCAAACACGGCATGTCCATTGCGGTAGTTGATATTGGCCCCGGGAGCAATGCCGATTCCGCCAACAATAGCGGCTAGTGCATCAGAAATATAATCACCATTGAGATTTAGCGTTGCGATGACCGCATAATCCTTTGGGTTAAGCAAAATCTGCTGCAAGAAATTATCGGCAATTACGTCCTTTATAATGACTTTTTCTTCCTGCTGAGCCCTTCGCAGTGCATCATTTGCTGCCTGCTCACCATCCGTGGACTTTAACCTTTCCCATTGATTCCAGGTAAATGTGTATTCAGCATATTCATTTTCAGCTAGCTCATAACCCCAATTTTTAAAAGCCCCTTCTGTAAACTTCATAATATTCCCCTTGTGAACTAAGCTCACCGAAGGTAATTTTTCCTTTATGGCATATTCTATGGCCGCGCGTATCAGACGAGTCGATCCATCTTTTGATACGGGTTTGAGACCGAAGGCTGTTTCTTCTTTAAAAGGGTAATCTACATCGAGTCGATCCGTTAAAAATTCTTTTAACTGTTGGGCATTTTTACTATCAGCCTCAAATTCAATACCTGCATAAATATCCTCTGTATTTTCACGGAATATTACCATATTCACATTCTCAGGATGTTTGACCGGAGATGGTACCCCCTCAATCCAAGATAAAGGGCGTTGACATACAAATAGATCAAGTGTCTGCCGAATTGCCACATTTAAAGAACGGATACCGCCACCAACAGGTGTGGTTAATGGTCCCTTTATTGAAACAATATATTCCTTCATGGCATGGACGGTGTCATCAGGAAGCCAATTGCCCGTTTCATCAAAGGCCTTTTGTCCTGCCAAGATCTCTTTCCATTCAATCTGTCGTACACCGCCATAAGCCTTTCTCACCCCCTCATCAAATACCCGAACCGCGGCATTCCATATATCAGGTCCAATGCCATCACCAATAATAAAAGGGATGATAGGGTTATCAGGAATAGTTAAATGTCCTTGACTATTGACGGTTATTTTCTGTCCCATAATGTTTTTACTTATTTGATTTTGGCAAATTCCTAGCCTTGATATTCAATATACTTCCCAGTCCCTTACTCATTCTTTGCAAATGGGTATAACCTCGATTTGTTGACATAGCGCTTACCTCATCATAATTGTCAAATACACTGGTGGGTCTTCTGCTTGGGTAAACTAATATTCTGTTATTATTCTCATATTTACGAGCCAATTTTTTTGGTATACCATCAAATTCTCTATTATAAGAAACCTCGCCGGTTCTTGCCGAAACAAATACCAGTAAATCGGCCTCATTTACATATTCTCTAAAAGACGATAGATCGTCCCAGTTTTCATGACGAACAAAACGAATATTACAATTGATTTTGCTCCTTTTTAAAAAGGAGATAACAGCCGATTCTGATCTGGGATTGGCAATGCAAACGACCGGCAACGTGAGCTCGATTGCCAGCTGACCAATTTTAGTTAACCAATAAGAAAAACCTTTTTCATCTTCAGCCATTGGCGGACAAACCAAGGTAATCTTATCATTACTTACAAAGGGTTTACCAAAATGACACATAAAGATGTTGATATCTGTACGATTTAGAATACTTTCCGTTTTCTCTCCGACCATCTTTTCTATAATACCAACTTGGCTGGGCCATCCAAGCAAAATGCTATCTGCCATAATCTCTCTCGAAGCCCTGCTAATGCCTCCGGCAATATTATAGTCGATTGTTGCCATCATATTCACTTCTATCTCACTACCTGAAGCATATCTCGCTGTCGAATCTAAATTTTTTCTGGCCTTTTTTAAATTGGCCTCTGCTAATTCGTTATTGGGCACAACGGATAATATAGTAACCGGATGAGGTGATTTTTTGTTTTTAATCATCGTAGCAAAATC
The DNA here is from genome assembly GCF_036959255.1 of Olivibacter sp. CPCC 100613. Classification (NCBI taxonomy): domain Bacteria; kingdom Pseudomonadati; phylum Bacteroidota; class Sphingobacteriia; order Sphingobacteriales; family Sphingobacteriaceae; genus Olivibacter; species Olivibacter sp. CPCC 100613. The sequence goes on from NZ_JAWMTI010000003.1 coordinate 262,043, forward strand.
CAAGAGTATTTCCATATTGTTAAGATTTGCTATCGGAACCAAAATATGCTCATCTCGAAGGACATCCTTGGTTTCCTCAATCACGTCCTGTTCTCCAGCAAGAACTACTTTTTTCGAAGCCGATTCTGTGGCAACGGAAGCCACTATACAAGTGATCAGAATCAGCACAATCGTTCCGTTCAAAACATTTTCATCAATTATACCATTCGCATATCCAACCATGATGATGGCTAATGTAGCTGCGGCATGTGCACTGCTCAATCCAAAGATAACTTGACGTTGTGCGCCGGTATATTTAAAGGTAAGCTGGGTAAACCAAGAAGCAATCCATTTACCGCATACAGCTACTAATGTAAGCGTACCAGCGACAATAAGTGCTTCAGGTCCCTTAAAGAGCACCTTGATATCGACAATCATACCGACACTGATTAGAAAAAAAGGAATAAAAATCGCATTTCCAATAAATTCTATTCTATTCATCAATGCGGACGAGTGTGGAATAAATTTATTCAAGGCCAACCCAGCGACAAAAGCACCAATAATCGGTTCAAGTCCCGATACCTCGGCCGTGAAAGCGGCAAAAAAAACAATGAATAAAACAAATATATAATGCGATGTTTTTTCACTCTCCACTTTCTGAAAAAACCATTTTGCAACCCGTGGCACGATGCCGAACATAATAGCCAAAAATACGGCAAAAGATATGGTCAATCTTATCCAAAATTGTTGATCAAGATGCCCTTGCGATGAACCAACAATCACGGCCAGAATAATTAGAACGGCCGTATCAGTCAAAATGGTTCCTCCAATAGTAATGGCAACCGCTTGGTTCTTTACAATCCCATAACTATTCACTACGGGGTAAGCCACTAATGTATGTGTAGCAAACATACTGGAAACCAATATACTTGCGCCTACATCGAAACCTAAAATATAATAACAAACAGGATATCCAATGATAATGGGAACGAAAAAAGTATAAATCCCAAAAACAACGCTTTTATGCCTGGTTTTACGAAACTCATTCATATCCAACTCTAGCCCTGCAATAAACATGATATAAAGTAAACCTATTGTTGAAAATAGCTTAACGGCATCTGTTTGGGCCAATATGTTCAAACCGTGAGGGCCGATAACAACACCTGAAAGAATTAATCCTATAATTCCGGGAATTTTAATTTTCCGTAGTAAAATAGGTGCTAAAAGAATGATCAGCAAAATCAAGGAAAAGATCAATACCGAATTCGTTAAAGGGGTTTCAAATGCATGAGAAATATGTTCTATAAAACTTTTGTTCATAAAATAACGCTATCAATAATCATTTGCACTTTTAAACAGTAGGCCTTAAATATAGTTTTTTTCTTTCTAAGATAAGTACCTAGGTGAGAATCTTGACCAATATCCTACATAATACCCATTCGATATCCGGCTAGAAGAAACCGCATTTTTGGTTTTTAAGGATATGATAATGTTCACTTTCTCAGATTGCATATTTCAGACTTTTCCTTGAATAGGGGCAAACAGGAGCTTCTTCGAAAACAATCAACTTCCAGCAAAAATAGATGCAGTATCAAATACCCCGGAGTACGAAGAAAAGTACAGACAAAATCTTATTTTGATTATTTAGGTATTTTCGTTTTTTTTGAATCTGAAATGAGCGTTTGGCTCACAAGTGATTATTTTTGTAAATTCACATGCTAATATTTATGAAACATGCCTTATAAAGAAAGAGAAATCAACAAACTCTACTACACGATGGGAGAAGTCACAGAAATGTTTGACGTGAATGCTTCACAAATAAGATTTTACGAACGGGAGTTTGACATTATTCAACCAAAGAAAAATAAAAAAGGCAATAGACTTTTTACACCGGAAGATATTGAACACCTAAAAATCATATTTAATTTGGTAAAAAACAAAGGCTATACTTTACAAGGGGCACGTGATTATTTAAAAGCCAATAAAAACCAAGCGAAAGAGAACCAACGTGTGATTGATTCCCTTGAAAGATTAAAACAGTTTTTAATAGAAGTTAAGGAGCGCTTATAACGTTCTCTACTTTACGAGTCACTAAGTTATTCCCACTTAAAAACTCCATGAGTTTATTGACCATATTTTCCGAGCCAAGAAAAATAGCTGATCGCTGGTGTAGGTGATCGGGCACAAGGTCTAAAATCCTGTTGGAACCATCCGTGGCGATACCTCCGGCTTGCTCCAAAATAAAAGCCATTGGATTGCATTCATAGACAAGCCTCAATTTACCTTTCGGATAGGCAGATGACACAGGATAAAGAAAAATCCCTCCTTTAATAAGATTGCGATGAATATCTGCCACCATCGACCCGATATAACGAGATGTATAGGGACGTCCTGAATCGTCATCTTCTTCCTGACAGTACTTGATATAATCTTTTACACCTTGCGGGAAATGAACATAATTTCCTTCATTTATAGAATAAATCTTACCTTCTTTTGGAATTCTCATCTTAGGATGAGATAGGCAAAACTCACCGATCGAGGGGTCTAATGTAAAACCGTTCACCCCTTTGCCGGTGGTATACACTAGCATAGTAGAGGAACCATAAATGACATAACCTGCTGCCACTTGTTCCCGTCCCTTTTGGAGTACGTCACCAATTAATGGCTTCCCCTCCAAGCTTCGCCGACGGTATATTGAAAAAATTGTTCCGATCGCCACATTTACATCAATATTTGACGAACCGTCAAGCGGATCTATCGCCACAATGTATTTTGCATTTTTTGATATTTCCGATTCGATATAGATACATTCGTCATTTTCTTCCGAGGCAACTACGCAACATTCTCCGCCACTCCTTAAAGCTGAAATAAATTGCTCATTAGCATATACATCCAGTTTCTTCTGCCCCTCCCCTTGTACATTCGTTGTTCCTGCATCCCCTAGTATATCAACTAACCCCGCCTTGTTGACCTCTCTGTTTACTATTTTTGCGGCTATACCAATATCTCTTAACAGTCTGCTTAATTCACCCTTTGCATAGGGAAAATCAGCTTGTTTTTCAATAATAAATTGACCAAGAGTCTTTACGGCTGTCATAAGTTAGTTTTTAAAATTTACAATAAAAGGAAATAGTTCTTAAACAACGATGATAAAATCGTCCCCAAAAATAGTAAAAAAACAACACTTAGTGTAAAACATGATAATCAATTTATGTGTATAAACTACACAAATTGTACACGTACTACACTGATAAAAAACAGATTACAAAGAAAATATTATTAAAAAGCAAAACCAAATAAGTGTAACTAACCAACAGAAAGCTCAATCACTTCTAGGTCCTTAATGAGGTTTTTGTCCACGCTAAAACGCATAAGCGTTCTAACTTTATGCCATCCTTGTTTACCGGCAGCACCAGGATTTAGGTGTAAACAATTAATCTTTTTATCAAACATAGCTTTCAGGATATGAGAATGCCCGGAAATAAATAATTGAGGGGGATTAGCGTAAATAACAGCCTTTACACGCGGCGAATATCTATTGGGATAGCCTCCGATATGGGTCATCCACACATCTACCCCCTCACACATAAATCGTAAATTTTCGGGGCAACGCATTCTAATTTCTCGATTATCAATGTTACCATAAACGCCGCGTAAGGGCTTAAAATCAGCTAATTTATCAAGCAATGCAATATCCCCAAAATCACCTGCGTGCCAAATTTCGTCACAAGACGCAAAATGTTTAAATATTGCATCGTCCAAATAACCATGCGTATCAGAGAGCAGCCCTATTTTTGTCATTCTTGTCCTTTGCAATTATAATTTCACCAGCTCCTTGTAAAGCTTTGCTGTAGGCAGCCCCATTACATTCGTATACGAACCTTCTATATGATCAACCGCCACAGCACCTATCCACTCTTGGATACCGTATGCCCCGGCTTTATCATAGGGCTCGAACGTTTTAATATAATAATTTATTTGTTCGTCATTCAGTTCATTAAAATAAACAGCTGTTACCTCATAAAACGAACGAACTTTTTCCGTTGTTTTCAAAGCTACTCCTGTAATAACTTCGTGTCTCCTACCGGAAAGCAATTGTAACATCTTAAACGCATCTTCATAATCAACCGGCTTACCCAGTATCTGGTCATCAATACTCACAATGGTATCAGCAGTAATTACAATATCTTTATCTGATTTCAAACGAAAAGCTTCTGCTTTCTTTGTAGCAATAAATAAGGCAACAGCCGCTCCCCTCATCGTTTCAGGGCACGTTTCTTCTACCTCCCTAACTTCCACCTTGAAGTCAAGCCCTAAAGAGGCCAGCAACTCTTTTCGTCTCGGTGATTTTGAAGCCAGAATTATATTTTTTTGATCCAAATTTTTCATATATTAAAGAATTATAGGCAGGATACTGTTTTATGAACTTTTCACACGTTGATCTGTATCCCAGGCCCCCTGCAACTTTAAAACCTTCTCAAAAACCTCTCTAACAACCCCTTCACCACCATTTTTGCTGCTTATATAATCCGAAATTACCTTAATTTCTTCAGCAGCATCATTTGGGCAAGCGGCAAGACCAACTATTTTCATTACTCCAAAATCAGGTATATCATCGCCAATATATAACACATCTTCCAGTTGTAATCCACGCCGAGTCAACCAGCTTTTAAGTACAGCAACCTTATTATCGGCTCCCAACTCTATATTTTCTAACCCCAGCCCCATTAAACGTTTTCGAACACCTTCCGATCGACCTCCGCTTATTACGATTATTGGGAATCCTTTTTTAACCGCCAACTGCAAGGCATAACCATCACGGATATTAAAACTCCTCAATTGGTGTCCTTCTTCATTCACCAATACCTGTCCGTTGGTTAGAACACCATCCACATCTAAAGCAAACGCTTTAATCGATTTTAACTTTTCAAATAACATTCTTTCTTTTCACTTAGTTTCATCTTATTTGTTTTCCTGCCCATATTTGCGTACGATATCCTCGCTGATAAGCTCGTATATTTGCTGCCAGTTCGGATGCTCATCTAATAAGGCTAAATGTTTACGAATAATATTGTTATCATTTCTTACTGCGGGTCCCGTTTGAACCTCATTGGGATCGTAATTTTGTATCTTATGAGCCGTCTCACTTATAAGCGGTTTTAATAGATCAAAATCCACTTTCTTTTCCGCTAAAAAATTATGAGCTATGGCATATAGATAATTGCTGAAATTACAGGCTATGACCGCTGCAAGATGTAGGCATCGTCTTTGCTCAGAGCTATATTCGTGAATAATCGGTGATAATTTAAAAGCCATATTCAAAATCTCCTCCTTAGTTCTTTGATCAGAAAATTCTAAAATAAGCGGCACTTTTGAAAAATCCAGCTCTACCTCTTTCGAAATCGTTTGCAACGGATATAACACACCATATGACGAAGAAAAAGGTTTGAGTATCTCCATATCGGTACTACCCGATGTATGTAGTAAAATTTTGTTTCGCAAACGGAGTTCCGAGGCTACCTCAAAAATCGCTTCGTCCCTAACGGCTATAATATAGACATCTGCTTCAGTTGTAATATACCTCAAGCTATCGACAGGTTCAGCGCCAATACCATCCGCTAGATACTTCGCGTGATTTAAATCCCTACTATAGACTTGTTTAATATGGTATTCAGCCTTTTTCAGCGCAAAAGCCAAGTGAGTTGCCACATTTCCACTACCTAAAATAACTATCTCCATAAAAATTAAAGAATAACGGGGACTGAGATTTTCACTGCAGTCCCCGTGGGATAAAATTAACAATAAAAGGAGATAAATGTTTATGCTATTTTCCCTTTTAACTCTTTGTTTCGTCTAAAAATGGAGAGCAAAAAGCCTAGCGTCATAATAATCGTTCCACACCAAAAGAAGTTTATATAAGGAAATTCGATTGCTTTCATAACGATCCATTTTTTTTCAGGCAGCGGTTTCTGGTATATCATTAACTCCATACCCTTATCAGGCACGATCTTCGTAAAACGAAAGCGTAAACCCTGTTCTTCCACATCCCTCGCAAAATCAAAGCTATTTCCATTTTTTATCAAATATTTAGGATCTGCCTGAAATACCTCACCTGTAACCGCATGCACTTCTAATTGCAAAGCAAAAAGCAAATCGCCATTTGCTAATGGCATATTTTGCAAAGTTGCATTTCTATTCACACTATTTACCACAATAAAACCGTTCTTATAACGCAATGTATCTCCGATGTTAACCAATTGGGTTGTCGGTTCGTCAAAGCCTTCGTTCGGATCATGCCCCTCATGATTGTGCCCTGGTTCCTCCGGTTCGTCCAATTTAGGAGCAGAGGTTACAATCGTATAAATATCTTTGGCAAGGTAATGCCTAGTACTAGGTGTTCCTATTAATCCCATTTTCGGATTTTGCTGTGCATTGGGTCTTAGCTGAAACCTTTCTGTAACCTTACCTGTCTTCGTATCCTTCCGTTCGTAATTTACCTTATAATATATATTCGGCATGGCAACGCTATCACCAACATAGGTAATCGTATAACCGCTCATTTCAACCGGCTGATCGATATAAAGGAATAGATTTTCACCTGGTTTTTCGCGTTCTTCAAAACCTGCTATCGGAATGGAACCTCCCGTATTTAAGGAAACTACTTTGTTCGTTGCGGCCGCAACCAATGCGCCGATAATTAACAACGCGAATCCGATGTGTGCCACCGACGACCCGGCCAATTTCCATTTTCCCTTAAAAGCATCTCCTAAAATTCTTGCATTGGCAACTAAAGCAAATACAGCTCCGAAAGACAGCACGATATAAATAAAGTTGGTGTAAACCTTCGTAAAATAAAGTAAAATAGCAGTAGCCAGGAGAGAGACAATGAAAGAAGCCAATAAATTGGCATAAAAGACCTTCGGAGTTGTCTTTTTATATTTTAGGAATTGGGCGATAGCCGAAAGTAGAAGTACAAGAATAGCAAAGGCAGCCTGCCATTTATTATAATGCGCTATCGCATCGACAGGCGGTGCTATCTTTGTTCCAAACATTGCATTAAAAACGGGAATTGAGGTTGTAGCAATAATTTGTACACATGCGACCACTAAAATCAGGGCCCCGATAAACAGCCAGAATTCCCTCGAATATGTTTCCTCATCTTTCTTGGTGATGGGTAACTCTTTCCATCTGCTGACAAGGAAATAAATCATAAGAATGAAGAAGATCAAGTTAAAAGCTACGAGTTGCCAGTACATTCCCAAGTCTGTAAATGAATGTACCGATGTTTCTCCCAAAACGCCGCTACGTGTTAAGAAGGATGCGTAAATGACCAATACGAAGCTGATCAACACTAAAAAAGTAGCCGTAAAATAAGAATGTCCCGCGTTTCTATAGGCTACAATAACATGTACGGCAGCAATTAACGTAAACCAAGGTATAATAGAAGCATTTTCAACGGGATCCCAAGCCCAGAAACCGCCAAAATTAAGGGCTTCATAAGCCCAAAAAGACCCCATGATAATACCTGCACCGAGTATCATTACAGCAAAAAGAGACCATGGTAAGGCAGGCTGCAACCATTCCTTGTATCTTCGTTGCCATAAACCAGCTATACCATACGCAAAAGGGACAACCATAGAAGCGAAACCTAAAAACAAAGTAGGTGGATGGATTACCATCCAATAATTCTGTAACAAAGGGTTCAGTCCATTACCATCCGTGATCATGCTAAGGTAATTGGGGTTAGAGAAAATCGGTGCTTCTAATGCTTGTCTCAACAAGATGAACGGAGAACTTCCCACACGCTCACCTAAAACTTCAATTCCCAAAAGCATAGAAGCCAAAACCGTTTGACACAACATGATAACGGTCATGACAGGGCTTTCCCAACTTTTACCTTTGGCTATTACTGCAAGTGACAAAATAGCCTGCCAAAACATCCAAAGCCAAAAACTACCTTCCTGTCCTTCCCAAAAACTAGAGATTATATAATATACAGGTAAGGTACGTGAAGAGTGTGACCATGCGTAGTGATACTCAAATAAATGATTGTAAATAATATAGAAAAGACTACTACCAATACCTATTACGGCTGCGACATTAACAAAAAAAGCAATGCGAGCAATTTTCTGCCAAGAGGTTTCTTCTTTATATTTAGTAGCAAAGTAATAGCTAATACATGACAAAAATGCCGCACCAAAAGATAGAATAATGAAAAATTGGCCCAGCTGGCCGGGAAGAAGGTTTTCACCTTGATATTGGATATCCATTAAAATTTAATAAAATTACAATTGGGTCTGAAAATATAACAATACGTTCTTGCTTAAACATTTGTGGAAGCAGATTCTGTAACCTCTACCTGATCTTTGTTATATTTGGAAGGACATTTCATCAAAATTTTGGACGCGTGAAATTCCTTTCCGATCATTTTACCTGTCAAAACAATTTGCTCCGAACGTTCGAAGTCCTGTGGCTTGGATCCATTAAATACAACTTTGCATTCCGTACCATTATTATCAAGCATATAAAAAGCAAAGTAATTGGCATTTTCCGTTGGATTATAGTATAAAGCCTTTGTTTTATTTAGTTCTCCTACTACATGGATTTCTGATTCCGTTTTTTGCGCATCGGTAAATGTCGCATAAGTACTCGAATCTGTATAAATACTAATGATCATTGCAATCGCCACCGCAATGATTATAATGCCTAAAATAGCTCCCTTCTTCATGTTAAAATTTTCGTTTTTCTTATCTTTGGCAAGCTTTTGGGATTGCCATTGCGGTTATATTACCTGTTATTGAAAAATAAATAAGCAATAAGTTCGCAAAACACATATTCTTGCAAAAATACTAAATACTAAATACATACAGGCAAAGTAGCAAGGGCAAGACATTATTAAGAATCATTCTAATCAATCACCTCTTCCACTTCGTTTAATCTTCAGGAGTGCCCGATATCGTTTATCAGCTAATCTTTTTTCGATGGATGCTTTGCTTCTCCTGGTAGTCTTCCGTAATTTGGGCGTTTTTGATGCTTCTGAGAGTGCGCGCAAAAGCTTCTCTTGCACCAGCATCTTATTTCTAAATTGGGATCGGTCCTCTTGACATGTAATTTGCAGTTTGCCATCCAATGTCAACCGATTGCCAAGTTTATAGCGAATCCGCGCCTTATCCTCGTCATTCCATAACGTGCAAGCCTCAAAGTCAAACTGCAGTTCAACCTTTGAAGAAACCTTGTTTACATGCTGCCCACCGCTCCCACCACTTCTCGAAGTTTTATATTGAATATAAGTGCTCAGCTCATCTATACTGTACATACTATCTCGTTAAACTACAAAGATAGGTATACCAAAGAGGTATTCTTACAAATGAGTTTGTTTTTCTATTAATGTTCGCGAATACCAAGCATTTTCTCTAGTTTTGTGCACCCATGACAAAGAAGAACATTATTATAGCAATCGATGGCTATTCATCCTGCGGGAAAAGTACGGTCGCAAAGGCTTTAGCAAATAAACTTCACTATGTATATGTAGACAGTGGCGCCATGTATAGAGCTGTTACACTCTATTTTTTGAGAAATGGTATTGACACAACGAATGAAGAACAGGTGCAGCAGGCGCTTGAACATATTCATATAGATTTCCATAAAGACGGCGACACAACCCGGGTTCTTTTAAATGACGAAGACGTTTCCGATGAAATCAGGCAAATGCCTGTTTCCGAAAAGGTAAGTGCAGTGAGTGCAATTAAATCGGTTCGAAAGGCAATGGTTAAACAACAACAAAAAATGGGTGCCCGAAAAAATGTAGTGATGGACGGACGGGATATAGGCACCGCCGTTTTTCCACATGCACAGATTAAGATCTTCATGACAGCCGATCCTAAAATACGAGCTGAGCGCAGGTATTTAGAACTAAAGAACAAAGGTGAAAACATCACGTTGGAAGAGGTTTTTGAAAACATTGCGCATCGCGATTACCAAGATACTACGCGACAGGAGAGTCCGTTGGTAAGAGCAGAGGATGCAATCATTTTAGATAATACGGATATGACCGAGGTACAGCAACTCAACTTCGTACTGAATAAAGTGGAGAAAGCGGAAAGTTAGTTATACGTTCTAAACCAAAGCAGTTAACTCGTTTCGTCGTCAGGTTGTTGTCATACCCGCAGCACATAAATGGCAGCTCGTGATCCGCTAAGTCACCTGATAATCACCACTTTTTATCAATAAAACTCACATTTTTTGCTTTATTTAAAAATAATTTTTGCACCTTTGCAGTCCTGATGAATTTCGGGAAAAGGAGACAAATTAATTAATGGCAAAAAAACAAGAAGCAGAAAAAGAATTAAAAGCTAAACAAGCTGAAATCCAAGATGCTGATTTAAAATCAGTTAAGGAAAAAGAGAACATCGAATCAGAAGCTGATTCAAAGTTCATCGACGAAATCAAATCTAACACTTGGATTACACCCGAAGGCGACTTCGATTGGGACCAAGATGAAAAAGGTTTCGGAAATTACAGCGCAGACGAGCGTGCTAAATTAGAAGAGCAATACGCCGGCACTTTTAACTCCGTTAATAAAGGAGAAATTGTTGAAGGAACCGTGGTTTCCATTAACAACAAAGACGTGGTACTTAACATCGGTTTTAAATCAGATGGCTTGGTATCTCTTTCTGAATTCCGCGATTTATCTGACCTGAAAGTGGGTGACAAGGTAGACGTGTTTGTTGAATCACGTGAAGACGAAAATGGACAATTAGTTCTTTCGCGTAAACGTGCCAAAACGCAAAAATCCTGGGAAGCAATCAATGAGGCTTTGGAAAACGACACGATCATCAATGGCTATGTTAAGAGCCGTACAAAAGGTGGTTTGATCGTTGATATTAAAGGTGTTGAAGCTTTCTTACCAGGTTCTCAAATTGATATTAAACCTATTCGTGATTATGATATCTATGTGGGAAAAACGATGGAATTCAAAGTGGTTAAAATCAACCATGAATTCAAAAATGTCGTAGTTTCACACAAAGTATTAATCGAAGACGATTTAGAAAACCAAAAATCAGAAATTGTTGCAAAACTTGAAAAAGGACAAGTACTGGAAGGTACTGTTAAAAACATTACAGATTTCGGTGTATTCATCGATCTTGGTGGCGTTGATGGGTTGTTGCACATTACTGACATTTCTTGGGGCCGTATTGAGCATCCAAAAGAAGTACTGTCATTAGATGAAAAAATCAACGTAGTTGTTCTTGATTTCGATGATGAGAAAAAACGTATCGCATTAGGTTTAAAACAGTTGACTCCTCACCCATGGGAATCTTTAGATTCAGCTTTAACAGTAGGATCTAAAGTGAAAGGTAAGATTGTTACTGTTGCTGATTATGGTGCATTTTTAGAAATCACTCCGGGCGTAGAAGGTCTGATTCACGTATCGGAAATGTCTTGGTCTCAAAATTTACGTAGCCCACAGGAATTCTTGAAAGTAGGTGACGAAATCGAAGCTGAGGTATTAACCTTAGACCGCGAAGAACGTAAAATGAGCTTAGGTATTAAGCAATTAACTCCAGATCCATGGAAGAACATAGCTGAACGCTATCCTATCGGAAGCAAACATAAAGCTGTCGTAAAAAACATGACTAATTTTGGCGTGTTTGTTGAGATTGAAGAGGGAGTTGATGGTTTAATTCACATTTCAGATTTATCTTGGTCTAAGAAAATCAATCATCCAAATGAATTTACAAAAGTAGGTGAAGAATTGGATGTGGTTGTATTGGAACTTGATGAAGAAAATCGTAAATTAAGTTTAGGGCATAAGCAATTAGAAGAAAACCCTTGGGATACTTTTGAAACGATCTTCACAGTTGATTCTATTCACGAAGGTACTGTGTTAAAAGTAACCGATAAAGGTGATATCGTTGCACTTCCTTATGGAGTTGAAGGTTTCTGCCCTAGCAAGCACAGCATCAAAGAAGATGGTAAAGCTTTGAAAGCAGAAGAATCCGCTCAATTTAAGATTATTGAATTCAATAAAGAAGCGAAACGCATTGTAATTTCACACTCTCGTATTTGGGAAGATGAAAGAGCTGAAGCACGTATTGAAGAATTTAACAATCGTAAGAAAGAAGCGAAAGCTGCATCAAATGCCGTTAAAAAGGTAAAAGACTCCGTGGAGAAATCTACGTTAGGAGATTTAGATGTACTAGCTCAATTAAAAGAGCAAATGGAAGATGAAGAAGGTTCAAAAAAATCTAAATAAGCTTCCTGAAAATAAAAGTGATGCCGCCCGCAAGGGCGGCATTTTTTATTATCGGAATTTTTAATAGTCATACTTACACTTTTGTTACTTTTATTAAATTAGATAAAAAATATCAGCGTATTATCTCATGATCAAAAGACCAGCCTACATAGTTTTAGCAGTTGCTTTCCTTAGCTCCTTCCTTTCTTTTAAAAACGAAAAACCACAGGAGATTTATAAAGATCCAAAAAAAACAATCGATGAACGTGTAAGGGATTTACTCGGCAGAATGACTCTGGAAGAGAAAGTAGGTCAGCTTTCAACCCTGCTGGGATGGGAAATGTATATGAAAAGTGGTAAAAGGATTAGTCCCAGCTCCAAGTTTAAAGAAGCCGTAAAAAAAGAACATATAGGCATGCTTTGGGCAACGCTACGTGCGGACCCATGGACTAAAAAAACATTGGAAACGGGTTTATCACCACGTGAGGCTGCTATAGCGACCAATGCCCTGCAACGGTATATGATGGATAGTACACGACTGGGAATACCGCTATTACTATCTGAAGAATGCCCTCACGGACATATGGCTATAGGCACCACCGTATTTCCCACCGCTATTGGACAAGCCAGCACTTGGAATCCTGCCCTTATACAGGAGATGGCACAAACCATCGCAGCTGAGACACGTGCTGTTGGTGGGCATGTCGGGTATGGGCCCATACTTGATTTAGCACAAGATCCACGTTGGTCGCGCCTTGAAGAAACTTATGGTGAAGATCCGGTTTTAAACGCAAAAATGGGTATAGCTATGGTCGCGGGTTTCCAGGGAACCAATTTAAAAAGCGGAAAAAATATAATCTCCACGCTAAAACATTTTACTGCATATGGTGTGCCTGAAGGGGGCCATAATGGGGGCAGTGTTACACTTGGAAAACGAGCGCTTTATCAAAGTTATCTCCCTCCTTTTCAAGAAGCAATTAAAGCGGGTGCCTTATCGATCATGACAGCTTATAACTCCATAGACGGTATTCCTTGTTCCGCCAATCCATGGCTACTAAAAGACCTATTAAGGGGAGAATGGGGATTCAAAGGTTTTGTCGTATCAGATTTAGGGAGTATCTCGGGTTTAGTTGGGAGTCACCATGTTGCAGCAACTGCTGCAGAGGCCGCAAGCCAAGCCATCAATGCCGGACTCGACGCAGATTTAAGTGGCTATGGATATGGTCAAGCTCTTCTGGCAGCTATCAAAGACGGAAAGGTTACCGAGGCGACCTTAAATAGCGCTGTAAGTAATGTTTTATATCAGAAGTTCGCCTTAGGTCTTTTCGAAAATCCCTACGTGGATATAAAGGAAGTTAACGAAATTGTCAGAACCGCCGATCATGTTGAATTGGCTCGTAAAGTGGCCCAGCAATCTATTATTTTATTGAAAAACGAGGGAGGCCTTTTACCCTTAAGTAAATCATTAAATAGCCTGGCTGTTATTGGACCTAATGCCCATAACATATATAATCAGCTAGGTGATTATACCGCTCCCCAAGCAGAAGAAAACGTTGTAACCGTATTAGAAGGGATACAATCAAAATTGGGTTCCAATACCAAAATTGATTATGTAAAGGGTTGCGATATTCGGGACACATCCGAGATCGCCATCCATACGGCCGTTCGTGCAGCTGAAAACGCCGATGCTGTTATCGTTGTTTTAGGTGGTTCCAGTGCCCGTGATTTTAAAACATCATACCAGGAAACGGGTGCTGCTCAGGTTACAGCAACACAGGGAAAAATAAGTGATATGGAAAGTGGTGAGGGCTTTGATCGTTCAACATTAGATTTATTGGGGAAACAATTGGACCTATTAAAGGCGATAAAAGCGACAGGTAAACCAGTTGTATTGGTTACCATCAAAGGGCGTCCGCTAAACTTAAGCTGGCCACAAGCGCATGTAAACGCCATAATAGATGCTTGGTACCCCGGCCAGGAAGGTGGGCATGCCATAGCAGATGTGCTTTTTGGCGATTATAATCCTGCAGGTCGATTAACGGTATCGGTACCGAAATCAGTTGGTCAACTCCCCGTTTACTATAACTATAAAAACCCTAACAAGCACGGTTATGTCGAGGTTGATGCTAATCCCCTTTATTCCTTTGGTTACGGGTTAAGTTATACGACGTTTTCATACACCGCTATAAAACAGCAATTAATCGAAACAGCCAACGATTTTAATTTGCGTATTTCCTTTAAACTAAAAAACACCGGAAAGTATGACGGTGATGAAGTTACCCAGCTTTATGTGCGCGATGAAGTATCCAGCGTTGTAACACCCGTTTTACAACTCAAAAATTTTCAACGAGTTCATTTAAAAGCGGGGGAAGAAAAAGAGATGGAGTTTGTTCTCCATGCAGAAGATTTGAAGTTATTAAATGCCCAAATGAAATGGGTTACCGAAAAAGGTCGATTTAAGCTTATGATCGGTTCTTCTTCGGATAATATCCTATTGACAACAGATGTTGAATTGAGTAAGGATTACAACTTATAATCGCGTCGAAACATTAAAAAAGGGGTGGTCAAAAAGCCCACCCCTCAAACATTTATAGACCAATTTTCAATGTTTTTCTACTAATAGTTTCCTATTAATTTACATCCCAAAATAATTTAGTGTTGACGTTATCTTGAGCTCTTACTGCTTCATAGTTTGTTGCATTATATACTTGCTCTGAAGATGGCAAATTAAATTTAACAGGAACGGTTTTCTGTATATCAGAATTTTGAACCCTAAATGAAAATTCAGGATAATTCAAGCGTCGTATTTCCGCCCAATTCTCAACTGGCTGCATCATATTAAAGTGTAACCATTTTTGGTAGGCTATTAACTGAATTTTGTTTGTATTTCCATCCCAGTTAATGTTATTGATATATGCATTGATCGAAGCAACAGTCGGCACGCTGGCAGCGGGAACGAGCGTGTTATTACTTTTAGCTCTAATAACTTGAAACAAGTTAATGGACTCTCTAATGCCATTTTCGAAATACGTTTTCGCGCTAGCGTTATCTCCATTTTTTGAAAAGTATTCTGCTAAAAGAAAATTTACTTCCGAAGCTGAAATTAACACTCCTGGAAAAAACTGATTCCTTGAAAAGGTTGATCTGTTGTAGATGGCAAGCGTTCCTCCTCCGCTAGATGCGGGCCCTGTGATAAGGTTGGATTGAACCGACCCTGCTAATGATTGGTCAAGCCCAATAAATACACCGTTGGCCTGTGCCCCTGGCTCAAAAATAAAAGGTAGTCTTGGATCAGCGTTGTTTAGCATATAGTCTATCATTACTTTACCAGCAATATTACCGTTCCAACTTTCCAAAGCATCTTGAAAGCCCGAAGCATTGATCCCAGTAGAAACATCAAAAACATCCAGTTGTGCATTATCCGCGTTTACTAAAATTAGGGACGCGGGATCTGACACAATAGCAGCCAGTTCAGTTTGCGCTCTTCCGCTAAATTGGGACGCCCCAGACACACGTGTCAACATCCTTAAACGCAAAGACGTACAATATTTCTTCCAAAGTTCCAAGCTGCCGTTATTTAGGAAATCTTGTGAAGAAAAGTTTGATGTAGTGGGAATGCTAATGCTATTTAATTCTGTTTGAATTGCCGCGAGATCATCCAACATCGTGGTGTAGATGTCGGTCGCACTATCATACGGTGCATAAGAACTAGCATAATTTCCTCCATTAGTACTCAATTTTCCAGCCTGGCTCCAGGGAATATCTCCATGCAAGTCGACAGCTTGCTGCGTTTGATCGTAAAACAGAATTTTAGCTGCTAAGAAAAATATACGTGTCTCTTCTTGTATTAAAGGAACAGATTCGCTATACGTCTTTTCCAGTTCTCTAAATTGCGCCAGTCCTTCGTAATATCTCGACCATCTGTCATCAATAGCAGCGGCGCCTGGTGTTAACTGGTTCGCATCATTTGCCCATCCATCAATTTGAATATAGCGGGCAATCGTTGGCAGGACGGTTACAAAATAATTGCGATAGTCGGGAACAATCAGCTGTCGGTAACTATAAATCATTCCGGCAAATTGTTTATCGACCGTCGTTTCTGTCACTGTTGATGGATTTCTGTAAAACTCGTCAAAAGATGACTTCTTACAAGAAGATATGAATAAGGAGGCTACATACAAGCCTATAATAAAATACTTTTTCATTTTCTGTTAGTTTAAAAACTTGCACGTAACATTAAACCATAAGTTCTAGTCGCAGGGCTTGTTCCAGCATTGGATACTTGATCCATCCAAAAGGATCCTCCAGTCATTTGTTCAGGATCTAGATCTTTAATGGATCTATAGAGGAAAAATAGGTTTCTTCCAAATACCGAAAGCTGAAGGCTCTTTGCCTTTAATTTAGAAGCGATAGAAGCCGGTAGCCTATAACCCAACGATAGCTCCCGCATTTTGATATAATTATTTTTCTTTACATATAATTCATAGCGAGAATACGAATATTGCGGTCCACCCCAGTTATACGTGTTTGCATAATAATAAACCTGAGAAATGATATTATCATTTACAGTACCATCAGCAAGTACACCATCCATTAACATACCGTCGTTATAGATTTTTTCTCCATTAGGACCCACCGTTCCATTGTAGGCCACACCTCTCCCATCTGAATCTCGATAATAACTTATGCCTCCATGTTCTGCATCCATATAATTTAAGCTTTCTTCAAGCAATCCACGGCTTATCATCCAGTTAATACCTGTAGGCATTACATGGCCACCCCAACGGAAATCGATCAAGGCATCTAAAGTGAAGTTTTTATAAGTAAAGGTATTGGTTAAACCTCCCACTACCTTTGGCATTGCATTTCCAGCTTTAATCCAGCTGTTTCCATCCACTTGGTAGAGACCGTTGTCCATTATGATTTTGTTTCCGTTTTCATCCGTTGCAATTGGATGCACCATAATATCACCAATAGGTTGCCCTACATTCGCTACCAATTGCGCCGCAGCACCATCATAATCTCTGAGCGTCAACCTATCAGCACCTCCTGGCAGTGCCTCCACCTTATTTTTATTCATGGAAAAGTTCAACACTGTATTCCAGCGAAAATTATCTGTCTGCAAAGGAGCACCCGTGATGGCAAACTCCCATCCTGAATTACGCAGGGTACCTACATTGGCTAATATAGAAGATGCTCCTGTCGTAATCGGTAAGGTATAGTTCAAAATCTGATCACGTACCTGCCCATTGTAATAGGTGATATCGAATCCTAATCGGCCATTTAACAAGCGTGTTTCCAAACCAAATTCATATTCATATTTGGTTTCTGGCTTAATTCCTTCATTTCCGAATCCAGAAGTTGGAATCAAAGTGTAGGTAACCGGACGAGCACCATCCTGCTGTTGGCCTAGACTGGTTTGCGTCAAACTTAACGCACTTTGATAAATGCTTGGATAATTACCTACTATCCCCCAAGAGCCTCGGAGTTTAGCATAATTAAAAATTTCTGGCAGTGTAAACGCCTCATTCAATATTAAACTGGAGTTTACGGATGGATAATACAACACATTATCATCTGGGTGCATGGTTGAGATACGCTCCCGACGTAAAGTTCCTTCCACAAACCAATATTCTTTTAAATTAAAGTTCAGGGTTCCAAACAAAGCGTCACGTAACATATTTTTCCGGTAATTGAAAAGGTTGAGGTCTCCGTTCCATGATGCACGATTTACCGACGCATTCAAATCAAACCAATCCCGGACACTTAAACCACCGTCTGTTTGCCTCTGTACATTGGTATCTTCTGACTTGGTTGCTGTATATCCTACAATAGCACCTAATTTTACATCACTTGCTATTTGCTTATTATAGCTAGCTAAGAGATCCGTATAATATACATTAGCATTTGTTTGGCTTATCGCATAAGATCCCGTATTCGGATTTATTGATATAGGTTGTTCTGTCGGATTTTTATCTTCACGCTTCATCGATGTTATGTCTGCAGAAACACGAGCTCTAAAAGATAGATCGGGTGTAACTTGCCAAGTATTTGTGAAAGATCCGATTAATCGATTAGAATACTCATCTGATTGATTGGCCAAGGTGTTCCACATGTAGTCTAACACATCGGTTTTATAGCCATTATAGGTCAAGTTTTCCTCAGGCGTTAAACTTGGGTTCGTGCCCGTTACATATTTATAACCTTGGCTCGTTCTATATTTGTTTATATACCATTCGGGATTATCAAAGGTAGAGATCATCCCGGTAAAGTTATTGATCAAACGGTCGGTCAAAAACGGTCGGTTATGCGTATGTTGATTCACGTAGTTGATTACCACATCCGTAGTTAGTTTATCCCACATTTTAAAAGAGGTATTCAGACTGGCAATATTCCTTTTATTATAAGATTCCAAAGAAGTCATTTGATTATCCTGTCTGGAGAGGGAAAAACGTGTATTTGAACTCTTTCCTGTATGGCTCAAAGCAAGATTCAAAATGGAATTATTTGGATTATTAAAGAATTTACCATATGCATTTTGGGCACTATAAGGTCGAATCTCACCATCCCACGAACGAATCGGTTGACCATCAAATTTAGGTCCAAAGTTTAAACTCGTGTTCGCAACCCCGCGCACACCGTCGGGATAATAAAAGAACATATCATCTGCCTGCCCAATATCAGCGTAGGACACATCATAACCAGGTCCGCGCACATCTTGAAACCTAGGTAGATAAGCAATTCTATCCGCCGTATAGGTGGCATTAAAATCGGCCGTAAAACCTTCTGTACCTTTCCCTGATTTTGTGGTCACCAAAACCACACCGTTCATCGCCTCTGAACCGTAAAGCGCAGCGGCGGAAGCACCTTTTAAAATCGTAATCGATTCAATATCTTCCGGATTCAAATCTTCCAAGCCGTTGCCTCTAGCCCGCTGATCTCCCCAGTAATTTGAATTGTTAAAGTCTGTTTGGCGCATGGGAACTCCATTGATAATCACTAAAGGTTGTGAACTTTTTGCAATGGAGTTAACACCCCGGATATTTATATTAATCCCAGAAGTAGCACCTCCCGGTGCCGCTGAAATTCTGACACCGGGTGCTTTTCCGTATAGTGCACCTGCAAAGTTAGGAGAGCCTGTTTTTGTTAATTCTTTAGCACTCACCGTACTTGTTGCATACCCAAGTGATTTAGCCTCCTTTTTGATACCCAGCGATGTTACTACCACCTCCTCTAACGCATTTTCATCATTTTGCATGGTTATGGTTAGACTACTTTGATTCGTTATCGCTATTTCTTGCGTAGTATAGCCGATCATCGAAAAGGTAAGCATTTCACCCGAAGATGCCTGAATGGTAAAATTACCTCTTGTGTCGGTGGAAGCCGCCCTACTAGTTCCCTTTACACGCACTGTGACCCCGGGCAAGGGGCCTTGGGCATCTGAAACGGTACCTGTAACCGCTTTTTGTGCAAAGCTGCTGATCGTTATCATACAAAATAACACCGCAGCTAGTGCTCTTGAATAGATTTCTTTCATGATTGATTGGTTGTTAAAATTCGACTTAGTTGATTGATGTTGATAAATTTTTAAATTTAGATTTGGTTTTTGATTTTATATCATAGGCAATTATTTAGTTTATCCATTTCTCAGAATCTACTTGTTCTTTCCATAACCAAGGTTGCGGCCCCCAACAATTCAGCCTCTTTACTTAAAGGCGAGGCCAAGATGGTGCATTGTTCAGCCAACATAGGTATACTGAACTCGTTCACAGCCTGTTGTATAGGCGCCATCAAAATCCGAGAGGCGACAGCTCCTCTCCCACTGACTACCACACCTTGCGGATTCATAATGTGAATCAGTGTTGCAATTCCCTTTCCTATTAAAAAACCCGCTTTGGATAGTAAATTAACCGCTAATTGATCTCCCGAACTGGCGGCACTTAAGATAATATCTACGTTAGAAGCACCGTCCTCGGAAAACATTCCATCCATTTTCGAAGCATATCCGTTTTGTATTTCTTTCTGGGCTTTTCTCGTAAGTACTAAAAGCGAAGCATCAACTTCCAAACAACCACGTTTCCCGCAAATGCAAAGGTTGTCACTGTCGGCCAGTGGAATATGGCTAAACTCACCGGCAAACCCGCTGTGTCCGCGGAAAAGCTTTCCATTTACAACCATTCCTAATCCAATCCCCCAACCAACATTCACGACCATCACATCCTGCATTCCCTTGGCTGCTCCAAAATTTAATTCCGCCAATGCTATAGCACTTGAATCATTGTCAATAAAAACTTCACACCCCACCCGCACAGTTATGTAATCGGCTAAGCTTCGATCTCCCAATCCAAAATGGGTATTGTTAATGCCTTTCTCTGCATTGACGAAACCGGGCATTGCGATTCCTATTCCCAGAATATTAGCCACAGATAACGAAGATGCTTCTATATAGTCTTTAATAAAACTTATAAGGTCATTGAGCGATTCGCTTACATTTTCCAGGTTGATTACTTTCTCATAAGGTTCTTTGATTTTCTCATTGTGCAAGTTAAACACCGCAATCTTGGTAATAAGTTGATCGACCGATACAGCTATTATATATTTCCCCGATTCTTTATTAAGCTGATATTCATGGGCCCTTCTTCCACCTGTCGATTGCGCATATTGACTATTAATGATCAAACCCTGCGCTTTCAGCTGATGTATGCTGCTTGTGATCAACGGCAAGCTTTTGCCAGCAAGTTTACTGAGCTCATTGATAGCCATAGGTCCTCGATAATAGAGATACCGTAAAATATCGAGCTTTAATATATTTTGCTTTTTAGGTTTCTCTTCCACAATAATTTAGATTGATAAAGCAAACATAACTAAGTAAATATCAAAAAACAATAGACTTATTAATTTTTTTATTAAAGTTTGTAAAACTTATAGATACCACAAAGTAAAAAGGCCTTTTTTGTAACAAAAACGAAGATATTTTAAAACACTTTTTATTTCCTATCTTTGCCGAATTGTAACAAAAAAGAAAAAAGCACTTATCAAATGGCTCTTCAATGTGGTATTGTTGGTCTACCCAACGTAGGAAAATCTACCTTATTTAATTGTTTATCAAATGCGAAAGCACAAGCTGCAAACTTCCCGTTCTGTACCATCGAACCGAACGTAGGTGTTATTTCTGTTCCGGACGAACGTTTGAATAAATTAGCCGAATTGGTTAAACCACAACGTGTAGTCCCTAATACAATCGAAATAGTCGATATAGCTGGCTTGGTAAAAGGTGCGAGTAAGGGAGAAGGCCTCGGAAATCAATTTTTAGGCAATATCCGAACAACTAATGCCATTATACATGTGTTACGTTGTTTCGATAACGGCAATGTAATACACGTGGACGGCTCTGTTGACCCGATTCGGGACAAGGAAATTATCGATACGGAATTGCAGCTCAAAGATCTGGAAACTGTGTTAAAGCGTATTCAGAAAGTAGAGAAAATGGCTAAAACAGGTGGTGATAAAGAAGCGAAAAGAACTTTTGATATTTTATCCATTGTCAAAACACATCTTGAATCGGGGAAATCAGCACGTACCGCGCCGATCACTGAAGAAGATTTTGAATATATCAGTGATCTAAGTCTTTTAACCGTGAAACCGGTGTTATATGTATGCAATGTGGATGAGGCTTCTGTCGTAAAGGGAAATGCATACGTAGATCAGGTACGTGAAGCCGTTAAGGACGAAGATGCGGAAGTTCTCGTTATATCAGCACAAATCGAATCTGAGATAAGCCAGTTGGAAAGTTATGAAGAACGCCAATTGTTTTTAGAAGATTTAGGGCTGACAGAATCCGGCGTGCATAAACTTATTCGTGCCGCTTATAAGTTATTAAACCTTGCTACGTATTTTACAGCAGGTGTCCAAGAGGTTAGAGCATGGACTATAAATAAGGGATTTACTGCGCCGCAAGCTGCAGGCGTAATACATACTGATTTCGAAAAAGGTTTTATCCGAGCTGAGGTGATTAAGTATGAAGATTTTATTAAATACGGATCGGAGAATGCCTGTAAAGAAGCCGGAAAGTTGAGTGTGGAAGGAAAAACCTACGTAGTGGAAGATGGAGACATTATGCACTTTAGATTTAATGTGTAAGATTTGAACTTACAACTCTCCCAAAAGAAAAAGGCTATCTCTTACGAGCTAGCCTTTTTCTTTGTTCACCCGAAGGGATTCGAACCCCCATCATCAGAACCGGAATCTGACATTCTATCCATTGAACTACGGGTGAAAAAATATTCGGCAAACATAGATAAAATTGTTATCATATGCAATCATAAAAACTCCTCTCCTTTAAATACCGAGATAGTAAACTGATTGCTAACCTATTAATCCGAATTCAGGTTATTCAACATCAGTCAATTGGAGAAAAACTTTATTTTTTTTAAGTTTGGATAAGCAAATTATAACGTTAATAAACCTCTATTATGTTATACGATAGGCCTAATCTTTTCTTTAAAAAATATGGACAGTGGGCTCCTCTTTTTATAAGGCTAATTGCCGGTTATCATCTTATACAGGGTGTAATTGACAATATGCTCAGTCAAGCAAACATGCAGGAATTTATTTCCTATCTTAATACAAATCATTTTCCATATCCGCTGGCAGCTTATATATCGGTATATGCACAATTTATTAGCGGCTGTCTGTTCATACTGGGATATTATCAACGAATAGCCGCAGTTTTCATGATCATTAACTTTATTTCAGCTCTTTTAATAGCGCATATGGGAGATACATATTCCAATACCTTTCCTGCGCTGTTTATGCTTTGCGCCTCGCTCTCCCTGTTCTTTAGCGGATCCGGGAAGCTGTCAATCGATTATTACCGATACCGAAGGGGCAAGCGTAGAAAATCTCCTATATTTTAATAGTGAGAATCGCTATCATTTATCGGTTTTGTTCTCTTATGTAAAAAATATAGTCGGTGTTCGGCAGGGTAAATCCATCTAATTTTAGATGCTGCCCAATTTGAGCTCGATGATGTGTCCCATGATTAATAACATGTGTTAGAACGTCTTCCAATCGATTGGTAAAAGTAGCACCTTTTGTGTTTTGATAGCTAATAATTATTTCATCTAGGTGTACATCGTTTAACGCGCTTAAAAAACCTATCCAATTGGCATTATTCTCAACGAGAATAGACTCCAACCGATCTACCTTCCAATTTGGCCACAAGCTTCCCACTCCTCCGGATTCTCCCAAACATCTTTTCAACCAAATTTGTTGTGCAACAAGTAAATGTGACATGATGCCAACACCTTTAGCACATCCTTTTTCCTCCTTCAATAGCTCAATAAGTTTTAAATTAGTTAGCTTGTCGTAATCAAAGAGCTTGATAAAATAGTCTGTCATTCCGGCCATATACATTATTCTATGCCTAACTAAAGTAAACATAATAGTCGGATCGCCGAATTTATTTCGTGGTTTCTGTCAACTGTAACTTTATATCACTATAATACAAGGTGGTTTTCCCCTCATAACCGGAATCAGTACCTATAATGATCCAAAGTCTTCCTTGATCATCTGTAGTAGCAGTAAACTCACCGGTTCTCTCCAGCATTTTAAAAGTATATTCGCTCTCGCCGTTGGCTACATTTCCGATAACGACCATATCTCGCCCATCCGTACAGCACTGATTGATTTTGTCTATATTCATTCGATAAAAATCAGCATCGTCCCGGCTCGCCTCGGGCTCCAACGCGACAGCCCCAAACCCGACACCAACAGCCTCTCCAGGAGCACCACCCGCTCCGACTCCTCCACTCATTGCATTTGATGCCAGGTGCAAAGTGCAACTAATACGATAGGTTGTTGAAGGTTTAAGATCGATAAGTTGCTTTTTCAGATACATAAATAAATCATCGCTTCTATTCATTCCTGATAACATATAAGCTTGCTGATCGATATTTAGGGGCTCAGGCAAGCTGGTCAAGTCTGCTTTCAATTCGTAACTATCTTCGTTTTTACCATTATATTCCGCAAAACCTGATTCCCAGCCGTCTTTTCCTTGTGAAAATTCGGTATGAAATAATTTGACCAAATCGCTATCAGATTCATCTTTGCTACATCCGACGATCATCAAGAATAACATAAAAGAAATAGTTTGTTTGCTAAGCTTCTTGTTCATAATTTATTTGTGTTTATTTAGAGGGAACGGTTGGAACTCCTAAACTGCTACAAAATCCCAATCCATCAATTGTTAATACACTTTATTCAGTGCAGTATATTTTCTATTTTAGATGAAAAATTAACAACCATTGAAAATTTCCTTCAATTTTCATGACCGAATGAATTGATTTGGAGTAATACGAGGTAATATTACTTAGTACGATTGTATAATGGAAAGCATAGAGGTAAACAGAGAAGCTTTAATTGAAAGGTTTCCCGGCAAAGGGGGATGGTCCTATATTTTGATTCCAGAGATATCACGTGATCATCGCAGTCATTTTGGGCAAGTAAAAATAAGTGGAGCAATTGACAATTATGTACTTGACAATGTAATCCTTATGCCGATGGGCAATGGAACGTTATTTTTGCCGCTAAATGCAAATATCCGTAAACAGTTACAAAAGCAAGCAGGAGATATCGTGCATCTTAAAATTTATTTAAACCGGTCTAATCGAATAACAGAAGTAGATTTTATAGATATCTTAGCAGATGAACCAGCAGCTCTTCAGTTTTATCGTACATTAAGTGCGGCGGACAAGCTATCTTATCTAGATAGAATTAATGATACAAAAAATGAAGAAGCACAAATTGCACGCATTGCCGATTTGGTAAATACACTTTATGAGCGGAGCCGGTACGAAAACTCCCATTAAATTATTTAGGAAGGATCCAACATACACATGGAAGACAATTCACTTATACTAGGCAACCTTAATAAATGGGTTCACCTTACAGCGGATGAACAACATTATTTCACATCCTTATTAAAATCCATTACTATTAAACGTAAAGACTGGGTTTTAAAATCGGGCGAAATTTGTAAGTATTCCTATTTTGTTACCCAAGGATGCTTGCGGGGATATACAATAGACGCTAATGGATTTGAACATGTGCTAAGTTTTGCTCCAAAGAACTGGTGGATAGCCGACATGTATAGTTTGCTCAGTCAAAAGCCAGGCACTGTGTACATCCAAGCACTCGAAACCACTGAAATATTAGCGCTTTCGAAAGACGCACAAGAGAAATTATACCAAGAAATCCCTGCATTCGAACGCTTCTTTAGAATTATTACAGAGAATTCACTTGTTGCGTTCCAACAGCGTTTACTGGACAATTTGAGTCTTCCTGCCGAAGAACGCTATCAGAATTTTTGTAAAAGATATGCCGGGTTGACAGACAAGCTTCCGGCGAAACAAGTGGCTTCCTACATTGGTGTCACACCTGAATTTCTCAGTAAAATGAAACACAAACTTCTATATAGAAAATAAAACACCCGCTACCTATGATTTCTTAATCTAGATTAAGTGTATAGAGGTCATCTGAAATTACCTTTGCTGTTGATGAATAAAATGATGATGACAACAAAAAGAAAGAATAATTCAACATATACAATCTATAAAAGCAGCAATCGGGGTATAGTGGATCACGGTTGGCTAAAGAGCTTTCACACGTTTAGTTTTGGCACATACTTTAATCCCGAACGGATCCAATTCGGGGCTCTAAGAGTATTTAATGATGATTCTGTTGAAGGAGGTATGGGTTTTGGGGAGCATCCTCATGATAATATGGAGATCATTTCCATCCCTTTGGAAGGCCAATTAGAGCACAAAGATAGCTTGGGTAATACGACCTGTATCAAAGCCGGTGAAATACAAGTTATGAGTGCAGGAACAGGGGTTTACCATACAGAGTACAATAAGAATAAGCAGACCCCCGTCAAATTCTTGCAGATATGGATTTTTCCAAAGCTAAGGAATGTTCAGCCACGTTATGATCAACTTGATTTCTCGTCAAAACTCGAGAAGAATACTTTGCTCCAAATTCTATCCCCCTTCGAACATGACGAAGGTGTTTGGATCCATCAAGATGCGTGGATGCATATAGGATCGTTTGATGGAAATCATACGTTGGACTATTCACTAAAAAAGAAAGATGATGGATTATTTATTTTTGTAATCGAGGGGTCTATTCTTGTTGATGGGCATATACTTAACGCACGAGACGCTATTGGCTTATTTGAATTAACCCATTTTCAGGCTACTGTTAAGCGTAATGCTCGAATTTTATTGATTGAAGTACCTCCCTTATTCAAATAGATAACCGTCATGGAAAAGAAAGAAATATTGGTTATTTGTACCAATCCGGCCATCTTATCTACGATCTTACGCTTGATTAACAAAGAATCCAATTGGAATGCAACCGGCATAGACAATGTTCAAGAAGCTTGCTTGATGAGAAAAACTAGACCGCTGGATCTTGTTTTGATGGGAGCTGGTTTAAGTCCGGAAGAAGAAGATCAATTGATAAAAGAATTGGCCCCTATAAACTGCATCCGTCATTATGGAGGTGGCAGTGGTCTATTATATGCTGAAATCCTAAGCGTACTACCGAATTCATAATTGCTTTTAGGCCCGTGGCAAATCACACTAATCGTCGGGAGCCATACGATAAAAGGAAAATGTACGTTGAAAAAAGATGATATTTCATAGAATGTACTAACTTTGGCGTACTATGTATATCATAAAGGTAAAAGGCGTAGCGAAAATTCCTGATTATGTGCAATTGCGTGATGAAAATTTCACGCTCTTAGCTTATTTTCGTGTTGACAGGCCAGATAAGTCATTAGAAAAAATAGGCTTGGGCGATCGGACATCCTACATCATGAAAATAGTAGAAGAGTTACCTTTTGGAAAAATAAAAGAAATAGAATTATAAGATGATTCCAAATACTGTTATTAAGCTTAAAAATATAGACATCTATCAACAAAAACATCTAGTGCTCTCCAATGTAAATTTACAAATTGATTCGGGCGAGTTTGTTTTTATGATTGGTCAAACTGGCTCCGGAAAGAGTAGTTTACTGAAAGTTATCTATGGAGATCTTCCTATATCCACCGGTGACGGTTTAGTTGCAGGTTTCGACCTGGGTCGATTACACGACAGAGACATTCCATTTCTACGCAGAAAACTGGGGATCGTCTTTCAGGATTTTCATTTACTTACTGATCGTACTGTTGAAAAGAACCTGGAATTTGTGATGCGAGCAACAGGCTGGAAAGATAAAAACTTAATAAGAGAACGTATGTTTGATGTATTAGATAAAGTTGGTTTACGTTCTAAGCTGAAGAAGATGCCACATGAATTGTCTGGCGGTGAACAACAGCGGGTAGTCATTGCCAGAGCTTTATTGAACGATCCCGAGGTTATCCTTGCAGACGAACCTACAGGTAATCTCGACCCAAATACCTCAGAAGAAATTGTCCTGTTGTTAAAAGAAATCAGTCGTGCAGGCACAGCTGTTTTAATGGCGACTCACGATTACCAAATTATCCGTAACATGCCTTCTCGCATTGTTAAAACAGAATCCAGCATATTACATGATAACGTAACTATTTCCTAGTACTGTTTGCTTTTCTGTTACTGACATCTTTTGACATAATACGTCATTATGTTAGTATTGTACAACAAAGACTGACAGACTGGCTGCCAGCTCTGTATTGGCAGAGGTTTTGTGCTGACAAAAATATTTTTGAACTGCTTTTTAGAATTATGGAAGAACAACGCAAAAAGGAAAATATGGAGGAGAATCAAAATCTCGAGAACAAAGATATCGCGGAAGAGTTGGAATCGGTAAATGAAGCGCGCCAGCATACGAAAGCGGGAGTTAACGATGATGTTGAAGAGACGGAAGCAGGTGTGGAAATGGGGAAAGAAGAAAAACTCCAACATGAATTAACGGAAGCCAACAATAAATATCTCCGTTTATATGCCGAGTTTGATAATTATAAACGCCGTACCTCCAAAGAGCGCGTAGAGCTGTTACAAACAGCCGGTAAAGAAGTAATTGGTGATTTATTGACTGTATTGGACGATTTTGAACGTGCACGTAAGTCGATGGACAATGCACAGGACATGACTTCAGTAAAGGAAGGTATCGAACTCGTCTATCAAAAGTTGAAGTCCATTCTTCACAAAAAAGGATTAAAAGAAATGGAATCAGTTGGACAAGCATTTAACGCTGATCTCCATGAAGCGATAACACGCATTCCTGCCCCGACACCTGAATTAGTTGGAAAGATAATCGATGAGGTAGAGAAAGGTTATTTCCTTAACGATAAAGTTTTGCGCTACGCCAAAGTAGTGGTAGGTAGCGAATCATTATAAAGATGGCAAAGAGAGATTATTACGACGTATTAGGTGTATCAAAAAATGCAGAACAAGCTGAAATTAAATCGGCTTACAGAAAGCTTGCAATAAAATATCACCCGGACAAAAACCCTAACAATAAGGAAGCTGAAGAAAAGTTTAAAGAAGCCGCTGAAGCTTACGAAGTATTAAGCAATTCAGAGAAACGTCAACGCTATGATCGCTTCGGTCATGCCGGAAACAGCGCGAGTGGTGGCTATGGCGGTGGTATGAATATGGAAGATATCTTCAGCAATTTCGGAGATATTTTTGGAGGAGGTAATCCATTTGAGAGTTTCTTTGGTGGAGGGCAATCACGAAGTGGAAGACGAGTCGTGAAAGGCACAAATCTTCGCATAAAAGTTAAGCTCACATTAGAGGAAATCGCAAAAGGTGTTGAGAAGAAAATCAAGGTCAATAAGCAAGTTGTATGTAAAACTTGTGATGGTAGTGGTGCAAAAGACAGGTCTTCTACTTCTACCTGCCGCACATGTGGTGGTACAGGAAGTGTAAGAAGAGTGACCAATACTATTCTAGGGCAGATGCAAACAACAAGTACGTGTCCTACCTGTAATGGTGAAGGGGTTGAGATCACCGCAAAGTGTACGACCTGCCATGGAGAAGGATTGGTACGAGGAGAAGAAACCATTAGTATCAATATCCCGGCCGGAGTGAGTGAGGGAATGCAATTATCAATGAGCGGCAAGGGAAATGCTGCTGCTCGGGGTGGTGTTCCGGGAGATCTCATTATCCTGATTGAGGAGATACCACACGAAATTTTGAAACGTGATGGGAATAATGTTATTTACGACCTTTATATAAGTTTCGTGGATGCGGCACTCGGTGCGAGTGTGGAAATACCAACCATTGATGGCAAAGCAAAGATAAAAATCGACCCGGGAACACAGGGAGGAAAAATTCTACGTTTAAAGGGAAAAGGTATTCCCGAAGTGAATTCTTATCATAAGGGGGATCAATTAATTTATGTGAATGTTTGGACGCCAAAAGCACTTTCTCAAGTAGAACGAGAACAATTGGAAAAATTAAGAGAATCTCCGAACTTTAAACCCCAACCCGGAAAAAATGAAAAGAGCTTTTTCGAACGTGTAAAAGAGTTTTTCGAATAAGGCATTTTAAATAAGAAAGCGTCGATCTGTTCCCCAGATCGACGCTTTCTTATTTCCGCTCTCCTATTTTACGTTTAACCATCCTATTTTTTAAAATTTCCTGTCATGCAATTTATTGATTGTTTGTCAATATTGACAAATATAGACAAATAGTCAGTATAAAATCTCATCAATTTTTGTCATTAAAAAAACATACGATCAATAGATTAGTAAGTTATATTTTTATTTATAAAATCAATAAAAATTGCTTTTTTTTCTATTGTCATAGAAATATAAGATTGGTTGCATATACAACTTAAATATAATGCAATCTATTTATTTGGCACATAAATTGACTAATACACATCAAAAGTCAGTCATTGTATTGACGAATAACATTAACAAATTTATATTAAACATGAAAAAATTATTTTTAACTCTAACCGCAGCTGTAGCATTAACTTTTGCAGCCAACGCACAAACTGAAAAAGGTAAACTTTTCCTAGGGGGATCTGTTGGTTATAATTACAACAAAGTGAATGGCACGGACCATTCAAACCAGAATTTCAACATTGTTCCTAATATAGGATACTTTATCAGTGATAATTTCGCAATTGGTACCGGTGTCGGTTATCGCTATGGCCAGTACTACAACGACGGAGCAAATGATGTGGATTTGAAAGTTAAGCAAGGATCTTTTGTAGTTGCACCTTTTGCTCGTGCCTATAAAGGAAATGAAATGTTCAAATTCTTCGGTCAACTTTCTGTTCCTATGGCTTTTGGAAACACAAAAGTAGATGGCACAAAAGTGTCTAGCACAACTAGTTTCGGAGCACAGCTTTCTCCTGGTTTAGCCTTCTTTCCACATAAAAATGTAGGTATTGAATTAAGTGTACGTGGTCTTTACTACGGTAATGACAGGATTAAAGATGAGGCAACCGGATCTAAACAAATCACCAATTCTTTTGGCTTAGCTAGTGATTTCTTTGCACCTCAATTAGGAGTACAATTTTATTTCTAAACTTTTACGCAACGAAACCAAAAGGGATGTGCTTTGCACATCCCTTTTTTTATATATCATATGTTGTAACAAATAAGCATCTCACCTATCTAAACGGTACAAGATAAAAATGCACATGCTATCAATCAACAACATCGTAAAGCAATATGCAGATCATCGTGCCCTAGATGACGTATCAATACAAATAGAAAAAGGTACGATCTTCGGTCTGTTGGGGCCGAATGGTGCCGGAAAAACTTCTCTTATCCGCATTATTACGCAAATAACTGCTCCCGACAGTGGATATATATTGTTCAACGATGTCCCGCTTCAACCGGAACACATCACTAAAATAGGCTATTTACCCGAAGAGCGCGGACTTTATAAAAAGATGCAAATAGGAGATCAACTACTTTATTTAGCTCAATTAAAAGGCCTGCCAAAAGAGGAGGCAAAAAAGAGAATAAAGCATTGGTTTGAAAAAATGGAAATGCAATCCTGGTGGAATAAGAAAGTAGAAGACTTGAGCAAAGGGATGCAACAAAAAGTGCAATTTGTTGCAACTATACTGCATCAACCGGAGTTGCTGATTTTAGATGAACCTTTTTCCGGTTTTGACCCTGTGAATGCCGAAATAATAAAAAATGAAATACTAGAACTGCATAACAACGGTACAACCATCATTTTCTCCACCCATCGAATGGAATCAGTAGAAGAACTTTGTGATAATATCGCGCTTATTCACAAATCAAGAAAGATATTAGATGGTCCTGTTACCGATATAAAAAATAGCTATCGCGAAAATAAGTATAGAGTAAGCTATATTGGACTTCGATCAATAGATCCGAATGAAACGTTATTTACGGTCGAGAAGCAGCTAAGTGATGATTACACAACCACTTTATATCTAAAAATAGCCGATGGAAAAACGATCAATCAAACGCTTTCATACCTCATTCCTCAGGTTGAAATCCAACATGTAGAAGAGATCATCCCTACAATCCATGAGATTTTTATAAAAGAAGTAACCTCCATTAACGCCAACTAGTAGCATAATGAATAAAATAATTCTTATTATTCGACGGGAATATTTGAGCCGCGTAAAAAAGAAATCATTTTTGGTTACAACTTTCCTTGTTCCTTTTCTGTTTATCGCAATGTATGCGCTTATCTTTTATGTCGCGTTAAACAATCAAGAACCTCTTACAACCGTATACGTGGTGGACCAGTCAGGATTTGTCGAAAACAAACTGGAAGATACAGAACATTTGCTATTCCTAAAAACTGACGAATCAGTTGATATCTTGAAAAAAAAAATGGAGCGTGGCGAAACAAGTTCCCTCCTACTGATTATCCCTAAAGAGGTAGCAAAACTTCAAACTGTCGAGCTATACGATACCGAAAAAAAAGGTATTGCCACCATCAACACGATTGAAACAAAGTTGAATGACATACTGAAAGCAAAGGCCTTAGCAGATGCCGGTATTGACGTAACTATTCTAAATACTATCAAACCCGCAGTATCTATCAAATCCAAGGAGCTTACGATAGATGGCGAAAAGGATAGTCATGTCGGAACGGCAATAGGAATCAGTTTTGGATTATCCATTCTCATTTATATATCCCTATTTTTATATGGGAACCAAGTAATGCGGGGCATTATTGAAGAAAAAAGTAACCGGATTATCGAAGTAGTTATTTCTTCCGTTAAACCTTTTCAACTAATGATGGGAAAAATAATCGGTGTCGGTTTAGTTGGTGTTACTCAATTTATCCTTTGGATAATTCTCTCCGCTGGTTTCATGACAGCAACCTCTGCTATTATGATCAATTCAAATCCGGAAATACACAATTCATTTGATGACAAAAAAATACCCGGTGCCGAAGTGACAAAACAAAATAATCAAGAACAACAATCGAGAGTAGACACCATTATCCAAGAGGTCAAGGCCATTGATTATCCTTATGTGCTGGGGTGTTTTTTAATTTATTTTATTGGTGGTTATCTTCTTTATAGTGCCCTATTTGCCATGGTAGGATCAGCTGTAGATAGCGAAACAGAAACGCAACAATTTATGCTGCCGATTATTATGCCGCTACTCTTTACCTATATGCTCTCTTTCTCTGTATTAATTAATAACCCACACGGTTCTTTAGCTTTTTGGTTAAGTATGATTCCATTCACCTCTCCAATCGGCATGCTTGTTAGAATTCCGTTCGGCGTTCCAATTTGGCAATTGTTGCTTTCTATAACTTTATTGATTATCGGATTTTTACTGACGACTTATGTGGCAGCTAGGATATACCGTATTGGAATTTTAATGTACGGGAAAAAGGCCAGTTATAAAGAGCTGTTCAAATGGTTTAGATACAAAGGCTAAGTTTTTTAACGCTTTTAGTTTTGTCATTTTTACAATTCCATTAGGAAACAAAATAAATAAAGGACAACTTTGCGCTATTTATTTTGAATATCATATAGATGAATCAAGAAACACGCGATAAACTGAACATACTGAATGAAAAAACAAGTGGAAAGTATAAAGCATTACTTTATGATTGTGACGGAACACTAGCAAACAATATGCTTGCTCATAAATTATCCTATAAAGAGGCTGCAGCTAAATATGGAATTAATTTGGACACTGATATTATCGATGAACTAGCTGGTTGGCCAACAAAACTTGTAGCTGACGAAATCAGCAGACGGTACAACGTGATCTTACCAGCTACCTTCTCCAAAGAGAAGACTGCTGTATTTTTCGAGAAATACATCGACACAACCGAACCAATAGCTTATGTTACCGAACACCTGAAAGCAAATGCCGGTGATGTGCATATTGGTGTAGTATCCGGCGGTACACGTACCACTGTTCAACGAACTTTAGCTGTATTGGGTTTGACAGATTATATTGAAATACTTGTTTGTGCGGGCGAAACACCGAATGGGAAACCTTTTCCCGATCCCTTTCTTGCCGCAGCTGAAAAATTAGGTGTAGCACCTAAAGATTGTATTGTTTTTGAAGATGGTGATCCAGGAGTTGCTGCAGCGGAAGCTGCTGGTATGGATTGGATCCGAATTGACAAAATCTAAAATCCAGTGTCTAAAAGTATTTGCTGACACTTGCCACAACAATCAACAAAATTCAGCTGTTACATAAAATTTCAGATTTTTTATAGAGATTTGCTCGGTAGGTCTATTATTG
This sequence comes from Olivibacter sp. CPCC 100613, assembly GCF_036959255.1. NCBI lineage: Bacteria > Pseudomonadati > Bacteroidota > Sphingobacteriia > Sphingobacteriales > Sphingobacteriaceae > Olivibacter > Olivibacter sp. CPCC 100613. The sequence continues at coordinate 295,967 of NZ_JAWMTI010000003.1, forward strand.
ATGTACAGCAGGCTAACCCAAAGACTATTTAACATTTTTTTACATTTATGTTAACTAATCATTTTAGATATTTACCGCATGTTTAGAAGAATTAAGAGTAAGTTTCTTCGTTATATATTGATTTTTATTTATTTCGTCATAATCTTCTTATGCGCGATCGAATTAAATTTCCTAGGACTCTTTGGTTATTCACCTGCGGTAAAAGATATCAAAGCACCGACACTCAATATCGCGTCAGAGCTATATACCGCTGATGGTAAATTGATTGGTCGTTATTTTAAAGAGAATCGATCACCCGTAGTTTACGACAGTATTTCGAAAAGCATAACCCAGGCTTTGATTGCCACAGAAGATATACGCTTTTTCAAACATAAGGGAGTCGATTTCATTGCAGTAGCATCCAGTTTATTGTCAACTGCACAGGGAGATAAACGGGGAGGTAGTACCATCACCCAACAATTGGCAAAAAATCTGTTTCGAACCCGTTATAACCAGTCTGCCGGATTATTAGGTAATATCCCCGGCGTTCGAATGTTAATCATCAAAATCAAAGAATGGTTTACGGCCATCAAGCTGGAACGTCGATATAGTAAAGAAGATATCCTAACAATGTACCTAAACACGGTGTCGTTTGGTAACAACACCTATGGTGTCAAAACGGCAGCAAAGCGGTATTTTAACCAGAATACCAATGAAGTTACACCGCCTCAGGCGGCACTACTCATAGGTATGCTCAAAGCCACCACACTCTATAATCCGGTAAGAAATCCAAAACGTTCATTAGAAAGACGAAATGTTGTATTATCGCAAATGCAAAAGGCTGGCTTCATTTCACTATCACAATTTAAACAGTATATTGCAAAGCCTATTGATCTCAGTTTAGGCACCATTGATGAAATCGGCAAAGAAGATTCTTATTTGCGAGGTGCTGCAGAACGATTCATTGAAAAATGGTGTGATGAGAACGGTTATGATCTTTATGAGGATGGTCTTAGGGTATATACAACAATCGATTCTAGATTGCAACGTTACGCCGAAGAAGCTGCTTATGATCAAATGGCTACCTTACAAAAGCGACTCGAAAGTGTATGGGGAAAAGAACTCCCTTGGCGCGACTCCAAGGGAGAAGTCATCGAGAACTTCCTGGAAAATCTCGCAAAAAGACTGCCTATCTACGCTTTTCTAGATAAAAAATTCAATCACAACGTCGATAGTATTCTCTTTTACTTGAACCAACCGAAGCAAATGAAAGTTTTTACCTGGGATGGTATGGAAGAAGTAAGTTATTCCACGATAGATTCTCTTGCGCATTATGCAAAAATGCTTAACACGGGCATGATGGTAATGGATCCCTACAATTCAGAAATAAAGGTATGGGTAGGCGGCATTAATCACCAATTCTACAAATACGATCATGTTAACCAAGCAAAACGGCAAGCGGGGTCGACCTTCAAACCTTTTGCTTATTTAACCGCATTGGAACAAGGAATGTCTCCTTGCGATAAATTTCAAGATAAAGCGGTAAAGATCAATTATATTGAAAAAGGTGAAGCTAAAACCTGGGAACCGAAAAATGCCGATTGGACCTTTTCCGGTATTAATATGTCACTACGGTGGGCTATGGGTCGATCTATTAATTCGGTAACAGCTCAGATAACAGAAAAGGTTGGTTGGGATAATGTTGTAAAAACTGCTCATAAATGTGGTATAACCAGCCATTTGGAATCGGTACCATCGGTAAGTTTAGGGTCTAATGATGTAACGGTTTATGAGATGGTAAGTGCTTATGCGACTTTTCTTAATAAAGGAAATCATGCCAATCCTATTTTGGTAAAGCGAATAACGGATAAGGACGGCCATCTGCTGGTTGAGTTTAAGCCTGAAACGAAAAGGGTGATTAGTGAAGAAATTGCTTGGTTGATGACCTACATGCTTCGCGGAACGATGGAGGAGCCCGGTGGAACTTCACAAGCCTTGTGGGAATGGGACTTATGGAAGAAGGGGAATCAAATAGGCGGAAAAACAGGCACATCTTCAGACTATGTGGACGGCTGGTATATGGGAATCACAAAAGATCTAGTTGCAGGTGTTTGGGTTGGAAACGATGAACGTAGCATACATTTTCGAAATTCTGCTACCGGAGAGGGTTCACGCACTGCCCTACCTATCTTTGCTAAGTTTATGGAAAAGCTGTATCATGATCCGCAAAGTGGCTATACCTATGGCCCTCTTCCCGAACCGACGGTGCCGATCACCCGGGCATATAATTGCCCTAGCCCACGAATTAGAATTCCAGATAGCACGCGAGTGGATAGTCTGCCTCCAACTTTAAATCCGATCTTTGAACCACATAACGAAGATGAGCTTCAAAGAATAAATGAACAGCTTAAACCGCAACAGAATGAATAAATAGAACCAGGCCAAGTTGTGCAAATAAATTCTAAACACTAAATTAGTATTCCGAATTGTACCTAAGCATCATTATGAAGCACCTTATTCCTGCAAAAGACAGATTTTACAAAGTTGTCTGGTTAATGGCCTTGACATTTTTCTTTATACCGACCGTTTTTGGACAATACTTCGGTCAAAACAAAATGCGTTATAAAGCATTGGATTTTAATGTAAAACAGTCGCCCCATTTTGATTTTTACACGTATATCAGGAATGATAGTTTGTTAACTCGCTTTATGCAAGAGAGCGAGCTTTGGTATGAGTTGCACCAACAGGTCTTTAGAGATACATTTTTACGAAAGAATCCCTTGATTCTTTACAATAACCATCCGGATTTTCAACAAACCACCGCCATTGGTGGGGAAATCAGCATCGGTACGGGAGGTGTAACAGAAGGGTTAAAGAACCGTGTGGTTATGCCGATTATGCAAATCAATAACCAGACACGTCATGTACTAGGGCATGAATTGGTTCATGCCTTTCAATATCATTCCCTCATCGAGGGTGATTCGACGAAATTGGAAAACATTGGCAATCTCCCGTTATGGATGGTTGAGGGGATGGCGGAATACCTGTCCGTTGGGAAAAAAGATGCTTTTACAGCCATGTGGATGCGCGATGCTTACTTAAATAAAGATATTCCCAGTCTCAGAGATTTGACTGAAAGCAACAAATATTTTCCTTATCGATATGGTCAGGCGTTCTGGGCCTACATTGGTTCTACTTATGGCGATACGGTTATTGTTCCTTTTTTCAAAAATACAGCCAAATACGGTTATCAAGCGGCTATTAAACATACATTTGGATACGATGAACCAACCTTGTCCAATCTATGGCGAACTAGCATCGAAAATGCCTATAAACCTCTTCTGGTAGATACTGCACAGGTGCCGAAAGGACAAATGATCATTAATAATAAAAACGGCGGTAATATGAATGTGTCTCCAACTATTTCTCCCGATGGAAAATATGTTGCATTCTTATCAGAAAAGGACCTTTTTAGTATTGATTTATTTCTAGCGGATGCCCGAACGGGCAAGATTATCCGAAAACTTAGTAGTAGGCAGAATAATTCACACATCGATGAATTCAGTTACATAGAAAGTGCAGGTTCGTTTTCACACGATAGCAAAAAATTTGCTTTCAGTATATTTAGTCAGGGACGCACCAAATTGTTAATAGTTGATGTTGAGACCGGTAAAACCCTTTCTATGGAAGGCATGGGAGATATAGGTGAATTTGCCAATATAACCTGGTCACCCGATGGAAATCATGTCGCGTTTTCGGGACTTAAAAATGGGTATAGTGATATCTACTTGTATAATATATCGAACCGGCAATTAACCCAGCTCACCGACGATTGGTATGCAGATTATCATCCGAGCTTTTCAAGGGATGGCAAAAAAATAGTATTCAGTACTGATCGTTTAAGTTTAGAAAGCGGTTATGAAGGGGTTGATATTCCCTTAGGTTTAGCCATTATCGATATAGACACCCGAGAGATACAGAAAATTGATATTTTTGCCGGCGCCAATAATTTAAATCCTCAATTTTCGGCAGACGATAAACAACTTTATTTTCTGTCTAATCGTGATGGGTTCAGAAACTTATACCGTTATACCTTTTCCACCGAAAAAACAGAACAATTAACGGACTACTTTACAGGAATTAGCGGCATCACGGAATATTCACCGGCATTGAGTGTATCTAGAAACGATGATATCCTGTACTCCTATTACCGAGCTCAAAAATATACCATCTACAATGCTAAGCCGACCGACTTCGTAGCGAAAGAGGTGCCGAACAATGAAGTAAATTTTGATGCCGCGCTGCTCCCTCCCCCTCAATCACTTGGTGTGGATGTCGTTAATAGCAACCTGAAAAATTATAATATTTTTCAACGTATCGGAAAATCTTATATAAAACCGATAGCCTATAAACCAAAATTCCAGCTCGATTACCTGCAGGGAAGTGGTGTTGGTGTAGCTGTCGGCAGTAGATATGGAGCAGGTTTATCGAGCGGCATCCAAGGAATCTTCTCCGATATTTTAGGAAGAAATCAATTGTTTGCCGGCCTGGCAATCAATGGTGAGGTCTACGATTTTGGTGGCCAATTTGCCTATATCAATCAAAAAGGACGGATTAGCTGGGGTGGCTCTATTTCACATATTCCTTTTATGTCCGGATTAATGAGTTATGGTAATGAGGAGATTGATGGAAACACTTATTTTACCGAAAACACAGACATTATACGGACATTTCAAACCCAAATCGACGCTTTTGCCGCCTACCCCCTATCCAGAACAACTAGATTTGAGTTAGGAGCTGCTGTAGCCCGTTACAGCTATCGAATTGATCGGTTTTCAAATTATTATGATCCCAACACGTTCTACTTTTTAGGAAGTGATAGAAGAAAATTGTCAAAAGAAGAAGCTAGCAGAACCTATGGTAGTAATTTCAATTCATTTACCTTACAACAGGTAAATGCTGCCTTTGTAGGCGATAACTCTTATTTTGGTGTAGCTGCTCCGCTAAGTGGCTATCGCTATCGATTAGCAGCCGAGAAGTATTTCGGCGACTTTAGCTTCACCGCCTATACTGTTGACCTCCGAAAATATCATCGCATAAAACCTGTTTCTTTAGCTGCACGTGCTTATACCTATATGCGTGTGGGCAGTGGCGAAGATCAACTATATCCTTTATATATAGGATATCCCTTTCTTATCAGAGGCTACGAATCCGCTTCGTTTTATAATAACAATGGCCGGGTTTACCAAGGATACAATGTAAACCAGCTAATGGGCTCCAGGATAGCGGTAGTAAACGTAGAAGCGAGATTGCCATTCACAGGTCCCGAAAAGTTAGCAGCCATTAAGTCAGGACTTTTATTTTCTGATTTAAACGTGTTTTTCGATATGGGTCTTGCCTGGAGTGCTGGAGATAAAGTTGCTTTTAAAAGCAATCCTGATAAAATTGGTGAACAGGTCAATCCTGATGGCTCTATAGTCGACATCTATGAGCGGGTTCCCGCAATGAGTGCCGGTGTTTCTTTACGTGTTAACATCTTCGGTTATTTTGTATTAGAGCCCTATTATGCAATACCGTTTAATAGAAAAGACGTAAAGTTTGGTACTTTTGGCCTTAATTTCGCACCTGGCTGGTAGTCTGTTTGATTACTAGTTAATCAAATTTGAATAGTAAAAGTCATTCATTAACATTAAACTATTAGGCCTTTACTATTTGCAATGAAATAAGATCATCGCTTAACTATAAAACCTTTACCATACTCTCTGCGAGAAAAAATGAGCAGCTGGCTGGCTGCAAATCACAAAATCATCCATATTCAAACGTGAACTCAGATCCTGCCAATCTTTATTTACAGCTCGGATAAGACGTTCCTTTTGAGAGCGCGTAAATGTAGATAATAGCTTGAAACGATTGACTCCTAAGTCTTCAGTATCCATCTCTTCAAAATAAACCAGTCTCGAAACCTTTGCGGTTGCATCAAAAAACAATTGCTTGTGCTCTCGATAAAAAGCCATAGTTTTAGCTAAATCATCGGTTAACCCTACATGTAAACATTGGCGATTGCAGTCTGTCAATATATATACAAATCGTTTCATAACAAAATACACTAATATTTTTCGCTAATTGAATTTTATTTACTAACTTTATTGGCACAATAATACTAACAAAATTAGTAAAAACAAAATTATTTTAAAAATGAGCAATATCGCATCAAATCTTAAATTTCTTAGACGAAAAAAAGGGCACACGCAGCAGCAATTTGCTGATATCATGGAAATTAAACGTTCTCTGGTAGGTGCTTACGAAGAAGATCGTGCGGAACCCAAATACGAATTACTAAAAAAATTCGCATCTTATTATGAATTGACAATGGATGAACTTGTCAATGAAAAAATTGATGATAAATGGAAACCGACACCAAAAGGTGATTCCTCAAGCGTGCGGGTATTAAGTATTACGGTCAACGAAGACGATCGCGAGAATATTGAACTTGTTCCCGTCAAAGCCAGTGCCGGTTATCTGAATGGTTACGCAGACCCTGATTACATTAGCGAGTTACCTAAGTTCAGATTGCCTTTCTTTAAACAAGGGACCTACCGTGCCTTTGAATTAAAAGGGGATTCCATGCTTCCTTTGCAACCTGGCACAATCGTTATCTGTGAATATGTTGAGGACTGGTTTGATATAAAATCGAATCAAACTTATGTCATTATTTCTAAATCGGATGGCATTGTCTACAAAAGGATAGCACATAAATTCAAAGAGGAAAAAGGCTTGAAGTTAGTATCCGATAACAAAGTATACGAACCTTATTGGGTAGAAACTCCAGATATTTTAGAAATATGGAAAGCCAAGGCTTTCATCAGTACAGAATTTCCGGAACCAACCGCAGAGCCAAGCCTGGAAACACTGACCACCATGATGGCACAAATGCAAAAAACGATTAGCGGTATGAAAACGGAATAAAATCCACATTTATCAATTAAAGAAAAATGATATAACGGATGAAAAACATAACAGTTATTGGTTCAGGTACAATGGGTAATGGGATTGCGCATACCTTCGCTCAATACGGGTATTCGGTATCGCTCGTAGATCTAGATGAAAAAGCACTGACAAAAGCTATACAGACCATCCAAAAGAATTTAGACCGACAGATCAATAAAAACAAATTAACAGCTGATGATAAAATTGCTACATTAAATAATTTAAGAACGTTTACCGATCTGAAAAGTGCCGTTTCCAAAGCGGACCTCGTCATTGAAGCCGCAACAGAAAACGAGCTTATCAAGTCAAATCTCTTTAAAGACCTGGACAATCTTTGTCCTAGCAATACTATTTTAGCTTCTAATACTTCTTCTATTTCTATTACAAGACTCGCATCCCACACGAACAGACCGGATAAAGTTATCGGTATGCATTTTATGAATCCCGTGCCCATGATGCAATTGGTGGAAGTGATAAAAGGTTATGACACCAGCGAAACCGTTACAAACAAAATCCTTAAGACAGCTGCCAAACTTCAAAAAGTACCTGTTGTCGTACAAGATTATCCCGGCTTTATAGCAAATAGAATTTTAATGCCTATGATTAATGAAGCAATTTACAGCCTGTACGAGGGTGTTGCCGGCGTGATCGAGATCGACACCGTTATGAAACTTGGTATGGCCCACCCAATGGGTCCACTGCAATTAGCCGATTTCATTGGTTTGGATGTCTGCTTAGCCATTTTAAAAGTACTATATAACGGCTTTGGAAACGCTAAATATGCACCATGTCCTTTACTGGTTAACATGGTAGCGGCGGGTCACCTTGGCAAAAAAACGGCTATAGGATTCTACAATTATCAACAATCGGACTCGAAGGAACCGGTAGTTGCCGCTAGGTTTTCAAATGTTGGGTTGTCAACTTAAAGCAGTATACTCCTTGCCTAAGGATTATTTAAATACTAAATGAGACTAATCTCCCACGCAATATTTAGGATATCAGGAGTCAAATCGCTCCAACTGTTTTAATAAAGTTGCGAAATCTTTAGGATAAGGGGCCTCCAAGCTGTAGTCTTTTTCGTTTATCGAAAAGTGTAAGGATCTAGCATGTAAAGCAAATCGCTTCATAATAGGAAGCTCCTCTTGTCCTTTACTTAAAGTATAACCCCGTTTTATTTGAGAGAGGTAAACAGGCTTACCTTTATAAAGGCTGTCCCCAACAATAGATGCATGTTGTGTGGCAAGATGTATTCTTATTTGATGCATCCGACCTGTCACGGGGCGACATTCAACCAATGTATAATGTTTAAAATAGACAAGCGACTTAAACCAGGTTTCTGCTAATTTACCGTTAGCTTTGTCAATGGTAACGTTTCTATTGCCTAAATTTAGAATAGGAAGATCCACTTTTAAATCTTCAAAGACATGCGTTCCAGCAATAACAGCGTGATAAATTTTCTTTACCCTTCTTTTCTCAAACTCGATGGAAACAGCGCGATAAGTCTCCGGATTTTTGGCGATTAAAAGCAAACCCGAGGTTTCTTTATCGATACGATGACAAACCTGTGCATCCTTATGATATAATTTTGCCATCCGAAGTATATTAACCTCCCCACCTTCCCTTTCATCCAATGAAGCAATAAAAGGGGGTTTGTTTACAACTATTAAGTTATCATCTTCAAAAATGACGAGTTCCTTAAACTTCGGATATTTAAAATTCGGCGCTTTTTCTTCCATAGGAGTGCAAAGGTATAAAAAGAGAATGAAAATGTTTATCAAAACGCCATCATTTACATTATACTTGTATACTTGGGTCGACCATTCTTCGTCGGCTCTGAAAATTCAATGGCAACACCTGGCAAGGCTTTCGTATGGTTTATAACACTGCCAAAGGTAAGGCAATAAAAAAAGAAGCTCCTTTTTCCTTCCCCTCACTTTCGGCCCAAATTTTCCCGCTATGAAGTTCTACCAGTGTTTTAACGATTGATAAGCCCAAACCATTACTCCCTTCCTTACCCGTTGGAACAGAGCTTAAGCGCGCAAATTTTTTGAAGAGTTTTTTCATATCCTGTTCAGAAAGCCCTTGCCCCTGATCTCTAATTTCAATTAAAGCTCTATCATCGACTTCCTTAGCGATCAAGTTAATGGTTGTATCCGCATAAGCGTATTTGGAGGCATTACTTAGAAGGTTTTCAAAAATCTCACGTAATCGTACCTTATCACCTGCAACCGGTCGATGAATTGTATTCTCAAAAATCACGCGTTGTTTTTTTTGATTAGCAATAATTTCAAAATCCGACAAAAGGTCCTTAAGTAGCAAATCAATTGTACAAGGCTCTATTTTAAGTTTCATCTCCCCATCTTCTATTTGCGATAGATTTAACAAATCATTTAGACTCGAAAGAATGAAATCAGATGACTTGATAATCCGTTCTGTCATCGCTTGTGTACTTTTATTCTCTTTTGCTTCGCGCTGAATCAATTGGGCATAAAGCTTGATGGATGTTAATGGATTTTTAAGATCGTGAACGGCAACATTCATTAAATCAGTTTGTACACGTACTGCATTACGGGTAGCTAAGCGAAACTTCAGTTCGTCCATAACGATGGAAGCAAGGCTTTGCAACATTTCTATTTGCTTATCTGATGGGTATTTAGGTTCAGGATGACTGACACAAAGTGCACCGATTTTATAGCCATCAGGTGTTAGCAGTGGTGCCGCCGCATAGAATCCGACACCAAGAACCTTTAATCCCATTGGATCTTCAAGTATTTCAGATGCCTTTTCGATATCATTAATAACCATCGCCGAGTCTTGTAAAATGGCCCAAGAACAAAGGCTATCTGCACGATCAGTGAAACGCTCAAAATGACCCGTAGTATCAGATTTTAAAAATACCGTTTCTTTATCGACAAAAGATATAAAAGCTCCTGCAGCTTCAAAAAGCTCCATGGCCAGTTTCGCAATCTTGTCAAAGGCATCTTCAGGAGGGGTATTCAGAATATCATATTTGTACAACTTCCTTAAACGATCCTGTTCATTTAAAGGAATTATATTGAGCCATTGATGATAGATCCCCATAGGTAGCAATTATACCGTAAAACTATAATTATAAATTCAACTATCTCCTTTAGAATCATCTATATCCCTTAAGATGATTTTTTATTGACATAATTGCAAGATACAAAAAATGGCTGATGTAGTTTCAGGGAAGAAAAAAATTGTACCGGTTAAAAAGTAGGGATTTTTACAGGCTATAAAGAATCAGCAAAATTCGCTTCGAATAAAATAGATACGATTAAAAAAGGGAGTACGGCCTCCCTTTTAAAAAAAAATTAAGATTATGCATCGAACTTATAACCAACTCCCTTTACAGTAGATACGTAGTCGTCACCAATCTTCTCGCGAAGTTTTCGAATATGCACGTCAATAGTTCTGTTCGTGACTACAACAGAATCTTCCCAAATACTCTTTAATATCGTTTCTCTAGTATAAACTTTTCCAGGCTTCGAGGCTAATAAATACAACAATTCAAATTCCTTTTTCGCGAGAACAATTTTCTCATCATTCTTATATACCAAAAAGGTTTCTCTATCAATTACAAGATCAGCGATTTCAACTTTATTTTCTAAAGTCTCCTCCCCTTTACTATTTCTTCTCAAAATTGCATTGATCCGGCTAATCAAAGCCCTGGGTTTAATGGGTTTTGCAATATAATCATCAGCACCCACATTAAATCCGGCTATTTCGGAATACTCTTCACTCCTTGCTGTTAAAAAAACCATAAAGGTATTTTTAAATTCGGGCATACTTCTCATAATCCGACAAGCCTCAATGCCGTCCATTTTCGGCATCATGATATCAAGTATGATGAGATCAGGATTTATTTTCCGTGCAGTGGACACAGCTTCTTGTCCATTAGTAGCCGTAAAAACCGAATATCCTTCTCGCTTTAAGTTATATTCAATCAGTTCGACTATATCGGGTTCATCATCAACAACTAATATCTTGTATTTAGCACTACTCATGTTCAATAATTTTAGGCCTAAATTATGTACTTAATCGCAAATAAAAGTTAAGACAGTATTAACAAATTGTTAATGATCGCTCACCGCTTGACATCTAGTTAAAACTATAGTGTTTTTCCCAAAAAATCAGCCAGTTTTTGCCCCCTTAGATTTTTAGCAATAATAACACCTTCCGGGTTTAGCAAAAAAGATGCAGGTATACTGGAGATTTTATACAGTTCGGCAGCCTTGCTATTCCAAGCCTGTAAATCTGATACATGTGTCCAAGTCAAATGATCATCTTTTATTGCCTTCAGCCAAGCCGTTTGGTTATTATCTAAGGACACCCCTAATATCGTAAAATTTTTATCTTTATATGTATTATACTGCTTGACAATATTTGGATTTTCTTCTCGACATGGCACACACCAAGATGCCCAAAAGTCAACCAACGTATACTTACCTCTAAAATCTGACAATTTAACCGTCTTCCCCTTTTGATCCATTAGCTCAAAATCAGGGGCTTTCTGGCCTACTGTTAATGGTTTCAATTCAGCCATATGTGTGATAAAGTCCCGAACCGCCGCATTTTTAGGAAATTTATCTTTTATTGCACTAGCGTATGCCATCATTTCAGTTTCATATTCCGCAGGGTCGAGAGAACTTATTGCGTAAAAACCTGCTAAGTTGTTAACGTTTCGATTTGCAAAAGCTAACACTTCTTTAGAGAATTGATCGAGATTATTCTTATACTTCACAAATAGCTCATCCCTAATCTCTTTTTCCCTTGATGGCTCTTTTTTTAATCGCATTTGAAATTCCCCTTCTATTTCCCGGGAAATGGCAGAATAACGTGTATTAATTTCGCCAAATTCCTTTATTTTACTAGAAATTTCTGACCCTAAAACTTCATAATTACCACTAGGATCTTTGATATTAGCTTTGAAAGCTACTTCTTCACCATTGGATAAAACAAAAAAGTAATTGTTTTCCCCAATCTTTAAATTATAAAATTGTGGAATAGGTGCTGTTCTACGAAATCTGAACTTATTATCATCATTCAAAAAAGCTGAATCTACGATCTCGCCTCCTTCATATAAAAAAACTTTTTTTACCTGATCATTATTAATAAGCTCTCCATTCAACACAAACTGATCCTTATTACTGCACGCTGCTAAAGCAAAAATGCTTAAGGCCCATAATATTTTTTTCATCCGAAAATAGTTAGTTCAAATTATTTCACTTAAACAACAAAAGATTTAGCTTTTTCAATAGCAACAGCTAAACCCGAAGAATCCTTCCCTCCTGCCGTTGCAAAAAAAGGTTGACCTCCTCCACCACCTTTTATTTCTTTTGCCAATTCTCTCACAATTTTTCCAGCGTCTAGGCCATGCTTTACAAGGTCGTCCGATAACATCACTGTTAAATTTGGTTTGCCATCTAAATCAGCAGCCAATACGAGAAACAGATTGTTATTAATTGCATTTTTAATAGCGAAAGCCAAATTTTTAATCGCATCTATAGTTGATAAGCTCACTCGTTCGCCAATAAATTGGATCCCATTGATATCAACAGCTTTTTCAATAAGTACTTGCTTCAGCTGTTGTGCTTTTTCCATAGAGGACTTCTCTACCTCCTTTTTCAGTTTGCTGTTTTCTTGCAAAAGATTGGTGACTGCAATACTAAGATCATTAGGGTTTTTAAGTAAGTCCTTCAACTCATTGATAAGTCTCTCCTGTCCTTCAACAAACGCTTCTGCTCGCCTACCGGTAATAGCCTCAATACGTCGTACACCTGCGGCGACAGCACCCTCGCTCAGAATTTTGAAGAATCCTATATTTCCCGTATACAATACATGCGTTCCACCACATAATTCTTTGGAGAAATTTTCATCGAAGATAATTACCCTTACGAAATCACCATATTTTTCACCAAATAAAGCCGTAACCCCCATAGCAATAGCATCATCATATGGCATATTTCTTTGCTCAACCAACGCTAAATTTTCTCTGATCTTTGCATTGACAATTTGTTCAACCTCCATTAGCTCTTTATCGGAAACCTTCGCAAAGTGAGAAAAATCAAAACGGAGCAGCTCGTCACTTACTAAGGATCCCTTTTGATTGACATGCGCGCCTAGTACTTGCTTTAACGCCGCATGCAATAAATGGGTTGCCGAATGATTACCTTGAATATCCTGACGTCGCGTACCGTCCACCCTTGCAAAAAAAACACCTTCAAGATGCGAAGGAAGTTTTTCAGAAAAATGGATGATCAATCCGTTTTCTTTCTTCGTATCAATAATTTGAATTGTTTCATTCAACGCTTCATCGATCAGGGTACCCCTGTCCCCCACTTGTCCGCCACCTTCTGCGTAAAATGGCGTTTGCGACAATACCAATTGATATTGGCTTTTCCCTTTTGCAGAAACTTTACGGTATTTGAGGATTTTTGTTTTGGCAGTCAGACTATCGTATCCCACAAAGAGTGTTTCTTCTCCCTGGTTTACGATCACCCAATCGCTCGCATCAATGGTTGTTGCCGCTCTTGAACGTTCCTTCTGTTTATTTAAGGCAGTTTCGAAGCCCTTCATATCCACTTCCCACCCCTTTTCACGGGCCATTAAACCTGTTAAGTCAATTGGAAACCCGTAAGTATCATACAACTCAAAAGCGAAGTCTCCATTAACGGTATGCTGATCTGCATGATAATTTTCAAAGCGTTGAATACCCGTAACCAAGGTTCTTAAAAAAGATAATTCTTCTTCTAACACCACTTTTTGTACAAAATCCTGCTGTTTGTAAAGTTCATCAAATACACCTTCAAATTGCTTAGCCAGTGAAGGTACTAATGTATTTAAAAAAGGTTCTTTGAAATTTAGAAAAGTATAAGCATAACGAACCGCTCGACGAAGGATTCTTCTAATCACATACCCTGCTTTATTATTAGACGGCAGCTGTCCATCTGCAATAGCAAAGGAGATCGCGCGAATATGGTCAGCCATTACACGCATGGCAATATCCTGTTGTTCATTTTCACCGTATTGCACCTTGGCTGCTACGGCAATTAATTGAATGAGCGGCTGAAAAACATCCGTATCGTAATTGGAAGTTTTATTTTGCAATACACGAACCAAACGTTCAAATCCCATCCCGGTATCAACATGTTTTGCTGGAAGGGCCTGCAAGGAACCATCTTTTAAGCGATTAAATTGCATAAAGACATTATTCCATATTTCGATCACCTGTGGATGATCCGCATTCACCAGTGTTCCTCCATCAATCATTTCACGCTCTTGATCACTTCTACAGTCCACATGTATTTCAGAGCAAGGACCGCAAGGACCGGTCTCCCCCATTTCCCAGAAATTATCTTTTTTGTTGCCTTTCAGAATGCGAGCTGGATCGATGTGTTCTTTCCAAAAATTATATGCTTCAATATCCTCCGGCAATCCCTCATTAAGATCCCCCTCAAATACAGTAACGTACAACCTGCTTTTGTCTATTTTGTAGACCTCCGTCAAAAGCTCCCAGCTCCAGGCTATGGCTTCTTTCTTGAAATAATCGCCAAAGCTCCAATTGCCCAACATCTCAAACATGGTGTGGTGGTAAGTATCTATACCTACTTCTTCCAAATCATTATGTTTTCCCGAAACTCTTAAACAGCGTTGCGTATCCACAACCCGTGAATACTTAATAGGAGCCTCGCCCAAAAAAAGTTCTTTGAACTGATTCATCCCGGCATTGGTAAACATAAGGGTTGGATCATTTTTTACTACGATTGGTGCAGAAGGCACTATTTCATGTCCCTTGCTTTTAAAAAAATTTAAAAATGCTTGTCTTATTTCTCTACTAGTCATTCACTAGAATAATTAATATTGTTTCAATGGTTATCTTAATGATGCACAAAGTTAAGCTATTTAAGCCATGATCACTAACAGAATCTTGTATATTGAAAAAGCTGTCTAAAAAACACTTACTCGCGCTTCTAGACAGCTTACAACAAAAATCAATGCTAATTACTTACTTAATTCAGCAAAATATTTGTGAAACAAAGGAATGGTTTCTATCCCTTTAAAATAGTTCGCAATATCATATTTTTCATTCGGTGAATGAAGATTATCACTATCTAAACCAAAGCCCATTAATACGGTCTTCAATCCTAATTCTTTTTCAAATAAAGCGACAATAGGGATACTGCCACCACCTCTGCACGGGATCGGTGCTTTTCCAAAAGCTTCCTCGATCGCTTTTTCGGCAGCTTGATAAGCAATACCGTCTGTTGGTGTTACAGCAGGTTCACCACCATGATGAGGGGTCACTTTTACTTTTACATATTTTGGAGCGATCCTTTCGAAATGCTTTTGGAATAGATTTGTAATAACTGCCGATTGCTGATTTGGCACTAATCGCATTGAAATTTTAGCAGAGGCCTTTGATGGAAGAACCGTCTTTGCCCCTTCTCCAATATAACCTCCCCAGATTCCATTCACTTCCAATGTAGGACGAATTCCGGTACGTTCGATGCTTGTATAACCTTTTTCACCCCACAGCTCCTCAACACCAAGATCTTCTTTATATTCATTTTCATCGAAAGGGGCTTGATTCAATGCCTCTCTTTCCTCTTCACTCAACTCAACAACATCATCATAAAAACCAGGAATCGTAATGTGGTTGTTCTCGTCGTGAAGTGAGGCGATCATTTTTGCTAAAATGGTCGCAGGATTTGCCACAGCGCCACCATACACGCCCGAATGCAAGTCTCTATTAGGACCAACCACTTCTACCTCTAAATAAGAAAGTCCCCTCAGGCCTGTTTCAAGCGAAGGTGTTTCTAAGCTGATCATCGCAGTATCAGATATCAAGATAATATCCGCAGCTAGTTTCTCTTTATTCGCTTTGACGAAAACATCCAGGTTTTCGGATCCTACTTCTTCTTCACCTTCGATCATGAATTTAATGTTGCATGGCAAACTATCCGTTTGTTGCATCACTTCAAAAGCCTTTACATGCATATACATTTGCCCTTTATCATCACAAGCACCGCGGGCAAAAATTTTACCGTCACGCACGGTAGGTTCAAACGGTGGTGTGTGCCACAATTCAAGCGGTTCCGGTGGCTGCACATCATAATGTCCATATACGAGAACGGTAGGTTTAGTCGGATCTATAATTTTCTCCCCATAAACAATTGGATTACCTGCTGTCGGACAAATCTCCACGTTATTGGCACCCGCCGTTTTTAATTTTTCAGCAATATAATCGGCCGTTTTTAAGACATCGTTTTTATATTTTGGATCGGCACTAACGGATGGAAAGCGTAGCAATTCAAACAATTCATCTAAAAACCGTTGCTTGTTTGCTTCAATATAGTTTTTAATGTGTGACATAATTTATTGTGTTTGTTGCAAACCTACATAAAATCGGTTAAAATCCCATGTAAACTCATGATATCTCCGTGTTAGATCCATGCTATATACATACGATATACGCTATATAGAAATGGACGAAAACAAGAATAGGGAGCGGATAGAAACTAAAGGATAAGTGGAGTTGATGTGGAAATAAGGTGGACTTAACGTGGATTTAATGCGGACTTAAATAAAAGAAATAGAAAGATTTTAGGATTATTCAGGAAGAGTAATACAAATTTAAATCAATGTTATCTATTTTACAAAGTTCGAGGGATATATAAAGTATAAATATTTCGTAAACTCATCGCACTTTTAATTAAGTTTGTACCATTGCTTCCCAATCCTTGAAAAAGGTTAATACCAAAAATTTTTAAGCATTCAAATGGTAACATAAGCTATGCGATTATGACTCGTTTCTTACACATTTATTTAAATGCTTATCGCGGTTTGTCTCGCCCTGCTTGGATGCTGGCACTTGTCATGTTCATCAACAGAAGCGGGGCCATGGTGCTCCCTTTTTTAGGCGTCTACATGACCAACAAACTTAACTACACGATAGAAGATGCCGGAATCGTTTTAAGCTGTTTTGGTATGGGTGCCGTTAGCGGCTCTTGGCTCGGGGGATGGCTCACTGATCGTTTCGGACATTTTAAGATACAAACGTGCAGCTTATTCTTAACAGCTCCACTTTTCTTCCTTTTACCTCAGCTACAGTCCATGAAATGGCTCGCCTTTGGTATCTTTTCACTGAGTCTTATATCCGAAACGTTCCGACCTGCTAATTCGGTTTCTATCGCTCATTATGCGAAACCCGAAAACATAACAAAGGCTTTTTCCTTAAATAGAATGGCTATTAATTTAGGTTTTTCGATTGGCCCTGCCCTTGGAGGCTTTCTCGCCTCTATTTCGTATGATTTTTTATTTTATGGAAACGGGATCACCTGTTTACTGGCAGGTATCTTGTTCTTTATCTATTTTAAAGGAAAAAAAGGCCATCAGAAGAAAAAAGAAGATAATGCTGAACCTGTCTTTCCAAAACGTTCACCTTATACCGATGTCCCCTTCTTATTGTTTAGCTTTCTTTGTGCCTTATATGCAATCTGTTTCTTCCAATTGCTCAATACACTTCCAATGTTTTATCGGTCGATCTATCAATTAACAGAGTCCCAGATCGGACGCATACTTGCTTTCAGTGGTTTTGTAGTTTTTTCTCTGGAAATGTTGGTTGTACATGTGGCCGAAAAAAAACTATCCACTGCAAGCGTTATTATATTTGGCACGCTATTATGTGGTTTTTCCTATGTGCTTTTAAATCATCACGCAGGTCAATGGATATTGTATTTTTCCATTTTCATTCTTTGTCTATCTGAAATTTTGGCCATTCCTTTTATGGCAACCGTTACCGCTAATAGAAGTGGGAAATATAATCAAGGAGCATATATGGGATTAAATGCGCTGTCATTCTCTATAGCACATATCATATCTCCTTATGTTGGAACGCACGTTGCTGCAACACATGGTTTTACTTCCTTATGGTGGGGTACAGGTATTATAACAACAATTACCGCTGTAGGTTTTATCTGGGTTTTCAGATTAATGAAGCGTTGAAAGGCAACGCTTCATTCACCTTTTGCTATTTCAGTGATCTTATCACATGACTTAGGCAATGACATTTCCTTTTATACGTCCGATAAAGGGTGGAATTTGTTCCAAATAGTTTTCACGGCTAAGTAAGCGAACAAAAGCGCTACCTACAATCGCTGCATCTGCATACTGCAGTGCATGATTAAAACTAACTTCATCAGCAATACCGAAACCAACCACTAAAGGACTACGAAGATTCAACGCCTTAACCCGTTGAAAATAATGCGTTGTTTGTTCAGATATAACGAGATTCTTCCCCGTAGTGGCATAAGATGAAACCATGTAAATGAATCCCGTACTCATTTCATCGATTTTTCTGATACGTTCATCGGAGGTCTGGGGCGTAACTAAAAAGATATTGCTAATATCATATTTCTTAAAAGTTTCTTGATAAAGCTCTTCGTATTCGTACATCGGTAGGTCGGGAACAATGATACCATCAACACCAACTGTTGCGCAAGCTTGACAAAATTTTTCTACTCCATATTGTAATATCGGGTTTACGTATCCCATTAACAACACAGGAATCTGCACTTCTTTTCTTAATTCACTTAATTGGTCAAACAAAAGATCGAGTGACATACCGTTCTTTAAAGCTTCTTCCGAACTATGCTGAATAACCGGGCCATCAGCTACCGGATCGGAATATGGAAAACCTATCTCCAAAAAATCGGCTCCCGATGTCTCTAATAATTTTGCTAATTCAATGGTACTATCTCTATGTGGATAACCGGCAGTAAAGTAAATGGAGAGCAATTTTTTATCGCCCTTGTTGTCAAACAGTTGTTTTATTCTATTCATGCTAATGCTTTTTCTAAGCTTGTTGCTTGTCTTAAAAACTGAAATACTTCATATAATTATCTAAATCCTTATCCCCCCGTCCCGACAGGCATAAGACCACGTTATCCGAAGGTTTAAATGACATTTTTTCCAACTGTGCTAAAGCATGGGCGCTTTCGATTGCAGGAATAATCCCCTCTAATCTGGTTAATAAAAGCCCTGCTTGCATAGCTTCGTCGTCCGTTATACTTACATATTTCACCCGACCGATTTTATGCAGAAATGCATGTTGCGGGCCAATGCCAGGATAATCTAAACCAGCAGAAATAGAATAGGGTTCAACCACTTGCCCATCATCTGTTTGCATCAAAATAGTCCGACTACCATGTAAGACACCTTCTTTTCCAAGAACCGAAGTAGCTGCTGAGTGACCGCTTTCTACGCCTTTTCCAGCAGCCTCTGCCGCAATTAATTGCACTTGTTCATCCGCTAAAAAATGATAAAACATTCCCATGGCATTACTTCCTCCTCCTACACAGGCAATCGCATAATCAGGCGTTTCCCTTCCAGTTTTTTCTAAAAGCTGACTACGCGTTTCAGCCGATATAACGGATTGAAATCGGGCAACCATATCAGGATAAGGATGTGGCCCAACTACGGAACCAATAATATAGTGCGTATCTACCGGGTTATTGATCCAATCCCGCATGGCTTCATTAGTAGCATCTTTCAATGTTTTACTACCAGAAGTTGCAGGACGAACCTCCGCCCCCATCATCTTCATACGGGCTACATTGGGTGCTTGCCTTTTTATATCAATTTCACCCATGTACACCACACAATCAATTCCCATTAAAGCACATACGGTAGCCGTAGCAACACCATGTTGACCAGCGCCGGTTTCTGCGATAATTCGTGTTTTCCCTAAACGTTTTGCTAACAAAATCTGACCGATCGTATTGTTTACTTTATGGGCACCGGTATGGTTCAAATCTTCTCTTTTTAAGAAGATATTAGCTCCATACTTTTCAGAAAGTCGCTGCGCTAAATAAAGTGGAGAAGGTCTTCCAACATAGTCTTTCAACAGTTGTTCGAATTCTTTTTTAAAGCTGTCCTCTTTGATAATTTCTAAGTAACGGAGCCGTAGCTCTTCTATATTTGGGAACATCATTTCCGGGATATAGGCACCGCCAAAATCTCCATAATATCCTTTTTCACTAACCTGATAATTACTCATTTTATCCATTCAATTTATATTTTTCTTTATTAATTTGTATAGACCTCGGTTTTTTAAGAAAAACTATCAGGAAAAGCTGATCGCAATAAGGATACATCCTTGAGTCCCGGACTTTTTTCAAATTTTGAATTTACATCGAGGGCATGTAAGCGCGGGTCATTCATTCTCATGGCAGTTGCTATATTCTCCTGATCAAGGCCTCCGCTCAAAAAAAAAGGTTTTTCCAGCACATATCGTTCCAACAACGACCAATCAAAGCGCTGTCCCGTACCTCCATAGGCCTGACTCTTTGTATCAAAAAGAAAAAAATCAACCAAAGATTCGTAGTCATTCAATTGAGCCCAATTAAAATCCTGCGAGATGCCAAAAGCTTTAATAACCGGCACATCTAGATCTTTTAATTCACTCACAAAGACAGGGTCTTCATCTCCATGTAATTGAATGGCTTGCAAATTGTAATCATATCTTACAGCCCTTATTCGATCAACTGAATCATTAACAAAAACACCTACTTTATTGACCGCTTGCAATGTGCTCAGAAATTCAGGAGATAGATCAGCAATATATCGTTTCGATTGCTTATAAAATATAAAACCGAGGTAATCCGGTTTTAATGAAAGAACCTCCTTGATATTAGCAGGATACTTCATACCGCAAATCTTCAGTTTAGGATGCATATCAATAAAAAGCTTTTTCTTTTCTGACCAATCTGTTAAAACTATAAAGAGCCTTTTTTGATAGTAACGATACTTCCGCTTCATCGTAGCAATCTGCAAAAGATTTATCAGGGCAAATGGTTTGAATAGCTATTGCTGCGTTACACAGTACGACCCTATTTTGAGCAGGTGTAGCGGTACCGTTTAAGACCGCGTTAAAAATACCGGCAGCCTCTTCGATTGTTTCTCCACCGTTTATTTCGTCAGCCTGTACCTTATCAAATCCAATAGATACCAAAGACACATACCGTTCTCCATAGTTGCCAATTACTTTGAAATCTCCCGTCAACGAAATTTCGTCATAGCCATCAAAAGCATGCAATATTGAGTATTGTTTATTGGTCTTCTGATATAAGTACCCGTAAAGACGGGCTAATTCTAAACTAAATACACCAACCGATTGGTAGACCGGTTCGGCCGGGTTGACCAAAGGGCCAAGCATATTAAAGAACGTTTTCACCCCCAATTCCTTGCGTATAGGAGCTACTGTTTTCATGGCTGGGTGGAATAAGGGTGCATGTAAAAAGCAAATACCAGCTTCATCCAAGCTTCGGTAAATTTCGCCTGGCTCATTCGTAAAGCGATACCCCAAAAACTCCATAACATTAGAAGAACCACAACCTGAAGAAACACCGTAGTTTCCATGCTTTGCAACTTGATATCCTGCTCCTGCAACGACAAAAGAAGCAAGAGTTGAAATATTGAAGGTATTTTTCCCATCCCCTCCTGTTCCGCATAAATCAATCAACTTGTATCCTTCAAAATCTATTTTCAAACATAAGTCGAGCATAGCATCCCGAAAACCAGCCAGCTCCTCCACCCGAATATTCCGCATGCAATAAGCCGTCATAAATGCTGCCATTTGTGATGGATTGTATTTACCAGAGGTAATATTGGTTAATATTTCATACGCTTCTTCCTTCGTAAAAGTTTTGCTTTCGAACAAATGTGCCAGTATTTTTTTCATCTATATAATTATTAATGCATCCTGAGCAAAAAAGAATATTAAGTGCTCAAACAGGTTTCGTTCTAAGAAACCAATCCATTAAATTAAAAATTCGTTTTTATGCCATAAAAAAAGGCTTGCGATATGGCAAGCCTTTTTGTTAATTCTATTTAAATGCACTACAAAATGGTTTTGCCACGATTTATCTTCCGTGCCACCACCAGTTTATATGAGCAAATGTTATCTTCATACTTTATAGAGCAAATATGACTAATTAGATTAATATTTGCAAATATTTTTGGTAATAAACGATTGTTGCTAAGCTTTTATCAAAGGATTTTTCTCTCTTGCAAAAAGAGAAAAAACTTTTTTATCTACCCAAGATGGAAAAAATTTATTCATCCACACCGCAAGCTTTCCTTGTGTAGTCATAATTAACGTACGTTTCTTTGCGACAAGCCCCACAACAATACGTCGTGCAACTTCCTCAGCGGTCATCATTTTTTCTTCTTCCATGCTGGTTTCCCCGAATTGTATCCCATTTTTATTGAGCGCCGTATTTCGGATGTTAGAAGCTGTAAAACCTGGACAGGCAACCATTACATGCAAACCCGTTTTCAAATTTTCCACGCGCAGCGATTCCATGAAACCATTCATAGCAAATTTAGACGCTGAATATCCCGTACGTCCAGGTAAACCGCGATAGCCTGCGATTGAAGATACACTCACAACCGAACCTCTGGACTCGAGTAAAGCGGGCAAAGCATATTTCGTACAATACACAGTTCCCCAGAAGTTCACATTCATTAAGTTATGAAGCACTGACAAATCGAGCTCATTAAATAAGGCTCGCATGCTTAAACCTGCATTATTGATAAGAACATCTATTTTTTTAAAAGTTAGTAAGGTCTGCGCAACGAGTTGTTTACAATCTTCTTCACGAGATACATCGCACTGAACAGCTACTACCTGAATATTAAATTCCTTTTTGAGCTCTTCCGCTATTTGGCATAAAGTAACATATTTTCGGGCAGCCAACACCAAGTTCGCTCCCCTTTTTGCCATTTCGCTGGCTAAGGCCAGTCCAATACCAGATGAGGCACCTGTTATAATAATCGTTTTATTCGTCATAAATCGTTGTTGTATGGCATAGACCGTCTGAGGAAAACAGTCTAATCGCAAATTCTAAGCAATACTCCGTTCGTAAGGTACGCGTGTTGCAATGGATCTTCCCAGTGTTACTTCGTCCACATATTCCAATTCACCCCCAAAAGATATTCCTCGAGCAATTGTACTGATTTGGACATTAAAATCCTTTAGTTTTTTATAGAGATAGAAAATCGTTGTATCTCCTTCCATCGTGGCACTAAGTGCTAGAATGATTTCTTGAACATCGTTTTCACGTAGCCTATTTATTAAACTATCAATATTTAGATCAGAAGGTCCAACTCCATCCATTGGCGAAATCAATCCTCCCAAAACGTGATATACACCACTAAATTGATTCGTATTTTCGATTGCCATAACATCTCGCGTATCTTCAACGATGCAGATCAGTCCTTTATCTCTTTTCGGTGCCGCACAAATTTCACAGATTAGCTCATCGGCAATATTATGACAGACAGTGCAATAGCATATATCCGATTTTAACTTAACTAAAGCATCACTAAACTTGGTGACATCACTGGCGGGCTGATTCAACAGATGTAATACCAGACGCAAAGCTGTTTTTTGCCCTATACCGGGCAAGCGACTGAATTCATTAACCGCGTTCTCTAATAGCTTAGAAGAAAAGTTCATAGCACAAAGGTAAGCGAAAACTGACAGAAAAGTTCATAGATAAAAAGGTAAAAAATTTCATTACATTAGCAAAAAACAGTTTCTGGCATGCAGAGAAACCATTTATAATTGAAATAATAGATTGATATGATATCAAGTGAAGACAAGATAAGAAAAGCATTTGAGAATAAAACCTGGCAAGAAATTAAGGTAAAAGATTCTTGGCAGATCTTTAAGATCATGGCTGAGTTTGTAGAAGGTTTCGAAAAATTAGCAAAAATAGGTCCCTGTGTTTCGATCTTCGGATCTGCTCGAACCTCAAGGGATCATAATGACTACAAAATTGCTGAAGAGTGTGCGCGCTTGTTGACGGAGAGAGGTTATGGTGTCATCTCCGGCGGTGGTCCGGGTATTATGGAAGCTGCCAATAAAGGGGCCTATGAAGCTGGTGGTAAATCTGTAGGATTGAACATTGAACTTCCATTTGAACAATTCCACAACAGGTACATAGATCGGGATAAACTACTGGAATTCAATTATTTTTTTGTAAGAAAAGTCATGTTCATGAAATATTCGCAAGGTTATATTGTGCTACCCGGAGGCTTCGGTACCATGGACGAGTTATTTGAGGCGATCACCTTAATACAAACAGGTAAAATTGCCCGTTTCCCGATCGTTTTAGTCGGCAAATCATATTATGGGGGTTTATTCGACTGGGTAAAAGATAGGATGCTTGAAGAGGGAAAAATCAGTCCGGAGGACCTTAACCTATATCGTCTTGTGGACACTGCAGAAGAAGCCGCTGGTCACATATTCAAATTTTACGACAAGTATTTACTTAAACCAAATTTCTAACTGGAAAGAGCACACTTATACTCGTTGCCTATCGCGTCGGGCAGCGAGTAATTAAATTTCCGGTTCTTTTTATATTTATATCAATTGATTTAGGGCGATTTCGTAAGCTCTCGAAGATAAATTTGTCTTTGCAGGAGAAGATAAAAACACCGCTTCCAATGCTTTACGTATGACATGGGACGTATCTGAGAAAATAGCATCATCGCTAATCTCGACATTCGGTTGCATTAAATAAGCAAAAACACGCGCCATACCACAATTAGCGATAAAATCGGGAATCACTGCAACTTGTGCATCCGCAAATTCCATCACAGGACCGTAAAATATTTCGCGATCTGCAAAAGGTACATTAGCTCCTGACGCAATGACTTCCAACCCGTGATTCATTAATTGGACGACATGTTCTTTAGAAACCAATCGAGAAGCGGCAGCAGGAATAAAAATTTCCGCGTCGGTGTGCCAGATTTCCTCATTTGCTTTTTCAAAAGATAATAAGTGCCCACTTTTTAGTGTATTCCTCTCTTTATCTGTGAGAAGCTTTGTGATTTCATGAAGATCAAAGCCGGCAGCTTTCATCAAACCACCCACTCTATCTACAATTCCTACAATTTTAACCCCTAGCTTTGACAAATAATAGCCTGTCGAAGCAGCAACATTTCCCCAACCCTGCACAATGGCTCGTTTTCCTTTACAGTCGCTCCCTATCAAGTGATAATAGTGCTTAATAGACTCTGCTACACCAAAGCCTGTAATCATATCCGCTACTCTATATTTCTTTCGGAGATCCGGAGTATATTTCAGATCTTCCAATACTTTTGAAACACCATATCGTAGCTGACCTATTTGGTGGATTCTTGCGTTTTCTCTAACATTAAAATGTCCATTTAGCACCCCTTCCTGCGGGTGCCACAAACCATAATTTTCAGTCAAGGGGATTACTTCGTTAATCTCATCGATATTTAAATCCCCTCCTGTACCATAATAATTCTTTAATAAAGGGGTGACCACTTTAAACCACCTTTCCAACACTTCCATTTTCCGCGGGTCAGCGGGATCGAAATTGATTCCTGACTTAGCACCTCCGATTGGCGGGCCCGAAACTGTAAATTTAACTTCCATGGTTTTTGCTAACGATTCCACTTCGTGACGATCTAACCCTTTCCGCATTCGGGTTCCACCTCCAGCCGCACCCCCTCTCAGAGAATTGATCACTACCCATCCGATGGCATCGGTTTCTGTATCTTTCCATTCAAAAACGATTTCGGGTTGCCTATTTTCAAAGCGAATCAGCAGATCTCTCATAATTCAGTTATTTTAAGTCATGAAGGTTTAATTTAAAAGAGACCGCAAGATAAGCAAAATAATCACAACATATTTTTTATTTTATCCAAATAAAAATTCAAAAAACAAAGTTTTATAAAAACAATACATAAGCATCAATAAAGCAGCTTCAATCAATCAATAGGTGTTTTTTCTGCTATTTTATTATTATCAAGCAAAGATACAAGGTTGCATATTGAACAATTTTATCTATGTTTGTACATCACATAAACGCACAAATATCCATGTTCGGTTTTTTATCAAGCATACATTGGAACATCGAGCCGGAGATTTTCCGTATCGGTGGGTTCGGGCTCCGTTATTATACATTATGCTTCATGTTGGCATTCTTTTTAAGCTATGTTATCCTGCTAAGGATTTTCAAAAAGGAAGGAAAGCCACAAGAACTATTAGATCAGCTTACCATTTACGTATTTATAGGGACGGTATTGGGTGCTCGGCTCGGGCACTGTTTATTTTATGAATTTGATTATTACAAGAACCATCTATTGGAAATGATATTACCGATTAGAAATGTAAATGGACATATCACCTTTACCGGTTTCCAAGGTTTAGCCAGTCATGGTGGAGCTATCGGTATAATCATAGCCTTATTGCTTTATTGTCGTAAAACAAAAATAAACTTCTGGTGGGTAGCAGATCGTTTAGTAATTGTTGCCGCTTTATCGGGCGCTTTTATTCGAACAGGTAATTTTTTTAACTCTGAAATTATCGGAAAACCGAGTGACCTTCCTTGGTCTGTTGTTTTTTCGCAGATCGATGCCATTCCGCGACACCCTGCGCAGCTTTATGAGGCAATAGGTTATTTAATAATATTTATTTTATTGCTAAACTTGTATAAGCAAGGGAAACATCTTAAGCCCGCTTTCTTATTTGGATGTTTTATGGTTATGGTTTTCGGACTCCGTTTTATCGTTGAATTCGTTAAAGAGAATCAAGAAGCTTTTGAAAACAGCATGGCGCTCAATATGGGACAACTGTTAAGTCTACCTTTTGTGGCTATTGGTTTGTATCTCATTTTTAGAAAACGAAGTGAAGTAGGCCTAAAAACTAAATAAGTATTGCTTTTTATTATTCAATACAAACAGTGATGAGAGAAGAGAAAATTAGGACATTCGAGAATATCTTGCGGAAACATGATCTAAAAGTTACCCATCCAAGGTTAACGGTATTGGAAAAGATTTTCAACAAAGATACAGCAACGTCTCAACCGGATTTAGAAAGATCAATTGGAGATGATATTGATCGGGTTACCCTTTATCGTGTATTGAGCGCCTTTGAAGAAAAAGGTATTATTCATAAAATTTTCGATTTACACGGAACGGCCACTTATGCACTCTGCTCAACACAATGTAAAAGTCATGAGCATCATGATGAGCACGTACATTTCACCTGTTCGAATTGCAATAGCGTGTACTGTTTAGAAGAAATTAAACTACCGAACATTAGTACGCCATCAGGCTTTACAATCGACCAGGTTTCGGTTAACGCCATAGGTATATGCAATAAATGTAAAACTTTAAGAGAAGCTTCCATCGCTT
This sequence comes from Olivibacter sp. CPCC 100613, assembly GCF_036959255.1. Taxonomy (NCBI): domain Bacteria; kingdom Pseudomonadati; phylum Bacteroidota; class Sphingobacteriia; order Sphingobacteriales; family Sphingobacteriaceae; genus Olivibacter; species Olivibacter sp. CPCC 100613. The sequence goes on from NZ_JAWMTI010000003.1 coordinate 323,192, forward strand.
AAATTTAATATGCGAGAACTATCAAGTAGTTCCCAATGTTATGTTATCGATCAATACTTAATTATTTTAGCTGGGGGCAATTCTATTTAAAAGCTAATTTATGTCTACAAAAAAAGCAACCGCAATTAAACAGGTACTTTCTCAACTGATCGCCGATGTATTCGAAAGATCGGGGAATAAGGCCTTAAATTATAAACAGGTATCTGCTAAGCTCAATATTGCAGACCCTACATCAAAGAGTACGATATTATCTATCCTCCAAGAAGAATCAAAATCTAAATCCGGTTTATTTAAGGAAGTCGAAGCAGGTAAATTTACGTTACGTGAATTGCATACCTTCGTTGTAGGCAAAGTAGATATGACAGCAGATGGTTCCGCATACATTGTTACCGAAGACGAATTTGAAGACGATATTTTTGTGGCTCCTAGAAAGCTTCGGAATGCATTGCATGGTGATACTGTAAAAGTTTATGTTTATGAAAAAAGCAGAGGTCGTAAAAAAGAAGGAGAAGTTGTAGAAATCATTCAACGTTTTAGAAGCGATTTTACCGGCATACTTAGCTTGTCCAAGCGTTTTGCTTTCTTAATCGCAGATGATAGAAAAATGCTTCACGACATCTACATTCCGCTAGAGGATTTAAATGGAGCGAAGGACCAAGATAAAGTTGTTGTTACAATAACCGATTGGCCAACTGGTAGTAAAAACCCTGTCGGTCGCATCAAACATGTACTGGGAAAACAAGGGGAAAATAATACCGAAATGAATGCTATCTTAGCAGATTTTGGTTTCCCTTTAGCATTTCCGGCTGTTGTAGAACAGGAAGCAGATCGAATCGTAGAATCGATCAGTGAAGCCGAAATTAGTAAAAGGAAAGATTTTCGGGACATTTTAACATTTACTATTGACCCAGCCGATGCCAAGGATTTTGATGATGCCTTATCTTTTCGTACAATGGCAGACGGCAATTACGAGGTTGGTATTCACATTGCCGACGTTACACACTATGTCCAACCGGATAGCGCCTTAGACAAAGAGGCCTTTGAACGAGGGACCTCCGTTTATCTAGTAGACCGTGTCATTCCTATGTTGCCCGAAAGGTTGTCTAATAACTTATGCTCATTAAGGCCTAATGAAGATAAACTTTGTTTTTCCGCTGTATTTATCATCGACACGCAGGCACAGGTCAAAGAGCAATGGTTTGGAAAAACGATCATCCATTCAGATAGACGCTTTACCTATGAAGAAGCGCAAGAAATTCTGGAGAATAAGGAAGGCCCGTTTAGTGAAGAGCTTTTAACACTGAACAAGCTCGCACATATTCTCCGCGATCGTAAATTTAAACAGGGAGCGATCAATTTTGAATCTACTGAAGTTAAATTTAAACTTGATGAAAATGGAAAGCCAATAGGTGTTTATACCAAAGAACGAAAAGATGCTCATAAATTAATCGAGGATTTTATGTTACTTGCAAATAGAAAAGTGGCAGAATTTATCGGTAAACAAGGGAAGGGAAAGAATAAATTGCCTTTTGTTTATAGAAGCCATGATGCCCCCAATGAAGAGAGTTTAGCATCTTTTGCACAGTTTGCCGCTCGCTTTGGATATCGGGTCAATACCAAAACGGAAAAGGAGATTGCAAAATCACTTAATGCATTAATGCACGATGTTGAAGGCACAAAAGAACAAAATGTTCTGACTACTTTAGCCATACGATCAATGGCAAAAGCTATTTATACAACAAAAAAACATAGCCATTATGGCCTTGCCTTTGACTACTACACCCATTTTACTTCGCCAATAAGGCGTTATCCTGATGTTATGGTACATCGTTTATTAGAACATTACTTAGCGGGAGGAAAGTCGATAAATGAAGAGATGTACGAAAAGATGTGTGTACATGCTTCCCAAATGGAAAAGAAGGCAGCAGATGCAGAGCGAACTTCCGTAAAATATAAACAGGCAGAATTCTTGCAGAATCAAATCGGTACTGTCTATTCGGGCATCATATCAGGCGTGACAGAATGGGGAATGTATGTAGAAATCGAAGAAAATAAATGCGAAGGAATGGTACGCCTAAGGGATATTACAGACGATTTTTATTCGCTTGACGAAAAGAACTATGCCATCATCGGCCAACGTAAAAAGAAACGTTATCAATTAGGTGATGAGGTGCAGATAAAAGTGAAGACGGTTAATTTAGCAAAACGGCAAATTGACTTTACACTTATGAGTTAAGCCGAAATCTGACCCTTAAAAGGAACATTTTTATGTTCCTTTCTTTTTACCGTATGTTTACTTTTCACAAATAGAAAGCAAACATGTTTTTCAAAAATTAACGAAAGGCATCCTTCTTATTACGAACACACCTGTTCATAGAAGGGGATATAAACTAATTTTTCTATCTTCGTGCCATGCATTCGATAGCCGCGTTACAGACTATTATTGGCGAAGCCTTAATTGAAAGAAATTTCCCTAGCAATCCGGACACACTATACAAGCCGATCAAATATTTTTTGGAAATTGGCGGTAAACGTTTACGCCCCGTACTTACTTTATTGGCCGCTGATTTATTTGGAGCACCCGTAAAGGCAAGTCTTCCTGCTGCTTTAGCCGTTGAACTTTTCCATAACTTCACCTTGATACACGACGATATCATGGATGAAGCTCCGTTAAGACGTGGGCGAGAAACCATTCACAAAAAATGGGATATTAACACGGCCATCTTATCCGGGGATGCAACATTGATTACAGCTTATCAATTACTTGGCGAGTGCAACCCTGAATTACTTCCAGCATTACTGAATGTTTTTAATAAAATGGCTCAGGAGGTGTGTGAAGGACAACAATTGGACATGGATTTCGAAAAATTACTGGCGGTAAGCGAAGAAGAATATCTCTACATGATTCGCCTAAAAACGTCCGTATTATTAGGCGCTGCTTTAGAGATGGGTGCTATTTTTGGGCAGGTAAACAAACAGGATCGAGAAAATATATATGCTTTTGGCGTTAATATGGGAATCGCGTTTCAACTTCAAGACGATATATTGGATGTTTATGGTGATCCAACCAAATTTGGGAAACAAGTTGGCGGTGATATCATTGAAAACAAAAAAACCTATTTACTCATTAATGCTTTACAATTAGCGGAGGGACTGGACAAACAAGAGCTAATTCATTGGATTGAAACAGAAGATTTTGATCCACAACAAAAAATAGGCCGTATAACGGCTATATATAATCAGCTTGGTATTGAGAAACTGGCTCATCAGAAAAAGATGAATTTTGCAGATCAGGCTTATCAGGCTTTGGAGGCTATAGCACTCCCTTCAGAAAAGAAGCGGCCCTTAATCGAATTTGCAGAAAGTTTGCTCAGTAGAGAACGCTAGTTGTCATTTAAAAGAAAAAGGGGCTTTATAAAAATACCCCCAGAAAGTTAAACACTTTCTGGGGGTATTTTTATGAAAAGAAATGGGAAGGACGGTTTAGTTTCTAGACATACTATGTTTACATAAAATTAATTTACAAGAAATGAAGGAGTTACTTTACACGGGCAAAAAAAGGTGAAATTAAATTTGTTAAAACGACCGGAGTTTGTACTTTTGTCGCGGAAAGTTGGCAGAGTGGTCGAATGCGGCGGTCTTGAAAACCGTTGTCTGTAACAGGACCGGGGGTTCGAATCCCTCACTTTCCGCCAAAGCAAAATCAACCCGACCTAGTCGGGTTTTGTTGTTTATAGGCTTTTGTGAGCTTGCTCAAACAAAAGGATCAAAACAACAAAAGTAAGAGCGCAGCGAGTGGTGATTTTGCGTTGAAGCCCCTCCCCCCGGGGTCACCGAGTACAGCGAGGTAATCCCTTTTGTGAGCTTGCTCAAACAAAAAAAGGGAAACCAACATGTTTCCCTTCTCATAATTAAGAATGAATGGTTGTTTAAACTATCCTTTAAAATATTCAATAATAATATTAGCTAGCTCTTCTCCTATCCTTTCTTGCGCTTCATTTGTTGCAGCACCAATATGCGGCGTTAACGAAACTTTTGGATGAGTCAATATTTCCTTTCTTGGTGTTGGTTCGCTATCAAATACATCCAGCCCTGCAAAAGAAACCGTTCCATTATTTAAAGCTTCAATTAAAGCCAATTCATCAATCGTACCACCCCTGGAAGCATTAACAACACCAACGCCCTTTTTCATTAAGCCAAATTCTTCCTTACCGAGTACGGGTTTATCTAAGAAAGGTACGTGCAAACTGATAAAATCAGCTTGTTTGATCAGTTCATCAGTACTTACCTGCGTTATCGGCACATCAACAGAGACACCGCCCGATAAGCTTAACGTTAATGTTTTAGGTATAGACACAAAATCACTGGCAATCACATTCATGCCAACGCCTAAAGCTACTTTTGCAGTTTCTTGGCCAATACGCCCAAAACCAATCACCCCTAAGGTTTTACCCTTTAATTCAATTCCCTTTGCATAGGCCTTTTTTAAACCGGCAAAGTTAGTATCTCCTTCTACAGGCATTTTGCGGTTGGCATCATACAGAAATCGAACACCGTTATAAAGATGCGCAAAAACAAGTTCCGCCACCGACTGAGAAGAAGCGGCGGGTGTATTGACAACAGCAATTCCTTTTGATCGAGCATATTCAACATCAATATTATCCATGCCCACTCCTCCCCGACCAATCAATCTTAAATTAGGGCAAGCATCAATCAAATCTTTTCTAACTTTTGTAGCACTTCTAACCGTTATGGCATCATAAGCTTGCAATTTCACAGCCAGCTCATCCTGAGGGATGTGGTTGATATCAACGGTAAATCCAGCCTTCTCTAACAATTCTTTTCCCAATGGATCTATACCATCGTTCGCTAATAATTTCATATTATGTATTCTATCTTTAAAAAATTCATACAAATCCCGATTGCCAATATGAATCAACAAAAAGGAAAATCACCTATATATACTATTCATCTTTGCAATAAGGATTTGCTTTGCTAGGCATTTTTCTCAGCAAATTCTTGCATCAGATCAACCAATGTATTAATACTGGTAATGGTCAATGCATTGTAAATCGATGCGCGGAAACCGCCTACACTTCTATGTCCTTTGAGTCCAACCAGTCCACGTTCTTCAGTTAGCGCCAGGAATGATTTTTCCAAATCTGCGTTTTCCATAACAAAAGTAACATTCATTCTAGAGCGATCTTCCAATTTCGCCGTTCCTTTAAACAATGGGTTACGATCGATTTCATCATACAATGTACGTGCTTTTATTATATTCTCACGCTCGATTTCCTCTACACCGCCTTTAGCTTTCAACCATCGCAAATTCAATAGAGAGACATAAACAGCATAAACCGGAGGCGTATTATACATAGAACCGGCCTCTGCATGTTTACGATAATCAAATATCGACGGAATATCTTTCCCTGTCTTCCCTAAGATATCATTCTTCACAATAACCAGTGTTAGTCCTGCAGGTCCCATATTTTTCTGTGCTCCTGCATAGATTAACCCATAGTCAGCCACATTGATTCTACGGCTTAAAATATCGGAAGACATATCACATACAAGAGGTATAGGTGATTGAGGCGTTTCAAACAACTCCGTTCCGTAAATTGTGTTGTTGGAAGTATAATGAAAATAAGCCGCGTCAGCTGGCACGGTATACTCTTTCGGAATATAGGTATAATTTGCCTCCTTGGAAGATGCTACTACCTGAATTGTTCCGATTTTTTGCGCTTCCTTATAGGCTTTTGATGCCCAGGTCCCAGAGTCCAAATAGGCCGCTTTTCCAGCTTGAGGGAGTAAATTCATGGGGACCATTGCAAATTGCTGACTAGCCCCGCCCTGCAAAAACAATACAGAATATCCATCAGGAACAGCTAATAAATCCCTGACCAATGCTTCAGTTTCTTCTATAACAGCTTCGAAGGCTTTAGAACGATGGGAAATTTCTAAAATGGATAAACCGGAATTATTAAAATCAATTACAGCTTGAGAAGCTTCTCTAAAAACCTCTGGAGGAAGTATGCACGGCCCCGCACCAAAATTGTGTTTCATTATTCTTTCTATAGATTTAAAAAATGAGCATTAAATTAACAATTTCACTTTAAATAGCTTTTATACTTGGTATAGCGATAAAATTATTTTTATTTGACAAATGTAAACTTTTTATAAAAAAAACTCAAAGTTTTTAAGGTTTTATTGTCAAAATAATGACAATCTTTTCATTGACTTGAATAGATAACAAAATTAAATTTTGTAAAAAGTTCAAAAAAAAGAAAAAGGGAGCAAAAGCTCCCTTTTTCTTTTTTTTGAACCTGCTCTTACACCATTTTGGTTGTTGGAGAGACGTCCTTCAATTCTTTAATAGCGGCTGTTTGATCAGCAGCTGCAAAAACAGCGTTTCCTGCTACCAACACATCAGCCCCAGCTTGCAATAAAGGAAGTGAGTTTTCGTGGTTTACACCCCCATCAATTTCTATTAACAGATTCGGATTTCTAGTCTGCGCAAGTAAACGAAGCTCGTGAATGCGACGGTAAGTACTTTCAATAAATTTCTGACCACCGAACCCTGGATTTACCGACATCATACATACCAAATCAATGTCTTCGACAATATCATTTAAATGAGCAATAGGTGTATGTGGATTAATAGCTATACCTGCCTTACAACCCAGTTCCTTAATTTTCTGTATCGTACGATGCAAATGGATACAGGCTTCAAAATGGACCGATATATTGTTTGCTCCTACTTCCTTAAATTCATTTAAGTATCGATCTGGGTCAACAATCATTAAATGTACATCCAACGGTTTAGTTGCATGCTGTTTCACAGCTTTCACAACCGGAAAACCAAAAGAAATATTCGGGACAAATAAACCATCCATAATATCAACATGGATCCAGTCGGCCTCGCTTTTATTAAGCATTTCAATATCACGTTGAAGATTTGCGAAATCAGCAGATAAAATCGAGGGGGCTACTAAATGACTCATTGGTAAAATCTTTTTTGTAAGAATGAAAATGACCGAAAAGCAAAAGCCATCGCTAATTGCGGAAATGCAAAAGCAATGGCTTCCGATATTTAACTATTGTTCTTGTTTATTTTCAGGTTCCTGTTTTTTCTCTGGACGAGGTAAAAGTGCTTTCCTGGAAAGCTTTAATTTACCTTGTTTGTCAATATCCAACAGTTTAACCTTAACAATTTCGCCTACCTGGAAAATTCCGTCCATCGTTTCGTAGCGTTTCCAATCAATCTCGGAAATATGAAGCAAACCATCCTTACCCGGCAAGATCTCAACAAAAGCACCGAAAGGCATAATCGATTTCACTTTTCCCTCGTAGATTTCTCCAACTTCAGGTTTTGCTGCAATAGCTTTAATACGTCTTACCGCATCATCGATAGACGTTTTATTATCAGCAAACACTTGCACGATACCTTTACCTTCAATCTCCTCGATTGAGATGGTTGTTCCGGTTTCCCGTTGCATTTCTTGGATAATTTTACCTCCAGGGCCAATAATAGCACCAATAAATTCTTTATCGATGGTTAAGCTTACAATACGTGGTGCATGTGATTTAAAATCTTCGCGAGGCGCCTGAATCGTTTTAAGCATTTCATCTAAAATATGTAAACGCGACTCCTTAGCCTGATACAACGCTTCTTTTAAAACTTCCCATCTCAATCCATTGATTTTCAAGTCCATTTGACAAGCCACGATTCCTTTACTTGTACCGGTAACCTTAAAATCCATATCACCCAAGTGATCCTCATCACCTAGAATATCGCTTAATACAGCATATTTACCTGTTTTTTCGTCTGTGATAAGTCCCATTGCAATTCCCGATACCGGTGCTGTAATTTTCACACCCGCATCCATTAATGCCAATGTTCCCGCACAAACGGTAGCCATCGAGGAAGAACCATTTGATTCTAAAATATCAGATACAACACGTATCGTATAAGGGTTTTCTTCTTGCCCAGGTAATACTTGTTTCAAGGAACGCATTGCTAGGTTACCATGTCCCACCTCGCGGCGGCCAGGACCACGATTTGGTCTTACCTCACCTGTGGAGAATCCAGGAAAATTATAATGCAAGATAAATCGGCTATAACCATTAATAAAGGCACCATCGATCATTTGTTCATCCTCCTTTGCTCCCAAAGTAACCGATGTAAGCGATTGCGTTTCTCCTCTGGTGAAGATTGCTGATCCATGTGCAGCAGGTAAATAGTCAACCTCGCTCCATATAGGTCTTACCGTACGCACATCACGCCCATCAAGACGTATCCCTTCATTCAGAATAAGGTTCCGCACTGCATCGTACTGTACGTCATGAAAATATTTCTTCGCTAAGAATACCGTTTCTTCATCTACGTCTTCCCCTAAAGTAAGGGCAAATGCCTCGGCAATATCGGCAAATTTAGCTGACCGTTCCTTTTTTGATAAACCGGACTTTGCAACAGCATAAACGCTGTCATAGGTGGCTGTATAAACACGTTCTTTTAATTCAGGATTACTAGGTTCATGATTATAAACCCGCTTCTCCTGACTGCCTACCATCTCCGCCAATTCAATTTGTGCCTGCACCTGCACTTTGATCGCCTCATGTGCAAAAGCAATAGCTTCCACCATTTCTTCCTCAGAGATTTCTTTAGACTCTCCTTCTACCATCACAATATCATTAGCCGAACCGGCAACAATAAATTCAAGGGAAGCTTTCCCCAATTCACTTAGCAAAGGATTAATTACTAGCTTACCATCAATTTTCGCTACACGAACTTCCGAAATCGGTCCATTAAAAGGGATGTCCGAAACCGCTAACGCTGCTGATGCTGCTAATCCGGCCAATGCATCCGGCATAATATCTTTATCAGCAGATATAAGCGTTATCATCACTTGTGTATCTGCATGATAGTCATCTGGAAATAAAGGACGGAGGGCTCGGTCAACCAAACGTGAAATTAGAATTTCATAGTCAGACAAACGGGCCTCTCTTCGCAAAAATCCACCCGGAATACGACCAGTTGACGCATATTTTTCTTGATAATCAACGGAAAGTGGTAAAAAATCAGTCCCAGGCTTTGCCTCTTGGGCGGATACTACAGTTGCTAAAAGCATTGTATTGCCCATTTTAACCACGACAGAACCGTCAGCCTGTTTCGCCAGCTTACCGGTCTCAATTTCGATCTGGCGGCCGTCGCCGATATCGAATACTTTTTTAATTGCGTTATAACTCATGTTTTCGTTCAATGATGCGTTGGTCATCTTAAAAAACGCATCCATTTTTAATTATTTAGACTCTTATTTTGCCACAAAGGTAAATAAAAAAAGCCATCACTTTATAGTGTGGCCTTTGTAAAATGTATCGAAACGTTCTGTCATTCGAGCCTCAGCAGGAAGTTGCTGTTTGAATGCATAAGATGCATCAAAAATCAAAATCCATAGCGTAACCCTAATTGAAATTGATAGGGGTTGCCGGATGGATTCACAATACCGGAATTATTCACTCGGTAGTTGAACTGCTGTCTATTTGTATCGAATTGCGGCAGAGCAGCTGAAGTTTCGGTTTCAGGAACACCGAGTGCGTATAATGCTTGATTACCTAATGATTCATTAACTCCCCAAGTTTTCTTAAATAAATTGGCAACATTGAAAATATCACAAGACAACTCTAGTGCATGCGTTTTATACAAGAAAAACTTCTTTGTAACCCGTAAATCAATCACCCCATAAAATCCATTCACACCGCCATTCCTTTCGGCTATTCGTCCCGCATATTTAGTAATATAATCTTTCAAGCTTTGACTAGCATCCGGGTTATCGAGCAATGCTTGTAAACCTGTCTGAAGATTCGACGGTGTACTCGCATTATTAGGGTCAAAGATAAATGCCAGGTCATTGTTTCCGGACACAAAATCACCATTCGTATTTCCTCCGGAAAGCAGGCTATACCTAGTACCACCAATACCTGAGTAGCGTACGCCAACACTAATGCCGTAAAAGGTCGGCAAAGTCCCATAAATAACTAGTTTATGCCTAAATTGGTTATCGGAATAACTCATTTTACTCAAATCACGTGGATCATCTTTAACAGGTAATGACAAGGTTGCGGTATTAGCTACGTTACCATTAAAGGAAGTGTTGTCTTTCGTATCGTTCCAAGTATAACTAACCGATATTTCACCGTCTTTGAAATACCGATATGTTCCATCAACAACCACCGCAAATTGATTGATTTTTCCTTCACTATTAAGCTCCAATACACGACCGAAACGCCTGCTGATACGTCCCTCTTTCCAGTCGGCCGCACCATTTTGAATCGCTTCTACCGGTACATATACGCCTCTATTGTCTTCATTACTGAGCCTAAAGAACGGTTCTTCACTCATATTACGGTCGACATACATGTAATTATTTCTTCCCAAGGTAGCGAAACCGGTAACTCCTATTTTAATTTTATCATTTATAAATCGGGTATATGATATATTTCCTTTGTATACGATCGGGATCTTTGCGTCCGGACCATACGTATTAATGGTTGGTACTTGAAATTCGGGCAAGGTAGGTATCGCTGAAGGATTATTCCGATAAGATATAAAATCGACGGGCGGCACATCTGCACCGCGAACATCCACCGTAGCAAAGTGTCGTCCATCGAAGGTTAGGTTATTGATGGTCATGTAATTATTAATGTCAGAAGCAAAGACACCTGCACCTAAACGAAGATAATCGGTATGTCGCTCATTTACATCCCAGGTAAATTGAAAGCGCGGTTGTACTACAAAGGATTGAAGGGAGTTATCGGTACGAACCCCCAACTCATCATACAAAAGTTCATTAAGTGGTGATTTAGGATAATGCCCATAATCTAAACGCAAACCAGCCGTCATATCTAGACCTTTAGCCAGTTTGGTTTGCATTTGTCCATAAATACCGGCATTTAAGATATTCGCTTTGACAGTTGGATCAGCAACCAAAGGTACTTCTCGATAAAATGCGTAGGGACTTAAATTATCGAAATTTTGTAAAGCAGTGATTGTTTGACTATTTACCTCGCTGGGTCTAAATTGAAAACGGCCATTTACCTCACTACCATATAAAGAATTGGCATGCGTATACATGACATCGACCCCAAAAGTGTAGTTGATTTTATCTGTGTTATAGTATAGGTTGTTCACTAATTGAAGCACATTATTTTTAAAACTTTCTTGGGCAAACCGGTGACCACCTAACTGAATATTTGTTGCTCTATTTGCGCCGTCAATTGTTGAAGCAACATTTTCAACAATCGCTCTCGGGATATTCTGCTCGGGTAATTGATCACCGGGACTACTTTTTTGATAAGTGTAGAGGTGTTGTACCTTTAACTCATTTGTTAACCGAGGACTGATCGATGTCCGCAAGGTAGCTAAGAAGCTGTTGTCTATATTTTTGTCGTTTCCGTAGGATTCATACAAATTAATGGTTGTATTATCTGCCAAACCTAATTTGTTTCTATCATTTGTATAGTTATCCCGAATAGTCAATAAATTTTTCTCGTTAATTTGCCAGTCTATACGAGCGAAAGCCGCATCAGACCCTCTTTTTTTATCAAAAGACCCATACTGGGGACCACTACCTAGACCGTATTTTGCACGTCCAATATCAACAAAATCATCCAGAGTTTCTCTAGTGATGTTAAAACGACTTTCATCGGTAGGTGATTGAATATCCGCAATAATTAGTGGGCGGGCATCGCGTTGGTGATCCCATGCTACAAAAAAATGCAATTTATCCTTTATAATGGGGCCGCCCAAAGTAAACCCATATTGGTAGGTCGAAAAATCATTATTGCGTTTATTACCACGAATATCATACGGACTGGACAACCAATCTGCCCGGGCATAGGTCCATGCACTTCCACTCACCGTGTTTGTACCTGATTTCGTTACAGCGCTTACAGTTCCACCGCCACTTCTTCCATAGGTAACGTCATATTGGTTGGTAACGACTTTAAATTCACGTACAGCTTCAATAGAAATAGAATAGGGAGCTCCGCTGCGGCTCGTCGTTGACCCAGCCGAAGTAGGGTTCTTTGCTGTCATTCCATCAATTGTAAAATTAGTCGATGAGCCCAATTGACCAGAGATCTTATCCCCATTACTTAAAGGCGACAAATCCATTAGGGATGTAAAATTGCGCCCATTTACCGGAAGTCTAGTAACGTCCTTTGCAGATACGGCGGTTGCGGCACCAAGGTTTTCGACTTTATTGATGAGGCTATTGGCGGTAACTTCCACCGCATCGAGATCTTGGGAAGATTCACGCATACTTACATCCACCCTTACTACATCTCCTTGATTCAGCATATAACCTGTTCTTACCTGTTCACCATAACCTATAAATAAAACCTTAACCGTATACGGTCCACCCAAAGGCAATTCTTTAAAAGTAAATTCTCCATTTGAATTGGTAGAACTCTTCGTGTTAAAACCGGTGGATCCGTTTCGTATCTGAACCGAGGCACCAGGTATAGGCTTATTTTCAGCATCGGTTATTTTACCTGAAATCGAGGCTTGGGTTGTTTGTGAAAAAAGCGGCAGTTTAGCCATTAAAAGAATAAATAATACAAGGAAGAGCTGTTTCATCTCAAATAGTTTTACGGTACAGTATCCGACAAAACTATTCTCCTATTGTGAATTCTTTGATGTTTTTATGTTAACAAATCATTGTTATAATTGATTGCGAAAGCGTCCATGCAACCTTTTAATAAGTTTTCACGTCTTCAAACAACAAAGTTTAATAGGTTCCGGATAATGAAAACATCGACCCTCTTTATTTTAATTTTCATCAGCATTAGCAGCTCACTTGCACAAAAACAGACAGGCATTAAGATGCTCAACAAATATCTTCAAGAAAAAGAGTTCTTTAAATTGGAGGCAGCCTATAAACAACAAAAGAATATCCTCTCCGAGTTCGATGACATGTATTACGGTGCCTTAATCGACAATGCTTCAAATCGATGTGCAGAATCCACTAAAAAAATTGAAAGATTATTAAATGGAAGCAAGCTGAAAGGTCAAACGACACTACAGTTATTAAAAGTTCAAATGGACAACGCTGTTAAATTAGACAATTACAGTATGGCAGCAAGGATGGGCGATTATATTCTTTCATCTTATAGCTCGTTCTTAGATGCTACCGAAATTGCGGATATCAGAAATTCAACAAAGCTTTGGCGAGCACTGGAAAATGTAGCTCCTCAACAAACGAATCGTATACAAAGCTCCGTAAAATGGACAAGAGATAAAATTGGCTTAATGAATATCCCGGTTCGTATCGGAAAAGAAACGAATGATTTTGTATTTGATACAGGTGCCAACCTATCCACTATCAGCTTGAGCTACGCGAAAAAGCTAAACATGAAGATCCTGCCAACGCGTATCAATTTAAGCAGCAGTACCTCAATACAAAATGAAGCGACACTTGCCGTTGCTCCAATTGTTTTTATTGATAAAACAGCATTAAAAAATGTGGTTTTTCTCGTTCTTCCCGATGAAAACCTGCAATTTCCTCAACTTGATTATGCCATTCATGGCATCATTGGATTTCCTGTCATGAACCAATTAAAGGAAGTACAGATTACTCGAGACGGTTTATTTCATATACCCGAGCAAATTGCTAATAATGTTGATCAAAATCTGGTTTTGGACGGGCTAACACCTATTATCCAGTTAAAAATCGATAACGATACATTGCTTTGCCGTTTCGATACAGGGGCACTCGAAACAGAGCTTTTCAAGAAGTATTACGAGGCAAACAAATCAAGGGTGGAACAAGAAGGAAGAGTTGATAGTATCCGTAGAGCCGGTGCAGGCGGGACACATAAAGTCAACGCTTATAAAATGGCACCATCAACTTTTATTATCAATCATAAAAAAACAACGCTCAGCAATTTCGCCATATTAACAGAGTCTCTTGGCGATTTTGACAAGCATTTTTATGGTAACATAGGTCAAGACATAATTGGCAGGTTCAACAAAATGACAATCAATTTTCAGTCCATGTATATTGATTTTGATTGACCTGTCTTTTCAGTCAAACCAGTAAACGGTAAATTGTATATCCGATGGCTTTTTACTATGTTTGATCAAAAAAGCAGGAGATCAATTGATTAACATATCAGGATGGTTAATGAGCTCAAAGAGTGTGATTTTCTTAAAAGAACAGTTGAATTCAGCTATGAAGAAAGCTTTTATTTTTTTCTTTATTTTCAATGCGTTCGTTGCTGAATCGAAAGCGCATGATCCTATTCCATTTACACTTACTCCATCGGGACACATTGTAATCAAGGCAGCAGTGAACGGTATTCAAGGAAATTTTATCTTCGACACAGGGGCAGGACTTAATTTATTCTTCAAAGATTTCGCTCAAAAACTGCACGTAAAAGAATCAGATAACTTTTTTGTGGCACATCGAGCAACCGGCGAGGCGATTACGACTCCTATTTATTATGCAAAAGACTTAAAGATCGGTGATAAACACTTCCAAAATCAAGTTTACAGCACATTTGATATCAATCTAGAAGGAATTGACGGTTTACTTTCTCTCCAGGCTTTTCAGCACACACCGATTACGATCGATTACGAAAATAAAATCATTACATTAAATGAAATAAACAGTAAGGACAAGAAGAAATATATCGACATTCAGATAGCAGATTATGCCGAAAAGGCTTTAGATATTTTTACTTATGTAACGCTCAACAATAAAACCACTATTCAAGTTGCATTAGATGCAGGTGCTGGCAGCCGATCATTTTGGATCCATTCAAAATTTATGAAAACACTTGATTTAGATACAGGCCAATTTAATTCATTCATCAAAAAAAGTGAATTCGATTCGCTTAAAAGTAATCGGTTTTATAAAGGTTCGATCGCTTCCATTAAAACAACAGAGAATGCTGTTCAAATCCAAAATCCTAAAGTTGTTTTTGTAGAAGGTTTAATTTATGAAGGAAAGACCAGCATCGACTGGCTTGGTAAAAAGATCGCTATCAGCCTTCCTGAAAAAAAGATTTTTATTATTAAATAACCCTCAAAATACTTCTTTCAGACAAACAGAGATGACAATCCGTTAAAACGCTACGATATTGTCAATCACTGATCAGTTGATCGATGCGATGGAAACAAAAAACAGATCAAAGCAACAAATACCAACAGACCGATATTAGCCATTGTAGCTATTCGATAGGCATCATATGGTGATGCGGCATCGCTACCTAACAAATTAAAAAAAATCCCACCAATAATACCTACACCTAGTGCAATTGAAACTTGTTGAATGGTTAAATACAATCCAGATGCCGAACCCGCCAATTGAGGTGCAATGTTCTTAAGTGACATGGTAAACATGGTGGGAAGCACAGAGCCGCATCCCATGCCATAAACGAATAGTACCGGCAGAACCATCGTTATTTGTGGATCGCCCTGCAGAACAAGAAGATGTAATAAAAGAGAAGTTATCATGAAAAAGACACCAGTTATCAACACCCATTTACCAAAACGTAAAACTAATTTAATCGAAAGAAAAGACGCCACAACATAACCTAAACCTTGAAAAACGAAATAAATCCCGGTAGTAGAAGAACTAATATGGAGCCCGTTTTGAAGATGCATGGCATTGATTAAAAAATAGGAATCCTGAACCATATAATAAAAAACAGCCGCCAACAAACCAATAACAAAATACCTATTGTTAAAAAGGCTGAAGTTTATAAGTGGTTCTTTCTTCAATCGTAAACATTTCTGCTGATTGTAGATAAAAGCAAAGAGAAGTGGTATCGATGAAAGCAATAAAAGAATGCTCCAACCAGGCCAGTTTAACTCCCGTCCTTGAATGAGCGGATAGATGAATGCAATTAATGTCAGCATAAGAAGCAAAACACCCCAAATATTAAAAAAAGGTTTCTCGGGTATTTGAAAATTATCGTCTTGTGTCAACGATTGCGGGGAGCCTTTCTTTTTCGCTCTTCTGTCACGCTTATCATCATTCAAAAAGCGATATGCTAAAAAAGCAGCAACAAGTCCAACAGGAAGGTTAATCAGAAATATAAGTCGCCAACCAGCAATCAGTAAATGCGTATCCGGTAATATACCTCCTAAAAATTGGCCGATAACGGACGCTGTACCAGCAATACTTCCATAAATACCCAACGCCTTTTCTCTCTCCTTGGGTTCCGGGAAAATTATCGGAATAAAGGCAACTCCCTGTGGGACCATGAAAGCGGCACTTACTCCTTGCGCCAATCGGCTTATATTTAATTGCCAAGCGTTTTGGGCAAATCCACCTGTACAAGAGGCAAGCGTAAAAATTAAGATGCCGGAAATGAAAACACGCCTTTTTCCAAAATGATCACCAGCCCTCCCCCCCATAACTAAAAAGGCCGCATAACCGATGACATATAGCACGATTACCAACTGAATATCTCCATCTGATCCCTTAATACCTTCTTTTATAGAAGGTAAAGCTACATTGACAATAAAAAGATCAATGACTGATAAAAAAATCGCTGATGAAACAATGAAAAGGAGAAGCCATTTATTAATCGTTCTATTCATATCGTTTTTTTATGCCGTCCATTTGCGCGTCAAACGCAATAGATTGCCCATATTTATTTATCTTTAGCAATCGAAAGTGAGGGATTTCAATGAATTGCACAAGTAGTTTGGTAAACGATACTAGGTATGGAAAAGAATACTATTGTTGATAATGAGCATCTTGAAAATGAGAAAAAAACAGCTTTTAAAGAAAATAACTGTGCTGTGACAAATGTCTTTAAAGTAATTGGCGGAAAATGGAAGGTGTTACTTATCAACGCCATTTATAATGATTGTCCAAAAAGATTTGGCGAATTGAGGCGAGAGATGGAAGATGTTACCCAGGCAACATTAACTGCGCAACTACGTGAATTGGAACGCGACGGTATTATTTGCAGAAAGGCTTACGCTGAATCCCCTCCCCGAGTTGAGTATAAATTAACAGATCTTGGAAAAACACTGATGCCCGTTATTCGATCATTAGAAGATTGGTGGCTTGCTTATGCCCAATACCGAAATAATTCGAAAAATTAGCAATCCGATTATACTATGAAAAGATTTTTAGCTCTTTTGCTAACGTTCACGATCTATTGTTCATTTACAGAAAAAGAAACCGTATGGTTAGCCTTAGGTGACTCCATCACTTATTTAAATGATCATTTAGACGAAACAGGTAATCGTGTTCATAAAGGATATATGACACGTGTCGTCGAAAAGAAGCCGTCTATCCGTTATGTGAATCAAGGCCATAACGGATGGACGGCCGTACGCATCGCTAAAGAGATTGAAAATCTGGGATTGGTGAAGGCCGATATTTATACAATTTTTTTAGGCACGAATGATTGGTGGGCGGGGCTTCCTCTGGGTTCATTAACGGACTATCAACAGAACACGGGGAACGCAACTGTATTTGGCGCATTTAAAACAATAATCAATAAAATCAGGCAGCTAAACGCTAGGGCGGACATTGTTCTAATAACGCCAATGCAGCGAACAGATTTCGTTTATATTAACGATATGCATAACAATGCATGGGGTTCTTACAAAGAAAAAAATGGGCAGCAGCTGGAACAGTTCGCTAACGCTATTAGGAGAATTGGTAAACTAGAAGGGGTTAAAGTAATTGATTTATTTCATAACGATCAACTTGGTTTAGCAAATTTGGTCAATTATAAAAGATTAAGAGACCCTCTTACCAATGCATATAAAGATTTCAATTATCCTGACTATACCCATATTCCTTTTAATGCAGACAGCGATGAGTATCCATACCCTATACAAGCCATTAATATGACCTATGATGGCTTACATCCTTCCGATGATGGCAATCAGCTCATTGCTGAAAAGTTATTAAATTTATTCAATACCCTACGATAACACTTGGATTTCAAGCAACCTATCAGCTTCTCTTATTCAAGATATTAGCGAAACTTCAGAAAAAAGGAAACCATGTTTTATCTTTTCTTCGAAAAGAGCCAACATTACAAGTAGAAAATTGTTTTAACATTATATATCGATTAATTACTACGGATATGGATCAAGTATATAACAAAGAACAAATTCAGGAAATTGCCGATGCCAGGCTTAATCAGCACAAACCTGAGCTTTCAAGGGGTAAGCCTTTTTCTTTCGAGATTGAAATTGGTAAAAAGAAATACAAGGTCTCTTACCAACAAGATGATGAAGATGGATGGAGGTTTGTAGATTTTAAGGAGGCTTAATTTTATATCAAAAGGCTTCGTAGAGCAATTTAGTCGAATTTGCCAATCGAATGCCTTTTACCGAACCAGTCCCCGCGAACACATAAGCCATGCCAACGATTTTTGCGTCCTTGGAAATTAAGGGCGCTTCAAAAGCTTTTTCATTGTTTATATAGAACTGTAACACCTTACCGTCTGATTTACAGCTTACGTTTACCCAATTGGAAAAATCAGCTGCAAACTTGGACAGATCTGTACTTTTACCTGAAATCACAGAATCCACTGTCATCAAATTCAAATCAGATATACAGCCTCTTATAGAAAGTGGAATAGCAATGGGCATCGCATCAGTAATAAGGAAAATGTGCGAAAACTGACAGGCAGAACTACCTTCATTAAACGTGTTTTTAACTTTTGCCTCAAAAGAAAAATCTCCAACCGAAGGAGATTCAAAGTTTCCTACATTGAAAAATTTGATGACCGGAGAATTAGGTAATAAGCTTGCTTTGAAGTCTTCAATGAGCGTGGGTTTTACACTTAACTGATCTTTATTGAGGTACCATTCTTTTTTTAAATAAATTGGTATGGGTTTTCGATCAATTGTAGCTAACCAGCCATCCGTAGCGATCAACAAAGGATGTTCCTTAACAATTTGGTTTCCTATACTCAGCTTAGCTGTATAATAGCCCGGTTCGTAGTAAACGGCGGTGTGTGTATTTCCTTTTCTGGGAACCTGAATACGTCGATTTGCATCCCAGGTTTGCTGTATAAAGATTGAATCAATGCTAGACTTCGAAGCATCATATGTAAAAATTACCGAATTCGGGATACCTCTAGTGAGGGGCTTGCTATTAAAAGAAAAATCTTTTTCGGATAATTGAGCGGAAGCAATCCTTTCCTCTTGTTTTCTATTCAAAAATGAAAAAACCACCAACAAACCAAGGAAAACAATTAATAAAGGTAATGTGAGTCTTAAATTGAGCTTTAGCGTTTTTTTCTTTTCAAGTGGCGTTACCGCAGGTTTCTCTTCCTTGCTTTGTTCATCATATTGCACCACAAATGTCCGCCAATTCTCATAGTCAATAAAGTTTACAAGCGTATCTAATGTTGATATTGCAGGTTTTCCCTCGTAACGTATCCTGCCCCAAACACGTTTTAATGTACTTGAACTTAACAATACATTCGTTTTCTCATATATTAAATCACTTAGCTTGTCAAAATCGGCATTAGACCAACGGGAGCTGTCCCCCCATCCAATTTTCTGTTCGATCAAACGTAAACAGGCTAGTCTATAAATATCTTTATTTTCCGTCATTTATCACAATCGGTCGTATTTGAACAAAGTTGAACGAACTTGAATCATTCTGCTTCATCTAAGCAATCTTAATATCAATAAATTGGCACCTAGAAGACAAAATTATTGAAAGATACCAATTTTATAAATAATAATGATTACAAGTTATTTCAAAACCGCCTGGCGAAACATTGTCAGGCATAAAGCGCAGAGCGCTATCAATATTATAGGTCTTTCCTTAGGCATTACCTGTTACTTACTCATTTCATTATGGATATCAGATGAACGGAGTAAAGATAATTTTCACGAGCACAGACTATACACTGCCTATATAACGTCAACAGCCGACGGAAAGAAAGAAGCCACTTATGCGAGTCCATTTCAGGGCAACGGCACCGAAGTATCGCTCTTATTGGAAGATGCAAAGGAGCAAATTCCGGAGATAGAACATCTTTCATTTTATATTGCGGCCTATGAATTGCCCTGGGGCCATCCAGAAACCTTTCAGGTGGGGGAAACGAAAGTCAAATTAGCCGGCTCCCGAGCAAGCAGGGATTTTTTTAATATGTTTAGCTTTCCACTAATTGCAGGAAACCCCGAAACGGCTTTGGCAAACCTTCATGGTATTGCTATTTCTCGAAAAATGGCAGAAATATTTTTTGGAAGTCCTCGAGAAGCTATGGGAAAGACGGTGCGTTATGAAAACAAACACAACTTTATTGTGACGGCTGTATTCGAGAACATCCCAAAAGAAAGTTCGCTTCAATTTGACTATCTCTTTAATTGGGATGCGCAGAAGCGTTTACTAGAATGGGCTTCTACTAATATTTTCACTTATGTCCAATTCAAAAAAAATGTCAATATACAACAGGCGGAGAAGAAATTGGCGAAACTGCTTGATACGAGATTGGAAAAGCAAATAGGTATTCAAACGCAACTGGGTTTACAACCTTTTGCAGACCAATATCTTTACAATCATTTCATGAACGGTGAGCCTACCGGTGGGCGTATAGAATATATACGGCTGTTCAAAGGAGCAGCTGTTTTTGTTCTCCTTTTAGCGTGCATCAATTTTATGAATCTGGCTACGGCCAGATCGGTTAAAAGAGCAAAAGAAGTGGGGCTTAGAAAAGTAATAGGTTCAAATCGAATTTATCTAATAGGTCAGTTTTTTGGCGAATCCATTCTGTTTTGCCTTTTGGCTGCAATTTCATCTGTTTTACTCTTGCTAATTTTATTACCCGCATTTAATTGGTTAACTACAAAAGAAATGGATTATCCCTTTTTTCAATTTTCCTTTTGGATTGAAACCATTAGTTTAGTTGTTGTAACCGGTATCATTGCAGGATTTTACCCGGCCATGTATTTATCTTCACTTAAACCCATTCAAACAGTTAAAGGTGTTCTTCGCTCAAGTAAAAGAGCCATTCTATTTAGAAAAGTGACCACTATATTTCAATTCAGCCTTTCGTCTTTACTTATCATCACTACAATTGTTGTTACCAATCAGGTGTCCTTTATTAAAAATAACGACTTAGGGTATGACCGCGAAAACCTACTATACATTCGTATTGAAGGTGAGCTCTCTAAATTTGAGAAATATCAATTATTTAAACAAAAAGCATCAAATTTACCCGGCATCGCCATGATCGATCGAAGCTCAGAAGCCCCTCATGAAATGAGTTTCGAAACCTCCGCACCTATTAATTGGCAGGGAAAGCCTGCCAATACTTCGGTAGCCTTCAAACCTGCCTCTGTCGGTTTCGATTTTATCCGTTTAATGAAATTGACTATTATGGAAGGAAGGGATTTTTCTAAGGATATAAAAACAGACTCTACGGATGCTTTTTTAGTAAACGAAGAAGCCGTTAAACAAATGGGCTATAAGCATCCTTTGGGAAAATGGGTATCGGCTTGGAACAAAAGGGGCCGTATCATCGGCGTTTTAAAGGATTTTCATACGGAATCCCTTCACGATCCTATCAAACCAATAATTATTGACGTTAAAGAATATGAGTATTTCGGTTTTATCATTGTCCGTACAAAAGCCAATCAACTAACAGCTGCCCTCGCCAGTTTGGAGAAAGTATATAATGAATTAAATCCAAACTTCCCTTTCATGTATCAGTTTGTAGATCAAGCGTATGAAAACATGTATAACAGTGAAGTGACGACCTCAAAACTGGCTATTATTTTTGCCGTGCTGGCCATCATGATTTCCTGTTTGGGATTATTAGGTTTAGTCATATTCTCGATTGAACAACGTATCAAAGAAATAGGTGTAAGACGAGTTATGGGTGCGACGATTAGCGGTATAGTTGGGTTACTTTCTAAAGATTTTTTCAAACTTGTCCTAATCGCCCTACTTATTTCAATGCCCCTAGGGTATGTCTGGATGAACAAGTGGTTAAATAATTTTACCTATAGCGTTCAACTCCAATGGTGGATGTTTTTTATCGCCGGACTGTTAGTGTTCATAATCGCATTACTAACCATTTCCGTTCAAGTAGTTCGAGCAGCAAGTGTAAAGCCTATAGACTCTCTACGCGAAGAGTAGAGCAATAAATCAAACCGTATTTGAACATTTTTAAACGCAGCTACTGCAAAGTATAGAGTTGAGTGTTAAGAAAAACAAGAAAGCCATTACGTTAATAATGGCTTTCTTTCTCTCTTTGTACTAAAAGTTATTTTATAATATCTCTCAGTTCCAAAGCTTTGATGATAGCACGATATCTTGCGATATCTTTTTTATACAAATAAGATAATAAGGCACGGCGTTTACCTACTAACTTCTGCAAAGCTAACTGCGTAGAAAAATCTTTACGATTTTTTTTCAAATGTTCTGTTAGATGCGCAATACGTTTGGTAAATAATGCTACTTGCCCTTCGGTTGAACCGGTGTTCTTGGCATTTCCCGCAAATTCTGAGAAAATTCCTTCTTTGTACTCTTTACTTAAATACATTACTTGAATAATATTAAAGCGTTAATAAAAAATTAATTGGGTGCAAAGGTAACACAATTACATTTCCTTTCAAAATAAAGCCGCTAAATATTTTACAACAACGCATACCGGACGTAACGTAAAATTTTTTGTGCACCGCCTGGCAAATCCTTGGTCGACACAAAAATTTCTTTATCTTAGCAGAGATGATGAATAACTATGCTCGTTTTGAGAGCGAATTTAAAGTGCGGCCGGATGATATAGACATGTTTCAGCATGTACATAACAGCAAATATTTTGATTACGTATTGGCAGCTAGGTATGAGCAAATGGAATTATTCTACGGCATGACCATGGAAGAGTTTATGGATCAAGGTTTTGGATGGGTAGTACGTACCGCTCATGTTAACTATAAACGTCCACTAAAACTAGGGCAATACTTCATTGTGGAAACAGGCGTAGAAGAGATGAAGGACAAAGGATGTGTCGTAACCTTTGCCATCAAATTTAAAGATTCAGGAAAAGTATCCTGCGATGGTTGGTTCGATTATGCGCTTATTGAATTAAAATCAGGAAGATCGGCCTTTATAACAGAGGAAATGCTGGAAAAATATTCAATCTAAGCTAAGCTTTTTTGGGAATCGGCTAACGCGCACCATTCGGCCGATTTCTTCGGAGCTAATTTAACAGTTCTTGTTCAATTAGCTCCACGTAAAAGTCACTTTCTGAAAGGCCCGCTGCCCTTACCTGCTGTGGTATAAAGCTGGTTTCTGTTTGGCCTGGAATGGTATTGATTTCAATGAAATAAAATTTATCAGTTTCCCGTTCCAAGAAAAAATCAACACGAACAAGTCCTTTACAGTTTAATCTTATATAAACTTCTTTCACCAATTTTTCCATTCTAGCTTGTTGCTCAACTGTTAAATCAGCCGGCGTAACTTCGTTCGTAAGACCTGGAATGTATTTTGCGTCAAAATCGAAAAATTCCCGCGTAGTAATTACCTCTGTTGCGGGTAGTACCTTCAATCCTTCTTTGCTGTTGTAAATACCTACAGAAAACTCCCTACCGGCAACAAATTCTTCTACCAAAACTTGCTTACCGGCGTTCTCCGTACCAAAGGCTCTGTCAAGCGCGGAAGCAAGTTCGTCAATTTGCTTTACTTTGGTCATACCAATGCTACTCCCTCCCCCATTTGGCTTTACAAAGTAAGGTAATTTCAGATCCTTTATAATACTTATCTCACACGCCGCTCTATTCGCGGGAGAAAGGCAAACCGAAGGGGCCAAATACAGGTTTTCGATTCCTTGCAGTAAATATTTGGTATACGCCTTATTCATTGTTAAAGCAGAGGTTAGCGTATCACAAGAAGTGTACTTCAATCCAATCATGTCAAGATAACCTTGTAGCTTTCCATCTTCACCCGGTGACCCATGTATCATAATGAAGGCCAAATCAAATTTAACAATCCCATTTTTCAGCGATAACGTAAAATCATTACGATTTATCTCATGCTTAATACCTACCTCATCTACATAGTACCAGCTTTGTTGTGTTAATATTATTTTATATACATCGTATTGGCTTGCACACAGCTTCTGTTCAACGAAAGCGGCACTTTTTAAGGAAATTTCTATCTCACCCGTAAATCCACCGGTAATTAATGCTATTTTTGCGTTCATATATCAGTAAAGTATTACGAACAAAGATAGTTGAATATTGTTATCTTTATTCATCGTCTTAAAAGAATTGGCATACTTTTTACGTTTTAGAATTAAGTTAAAAATTCAACGAGGACATCTTAGATGAGCAAACTTTTTCAGTACTTAAGAACCCAAACATTCAGAAAGAATCTAATTATCGCTATTATATCCGGTGTGGTTTTTCTTTTTTTACTTTTTTATAGCTTGAGATTTTACACGCGTCACGGAGAATCAATAGAAGTTCCTGTTCTAAAAGGGATAAGCATTGAAAATGCAGTAGATAAGCTGGAAGCACAAGGCTTTAGATATCAGGTTGACTCTGTTTATCAAGCTGATAAGCAACCGGGCCTGGTCATAGAACAAGATCCTGACCCAGGAACTAAAGTAAAGCTGAACAGAACACTTTATTTAACCATCATCACAAAAAACGCGCCCGAAGTGCAATTACCGAATTTGACAGAGATGGCACTTCTCGAGGCGATTTCTACGTTGAATAACTACGGCTTAAAATTGGGAGATACTATTTATATACCAGACATCGCACGCGATCGCGTGCTGGATGTTAAATATGCAGGGCAAAAGATAAATGCAGGGCAACCGATTCCTAAAGGCAGCAAGATTGATCTGGTTCTGGGGAACGGGATGGGTGATAGCGAAGTAGCTGTTCCTGATCTAGTGGGTTATACGCTTGATGAAGCTATATTCTCGCTAAAAGGTGCATCGTTGACATTAGGAACAGTGAAATATATGGGACCTGTGGTCGACAGTGCCAGTGCTCGGGTGGTTAGCCAGACACCAGAGCCAGATACAACTAACTTGAAAAAAGTCAGTATTGGCACACCTGTAAACTTAGCATTAAGCAATTAAACCATCACATAATGGAGACAGTTCCTATACCAAAAAAAAAATCGATAGGCAGGCGGGTTATCAGCATCATCCTGATTATTGCATTATTGGCAGGTAGCGTTATTGCTTATACCTATTACAAACGATATTTTGCACCTAACGTAACGGATGCGGAAGAATATCTTTATGTTAGAACGGGTGCCACTTTTAATGATCTGTTGGAAGATTTAGGCGAGAAGAACATTGTATCAGATACCGCAAGCTTTCGATGGGCCGCTGAGAAGATGGAATATCCATCGCGCATCAAACCTGGAAAATATAAATTAAAAAAGGGGGCAAACAACCGCACGCTAATCAACATGCTTGGAGGTGGATTTCAAGAACCCGTAAAATTGCGTTTTCAAAATATTCGACTTAGGGATCAATTTGCGGGCTATATCGCGACACAGATCGAACCCGATTCCACGCTTTTAATTGCTTTATTAAACAGTGATACGCTGGCCGCCAAGTATGGATTCAACACAGATAATTTCTTTACTATGTTTATTCCTAACACTTATGAAATGTATTGGAATATTGCTGCTGATGAATTCTTTGCCAGAATGAATAAAGAGTACAACAATTTTTGGACAGAAGAACGCAAAAAGAAAGCGAACGATATTAACCTTACCCCTATTCAGGTCAGTATATTAGCCTCCATTGTAAAAGGTGAAGCACTTCATACAGACGAAATGCCGAAAATAGCAGGCCTGTACTTAAACAGATTGCAAAAAGGCATATTGTTACAGGCAGATCCTACCGTGATATTTGCTACAAATGATTTTACCATTCGGAGAGTATTGAACAGGCATTTACGTACCGATTCTCCCTATAACACCTACATTTATAAAGGTCTGCCACCTGGACCGATCATGATGCCAAGCATTGCATCAATTGATGCTGTACTCAATTATCAGAAGCACAACTACATTTATATGTGTGCAAAAGAAGATTTCTCAGGCTATCATAATTTCTCAACGAATCAGGCCGAGCATTTGATTAATGCAAGAAAATTTCAACAGGCTTTAAACGAACGAAATATTAAACGATAAACATGCTGACATTCGAAACCCAAATTAGAGTACGATATGGTGAAACCGATCAAATGGGCTATGTTTACTACGGCAATTATGCAGAATACTATGAAGTAGCACGGGTAGAAATGCTTCGCAGTTTGGGCACTTCTTATAAACAAATGGAAGCCGGTAAAATTATGATGCCTGTTTTAGATTTAACCTGTAAATATATAAAACCGGCAAAATATGACGAATTGTTAACCATAAAAGTATATATTCGTTATAAACCGTCTCTACGAATTAAATTCGACTATGAGCTTTTCAATGAAAACGACGAATTAATCAATATAGGAATGACAACGCTTGTGTTCATCGATATGAACAAAAACAAGCCGTGTTTGCCTCCACAAGATTTTCTGAACCGACTATCACCACATTTTGAGGAGGGATAAATGAATTGGTTGCACCGAAAATTACTACATCTCAAACCTTATTACCTTTTCATCGAGTGGACTAAGATTGTGGTGCTTCCTGGTTTTGGCAAACTTCCACTCTATACCGTCGGCCTCTTTTTTTTTCAGGAGATCGCAAGGGAATCGCTGTTGAACAAGGCCTCCTCCCTTGCCTATTCTTTTATGTTGGCCATTTTCCCTGGTATCATTTTTTTATTTACACTGATCCCTTATATTAAAGTCTTTATTGAGGATTTTCAGGAGCAATTATTAGAGTTCATGCAAATGATCTTACCTGAAAATGCATACAAAACAATTGAATCAACGCTATTAGATATCGTTACTAATCAAAATAGTAGGCTTCTTTCCTTTGGTTTTTTAATGGCTATGATTTTTGCTACCAACGGCATTCATAGCTTAATGCGCGCTTTCAATAAGTCTTCTCTCGTATTGGAGAGCAGAAGCTTTGTAAAACAACGACTGGTCGCCTTGGCTCTCGCCATTATGATTATTATGGCATTAACTATCGGAATGGGTATCGTTACATTAGCCTCTTTTATTATCAATCACTTGAAAAATACCATCGAAATCACAGGCGGTTTCTGGGCTTGGCTTATTGGAATTACACGATGGATTATATTATTGGGCATCTATTTCTTCACTCTCAGTATTCTTTATAAATATGGGCCATCTTCCTCAAAAAAATGGAGCTTTTTTAGTCCTGGGGCAACTTTAGCCACTGTCTTGGCTGCGCTTACCTTTTGGGGCTTTGCATTTTATATCAATAATTTTAACACCTATAACAAACTCTACGGCTCGATTGGTACACTTATAGTCATTATGATTTGGCTGTACTTAAACTCCCTTATCATATTGATCGGCTTTGAACTCAATGCCAGTATTGCTTTATCTAAACAGAGCATAAAGATCGTAAAACCCCGATTTAATAGCTTTAGAACCGAGGTTAAAGGTGAAAATAAATTTAAACACCTGAACAAATAAAAGAAGAACGATACGATGTTTAATTCTAATTTTCCGCGGCGGACTTAGCTTCTTTCTCTTTTTCCTTTGCTTGTTTTTTAAAAAAACCTCTGAACAAGAAATTGTGTTGAAGCGCTTCCATATTTTGATTTAACTTATCCGTACTTTCTTCCAAATTACACATGGTTTGTTTCATTGTCGTCGCCATCTCTTGGTCATTTAAAAGTACTCCTAAAGTGTTATCGCTGCTATTCATCTTTTCACTTGCCTTTGTAAGATTTGCGGTTAAAGCTGCAGCGCTCTGTGTAACGCCCTGCAACTGCGCTGCGGAGCTCCGTAGGCTTTGGTAAACTGTTGTATCTGTCAAAATTTCATTAGCTAAGGAACCTTCCGTATTTAATTTCGTCGTAAAGGCATCCAATGCGCTCGACACTTTAGCAGTATTTGCTGCTGTCTGAGTCAGGCTGGTCATAATAGATCTCACTTGAAGTGCCATAGTAGAATCAGTTAGGATAGCACCTATCGTTCCTTCCCCGTTAGCAATTTTTTCACTTAGTTTCTTAATATCGCCTGTAATGGCCACAAGATTTTGATTGTTTACCTGTAAAGTGGCCATCATCTCTTCCGTATCAATACTTTTTACAGATTGCAAGACATCGCCTTCCTCAACTACTGCCACATTCGGACTTCCACCTTGTATTACGATGATCTTATTCCCGATAAAGCCTTCAGAACTTATTCGTACTTCTGCGTCTTTACGGATATAATCTTGCGATTTTTCCTCTATATTGAAATCAATTTCCACATGAGAGTTTTCAATTAATTTGATATTCTTGATGGTACCAATTTTAACACCGGAAAAAAAGACATTGTTACCAGCTTTCAATCCACCCGCATTGCTTAATACGGTTCTAAGCCCAATAGTTTTCGTAAAGCGTTTTTGATTTCCACCGAGAACGAAGATTGCTGTAACAAAAAATATAATCCCTAATAAGGTAAACAAACCTACAATTACCGACTTTTTACTATCTGAATTATTAGCCATATACTATGCGATAAAATTATAATCATAAAATGCTTTGACACGTGCATCGTCCGAGTCAAAAATATCATTGAATCGACCTTGTCGCTCAAATTTACCATCCAATAACATGACAATACGATCCCCGACTTCTTTTGCGCAGGTAAGATCATGTGTAATAATAATGGAAGATGTTTTATATATCTGTTGTACTTCGTTGATCAAATTATTAATCTCCGTACAGGTTATTGGATCTAAGCCGGCCGTAGGTTCATCGTATAACATAATATCAGGGCGTAAAATCAAGGTCCGAGCTATACCTATCCTTTTGCGTTGTCCTCCTGAAAGCTCAGAAGGCATTTGGTTTAATGCTTGCAATAAACCAACAGAATCCAACACTTCACGCACCTCTTTATCAATTTCTCCCCTTGTTAGCGATCGTTTATTTCTCACCAGCGGAAACTCAAGATTCTCACGGACAGTCATACTATCATATAAAGCACTGTTCTGGAAAGAAAAACCAATTTTTAACCGTAAAGCCATGAGTGCTTTTTCATCCAGATCACCTACTTCTTGCCCTAAAACATTAACATTTCCCTCATCGGCCGAAAGCAAACCGGACACAATTTTTATTAACACCGATTTACCTGTACCCGATCGTCCCAAAACCACTAGGTTTTCACCTTCAAACAACTGTAGGTCTACACCTCGCAATACATGCAGATCTCCGAATGATTTACGAAGTGCGGAGATGTTAATTACAGGGTTTTGATAATTAATATGGGATAGCTGTTTTTCCATTCTTATCCGCGTATACTTTGAACAATCATTACAACTAACTGTTCCTCAATAAAAATGAGAAACATGGAAGCGACCACTGCGGCATTAGCAGCCTTTCCAACACCTTCTGTCCCCTTGGAAGAGTTATATCCCTGATAGCAACCGACAATACCAATTGTAAATCCAAAAAAGCCGGCCTTTATAATAGCCTGAAAGATATCCAGAAAGGTCACCGTTTCAAACACCTGATCAAAGAAACTTATAAAACTGACAGATTCATGCTGATAGACATTCAAAAACGACCCCATAAGACCGACAAATCCAGTATAACAACTTAAAATAGGGATCATTATGGTGGTAGCCAATACTCTGCTGACGACTAAAAACTTAAACGGATTCGTCCCGGAAACCTCCATCGCATCGATTTGCTCCGTTACTTTCATAGAACCCAGCTCTGCACCAATATTAGAACCTACTTTCCCTGCAGCAATTAATGCCGTCACCAAAGGAGCTAATGCCCTTACAATAGCGATAGCAATCAGCGAGGGTAGCATTGCGGTAGCACCAAAATCCTCTAAAGAAGGCCTCGATTGATTAGTAAATACAATACCGGTAATAAAACCTGTCAAAGAAATGAGTGGTAACGATTTTACACCAACTTCATAGCATTGATTTATGATCTCCTTAAACTCGTAAGGCGGCATAACCAACTCCTTGAAGAATCGCATGATAAAGTGATGTACATTACCCAGCTGAATAAGCTTTTGGTCTATTTTCTTAGAAATCATTTGTTCTATTTATCAGCTAAGGGCACGAAGAATGCCGAGTGCTTTTTTTTGCAAAAGTAGTTTTTTATTGAATAAATTCCTGATTTAGTAACACAAAAGTTAAAACGCTTCCATCTTTTCTCTATTTATGATATTTACATGAATTTTTTGATCTTTGTCTCTCACTGTTTATTTTAAAAAACTTACTTTTAAACATTCGTTTGATATTTTTTGAATTCAACTGTTACAATTTTTTTTTCACTTTTAACCATTATCTCAACTAAATTTAAATCTATGACCAATAGAAGGAAATTTATTCAAAATTTGGCGCTCGGCACAGCGGCGACAATCAGTCTTCCGCAAATTGTTACAGCAGCCGGCATAAAAGAAACATCGATTAACTTAACCGCAAATGATGTCATTTTGTTTCAAGGAGATTCCATAACGGACGCCGGCAGAGACAAGGACAAAGAAGAGGTCAATGATCCTAAAACACTTGGAAGTGGTTATGCTTATGTTGCCGCTTCGCAGCTATTATTAAAAAAAGCTTCACTCAATCTTCAAATTTTCAACAAAGGTATCAGTGGGAACAAGGTATATCAATTGGCAGATCGATGGGATAATGATTGCTTAAGGATCAAACCAAATGTGCTGAGCATTTTAATTGGCGTAAATGACTATTGGCATACCTTGGCAAAAGAAAACCCATATCAAGGGACAATCGATACCTACAAAAATGACCTCAAAAATCTGTTATTGCGAACAAAAAAGGAATTACCTCATCTACAATTAGTGATTGGTGAACCGTTCGCTGTAAAAGATGTTCGAGCTGTAACGGACGAATGGTATCCTAAATTTAACGAATATAGAGCAGCTGCTAAAGAGATAGCGCATGAATTCAATGCTGTTTTTATCCCCTATCAACAAGTATTTGATGAAGCAATTAAACTAGCTCCGGCAAATTATTGGACAGGTGATGGCGTTCATCCTAGTTTGGCCGGAGCAGCTCTTATGGCTCAAGCTTGGCTTAAAGCAGTTGGTCTCTAGTTATCATCTTTAGGAATAGCCTTCGCCTTGTTCAATGAATTGGACAGGGCTAAGGCTATTCCTAAAATTTCGAAAGAAAAATAGTTGAATTAAACGATTAGCCTG
Source organism: Olivibacter sp. CPCC 100613 (assembly GCF_036959255.1). NCBI lineage: Bacteria > Pseudomonadati > Bacteroidota > Sphingobacteriia > Sphingobacteriales > Sphingobacteriaceae > Olivibacter > Olivibacter sp. CPCC 100613. The sequence continues at coordinate 354,471 of NZ_JAWMTI010000003.1, forward strand.
TACGGCACTTAGTATAAAAGATGGCACATTCTCACACCATGTTAAACTCCATGTTGGATAATGATTTCTACAAATTCACCATGCAGCATGCAGTATTCAAATTGTTCCCTAAAGCCAAAGCAAAATACGAGTTCATTAATCGCGGTAAACATCATTTTCCGCCCGGTTTTGCAGACGAGCTTAGGATCTCTATTAACAGTATGGCAAGTTTACACCTAACACGTGAGGAAAAAAAATACCTGAAAGATACCTGTCCATATCTCGATCCAACTTATCTCGATTTTTTACAAGGCTATCGCTATGATCCTGATGAAATATTAATTTCTCAAGAAGACACTAATTTATCTGTTAAAATTACCGGCTATTGGTATCGAACTATCCTATGGGAAGTCCCTATCATGTCTCTAATATCCGAACTTTATTACAAGCTCCATCATCTTCAAGGAGATAGCGATGAACAAATTATTAAAAGAGCAAAAAGTAAAATCGAACAATATAAAAAATTAGGGGTAACTATTGCCGAGTTCGGCACCCGTAGACGGCACGCTTACCACACCCATCGTTTAGTTGTACAGACATTGAAACAGTTCGGTGATATGTCCTTTATCGGAACTAGTAATGTACATATGGCGATGCTTAACCAGACCAAACCCATCGGTACACATGCACATGAATGGTTTATGTTCCATGCCGCTAAATACGGATTCAAGATGGCAAATCGATTAGGTCTGGAACATTGGGTAAATGTTTACAGAGGCGATTTGGGAATAGCATTATCAGATACCTATACCACAGATGTCTTTTTTTCTCAATTTGATAAAATGTTCACCAAACTTTTCGACGGGGTAAGGCATGATAGCGGTGATCCTCTTGATTTTGCCGACAAAACCATCGCGCATTATAAAAGTAAGGGAATCGACCCCTTGTCTAAAACCATCATCTTTTCAGATGGACTAAACTATGAAAAAGTTGAACGGATCGCCAAGCATTGTCAAGGAAAAATCGGTATTTCCTTTGGTATAGGTACCAATTTCACAAATGATGTAAATCTAGAGCCTATGAATATTGTTATAAAAATGATTGAGGCCTATCCCGAAGAAGCGTACTGGACACCTGTAGTAAAACTTTCCGATGTAAAGGGTAAATATACCGGAGACCCGGCAATGATTAAATTAAGTAAAACTATTCTTGGTATCAATGATTAACCAAAACCCTAGCTTATATCACGATGAATCCCGATGTTTACGGAGCAGCACTGCTCGATTTTTATAAGACCGGGCAAACTGAACCGCTCCTATTGCATAATAGTTATGGCGAGGATGAAGAAATGCCGATGGATCTGTTCTTTAGGGAGGAGGAAGATTTTCCGGAGTTGGAATTTATCGCGCTTTCTTTATGTGACGGCACGGTATTAGATGTGGGAGCAGGTGTCGGTAGTCATTGCCTCTACTTACAAAATAGGGGTTTCGATGTCACTGCTCTAGAAATTTCCACAATCGCTTGTGAAATCATGAAAGACCGGGGGGTCAAACAAGTCGTGAATGAGAACATTTTCCATTATCAAAGAAAAAAATTCGACACACTGCTCTTCCTAATGAATGGCATCGGTTTAGTTGAAACGACTCATGGCTTAAAACAACTTCTTGCTCATTGTAAACGGATCTTAAAGAAAGGTGGCCAGCTATTATTTGATTCCTCTGATATTGCCTATTTATACGAAGGAAACATTCCCGCCACAGGAAGTTACTACGGAGAAGTGCGATTCCAATATGAATATAAAAATCAGCAAGGTAATCCTTTTGGATGGTTATATATCGATCAAGGCACGCTGATAAAAATTGCCCAACAAGACGGCTGGGTAGTCCAAATACTTTACGAAGATGAAAATGACCAGTACCTTGTTAGGCTATCGCTACGTGATTAGTTTTTTAACAAGCGCTGAATTTCATCCAATTTCATGAGCGCTTCAACCGGCGTCAATGCATTCACATCCAAATTATTAAGCATATCACGGATTTTGACTAAAATAGGATCGTCAATTGAAAACATTTGCAGCTGATAAGCTTGCTTCTGTATCTTCTTCATACTATCCTTAATATGTTCACCACCCGTACGTTCCTGTTCAAGCCGCTTGAGTATCTCATTTGCTCTTATAATCAACTTAGCGGGCATACCGGCCATCTTAGCGACGTGTATTCCGAAGCTATGTTCGCTACCACCGGGAACCAACTTCCGAAGAAAAATAACCTTATTATTCACTTCTTTTACCGAAACATTAAAATTCTTTATACGACCAAAGGTATTAGTAAGCTCGTTAAGCTCATGGTAGTGCGTTGCAAAGAGCGTTTTGGCTTTAGCGGAAGGATGATTATGTAAATATTCAGCAATCGCCCAGGCAATCGATATCCCGTCATAAGTACTGGTTCCACGACCAATTTCATCCAGCAAAATAAGACTGCGATCAGATAGGTTATTGAGAATGCTAGCTGTTTCGTTCATTTCAACCATGAAGGTTGATTCACCTGATGACAGATTATCAGAAGCGCCAACCCGCGTAAAAATTTTATCGACGAGGCCTATTTCAGCGTGTTTTGCCGGAACAAAGCATCCCATTTGTGCCATTAGTACAATCAAACCGGTTTGCCTTAATAAGGCAGATTTACCAGCCATATTGGGCCCTGTAATAATGATGACTTGTTGATTGTCGCTATCTAAGAAAACGTCATTGGTAATATATTCCTCCCCAATCGGTAGATTTTTTTCAATTACCGGGTGTCGACCACCCTTAATATCAATTAGTTTACCATCATTGACGACAGGTTTCACATAATGATTCTTGTGCGCAACTGTTGCAAAATTCAACAATACATCTAATTGGGAAATTAAATTGGCATTCAATTGAACGGGCTTTATATAATCGAGCAGCACCGCAAGGAGTTCATTATATAAACGATTTTCTATGATTTGTATTTTATCTTCAGCACCAAGAATTTGCTCTTCATATTCCTTCAGTTCGTTGGTAATATAACGCTCGGCATTCACTAAAGTCTGTTTTCTTACCCAATCAGTAGGCACCTTGTCTTTATGTGCATTCGTTACTTCGAGGTAATAGCCAAACACATTGTTAAAGGAAATCTTTAAAGAGGGGATGCCGGTAATTTCCGATTCACGCCTTTGAATCTCGAGTAAATAATCTTTCCCTCCGAATGCAACTTTGCGTAGACGATCCAACTCTACATCAACGCCATCAGCAATCACATTTCCTTTAATCAATAAGACCGGAGGCTCCGGCTGTAATTCACGCTCTATTCGGTCACAAATTATTTTACAGGGATTTAATTGCTCAGCGATCACATTTAACGCCGACTTATCCGCATTAGCTGTTAATTCTTTGAGCCGCCCAATTGCCTGCAAAGCGTTCTTCAATTGAACAAGTTCTCTCGGATTTGCCTTTTGCAATCCAATTTTACTGATCAATCGTTCCAAATCACCGATTTGCTTAATTTCCAGTGATAATTCCGTACGCAAATCAACTTGGCTCAAGAGATACTCCACTACATCCAGTCGTTCCTTAATGGGTCGTTCCTCTTTTAAAGGCATCACCATCCAGCGCTTCAATAATCGGGCTCCCATTGGGGAAGAGGTATTGTCTAGTACATCAGCAAGTGTTATAGCATTTTCATTGGTTGATCCGATCAATTCCAGATTACGAATCGTAAACCTGTCCAACCACATATAGCGGTCTTCCTCAATTCGCGCAACATGAGAGATATGCTGTAGATTTCGATGCTGTGCTTCATTCAAATAGTGTAAGGAAACCCCTGCCGCCACCACAGCAAGATGCATGCGATCGATACCGAAACCCTTTAACGAATTGACTTCAAAATGCTTCAGCAATGTCTCCTTCGCATAATCGCCACTATAAGGCCATTCGTCTAATGTGTATGTATAGAATCGATCGCCAAACTGGGCAACAAAATCGCCGTAGGAGCGTTTCGGTAGGATAATTTCGCTAGGCTTAAAGCTTTGCAATAGTTTGTCAACATAGTCATTATTGCCTTGCGCAACTAAAAACTCACCCGTTGAAATGTCTAGAAAAGAAATGCCTACAGCACCCTTATCCAAAAACAAAGAGGCTAAATAATTATTTGACTTTTGCTGAATGATATTATCGTTATAAGATACACCCGGCGTTACCAATTCGGTTACCCCTCGTTTTACAATCGTTTTTACTGATTTTGGATCCTCCAATTGATCACAGATAGCCACGCGCTGCCCTGCTCTAACCAACTTAGGCAAATAAGTTTCAAGCGAATGATGGGGAAATCCCGCCAATGCGGTTTCAGAAGCACTGCCATTACCACGCTTGGTCAGAACAATGCCCAGAATTTCCGCAGCCTTTACTGCATCGGAGCCAAAAGTTTCATAAAAATCACCTACTCTAAACAGTAATAAAGCACCTGGATATTTCGCTTTAATACTATTATACTGCTGCATTAATGGAGTTTCTTTCTTCGCTGTCTTTGCCAAAATCTAAATGCTTTAGGGGCGTAAAAATAAATAAAATTAGGAATTAGCCATTGCGCTTCGCTTGAATATTTCGATAAGTTACCTGAATCATCACGGTTCGTCGTCAGGTTCTATACCCAAAATACTATTGTAAACGGTTCGAAGTTCAGAAAAAGCATGTGTGTCATTCATCTGTTTTGCTGCAAGCATCCCTTTTTGATACGCTTCAACAGCCTCTTCTTTTCTTCCAAGAGCTTCGTACAATTTACCAAAATGGTAATAAGTACCCACATAATCCGGTCGCTTATCTACGAGTTCCTGAAAATAATATAATGCTTTAGTTAAATCATTCCTTTTAACATACTCACTAGCAATAGCATATAAAATAAATGGTTCATCAGGGCTCGTTTTTAAAAAGTTGAATAGTTGCTCCAAACGGTCATTACTCATAGATTCGATGGTTAAAAATTTAATTATTATGTGATTTTTCCTATCTTTAAAGCTTTAGAGGTCAAAGATAAAAAAGTACATTTTGTTTTCACAGTGGTGATAACTTCCTTTTATCTTTGGTTGAAGAGGGGAATCAATTTATTACTTAATAAAGGTAGCAATTATGAAATTACTCGTGTGTATCAGTCATGTTCCGGACACTACATCAAAAATCACCTTCTCTGAAGATAGAACTTCTTTTAACAGTGCAAATATTCAATTTATCATCAATCCCTACGATGAGATCGCGTTATCCAGAGCGATCGAATTGACAGAAGGTGGTAAAGGGAGTGTTACAGTAATAAATGTAGGAGAGTCAAACACTGAAGCTACTATTAGAAAAGCGTTAGCCACAGGGGCAGACGATGCTGTACGTGTGAATGCCAGTCCTCGCGATGCGTGGTTCGTTGCTAAACAAATTGCAAACTACGCTCAAGACAAGCAATTTGATTTAATTTTAACAGGTCGGGAATCCATTGACTATAATGGAACGCAAGTAGCTGGTTTTTTGGGTGAATTGCTTCATATCCCTTCCATTTCCATCGCAAAAAAAATCGATATCCTTGAAAGACAGGCTACAGTAGAGCGCGAGATTGAGGGAGGTAAAGAAATTGTCTCCAGTCCTTTACCTTTAGTGATCGGTACTGCAGAAGGTGTTGCAGAACCTCGTATACCTAATATGCGAGGTATTATGTCTGCTCGCACAAAACCATTAACGGTTATAGAACCCATTGAAGTAGAAACGTTCAGTAAAATAATACAATATGAAACACCTGCTCCGCGGGGTGCAGTTACGCTAATAGATGCGGCAGAACCCGAAAAATTAATTGAGCTATTACATACGAAAGCAAGAGTAATCTAGTACGGCACTTGAAAAGCCAATATATTATGTAAAGCAGTACCTAATAATTTTAAATTAAAAAAAGATGTCAGTATTAGTATTTGTAGAAAATATAGAGGGTATTTTTAAGAAATCAGCATTTGAAGTGATTTCTTATGCTAAAGCTATTGCCGATACCATCAATCAACCCTTGGTTGCGCTTTCTATTGGCGATGTAAAAGATGAAAATCTTAAAGACTTAAGCAAATATGGCACAACTAAAATATTAAGCGCTGATTCTGAAGCGCTTAAATCCTTTACAAATCAAGCCTATGCATCCGTTATAGCGGCGGCAGCAAAACAGGAAAATTCATCCATTGTTATACTTTCCAATTCATTTAGTGGTAAAGGCTTAGCACCCCGACTGGCAGCAAAACTTTCAGCTGGTTTGGCAGATGGCGCCGTCGAGTTACCGACAATAGAAGCCCCTTTATTACGTGTAAAAAAAACTGCCTTTTCAGGTAAAGCTTTCGCGATAACAGAACTAAATTCAGCTATTAAAGTAATTGCGCTAAACGCAAACGCCTTTGAGTTACGGGAGAAACCGGTTGAAGCCGAAGTAATTAAATTCGAAAGCGAACCATCATCCGATGATTTCGATATAATTGTGAAAGAAATCGTTCGTGCAACCGATAAGGTTTCTCTACCCGAAGCAGAAATTGTGGTGTCGGGAGGTCGAGGATTAAAAGGCCCTGAAAACTGGAGTATCATAGAGGAATTAGCAGAAGCTCTAGGTGCCGCAACTGCTTGTTCCAAACCAGTATCCGATGCAGGATGGCGCCCTCACTCCGAGCATGTTGGTCAAACCGGAATTGCGGTAAGCCCAAACCTCTACATTGCCATTGGCATTTCAGGAGCTATCCAACACTTAGCAGGTATAAGCTCTTCAAAAACGATTGTGGTTATCAACAAAGATCCAGAAGCTCCATTCTTTAAAGTAGCAGACTATGGAATCGTAGGTGATGCTTTTGACGTTGTACCGAAAATCACTGCGGCCATCAAAGCATATAAAAATAGCTGAAATTTTCGGCGTTAATGATCAGAAGTATTTATACGTATACATTTGGTTAAGCACGAAAACCGGATTTTATTATAAAGAAAAAAAATTACACCCATAAGATGCTATTATAAAAAAAATAGCGTCGCTATGAAATGCTTTTTGCATATTTGCCTGCGAGAAATGAATAAGATCAAGTTAGAAATAGTAGGATTATCTTACAGCCAGACACAATCGGGGGCTTATGCTTTGGTGTTAGGTGAAGTTAATGGCCGCAGAAGACTTCCTATCATTATTGGAGGATTTGAGGCGCAAGCAATTGCCATTGAAATCGAGAAGCTTACTCCCAGTAGGCCGCTTACACATGATTTGTTCAAAACTTTTGCTTCTACATTTGGAATTTCCATCCATGAGGTCATCATTTACAATTTGGTTGATGGAATCTTTTATGCGAAGTTAATTTGTAATAACGGAAAAAAAGATATTGAAATAGATGCTAGAACTTCCGACGCGATTGCCTTGGCTATAAGATTTGATTGCCCAATCTATACTTATGAGTTTATTCTTGCTTCCGCAGGAATTGTTATTGAAGGCAATGATTTTGTGTTTCTGGAAAACCTGGAAACTCCAAGAGAGGAACAATCTACAGCGGGAGAAGGTTCAAAAACCGCTTACGCATCCTATACCGACGATGAATTAAAAGCAGCTCTTCAACAAGCCCTCCAAGAAGAGGCTTATGAAAAAGCAGCCAAAATACGTGATGAAATATCTCGGCGGAAATCATCGTAGTTCTTAAAGAAATGCAACATAAGCTTTGCTTTACATAATATGTCTATAAAATTTAGATTGACATTGATGAGTTTTCTACAGTTTTTTGTGTGGGGAGCTTGGATGATTACTGTGGGTGTATATTGGTTCCAGAACAAGCAATGGTCGGGCAGTGAATTTGGAGCCATCTTCTCTACACTGGGAATTTCATCTCTGTTTATGCCGGCATTAACCGGTATCATCGCGGATAAATGGGTTAATGCTGAATTACTATATGGTGTTTTGCATGTTCTATTCGGTTGTACTTTTCTGTATTTACCCCATGTACAAGACCCTCAAACTTTCTTTTGGGTGATCCTATTGGCAATGTTGTTTTATATGCCTACAATAGCCCTGTCTAACTCCATTGCATACATACTTTTGAAAAAGCACCAGTATAACATAATTCAAGATTTTCCTCCTATTCGTGTATGGGGTACCGTTGGTTTTATCGCAGCTATGTGGATAACAGATCTAAGCGGCAACAAAGCATTGGAAGGTCAGTTTTATATTGCTGCGATCGCTGCGATCGCATTGGGTATATATTCATTCACTTTACCGTCCTGTCCTCCACCAAAATCAAAATCTGAAAATGCATCGCTTAGTGAACGACTAGGATTAAATGCTTTCAAGTTGTTTCGTAGTCCGAAGATGGCTTTGTTTTTTACGTTTTCTATGTTCTTGGGTGGCGCCTTACAACTTACCAACATGTACGGAGATGCTTTTCTGTCCGACTTCGGCAAGAATCCTGTTTATGCTGATTCCTTGGTGGTAAGACACTCCACAATCATCTTGTCTATTTCTCAAATTTCCGAAACGGTCTTTATTCTGGCAATTCCCTTTTTTTTACGTCGTTTTGGTATTAAACAAGTGATGCTTATTAGTATGCTAGCTTGGGTTCTACGTTTTGGTTTGCTCGCTTATGCCGACCCTATTAATGGCCTTTGGATGATTATTCTTTCTTGCATTGTTTACGGAATGGCTTTTGATTTTTTCAATATATCGGGCTCTCTCTTTGTTGAAACAAGTACCGGTGCACATATTCGCTCCTCCGCCCAAGGCTTATTTATGATGATGACCAATGGTTTTGGTGCCATCCTTGGAAGTGCAATGAGTGGCTACGTTATTGAACATTATTTCACTAGATTGAACGGACAAATGATGTGGCAAGAAATCTGGATTTGTTTTGCAGCTTATGCACTCCTTATCGCGTTTCTATTTTCGTTCCTCTTCAAACATAAACATGATCCTTCCGCTTTGGAAGAAATGAGGGAAGTAAAAATTTAAATACTACTGATTAAATCGTTGTCTGATGGCTTCGTAAATAATCACACCAGCACTTACGGACACATTCAATGAAGCAATATCACCCATCATCGGTATCTTTGCTAAATAATCAGCATGTCGTATGATATTATCTGATATACCGATATCCTCTGCTCCCATAACGATTGCCGTTGGCGATTTAAAATCCGGTTTATAAATTGTTTCTTCTGTTTTTTCTGTACATGCAACGACTTGTAGGCCGCTCTCCTGTAGAAATTTCACTACTTGGGCTAAGCTTTCGTGACGACAAACGGTTATTTTATATAGGGCCCCTGCCGACGTTTTTATTGCGTCCGGATTAATTTCTGCCGAACCTTTATTGGGAACTACAATGGCATCCACCCCTGCACAGGCAGCTGTACGCGCTATTGCCCCCAGGTTTCGAACATCAGTTATACCATCTAATATTAATATCAGTGGAACTCTGCCCTCTTCATATATTGCAGGAATAACATCTTCAATCTTTTGATAAGTTATCGGAGAAATAACAGCGATGACACCTTGATGATTTTTCCGTGTTATACGATCTAACTTTTCTACCGGAACTTGCTGGTAGCTGATACTTCTATCACGCAAAACATACTTCAGTTCTTTGAATAGCTCGCCCGTCAACCCCCTTTGCACAAACAAAGATTCTATTTCCTTTCCACTATCAATGGCCTCTATTACGGCTCTAATACCGAAAATCATTTGATTGCTTTCCCTTTTTATAGGTTTTGAAAATTGACGCATGCTTTCTTAAAATTAGGCGTGCAAGTTACCAAATATATTCTCAATATTCTTTCCTCATTTTTGCAATAATGTTTACGTTCAATATTTAATAATGATTATTACCGGAAGTATTGACTGACACAGCAAAAAACACCACATCCCCTATTTCTATTATTGTTAAGCATCGCTTAACTAACACGTGAAAAGTTATTCACATACATCTTAAGCAATTGATTTTTAAACAGGTGATCCTTTTATAAACATTTTATCCACACCCTTTGTGAATAGTTAACAGGCTAATGAGAACGGATTCAATGCTTAACATTTTTCATTATTCACTATTGTGAGAAACTCTACATCAGAAGGGATTATAAATTAATTACATTTGTGCTATGAACTCCGAAAACGAAAATTATCCATCCAGAAATACCGCTAAAAAAGGCTCTTTTGCTGAACGTAAAAGTCGACTGGGCAATATGGTCAGTGGGCTTGGCAAGCTACCTCCTCAGGCAGTAGATTTAGAGGAAGCTGTTCTTGGAGCGCTTATGGTTGAAAAAGATGCGCTGTCAACGGTCATAGATATTCTAAAGATAGATACATTTTATAAGGATGCCCATCAGAAAATCTTTGAAGCCATTGTTAATTTATTTCAAAAATCCTCACCAATTGACCTATTGACAGTAACTGCCGAGTTACGAAAAATGGGAGCTCTTGAAATGGTGGGAGGTGCCTATTACATTACCCAATTAACGGATAGAGTCGTCTCAGCAGCAAATATCGAATACCACGCTCGTATTATATCTCAAAAGTATATACAGCGGGAGCTAATAAAAATTTCAACCGAAATCATAAACAATGCCTACGAAGATACTGCAGACATTTTTGATTTGTTAGACACTGCCGAGAAAAGTTTGTTTGATATCGCCCAAAATAACCTAAGACGTGATACGCGTAAAATGGACGATATCATGCGGGAGGCAGTTAACAATTTAGAGCAACTTCGCGACAGAACAGACTCACTCACGGGGGTTCCTTCTGGTTTCACAGCTTTAGATCGTATTACTTCCGGTTGGCAACCTTCTGATCTGGTTATTATTGCCGCTCGCCCTGCTATGGGTAAAACTGCATTTGTTTTGACTTGTGCACGAAATGCTGCTGTCCTACACGATAAGCCTGTGGCTGTTTTTTCACTGGAAATGTCTTCTGTTCAGCTCGTAAATCGCCTTATTTCAGGTGAAACAGAAATTGAGCAGGAAAAGCTTAAAAAAGGGACTTTAGCGGATCATGAATGGACACAACTCCATTCGCGCATTGGAAAATTAACGGAGGCACCTTTATTAATTGACGACACGCCTGCTCTGAATGTTTTCGAATTTAGGGCCAAATGTCGACGTTTAAAGGCGCAATACGATATACAAATGGTGATCGTCGATTATTTACAGTTGATGCATGGAAAAGCAGAAGGAAAGGGAGGCGGAAATCGCGAACAAGAAATTGGTAGTATATCACGTGCATTAAAATCGGTTGCCAAGGAGCTTAACATTCCCGTTTTAGCTTTATCTCAGTTAAGTCGGGCAGTTGAGAGTCGGCCAGGGGCGTCTAAAAGACCGATGCTGTCTGATTTACGGGAGTCGGGCTCTATTGAACAAGATGCGGACATGGTATTGTTCTTATATAGACCCGAATATTATGGCATGACAGAAGATGAAGAAGGAAGGCCAACTGCCGGTGTCGGCGAAGTAATTATTGCCAAAAATCGACACGGTGAAACGACTATTGTTCCTCTCAAATTTGTTGGAAAATATGTTAAATTCCAAGATCTGGAAGAGGATTTTGGTGGGGGATCATTTGCGGAATCCAGAAGTGTGGGAGAAGATAATCCTTTTTCCGCAGGCATGATGCCTTCTTCGGAATTTGGAAATATGGGAGGAATTATTACACGCCCTTCCAGAATGAACGACATGGATGATGAAGCACCTTTTTAGCTTGTTGAAATAGGTAAGTAGTTTAGTTGTTATGTAGTGATTTCTTTCTATTTATCAACTTAACTACTTACCCCCTTCCTATTTCTTAAACTTATCTTGTAAGCTCTTCAGCATATCATCCGTAATAGGTCCACTTTTTTCTTTCGCTTTGCTAAAGTGCTGGCCACCACTCTGCGGTTTATTGTTACCTCCGTAGGATTTTGATTTCGGCTGTGAAGCGACATTCGAAGCACCGGAGGCTTTGACATTCCCCCCTCTATTGTTGGATTGTGCATTCCGATAATCTGTCCATATTTTTTCGATGCATCGCTTTGTATATAAAGGGAAATCACCCTGCATCATCCAAGAATAATAACTTGGTTCTATCTTAAACACTTCTATTACACTCTTACCTTTATGTTTACCAAAGCTAAATACCTCTACGCCATTTTCATCGTAAATAACACGACCAGCGAAATCAACCGGCCGATTCAGATTGGTAAACTGATGAAGTACATCTACATCATTTTTAACCGGTATTGATTTATTGCCGCTTTTATCTTCCCATTCCACACCTTCATATCGTTGTACTTGAGCTATTAGCACTTCATAAGTAGCACGCACGTCTGCTTCAGCACTATGGGCATTTTCCAAAGTTCTATCACAATAAAACTTATAAGCTGCTTTCAATGTACGCTGCTCCATTTGATGAAAGATATTCTGAACATCGACGAATTTTCTGTTTTCAATATCAAAATTAACACCGGCTCTTAAAAACTCTTCCATCAAAACGGGAATATCGAATTTATTGGAATTGTACCCTGCCAAATCCGCCTCCATTAAGAAATCAGCGATCTCTTGTGCTACTTGCTTGAACGTGGGCGCATCTTTTATGTCTTCATCATATATTCCATGTAAAAGCGAAGAACTGAGCGGAATAAGCATCTCGGGATTTATACGCAAGGTTTTCACTAACTCACGCCCATCGGGCATTGCTTTCAGGATTGAAATTTCCACAATTCTATCCGAAGCAACATTTACGCCCGTTGTTTCCAAATCAAAAAATGCCAATGGGCGTTTTAGGTTTAAGATCATCTCTTCTTTTTTTATCAATTCCTAATTATTTTATTGGTCAGCAATAAATAACCGCCATTATTAAAGTAGTGCAGTGCCATTAAGATGAACATGCATGTTCATCCAAAAATAACAATACCTAATACAATTCCAATAACCATGATCGCATACAGTAATAGTTCGTTTCCGGCAAACTGCTTATATTGCGTCCAAAAGCCAAAATCCTCCTTATTTTTTTCTTTCATATTTATTTAACCGTTCCAGCTCTTTTGAAAGACTTATAGTACCAGCTATCCTTTAAATTACTTATAATGACTCCTTTCGACGTGGAAGCATGAACAAACTTACCGTTATGTAGATAGATGCCCACATGGTTTATTCTTGAACTTCCAAAGCTAAAAAAAACTAAATCCCCTTCCTTCAGCTGTTTCTCATACTTTCTTTTAATAGCATCAGCTTGGTCTTCCGAACTTCTTGGAAGGTTCTTACCGTAAATCTCGCTCATTAACATCGCTGCAAAACCCGAGCAATCTACCCCATTTTTTGTTGTTCCCCCATAAGCGTATGGCGTACCTATCCAATCGTTTATAAATCGATAAAGTTTTTCATTTTTAAGGTCACGAGCATCAACGTCCAATAAGTTGGCATAATCTGCAAGCAGGTTCCCTGAGCTGACATAAAGCCCTGATCTACCCGAAACATCTGTTAAAATATCTCCTCGCTTTTTATGGTAATTTTTATGTGTTAAAACGGGTGATATTCCTCTTTTCCTACTCAAACAGCTTGTCAAAGTTCCCGTCAATATGATAGATAGAAAAATAAAGGTTATATTTCGAACCGAAAGGTACATATATAATTCTTAATGTATCACGAAGGATGCTAGCTCCTCTACCTCTACATCTCCCTCATTACTTATATCCGTTAATCTAACTGCTTTTATTTCATTTACAAGTAAAGGATCATATTTTGCACGTACCTTAATATAGTTCTTTGAAAAGCCATGCATATACCCATCTTTTACATCACCTTCAAAAAGCACTTCGGCCGTATTTCCCAGTTGTCCTTTGTAAAATGCTCTTCTCTTTTTTTCCGATAAGATATGCAGCATTTTGCTTCTTTCTGATCTCGCACTTCCGGGTATCGCTCCTTCCATCTGCGCAGCTATTGTATTAGCTCTTTCCGAATAGGTAAATACATGTAAATAGGAAATATCCAAGCTATTTAAAAATTCGTAAGTATGCAGAAAATCTTCCCGTGTTTCCCCCGGGAATCCAACAATAACGTCCACACCAATACAACAGTCAGGCATAAGACTTTTGATTCTTTCTACTCTTTCAACATAAAGTTCTCGCTTGTACCGTCTACGCATTAATCCTAATATTTTATTAGACCCCGATTGCAGAGGCATATGAAAATGAGGTACAAATCGTTTAGAAGTAGCTACAAAGTCAATAATTTCATCACTCAGCAAATTGGGTTCGATAGATGAAATACGAAACCGATCAATTCCTTCGACATGATCTAACTTTTTAATCAAATCTAAAAACCGATCTTCCCTTTTTCCCTCTCTAATACCAAAATCACCAATATTAACCCCAGTCAATACAATCTCTTTCACCCCTGAAGTGGCGATATCTTCAGCTTGCTTAACCAGCGACTCAATCGTTCCACTTCTGCTAGTTCCGCGCGCCAGCGGTATGGTGCAAAAAGTACAGGAATAATCACAACCGTCCTGTACCTTTAAGAAGGTTCTGGTTCTATCTCCAAAAGAAAAAGCGGGGACAAATACGTTGGTTTCTTCAATAGGCGAATTATGCACAATTGTTTTTTTCTGCTTAGTTAGGTCGTTGATATGTTCAATGATGTTGAATTTTTCAGCGGCACCAAGGACCATGTCGACTCCTGGAATTTCGGCAATCTCCCTGGGTTTTAACTGGGCATAACATCCCACAATTGTAATATAGGCCGCTGGAGAATATTTCAAAGCCTCTCTTACCACTTTCCTACACTTTTTATCTGCATTGTCCGTTACAGAACAGGTATTAATAACATAGACATCCGCACCTTCATTGAAAGGCACAGATTGATAACCCGCATCTTGAAAAATCCGTCCGATGGAAGAAGTTTCAGAGAAGTTAAGTTTGCAGCCAAGTGTATAAAATGCTACTTTCTTATTCATTTAACTAGCTTTTGCGTTTAAAATGCAAGTTGATGTTGCTTCATCCTATTTTTCTAATTTGGGATGACAGACACTGCTCAAATCTTACGTAAACATCTTTTGTATGCCTTTGATCAATGCTTCAAATCAGTGGCAAAAATACATTTTTCTTTAAGCATATTACAAGAACCCCCTTAGTTTTTGCGTAAAACAATTCGTTTAGATGCGGTTATGACAAACATCAGACATCGCAAGTACATAAAACCAAGTCTCATATTCGAACGTTCGTTAGGATTGGATATCCTAACAAAATTAGCTAAGTTTGCATAGTCTACCGTGCATGAATACGCGAAAAGTAAGCTTGCAATTATAATTAGGCATTTTCGATGAATACTACACAAATACTTCAAAAGGCCCGCAATTTTGATTTTTTGTCAAAAGACGAGGGTTTATATCTATACCAGCATGCCTCAACTGCTGAGTTAAGTTATGTTGCCAATGAGCTTCGAAAGCGACAAGTTCCCCATGGGAAGGTGACCTGGCAAATTGATAGAAACGTGAATACAACCAATGTTTGTATTGCCAACTGTAAATTTTGCAATTTCTTTAGAAGACCGGGACACGAAGAAAGCTATATTACGGACATTGATACCTACAAAAGAAAAATCGAAGAAACGATACGCTATGGTGGAGATCAACTATTATTGCAAGGTGGGCATCATCCTGATCTTGGTCTGAGCTTTTATACCAATTTGTTCAAGCAGTTAAAGGAATTATACCCAACGATAAAACTGCACTCGCTTGGCCCCCCGGAAATTGCACATATTGCCAAGCTGGAAAACATGAGTCATTTAGACGTCCTCCGTGCACTTAAAGATGCCGGCTTAGATTCTCTTCCGGGAGCAGGTGCAGAAATATTGAATGATCGTGTTAGGCGTTTAATTTCAAAGGGTAAATGTGGGGGAAAAGAATGGTTAGATGTCATGCGAGCCGCGCATCAAATTAACCTACCAACCTCTGCTACGATGATGTTTGGGCATATAGAGACAATTGAGGAGCGCTTCGAACATCTCGTTTGGATACGAGATGTGCAACACGAAAAACCGAAGGATGCTTATGGCTTTATCGCCTTCATACCTTGGCCTTTCCAAGATGATGGTACACTGTTAAAGAAAGTTCGTGGAATTACCAATAATGTAAGTGGCGAAGAATATATACGAATGATCGCCTTGAGTAGAATCATGCTTCCTAATATAAAAAACATCCAAGCTTCTTGGTTAACAGTTGGGAAACGAATTGCCCAACTTTGCTTACATGCAGGAGCCAATGATTTTGGATCAATCATGATCGAAGAGAACGTCGTTTCTGCGGCAGGCGCACCACATCGATTTACATCGCGTTCCATACAAGACGCGATAAAAGAGGCTGGTTTCGAACCGCAACTGCGTACACAAAAATATGATTTTAGAGAGATCCCCGCAGGCATCCAAGAGCAAATTATCGACTATTAATAATAGATTAAAATTTCATGGAGAACTTTGTACAGCATATAGAGGCGTTAATCTTTGCTTCTGAACAGAGTGTGGAAATTTTTGATATTAAACAAGTTCTTCGCGATGCCTTAGAGCTTGAATTATCGAATGAACAAATAGAAGAAGCGATTAAAACAATCACGTTAAAATATGCAAACGACGCATTTGCCATTCAACTGTATGCTATCAATAACGGTTATCAATTCTTAACAAAAAAAGAATACAACAAGATTGTTAATCAACTTCAAATCCATCGATCGAAGAAAAAATTGAGTCAGGCCGCACTTGAAACACTGGCAATCATAGCTTATAGACAACCAATTACCAAGCTTGAAATAGAGCAAATAAGAGGTGTGAGCTGCGATTATTCCATACAAAAGTTGCTGGAAAAAGATCTGATACAAATCAGTGGCAAATCAGAATCAATTGGCAAACCGCTTTTATATTCAACCAGTAAAATGTTTATGGACTATTTCGGCATCAATTCAACAGCCGATTTACCAAAATTAAAAGACATTTTGACGGAAGAACAAAGTATAGGTGAATCAACTGAATAACTACTATTTTTTTGTATTATTTTTTCAATAAATTACTTGACTGTTTTAAAATCTTTGTAATTTTATCAGCACAAAACCAAACAATATAAAACAAGCGTAACTAGTAGAATTGGAAATGAAAACGCCAAAAAAGACAGACAAAAAAATTGGATCAAATAATCCAGCAAAAAAAGCGGGTAAATCAGGTATCAAGCCTAATGATTCAAAACCAAAAAGACGTTTTGACGATGAAGATGAAGATGACTTCGATTTTAATGATTTGGATAACTTTGACAATTTCGACGATTTTGACGATGATGACGACTATTAGTCGCGCAATCGCCGTATTATAAAATATAAAGCACTTAGTATGTTATACTGGGTGCTTTTTTATTAATGATTTTGGGGAAAGAATGATAATCCAGGTAAACGATAAAAAACAAGAAAAACAGTTTCTAGATGTTCCGAAAAATATATATAAGGATGATAACAACTGGATCTGCCCATTAGACGACGATATACGTCAAATCTTTAACCCTCAAAAGAACAACTTTCATAAAAATGGTGAGTGTATCCGATGGCTATTATTAAAAGACAACCAACCCATCGGAAGAATAGCAGCTTTTATCAATCATGAGAAGATTCATAAATCAGAAAACCCGGTAGGTGGCATTGGTTTTTTTGAATGTATAGATAATCAGGAGGCAGCAAATGAGCTTTTTAATACTGCAAAAAAATGGCTTGGGGATAAAGGGATGAAGGCAATGGATGGTCCCATCAATTTCGGGGAAAATGATAATTTCTGGGGCTTGTTAGTTGATGGATTTACGCCACCATCTTATGGCATGAATTATCACAAACCTTATTATTTAAACCTTTTTACCCGCTATGGTTTTAACATCCTATATGAACAGATCACGAATTATTTAGAGGTTAACAAACCCTTTCCAGAACGCTTTACCCGTATTGCTAATTGGGTTATGGAAAAACCGGGATATACCTTTAAACCTTTTGAAAAAAACAATTTACAAGCTTTCGCCAAGGATTTCATGGAAATCTATAATGATGCATGGGAAAATTTCGAGAATTTTCAACCTATTAAAATGCAAACAATCCTGGAATCTTTCAAAAAGATGAAGTTAATTATGGATGGGCATTTGATCTGGTTTGCTTATGTTAATAATGAACCCGCTTCCTTTATCTTGATATTGCCTGATGCTAATCAATTGATAAAAGACTTTAACGGGAAAATGAATTGGTTAAACGGCATTCGATTTTTATTGAACAAGCGTAAAGTAAATCGTATGCGGGCTATTGTGATGGGAACAAAAAAAGCTTATCAAAAGCACGGATTGGAATCTGTTCTTTTTATAAAGCTAAAAGAGTATGTGTTGCCGCTTAAGCAATTTGAAGAATTGGAACTCTCTTGGGTAGGTGATTTCAATAAGGAAATGCTATCAATTCACAAAGCTACGGGAGCTCAATTCGGAAAGAAACACGCTACATTAAGATATGTATTTTAATGTCAGCGTGTTCCTATCATTTAGCATATAGTTTTCTCAATTCTTCGTAGAGCTCGATCACCTTCTTTTGTAGTTCAATGACTTCATTATTTCTTTCTTGAAGTTTTTTATTGGCAGCCTCTAAATCCGAATTGTATTTTTTTTGCTCATCAGCATCGTTAAAATTTAAAAGTTGCACCACCGTCATGTCAAAGAGCTTGGCGATTTGCTGAAGTCTCGAAAGATTAATGTCGGTTATACCGGTCTCAATTTTAGAAAAAGCGGGAATAGATATGTCCAATCTTTTAGCAACATCCTCTTGGCTCCACCCATTTTGATGCCGCAGCAATCTTATTTTTTTTCCTAAAGATTTCATTTGTAGATAATTTGTTTTTTTACGGTCTCATGACTACCTGTCGGTATACAGGGAACCGTACATGATCCAAAATGATTTATTTTCATAATCTTTTGTCTTTCCATTAATCACGTAGGTTTCATTCGACTATTCTTTACATGTGTGTTAGCTTGACCCATAGACAACGAGTATACAGGGAGAAGAAGGTATTAACCAATTGTCGTACTTACTATATCAAATATATATATAATTTTTAAAAATTAAAAAACTTATCTGATAAGTTAACTAGATTTATACCACCGAAGTTTCCAGAGCTCATAAAAAGCAAATTTTTGCCAACTGGATTTGATTGGCTGACGTACGTATCTATATCCTGTACATTGTTTAAATAAATTATATCATCTCTATTAAAGGCTTTCTTAATAGTTAACGCGTCAATCGGCTTTATATTTTTTTGTCTGAATGAGTGCTGATCGATAAATACAATGGCTTCGTCAGCTTGCCTCATAGTATCACGATACTCGTACAAGAACTCCTCGTTTAAACTACTAAATGTATGTAGTTCAATAATCGCAACTAACTTACTATCTGGGTATTGCTCCTTTACAGCATCAATAGACGCTCTAACCTTTGAAGGTGAATGAGCAAAATCTTTGTAAACAACACTACCTGCATAATCTGCCACATATTCCAATCTCCTTGAAGCACCTTTAAAACTACCGATCGCTTTATAAAAATCTTCTCTGCCTATCCCCAACCATTCGCAGGTTGTAAAAGCCCCTGCCAAATTCGAAAGGTTATGTTTTCCGAATATCTGTAAAGCCGTTTCTCCATTTGCTGTTTTAAGATAACTTACCCCTTTATTAATAGTAAAATCGGGCAGTTTGTATCCATGTTTATTGATCTTAGAAGTATCTTTAGACACCAGGTTTTGCACCTCTTTATCGTCTTTATTATACACCAGTGTACCTTTTTCTTCTATACTTTCGATAAAAAGCTTAAATTGTTCAAGGTACTCTTGAAAAGTTGGAAATACGTTGATATGATCCCAGGCAATGCCGCTTATCAGAGCTATATTAGCATGATAAAGTAAAAATTTTGGCCTTCTGTCAACTGCAGAAGCTAAATATTCATCGCCTTCAATAATGATCAAAGGCGCGTCCTTTGTGATCTTGACCATCGTTTCGAACCCATCAAGTTTAGCACCAACAACGTAGTCAAACTCCTTTCCCAGTACTTTTAGTACATGCATAATCATCGAGGTAATAGTGGTTTTTCCATGACTGCCTCCGATAACAACACGGGTTTTTTCTTTAGATTGTTCGTAAATATAGGCGGGATAAGAATAAATCTGCAAACCAAGTTCTTGCGCCCTGACAAGTTCTGGATTGTCCACCTTTGCATGCATACCCAGTACAACGGCATTAATATCTTCCGTAATCCGTTCAGGATGCCAACCTAATTCTTCCGGCATCAGGCCGTTTTTTGTCAAATTAGTTCTCGAAGGCTCGTATATAAAGTCGTCTGAGCCACTTACAAGATAACCTTTGTTTGCTAATGCTATGGCCAAATTATGCATAACACTTCCGCCAATAGCTATAAAATGGACGCGCATATTATATTCTTTCTTTTATGGTTCTGTTCAAATTTTGCTGCAACCCAATTATCTTTTACCTTTTTTTCCGAGAAAATTATATTCAGTTTATTCGCGGCCTCTGCTAACTGGTTTAAATCGTCCCCATCATAAAAACCACTCAAAAATAGCTGGCCATGCGGTTTTAAAACAGCTGAATAAACCTCCAATTGGTCTAACAATATATTTCTATTGATGTTTGCGAGGATCAAGTCATACGGTTCGTGTGGAATCACTTCTTTCGATCCGCAAAGTACCTCTATAACAGAAACTTGATTCAACTCAACATTTTCCTTAACACTTTCATAGCAAACGGGATCATAATCAATTGCTACGACCCTTTCTGCGCCAATCTTCGCTGCCAAAATAGCAAGTATACCGGTACCACATCCCATATCCAGTACACGCTTTCCTGCAACACTGCTCTCCAACAGATATTCCATCATGAGTGAGGTTGTTTGATGATGCCCAGTACCGAAAGCCATTTTTGGATCTATAATAACCTCATATTCAAAATCGGGCTCAGGTTCATGAAAGGTGGCACGAACGTAGCAACGCTTATCGATGATAATCGGCTCAAAATTGCTTTCCCAAACTGCATTCCAGTTTCTAGGACTAATCTCTTGACGACTATAAGAGACGTGGAAGTTTTCGGGCAAGGTGAGCAACAAATTTTCAACAGCTACGAGATCCAATGATGCACTGGCAATATAAGCTTTAAAACCCAAGGCAGTATCTTCGAACGTATCAAAGCCTAAAGCAGCTAAATCATTAATAAACAGATCTCTTTGCCATCCCTCTTCTCCCACACAAACAAAAGTAAGTTCGCTATAGTCCATTTTATCAAATAAAAAAGGTTTCCGAATTTGATCAATTGGAAACCCTTTCAAAAATACACAATTAGTTAAAAACCTTCACTATATCGGTGAAGTCTCTCGATTTCAATGAAGCTCCACCTATTAATCCCCCATCGATATCCGGTTGCGAAAATAAGTCGGGTGCATTTTTTGGATTACAGCTCCCGCCATATAGAATACTGGTTTCGTCTGCTACAGCGGAACCATATTTAGCTTCTACTTCTTTTCTAATAAAGGCATGCACTTCCTGTGCTTGCTCAGGGCTTGCAGTTAGCCCCGTACCGATTGCCCAAACCGGCTCATAGGCAAGAATTATTTTGGAAAAATCACTTTCTGAAAGATGGAAAACACCTTTTTCCAACTGTTTTTTGATAACATCAAAAAATTCTCCTGATTCACGCTCCTCTTTTGTTTCTCCGATACAAAAAATGGGGACTAGATTATGGGTAAGCGCTATATTTACTTTTTTTGCCAATAACTCATCGGACTCACCAAAATACGCCCTTCTTTCAGAATGCCCCAATATTACATAGGCAGCACCAGTCGAACGCACTTGTTTTGCAGAGACCTCCCCTGTGTACGCACCTGCATCTTCTTGGTGAATATTCTGAGCTCCCACAAACACATTTTTGTGCTCGTTCGTTAAAGAAGCGATAGAATGTAAATGGATAAAAGGACTACAAACGATTATTTGCTGATTACCAATAACTTCATCTTTTACCATATTTGCCACTTCAGAAAAAAGGCTTATTCCTTCTTGGTAACCCAAGTTCATCTTCCAATTACCGGCAACAATTTTTTTTCGCATGATTGATTAAATTTTATTATTTCTCTGTTTTGATGTTATCTGAAAAACTTTACGTAAAATGGATGCTTCTATAGGGTCAAATTTACAATTACGCCTGGCAAAAACCAACTCTGCTGTCTCAAACATTTTTTCCAAGGCATAAACACTTGCACCTTTTCCGATACCCCAAGAAAAATCGGGAACAAAGGTAGGTGGTGCTTCACTTCCAAAGATACTCGCAGCGACACCAACTACGGTGCCTGTATTAAAAGCCGTATTAATTGCGCATTTTGCGTGGTCCGCCATGATTAGCCCGCAAAATTGCATATGTGTATCACGATAAGCATCCTCTCCATAATGATATAGCTTCACATTTTTATAGTTATTCTTTAAGTTGGAATTGTTGGTATCCGCTCCCCAATTACACCACTCCCCCATAACACCACTTCCAAAGTAACCTTCGTGCCCTTTGGAAGAATTTCCCCAAATCAAACAGGTGTTTAACTCTCCTCCAACGCGACAACCAGGACCGACAGTTACATTATTATAGATCTTTGCGCCCAATTTAACCTGCGAATTTTCTCCCAATGAAAAGGGTCCACGAATTAAAGCCCCCTCCCATATTTCACTGTTCTTTCCTAGATAAACGGGTCCTTTCAAGGTATTGATCGTGCAAAATTCAGCCGATACACCCTCTTCTATAAAAATTGCTTCACCTAGCAAACTGACCGTCGAACTTATATTAGCAGAACTCCTTCCTTTTGTTAATAGGTTAAAATCTTTTACTATTTCGGATCCATTTTGTAAAAAAATATCTTCTGGATAGCGGAGGGAAGTATAAGCCCTTTCATAAACGATCGGTTTATAATCTGAGAAATCGCGCTCTTTGGTCCAATGTGCTCCGTCAGCTTTAGCAGCGATAAATCGCTTACTTTCAACTAATTTCTCACCTATTCTAAGCCGTTCCAACGCTGCACATAAAGCTTCATCCGGACAAACACCGCCATTAACGATTAAAACTTCTCCGCTTGTAGTTGATAAAGGATATTTTCCTTGTAGATAGTCGGCAGTAAGGTAAGAAACCGAAACATCCATCCATTTTTCCCATTTTTCGGCGATCGTTAACGTTCCAACTCGAAGATTACCAATAGGTCTGGTTAAACTTAAAGGATATAAATTGATGCGCTGTTCCGGATAGTCATATAAAACGATATGCATAAAATAAAAATTAGTGATTCGGATGTTCCGCTAGTATGGGACTAAAATAAAAAAAGTCCCGATAAAATTATCGAGACTCTATTTTATTAATTGAACCGGTTTACTTTTTATTATAACGGTTACGGAACTTATCAATACGTCCTGCGGTATCAACTAACTTCATCTTACCAGTGTAGAAGGGGTGAGAAGTATGGGAAATTTCTAATTTCACCAAAGGATATTCTTGACCATCTTCCCATTGGATAGTCTCTTTCGTGTCGATACAAGACTTAGTTATAAAGGCATAGTCGTTTGACATGTCTTTAAACACCACTAGTCTGTAATTTGATGGATGCAAATCTTTCTTCATTATGATAACCAGTTTACTAACATCATATCTCTCTTCGTCATTTTTACAGTCGTGGTAAATAATAGCAAAGGTAACGATGTATATATTTTCTAATTGTTAATTTCGTTTAAGGCTGCAAAGATAGTTATTAAAACAAATCAAACAAAATATATCAACTAATTTTTCCACATTATTAAAAATCAATTGCTGTCTTCCTTTTCCATGCTATCAACAATTTTGTCATTCTACTATACCGCTTCAATCCCTCCGGTTGGTTGTTTATTTGGAGATACTCGTTGTAAAATTTGGAACTGGCATGCGTTAAGATACCATCGAATTGCCTCCAATAGCGTTCTTCATCTTTTGCGTCTTTCAAAACAACCGGATCTATCAATTTTAGCATATTGAAATAAGCGTCCCGATCCTGAAAAGCAAGTTGATTAAGCAGCATAAAAACGGCATGATAATAGGCGGCATACTGAAAAAGTGGATCCTTACTTTCAGCACATAATATAAAACCTATTAAATTAGCCTCGTCTTCAAATCCGATGCCCGCTTGATGACTAAGCTCATGACAGGCCGTAAAGGGTTTTGAAAAGATAGGCATCGAAGTATTTACCTGTGCTTCTTGTGTAAAAGGGTTGAAATACCCCGCTACTCCAGTGTAATTAACATGAAGATTTGTAATCGGTTTTTTTATCGTCGGCAAATAGCCAAAAATATACGATTGCACAGTACTATTGCCGGATATGAGATTTTGGGCCTTTAGAAAAATCTCCTGATTTGAAATCTGCAGATCACGCTCCGTCAACTGATTCCGAAAAGAGTTTGCCCGTTCAATACATAATGCGGTAGTTTCCAATAATTCGCAAGTTTCCCCTTTTTCCATTTGCAGCCCCATTCTTTTCTCAAGTGGCAATCTAAAATAATTCATACCCCAGAAAAGATAAAAGCAAACAATTAAAATTAAAACTATATTTAGTGCTTGTAAGGTTTGAACGAGGGCGGCTGAATAATTTTTTCTAATAAGACAAACAACTATTTTAGTTGAACAGGTAAAGAAAAAAAAGGCGCAAAGAAGGTATAGACAATCTCCTAAACTAAAAGGAATCCATACGGTGATTGATTGCCCGACAATAGCAAAAACAGGGAACAGTTTCCCGCTGTAAAATCGCTCAACGAGATCGCTATGCGTCGATAGCCACCCAAAAAGAACTAACATCAGCAAGGGGACAGCGCCTCGTTTAAGTTGTTGAGCAATCTTTTTTCTCATTTCAAAATATACTATTAGCTCTCTTGCTCAAAGTAGAGCTTATAGAAATTTTTACCTTTTTCATCGTCAAAACCTTTCTCAATATATTCCCGCTTGCCGTGGATATAGACATGAAAATTCTTATCTAACTTTAAGATAGATTTGAAAATTTTCGAGTCCTTTTTAACCGCTTGGCCTGAAATCTCAAAACCATCTCCGATTGCTAGATCATGTGCTTCTTCAAAACTTGCCTTATAGTCCTTGAATAACGTAATAGCTTCCGGATTACCGAGCACTTCTTCTGAAAACTCATCTAACTGAAAAACATCCTTTTCCTTAAAATAGGCAGCAGAACGATTTAATAGATCAATTTTATCTGCCCGCTCCATTTCAAAAGCCTCCTCCAGTTTTTCGTTCACAAAAGTCTTGCAGACTTGCATTAAATTACCTGTTTGATGAAAGCTATCATTTCTAACAGTCACTTGCATAAAATCATCTTTCCAATAAACGGCCTCATTCTGCCGATTTGTTTGATCTACTGCCAACACCTTATACCCTTCTTCCTTTTCTGTATCAACGATTAGACAACCTTTATCGAGCTTATGAATATTAATGGCTTCTTCCTCATAGTCTACTTTAAAGG
Organism: Olivibacter sp. CPCC 100613; assembly: GCF_036959255.1. NCBI lineage: Bacteria > Pseudomonadati > Bacteroidota > Sphingobacteriia > Sphingobacteriales > Sphingobacteriaceae > Olivibacter > Olivibacter sp. CPCC 100613. The sequence continues at coordinate 380,029 of NZ_JAWMTI010000003.1, forward strand.
CTCCCTGTTCGGGGTAAACTTTCAAATAGGTTTCCTTGGTTTCCGATTTGAAAATGCCGACACCTCGTAGGATTTCCCCTTCTAATTGCACTTGTTCAAATTGTGCAATATACACTTCACCTGCTTTTATCTTCGGATGATTGGACGATTCGTACAAATGTTTAGTAATCTGCTGGCTCACGGAATGAAAGTCAGTTTCCCCTTCAAAAAACAGCTGTACAAAATGATAAAGTTCATTCAACCTTCGATCCCCGCTACTATGATTCAATCTATAGACCTCATTCACCTTTTCGAAAGGCGTTAGAAAATATTGCATTAATAATTTTGGCAACAGCTCATCCCCGAGATGCAACGGTTGTTCGGAAAGAATATAATGCTCATCCAACGTTTTATTTCCAACACGATGGATAGACAGCTGCGTTAAAGAAGCTTCAAAGAATGATAACATAGTTTTTTTGATGTAACGGCGACAAAAATAATATTATTCTTGTTTTGAGAAAAAATGGTGCATAAATAAGAGTTGATAAGTTATACTGTTCGACCAATACTGCCAATTGTGGGCACCAGGTCTCGTAATATAATCGTGTTCTATGTTTCTATCTACCATTTTTCTATGAAGCTGTTCATTAACAGTATAAAAAAAGTCAGATGTTCCACAGTCGATGATAATAGCTAGTTTGCCGGGCGTCAACAGATACAGCAAATTGGTTACCGTATGCTCTTCCCATGATTTTGCATGTTCAGACATACTTCCTAAACGTTTTGCTAAATCCCAATTTGCAGGAAACGGTCTAATATCTACACCTCCCGACATGCTTCCTGCAGCACCAAATAACCCTTGATGTCTGAATGCAAGATAAAGCGCTCCATGCCCCCCCATGCTTAGTCCTGTAATTGCCCTACCTTTTGGGGATCTTATGGTTTTATATTTTTGGTCGATAAAAGGTACCAGTTCCTTTGCTAGATAAGTTTCATACTTGAAATTGGTATCAACCGGACTGTCAAAATACCAACTACTGAACCCTCCATCCGGACAAACAATGAGGAATTGGTAGTTATCCACCATTTCTTGAATGGCGGGCACTTTCGTTATCCAGTCGGCATAATTGCCGCTGTAACCATGCAATAAGTAAACAACAGGCATCTCTTTCGTTCCATCATATGCCTGGGGTGTAACAACAACTGCTTTAATCATTTTTTTCATGGACTTACTCGGCGTAAGGACCGTATCAACTTTAGCAGCATCGGCTGTGTTAAAAAAAAGATAAAAACTTAGAAATAATAGTGTCCTATACATGATATAATTTTAACATAATCTACTTATGGCCGCTTTAAATGTATTGCAATGTGCATCCACAATATCCTTTATCTGCACAGAATAACCTCCTCCCATGCTAACTTGCACCGGTACTCCAAAACGTTTACAATGTTCGAAAACAATTTCATCCCTCATCTTACAGCCCTGTTTACTTAAGCATAACCGGCCCAGTTTGTCCGTCTCCAGAACGTCCACACCTGCCAAATAAAAAACAAAATCCGGTTTCACTTGACTAAACAATGTTGCCAGATTCCTTTTTAGGATCGTTAAATAGGCCTCATCCGCCAGTCCTTCCGGTAAACCAATATCCAAATCAGAGCGTTCTTTTCTAAATGGAAAATTACGTTGACAGTGCATTGAAAAGGTAAAAACGCGTTGTTCGTTTTGAAATATCTCAGCTGTTCCATTTCCTTGGTGTACATCCAGATCAATTATCAGAATTTTTTCCACCTTTTTTTGTGCTAAAAGATAATGAGCTCCAATAGCTTGGTCGTTTAATAAACAAAACCCTTCCCCCCAATCACTTCCCGCGTGATGGGTACCTCCGGCAACATTGAATGCAATTCCGTCTTGTAAAGCATAGATACAACATTCGATCGTTCCCTGGGCAATGCGAAGCTCCCTGGATATCAGTCGCTCGCTTAAGGAAAAACCAGTTCGCCTTTCTTCTTTTGTAGAGAGGGAAAGGTTTTTCAGCTTCTCCCAGTAGGTATCTCGATGCGCTAATTTAATGTAATATTCGTCTATTTCGCGGGGCCTAAAAAAACTACTGGAAACTACCGTTCCCTCATATACGAGCTGTTCAGGTATTAATTCATATTTAAGCATAGGAAAGCGATGTCCAAGGGGCACGGGATGAATATATAGCGGATCAAAAGCAATCTTCAGCACTTTCTAGTTAATTGATAAGCCTAAAAAGCACTAAAATAATAAAATTGATGGACTATTAAATGATTAGCACAGAATCTTACTTTCCGCTTAGAAAATTGTTCTTCTGCTTGTTCGTGTAATTCAAAACAGTTCGTATGATAGCTAATAAAATAAAGACAATGCCGAATGCACCCACATAAATTAACGAATGATAATAGGGATCAGCATCCTCAAACTGTTTTATCAAAATGCCATATATACCCCATATAATAACCATTCCATAAAATATATTGTGCCTAAAATAGACAATGACAGTCCCTAATACACTCGCGGTCAATAACAGGGCATAGCTTACGTAAAGGTCGATTGCAGGATTTGACAACCACCCCATAGATACCAGCCAAGCCGCAAAGTTGGCCAAACAAGCAATTGTTATCCATCCAAAATAGATACTTATAGGCAGTTGTGTAATAAAAAGAGAAAACCTTCCTTTTTCAGGAGCCAAAAGCTGAAGACGCTTAGCAATATAGTATAAAGTAAAAAGCTGTACCAACAATAGCACAAATGACAAACCAGGCATATCATTTAACCATGTATATACCCAAGTTGCAATGGCTAATTGATTGATTCCAAAAGAAAAACCAATTTGAAAGACTTCTTGATTCGTCACATATTGCTGATGTTTTGAGAAAGCTTTAATCAAATGAACGATCAGCATGATAAACAAAGCCACATAAATGACGCACCAGACCGAAAAAGTGAATGCGGCCGGTGTAATTCCAGACTCATATTTAGCTGCCATTTCACGCATGGTATATCCCCCAATATCCCTTGTTTGACCCAACATAGATATTAGAAATGCGAAACAATAGCTAATAAAGTTAATAACTGCCAATTGTCTGATATAACGCATAACTTCGATTTTTATACGTTAACAAGTAGGCAAACAGAAAGTTCAAATAGATTTCGACAAAAAAATGAGTAATTGTTCTAAATATTTATGATCTATTTCATCAAAGTCCTCCAAACGCTTACTATCGATATCGAGCACACCAATTACCTTTCCATGCTGCCTTACTGGTAATACGATTTCCGATTTAGCGTACGAACTACAGGCAATATGGCCTGGGAATTGATCAACATCGGGAACAATCAATACACGATTCTCTTTCCAGGCAGTACCACACACACCCTTACCTATTTGTATGCGCGTGCAGGCAACGGGTCCCTGAAATGGCCCTAAAACCAATTCGCCATCCTTGATTAAATAAAAACCAACCCAAAAAAAATCGAATTGCGTTTTGAGTGCAGCAGCAATATTCGCCAAATTAGCGATTAAATCTTCTTCTCCTGTTAATAAAGCCTTTACCTGCGGTAATAAAGACTGATATTGATCTTCTTTTGTACCTTCATTAATAAATAAATCTTCCGCCATGTTATTTTTGATTTTCGCGACACAAAATTATTGATTTCAGGTCTCTTTATATTAAAAACAATTGCTATCTAAAAGCAATATTTACCTTTGCTCCAGTTATATTTTCAATCATCGGTTTAAAAATAACGGAAGCATTTTCTTTCGTCTTACCTAAGACGTTCATTTCCTGCGCATTTTTCAGCAAACGCTGTTCTGCCAATTGATAAATACCTTCAACTAAATCTTTCGTATCTCCAGGTAACCACGCGCCTGAAATATCATAAACTTTGGACTTCTTATGATCCAAACGAACATAGCAAATTTCAGGTTGGGGTAAATAGATGGTGACAGAATCGACACGATGTCTAACAACGTCTTCTTTTGTTACTTTTCTAAGATCGATACAACCTGCCACCTCTCCAACTGCTATAAACAGCACTCTTTGATCGGGAAAAAAATAGCGTAACTCTTTTCGTTCGAGCACATCCTTCATCGAATATTTAACCAATTCCAATTTGCCAATGTCAGTAATACGCTCAACCATTAGATCTTCCGTCACTTTTACTTTTGACGCGCCCAAGTCGAATTTATGGTAAATAAACCATCCGGAGACTAAAAGAATGGCAATTAGCAACAAAATCACAACACCAGAGATTGTTTTTCTCATCTTTCTTTTTTTTATTGTTTGAACAATTGTAGATATAAAAAGTTTAAAGGCTTATTGAACGTCTCCCCTAGGCAACCATTACAATAACAATATGGTATAAAATCCTTTTAGTCAAGGAAAATTCTTTGTCAATTCTATTCATAAAATCAATTTAATTGGAAAGAACGGAAATGAAACAAATCGATACCTGTAATTTCTTTCTTAGCATATTTATCGCTAATATTGAATTTGATATAATAACATCAGGACGCTAAACTAAAATAAGACTATAAATCGGATGAAAAGAAGAGCAGCAATCAGGAGCCTTTTTATTATAGCAGGAGGTATCGCCATCTTACCCTCATGTTCAGAACAGGCTGGAAAAGCATCCATTCAGTTACACAATATAGATATTACAGATTTGCAAGAGAATTTGTTAGCTGAAATCACAGAAACGATACTTCCTAAAACAAAGACACCAGGGGCGAAAGATCTTAAATTACATCTTTTTGTTTTGAAAATGGTAGATGATTGTCACAATAAAGCCGATCAGGATGCTTTTGTGAAAGGTCTAGAAGGCATTGACACACAGGCAAAAGAAATGTTTTCGAAAGAATTTAAAGCCCTATCTTCGGAGCAACGGATTCGCCTTCTTGAGCAAGTGGCAAGTAGTGCAAAAGAATCAGACCGTCAACGTTTTTATAACATTACAAAAAGACGAACGATTCAAGGCTACTTAAATTCTCAATATGTAATGAAGGACCTAAAGCAATATGAGCTGATTCCCGGGAGATATAATGGGTATGCCAAGGTGAAAGAATCAACTGATAAATTAAGCTAAGGGGACTAGACATGTCAAATATAAATATAGATAGTATTAAGGACCGTACATTCGATGCAATTGTAATCGGATCAGGAATCAGTGGCGGTTGGGCTGCGAAAGAACTAACTGAAAAAGGATTAAAAACACTGGTGTTAGAACGTGGAAGGGATGTAAAACATGTGGTCGATTACCCCACCACCAACCTGTATCCTTATGAATTTGAACACCGAGGTGAAGTTCCTTTATCAGTCCAGGAGTCAGCCCCCATCGTAAATAGATGCTACGCTTTTCGAGAAGATGCCATGCATTTTTTTGTGAAAGATGATGAACACCCCTATATACAGGAAAAGCCTTTTGATTGGATACGTGGCTATCAGGTAGGCGGAAAGTCCCTTTTATGGGCAAGACAAACACAACGATGGTCTGACTATGATTTTGAAGGTCCCGCAAGGGACGGTTTCGCTGTCGATTGGCCAATTCGACATAAAGATTTAGCCCCATGGTATAGCTACGTTGAGAAATTTGCAGGTATTTCCGGTAATCGCGATGGCCTAAAGGAACTGCCGGACGGTGAATTTCTTCCTGCTTACCCTTTAAATGCTGTAGAAGATTATTTTAAGGGTGTCCTGAAGAATAAATATGTAGGTAGACATATCATCAGTGCGCGTTGTGCACACTTATCGAAACCCAATACCATTCATATAGAACAAGGTCGTGTACAATGCCAAAATAGAGTTCTATGTCAAAGAGGGTGTCCGTTTGGAGGTTATTTTAGCAGTAACGCTTCTACACTCCCGTGGGCACAAAAGACAGGGAATCTTACATTAAGACCGTTCTCAGTGGCTCATTCGATTATCTATGATGAACAAAAGGGTAAAGCAGTAGGTGTCAAAGTCGTCGACACGAATACAAAGGAAGAAATAGACTATTTCGCAAAAATTATTTTTGTAAATGCCGCAGCCATAAATACAAATCTCATTCTTCTAAATTCAACATCAAATCGCTTTCCTAACGGCCTAGGTAATGACAGTGGTTTACTAGGGAAATATGTGGCTTTCCATAACTACAGCGCCAGAATCAGTGCCGAATATGACGGGTTAAAGGAATATATGACAGATGGGCGAAACCCTGCTGGCGGTGGCTATATTCCAAGATTTAGAAATCTTCATAGGCAGGAAACCGACTTTATAAGGGGTTATGCAGCAGGATTTTCTGCGCACCGAGCTATTGATCGCGACACATCCAACCTAGGTATAGATTTAAAAAAACAACTATTAAATCCTAAACTAGGTCCTTGGCGTGTGGGGTCCCATATGATGGCGGAGACGATACCAAAGGAATCAAACCATGTTGCTTTAGACAACGATAAAAAAGATGCTTGGGGCATTCCACTGCTAAAAATAGCTGTTGCTTATGACGATAACGATGCCAAAATGAAAGCGGATTACATAGAGCAAATGACGGAAATGTTTACGACTGCGGGTTTTACCAATATACAAGCCAATACAGCAGGCCAAGCTCCAGGTTTAGATATTCACGAAATGGGTGGAGTTCGTATGGGAAACGACGCCAAAACTTCGCTGCTCAATAAATGGAATCAGCTTCACCATTGCAAAAATGTGTTCGTTACGGATGGTGCATGTATGACTTCAACTTCTACTCAAAATCCATCGCTTACCTATATGGCCTTTTCTGCCAGAGCAGTTGATTTTGCCGTTAACGAGCTAAAAAAGAACAATCTATAAATACTTGTTAGGAGCGGATTAACATTCACCTTCGTTTTTCCGCCTCTAACAAATTCTGTATATCCCAATACCCAATGACTTATTTATTAAACCTTCCCGGAAACATTCTGTCATAGTATTAGAAAACGAATTTGTGTGATTAAAAATTGAGTCATGAAAACATTAAATAATATACGTATACTACTTTTTTCGCTCGCCTTTGTATTTTATATTGGCTTTACAGAAAGAGTATATGCACAACCTGGAATAACGGTGTCATTCCAGCAATTCTATGACGAATTGTCTCCTTATGGTGAATGGATAGATGACCCTGAATATGGATATATTTGGGTACCAAATGTAGAACCTGATTTCCAACCCTATGCAACAAATGGCAGATGGGTTATGACCGATTATGGTAATACTTGGGTATCCAATTATGACTGGGGTTGGGCTCCCTTTCACTACGGTAGATGGAACTATAATAGACGATTTGGTTGGAGCTGGGTACCAGGCTATGAATGGGGACCTGCATGGGTAAGTTGGCGATCAGGTGGCGGCTACTATGGCTGGGCTCCCTTAGGCCCTGGTATTAGTATTGGAATAAACGTCAATATTCCATCAGCGTATTGGGTTTTTGTCCCACAACGTTATATCTTAAGTTCTTCTATGCATCGTTATTATGCACCGAGAAGAACGGTTGTAAATGTTTATAACAGAACAACGATCATCAATAACACATATGTGCATAATAATCGCCGTTATTATTCGGGGCCAAGAAGAAGTGACATTCAACGTATAACTCGATCGTCTGTACCTGTGCATCGTATAAATAACGCGAGCAGACCAGGGTCGGGAAGAGTAACAGGTCGGTCATTAGAAATCTATCGCCCAAGTGTGCGCAAAAATGAACGCGCAAGACCAACTAGGATCACTTCCGCTAATAACATTCGATCAAATGCAAATAGATCAACTGACGGAAGAGTCAAGGGTACAAGCGGTATCTCAGCCACAAGGCCTTCCAGTCGAAATGAAAATATAACTAATCGGACATCAGGGCGTACAGAGCGCTCCTCTAATATTAACAGAAGTGAGAGAAATGAAAGACAAAATCGTTCGACAAATGGATCTGCCAGAAATCCTAGTAACGAAATCCGAAAAAGGGAAAACAGTGCACCTGCGACCACAACACCAAGGAATATAGAACGATCAAAAAGCGATAATAGTCGTTCAACTCGGTCGAACAGAAATAATGTACCTAATATACAACGTTCTGAAGGACAACGGAGCTCGAGGCCGAATAACACACCTCGGATGCAAAGGAGTGAACAGCCGCGAATACAAAGAAACGAACAACCACGTTCGAGCGCGCCATCTAGGAGCGAACGCCCTTCAAGAAGCCAAAGTCGGCCTGAAAGAACGTCAAGAAATATTAGAGGATAAATAGTAGGAAGACCCGATATACGGGTCTTCCTATTTAAGGTTTAAATCGTTCGAGTATACGTTTACCGGTTCCCACCTCGATACCTTTTAGCTCAATATATTTAACGTCTGGTTTCCAGAAAGTTCCTCCATCACCGATTCGAATAAATATTCTTTCCAGCACCGATTCCTTGTCATTGATGTTCGCGTATACCCTGTAATTTCCCTTCGCATCCTTCTTTAATTTAAGTGGCAGTTTGCTATAGGCGACCGATCGGACATCATAGCTACCGTCATTTAATTTCTTCGTATTAATTCCATACGCGAATTTTCGTTGAATAAAATTAAGTTCTTTACGCACTCCTCCTTCCGGATAGCGAATCCAAAAGGCGTGGATGGGACTTCCCAAATCAAGCTTTCCTTCTTTATCAACATTTAATGTATAACAAATGGTATTTGTATTAGGATCTCGTTGTATATAAAACAACAGATGCGCTACATCTTTTGGTATAGGAAAAGAGTCTACATAAGCATACGTATCTTCATGTCGTAAAGACGAGGCCCTCATTTGGGGTAAACACATTGTCAATCCAGCTCCTACAAGAAGCACATAAAACAACCATTTATATATGTTTATACGCATAAGTATACTTTTCTGATCTTTATTTCTATGAAACGCTTTTTTTAAAAATCCAGTAGCGTTGTAAGGTGTAATTAAAGCAAATCGAAACCAGCACGTCTATCACTATCCTGCTCACTTTATAGTCAATCTGTCCCATCTCCGTCAACAGAAACGTACCCCATGACTTTAAAAGAACACTGCCTACTACCATTGAAGAAAACTTTAACAATTGAATAAGTACTTCACTGTTTTCTCCTGTTACTTCTCTTTCATTGAATGTCCAATTTCTGTTAAGCGTAAAATTGATCAACGCGCCAATTACACCACCAATGACGATTGAAATGGTGTAATGTATGTACAATAATTCGGTACATAAAACCATTATCCCGTAATCAACTGCCCCTCCCAAAAAAGCAGAAAACTGGGCCTTAATAAAAATGTAGATACTACTTTTCTTTAACATGAGCGGATGTGTTTTTAACTGCTCGCTCTGCTATGTCACGAGTATCACCTAAACGTAGTAATTTTCTTGTATCGACTATGTTGACAATAAATAAAACAGTTACTACAAGTGCTGAAAACACATTAACGGTCCCAGCGTACATAACTTCTAGAACAAAAATTAAGCTGATGATTACCCTAATTTCCGTTGGCCCTACCGTACCTGCATCGATCGTATATTTATCGGTAATCTTATAACGCAATTGTGCAATAATCATAGCCCATCCATACAGTGCTACGAAAAAATACGATAAGAGCTCAAAGCCTTCGCCCAAATAAATGATAAAACCAAGCCCCATAATAACGGTATTGATCCAATCCATTATAATATCCAGCGAGAATCCATACCATTTTCTAGGAATATTTCGGTAATACGCAATTCGGCCATCAAGTGAATCACCGAACCAATTAACAAACAAACCGATTACTCCTAAAACAAGATAGGAACGATCAAAGTAGCTTGCCAGCACAAAACCGAGCAAAACAATTACACCACCTAAGACGCCTATACAGGTAAGTATATTGGGGGTTACAAACATGGGGATTTTTGTAACCAAATAAGAAATTGCACGTTGCTCAACGCTTCTTAAAAGATTCGTGCGCTTTCTATCTTTAAAAAGATTTTCCTTTTTCTTGCTTCCTTCTTGCTCTTGGCGATGCTTGCGCTCAAACATATCAAGAGCTGTTTTACTTTCTTTCATAAGTTCATCTCAATCTCACAATAACTAGAGGTAAAATTGAACAATGCTTTGTACGGTTGCGAGAAAAGTTAGGTAACTACTTTGCTCTTTTCTTCTTTTCGAAGTTAGAGCCGAAAATGAAATCCCATAACGGAGAACTTACACCATATCCCTTGTCGGCATCTTGGTAATGATGCAGCATGTGATGTTGTTTAATTCTTTTCATTATGCCGCTTTTAAAATTGTAATGATGCATGGCATAATGACCTATATCATAAAAAAGATATCCCACAATAAAACCTGGAAAAAATGCGGCCATTTGCACATCGTTCAAAAACAATTTAAACAAGAAATATAAAGCTAAAGCAAGTGGAATACTCACAGAAGGCGGCATAACCAATCTTAGTTTATCCATTGGATAATCATGATGCACACCGTGAAATATGAAATGAAGTCTTTCCATGATCTTTCCCTTTGGAGGCAAGTGAAAAACAAAACGATGCATAACATATTCTGTGAATGTCCAAACAAACAAGCCGATAGCAAAATATCCCAGGTAAAATCCAATAGATACAGCATAAGTTGCAAATGACCTCCAAGAGAAATAGACTATAACTGGCACAAATAAGACCAAAGGCACCGTAAAATGCACCTTTGTTAAAGGTTCAAGCAAGTTGCTCTTGAACATCCTTACTGATTCCTGCGAGTTAGATACATAATTCTTTGCCATGATAATATGCTTGATAATATGAGCTTATCGATTTGCCCAATGAGCCGATAAGAATAGACAAAAATAAATAAAAAAGCGTCGTAAAACGACTAAAAATCAAATTTAACCCGGGCTCTTATACCCCATTCAGAAACATTTGGGTTTTCCAAATAAGTAAATCTCCTTATTAAATCGACTCGAACCAATTTAAAAATATTAGCGATGCCTACACTTCCTTCAATATAAGGTTTACTTCCCAAAGTATACGTAATCGGTAAGCCATTTTCATCCATTGAAAATTTATACACTGAATTGTTATAGTTCGGATTGTTTTCATTCCGCAAACCTCCCCACAATCCTTTGAAGCTCACGACCTCTCTCCACTTTAACCGTTTAAGTAATGGTATTTTATTAAAGATAAAACCGTTTAAATAATACTGTACGTTAACCGCTGCATAATGGTCGCTTACAAATTCAAGGAAATTCATTAAATTGTATGAATTTAGCTGATATGCATAGGTTTGATTCGCTCGATGGATGGCAAGAAGTGGAAAAGGGATGTTCTCTCCATAAATATAACCACCTTCCAGCGTAATGTCAGAATAGCCAAATTGCGACAAATAAACTCGTTTGAAGATATTTGCACTAAAGTTATGGTAGTCATTGGTACTATTGAAAACATTCTTTAATCCCATGTTATAGCGCAACGTAAATATCGGATATTTATTAAATATCGGAATACGATAGACTTTACCCTGATAGAATTGTTCATTCGGAGCATAGCGAAGTTCAACATTGACCTCCGATGAGGTTAATTCATTTACATTAAAAAGATTACCGTTGGCATCTTCCCGTTGATAAATCAATACACCTGCTGGACGTTGGCGCCAATGTGTAAAACCGACTTTATAGGAAAATCTACTTGGCAATTCATGTACATATTCAAACTTTGCTATGTCGTTATAAAGCCATCTATTATTATCACCGCGTTTAAAGGACAGTAAAAAGTTGTCTTCTTGAACAAACTGTAACTCTTGTCCAGGAATCTTCGTATCATGTTGATAACTTGCTTTCAGATAATGCAGGGGAAATGAATATACCGATTTATTATTTAGGGAATAAGTAGCGCTCAAAAAATATTTCCACTTTTTATCCCGAAAACCATAGGCTCCATACGTTTCGAAAAACATTCGCTTGCTAAGGTCCGTCGTGGTTCGTCCCCCCAAACGTAACCTGAACCCTTCAACTGGATTAAAACTATAAAAAGTGCTTGCAGGCCCCATTTCAAATTTACCAAAGGACTTATAGCCCGCTAGGAGTACAGTTCCCCAATCCATAAAGCGCCTAAAGGATTTAATCGTTTGAAGTGTATCAACGTTTTTATAAATTCCTACCTCACGCATTTCCAATGGCATATGCCTTACGCCTTTCCAATATTCTTCAGTTGTTTTCACTTCCGGATTATAAGCAATTTCCTCATCCGGTCCCTTATAGGTGCTGTCTGGTTGAGATTGCCCTATTAAATATTTCTGGAAAGAAACGGTTCGCTCACCTAATATCCCTCCTCCTTTATCACCCAAAGCAAACTCCATTGTAAGTGTACTTTTGCTTAGATGATATCGCCCATCGGGATTTTTACTATACTCCAATTTCGCCTGCAAATCCCGCATAAAGTTCAGATTGATATCTTTGTTTACCGTAAGATAAGCATTCTGCACCGCATAATTTCCATCTAAAGTGATAAACAGTTTACCTTCGAATAACATATCTGCTTTGTTGCGCGGCACAAAACTTAATTCTATTAACCAGGGCTTTTCCGTTTTTACAGTATCGCTAATAAAGAATTTATAAAAGGTAGGTGAATTATTAGCAATAGGACTTAAAAAAAGATTGGTCGTAATGGAGATATCATTATCATAAATGTTAATATCCTCATATAATCGGTGTAGATAATTACTTACACCATCATTATCTATGAAATGTGGATCAAATTCCGCTTTCTTATCAGCTAAAATATAACGTTTCTTTTTGTATGGATTTTTGCGAAAATAAATATTCGACAATTTTTCTTCCATATAAGCGGGAAGTACATTCTTACCGCCAATCGCATTAGAGTCCTGCTCCGAGAATAAAAACTGATAATTTCTAAATATACGTTTCTCTTTAAATTTATCCGAAAGATTGCTCAACGCCATGGACAACTTGCTATATTCCTCAAATTGAACGAAATCATAATTTTCCATTTGATTTTCTTTCTTATGAGCAATTACCTGTCTAATCAGTTCAACAGCAGGGTTGTTTTTGTTCCTGTATCGCCCCTTTTTACTGGTGACAACCACCTCATTCAACATTTTAGCATCCACGGTCATCTGGACATTTACAACCTGGTCCTCGCCGGGTTTAATATCCTTTTCTACCGTGACGTAGCCTATATAAGCAAACCGCAGTTTCGAATAATTCCCGTCTATCTTAATACTAAAATGGCCTTCATCGTCAGCAGAAGTTCCAATAGTGGTTCCAGGTATTAAAATACTTACATAAGGAAGTGTTTCCTTCGTCCCGGCATCAGTTATCACTCCCCGAACAATCGTCGTCTGCGCTTCAACCTCTCGGCCAAGTAACGCGAAAAAAAACAATAAACAAAAACGGGTATATTTTTTGTGGATCTTTGCGATATTTACTTTCACTTCTTAATTCAATTAGTTTAGATGTGTAACACCTAATTTACACTGCAAAATAAAGAATTTCATTTAAGACTATTGTGGTCAAAAAGTCAAAAATCATAGCCTTCCTTACAGAGATTCACTCATTTAACAAGAAAAAAAGGCAATACTTCTTTGCCTTTACAAAACAAGAATATTTTCGGCAAAAGCAACGACTACCAAAGTATCTAATTTAAATTGCCTTCTCAAACAAGCGATAGCGCTTATACTGTTGGCCATTTATTTGCTCAATGGCGTGATTCATTAGATAGTTATCTTCCAACATCCAAGAACATTCCGCATATTCAACGCGAGTACCTTCTGCGTTTTTTATCAATGTCCCATATAGACAAGCTTCAATCCCCATTTTTCGATAACCATCAATAACGCCTAACAATAAAACACGTACACCCGTCACCTTCTTTAATCCAAATAATAATTTAAAAATTCCTGTAGGTAAAAGTCTACCTCGTTTTATCTTAGCCAATATTTGGTTAATATCCGGAATTCCTAATGCAAATCCGACCATTTTATCGCCTTGTTCTGCAATAATACAGTATTTGGGGTCCAAAATAAGCGATAAATCTTTCGCCAAAAAATTGAACTCTTCATCTGTCATAGGCACGAAGCCTAAATTTTTATCCCATGCGCTGTTGTACAGTTCTTTTATTTTCGGTATTTCTCGCTTTAGATTCTTTTTATCGATTCGGCGAATATTTATGTTGCTTCTTTTTAATCGATGTTCTAATGCATCCAGTAGCCGAACAGATCGATCATTCAAATTACTCCGCACGACCAGATAAGCCAATAAATCCGTAAATTTCTTTAATCCGGCTGTTACAAATAATTTTTCGTAATAGGGCATGTTATAGGGCATCATGGCTACAGGCGGTCGATCAAACCCTTGCACCAAGAGCCCACAGGAATCATTGGTTGACAAATTAATCGGTCCGATTAATCGGTTGGCTCCTTGCTTTTTTAGCCAATCAATACTGTGGGATAACAGCGTATTGACAACCTCTTGATTATCTATTGCATCAAAAAAGCCAAAAAAACCATCATTCGCCTGTGTAAAAGCGTTGTGGTTGGTATTATAAATAGCAGCAATCCGTCCTACAATCTGCTCGCCCTCATAAGCCAAAAATAATTGGATGAAAGAATGATTATGGAAAGGATGTTTTCCGGGAGTGAGCATATCACGTTGAGCAATAAACAATTCCGGCACATAATTCTTATCATTCTTATATAAATCATGAGGAAAATCTATAAAGGATTTTAGCTGATTTTTAGACGAAACATTGACTACCTTCATGTAAAATAAATGCTATACCTATATTATTTTGAAGTTCTATGCTATTTTAACAAACTCGCTGGTTAAAGTTTCGCGATATGCCTTGGTTAACTTGTTGATTGCCTCGTCGATTTGGCTGAATGTATGAGACGCCATTAATGAAAATCGAATCAAGGAATCCTGGGAGGCTACCGCAGGAGACACAACCGGATTCACAAAAACGCCTGTTTCTTGCAATTTTTTGGTTATTATAAACGTAGCATCATTGTCACGGATATAAACAGGTAGAATAGGGCTTTCTGTTTTTCCCAAATCGAAGCCATTTTCCAACAATTGTCTTTTTGCATATTCGGTGTTCTTCCAAAGATTTTCAATATGTTCCGGCTCCGATTGGATGATTTCAAGAGCAGCTAAAACACTAGCTGCTGAGGCAGGTGTCATGCTAGCACTAAACATCAAAGAACGGGCCCGGTGCTTCAAATACTCGATCGTGTTTGCATCACTCGCTAAGAAACCGCCTAAAGAAGCCAACGATTTACTAAAAGTTCCCATAATGACATCAACATCCCTCGTCAAACCAAAATGAGATGCTGTTCCAGCTCCCGCTTCACCAATTACACCTAAACCATGAGCGTCATCTACCATCACCGCTGCATCAAATTCTTTAGCAATAGCAATCAATTCGGGGAGTTTTACAAAATCACCTTCCATGCTAAACACACCGTCAACGGCAATTAATTTAACAGCCTCTTCGGGTAGTTGGCTTAATTTATTGCGTAAATCAGACATGTTATTGTGCTTATACTTAATAACCTTAGAGAAGGATAGACGACTACCATCTATAATAGAAGCGTGGTTACAATCGTCCAGAACCAGGTAATCGTTTCGTCCGGTTAAACAGGAAAGCGCACCGAGGTTTGCTTGGAAACCCGTGCTAAATAAAACAGCTCCCTCCTTGCCCACATAAGCAGCAAGTTTGGTCTCCAGTTCTTCATGAATATCGAGCGTTCCGTTCAAAAAACGTGAGCCAGCACAACCGGTGCCGTATTTTGCGGTAGCCCGTTGAGCAGCTTCAATAATTTTTGGATGGTTGGTTAACCCCAAATAAGAATTTGAGCCAAACATAAGTACCTTCTTTCCGTTGATGACGACTTCTGTGTCCTGTCCAGACTCGATTGGCCTGAAATAAGGATAAAGGCCCTTCTCTTTTATCACCGCCGCATCTTTAAAATCTGCTATACGCTTGTCAAAATTTCTGCTCATTTAATTGAAAATTTAAAACCCGAGGGTTTATCTACTTTTTAACACAGTTATATTATATGTATATTCTGCAGGTTATTCCCAATCGATTTTATTACCTGCATAAATCGGTCATGCTCCGGACTTTTCAAACTATTGAACAAAACTTTTTCCAGATTTACTATTTTATCCTTAATAAGCCTTGCTAAAGCACGCCCCTTAGGGGTAAGCATGACACAATTTTTTCTTTTATCAGCTACATCTGTAGTTACCCGAACCAAATCTTCTTTTTCCAAGTTGGATATAGTTCGAAGAACCGACGATTTATCTCTCCCGATCTCATCTGCAATTTGCTGCTGTGGAAGCCCCTCCTCCGGTATACTAAACAAAACAGGCAGCTGTTCTATTCTCACTTCAATTCCTTGAGCCGATAAATATTGATTGGCTTTGTTTCGCAACAACTTGCTCAGGTTATCGAGATGGAATATGGCTAAATCATCATTATTTTTCACCTGATTCATCTATTATAAAAATCGTTTGTATGTCAACTAATAACGCCACAAATATCAACTCAATATTAAATTTAAAAAAGGTACATATGTCGCCAAAATTGGTCATTTTTTCTGTATAAATTAAATGCTTCTTCAAATCAAAAATATGAAAATTGCAGAAAAACGCATTCAAAACAAGATTAAATCAATATTTTACAGCTATTCGACCCATAGTAACACGTCTAAAATTCTGTATTCCGTTTTGCTGTAAGATTAGGTTTTATATATTGCTTTGTTAATATAAAATTAACAAAATCTTTGAAACCGTTTAAAAATTTCTTTTATGTCAACGAAATATTCTTTACAACGAACATAAAACGCTGGATTAGCCCCTTATTTTCAATCAATTAAACACAACAATAAAGTTAAAGCCTAATATAAACAGTATAGTGATAGAAAAAAGTTATCAACAAAAATAATCGTTGCATCACCAACAAATTTTACATTAACATGAGTATTTCACTGTTACGTAATTGTCCGTCGATAACTAGTTGGGCTGACATTGGTATATCTTTTAAAATACTTCCCAAAAAAGGACATATCACTGAAATTGAGAAAATCAGCCACTTCTATGACCGTTAGAGAAGGTATACTTAGTAAACTTTTTGCTTCCATAATGACCATCTCAGCGATAATGGCGCTAGCAGTTTTGCCTGACACATCTTTTGTGACTTCGGAAAGGTACTTTGGTGTTATGAAAAGTTTTTTAGCATAAAAATCGACACTTCGCTCCTCCTTGAAATGATCGGCAACCAATTTTGTAAAGCGAAGCATAATATCCTCTTTCCGAGATACTTTCCTGTTTTTTTCTTTTATATATTTCCGATATAAAAAGGCGTATTCATACATAAAAGCTAAAAAGCTGTGTTTTACAACAGCGTCGTTCATATTTACATCTTCAACATGGTTCCGTAGGAGCATCACCTCTATAAGATTGTTCAACGTTTTGATCTCATGTAATGCCAAATTATATAATGGCATGCCTGAAACTGATAAATCGTATACATCTTGATGAAATTCCCTAATATTTGCATTTACTAAAAACGATGATTTATACAAGATAGCATAAAATTTACAATCGTCACTAATCGAAATCAACCGTTTAATCATATTAGGAGCAAATGCCAACAAATTATTTTTTTCTAAGCGAAAATGTTGCAAATTTAAGTTGATATCGATCGCACCTTCATGAACTATCAATACGGCAAAAAAATCGGATTTGAAAGGGTTAAAAATATCATAGGGTTCAAATTCCTTTGAACTCAACAGACGCTTATTGATATGGAAAACGATAAACTCTCTTGAATCATCTTCAGAAAGATGGTGCGAAGTGATTTGAGGCAATTTCTTTTTCATATGATAGTATAACTTGAAGCCACGCTCGTGCTTCTTGTAAACTATAGCAGCAAACTACGGGTAACTTTTCTATCAAATGTTATCCAACCCGGATAATTTATTGTCTTGTTACCAATAGCAATAGTTGGTTTTAACTTGATAGTTAGTATGCTTTCCTGTTCTGTCTCTTTTCCGGAAATAAAATCAGAAATTTCCTGCAATACCGACCCATTTGATAGTAAACCATAAACATTGGCGTCAATTAAAACCGGAATTTCCGCAGATTCACCGGGTTTCACCTTTATCTGTTGATTTACTAATCCGGTAGCCAACTCTTTATCCTTCATAAGGAGCTGATATTGAAACTGATTGATCCCTGCCAAATTTGTAGTCGGATTCGTAATTTTCAAGTGGAGCACGCCTTTTAAAGGTATTTCCTTCCGCAACATTCCCATAGCTACCCCCCCCATGCTACGCGTATCTATATTTCCTGACTGCAGTAATTTAACCACATCTGTACCTGCTAAAAAGACGCTGTCCACACTTTTCACTTCGTAT
Source organism: Olivibacter sp. CPCC 100613 (assembly GCF_036959255.1). Lineage (NCBI taxonomy): Bacteria > Pseudomonadati > Bacteroidota > Sphingobacteriia > Sphingobacteriales > Sphingobacteriaceae > Olivibacter > Olivibacter sp. CPCC 100613. The sequence goes on from NZ_JAWMTI010000003.1 coordinate 398,434, forward strand.
TTGCACTCTTCTAAAGCTTTAATTTGTTTAGCCTGTTGATTAATACCACAGGAACTGAATATCAAAAGCGATATTGCTAATAGTAACTTATTCATCCTAAAATTTCTTGTTAGCCGATAACAAAAGTAAGTTATTGAAATGACAATTAAGGTTAACATTTGTTAAACAGTCTCATATGAAAAATAAAAGTGCTAATCTAAATAGGCTCCCTGTCTCACTAGAAGAGCTCGGTACTTATTAAAAATCGCAGATTTGGAGACAAACCCCATGTAACGATCATCATTGTCCAACACCGGTAAAATCCAAATATCTTCACGGTCCATTTTCCTCATAACATCGTACATATTAGCATTCATTCGAACTACGTCTATAGGTGCCTGCGCCAGCTCCTTCATCGTTTTATCCGTTATTTCTTCTCCCATAAGAATGCTAAATAAACGTTCGCTGTATATGACGCCCAACAATTTCCGCTCTCCATCCACCACCGGAAAAATGTTCCTTTTGGTATGAATAATATCTGATCTCCGGTCGGTTGGCTTTTCATCGGGATGCAATACGGTAAAGTTAGTTTCCAAGATATAACGCAATTTCATCATTCTCAATACTGTTTTATCTTTATCTTCATGAGAAAGCCAGTCGCCATGGAGTGCTAAATTTTTTGTATAGATTGAATATTTAACCGCGGCACGATTAATAAAATAAGAGATAGCCGACACAATCATAAGCGGCACCATTAAGGTGTAACCACCGGTTATTTCAGCGATTAGAAATATCGCGGTCAAAGGAGCATGCATAATGCCACTTAAGGCAGCTGCCATACCGGCAACAATAAAATTAGCTTCCGTAAGATATGTTAACCCTGTTAGGTTGATACCATGTGCAAAAACAAAGCCGAGAAATCCTCCCATAACTAGGCTTGGCCCAAAAGTTCCACCGTTTCCTCCGCTATTAAGTGTAATGAGGGTACCAAAGGATTTAGCAAAAACGGTCACTACGCCATAAACAACAACCATCCACCCAACATGTTTATAGTCAGCGAAGATGCTATTGGCCAATAACGAATTTGCTTTACCCGACAGGAGCTGTTGAATAGCAATATAGCCTTCGCCATATAAGGCAGGAAAAACGAATATCAATACACCCAAACTGAGCCCTCCCAACCAAACTTTATGATAAGGATTTTTCACTGCAGAAAACCAAGCCTTAACCCAGCCATCAACTTTGGTAAAATAAATGGAAAAAAGTCCAATAAGCGCTCCTAACAACACATAGAAAAATAAAGCCTGCAAGACCCAGTCGTCAGATACTAAATAAAATAATGGTTCACTATATAATACCCGCGAAACTACCGAGGCGGTAGCTGCAGCCATAAGTAAGGGAATAAAAGCAGGTATAGAAAACTCCGGCAATAAGATTTCTATTGCAAATACCATACCTGCTACCGGGCTGTTAAAAGCACCCGCTATACCGGCAGCCGCACCGCAAGCCAGTAACATCGTCACTTCGCGATAACTTAATCCAAAAAATCTAGCAACGTTGGAGCCGATTGCAGATCCGCTGTAAGCAATGGGGGCTTCCAATCCAGCCGATCCACCAAAGCCTACCGTCAGGGCTGACGTAATAATTTGAGAATATACGTTGTGATTTTCAATGCGACTCGACTTCCTCGAAATGGCGTATAATATCGGTGCGATGCCATGTTCAAATTTTCCTTTCCGAATAAAACGTCGAACATAAATAACGGTTAGCAATATTCCGATGAGGGGAAAAAACAGGTACAGGTAATATTTATATTCTGATTGTACATCATTCTGAAGAAATGCAGCAATGCCATGCGTGAGCGCCTTTAGCCCAGCAGCAGCCAAACCGCCAATTAGTCCGACCACGACTGCTAGGATTACTAAAAAATTTCGATTGGAAATTTTTTGAATACGCCATTGGTTGATTTTGTAAATAATACCCTTCCGTGCTGCCAAAATATTATTTTATTTTTATTACCCTAATATAGTCAATATATGCGCTTTTTTCGCGAGACCGTCGAATACGAACCGGGTTATTATTTGCTACAATAAGCTTTAGTTCTTGTTCGCCTTTATCTAATTTAGCAACTACTTTATTACTGAAGCCCCAGTCGGACCATTCTCCACTCCCCCTTTGCGGAAAAACCACCGCACCCAATGATTGTTGCGCATGTTCAAGGAAAGCCGCCGCACATTTGTTGCCTGCTCCTATGGAACCATTCCCATTGGCATATCGAAAATCAATGGCATAAACGCCCGTATCAGGCACATTGACCGTAAAATTTAATGAATCATTCCCGGGAAGAGACAAATCGACAAAACCTTTACCCGAATATCCTTCCACCTGTTCTTTTGATACTTTGCCAAAATTTTCTATTTCAATTACCTGCTCTGCCTCAGGTGAATATACCATATAAGGAGCACTTGCAAATGACTCTATACCTGCTGAATCAAGTGCAATTATTTGATATTCGGCAAACTCGTTTTGATTGATATTAATTTCATTACGATCAATTAATGTTTGCATTGCTCCATTTTTTAACACTTTATAATTGGCAGCACCCTCAATGATGCGCCACTTCAACTTACCATTGTCATAACTAAGTGCGGGCATATCAATGGCAAAACGATTTGGTGTTGAGTGAATTTCTCCCTTAGGGATTTGATTATCTCCTAATATAATGGTAAGACTGTGCTCTCCACTGATATCTCCTGGAAGAAAGGCTTCTTCTAGCTCTCTTCCATCAAGTGTAACAGAAGTTATGACATTGCCATAACCACTTGATGTAATATCCAAAATGGCGTTCCGATACTTGAAATTGGTCAACCTTCTTTCGCCTCGTAGATTTTTAGGAATATAAGGTTTTAATCGTAGCCCATCGGGTTCAAATTGAAATCCGAAAAAAACCTGATAAATTAAGCCCAAATTTCCTGACAAACTACTAAGTGCCGCATCTTCATTGGCTAAAATCGGTTCATAATTACCATTATCAGCTCTAAAAGCCGCCTTATTGGTAAGATACATAGCAGATGCCCTATATATAGCAGCTAAACTAGCCAACGTCGACCGCTCATTATGTACCTTTGCAGCCGCTATGGCTATATAACTTTGCACAAACGGCCAAATAGCGTTGTTTTGGTAGCTGGGAATAAAGGTTGTTTGCGGATAAATACAAGCTATCCCAAAAGGTAAGACAGGCACATTTTCCATAATTGCTTTCTGACGATCTTCATCGGCTACATCGTATAAGACTGCTAACGCTAGCCCCAGTGCATCTGAACGCTCTGAAGTTATTTTATTCACTCTTCCATAGAGGTATTGGGCATAGCTTGACTTATTGTCTATCCATAGTTGTTTATTAATACCCGTTTTTAAACTATCTGCCCATACCTTGTATTTCATCCCTTCTGCACTTTTCGATAGCTGCTTGGCCATAGCAGAAAGGCTATTTAAAGCACCGTAATGAATGGCGTTTGTACTGATTGCCATAGATTCATAGATATCTGTTGGCTGCATCCATTTCGGATAACTTTGCTCGCGCTGATTTAAAAAACTAGACTCTCCGCGCATGAGCCCTTTGTCCGCATCGAATACCAGCAAGCGATCCTCCTCCAATGATTTTTTTGCAATCTCATAACAGGTTTTCAACCAATTTACGTCACCGGTTACTTTATATACTTCCCAAGATGCAATCACCCAAAGAGCTCGATCCGTAGAAATTGGATAGGAACCACCTGTTCCATCACTTTGATGCAAGGCATTGTCTTGAACCTGTCGCATCAAAATCTTCTTAGCTAATTCGGGTGCAATCGTCGCCAACGAAAGAATAATGCTGTTATTAATCTGATTTCCGTTGTTATTAAACCAATTTTTGTCAACTAATAGGGTGCTGTCTGGCTTTACTTTTTCTATAAGTTCCGCCAAAGCCATATTATGTAAAGCATCCGAAAGCGGATAAGGAGACGAGTAGGCTGGAAATGAACTGATATCTTGCGTTAACTTCCAACGTTGCCGATCGCCTTTCTTATCAAGGGGATTAATGGTTAACGTGATTTCATAGATATGATCCCCATCGTGATCTTTCATTTCAAGTTCAGGATGATTGACCAAATTGTCAAAGTCCCACAAAAGAGGCTTTATATTACCAGCTACATAAACGCGACTAAAGTCCTCTTTATAGATTTTTACGCCATTAAAATTTGTATAGAATCCTTCTTTTTCAAACGCAGTGAAAACCTCTCTTAAATCAAGTTTGATTTTAATTTTTGCTCCTGACGCCAAATAGGCCTTAGAAGGCACGCTGGTCTCGTCTTTATAAGGTGTACCGAATTTAATAGTGACAATTTTTTCTGTCTTTTCAGTAGGTAGAACAACGACGGAATGATAAATCCCTGAAGGCAGTTCGTTATCTTTTCCATTTATACTGAATTTAAAATTTATGCGGGGACTGAGGGTGTCGTAGTACAGGCTTTTATAGTTACTCACAAGTTCTTGTGGCGACACCGCCTTTGCTTCAAATGTCCCCTGGACGACTCTGTCTCCATACAAAACAAATGCTTCCGATTCGAAAATTTCTTTTTTATTGAAATTTCCGCTACATGCTGTTAAAGTAGATAAGATGGAAACAATAAAGGCAAGATACTTAGATCTTCTATTCATTTTATTAATTAATAGCTTGATTATCCAAGGGATGGTGGTTCTAAAGAAGAATACCACTGCGGATAAGCAGATCTCAAAAATTCGCTGCAAACCTACGTAAAATTCATGTACAATCAAACCCATCAAATTTGTTAACTTTGTTTAACATTGATTTCTATTGAGTGCGAACACTACTATTGAGATTCAATCTGATAATCAACGATTGTTTTCGTTGATTATCTGTTCTAAAGAGCTTTTATCAATACAAGTCCTTTTAAAAAAAGTTTTAGGAATATTCAATTTACAGCGCCACATCCATGTCCAATTTGAATCCCGATTTTATATACCTTGATTATTGCGCCACCACACCTGTTGATCCGGCCGTTTTACAGCGAATGCTCCCCTATTTCAGCGAAGCTTACGGAAATGCCTCCAGTATTTATCACAAACTTGGCAGAAAATCCGCCGAAGCAGTAGATCTCGCAAGGGAACAAGTTGCAAGATTACTGCACGCCTCTCCTAAAGAAATTATTTTCACATCAGGTGCTACTGAAGCTATTAATCAAGCGATTAAAGGTATTTTATATCATTATCAGCGTATTGGAAAACATATTATTACCTGCTCAACTGAACATCCGGCAGTTTTGGATACTTGTTCTTTTTTAAGTAAACAGGGGGCTGAGATCACGATACTGAAAACGGATAGTCTTGGCAGGATTGTACTAGACGACTTGCGCCAATCCATAAGGCCCGACACGATCTTAATATGTCTTATGCTTGCCAATAATGAAACCGGTGTACTTCATCCGATAGAAGAAATCAGCGCTATTGCAAAAAAGAATAACATTTTATTTTTATGCGATGCTACACAAGCAGTTGGAAAAATCCCGATAAACGTTGTCGACCAAGGGATTGATATATTAGCGCTAAGTGCGCATAAAATCTATGGACCTAAAGGCGTTGGTGCACTATATATCAAACGGCGAAACAACCCCATTCAGATTGGGGCTCTTCTCCAGGGAGGAAAACAAGAGAATAGCCTTCGTGCAGGTACGTTAAATGTTCCGGGTATCGTGGGATTAGGTACTGCGGCCGAACTAGCAATCCAGGCCCAAAAGGAAGAATTCGAGAAATTGAAGCTACTTCGGGATTATCTGGAAACTTCTTTGCTTACACTTCCTCAAACACTATTAAATGGACATCGTCAACATCGGCTACCACATGTCGCAAACATCTGCTTCCGTTATATAAAAAGCGCAGAAATCATGACACAATTACCGCAACTTGCCCTATCGGCTGGCGCTGCCTGTGCTAGCGGAAGTAGAGAACCTTCCCATGTGCTTCTAGCAATGGGATTGCGTAAAGAAGATGCTGAAAGCTCCCTCCGTTTTAGTCTAGGCAGGTTTACAACGAAAGAACAGATCGATCATACTATCGACTTAATACGAACTACAGTAAATAAATTGAGAGCTGCTTCACCAATTTGGAATATGCATGAAGCGGGTTTACTCTGAGGAGTTAAACAGGCTATTATTAGACAGAGAAACTTTCACCGCACGCACACGTACGTGAGGCATTTGGATTAATAAAGTTAAATCCTTTACCTGTTAGTCCATCGCTATAATCCAATTTTGTTCCGGCCAGGTAAAGAAAAGACTTGATGTCTAATACGATTTTAACCCCTTTATCTTCAAAAGTCTGATCACCTGCACGTTCCTCATTATCGAAATCAAGCTTATAGGTGAGACCTGAACAACCACCACTTTCCACAGCAACCCGCACAAAATATGAGGCATCATATCTTTCCTCACGCAGAATCTCGTCGATCCTATTTTTTGCCTTATCAGTAACAGTTATCATATTATTAAAGTAAATAGTTCATCAAATATCGCGAATCCAATATAAAATAAAAAATTGATCGATCTATGCAAATAGAATATGACAAGGATTAGACATCGATAGTAAATGAACAATCCACTCCCTATCGTAAGAATAAATTCCAGAGACTTGGTCTCCAGTGGAAATACGTCTCTATTTTATTGGGGGAAATTGGCTTTTTTTTGCATAATTCGTTGACCACCGTCAATGTAAAATAATAGTGATTTCTCGACAGAATTTTATATTTTTCGGATATTTACGGCAAAATCAATCCAACATGGTGCATAGAGTATATTCAACAATCCTCCTAAACTTAATCTGTCTTTGCTTATTCGCTCAGAAAAAACCGTTAGATCACGGAGTCTACGATAATTGGCAAAGTATAAAATCATCAAAAGTGAGCTTGGACGGAAAATATATTATATATTGTATTACACCGCAAGAAGGCGATGCTCAGTCTATTATAAGTACATCTTCGGGCGAATTAATTTTGAATACACCACGGGGCGAAAATGGTATATTTACAGATAACGCGCTATATGCCATTATGACGATTAAACCCCCATTTGCAGAAACGAGACAAGCTAAGATAAAAAAGAAAAAAGAAAATGAAATGCCCAAAGACTCTTTGGCAATTATAACGCTGCTTGACAAAAGCATCTACAAAACAGCTAATGTCAGGTCTTTTAAATTAGCAGATGAATCGTCCGATTATATAGCATATTTGGAAGAAAAAAAGGATCCAAAAACGGATAGCCTGGACAAAGAAAGTAAAAACAAAGATAAAAAAACGGACGAGGCAGGAACATTGCATTTACGCAATTTAGCCACCGGGCAGGAGGAAGTTTTCGAGCAAGTGAATGATTATTATTTTGATAATACAGCTAGCTTGCTGGCTTTCGTACGGTCTGGAAAAAAAGAAAATCAACTAAATAACGAAGGACTGTTTCTCTACTCTATTCGGGATAAGAAGCTCAAACAGATCAGTAAAGGACATGGAACCTATCGTCAGATAACCTTCGATCAAAACGGTACTCAATTGGCTTTTACGGCTGAAAAAAGTCCTGAAAAAGCGCTTCAGAAACCTTACAGTCTATATTATTATACACCAGAACGGGACACCGCCAACGTTATAGCTAATGTCAGTAGCACAGGTATGCCTACCAATTGGAATATCAGTGGAGATGGTAATTTGCGTTTCAGTAAAAATGGCGAAAAGCTCTTCTTCGGAATCGCTCCTATCCCACAAGTAAAGGACACCACAATCGTTGATTTCGAGGTAGCCAATGTAGATATTTGGAATTGGAAAGACGATTATTTACAACCGCAACAATTAGTAAATCTAAAGAAAGATTTGGCCAAGAGCTATTTGAGCGTAATTTATCCAAAAAGAAGTAGCATTGTTATACCACTCGCTTCCTTAGCGATTCCCGATATAGATTTAACAGATAATGCTGATAATATCTATGCGCTTGGAAGTACTAACACCGGGAAAAGAGTTTCCGCCCAATGGGAAGGAAGTACCAAACAGGATTTTTATTTAATTTCTACAGTAGACGGGAGCAAAATACAGATCGCATCAAATGTCTACGGGCAAGTTTATTTTTCACCGCTTGGCAATTATGCGGTTTGGTATGATATGGTTAGCCAGCAATGGGCATCATATGATGTAAACACACGTTCAATGAAAATACTGAATACCGACTTGCCGGTAAGTTTTGCGGACGAAGATAATGATTCACCTACTTTTGCCCATCCATATGGTATTGCTGGTTGGACAGCAGAAGATAAAGAAGTCTTAATTTACGACAAGTACGATATTTGGAGTTTTGATCCAAAAGGAGAAGATAGACGCCTGTTGACCAATGGCGCGGGAAGAAGTACAAAAACTACATTTAGGTATGTGGAGGTTGTTCCAAAAACAGGAGTAAGAAAACATGACAAGTCTATTATAATCGATACGAAAGAAGCGTTTTTAGTTAGTGCTTTTAATCATGTCAATAAAAATGGGGGTTGGTTCGAAACCAATCCTCGTAACAAAAAAGATCCGAAGGAACTCATTATGTCTCCTTATACATACAGGAATGTATTAGGAAGTATGGATAAAAAACTGATTATTTACACGAAAGAGAATTACGAGGAATCACCGGATTTATACTGTAGCGCTTCCGAATTCAAAAATGAAACGAGGTTAAGTACTATTAATCCACAACAAAAACAATACATTTGGGGTACCGCTGAGTTGGTGAAGTGGACAACACCTGCAGGACACGAAGCTACCGGAATCCTTTATAAACCCGAGGATTTCAGTGAAGCAAAAAAGTATCCAATGATAACCTACTTCTACGAGAAGCTATCAGATGGTCTGCACACTTATATTCCACCCGCTCCAACGCCTTCCCGACTCAATATTAGCTATTTCGTAAGTAATGGATACCTGGTATTTGCACCTGATATCAATTATGAAATAGGGCATCCCGGAAAATCGGCTGAGGAATATATTAACTCGGGCGTCAAAGAGCTGGCTAAATTCCCGTGGGTAGATGAAAAGCACCTGGGAATACAGGGACAAAGTTGGGGTGGCTATCAGGTAGCACATCTAATTACGCGCACAGATATGTATGCCGCAGCTTGGGCCGGCGCTCCTGTAGTTAATATGACTTCCGCCTACGGAGGCATTCGATGGTCTACCGGCCTTAATCGACAGTTTCAATACGAAAAGACGCAGAGTCGTATAGGAAAAGATTTATGGGAAGGTTATGATCTTTACATAGAAAATTCTCCGCTTTTTCATCTCAAGGCCGTTAATACGCCCGTTGTCGTTATGGCAAATGATAATGATGGTGCTGTTCCATGGTATCAAGGAATAGAAATGTTCACAGCGCTTCGTCGCCTCAACAAGCCAGTTTGGCTACTCAATTATAACGGAGAAGAACACAATTTGGTTAAAAGGCAGAATCGAAAGGATATTCAGATTAGAGAGCAACAATTTTTTGACCACTTCCTGAAAGGAAAACCTGCGCCTGTTTGGTTAGAAAGCGGTGTGCCTGCCACATTAAAAGGGGTTGATTGGGGTTTTGATTTAGTTAACTAAATCAAAACTCCAGCTCGTTTCTGAAATACAACAGATCGTTTTTTGTTTAAGGGGGTTATATGGGGTTATATACGGTTGCCCCCTTTTCTTTTAAAAACTAACAACCCGCACCTTTGGAGCAGCCTCAATTATCTTCGCACTCAGCTTCTCTTCATATTGTTTAAAATTTGCGGCAAAGGCTTCTGCTAACTTATTAGCTTGCGTAAAATAAGCATCTTTGTCTTTCCAACTATCCCTCGGACTCAAAATATCGCTCGGCACGTTCGGGCAGCTTTTTGGATAAGCAAGTCCGAAGACCAAATGATTCTGGTAATCAACCGTATCCAACTCACCATTTAAAGCGGACTGAATCAGATTTCGTGTATAAACCAGAGGAATTCGTTTACCTACTCCATAAGCCCCGCCTATCCACCCCGTATTCACTAACCAAGTCTGAACCTGGTGTTTCTCCAACTTTTCACCTAAAATAGTTGCATATTTTGCGGGATGTAGAGGTAAAAAGGCTTTTCCGAAACATGCAGAGAAAGTCGCTGTTGGCTCAACAATGCCAGCCTCTGTACCAGCTACTTTAGCAGTATAACCAGATATAAAATGGTACATCGCCTGCGCTATATTCAGTTTGGAAATCGGAGGTAGAACACCAAAAGCATCGGCTGTAAGGAAAAAAATATTTTTTGGATGTCCAGCGATTCCCGGCTCAATGGCTCCTTTTATAAAGTGAACAGGATAAGCCGCTCTCGTATTTTCTGTTTTACTAATATTTTGATAATCTGGTGTACATGACACCCCTGACATACAGACATTTTCAAGCAATGTACCAAATCTAATTGCATTAAAAATCTGTGGTTCCTTTTCTTCTGTTAAACCAACGCATTTGGCATAACAACCACCTTCAAAGTTGAATATAAGCTCGTCGCTCCACCCATGCTCATCATCTCCTACCAACATTCGCTTTTCGTCAGCCGACAAGGTTGTCTTACCCGTACCCGATAAACCAAAAAACAATGCGGTATCTCCACCTTCGTTACCAACATTCGCGGAACAATGCATCGATAAAATGCCTTTTTCGATTGGTAAAAGGTAATTTAGAATGGAAAATATGCTTTTCTTAATTTCTCCGGTATAGCCGGTCCCCCCAATAAGTACGACTCGTTCCGTAAAATTAATGATCACAAAATTCTTATTTTTAACGCCATCAATAGCGGGATCAGCTTCGAAACTAGGAATCGCCAGGATCGTCCAATCAATGGATGACAGCTTTTCCTCCAAAGATGGTCTCATAAATAAGTGATGTGCAAAAATATTTTGATAAGCGGATTCTGTAATCACTCTTAGTGTCAAACGATGTTTTTTTTCCGCGCAAACATACCCATCACGTACATAAAGATTTATATGCGTTATATAGTCCCGCATTTTTGCCGACAACCGCTCGTAATACTTTGGTTCCAACGCTTGATTAATATCTCCCCACCAAATTGTATCTCTTGTTTTATCATCATATATTATATAACGATCCTTGGGCGATCGACCTGTAAATTTCCCCGTATCTGCAGCCAATGCACCGCAATCTGTTAACACTCCTTCTTGGTTTAGGATTGCATGTTCAATTAATGTTGGAACTGGTAATTGATAAAATATTTTTCCCTTTGGGTAAATTTTTTGATTTCCTAAATCCAGCGAGTTAGAAATAGTAGAGTTCATATTAACTTGTTTTGTTGAATTTTAGGTCAAAACTACGTATTAAAAGAGATTAAAAAAATCACAAAATCACTAATAATCAACATCTTGTACAAGATACACTTTCAATTTATACGTTATATTCACTTAATACATAAGTACTTATATAAAAGAAATTCCATCATATTTTTATTAAAATTTTAATAAAAAACATTCAAAAAACCATACTGAATTTAACATAACAGCAAAAAAAAACAGAGATAGCCATCTTTATAACAAAAAATAAGAAAAATAAGCTGCATCAGAACTCATATTTAACTTTTCATTTAATTTTTTTTACTATATTCAGCCATCGAAGAAACACAAACGGGAAGGATCATGAATCTATACACCATTGATGCGGGGTTATTTAAATTGGATGGCGGCGCCATGTTTGGAGTGGTACCAAAAAGCATATGGCAGCGCACAAACCCATCGGATGAAAACAACTTATGTACTTGGGCAGCTCGACTTTTATTAATCGAAACAGCCGATCGATTAATTTTGATAGATACTGGTTTGGGCAATAAACAAGACGCCAAGTTCTTCAGTCATTATCAGCCCCACGGATGCAAAATCGATGATTCTTTGGCAAAACATGGCTTTCAAAAAAGCGATATCACCGACGTGCTTTTGACCCATCTTCATTTTGATCATGTTGGTGGCGCCATTGAAAAGCAGGGGAACGAACTTATACCTGCTTTTGAAAATGCGATATATTGGACGAACCAGAAACATTGGGAATGGGCAATTCATCCAAATGATAGAGAACGGGCTTCGTTTTTGAAAGAAAATATTTTACCACTTCAAGATGCCGGCAAACTGCAATTTATTGATGAAAACAACGGGGTATATTTTATAGAAGCAATTCAGATTCGATTTGTTTATGGCCATACAGAAGCTATGATGTTACCCCAAATTAATTATAAGGGGAGAACAATTCTTTATATGGCCGATTTATTGCCGTCTGTTGGGCATATCCCCATACCTTATGTCATGTCGTACGATATGTTTCCCTTAAAAACGTTGCAAGAGAAAAAAGCGATATTGGAGGAGGCTTTAGTGAATAACTATATTTTGTTTTTAGAACACGATCCATTAATAGAATGTTGCACACTTAAACAAACCGAAAAAGGGATAAGGTTGGACAGGACCTTTAAATTGCAAGATATATAAAACTGTTCCACTTCTACTCGTAATCAAGACGATTGAAAAAGCAAAATGTCAACTATTGGTATCATTATTTGAGCGGTTCTTATCCTGATCCTGAAAATCTTCCAAATCTGTTTTATCCCAAAAGGGCACATTTATATGAATAGCGGCTTTCGCTATTACATAGGCCGCTGTTGGTGCAGTTAACGCTATAAAGAACATAATACCAAGCCCTTTTAATAATACTTCGATATTATTAAAATAAAATACAGCTGCAGTTATAATCAAAAGTACGCCAAGTGTTGAGTTCTTTGTAACAGCTGACAGTCTACTATAAAAGTCGGGTAACCGCAATAAACCGATTGCTGAAACAAACATCGTTAGGGAGCCAAGTACAATTAAGAAAGCGCTTATAAGCAACGTTAAATCATTCATGTTTTTTTTGATTTACAAGGTAATAGGCAAACGATATTGCCCCTAGAAATGCGATCAGCGAAAAAACTAAGGCAACATCAAAAAAGATGAGCTTATCCGTGTACATTACATATATTACTAATAAGCCAATTAAATAGGCAGCTATCAGATCTAAAGCAGATAGTCGATCTGCCACACTCGGCCCGACAATAAATCGATATAATGCCAATAATACAGAAAGTGCTAGTAAGCAGACACAAAACAGTAAGATGTATGAAAAAATAGTCATCGTTTTTTCGTTTTATTTATTTCTTTGGACTTGTCGCTCATCTTTGAGGCGGCCCGGGGTATTTTGACATCTTTGGATAGGGCGGTAATCTGAAGCAATTTCTTTTCAAATCCCTCCTGCATATGGTACTTGAAGCTTGACAACGATCCACCTTCCAAGTAAATGGTATGCACAAATAAATACCGTTTATCTTCAGAAATCCCAACAATCAAAGTGCCCGGAGTAAGATTTGAAATATTAGTAAGAATCATCACATCCATATCGGACTGAAGTGTTAAAGGCACCTTTACCACGGCCGGTTGTATGTTAATTCTTGGTGTAATAATTTCTTTTGTTAGCCGCACGTTGGAGCGGACAAATTCTTTTATAAAATATCTCAGCAAGCGCATTAATTGAATCACCAACGTAAAATAACGACGGTGAAAGACAGACAATACCAACCAAAACATGGTATAGAAAAAAAGGAAAGCAAATACGGCGCCTCCTGCTGTCTCAGGTACAAAGGAAATTTTTTCAAGCACCAAATAGCTTCCATAAAAGCTGAATAGCAGATGTATAACAAATAAAATCACCATATCATCTTTATTAAGGAATTCATACGTTGTTTCCCATGTTAATAAATTCATCGCTGCATCACAGCCTTAATATAGCTGCTAGGCATCAATATTTGTTCCGCAGCCTTTTGTGTATACTCGATTAGCCAAGACGGATTAAAACTAATCCATAAGGTTACAAAAAACAAAAAAATGCTGGCCACATATACATGATAATATTGTTTTAGAAAAACACGTTCCGGGATTAATTGTTGCGATTTAACATCAAGTTTTGTTAAGAAACATTTTTTCCAAATGCGTATCATCGAGTATAAGGTTAATAAACTTGTTATTAACAATAGAGCAACGGATCGATATTCATGTGCTAGCAATCCTGCATCAACCAACATAAGCTTAGCCCAAAAACCCGAGAATGGCGGTATTCCAACCAGTGCCAGTATAAGGATAAAAAAGAGAAAAGACAAACAAGGAAAGTGATCGTATAGCCCACTGATCTCTTTCATCCGATAAGAACCCGTTACTTTTCCTATAATACCCGCTGTAAAAAAGAGATTAGTTTTAACAAGCATATGGTGCAAAGTATAAAAAATAGCTCCAGCGATGGCCGCAGAGGTATATATGGCTAGACCATAGAGTATAAATCCTATTTTACTGATTAAGTTATAGGCCAACACTTTTCTTATATCCTGTTGAGCAATAGCTCCAAGCACACCAACCAGCATCGTAAGACAGGAGCTAATCAGCATAAAATCCTGTAAATATCGATATTGATGAAGAGGAAATAGGAGCGTAAAGGTTCGGATCATGGTATATACACCCACCTTTGTTAACAAACCGGCAATAATCGCCGTAACGGCTATAGGCGATGTATGGTAGGAAGCCGGTAACCAAAAATAAAACGGAAATAAGGCAGCTTTAATTCCAAAACTTACCAATAATAAAATAGCCGCAAGTTGTGTCACAGCTTGAAGAGCGGGGTCTCGCAAACTTTCAGCCAATGCAGCAAGATTTGTACTACCGGTTGTACCATAAAGTATGCCGATAGCCAGTAACAGGAAGGAGGAAGCAATAAAATTAATAATCACATATTTAATTCCCCCTTGTAATTGATCCCTTCTACTACCTAACGTTATAAGCACAAACGACGATATCAACATTACTTCGAACCACACATACAAGTTAAACAAGTCTCCCGTCAAAAAGGCCCCCGTTATACCGGCCAACATAAACATAAAAGCCGGGTAGAAACCGATTTGTTTCTTTTTCGTATTCATAACGTTAGAAAAAGAAAATAGAGCAGCACTAACCGAAAGCAAGGCTGTCATAGTTATCATCAAACCGGCAAATCGATCCGCAAGTAACGTAATACCGTACGGAGCTTCCCATCCACCAACCTGCATTGTTACGTATTCGTCATGCGCTAATATCCCTACCAGCTTAACGCCTCCGATCAAAGCAATTAGGCTCGAAGCCAAAACAACACCCCGCTGTACCTTCACTTGTTTGTAAAATAATAAACACAGCGTTCCTCCCAACATGAAGCTTAACAGTGGGACGATCATATAGTAAACAGAACCGGTGTTAAACATCATCTGTATCCGTTAAAGCATCTAAATTATTAGTATGACTGGTTTGATAGATTCTTTTGAGCAACACAATTACAAACGCCTGAACACCCAAACTGATCACTATAGCTGTAAGAATAAAAGCTTGAGGAACGGGGTCAGCCATACCATCTATGGGTACAGCACCTTGTTCTTTCGAAACAAAAGCTGGATGGCTGTCTATCAAACCACCTGCAACCAATAAAAAAAGATTGCAAGCGTTTCCAAACAGAATCACCCCCGTAATCAGTTTCATAAAACTTTTATGCAGCAACAGATAGACACCTGCTGCGAACAAAAAACCGATCAAAATTGAAATACCTATGATCATATTCTTATTTTTTAAAAATGGCAAAAGCAATTTTTAATATAGCTCCGGTTACCGCCATATAAACTCCTACATCAAATAATAGAACTGAACTTATTGTTCCTATACCCTTTATATTAATATCACTCCAGAGTGCATAAAAAAAACCACCAGCCAGGAATATCGATAAGGTAGCGGAAACAAAGCTGAGCAGCAAACCGCCTGCCGTTAAAATCATTGTATCAATTTTATATGTACGCTGGGTTGTTGATACCCCAAAAGCAATCATGTGAAAAATCAGTCCGATTGACAATACAAGAGCAGCTATAAAACCACCACCTGGACTGTCATGCCCCCTAAATAACAAGTATAACGAATAGATTAAAAAGATTGGCATCAATACTTTAACTGCAGCTTGCAAAATCGTGGTTCTCATAGCTTACGCTCCTTTGATTTTAAGTTAATAAGTGCAACAACACCTAATGCCGTCATACTTAACACAACCATTTCGCCAAAGGTATCGAATGCCCTAAAATCAACAAGCATGACATTTACCACATTTTCACCGTGCCCGCGTGGAATGCTATTTTGAATATAAAAATCTTTCAGTGCGGGATTTAAGGGATATTGTTGCACACTTATCAGAATAAAAGTCATGATAATACCAAACGCAATGGAAACACCGGTTATTAAAATTTTTCGCGGCTCTAACGGGAAGGTGGCGCTTTTTGGCAATCGGTTCAACACAATGGTAAAAATCACCAAAGTTATCGTCTCCACCAAAAATTGTGTCATCGAAACATCGGGAGCGCTAAATACCGCGTAAAACAAAGCAATCCCATATCCGACAAGACTCAAACAAACCAAAATACGTAAACGTGAGGAAGTCCTCAAAATGAACACCGTACCCGTAAAAATAAGAAGTAAAGGAAAAAATCCATAAACCTCGGAGAAAGTACCTCTCTTAATATCAAAATGAATTTCGGAAAAAAGTTGTCCTTCTATATACATCGAACTCAGCAAAATAATAAGCAGGATGAATATCACCTTTAAATAACGAGTCAAAAACCCATGCTGAAAAAACCGGGTTACCAACAAGGCAAATGATTGTAAACGAAATAAGATCACCTGATACATACGATCAAAAGAAAAGGAACGAACTTTACGAGCCTTTTGCTTAAACCGCCCCCCTGCTATATAAAAAATCAAGCCCGCTAACCAAGTTAGAATACTTAGGATAAAGGCGATATTAACCCCATGCCAAAACGATAGGTCGATTTCCTCCACACCGGACCCATTCATTGTTACCTTACTAACGGCGGTAAAAAACGCTTCCAAATAAACACCAATTAGCCCTAAACCAAGCCCGATGACCGCCAGCAGTACGGGTGGCACCCACATGATGACAGACACCTCTTTGATTCCTTGAGGCAAAACTGATTTACCAAAGAAGAGTCCGTAGGATAATTTTATCGCCAGCATAAAATAGATTGCATTGGTGAGAACAAAAACAGTCAGGAATGCACGCATATACCAAAAATCTCCTAATAAAGCCCCATACAATTGCTCCTTCACAACAAAACCTAACACTGGCGGCAGACCAGCAAGCGCTAATCCTGCTAATAAAGTAGCTAATCCAGTCAACGGCATGTGTCGATATAAACCGGACAACTTTCTTACATCTCTTGTGCCTACTTGTTTATCTACATTGCCCGCAACAAGGAATAAAACAGCTTTATAAAGCGCATGTACAGTTAGATAGAGTATTGCCCCTTGCAATGCCCGCTCCGTACCAATACCTATCAGCGCAACTAGCACCCCTAGCGTACTAATTGTTATTGAAGCCAATATACTCTTCAAATCGAAGGCCTTGATAGCATTAATAGCTCCTAATAGCATCGTGATTGACCCAATAAGCAACAAAACGGACTGCCACAACAAATCTGTTGAAAAAATAGGGTTTAGACGCAGTAGGAGAAATACACCTGCCTTCACCATCGTGGCCGAATGGAGGTAGGCGCTGACAGGACTGGGGGCTTCCATTGCATTCGGAAGCCAAAAATGAAAAGGAAATTGGGCCGACTTGGTAAAGCATCCGATCAAAATCAGCAATATGACTGCGTTCATACCCGTTAAACCCGGTGCCTTGCTAACGATTGTCGACAGATAAAAGCTATCATATTGATGGCCAAGAAGCAGTAATCCTGCAAAAAGTGCGAGACCTCCTAAGTTTGTAACCAATAAAGCCTGTAGAGCAGCATTGCGTGCTTTCTTTTTGTGACTATTATAAGTAATTAAAAAATAAGACGATATACTCGTCATCTCCCAAAACACATAAAGTAAAATCAAGTGATCGGAAAGGACAAGCCCTGTCATTGAAGTCAGAAATAGGATCAGGTAAAAGAAATAGCGATTAGCCATCAATTTCCCTCGCATGTATCCTATAGAATATAAAAGAATAAAAAAACCAAAAAGACTAATGAGTAAAGCAAAGAACAAGCTTAATCCATCTAAATAAAAACGGATATTCACACGAAGTTCAGGTACCCAGGAGACCATTTCTGCCACGTTGTCACCGCGAATAATCGCTTGGATATAGGTGCAGAAATAGGCGAATATGCCAAACACAAGCAACACGCCAAGTCCGCCCAAGATGCCAGGTTGGCACTTGTAAAAGAATAAGAATATAAAACTTAAAACAACAAGTATTGATAAAATTAGGATCATATGTATGTAAGGGACTAACGAAACAACAATAAATCTTCGGTTTTGTTAGTCCTAAATACAAATTGATCATTACATACGTTCGGGGACCTGGATTCCCAATAAGTTCATTCCTTTTTGTATAACACCCGCTGTGGCTGCTGACAGATTGAGTCTGAACTCTTTAAGACCCATATCATCTGCTTTTAGAATAGATACTTCGTGGTAGAATTTATTATACAGTTTTGCAACTTCGTAGACATAATTAGCAATCACCGCGGGGCTGTAATCGGCTGCCGCTGTTTTAATGATGTCCGTGAATTTCGCCAGTTCCTTGATTAGATCACGCTCTGATATTGCTAAACTTAACGGCTGCACATTAAATGGTGTATTACCATAAGCTCCTTTCGATAAAACCGATTTTATACGCGCATGTGTATATTGGATAAACGGCCCTGTATGTCCTTGGAAATCGATTGATTCATTTGGATCGAAGAGCAATCGCTTCTTTGGCTCTACCTTTAAAAGAAAATACTTCAAAGCACCCAAACCAATCATTTCATATAAAATACTTTTTTCTGCGGTCGAAAAATCATCTACCTTGCCCAGCTCTTCGGTCCTTAATTTCGCCGTGTCAATCATCTCCGCCATCAAATCGTCTGCATCCACTACCGTCCCTTCCCTCGATTTCATTTTCCCTGAAGGCAAGTCTACCATACCATACGAAAGATGATAAAGGCCTTCAGCCCACGATTTACCCAATTTCTTCAAAATCAGAAATAGTACTTTAAAATGGTAATCTTGCTCATTACCGACTACGTAAATGGAATTGTCCATGCGATAATCATCGTATTTCAACTGTGCGGTACCTAGGTCCTGTGTAATATAAACAGAGGTGCCGTCGCCCCGTAAAACAAGTTTCTGATCTAGACCGTCAGCAGTTAGGTCGATCCAAACAGAATTATCTTCCTTTCTAAAAAACACACCCTTTGATAAACCTTCTTCAATAATATCCTTTCCCAGGAGATACGTGTTGGATTCATAGTAGACTTTATCAAACGTTATTCCCATTTTTTCATAAGTCTCTTCGAAACCATCGTAAACCCAACCATTCATCCGTCGCCACAAATCCATTACTCCCTCATCTCCTGCCTCCCATTTACGAAGCATTTCTTGCGCCTCCAACATAAGAGGTGCTTCTCTCTTAGCCTCTTCATCATTTTTCCCAACCGTTTTTAGCGCATCTACTTCCTTTTTATATTCTTTATCAAAAAGCACATAATAATTACCAACAAGCTTATCACCTTTTAATCCAGCAGATTCAGGGGTCTCACCTTTACCGAATTTTTGCCAGGCTAGCATCGACTTGCATATGTGGATACCTCGGTCGTTAACCAGATTCGTTTTTATAACCTCATAACCTGCAGCTTCAAGGATTGCAGCAACTGAAAAACCAAGTAAATTGTTTCGCACATGTCCTAAATGTAGTGGTTTGTTGGTATTCGGAGAAGAATACTCAACCATAACGCGTTTTCCATTTTTTGGAATCGTTCCAAAATGAGGCTTCAAAATTGTTCTATCAAGGAGTTGTAGCCAAAAAGAATTGGTCAAACTCAAATTTAAAAATCCCTTAATTACGTTATATGACCCTACTTCAGCTGCATGAGAAATCAAATACTCACCAATTTCACTACCCGTTTGTTCGGGAGACTTCTTAGAATATTTGGTAAACGGAAACGTTACAATTGTAATTTGTCCTTCAAATTCTTTCCTGGTTTCCTGCAAGTTAACAGAATTTTCTTCAATATTTACTTGATATAATTCTTTTACAGCCTGAATAGTTAATGATGCAATAAAATTCATGGGCCAAACTTAGAGAAAATATCGGAATTTTATATTTAAAAAATAAACCCTAATTTGCAGAAATGCACACTATAGCGAGCTACATGTATGCATTTCCGGTCTGAGATATTAAATATCCATGACCTGTATACGAACCGATTCATATAAATCACACATGAAACCACTTATTAACGTCAATTCGGAAATTGGCACACTCCGCAAATTACTCGTCCATAGCCCGGATAGCGGGTTAGGGCAAGTAGTCCCATCGAAGGCCCAAGATTGGCTTTTTGAAGACATCGTACATTTAAATACTTTGAGAAGAGGAGAATATGATTATTATATAAAGCTATTGTTATACTTTTTAGATGCGGAAAAGATAAAAGGAAAGTTGCAATACATTGACGAACCCGAGCAAGATCGAGCGTTTTTCAAACCAGATGCAAGCGGATTTCATCGCTCTGACAAGGTAATTGAAGTACAGTCGCTGCTGGCTGATATATTACGAAACCCTTCTATCAAAGCCAATCTCGTTGCGGCGGTTTGCGCTATTGAGGGATGCAATTATCGGTTGCAACAAATCTTATCAAAAAAAGACGCCGTTAAATTGGCAAAAATCATTCTATCCGGCTCGCTCGACGACGAGCACATGATTTTCGCTCCTATTCCCAATCTTATTTTCACGCGCGATTTGGGTATTGTTATCAACCATTTTATTTTGCTAAACAAGCCCGCAAAAAAAGCACGAGGTCGTGAAAGCATGATTATGCGGTATATATTTTTTAACCATGCGATTTTCAAGGATTTTCAAGAAACTATTCTCGAGATTCCTGACCCCATCCAACATTTCCTTCGCCCCGGTGAAGACGAAGAGCAACGCGCTACATTAGAGGGCGGTGACGTTATGGTCGTGAGTCCGCAGCATGTACTCATTGGTTGCAGTGAACGCACCTCCCCCCACGGGGCTAACGAAGCAGTCAAATTGCTTTTCGAACACGGAGTTGTGAAGAAGATAACCATTGTTAAGATTCCGGCAAAACGTGACTTTATGCATATAGACACAATCTTTACACAAGTAAAACGTAATGTGTGGACACTGTTGGCATCGGTCGCTAAACCAGCACCAAATAAGGACGAACCACTTAACTTCTTCACAACACCTGAACAGCAAACAATGGAAATTATTCAATTTTATAGTGATAAAAGCCAAAAGCCCAAGCGCTTTTTATCGCTAGAAGAACTCCTGAATGATATAAGTAAAAATGACCTGAACAGTACAGAGGAAACACAGTTTATTTATAGTGGTAACAATATCTTTCCCTTCGATGCTCGAGAACAATGGACAGACTCCTGCAATTTACTTGCTTTAAAAGAAGGCGTAGTGCTTGGTTATGATCGGAATGACAAAACGATTCAAGCTTTTTTGGAAAAAGGTTTTCAGATTAAAGATGTTGCCACACTTCTAAAAGAGCTAGACTGTAAAACACTGAATATAAATGAAATAAAAGATACGCTCATTCTCCTACCTTCGGCAGAGTTGTCAAGAGCACGTGGTGGCTTCCACTGCATGAGTTTACCTTTATTAAGAGATCATATTGATTAGATACTTCATGAGCCTCACAAGTCATATTATGATGATTAAGCCTGTGAACTTCAAATACAATGAAGAGACAGCTGTTAACAACAGATTTCAGCAAGCGACAAAGGACATTGATGTGCAGAAGCTTGCCTTGATCCAATTTGACAAAATGCTTGCCCTATTGGAAAATAACAACGTTAACGTACAGGTTTTTGAAGACACATTGGAGACCTATACACCTGATTCAATTTTTCCAAACAACTGGATATCTTTTCACGAAGATGGATCGATCGTACTTTATCCAATGTTTTCCAAAAATCGTAGAAAAGAAAGAAGGCAAGACATCATCGACATACTTTCGAATAAATATGAGTTAAAAAACACCGTTGACCTGACTTATTTTGAGCAGAAAGATCTTTTCTTGGAGGGCACGGGCAGTATGATATTGGATCGACAAAACCGTGTTACTTACATGTGTACATCTGCAAGAAGTTCCACTAAAATTTTATATGAATTCTGTAAAAATCTAGGGTACAATCCATTATATTTTAAAGCACAGGATAGAAAAGGATTTCCAATCTATCATACCAACGTGATGATGTGTATGGGCGACAACTTCACCGTTATTTGTGGCGAAGCGATAAAATCTGTTAGTGAGAAGGATCGACTGATAAAAAATTTGAGACGACATGGAAAAGAGATCATAAATATATCCTTTGACCAAATGGAACATTTCGCCGGCAACATGTTACAAATAAAAAACAAATACGATCAACCGCTGTTAGTTATGTCTGAACAAGCATATTTATCGCTGAATAAAAAACAGTTGAAATGCCTGGAAAAACATGCGCAGTTGCTTTATTCCCCCCTTGATGTCATTGAAAAAAATGGTGGAGGAAGTGCCAGATGCATGATCGCAGAAATATTTTTGCCTCTAAAAAAACGTCCCGCGTCATAGCGTAAAAGATTTCTTATTTTCTTGACATCAATTTTATAAAAATCTGATGCTATATATCGATTTAAAATTACATTTTTGCAAAAATTTTTAACGAAGATAAATGCAAAGCTATCAGGAATTTCTTGACCTAAGTGTTGGTTTTCCGCAAGACGGATTTGACATCATTGATGATGAACTATACTTTCACGATCTGAATTTAATGGAAATGATAGAAACTTACGGAACGCCGCTAAGATTTACCTATCTACCTATCATCAGTAAAAAGATCCAACAGGCTAAAATCCTCTTTCAAACGGCTATTTTGAAAAACAATTATCGCGGGTCCTACAAATACTGTTATTGTACAAAGAGTTCACATTTCAGACATGTGGTAGAAGAAGCCCTTAAAAACGATATCCACTTAGAAACATCTTCAGCTTTCGATATGCCTATGATCGATGCTTTAGAAAAAAAGGGAGTCGTTGCAAAGGATATTACCGTCATTTGTAATGGGTTTAAGACTTTTCAATATAAACAATATATTGTTGACATGCTCCATGACGGCTTTAAAAACATTATACCTGTTCTAGATAATAAGGAAGAATTTAACCTCTATGATGATGAAGTCGAGCTTGACGAGCCTTGCAATCTTGGTATTCGGATTGCAGCAGAAGAGCAGCCCGACTCCCAATTTTATACATCCAGGTTAGGTATCCGTATGGAGGATGTAATCGATTTTTATAATAACAAGGTTGTATCCAACCCCAACTTCAAAGTGAAATTACTACATTTTTTCATTAACTCCGGCATCTCCGATACACCTTATTATTGGAATGAGCTAGAAAAATATGTAACACTTTATTGCAAGTTCAAAAAAATAAATCCTGATTTGGACACGCTAGATATCGGCGGTGGTATGCCATTTAAAGATTCATTAGTGCACGATTTTGATTATGAATACATGGTTAACGAAATTGTCAATCGAATCAAGGAGATTTGTGCATTACATGAAGTAATGGAACCGGATATCATCACTGAATTTGGTAAATATACCGTCGCTGAAGCTTCAGGTATCCTCTATAAAGTATTGGGAAGAAAACAGCAAAATGATCGCGAAAAATGGCTAATGCTTGACGGATCTTTTATTACAAATTTACCAGACGTATGGGCACTGAATCAAAAATATATTCTTTTGCCGATAAATAACTGGGATTCGGAATATGAACGGGTGAACTTAGGAGGCATTACCTGTGACGGACAAGATTACTACAATCAGGAAGCCCATATGAACAATGTATTCATGCCCAAAACAAGAAAAGTACAATATTTAGGATTCTTTCATACAGGTGCTTACCAAGAAGTATTAAGTGGCTATGGAGGCATACACCATTGCTTACTCCCCTCTCCTAAGCATGTTATTATCCGCCGAAATAGAGATGAAACTTTCAACTTTGAAGTGTTCGGTGAAGAGCAAAATTCTAAACAAGTATTAAAGATATTGGGCTATCACTAACACGATAAAGGCTAGCTGGCTGGTTTGTTCCAGCTAGCTTATACAAGTCTTTTAACGATTCTAAGCTTGTGTGTATACTTATCGAGCTCTCTTGAAAATATCCCGGTATTATCAATCTGATCAATTCTTACCCTACCAGATGCATGGATAATTTCCGATTCGTTTAGTAAAATCCCAACATGAATAATTTCCCCCTCCTCATTATCAAAAAAGGCTAAATCTCCTAATTTGCTTTCTTGAAGAAAGTCAATAACCTTTCCTTGTTTTGCCTGCTGCCAAGCGTCTCTTTTTAAACGAACACCGAAATGTTTATAAAATAATTGCACGTATCCTGAACAATCTATTCCAAAAACAGATCTACCTCCCCATAGATATGGGGCGTTTAGGTAAAATCTAAGCACATCTTCTGCTTCTTGTTCAAAGTCTTCTAAATCAGGTAGTCGGGATAAACCTAAGAAAAGATAATCTGTCTCGTTGATACTGAAGCTGTCATTATCCAAAAAAGGCAAGTTACTCCCCGGCAGCAAATGAAGACTTTCTTCCTTACCCAACTTAAGCAACATTGCATGTGTAGATAAGTCGGCTATATGCTGTTCTTCATTTTTGATCACGTTAAAATCATCTACAGACAGTGAAGTCTGTTGCCTGCTATCAATCCATCCCTCATAATCATCGTATCCCATTTTTACATATAGGTACTCAGCTTTTTTATCTAGCACTTCAAAAACTTCGCCAAACAGTAATTGAGAAACAATTTCGCTTTTGTTACCGACGTCAGCCCGGACAGGGATGACGGGTAAGTTACAAATTCCATACACCATGGTACACACAAATCATTGTTAATACAAACTTAGATAAAATGCATCTACTATACAATCAGTTTTTATGTATGATCAGCACTTAAAAAACTTTCATCTATATTAAGTGTTATACTTTAACAAGATAAAAAGAACTATGGCAGATTCACCATCAATAATAAGAACACAGCGCATTTTAATTGCCGTTGAAGACAGTAAATATTCTGAAAAAGCGGTTCGTTATGGTTATCATTTGGCGCAGGCTTTCAATGGTCAGGTAGCTTTGGTGCATGTTATAGATCCACCAACAAGTAGCACTTATGGCGCTGTAGACCCAATAATGGGTGTCAATCCGGTATATATACCTGAAATCAATGAAGTTCAGGAACAAGCTTCAGCAGATCTATTAAGTAGATTAGCTACGCTTTGGCCAAATGGCGAACAAAACGTAACAAAGATTAGTAGATTGGGCCAAGCGCGAAAGGAGATATTGGAAGCCGCTAATGAATGGCAGGCAGACCTCATTGTACTTGGAACTCATGGACGAACAGGATTCGATCATTTTATTTCGGGAAGTGTATCTGAGGGGGTTGCGAGACACGCTATTTGCCCGGTCGTAATCGTCCCCTATAAAGACGAAGATTAGAAAAAAAATTCACAAAGAGCAGGTCGTAAAAACTATTTCCCTGCTCTTTCTCAATTTATGCCTAACCTTCTGCATGAAGCCACGCTTTTTTGGCTAGTAATTCTTCCTGTGTTTCACGTACATCCTCATCATCTACACAACAATCTACAGGGCATACGGCTGCACATTGTGGTTCATCATGAAAACCAACACATTCTGTACACTTATCGGATACTATATAGTAAATTTCGTCTGACAAAGCTTCTTGCGCTTCATCAGCATCTAGCGTAGTGCCATCTCCAAAATCAATCACACCCTGCAGCTCGGTTCCATCAGAAAAACGCCATGCCATACCTGCATCGTATATCGCATTGTTAGGGCATTCCGGTTCACAAGCTCCGCAGTTTATACACTCGTCAGTAATTTTAATTGCCATTATCTTCTTAAAAAATCCGTTTATACTTTATTTTTGCAAATATTACTTCTTCAACAATAAACTACAAATTTAGTAGATTTTTGTTAAATATGGTAGTATTTTTATTGCAAATATAACATTTAAATAGTTTTTCCCCCTTGAAGAATTACAATTTGACAAGCCATCAACGTATCGCAGCTTTCTGTGCTTTAGGTCACTACTTAAGCTCGGAGCCGAATGATTTACATGCACTTATTGAACTCGCAGGACGTCACAATAGCTGGTTCACACCCGCCAATACAAAAAAGGCAATAGACGCTATCGCAAAAAACTTAACTGAATCTACCTTAACAACGTGGATACAGCCCTATCTACCTGAAATTGACTCCCTTGTGGATAAGACGGTAGGGCTCGTACTGGCGGGGAACATTCCTTTGGTTGGTTTTCACGATGTATTATCAGTACTTATTGCGGGTCTTAATGTACAAATAAAGCTTTCTTCTGATGACAAGCATTTGACACCTCACTTATTGAACAAGTTAATTGAATTTGAACCTGCGTTTGAAGAGCGAATTACTTTTGTCGATCGACTTCAAAATTTCGACTTGATTATTGCGACCGGGAGCAATAACACCGCTCGTTATTTTGAGTATTATTTCAAGAACGTACCCCATATCATTAGAAAAAATAGAAATAGCGTAGCAATTATTTGGGGAGACGAAACCAAAGCTGAGTTGGAACCTATTGGTCATGATCTCTTTGACTATTACGGTTTGGGATGTAGAAATGTATCGAAACTTTATTTCCCAAAAGACTATGAAATTAGTTGTTTTTTTGAAGCAATCGAGGCTTTCAACAACATGATCAATCACTTTAAATACCACAATAACTACGACTATAATAAATCCATTTATCTGGTGAATGGCGACAAGCATTATGATAATGGATTCCTGCTGCTCAAAGAAGATGAACGTCTAGCGTCTCCATTAGCGGTGCTTTATTATGAATATTACGATAATATAGAAGGTTTGACCGCGCAGTTAGATAAGCGGAACGAGGAAATACAATGCATTGTAAGCAACAGAAAATTATTCACCATCGCCCCTTCTTTTCCTTTGGGCCACAGTCAGCAGCCCGCACTGAACGATTATGCCGACGGTGTTAATACACTGGATTTTTTAATACGTAATAAGTAAAAACGTTAAACGAATGCGCTCATACCGGTAATTGCTCGCCCAACAATAAGCGAATTAATTTCTTTGGTCCCCTCGTAAGAGTAGATTGCTTCTGCATCGGCAACAAAACGGGCTACATCATGTTCTAAGAGAATACCGTTCCCTCCCATTACCTCGCGAGCCTGACTCACAATGTCGCGCGTCCTCAGTGAACAAAAGACTTTTGCCAATGAAGCGTGTTCGTCTTTTAATTGTCCTGCATCCTGCAATTCGGATAGTCGAAAAACCAGCGTTTGCATAGCCGTCAAATTAGAAAGCATCTCTACCAAATGATTCTGTATTAATTGAAAAGAGGCTATGGGTTTACCAAACTGTTTTCTTTTCCGCGTATAATCCAACGCACTTTCATAAGCTCCCCGAGCACATCCAACAGCCATCCAAGCCACACCTGCACGTGTCATACGCAGTACATTCGCGGTGTCTTTAAACGAATTAGCCTGTGGCAGCCGATCTTTTTCTTCAATCAAGCAATCTTTTAATGTTATTAGGCCGTTTTGAACAATCCGTAGCGCCATTTTCCCCTTTATTTTTTCAACGAAAAACCCAGGTGTATCTTTCTTTAAAATAAAACCTTTTACCTGTCCATCATCAAGGTCACGGGCCCATATTACGATCAGATCCGCAAAGGTGGCATTACCAATCCACTTTTTTTGACCGTTTAGCAGCCATCCTCTTGCCGTTCGTTTACAGGTAGTGGTCAAACCACCGGCCGCTCCTGAACCAACTTCCGGTTCTGTTAATCCAAACGCACCTATTTTTTGCATTTTGTTCATTTGAGGTAACCACTCCTGCTTTTGTTCTTCTGAGCCACATAGATAAATTGAACCCATCGCCAAACCACTTTGGACACCAAAAAAGGTAGCAATAGAGGCATCTACACGGGCCATTTCCATCGCCAACACACCCTCCATGAGAAATGACTTGTTGGGACAGCCATAACCATCATATGTGATACCTGCCAAACCTAATTCACCAAATTTAGGTATCAATTCAAACGGAAACTCGTCATGCAACCAGTATTTATTG
This sequence comes from Olivibacter sp. CPCC 100613, assembly GCF_036959255.1. Lineage (NCBI taxonomy): Bacteria > Pseudomonadati > Bacteroidota > Sphingobacteriia > Sphingobacteriales > Sphingobacteriaceae > Olivibacter > Olivibacter sp. CPCC 100613. The sequence continues at coordinate 426,773 of NZ_JAWMTI010000003.1, forward strand.
ACCAATGGTTTCACTTCACGTTCCATAAATTCGCGAATTTGAAGCTGCAGAGCGCGATCCTCAACGCTTAACCGTTCGCTCAGTTCATAAAAATCCCCATTAATCGGAGGCAAGTCTCTCTTTTTTGAACCGCCATCCATCATCTTTAACAATCCTTTCAATTGGTTATCGTCCAGCCTCGAAAAGCCATCCATTACTTTGGCAAGATCGACTTTCTGTGCAATCCTTGACAACTGATCGAAGTCGATATGTTTGAAGAGGTTAAAAGCCTGCTTTATTTTAGTGAACGTGTTTGACATATTTCCAGTTTTTAAAGATGATAACAAAATACACACCGAACTGTTTAACGCGAAGAGTTGTCGGCAAAGAATAAAGTTAAGGATCTAACGCAAATCGAAAAGATTATCAACACCCAACAATCTCCTGCATGTAAAACCTTCTGCATATTTAGCACCGATATATTTGCCATATTCGATTGCTCTCGCCTCAATCACTTTCAAAAATGCTGGATTGGATATATACGTCTGGGGTTCTTCGGTATCATAATTTTCGTTAAAAAATTGAGACTTAAAGGCACGGATACTTGCAAGTTTTTTATCCCAGTAATCGCTCACATCTACAACAATATCGGGTTTAATATACTGATCTTGGATGAGCTGCAAAAGAAGTCTCGGACGATGCGGAGCCTGATAGCTTTCCCCCGATTTCGTTTCAATTCGACGTAACCCGGACAAAAAACAACTATCATTTATTAATTCGCCTGCTCGACCGTGGTCGGGATGGCGATCATAAAGTGCATTCCCAATAATAATCTCAGGCTGGTATTTCCTGATCGCTTTAATTAGTTCCAACTGCTCATATTCCTCATTTTTAAAAAAGCCATCCCGCAAACCTAAATTCTCTCTTATGCTCAATCCAAGCAACGCACTTGATTCGGCAGCCTCCTCCGCCCTACTTTCAACAGTGCCGCGCGTTCCCAATTCACCTCGTGTTAAATCAACAACACCCACTTTTTTGCCAAGTGCAACATGTTTTAAAATGGTACCCGAACATCCTAGCTCCGCATCATCGGGATGTACGGTAATCACTAATATATCTAGTTTCACGTTTTATTGTTTTTTATCTGAATCTTTTTACTTAATCACGTTTTTACAAAAATTTCTCTATTTTCCGAACCAAGCGTCTTGATAAGGGCTTCGTAAAACTATAAAAATAGTCAACTACATGACCTTCTCTATCAATGAGGTATTTATGGAAATTCCAAAGCGGTCGGCTATTCACACGGCCATTTAAAAGTTTATCCCCAAGAAACTTGAATACCGGATGGGCATCAGCCCCCCTCACTTTGACACGATCATAGACCGAAAAACTGAGCCGCTGATCAATACTACAATAATCTTGCAGTGCTTTACCATTCAAACGTTCTTGATTTCCGAAATCATTTGAAGGGAAGGCAAGAACTTCAAAGCCTTGTTCCTTGTACCGTTGATAGAGCTGTTCCAATTGTTGATATTGGGGCGTGAAACCACAGCCACTGGCCGTATTTACGATTAACAGAACCTTACGTTGATAAATGTTAAAATCGACCACGGAGCCATCGGGCTTCATTGCACAAAATTGATATATACTATCCATTAATAAAAGTAACGATTGTTGTTGGCGTAATTCCGGATAATAGTTTCTATTTCACGGTCTTCATCAGGATCATACGTGTTCTTTAAATTATGTCCGAATATCTTCGCCACAGACTGATAGAAAAAAGCAGACACCCCGCCCCTTAATTCCTTTACAAGCTCATAACTGGAATTGCCCGTTTGTCTATTAATAAGTTTTATTAATATTTCCCCCTGAGATACGGACATGTTTTTTATCTCGCGGTTAAACATGGCTTTAATCTCTTTTTCACAATCTTTAATAAGTCTCTTTTGATCCTTTTTTTTGGGCGTAACAGCTAAATCACGTTGCAATTTATCGTAACGATCTTCTGCAAATTTGGCATAGGGCAGTACTTTTAGAACATTATATTTTAAACGGTTATAACGCGCCCTATCTGCCGGTGTTTTAAAAACCCTGTAATCCGTAATGACCACCTCTCTCAACAAGACCCACGGTATCCGCTCTCCATTAACAAGTGTAGTGGGTAACATAATTGGCTTGATATTTGAGGTACCGTCCGAAGTACTAGCTAAACTATCTTTGTTAACCTGCTGCGCCAAGCTCTCTCTACCAAAAAAAAGCAGTAAATAAATTAACATTAAACGTAAAAATTTCATAGATTTAGCTCTTACTAAACTTCCAATAAAGTTAAATAAAAATTGGTGACTAATACAATTTTTATTAAACCTTCTGAGACATTTACGATCTCAAAGGTAGGAAATAAAATTTGTTTGCATATAGATATAGACATTTACGAAATTCGGGACCATGAAGGAATTAGTGATAGATTTAGAAGCAGAGAAAAAAGAGATATTAAAGCGGTATCGGGCGTTATTACGGGCCTGTAAACCTACTTTACAAAAGGGCGATAAACAAATGATTCGAAGGGCCTTTGATATGGCGCTGGAAAATCACAAAGATATGCGACGCAAATCCGGGGAGCCCTATATCTACCACCCGATTGCTGTTGCTCAAATTGCAGCGGAAGAAATTGGTTTGGGTACGACTTCCATTGTGTGTGCATTGTTACACGATGTGGTAGAGGATACCGAAATTACGCTAGACGAAATTGAGAACAAATTCGGCAAAAAGGTTGCTAAAATCATCGATGGTTTAACGAAAATCTCTGGCATTTTCGATCCCAATAGCTCCATCCAAGCAGAGAACTTCCGAAAAATGCTTCTTACACTTGCTGATGATGTACGCGTAATTCTTATCAAGTTGGCCGACCGTCTGCATAATATGCGAACAATGGAATTTATGGCACGTGATAAGCAATTGAAAATCGCTTCCGAAACCAGTTACTTATATGCTCCACTTGCTCATCGGTTAGGCTTATATGCAATCAAATCGGAATTGGAAGATCTTTCGATGAAGTATACGGACCCGGACACTTATAAGTTTATCGCAAGAAAATTAAACGAGAAAAAAGCTGAGCGTGAACGCTATATCCAGGAATTCATTGGCCCTATCAAAGAAATACTTACAGAGCAAGGAATTAAAGCCAATGTGTTTGGCCGCCCTAAATCTATTCATTCTATCTGGAATAAGATGCGCAAAAAGTCTATTCCTTTTGAAGAAGTATATGACTTGTTTGCCATTCGCGTCATTATTGATACCACGCAGGAAATGGAAAAGGCAGAATGTTGGAAAGCTTATTCCATCGTTACGGATTTATATAGGCCAAACCCTGACCGATTACGCGATTGGATCTCCTCTCCTAAAGCAAATGGCTATGAGTCTTTACACACAACTGTAATGGGCCCTAAGGGACAATGGGTCGAAGTGCAAATCCGTACGAAAAGAATGAATGAAATAGCCGAAAAAGGCTTTGCCGCACACTGGAAATATAAAGAATCAAATTCAGATAGTGGGCTAGATCAATGGATACAGAAAGTGAGAGACATCTTGAGCAATCCGGAATCCAATGCCTTGGATTTTGTTGATGACTTCAAAATGAATCTTTTTTCTGATGAAATATTCATCTTTACTCCGAAAGGGGCACTCATTCAACTTCCTTTAGATGCCACTGCGCTTGATTTTGCTTTTGAAATACATTCCGATTTAGGTGCCAGCTGTATTGGGGCAAAAGTGAACCATAAACTCGTGCCGCTTTCGCATAAACTTTCCAATGGGGATCAGGTAGAAATTATCACTTCTAATAAACAAACACCCAAGGAAGATTGGCTAAATTTTGTAGTTACTGCGAAAGCCAAGTCAAAAATAAAGTCCGCGCTAAAAGAAGAAAAACGGCGTATTGCGGAAGATGGAAAGGAAATCCTGGAAAGAAAACTTAAATCGATTAAGATCACTTATAATACCGATAACCTTAATAAATTAAGTACATTCTTAAAGCTACCATCTACGCAAGAGCTGTTTTATAAAGTAGCAAAGGGAGAAATCGACTTAAAACAATTAAAAGAGTTTGCAACGGCCGAGAGGTCTGTCGATACCTCAAGTGGCGCAAGCACCAAAATCGAGCAACATGTCGACGGTTTACTCCGAAAGGTAGATAAGAAGGACAAAGAAACTTTATTAATTGGTGACGATTTTCAGAAGCTTGACTATACACTTTCCGCCTGTTGCAATCCCATTCCAGGCGATGACGTATTTGGTTTTGTAACGGTTAACGATGGCATTAAAATCCATCGTACTAATTGCCCAAATGCCTCAAAGTTAATGGCTAATTATGGATATCGAATTGTTAAAGCTAAATGGACCTCCCAACAAGAACTAGCTTTTCTAACAGGCTTGCGTATTGTAGGCATTGATGACGTTGGTCTGGTTAATAGAATCACAACCGTTATTTCGCAAGATTTTAAAATTAATATTCGTTCCATTACGATTACGAGCAATCAAGGTATTTTTGAGGGCTCTATCATGGTTTATGTGAATAATACGGAACATTTGGATAGCCTGATAAAAAAATTAAAACAAATTAAGGGTATAACCGGAATTACTCGATTTGACTCCGAAGGATAGAAATTACAGGCTGAACAATGGAACAAAAACCGACAACGGATAATCAATAACGGGTAACGAGCAACGAGCTTTATAAACTGAATGTCAAGGATAATGGATAAGTTTCTATATACTTTTTGGTTATTTGCATATAAGGAGCAATTTAGCTAAGTTTGTACATAATTAAGGATTATTATGTCTACAGCAGAAACAACAAGTATGGTCAGGAAGATTTTTGAGGCTTATCTCGAAAATAAAAGCTTGCGCAAAACTCCTGAGCGCTTTGCCATCTTGGAAGAGATATACTCAAGAAACGACCATTTTGATGTGGAATCCTTGTATATCCACATGAAAAACAAAAAATACCGCGTAAGTAGGGCCACTGTTTACAATACATTGGAACTCTTAGTATCCTGTGATTTGGTGACGAAACACCAGTTCGGAAAGAACATGGCGCAATTTGAAAAATCATATGGATATAAGCAACATGATCACATTATTTGCATAGAATGTGGTAAGGTGGTCGAGTTTTGCGATCCCAGAATTCATCAGATACAAAGCATGATGGGAGAGCTGTTGAAATTTGACATCAAGCATCATTCATTAAATCTATATGGGGTTTGTAATGAGTGTAATGAAAACTGTCCTAAAACAGAAGCAAATCAAAACCGAAATAAAGAGGTTGTTTCCGTTTAAAATGCACTGTATAATACGATATTTCGAGGTGTTCAAAAAGAAGCATTACAATTGCTATCTGTTATCAAAAAAGTGAGCTAATAGTTTTTTTTATTAGTTCAATGGTAACACTCTTTTTGAGCATCTCTTTTTTTTGTTATCACCTATAATTATTAATAAAAAGACATACAACAACAAATCATGATGAAAGTCGATGTGCTTTTGGGCCTACAATGGGGCGATGAAGGTAAGGGTAAAATTGTGGACGTCCTTACGCCACAGTATGATTTAATTGCCCGTTTTCAAGGCGGTCCAAATGCTGGGCATACACTGGAATTTGACGGACAAAAATATGTATTAAACACCATTCCTTCCGGCATATTCAATAAAAACACCTTAAACTTGATAGGTAACGGGGTTGTTATCGACCCTATTATTCTCAAAAGAGAACTTGAAAACTTAAAAAAAAGCGGATTTGACCCACTTGCAGAAGGAAAGTTGGTCATTGCACGCAGAGCACATCTTATACTTCCTACACATCAATTACTTGATGCCGCTTCTGAAAGCAAAATGGGCGCAGGTAAAATCGGATCGACCTTAAAAGGCATTGGACCTACATATATGGACAAAACCGGACGTAACGGTATACGCGTCGGTGATACTACCCTACCTGATTTTAAAGAACGCTATCAGAAGTTAGTAGAAAAGCACAAAAATATTCTCTCCCATTACGGTGAGATCCCTGATTTTAATGAAAGAGAGCAGGCATTTTTTGAGGCAATTGAATACTTGAAAGCCATTCCACATGTCGATAGTGACCAATTGGTCAATAATTATTTAAAGGAAGGTAAAACAGTGCTGGCAGAAGGCGCCCAAGGAACATTGTTAGATATCGACTTTGGTTCCTATCCTTTTGTTACTTCTTCTAATACAACAACAGCAGGAGCGTGTACCGGTTTAGGAGTTGCTCCTAGAAGTATTGGTGAAGTTATCGGGATTTTCAAGGCCTATTGTACGCGAGTCGGTGGCGGTCCTTTCCCAACGGAGTTAGAAAACGAAACCGGTGAAAAATTGCGCCAAATTGGACATGAGTTCGGCGCCACAACAGGTCGATCTCGTCGAACAGGTTGGATTGATCTTCCTGCTTTACGCTATGCAATTCAATTGAACGGTGTGACCGAATTGGTCATGACCAAGGCAGATGTCTTGAGTGGATTTGAAGAAGTAAATGTATGTACACATTATATCCATAATGGAGAAAAGATCGATTACATGCCTTATGACATCAATACCCTAAAACCGGAACCTGTCTATGAAACCGTTAAAGGTTGGAATGAGGACATCACGGGTATTACTTCGGTCGATCAAATACCTAAGGCTTTAAAAGAATATATTCAATATTTGGAAAAACAATTAGCTGTTAAAATCAAATATTTATCGGTAGGTCCTGATAGAACTCAAACCCTTATTTTGGATTAAACCGGTATGCTATCTGCTGAATATCAAATTAATGATCCTATTAGTTTTACAAAGAAAGCCCTACAATGGGCTTCTTTGTTTAATACCACCTGTAGTTTGGTTAGTCAGCGCCAAAACCACGATCGCTACCGTAAATTTGACACCCTGATTGTAGCAGACATATTAGATGAATTTACAGAAAATCCAGGAAATAATTTTCAAACATTACAAATATTCCTTAAAAAATATCCTAAGCGATGGATTACCGGATTTTTAGCCTATGATCTAAAAAATGAAATAGAATCATTGCATACGGCTCATCCAAATGAACAAGGAACACCTAGCATCTATTTCTTCGTCCCGAAACACGTAATATGTATAAAAGACGATAAGGTTACAATCCAAAGCGATAACCCTGCTAAGCTTTATGATCATATTGCAAGTATATCATTTTGCCGACAGTCCTTTGTTTTTAGGGGGAGTATACAAACAAAAATGTCTCAGGAAAATTATGTGGATGCATTCAATAAATTACAGAAACATATTCACCAAGGAGACATTTATGAAGTGAACCTTTGTCAAGAGTTTTTTGCAGAAGATGTCATTTTTTCACCTTTAGAGGCTTATTATAGATTAACAGAGCTGTCACCAACACCTTTCTCGGCTTATTTTAAAACCAAGGAGCATCACCTTATATCGGCTTCACCGGAGAGGTTTTTGGCAAAAAGAAATCGTTTACTCATATCGCAACCTATCAAAGGAACTGCTCCTAGAGGGAAAACAAAAGAAGAAGACACGGTGCTAATAAAAAAACTTAAAACGGATAAAAAAGAAATCAGCGAAAACATCATGATCGTTGATTTAGTACGAAATGACTTAACCCGAAGTGCGGAACCTGCATCTGTTAATGTAGAGGAACTGATGGGTCTCTATAGTTTCAAACACCTACACCAACTTATTTCTACCATAACAGCAACGGAAAAAGAAAAATTAGAAAACACACAAAGTATCAAAAACACATTTCCCGCAGGCTCGATGACAGGCGCTCCAAAGCTTAGCGCAATGCAGTTGATTGACAAATATGAATCAAGCCGAAGAGGAGTATACGCAGGTAGTATAGGCTACTTTTCACCCGATGGCGATTATGATTTCAATGTTGTCATTCGCTCTATTTTATACAACGAAACGAAAAAAAGACTTTCCTTTCATGTTGGTGGGGCAATAACTGCTGAAGCCGACGCCTTAAGAGAATACCAGGAATGTCTGCTAAAGGCGCAAGCAATATTAGAATTGTTAGGACATCAACATTTAAGCTCTCAGGAAGGTCATAAATAGAAATACCTTAAATAGCCTTTCTTTGCTTATAGTAACATCCTGCTAAAACCGGTTAAATCCTGCGATAACTAATATAAAAAATCGGATTACTTCTTATAATACCGCATGGCTTCCGGTATTAGTTTTTGGATATCAGCAATACGCCTTTGATCACTGGGGTGCGTACTTAAAAATTCAGGAGGCTTTTGTCCACCTGCTCTACTTGCCATTCGTTGCCAAAAGGAAGTTGCTTCATTGGGATTATATCCTGCCATTGCCATAAAAGTCAACCCCATTCGGTCCGCTTCACTTTCTTGATTCCGAGAATATTTCAACAATGCTACCTGGCTTCCTACACCATATAATTGATTAACAAAAACCTGCGTTAATTGTGACTTATTAGACGTCGCTAATCCAACTCCCACACCGATGCCCTGTGCAGCCATCACATTAGAAGCACGTTCAGAGGAATGTCTAGCAATCGCATGTGCAATTTCATGCCCCATAACCGTTGCTAAACCAGCTTCATCCCCCGTTACTGGTAAAATACCTGTATACACAGCTACCTTTCCACCTGGCATACACCAAGCATTTACTTGCTTATCATCTATTAAGTTAAATTCCCAGCTAAATTGGTATTGATTCGCATACCCTTGTTGTTGCAGGTAAGATTCCACAGCCCGCGCTATTTTACGACCGACATTCTGAACCATTTGTGCATTAGCGGTTCCTTTTATCACTTTGGTTTTAGGATCACTTAAAAGTTCACGATACGCAAGCGTCGCCTGTTGTTGCATCGTCTTATCATCTACCAAACTTAATTGCTTTCGACCGGTTAACGGAACAGTAGAGCATGCAGCAAAAAAGACGAGTAGAAGTAATGAACCAAATAATTTAGTTTTATTCCAATTCATAATGATAATTATATTTAAAAAGACACAGCAATTGTTGTGCCGATTAATAGTCTCAAGTACTCTTCTTTTTGAAGAGCGTAATTTTTGATTCCTTGCCTTTTAGCAGCCGTTCAATATTCTTCTGATGCGTAACAAGTATAAGTGCACAGATACACATTCCATACAATAACAAGGACTTATAAGGCGTTTGAAAAACAAAAACAATGCTAAAAGGAAAAGTAAAACCTGCTAGAATAGACCCTAATGAAACATACCTGGTAAGTACCAATATGCAAACAAAAACACCTACACATAACAAGGCCGCTTGCAAATGAACTGCCAACACCATTCCACAGAGCGTTGCAACACCTTTCCCTCCTCTAAAACCAGCAAAAAGAGGAAATAAGTGCCCCATTACCGCAATTACCCCCAATGCAAGCTGATAATTGATAAAAAGTACAGAACTCGTAGGTCCGGTAATGGAAACGCCAATAAAATAAGCGAGATTGGTTGCTGTCCACCCCTTTAAAATATCAATGATCATGACAGCAACACCGGCCTTAGCGCCAAGAACGCGAAATGTGTTGGTAGCTCCTGCATTCCCGCTACCGTATTCTCTTACATCTACACCATAAAAAGATTGTCCGAGCCAAACGGCTGTAGGTATGGATCCAAAAAGGTAGGCAACCAAAAGTGCAATAATGGCATTAATTGATGTCATCGGGTACAATGATACTAAAAAGGAGAATCTTATTAGTAAAAAATCTTAACTTTAGTTAACAATTTGAGCTTTCAAACTCATATCAAGGCTCTTAACGGAATGGGTTAAGGCGCCCATAGAAATATAGTTAACGCCACAATCTGCAAATTGTTTCGCATTTTCAAGGGTGATCCCTCCCGAAGCCTCTGTTATAAATTTTCCGTTTACCAGCTGTACCGCTAATTTTAATGTTTCGAAGTCAAAATTATCCAGCAGAATCCTGTCAACGTGTCCAAAATCAAGAACTGACTGAAGCTCTGCTAAATTCCTCACTTCAATTTCTATTTGGATTGCCTTTTTTAATGATTCTCTATACGTATTTGCCGCCAATAGGGCAGCGGTAATTCCACCTGCGTAATCTACATGGTTATCTTTAATCAGGATCATATCGTATAAACCAAAACGATGATTGACCCCTCCCCCAATACGTACCGCTTCTTTTTCCAAAAATCGCAGGCCTGGAGTCGTTTTCCGCGTATCAAGCACTTTTGTTTGTGTCCCCTCCAGTAACTTCACAACCTTACGAGTGGTGGTTGCAATGCCACTCATCCGTTGCATGACATTAAGTACTAAACGTTCTGCCACTAAAATGGAATGTATACTTCCTTCAACCAATAAGACAACATCACCGATGACAACTTCTTCACCATCTGTCCGCTGAACGGTTACTTCCAATGAAGAATCAACTGCTTCGAAAATATCGACAGCGATTTCTACCCCTGCTAGAATTCCGTCTTCCTTAATTATTAGCCTGGCTACTCCTCGCTTCTCCGACGGAATAGTCGACAGTGAAGTATGATCACCATCCCCTACATCTTCCTGCAGCGCTTGTTGTATAAAGCTATTTAGTTGTTTCTTATTTATTGTGCTCATATCATAAATCGGCTCCAAACCTAATGAAAATTTTGTGAATAGAAAAGCTTGATAACGTGCTTCTACCAACGTCTCCATGATCGGCGCTTATTTACGGATTGATTCTTACTTTATTTCACCTCGTCAATCCGTATGTCAGTGATTAAAAATTTCGAATTGAAATTCTTGAGAGACAAAGAAACTCTAAATTTTTGTGTAGCGGAATTTAGTTCGATAACAGCATAGCGGTTACTAGCATTCGTTTCCATTCTATGAAGAATTTTTCCACTTCTAAACGCATATCGGTCAAAAAAATTGTGAAGTAATATTTCTGCCTGATTTTTTGAATATGTATTGCTTTCTTCTAATAAAGAGAGGCTCACCGTGCTAGACAGGTAAAATGACAACTCTTTGCTATTACCCGTTCTAAAACAATTCGTAATATTATCAATCAAATCGTCTATACGAGAATAAACGACATGAGATTTTAGGTTAGTAAAAAAAAGAAGCAATATAATACACGCACTTTTCATCATCCCGACAGATAAGAATTTAGCTCAATTACTTTAATATTTGCAACTATGTACATTTTCTAGCACGAATACTTTCTGCTCCATATTGCAGCCAAAAGTATGCCATTTTGTCTATTTTGGTTGCTCTTGTATACCTATTCGTCAATATTTTAAAAAAATTGAGCAAAGGATCATTTTTTGTATTAGGTTTGTGTAAAGAGAAAATAATAAAGAATATTAAAAATGAAGAAAGCAATGCTCATAATTCTTGACGGACTTGGCTATGGCAAGAATGATGATTCCAATGCGGTAAAAGCAGCCAATACACCTTTTTTAGATCATTTATTAACTACTTATCCTCATTCAAAACTGGAAGCATCCGGTGAATCCGTTGGTTTGCCGGCAGGACAGATGGGAAATTCTGAAGTGGGGCATATGAACTTAGGTGCCGGTCGCATTGTATATCAGGAGCTGGGCCGTATTCATAAAGCGGTAGAAGATGGCGAACTAAATCAAAACAGCTTGCTCCAACAAGCCTTCGTCTATGCCAGAACTAAGGGCAAGGCGGTACATTTTATTGGCCTAGTTTCGGATGGAGGTGTTCATGCCCATACCAAACATCTTCGTGGTTTATGTGATGCTGCAAAAACAGCCGGCTTAACGGATAACGTTTTTATTCATGCTTTCTTAGATGGCAGAGATACTGACCCACATTCTGGTGTAAACTATATCTCGGATTTGGAGCAATATTTAGCGGATGGACAAGTAAAGCTCGCCTCAGCAATCGGCCGCTATTACGCAATGGATAGGGACAATCGCTGGGAAAGGGTAAAAGAAGCTTATAACCTCTTGGTTCATGGCCAAGGAACTGCAAGTGAGAATTTAGTTGACGCCATCCGCAATTCTTACGCAGACGGTATTACAGATGAATTTGTAAAACCAATTGTTAAAGTTGATGAAAAGGGCAAACCGCTGGCAACTATTCAAGATGGTGATGTGGTTATTTGCGTTAATTTCCGTACAGACAGGGGCCGGGAAATCACGATTGCTTTAACGCAAAAGGCTTTTCCTGAATACAATATGACGCCTTTGAACTTGAAGTATATCACGATGACGTCCTATGATGAAACGTTTAAAAATGTAGAAGTAATTTTCCAAAAAGACGACATTACTGAAACACTGGGAGAAGTATTAGAAAAAAATGGTAAAACACAAGTGCGTATCGCCGAAACCGAAAAATACCCACATGTAACCTTTTTCTTTTCAGGTGGTAGAGAAACCGAATTTGTCGGCGAATCAAGAATATTAATCCCTTCTCCTAAAGTTGCAACTTACGATTTGCAACCCGAAATGAGTGCACAGGGTATTGCCGATGCTATTTGTAAAGAAATGGAAGCTAATCATCCTGATTTCGTTTGTCTGAATTTTGCAAACCCTGATATGGTAGGTCACACAGGCGTTTTTAATGCCGTGATAAAGGCCGTTGAAACGGTAGACAGCTGTACTAAACAAGTGGTAGAGAAAGGTTTGGAAGAAGGCTATTCTTTTATTATCATAGCTGATCACGGAAATTCAGAGTATATGGTAAATGAAGATGGATCACCTAACACTGCGCATACAACTAACTTAGTACCATGTATTTTAATTGATAAAGATTACAAACAGATAAAAGACGGTAAGCTAGGAGATATCGCTCCAACAATCCTTACACTTTTAAATATTTCTGTTCCTCAAAAAATGACAGGTGAAATACTCGTCGCTTAATTTGCAACGTAGCTAAAACCGTGCAGATGGAATAAAGGGCTAAAATAATTCCATCTGCGCGCTCATTTACAAAAATGTTGTTCCCCCTAGGAGCAATTCTAGGCATTATTTTTCCATGAAATATTTTCCTTCCATTATTTTACTTTTCTTCTCATTCTTTACAAGTGTTTCTTGTTCTACGAATAATGATACAACGAAGATTGACCAACCTTCCTATTTTGATTTAGCTTCTTATTTTAGGCAGCAAGCCATTCTCTTACAGAGAAAGAATCCAATGATTCTCAAAACAGTAGGTAAAAACATGGAAACGGAACAGAAGAAACTAAAATTAGACAACTGGCAAAAGGAATTTGAATTGTTCTCTTCTTCAGATATCAATAAATCGGATTGGCGACAAAGTTATCGGATCGACTCGACAGACGAAAAGTTAAATTATCGTGCAAAAAGTTCGCGCCTTCGCACAAAAGAAATAACCATTTACAAGAATCGAAATGGTATTATTAAACATATTCATATCCTCAATGGCGAAAAAAATTGGTTATACGAATCAATTGAGCAACTCGATTATTATCCGGACTCACTGTATCAAATAGCAAAAGAACAATCTATTCGGATAATAGGACAGAATCAATATACCATTATCGGAAAAATTTTATAGCTATTCATAAAAAGGGCCCTTAACAATGTTGTTAAGGGCCCTTTTAGTAAAAAAACTACTATTGTTAAATAAAATTTACTTAGATAAGTTACTCTTGTAAATCTTTACTTTCTTAATTTCTTTCGCCAAATCCTCTCTTTTCGAATTGGCACTTAACACGTGCTGTAAGTCGTCTATACTTTTCTGATAAGCCTCTGTAGCTTGACCTTTATCATAAACAGCAGTAGAGTTAGTGCCTTGTAAAATACCCAGATCTCGATAAGCCATTCCCCTGCTTTGATAATAGGATAAATCATCTGGATTAAGCTTGATCGCATTGCTAAAGTCGTCGATACTTGCCTGCAACATCTTACTGCGATCAGCTTCACTTAATTTGCTTTCGCTTTGAACAGCAAGTGTATTTCGTGCTTTACCTCTCCAATAATAAGCTGAAAAATTATTCGGACTTTGATCAAGAAGTTTTGTAAAAGAATTAATGGCCTTATTGTAATCAGCACATCTGATCTGTGAATATCCCAACATGTACGTCACAAGCGTATCTGGATTTTTTACTTTTTCCAAAGCGTTTACCGCTGCTTTAAAGTCTCCATCCATTATCGCTTTATTTCCCAAACGCACGTAGGGATTACTGGATGAAGATTGCGACTGTGCGGCAACGGCACCTACGGAAAAAATAAAAACTCCCAGTAACACCAATTGTTTCATTGATTTACCAAAATTCATAAATTGATAGCGTCTAATGTTCATTAATTAATTTCTTTTATTCCTTGAGGGCTTACATCATGCTGCTAAGCCGAAAGGTTTATCTCTACTCTAAAGATAGCAATCTAATTGCCATTTCGACACAAAAATAAACTAAAAATTGTGTATTTTATTGTATCACATTAAATATTATTCATTTACAGGCTTTTAATTTTTATTGTAGTATCATTGTATGTTTATAGGTAATCCTTCGGTATGACCTGAAAATATGACACAAATGGTAAAAAAGACAACACAAATAGATCTTGGCATAGCGCTTGCGACAATACCTATTCAGTTGTTTACAGCATAAAATAAGCAGGCAGACTGTCATTTTGACCCAAACCTGTTACAACATAAACATTAAAACATACAAATGAGCAAGTTTGATCTATTTGATTTCAACCAAGCATTACCAATCATAAATGAGGACACGGAATTTTTTCCACTATTTACGCAGCAAGATGAGGACGATATGAGCAGTGAGGAATTACCCGAAGCTCTATCCATATTACCGTTAAGAAACACGGTGTTGTTTCCAGGAGTCGTTATACCAATCACTGTTGGTCGCGATAAATCTATTAAATTGATAAAAGAGGCTTACAAAGGTGATCGTGCCATTGGTGTGGTTGCACAGCGCGATATGTCAATTGAAGACCCAACTTTTGACCAATTGCATACCGTAGGAACCGTTGCAATGATCATAAAAATGTTGCAAATGCCTGACGGAAACACAACGGTAATCATTCAGGGCAAACAACGTTTTAAATTAAAGGAAGAGATTCAATCGGAACCGTATATAAAGGCCACTATCGAACGTTTTGTAGAAGAAAAAGCGAAGAAAGAGAAAGAATTCAATGCACTTATTTCGTCCATCAAAGAATTAGCGTTACAAATCATTAATATCTCCCCTAACATACCGAGCGAAACAGGCATTGCTATTAAAAATATTGAGAGCTCGTCTTTTTTGATCAATTTCATCTCTTCTAATATGAACGCTGATTTAACCTTAAAGCAGCAGCTTCTCGAAATGAAGAATGTAAAGGAGCGGGCGAATAAAGTACTTGAACAGCTTACTGCCGAATTACAATTACTAGAGCTAAAAAATCAGATTCAAAATAAGGTTCGCGTCGACCTGGATAAACAACAACGTGATTACTTTTTGAATCAGCAATTGAAGACTATTCAAGAAGAGCTGGGCGGCTCTACTCCTGATCTGGAAATTGAAGAATTACGGAAAAAATCCTTAGAAAAAAAATGGAGTAAAGAAATAGCCGTTCATTTCAGAAAAGAGTTAGACAAATTAAGTAGAATAAATCCGGCGGCCGCTGATTATTCGGTACAGCTTAACTATCTGGAGCTGCTCATCGATTTACCCTGGAATGAGTTCAGCAAAGACAATTTCGATTTAAAACGTGCTGAAAAGATTCTAGACAAAGATCATTACGGATTAGAGAAAGTAAAAAGGCGTATTATTGAATACCTGGCAGTCTTGAAATTGAAACGAGACATGAAAGCCCCAATTTTGTGCCTGGTAGGCCCTCCGGGTGTAGGTAAAACCTCATTGGGAAAATCTATTGCTAAAGCGCTGAATCGAAAGTATGTTAGAATGGCTTTAGGGGGTGTTCGAGATGAAGCGGAAATTCGAGGACATAGAAAAACGTATATCGGGGCAATGCCTGGAAGAGTTATCCAGTCGTTAAAAAAAGCGGCTACGTCCAATCCTGTTTTTGTCTTAGATGAAATAGATAAAGTCGGAAATGATTTTCGGGGAGATCCGTCTTCTGCTCTCCTGGAAGTATTGGATCCGGAACAGAACAGCGCTTTCTATGACCACTATGTTGAGATGGATTTTAACCTCTCCAATGTCATGTTTATTGCGACCGCTAATTCATTGAGTACCATTCAACCTGCATTGTTAGATCGAATGGAAATTATTGAAGTTAACGGTTACACCATTGAAGAAAAAATCGAGATAGCAAAAAAACACCTCTTACCTAAACAGCGAGAACAGCATGGTCTTACGGCAAAAGATATCTCGCTGAAGAATACCGTAATTGAGAAAGTAATAGATGAATATACCCGTGAATCGGGGGTGCGCGGCCTTGAGAAAAAAATAGGTGCTTTGGTTCGAGGAGTGGCAACCAATATCGTGATGGAAACTCCGATAGGCCCAAGCATCAGTCAGCAAGAGGTGGTAGATATTTTAGGTGCTCCGATTTATGACAAAGACTTATATGAAAGTAACGATGTAGCCGGCGTAGTAACAGGTCTAGCGTGGACACAAGTAGGCGGTGATATTCTGTTTATTGAATCCAGCCTGAGCCCCGGCAAAGGAAAACTTACACTAACAGGAAACCTTGGTGATGTAATGAAGGAGTCGGCAGGCATTGCGATGGCTTATCTCCGAGCTCATGCGGCCGATTTTAACATAGACTTTGAGCTATTTGATAAATGGGATGTACATATTCACGTACCTGCAGGAGCAACTCCTAAAGATGGCCCCTCTGCTGGTATAACCATGCTTACCGCGTTAGCTTCTTCCTTTACACAACGAAAAGTGCGCGCTAATTTAGCCATGACCGGCGAAATTACACTACGTGGAAAGGTATTACCTGTTGGTGGTATTAAAGAAAAAATACTAGCGGCGAAAAGAGCAAATATTAAGGATATCATACTCTGCAAATCTAATAGGAAGGATATTTTAGAAATTAAAGAAGATTATATAAAAGACTTGAACTTTCATTATGTTAATGAAATGAAGGAAGTGGTAGATCTCGCGCTCTTGAAAGAGAAAGTAAAAAAACCTTTGGACTTCAGTATTAATAGATAAGAAAATTCAAAATTCTATACAGCAAAAAAGCTATCGGATATTGAATTCGATAGCTTTTTTACTTTTTAATTTTTACTTTTTAATTTCTACGGCCAGATTCCCATATTAAGGTATGAAGTCGCGATTTTATCGATCGAGCTTACAAAAGCAGCCGTACGTAAGGTATCAATATTACCGTTGACATTTCTTATTCTTCTGATCTCATGATATGATCTGATCATTGTATCCTCAAGTCCCGAATTCACCAATTCTAGCTCAGAAGCACCTTTTACAATCACACTTCGTTGATCGGGAGTTAAGGTTACCCCTGTGACAGCCTCTACCATATTAACGATGTTTCTATTGGCCGTTTCTTCATAACGTTTATCCATACGTCCGAAAGCGACATGCGATAAGTTTTTCAGCCATTCAAAATAAGAAACAGTTACACCACCTGCATTACAGTACATATCAGGAATAATAATGCCTCCGTTTTTTGTAAATATTTCTTCTGCTTTGGGTGTTGTTGGTCCATTGGCTCCCTCCGCAATTATTTTAGCTTTAATTCTCCCTATATTATCTTCGGTAATCTGCTTTTCCAACGCAGCTGGTACCAATACATCACAAGGCTGTTCAAGACCTTCGCTTGGATTTGCAAACTCTCGTTTCGCTTTCTTATAACCTAAAACACTACCCGTATTTCTTCTATGCTCTAAGATCGCATCAACATCTAGGCCCTCATCATTATATAAAGCACCATCGTATTCACAAACCCCAACGATAATAGCACCATATTCTTCCAACACCTTTGCCGTATTATATCCTACATTACCAAGTCCTTGTACAATGATACGTTTACCGGCAATACCAGGCGTTAATCCCAAGGCCTTCATATCCTCGGCCACGTCTACGCATTCTCGGATCGCAATAGCAACACCCCTACCCGTTGCTGCCTTCCTACCGTCAATACCGCTTAATGAAAGCGGTTTACCGGTAACACTTCCCAGCGCATCTAATTGGCCCGGATTCATCGTGAGATAGGTATCGGCAATCCAGCTCATTTCCCGCTCACCTGTGCCATAATCGGGTGCAGGTACATCAATGGCAGGACCAATAAAATTCTTCTTTACTAACTCTACAGTATAGCGTCTGGTAATCGTCTCCAATTCGGTTACCGAATAATCTCTTGGATTTATACAAATTCCTCCCTTAGCTCCTCCAAAAGGAACGTTGACAATTGCACACTTATAGGTCATTAACGCTGCAAGTGCCATTACCTCATCTTCGTTAACCATATCACTATAACGAATTCCCCCTTTGGTTGGCGACTTATGGTGCGAATGCTCTACGCGCCATGCATCAATAACCTCCAATTTACCATTCGCTCGACGGATTGGGAAGCGGAAACGATAAACACTATTACACGCTTTAATTTGATCTAATAAACCCCGGTCATGATTGGTAAATTGAGCGGCATGATCAAAAAATTCGCAAACATCGTTAAAGAAACTAAACTCTCCCTGTGACTGATTTGTAGCCATAATGTAATTAATTAATAATTGGTTTCTCCTAAGAAGCACTTATGTGTGCTTGACCTCTTTTATTTTTTCTTGTTTTCCAATCGGCTAATTTTGCGGTCGATCGTAAAGAGATATATAATGAACCCGACGAATATCACACAGACCACCGCAACCACTACATAAATCTTGCCTGAACTACGCATAACGTCAGCCATTTCTACGTCGTTTGACGACTGTGCAAAACTATGAAAAAAGGATGTCAACCCTAATAAAAACAAAAGAATTAGCTTCTTCATATCTTTTATCACAAATTATTATTTTATTTTAAATAAAAATATCAAAATCCTATATTCCGTATACTTTTAAAGGTATTTTAACGAAGTCCGTAAAACAGGAAAAACCTTCTGACCGAGCTTGATACATCAAAATTTTGTCATGTTTCACTTAAATAAGTCGCATCTATATATCAGCACGTTCTATCAAGCGATAGCGATAGCGCAGTGATGTAATCCATAGACCTATCAGCATCCACCCCAGCACCGCAGGATAAAAAACTGCACGCATGGTGCCATCCATATCCAAATTGCTAAATGCAGGATTCCCCCCATTTCCCGGATGCAATGAATCGGTAAGACGCGGGAGAATAAAAAGTAAAACAATCATAACGGGAAAGGCAAAAATATTGTAAATAGCCGAAATCTTCGCACGTTTCTGTTCTTCGTCTAGTGCATTTCTCAACACTAAGTATGCCAAATACATGAGGGTTGCGATTGCACTTCCATTTAGCTTGGGGTCATTTGGCCAGGGTTCACCCCAAGTAACGTTCGCCCAAAACATACCAGTAATTAGTCCGAGTCCGCAAAACACAATACCAACATTCACGCTTTCAACGGCCAACAGATCATGCTTGATATCTCCAGAGGAGAGGTATTTAATACTGTAAATAACCGATAGTAGATAGAGAAGTATCATGGCAAACCACATCGGAATATGAAAATAGGTATTACGGATAGTCTCATGGAGAATAGGTAGTTTAGGTACAGAAATCAAAAAGCCGGCCACTACTGAATAAAATACAAGAACTGCTCCTAAAATTTTCCACCAATAAGCCTTCATGTTAAATAATATAATTTGAATACAAGTGTTGTTTAGTCTCTCCAAATGTAAGGAAATAACAATAAAGATACCGTAATGACGATTAAGTTTATAGCTACTAGGACCCCGATTTCGTCATAGCTTACACTGCGTTCCAAACCGTCCATGGCATTTTTGGACAATTTAATGAGCACAATGATGACCGGAATCAAAATGGGAAAACTGAGAATAGCCATTAGCGTACCGTTGTTGCCTGCTTTGGCACTTATCCCTGAAACCATCGTAAGTGAGGTACCGAAGCTTGAACTACCAAGCAAAATGGTCATGAAATAAAGAAGAGGATCCCCTATTTCATTTTTAAATATTGTGCTATAAGCAAAAAATGCCACTGCAGATAGCAGTAGCATCAATAGCATATTGTAAATGATTTTTGATAAAATAACGGCTTGGGCACTTACCAAGGTATAATAATATAAATGCCTGCCTTTGCTTTCTTGCGTAAAACTTTTGGAAATTGCATTGATCGAAGTAAAAAGTAAAATAATCCAAAATAATGCATTCCATATAATCGGATGAACCGATTTAAATGCCTGATAACAGACAAATACAGTCGAAACCACATAAAGCAGAATACCATTTAAGGCGTACTTGGATCGCCACTCCAATTTGATTTCTTTCCGTATAAGTAGGCTTACCTGCCTGAACATATTCATCGCAGGCAAAGATACTATTTAGTTATTATTATTCACTGTTGATGATTGTTCGTTTAACCATTCGGCAAGCAAATCTTTCATAAGCCTAAGCCTTGTCCACTTTTGAACGAGCCTCCTTACTTATTTCTTCCGCGTACTTTAAACCCTTCTTCGTAAGCTTCTTTGCGTCAGCTTTATATTTATCGGCTTTCTCCAATGCATCATGCCGAGCGCCATCTGCCATAGTCAGCACGCGATGATATTCTTCCTTTGCACGATTCGCCAAATGCGAAGCCCGTTGTAAGCCTTCTTCGGCTTGTGTTTTCAATGTTTTACTTAATCCATTTACGCCATCTACTGCTTTGTTAAGTGTTTTGCGACCTTCTTTTGTCCCAAACAAATAATAAACTGCGGCTCCAGCTGCTAGTCCTGCTAATGCAAAAGCAACAAATTTTGCTGTTTTGCTTCCCTTTTTTTCTTTCATTTCTTCTTTGATAGTCATGTCTCAATAACAATTGGATAAAAAAAAAGTTTGAGAGGTCTATAAATCCTTCATCGTTTTAATGGGGATATCTTGTGCATTAGGCTCACTCAGAGGCGCTCCCTTTTGATACTCGTAGCCGTTCTCCCCTAAATTCCATAACATCGGACTCAAAAAACGGATAGCAGCCTCGTATCCTTGTATAGTAGCCGATAGATTACCTGTATCCTTTGAATTTTTCGCCTCGTTCTCAATTTCAAAAGGTCTATCAAAGCCCTTTTCACGTAATAGATCAACAAACGTGCGCCAATCCATATGATCTGTCCCGCCAAATCCCGGCAACATCGCTTCATAATGATGTCGATCCCAGTCGTTTGTTGGTTGCGAAACACTTGCTTCGGCCGCTAAAGAAGCCGCTACTTGCTGCATAGGATACATTCCTCCCCATTCCGTGCGTCCTTTCGTTAGGAGATTTCTAGTCGTTTTTACATGTATCCTGTGGATACGGTCAATGTCGCTGGCCGCAATAACGTCAACAGGATCCGTATGTTGCCAAATATCATGAGAGGGGTCGTAAATCTCCCCATGCGCCTTGCTGGGTATGAGTGCATACATCAATTTGCGAGCAGCCAATACACCGGGTAAATTATTATAGGTGGAAGTATAAGCTGCTGACCGCCATCCTTCCATCGGACAATTTTCATATAATATTGTTACCCCCAAGCTTTCTGCATAGCGAACAATAGGCTCAAAGACGTGTTTATATTCGTCAAGATTTTTTTGAAAACCGTATTCTTGCACCCCAAGTTCGTGGTTATAGCCAACAAAAGTTCCTACCTTTACATTATTAGCATTTCCTCCTAACAAATAGGCAATCCGAATTAGCTTTAACAAATGCGCTTGATTCTTCACACGTTCTGCGGGGTCTCCTCCAATCATATTTTCAAAAGCCCCCAATGAAAGTTGTAAACCGGCCTCATTAAATTTGCTAATGAGTCTCTTTGCCGCTTCTAAATCAAATGTTTCATATTCCAAATGTGTGGCCGTATGATCCTTACGCGCTCCATCCCTCCTGAACACACATAAATCAATACCTTGCGCACCAACGGCTACTGCTTTTTCAATTAGATCATCGATACCCAGCTTGTCAAAAGCAGAGCTCATCAACCATATCGGATTATTTAAATTACTCATCATCGTGTGCTTATAAATTTTAAATTTTTTCAAAGATTCATCCAATATACCTCGTATTTATTTTTCAATTCTTTTAGATCAAGTTCCTCTTTGAAAAGGCCATACACCGTTGATCCGGACCCACTCATAGAGGCGTATACTGCGCCTTCTTCGTATAGTGTAGACTTTATACCTCTTATTTCCGGATAACGTTCGAAAATGCCAGTTTCAAAATCGTTATAAATAGACGCTTTCCACTGTTCGATCGGCCGCATAATGCAGTCAAGTAAATTTTTACTTTCCCGGGTAGAACGTACACTTCCATAAGCCTCTCCTGTAGAGACATGAATAGGAGGTTTAACCAATACAAGTTTATAGGCTGATAAGTCAATAGCTAGCTCCGTAAATACATCACCTATTCCGGTAGCGAAAACAGCTTTATTTCTCACGAAAAAACTACAGTCGGCACCGAGTGCTACGGCATATGATTCCATCTGTTCAAGACTTAAGTTCAGTTGGAAATATTGCGACAGCAACTTAATCAAAAACGCCGCATCTGCTGACCCACCTCCCAAACCAGCTCCGATGGGGATGCGCTTATGTAAATAAATACAAACAGGTTCTAAGTGATAATCGTTCGCAAGCGCTTTATAGGCACGGATACAAAGGTTATCCTCATTATTATTGGGTATACCAATACCGGACACCTCTAATTTTAATGAAGTAGCGGGTACCACTTCTAGAATATCAAATAGTTTAATGGGGTAAAAGACAGTTTCCAGGTTATGGTAGCCATCAGGTCTTCTGTTCAGTACCTGCAAACCGATGTTGATCTTGGCATTTGCGAATGTAATCATGCCACAGATTTAATAATAAAAAAGGGGGATTGCAAATTATTTATTGGCTATCAGTTAACACGGTTCCGTCTTTCGTTGTCAGTTGCGAGCATTGGTTGGCTACTACTCAACTCTATTAGTTATTCGTTACTGGTTATCCGTTATAAGCACCAACGCTCCTAAAGGTAATACTACTCACCAGCTCAACTACTCTACTACTTAACGTCTCACCCTAAAAAGAACGCTGTTGTTTAATAAGCGTAACATAACCCTTAAAAGTCTCCATTTTCCCATTTTCCATTTTTATACGGAGCACATAATAATAAGTTCCTTCATTGAGTGTTCCACCATCCCAGGTATTACGATAATCTTTCATCCGGTAAACTTCGGTACCCCAGCGGTTAAAAATAAAAAGCTCATTTTCTTCGAAAAGCGCTAAACCGATAATTTCGAAGACATCATTCAACCCGTCCCCATTCGGAGAAAAGGCATTGGGTATACGAAGTGCCACCACGTCAGTCGAGGCCGTGGCGGTGTTGTTACCAATATCAGGATCAGGTTGGGTAGTCTCTACTTCGGCATAATTTTCTACCCTTCCTTCCTGTTTCACCTGCGTACGAATACGAAGTTCACTACTTTCACCGGCAGGTAAGCTGTCCGGTTTCCAAACCAGTTCATGTGAGGAAGCGGAATAAGAAGCCGTTCCACTGTAGGCTCCAAGGATTTCATTAAATTCCAATGCCGGCGGCAGAACATCCCGCACCGTTAGATTTGTCGCTGTGTCAGGTCCTTTGTTGACGACTACCAACTGATAATCAATCGTAGCCCCCAATAACGCAATGGAGCGAGACGCCGATTTGGCAATCTGCATATCCACTTGTTTGACCGGTCCATTTGGTTCGATGACCACTTCCACTGGATCAGATATTTCTGACTCGCAACCATCATTAAGTGCAATTACTGTATAAATGCCAGCTTCCCGAACAACTAGCTTTTCTTCATAAAATCCATTGACTGGCTCATTGTCTTTAAACCAAAGGAAGCTCAATGCTCCTTCAGCATGTGCATGGAGCGTCACCGACCCACCTTGCACCAAATGCGCGGTAGGCCGGCTTTGCCCATGACTGTTAAAGGCTAGGTCGACAAAAAACAGAAATATGAGAAATGCTTTTTTCAAGTGTGAGCTATTGAAATGTAATTGTTGGCTTCGAAGGTCTAGCCGTTACTTCTACATTTGTATTTCCAGTAACTTCACAACCGTTACTATCTTCCGCTTTGAAGAACGTACCAGCAGGAACATTGTATTTCGCTGCCACTGTAAATGAATAGGTTCCCACGGTCTGTGTCGACATTGTGAACACATTATTATTACTTGTTCCAATGGTAGTCAGATCAGCAACAGGTGTTCCTCCTACCGTAGCAGACCATGTATATGAATACTCAACGCCTGTAGGTAAACCGGCTCCCCCCGTGGTCGATGTAGTCGCCGTAAGGATGGCAGGATCTGTATTAGTCGGTCCGTCTTCACAATAAGCGTCCTTATCTGCAGTCAGCGATACTGTACTAACTGGAAGCATATGAACAGTATAATCATCCGAGACATCTGGTGCACAGACCTCTGTATTTGCAGGTATCACACTAACTCTGTAACTATGTTCCCCAACGGAAAGAGAGGAGAGTAATAAATTCGGTGACGCTCCAGTTTGTTCAACAGGCGTACCAACCGCATTCCCGGTAGCATCGACTTCCTGCCAAATCACCTCATCGGTAGGTTGTAAGGTGTAATCTGAAAATTGAGGCTGTAATGTTAGTGTGACGTTACCACATAGGTAAGCTACGGTAGGGTCCTGAGCTGCCACGGCCAATGGTAGGCCGCATATTAAGCCTAATATCGCACTTAGTTTTAAAAATTTGTTTGTTCTTTTCATGGTCTTTTTTATTTAAAATGTAAGTTCATATTCATTCAATTTGCTATTATATGTGGCGGTGCCGGTTTAGGGTGTATTTCAACAGAGAAAGCTAATTCTGAACTCTCACATCCGTTAGCGTTTTTTACTTTTAGTATCCCGGAATATGTTCCAACAGACGCATTTTCAGGAACACTCAAATTGATACTCGTGGAGGGGAATATTTGATCGATCACATTGATAAAGCCTGTAGGTGATCCAATCCACGTAATGCTGTAACTTACCGGGTTGCCGGCTGTAGCACTATACATCAATGGTGCATTCGTTTCTCCCTGGCATAAATTAGCTGGAGACAATAATGTAATGCCAGGCAAGGGATTGGCTATTACAGCAACCTTCACTCGTTCTGATTCTGCCGGACAATCACTGTTCCAGGCCGCAGCAACATAGAAAAAGGTGGTGTCTCCCTCGGCTACGGTCACTGGAGGTGTAATATAAGGGCTTCCCTCATGCAATAATGTACCATCGTTCACTTGATTATACCACCTTAAAACACTACCTGAGCTAGTCGGTACAGCAGTTAAAGTCGCTGTCTGCCCGTAACATACAGCCTGCGCCTGTGGATAAACAATCGGTACAGTTGGTTTGGCAGGAGTGCGTTGGATTTCGTGAATCCGAAAATCGGTAAGCAAAGATACACCTGTTGCAACGGCGATCTCAATTCTGTCGAAAACAGGAGTTGACGATAATGATACAGTATATCGCTGCCCAGAACGAAGTAAACCCAAAAGGTCTAATGACAACAGACTACCAATAGTTCCTGTATTGACAAGGGTGTTTCCGTTATATAGATTAATTGTTACATTGTTAAAAAGACTCAGTTGTAAAAGAGAGGGTGGAAGAGAAAATGTGACGGTAGCAGCATCTCCCGGGTTTGATAAATTCGAAAAGTAAGCAGCCTGAGTAATTGTATAACCCAGTCCCAAGAGCCCCCCTGTCAATGAAGAATATGTCGTTAAGTTGTTGTCAACCGCATTAAGCGGGTTACTTACTCCTCCGCCTAAAGAGATTCCCGTGCCTCCTATCGAAACACCCAAAACTTCAGCACAACGTTTATTAACAGGTTCATAAAAGGCATAATAAATATCTGCGGTACTGGTTCCTAGAAGTGCGGGTGCACCTAAAGTAATGCGAACAGCATTAAATGATGTACTTCCTGTAATCGCCAAATAAGTAGTTCCGTCAATAGCGGTAAAAAAATTTGATGCTGATGCAACCTCATTTCCATCTAAGCTTATCGTACTTCCGTTATAAACCTTAAGAGTAACACCCCCACCTAATAATGAACTCGCCACATTAAGTTTAACATAAATAGTCGTGTTGCCTGCAAACGTCCTATCGAAAATTAACTGTTGCCAAGCTCCACCTGAAGCTAACACTGCAGAAGACGCGGATAAACGGGTGAAATTTGATAAATTATTGGCATCGATCGAAAATGTCGGGTTTATTACAGATCCACTGCCAGCAGTCCCAGTAGTCCCATTCCGTTGCATATTAGCATACACCCTTTGCCCATACCCCTCCCCCTTTACTCCAAATAATAGGAGTAAACACAAAGCAAGTGCTTTAAAAATCGGGGAACGGAAAAGGATTGAGTACATGTTGGCTATAGGCGTTTGTTTAAGTTGAAATTGTAAAAAAGCGGTTTATGTCTCGTTAAGGTATTGTCTCCTACTTGGGACAAAAGACGTAAAAAGAGTATTCACTTCAATTGTTCAGTTTGTGCAGGATTTGCGATTTAGTTGGATCGTTAAATAGCCAACCATTCACCAATTCACCAATTTAGTAATTGGCTCATTCACTAATTGGCTAATTGACACAAAAATCCCTATCTTTACCACCATCATATTTCATTCAAAACAATGCAGCAATACCTCGATTTAATGCGTCATGTCTATGAGCAAGGAGTGGATAAACAGGATCGCACCGGTACGGGAACAAGAAGCGTGTTTGGCTATCAAATGCGTTTCAACCTTCAGGAAGGCTTTCCTTTGGTCACCACTAAAAAGCTTCACCTTCGATCTATTATTCACGAGCTGATCTGGTTTTTGAAAGGCGATACCAATATTTCTTATTTGAAAGAAAATAAAGTGAGCATTTGGGATGAGTGGGCAGATGCAGCAGGCAACCTTGGACCGGTATATGGTTCACAATGGCGTTCTTGGCCTACCCCCGATGGCAAACACATCGATCAGATTACGCAAGTTATACATCAATTAAAGAACAATCCCGACTCACGTCGTATCATCGTTTCCGCTTGGAATGTGGCAGAAATTGAAAAAATGGCCTTGCCTCCCTGTCACGCCTTTTTTCAATTTTATGTTGCTCCCCCTAACCGCCAAAAAGGTCAGAGCAAGGCGCAATTGTCCTGTCAGCTTTACCAGCGCAGTGCCGATATATTTTTGGGCGTACCTTTTAATATCGCCTCCTATGCATTACTCACAATGATGGTTGCCCAAGTTTGTGATATGGAAGCTGCCGATTTTATACACACTTTAGGCGATGCACACCTTTATAGTAATCACTTAGAACAAACTGCGTTACAATTAACACGCACACCCAAAAGTCTGCCCACATTAAAAATCAATCCCGAAATAAAGAGTATCTTTGATTTTCGTTACGAAGATTTTACATTAGCAGATTATGACCCTCACCCCCACATTAAAGCAGAAGTGGCGGTTTAACCAATTGAACCATGATTATATCCATCATTGTTGCTGCATCGAAAAACAACGCAATCGGAAAGAATAATGAGCTTCTTTGGCATATGCCCGCCGATTTAAAATTTTTTCGCAGAACAACCTCAGGGCATACGGTTATTATGGGAAGAAAAACCTTTGAATCTGTTGGCGAGGCACTTCCAAAACGCCGGAATATCGTTGTTACACGTCAAGCAAATTTTCAAGCTGATAATGTTGAAGTAGTTACTTCGCTTGAGGAGGCCTTAGCTATCTGCGAAAATGAAAAGGAAGAAGTATTCATCATTGGCGGTGCTCAGATATATGAACAGGCAATGACACTAACTGATAAGATTTACCTGACTCGAATTAACCACGACTTTGCTGACGCGGACACCTTTTTTCCCGAAATCAGTGATGAGGAATGGCAATTAGAAGAGGTGGAACATCACGAAAGTGACGAAAAAAACCCCTACGACTACAGCTTTTATCTGTATTCTAAAGTTAGAAACTAGATTAAATTCTTGCGCCACTTTTATTTGAGTAGGTCTAATTCCGAGAATTCCGATTTCCTCACCCTATCCCGGAGGACCCAAAAATGACATGTCAACGGGCAAACAATTTTCTCGCAATAAACCCTTTGTTTATTTAAAAATTTCATAGCTTTGCCGTTCTTAAGAAAACTTAGGTAAATTGCCTTTTTTATATGCAAAAATAATAGTATATAAAAGGCGTTGACAGATGACTCGCTAGACATAGTGAGGATCAAGGTTAATAGATGGGAATGTATACAACAATTATTACATAAATTACAACACTAAACAAAGATGCAAGGTAAAGGCCTAATTAACTTTTTTGTAATACTGATATCGATTGCGTGCCTGTATTCACTTTCATTTACTTTTGTAACCCACAAGGTTGAACGCGACGCAGTTGCTTATGCAAAAGGTGACCCCGTAAAGGAACGGGCTTATTTAGATTCAATGGCTACCGTAGATGTCTACAATCTCGGTTTCGCTAAATTCTCTTACCAATACTGCAAAGAGCGTGAATTGGCGTTGGGATTGGATCTGAAAGGCGGGATGAACGTTACGATGGAAATCTCCTTAAAGGAGCTGATCAGTAATTTAGCAGACAACCCGAAAGACGAGCACTTTAAAAAGGCATTGGATAATGCGGAAGCTCGAAGTAAGGACAGTCAAAAAGATTTCGTTAGCTTATTTGGGGAAGAGTTTAAAAAACTAAATCCAACTGGTAGGTTGGCTACTTTCTTTGCAAATAAAGATAATGCAGTCAACAATATTACTTCGAATTCGAGTGATGGTGATATTTTGGCTTTTTTGCAGAAAGAATCAGGTAGTGCTATTGATCGTTCCTTCAATATTTTACGTACACGTATTGATAAATTTGGTGTTACATCTCCCAACATTCAACGTCAGCAAGGAACCAATAGAATCTTAATTGAACTGCCAGGTGTGAGTGATGAAGATCGTGTGCGCAAGCTTCTACAAGGGTCAGCTAAGCTGGAATTCTGGGAAACTTATGATAATTCAGAAATCTTTCCGTTATTGGAAAATATTAACCGCACACTTGCTTCGACCCTAAAAACGGATACTAAATCTAACACCTCAACGGCTGACACGGCCGTGAAGGATACAGCTACAGGAGGCCGTTTAGCTTCCCTAGGTGGTAATAAAGCTGCAGGAAGTGATTCAACGAAGAAAGATAGCAGTACCGTAGCACTGGAACAGGCAAGAAATCAGAACCCTTTATTTGCAGTATTGAGCCCAAATGTAGGTCAAGGTGCGCAAGGACAACAAATGCTAGGGCAAGGTCCTGTAATAGGTTACGTATTACAGAAAGATACTGCCCGAGTAAATGCCTATTTCAATAGCGCTGAAATAAAAGCGATTATTCCCGGCAATGTAAAATTGTTATGGAGCGTGAAACCTGTTTCGAAAGAAACAAAGATGTTCCAATTGTTCGCCGTGAAACCAACAGGTCTGAATGCAGGTCCTGTCCTTACCGGAAATGTAATCGCCGATGCCCGTGCGGATGTTGATCAGCGTACCAATAACCCACAGGTAGAAATGGTAATGAACAGCGAAGGTGCTCGTGAATGGAGAAAGATCAGTGCAGCTGCTGCAGCAACAAATCCTAAAAAGGCAATTGCCATTGTTTTAGATAATACGGTTTATTCGGCTCCAACCGTACAAGACGAAATTCCTAATGGTGTTTCTTCCATTACCGGAAACTTTACTTTTGAAGATACACAAGACTTAGCAAATGTATTAAAGGCGGGACGCTTACCTGCACCCGCAAAAATAGTGGAAGAAGCAATTGTTGGCCCTACATTGGGGCAAGCTGCAATTGACGCGGGTATTAATTCCTCCGTTATTGGTTTGGTTGTTGTGCTTATTTTTATGATCTTCTACTACAATCGTGCTGGTTTAGTGGCCAACATTGCTGTAATCTTCAACGTATTCTTCATCATGGGAATCCTGGCTTCACTTGGCGCCGTCCTAACATTGCCCGGTATTGCTGGTATTGTGTTAACTATGGGAACCGCGGTGGATGCCAATGTGTTAATCTACGAACGTATCAGAGAAGAATATGCGCTGGGTAAAGGAGTCAGACAAGCAATCTCAGATGGTTATAAGCATGCGATGCCTTCTATTCTAGACTCGCAGATTACCACCTTCTTGGTAGGTCTTATTCTATATATTTTCGGTACGGGTCCGATTTTGGGGTTTGCGACGACTTTGTTGATCGGTATTATTACCTCTTTATTTACAGCAATCTTCATCACACGTATCATTTTCGAATGGATGATCAAAAAAGATATGAAAATCACCGTTTCTTATCCATGGAGTGATCATACTATGAAGAATGCTGATTTCGGATTTATAAAAAACCGAAAGAAGTTCTATGCAATTTCAATTGCTTTAACCATTATCAGCTTAATCTCCGTTTTCACAAAAGGTTTCAGCTTAGGGGTTGATTTTTCAGGTGGACGTACGTATACAGTGAAATATGAAAAAGCGGTGAATCTGGAAGAAGTTCGAGAGCATGTAGATGGTACATTCGGTGTAACAAGTGAGGTTAAAACCTTCGGCGGCGACAACCAATTACGAGTTACGACACCTTATCTGATTGATCAAACGGATGATGCTGCGGATAAACAGGTTCTGGATAAATTAAATGAGGGGCTCTCAAAGGTTCAAAATAATCCGTTCCAGATCGTGAGCTCGCAAAAGGTAGGGCCAACTATTGCAAATGACATCAAAATCTCGGCTATTTATTCCGTAATTTTTTCAATCATTGTCATTGCATTATATATACTAATTCGATTCCGTAAATGGCAATACAGTGTATCCGCGGCCATATCTTTGGCGCATGATGCAATTATATTGCTTGGTATATTCTCTTTATTCGATGGCATCCTACCATTCTCGCTCGATCTTGATCAGCACTTTATTGCCGCAGTGTTAACGGTATTGGCTTATTCGATAAATGACACAGTGGTTGTATTCGACCGTATTCGCGAATACCTTAGAGAGCATCGTGCTAAGAATGAACCCTTGTCACATGTGGTCAATACAGCTATTAATAAAACCCTTAGTCGTACTATTATCACTTCGCTAACGGTTATATTCGTCTTGGCCGTACTTTTTGTGTTCGGTGGTGAAGTTATTCGTGGTTTCTCATTTGCTATCTTAATCGGTATCATTTTTGGAACTTATTCTTCTATCTTCTTGGCGGCTCCAATTTTTGCCGACTTACAAGGAGATGGCAAAACGAGTACAAAAGAAATTCCTTCTGCAGAAAAAGGAAATTTAAAGCCAGCGAAAGCATAAACTAGCTGCCGGCTATTCATAAAAAAGGTGTGTGTTTTTTATTAAACACACACCTTTTTTATATGCTGACTAATTATCACTTTAACGACCTCATCCGCCTGTCATTTTTGATTTTTACTTTTTTAATTTTAATTAATACACATATATTTGTCATACTAAATATTGTTATGCAAAAAGAACCATACAACATGTATTCATTTTTGCTTGACCGCACCGCACGTCGAGTAAAGCAATATGCACAGGCCACATTCAGTAATAAAGGTTTTGATATAACTTTGGATCAATGGATGGTTTTAAAAAACCTCTTCGAATTTCACGATCTAACACAAAAGGAATTAGCCGAACGCTGCGGTAAGGACCAGCCTACCCTAACTCGAATCGTTGATCTACTAGCAAAGAAAGAACTAGCAGAACGTAAAGTTCATCCAACTGACAGGCGAAGTTTTATTGTGCATTTAACAGACAAAGGGATTTCAAAAGTAAAAGAGCTATCCCCTCAAATTAAAGAAATAAGAACGAAAGCATGGGAAAATCTCAATGAAGACGACTTTTTGCAGTTAGAACGCATACTGAATAGCATTTATAATAATTTAGAGCTTAAGTAACTTAATTTGATAAAAAGATGATTACTACCGATATATGTATAATAGGTGCAGGTCCTGTTGGTCTGTTCGCAGTTTTTGAAGCAGGATTACTGAAAATGCGTTGTCATCTAATTGACGCTCTTCCACAGGTTGGCGGGCAATTAACAGAAATTTATCCACATAAACCCATCTACGATATTCCTGGTTATCCTGCCATTAATGCACAGGAACTTATAGACAAGCAAATGGAGCAAATTGCTCCATTTCACCCTACATTTACCTTAGGCGAACGGGTGGAGGCTTTAGAGAAGCAAGATGACGGTTCCTATATTGTTAAAAGCAATGAAGGTACGTGCATTCATGCACAGGTGGTCGTCATCGCCGGTGGCTTAGGCTCCTTTGAACCGCGCAAGCCAGAAGTAGAAGGTCTGGTCGACTTTGAAGGTAAAGGTATCTATTACATAATCAAAAATCCGGAGCAATTTAGAGATAGAAAAATCCTTATTGCGGGTGGTGGTGATTCGGCTTTGGATTGGACGATCTTTTTAAGTGAAATAGCTGAAAAAGTGACGCTTGTGCATCGGAGCGATAGTTTTCGAGGCGCGCCCGACTCGGCAGAAAAAGTCTTCGATCTGGCCAACAGGGGCAAAATCAACTTACTGTTATCGCATAATTTAGCTCGAGTAGCGGGAACAGGTCACTTAACAGACGTTACGCTGATTAACAA
This sequence comes from Olivibacter sp. CPCC 100613, assembly GCF_036959255.1. Taxonomy (NCBI): domain Bacteria; kingdom Pseudomonadati; phylum Bacteroidota; class Sphingobacteriia; order Sphingobacteriales; family Sphingobacteriaceae; genus Olivibacter; species Olivibacter sp. CPCC 100613. The sequence continues at coordinate 459,439 of NZ_JAWMTI010000003.1, forward strand.
ACAGAAGCAAGAGATTTCTTTAAAAATAGATGCGCTCATACCACTCTTTGGTTTAAGTCCGAAACTGGGGCCAATCGCTGATTGGAACTTAGCAATTGATAAATCAGCCATATCGGTAAATACGGTTGATTATTCTACCAATATAGAACGCATCTATGCTATTGGCGATATTAACACCTACCCCGGTAAACTAAAGCTGATCCTATGTGGTTATCATGAGGCCGCCCTAATGGCCCAAAGTGCTTTTAAATATGTTTACCCTGCTCAAAAGCTGAGTTTTAAATATACAACGGTCAACGGCATTCATGCATTTTAGTTTTGGTTAATGCACCGGAAATAGTGGTACGGCTAAAAGACAAAGCGAATAACTAACAACTGATAACGATAGCTAACAATGATTCATATCACGATAGAAGACAGGGACGGCACAATCGAGACCGTAGAAGTTCCGGAAGGCATCAATTTGAGTTTAATGGAAGTACTAAAGGCTTCGGAATATAATATACTGGCTACCTGTGGAGGTATGGCTTTATGCGCAACCTGTCATGTGGAGATACTGTCTGGCCTAGAGATGCTTCATGAAGCATCTGATGAGGAACTAAACATGTTAGACACACTTCCCGACGCAGATGAAAACAGTCGATTGGCCTGTCAAATTCGGTTGGACGAACGACTTGATGGCCTCCATGTAAAAATAAAGGGTTCCTTGGATTGATACTTTATATCGATTTCTAATTCGTATTTTTGTATCAGCAATAAACGACAATTATGATTAAAATCACTGAATGTCCGCGCGATGCAATGCAAGGGATCAAGGAATTTATTCCAACCTCTTGTAAGGTAACTTATTTAGATTTGCTTTTAAAAGCGGGCTTTGATCGTTTGGATTTCGGCAGTTTTGTTTCTGCAAAAGCAATACCTCAACTAAAAGATACAGCAACCGTATTATCACAATTAAACTTATCGAATACGAGCACACAATTACTCGCTATTATTGCAAATATCAGAGGTGCCCAAGAAGCCAGTGCTTACGCTGAAATAACTTTTCTTGGCTTTCCTTTTTCTATATCTGAAACTTTTCAGCAGCGCAATACAAATGCGGGTATTCAACAATCCATTGTAAATATTGATCACATCTTAACAATCTGTAGCGAATCGGGTAAAGAACCCTTGATATATTTGTCAATGGCATTTGGTAATCCTTATGGCGATCCATGGTCGCCGGAAATCGTTAGCTCTTATGCAAATTTGCTTGTAAAAAAGGGAGTCAAGCACTTGATGTTAGCTGATACGACTGGTGTCTCCACACCCGCAACTATTAAAATGCTCTATCAAAATTTAACCAAAGATTTTCCTTATATCGACCTTGGCGTTCATCTACATAGTACACCTGAAAGTATGCTGGAAAAAATACAAGCGGCATACGAGAGTGGTTGTAGGCGATTTGACACCGCGCTCGGTGGTTATGGCGGATGCCCAATGGCAAGTGACAAATTGACAGGGAATATTGCAACCGAGGCCTTGTTATCCTTTTTACAAACTAAAAATATCGACAGTAAAATCGATCAAGAAGCACTCCAACAGGCTCAATATTATAGTAATCAGATATTTAACCGCAACTAAGAATAGTTTCGAACGATAAACTAACAAAAAAAGGAGGCCAAAGCCTCCCTTTCACTAATAGATTGTGATAAGTTTAATATTTATTTAACTGCATCAATTACTGCTTTGAAAGCATCAGGATTATTTAAAGCTAAGTCAGCTAAAACCTTACGATTTAAGCCGATACTTTTCGCATTTAACTTCCCTATCAACTGAGAATAAGAAATCCCATGTTGACGAGCGCCTGCATTGATACGTTGAATCCATAATGCTCTGAACTCTCTTTTCTTGGTTTTACGGTCACGGTAAGCATATTGCAAACCTTTTTCTACCGTATTCTTAGCAATGGTATATACCTTGCTGCGTGATCCATAATAGCCTTTTGCTAATTTAAGAACCTTCTTTCTTCTTCTTCTCGAAGCTACTGCGTTAACCGAACGTGGCATAATAAATTAAATTTAGTTTGGTATAAGGCGCTATGTCTTCTGAAATTCCTTCAGGCAATAAACTTACAACCCAATACCCGGTTAAAAATTTGTTAAAACAATTGTTATTTACCGATAGCAAGCATACGCTTTACATTTCCCAAATCAGCATCGGATACTAAACCTGAACGTGTTAAATTACGTTTACGTTTCGTGCTCATCTTGGTTAAGATATGGCTTTTGTATGCATGTTTTCTCTTGATTTTACCGGTTCCAGTAAGGCTAAAACGTTTCTTAGCACTGGAATTGGTTTTTACTTTTGGCATAATCTTATCTGTTATTATCTATCTATTAGTCTCTTATTTATAGGCCGATGGGTGCAAAATGCGCCCACAACGACTCTCCATAACTCAACAGTTATTTTGTTTTCGGGTTTTTAGGTGCAACGGTAATGAACATCCGTTTTCCCTCTAGTTTAGGCAGCAATTCTACTTTACCTATCTCTTCCAAGGCCTGCGCAAATTTCAGTAAAAGAATCTCGCCACGGTCCTTATACACAATCGCCCTACCTTTAAAATGTACATAAGCACGCACCTTCTCCCCTGCTTCTAAGAATTTAATGGCATGCTTAAGTTTAAAGTCAAAGTCATGTTCATTTGTATTCGGACCGAATCGGATTTCTTTAATGACCGTTTGCTTCGCATTGGCCTTAATCTCTTTCAACTTCTTCTTCTGCTCGTAAACAAACTTGCTATAATCAACAACCTTACACACAGGTGGATTCGCATTTGGAGAAATCTCCACCAAATCTAGCTCCAACTCATCTGCTATCGCTAAAGCCTGCCTGATTGGATAAACACCTTGTTCCACATTTTCACCAACTAAACGCACTTCAGTTGCTCTAATGTGCTGATTAATTCTATGATCGGGTTCTTTCTTTTTAAAAGGAGGACGCGGTCCCCTCATTCCTGGTTTTCCTAATGCCAAATTATTCCTTTAATTTTAAACTGTTATTTCTTTAATTAATTGTTTGCTAAAGGCCTCTACAGTCATACCTCCAAGGTCACCTTCGCCATGTTTTCGAACAGAAATCGTGCCATTTTCAACCTCTTTTTCACCTACGATGAGCATATAAGGGATTTTTTTGATCTCAGCGTCTCGTATCTTTCTGCCCACCTTTTCATCTCGCAAATCAATCAACCCGCGAATATCGGTATTATTTAACGATTCTAAAAGTTTTTTTGCATATTCTTCGTATTTTTCGGACACGGGTAATATGATAAATTGTTCCGGTGTCAGCCATAGCGGAAATTCACCGGCACAATGTTCTATTAATACAGCTACAAAACGCTCCAAGGAACCAAAGGGTGCACGATGAATCATAACAGGACGATGCTTCTGGTTATCGCTGCCGGTATACTCCAGTTCAAAACGTTCCGGCAAATTGTAATCAACTTGGATGGTACCTAATTGCCATTTACGTCCCAGTGCATCTTTAACCATGAAATCTAACTTTGGCCCGTAAAAAGCCGCTTCGCCAAGTTCAGTCACCGTCTTCAGCCCCTTTTCCTCAGCGGCTTCCACAATAGCTGCCTCTGCAAGCAGCCAATTCTCTTCACTGCCGATGTATTTGCTCTTGTTTTCGGGATCCCGCAGCGAGATTTGTGCAGTGTAGTCGTCAAAGCCTAACGCTTTGAAAACGTATAAAACAAGATCAATAACTTTTTTGAATTCATCTTTTACTTGATCCGGACGACAAAATAGATGGGCATCATCTTGTGTAAACCCCCTTACCCGAGTCAAACCGTGTAATTCGCCGCTCTGCTCATAACGATACACCGTACCGAATTCAGCAAAACGTACCGGAAGATCTTTGTACGAACGAGGTTTTGTTTTATAAATTTCACAATGGTGCGGACAGTTCATCGGTTTCAACAGAAATTCTTCTCCCTCCTGTGGTGTACGGATCGGCTGAAAAGAATCCGCCCCATATTTCTCGTAGTGCCCAGAGGTTACATAGAGGTTTTTATGGCCGATATGGGGTGTTACTACCGGTTCGTATCCAGCCTTCATTTGCGCGCGTTGCAAAAAATCAATTAGTTTCTGGCGTAGTGCGGCTCCTTTTGGTAACCATAGGGGGAGCCCCATGCCTACTCTTTCTGAGAAAGCGAACAGTTCCAACTCTTTACCCAACTTCCGGTGATCTCGCTTCTTCGCCTCTTCGATCATATGAAGATAGTCAGATAATTCGCTTGCTTTCGGAAAGGTAACACCATAAATCCGTGTTAGCTGCTTCCTGCTTTCATCACCACGCCAATAGGCTCCTGCCACATTGGTTAACTTAATGGCTTTTATAAAGCCGGTGTTCGGTATATGTGGTCCCCGACAAAGATCGGTAAAGTTCCCTTGGGTATAAAATGTGATCGATCCATCCGCTAAATCCTTGATCAAATCCAACTTATATTCGTCCCCTTTTTCGGAGAAATAAGCAGTTGCGTCTGATTTGGATACTTGTTTTCTGATGTAATCCGATTTGGTGCGTGCTAATTCCAGCATTTTGTCCTCAATCTTCTTAAAATCATCAGAAGAAAACGGCCGATCGCCAAAGTCAACATCGTAATAAAATCCGGTTTCAATAGCCGGACCGATACCAAATTTGGTTCCGGGGTATAAGGTTTCCAACGCTTCGGCCATTAAGTGAGCAGAAGAATGCCAAAAGGTCGACTTACCTTCTTTATCGTTCCAAGTCAGCAATCGTACGGATGCGTCCTTTTCAATGGGTCGTGTAGCATCCCATACTTGTCCGTCAACTTCGGCGGCTAAAACATTACGGGCCAAGCCCTCAGAAATAGATTGTGCAATCTGTAACGAATTGGTTCCTTTCTCGTACTCACGGATCGAACCATCGGGAAGTGTGATCTTAATCATTTACAACTATGATTTACTATTTTAAAAATATTGCTTTCTAAATCACCTACAATGTGATTTTTGTGACGACAAAGATATTAAAAATTAAAAAGGAAAAAGTCAAAAAATTAATTAGTTGATCGCTTTGTTCACAAGATAGATCTCTGCCCGATTCTATAAAAAAGTCCGGCATAGCATATGCCGGACTTTCAACCAAATTATCCTGTTGCTTATGCCCTTTAAGCAACACTTCTCTCGACTAAACCACAGTCGAAAGTTCTTCTCGTAGCCGTTTGGCTACTACTTTTTCCTGGCCTGGTTTTAACATCCATGCCGTTAAAACCAGCGATTTATCTTCTGCTCCACCTATTTCTATCGACGGATTTCCGGCCCGCAAGCGTTGCTGCAATTCCTTTCCTGAAATCTTAACTTTTTCCGGATTCCAATGAATATGCAAAGTTGGTGTCACATTTCCCAAGGGAGGCGTTTTTATTTCAGTGGTAACACCGTCAACGGTCTTTGCTGCCATGGCAATCAAGTCAACCTGCTGTTTTTGCAATTCCCATTCTCGTTGGTGATCAAGATGCACAAATTTCTCCAAGGCAACGTACATTCCCAATACCTCTTCTTTATTGACTTTCATTCCACGGCCAATGTTAAAACCGCGAGGAGGCATGTGTAATCTGGCAGCTTGCACAAAATTCTTTTTTCCCATGAGCAAACCGGCACTTTGTGGTCCGCGAATAGCTTTTCCTCCTGATACACATACCAAATCAAATCCCATTTCATGAAATTTCCACAAATTAGAAACAGGAGGTACATCGGCCGCTATGTCGATCATTGTCGGAACACCATGTTTCTTAGCAATAGCCACCCACTCTTTGTGCATAATCTGACCACGATCTGCTTGTACATTAAGAAAAAACATAAGGGCCGTCCTTTCATTGATTGCTTGTTCAAGCTCTTCACGTGTCTCTACCATGACAATATTGCAACCGGTGTTTTTGAGTGCATGGGTGTAAACAATTTCATGCCCTTTTTGACAGATCACTTCTGATTTCATATTAGTTCCTTGTAAATGGGGCAATTGTGTCGCCTTTTCTTCATCTATGCCTGTTAATATGCCTGCAAGCCCTAGGGTCATGGCAGAGAAACAGCCCGCTGTTACAACGGCAGATTCCGCATGCACCAATTCCGCAATTTTTTCACCGACTTTGTCCTGCAACTCGTCTAACATACAGAAATCTTGTGCACTGTAGTTAATGGCTTCTAATACTTCGGGACGCATTAACGAGCCTGTCATCGCCGTATAAGTACCGGCAGCATTGATAAAAGTCCGTACCCCCAATTCTTTGAACAACTCGCGACCTGCGCGCTGCTTTCCTGTCCATAAAAGTTGATTGACATCAACGTAAGGTGTAATTAATCCACCTGCAGGCAACATGGACAAATATTTTAATAGTTCTCTTCTTCTCATGATAATTTTTTTAATTTTTTACCTCAGCTAGGGTTTCCGGGTCAACATCTGAATTAGGTAATGGCTTGTGTTGCCAATAGGAAGCCAATAACGAGCCCGTGATGTTCATTAAGGGACCGAAAATGGCAGGTGCCAATCCTACAGTGGCTAATTTCCCCATCTCCTTTGCAATACCGGAAGCCAATCCCCCATTCTGCATACCTACTTCAATTGCCATCGTTCGACAATCACGTTCAGACATACGGAAGAGTCTGCCACAACTGTAACCTAAGAAATACCCTGTTAGATTGTGTATTAAGACCAGTAAAAGCAACTGCGGACCAATGGTTAATAAACTATCTCTGCCAGCGGCCGTAATGATGGCGATAATAATGGCAATACCAGCCATCGAGATCTTGGGCATAAAGTCGTCCAACCACTTTACTTTGCCATGGAATAATCTGTTGAATAATAGGCCTGCACCTATAGGAAGGATAACCATTTTCAGAATATCCCACATCATGTCGAGTAGGTGAATTTCTACGAACGCACCGGCGAGCATTTTCATAAGCATCGGTGTCACCAATGGTGATAATAGTGTAGATACCGCTGTTATGGTGATAGATAATGGCAGATTTGCCTTCGCCATATAAGACATTACATTTGAGGCCATTCCATTTGGCGAACAACCGATCAAAATTATTCCCGCGGCTATTTCCGGAGAAAATCCGCTGGCATTGGCTAGTAAAAAGCCTACACAGGGCATAATAATAAAGTGGCTAACCACACCAATAAATACACCTTTTGGATGTTTAATGACGCCTACAAAATCCTGTACACTCATAGACGTTCCCATGCCAAACATAATCACTTGGATTAACGGTGTTATCAACTCTGCCAATGGAAAACCCTTAACGCTTACAAAGTATTGCGGATAACATAGCGCAGTGGCTACCATAGCAAATATCATCATCGAATAAGCATATCCGCGTAAAGATTTAGTAGCACGGAAAGAGATGGCAGTCGACAATAAACAAATGATAAGACTTGGAGCCCATATGCTTTGTCGTGCGGTCGAATAAGCCCATATACTCAACAAAGCGGCTACTATTGCCATTAGCAGAATAACTTTGTAAAATGAAAATTGCCTCATATCAATAAGTTAAGTTTATAATGCTCACCAGGTTCTTTTTTCCATTAATTGATCTAGCTGTTTCTTCGTTAGCTTCACTTCCTCTTTCTGTCCCTTTAACCAGCTTAAAAAATCGATTTTTATAGGGTCATCCCATTGGTTATCAATCTGTCCTACACTGTACTTCCCTTCTTGAATTCGCTCCTTTCCGAAAGCGTCTCGCAGTTGGATAAATTCGGCGGTGACGACAACCTGTTCGGCTAAATGGGCAGGTATAAAAAGGACACCTTCTTTATTACACAAGACTAAGTCGCCGGGTAACACGATCGCACTACCGATACGTATTGGTGTGTTAAGTCCCATTAACATCGACTCTTCTAAAAAAGATGGATGGAAATCACGTACAAAAGCATTAAAACCTTTGATATCGGCCAGACCATCAAAATCACGCGCACCACCGTCAAAAACAACCCCTTTTCCCGTGCGTTGAAAGATGGTTGTTCCCAGGGTTTGTCCGATCAACGTTCCTCCTTCCACCTTTCCAAAACCGTCTGCAACGTAAACATCTCCTTTCTGCAACAGTTCAATAGGCCAAGCATTGGTATTTCCCTGAAAGCCTTTCTCATGGCCTCGTTTTAGCACAGCATCTTCTACATCAGGCCTTTTTGGCATGTAAGCTGCTGTCACAGCGCGCCCCGCAAATACTCCATTTTCATGAACTGTCTTCCAGCCATCCGCATATTGGTTATAATAACCCGCATTTCTTAGGATCGTCCAGGCATCATCAAAACCAATACGTTCTGCACGCAAAAGAAGTGTGTCAGGTATTTTAGGACGCCCATCGCTGTAACGCTCGCCTTTCCAGGATGCGGTAAGAAAGTGAAGCTCTTCTTTTGATAGTTGCTGGGCTTCACTACCGATTGCGAAGAAGAGTAACACACAGAGAACGATGAACGCTCTTCTACAGCACCGCTCATTCACGTTAAACATAGGCTATACAATCCATTTCCACCAGTGAATCGCCTGGTACACCTCCATAAGTTGCTACCGTCGTCCGCACAGGTGGTTTACTACCAAACCGTCCCTGATACACCTCGTTCATCGCTTTATAATCACCTAAGTCCGCTAAATAAACATTTACCTTCAACACCTTTTCCATCGATGATCCAGCCTTTTTTAATTCCGCTTCAAGCTCCTTAAGTACATGGTCTGTATGTGCTTTTATATCACCATCAAAATGCGCACCCTTGCCGGCGACGAATACCAAGCCATTATACTTGGTGGATCCGGAGAATAAAGGCACCTCGTCTTGTTTTGTTACATTAAAGGTTTCCTTTACGGTTGAATTGCTTCCTGCTTGGGCAATTGCATTGGCACCCAACAAACCTACCATCGAGGCAAACAGTCTTTTAATGACTGATCTTCTTTCTGTTTTCATAATGAATAAATTTGATTGTTAAACTGTTATATGGTTTTTGTTAATGTTCTGTTCGTTTTTTAGCGAGAACAATGGGATCGCTGATGCCATTCAGATCGTAAACAATTTCTCCTCCTCGCACGGTCATTTCACATTCCAGTTTCTGATCTCCCTTCACCTTATAGCCGGTGTAGTCAAAATACCCGAAAGTTCCTTCGCGTACACCTAAAATGGCAATATCAGCTTCCATACCGATGCTTAAGCTGCCCAGCTCGGGCCTTTTTATCATTTGTGCCGGCTGCCAGGTGCTTGCCGCAATTACTTGTTCTAAGCGCATGCCCATTACCAAACATTTAGACATCACACTCAGCATATCTTTCATGGCATTATTCATACTCCCTGTATGGATATCGGTACTGATCGCATCTGGGTAAAAGCCTTCTTTAACGGCCGGAATAGCCTGGCTGAAAGAAAAACTGATACCACCATAGCCTACATCAAAGTACCGCCCTTCCTCTCGCGCCTTCCATGCAAAGGATTTCACTTTTTTTGTGGTGGGATCGACGATTGACTCTCGCCCTTGGATCTGCGCAAAACAGTGGGTCAAAATATCGCCTTTCCGCAAATGGTTCAGCAGCAATTCTTCTAAGGGCAAAGGCGGCATACTGCCACCGAAATCGACCATCACCGGTAAATCGCCAGCCTGCTTCCCCGCTTCTACGGCATGGTCAACGATGGTCCAATCAGGTCCTTCAAAATGCGCAATCTTAAACCCAACGATATAAGGACGGAATTGTCTAGCAACTAAGGCGGCCATCTTCGGGTCTGTATCGTTTAAATCTTGTTCGTAAGCACCTCCACGCATTCCTTCACCAATAATGTTCAAGAATGCAAGTACCCTTGTTTTAGCATGATCTATGGTTTGATCTTTATAAATTTGAAAGTTTCTCCATCCCGGACTTCCTGCATCTACAACCGTGGTAACACCATTACGAAAAGTAAAGCCGTCCGGTGGAATAGCGGTAAAGCTATTCCTGAGGTAACTATTTGGTTCCGTTCCAAAAAAATGATGGGTATGGATATCAATCAAGCCCGGTGTAACATATAAACCTTCTGCATGAACGACTTGCTGTGCTTTCGCCTGAATTTCTTTGGCTACCTTGGCGATCTTGCCATCGGCAATGGCGATATCCATTACTTCGTTAATTCCATTCTTCGGGTCAATTACATGGCCACCTTTTATGAGTATCGTGTACTCTTGTGCCCACAAGGCTGTGTTAAACAGCGTTAGCATGGCAAAAAGTATAACTTTTCTGTACATAATATCTTTGCTAATTAGTTCGCGGGATCCCACCATACACGACTTGTTAAGGCGTTGGTCCCCCCCTGCCTTTGCATCGCTTCCCTGAAGTTCTCTCTATTATAACTTTCTTCGGTAAGGGGCACGACAAAACGCCGCGGAATCGTCCCCCCAGTTAAGTTTCCGGGATAATTGGTTGGTGTCAATTGCGGATAGCCTGTTCTTCTCCAGTTGGCAAAAATCTCGTACTCGTCTTGTAAGAATAGCGATACCCACAGTTGCGTATAAATTTGCTCTAATTTCTCATCAAAACTACCGCCATTGTTAAATGGGTTTTTTGACAGGTAATAATCAACTTTCGCATCGCTAATCTGTCCGTAGGCTCCCCATAAAGACCATTGAGCCATTCCGGCACGCACTGCTGCCTGGTACGTTTCAGCAGGGTTGGCACTGTACCATCCTCGCAAAGCAGCTTCTGTCAATAATAAATACATTTCGGCATTTGTAAGCACTAAATGCGGTGAGTCAAAGCGAAGTATTGTATTCGGATTAGGTTCAGAAAATACGGCAAAATTGCTTGGAAAAGAATTATAGCGTGCATTTGGCATGCCTTCTTGCAAGGCTGCCGTCGTATCGGCCACATAAGTTCCTGTTGCGTTTCGAACCCATACCACGGCAATTTTGTTCAAACGTGGGTCGTTCGTATTCTTTAGGTAGTCAATAAAGGTTTTCGCTAATTTCCCCCCTTCAATATTATCCACATTTTGCGGATCAAGATAATCGGTATTCAATAAACTTGTAGCAATAAAATTACGCTGTGCAACCTGCGAAGCATCTACGTACTGAATACTTGCTACATCCGCATTATTCAATACCACACCTCCCGCAATTGCCTTTTTTACCCAACTTTCGGCAAGACTCGCATCAATATTGGTCAAACGCATTCCAAGACGCAACATCAGCGAATACGCAAACTGTTTCCATTTGGTAATATTCCCACTGTAAATTAAATCACCGTCTCCAAAAGTCGATTTGGATGCATCCAATGCGTTGGCAGATTCTTCCAGTTCCTTTAGGAGATCGGTATAAATAGCAGACTGCTCATCATATTTGGGTGTATAATTCTGATTTTCAGAAGCAAAACCGGCTTCAGTATAGGGAATATCTCCGTACAGATCTGTCAAACGGTGAAAGATAAAAGCACGCCATATCCTGGCAATAGATAACAAGTTTATATTCTCAGGATCTTCACGCACAACGTCGATCACTTTCTTAATCTCAATCACTGAAGTTGAATAGGCCTCCCAACTAGTATAAGAATATGTTTCGTTAAAATATTTATCACCAGCAGCGGGAACCTCCTTATAGGTTGCCGTTTGTTGCATAGAACCTCCAATCGTTAAATAAGCAGCACCAACATAATTAGTACTAACGCCATCTAATAAGGCTTTTGTAAACATGTACTCAGGCACAACTGTCTCCGAAGCATTGGGATTCACATTCATTTCTTCAAAGCCTTTATCGCAAGAAGCAAGGGTCAGAAGAAATAAACCGGAGAAAATGTATTGAAAAAGACTTTTCATATCTTCAAATAGTTAAGCGGTTAGAATTTCACGATAAGATTAACACCAAAACTCCGGGTACGCGGAATACCAAAGGCTTCCAGTCCTTGTGCATTTCCATTGGAATAGCTCGACTCCGGATCAAAATATTTGTTCCGCTTATCCTTGTATAGTATTAAAAGGTTACGGCCGGTTAGTGAGATACTGGCACTTTGTAATTTGGTCCATTTAAGTTTCTCAATTGGTAAATTGTAGGTAAGAACAACCTGTCTCAGTTTCACAAAATCATTATCAAACATAAACATCGAGGTGTAATTTTTGTCATTATCGTAATAGGTATCAATATCTTCCGGTGCCCACGTTTTACTAAACGGATTGCCATTTTCATCTACACCTGTCACGGTCAAGCCAGTTTCACGACCAGGAAGCGTTTCCTCCGGTAAGCCAAAACGGTAAGCGTACTGATACAGATTCGAATAAACTGTGCCACCGAACTTACCATCAATCAGCACATTCAAAGAGAAATTTTTATATCGGAACGTATTATTAAGCCCCATAATTAGAGGTGAAACACCTTGACCAATCTCCTCCAATGGTCCTCTCATCGCATAACCGCTGGCCGAATTATAAACAACCTGGCCTTCTTCATTCGTTAGCTTTCTATAACCCCATATCGTTCCATAAGGCCTACCTATTACATTGCGGATACTTCCTCCTCCAACACCGTCCCCCACTACAATAGCATCTAAACCCTCTGCTAATTGCCGGATTTCGCTTTTATTGTAAGACATGTTGTAACTAATATCCCAGTTAAAATTTTCCTTTTTTATAGGATTGCCACTAAGCATCATTTCAATACCTTTGTTGTTCAAGGCACCCACATTTAACAAGGCACGGTTATAACCAGAGGCTTGAGATATATTAGATTCTACAATATCATCTGTTGTCTTACGATTATAATAGGTTAAGTCAGCACCAAGACGACCGTCTAGAAATTGTGCATCTACACCAAATTCGTAGGTCGTAGAGGTCAATGGCCTCAAATCAGGATTGTTTACCAAATCTGAAGTCAGTTCCTGAACCGGGCGACCGTTGTGGCCTCCTTGAACCATTCGATAACTCTCATTGAGTATATAAGCGGTAGGTGTAGCGCCTCCTACTTGCGCCCATGATCCACGAAGCTTTAAACCGCTTACGGCTTTTGGCATCGTCCAAGCCTCCGATACCACAAAGGTTCCTCCTACAGATGGGTAAAAAATATGGTTGTTTTGCGGACTCAATGTCGAAAACCAATCTTGGCGACCCGTAAAGGTTAAATAGGCCAAGCCTTTATAACCTACATCAGCCGATCCGAAAATCGAATTAATACCTGTTTTTTGATATAAAGGTGTCGTCGTGAGAATATTCAGATTGGTATAACTATAAAAATAAGGTACCGTAAATTCACTTCCCTCGATAGTTGTTAAATCATATACATTTCGTTGTATATTTCCTCCTAACATAGCCGAAACACTAAAATCCTGAAAGCTCTTATTATAGTTCAGATTCAACATATAGTTCGTTTCAGAAGAGGTGGCCGCCATATTTTGATAGGACCCTAACGGACGGAATGCAGTTCCCGTAGGCTGAACATATTCAGCAGAAGAGTTGTAATAATCCCGACTGGCGCTACCTTTAATAAAAAGACCATCCATGATATCATATTGCAAGCTCCCTTGCATGATATAACGATTTTTATGATCATTGTTCTGATATCGATTGACCACAAACCACGAGTTAGGAGCTTCCGCTACCGGATTCCAGCGCACTTCATTAAAATTCGCATCGTATCCCGGATATAGCGACATAATATCTACCGTATTGGCTAACATATATACCGCCCAGGAAGGGTTATCATTCGCATAACCAACTTTAGGACGATTTTTTCCCTCGTCATAATTGAATTGGGATACCGCCTCTAAATGCAATTTTTTCCCGATATTAGCATTCACCGATAAATTGGTAGTCCACCTTTTATAGGTAGAGTTCGGAAGGAGTGCCTGCGCATCCGTATTGGAAACACTGGCCCGATAGCGCAAATCTTCGTTTCCCCCGGTCAAAGCCAATGAGTTAATATATGTCTGGCCGGTTTCATAAAATTGTTGTGGGTTATTCTTAGCCGGTGAATAGGGTCTTTCAACGCCATCAAATTGGACAGTGGGTTGCCCATCCATCCGTGCACCATAAGACAACCTGCCAGTTGCAATGGCTTCTTCCTGAGTAGCCGGTTTACGCCCATCAATACCTTGGCCATATTCATACTGCCATTCGGGATACATTGATGGACGTTCAAATGTAGAGGAACTGTTAAATTCTATTCCCAGTCCTTTTTGAGCAACTCCTTTCTTGGTCGTAATCAAGACCACACCATTAGCTGCACGTGATCCATACAAGGCAGATGCCGGCCCCCCTTTTAAAACACTAATACTCTCAATATCGTCCGGATTAATGCCGGCAATACCGTCGCCTCGATCGACATTCCATCCCATGCCGGTAGAACTTGTATTGCCCCCTGGTGTCGAATTGTCCATTGGCATTCCATTGATGACATATAAGGGTTGATTATTTCCACTCAGCGATCCATTACCCCGTATAATCACACGACTTGAACCGCCTGGGCCTGTTGACATCCCCGAAACATCTACCCCTGCAACCTTTCCTACCAGCGCATTAGCAACGTTCACTTCTTTAGCTTGCGTTAATTGATCCCCACCAACTTCAGCCACCGAATACGCTAAAGCCTTTTTTTCACGTGAAATACCCAATGCGGTAACGACTACCTCATTTAATGCCTGATTATCTTCTACTAACTGTACATTTACGACATTACGACTGTTGATTGCTACCGTTTGGGTTACGTAACCCATATAACTAAATTCTAGTTCACCGCTTCCCGCTGCCTTTAAAATATAAGCTCCATCTGCTGCTGTTACTGTTCCTTTCGTACTTCCCTTTAAACGAACGCTAACACCTGGAATCCCCTGTCCCTGTGCATCCGTTACGAGCCCTTTTACCTCTATCTCTTGATGAAGATTCGCTGCGGGCCTGCCCAACACGATCCGGTTCTCAATAATTTTGTACTGGATGTTCTTCGATGTAAACAGCTGATCAAACACTTTCTGTAATGATTCCTGACGGGCTTCTATGGATACGCGTTGTGTTAAATCGATAATTTGTTTACTATAAATAAATTTGATGGCAGCTTTTTCCTCTATCAGTTTTAAAACCTGCAGTAGATCCTGTCCCTTTATGGTGAGGTTAATGCGTTTAGAAAGGTCCAATGTGTTTTCGGGTTGCTTTGCAAACGTAGGAACATGAATCGTAAGCACAACCAATAGCCCAAATAAACAGGACCTATTCGCTATGAATGTCCTAAGGTTGATTCTCATATAATTGCTGTTTGATGGTTAAAATATAGGCAAATAGCGCCCGGTACAGTTGCTTATATTTGATGTTTTTTAATCTAAAATACAGCCACTGTCTTAATAAAGCTTAATTATTAATTATAAGTTAATTGTGATTTGCTAAGTTTTCATATGGGTAGTAATTAATGCGATGATAGGTTATTTATTCTTAATCAACCTGATGCGATCTCCGGAAATCTCATATTGAAGGTTGAGCGATTGACTGATTATTTCCATGATAGAAATTAAGTTGAGCTGATTAAAATCGGCTGTTAACGTATAATTTTCGAGTTTCTTTTCCTGAAAATTGATTTGCACATTGAACGTACTATCCAGCAGGCGGGCAATGTCTTTGAGCGGTTTATCTTCAAAGGACATACTTCTTTTCTTCCACATCTTTACAGATGACCGGGGTGCTTCTTTCGTTTTTATCAGATAGGCCTCATTCTTGTTAAAGCGTACTTTTTGATCGGCTACCAGTAGAATTTCTTGCTTACCTTTTATCTTTTCAGTTATACTGACATTTTCATCGATACGGCTAACTGCCACCATGCCCGTCACAACCGATACTTCTTCTTCCCTACTCCCTCCGCTCCTTATTCGGAAGCTTGTCCCGAGAACTTTTGTTCGTAGCTCGCCACTATTGATAAGGAAAGGTCTATTTGGGTCTTTTGCTATCTCAAAAAATACATCACCCCGCATCGTCACCTCTCGAAGATTGCTATTAAAGGTATTCGTATATTGCAAAGACGATTGCGGTGCCAACCAAATTACACTACCGTCCGGCAATTGATGCTTCAAAATGGTTCTATTTTCGTTTTTAACCAACACCATTGAATCCGCTCGGAAAAAGTTCTCCAACCGTCCACTTAGTAAAAACCAGGTAAAAGCAGTCAACACAATCGTTGCAGCGGCTACCCAAATTTTAAACATTTGGCTCCTTCCACCTAAGCTCTTCGTAATGAGCTCCCCATCTTCGTTCGTTATGTAAGAAAGGCCGCTTCTCGTTTTAATGTTCTGCAACATTCGTGCTTTCAAAAGCTTATTTTCCCGTATCTGGTCGAATTCCTCAGCAGATAATGAGTTTCCCATCGTCTCATACCATTCCTCAACCAGCTTTGCTTCCTCTGCACTACATCTTTTGTCAAGGTATTTCTTTAGTAAAGCCTCGGAAATTTCGCTCTTCATTTTATAGTATATCTTTTATTTATAATAGCTTCCAATTGTATAGTCGTTTCAAACTCCGCCATCCCCTACGCTGTTGTAAAAAAAATATTTTTTTATGCTATAAGCTTAACTGCGACCTAACATAAATAATACAGCAATAAAAGATGAAACGAATAAAGCTTCATCGCCACTTTCAACCTGCTAAGCGCCTTAGTCAGCTGATTCTCAACTGTTTTTTCAGATATTCCCAATAAATCAGCTATTTCCTTATTACTCTTAAATTCCTTTCTGCTTAACTCATAGATATAACGGCAACGGTCGGGCAATAATCGAACATGATTTTCTATCTGATCTTGCAATTCGTTAAAAGCTATTCGTTTTTCGGTTGAATTGTCGAAGTCTTTAAAATGGCCTTTATAAAACTCTCTATAATTTTTCCGTACGATTTCTTTTTGCAAAGAACTTATTACCAAGTATCGTACAGAAGTAAATAAATAGGCCGCTACTGAGCTGTGGATTTGTATTTTTTTCCGATTGAGCCATATACTCGTAAATAAATCCTGGACAATTTCTTCCGCTAATTCGGCTTTTCTTATTCGCCTGATGGCTTCGGTATACAATTTATACCAATAACGATTATATAGCTCTTCAAAGGATGATTCGCTTCCCTCTATACAGGCATGGAAAAGTTCTTCATCTGAAAACTTTTTTAAATCTTTCATAATCAAGCTTTAAACCATAAAAATTCCGTTACGTCACCATGCTCCCATATGAAGTCAATGATATTTACTTACATTATTTTCTATTAAACACGAAGGTCCCGCAACGCTTATATATGATAAATAATTGGTCAGCGTATTATTTTTTGGAAGACTATAAAATGAGTTTAACAAACTTAGATAAATTGCTGTTTAAATGCAAATTACTTTAGCTAGATTAGGGAAATCTCTTTAAAAAAGAAGTTTTATTTTTGCTAATTTTTCATTTAATATATGTTCTTTTCCTTGGATGAAAAGAGAACCAAAACCGAAGAACGTAGTGATGAGTTCATGCACACCTTTGAAAACAAGCAAAAGTAAATAAATCAAGGCGGTGTAGGCTACCTTGCATCTGATGGCAAAGCATTCATGGCACGTATTGGAGCCGTCTCACTTCCTCAATCCGCTTGGGTATTGCAAGATGAACAAGCGTGCAAATACTTCGCTACTCGTTGCTTCGGTATCCTCCAAGGCCGTTTAACCTAGGCACAGGGCTATATTTAGAGCTGAAGAAATGATACGTACGGTTAAAAGCATTAACCGTTGGCTTTGGAAAATGTCGCATAGGAAATTTGCGGTTTGCATGTTGATGCACTACCGTTTAAAGCAAAGTTCCAAGTGACGAGTTTATTCGCGTTTTGTCCATTTTGGCGCTCATGAGCTCCCTACGGTCGGTTTTGGTTACTTTTTTCATCATTTGTTAGTTTTCAATGGCATTCAAGCTAATCGTGGTCTGCGGAAGAAAGTGACAAAAATAAACGTTCTTTCAATATATACGCCTTCATCTGTAGGCCAAAGGCGAATTCCCTGTAGCTAGATAAATAATTCCACATTTTTTACGAGTCATTCATGACAGATGACACTAGTCCTGATCTGGACATTAAAAAATGCAAAAAGCCCAAACGCTTGGGAACGTCGGGCTTTCTGCTTTTATCCAACCTAAACCTTATTGATAAAACAACCAGCGGAAGGATTTGTTTTACGAATCATTATTTATACGTCACACAGATAAATAATAACACAGAACGAACGAGTAATGAATAATGAGTAACTGATAGCTAATAACCGACTAGCTACAGTCGTTTCACGCGTATATTCTTAAAATGTACTTCTGATCCATGTCCTAAAAACCCAAAATGGCCGGATTTCCGTTTAAGGCCAGGATGATCACGTCCATCGAGGGTACCATTTTTTGAAGCCTCAGCGATATCTCCATCTAAGATAACCGTTCCATTCAAGGTCACCTTAATCTTATTCCCTTTCACGTAGATTTCTTCGTCATTCCATTCGCCCATCGGTTTAAGGAAACCTCTCTTAGCGGGAATTACACCGTACACGGACCCATGATATTGATATTTCTTGAGATCTTTATATATAGCAGCCTCATTGTCCAACACTTGTATTTCTATGCCTTTATAGGCCGCATCACCTTCTAAAGGTGCTCTGATACCAATACCATTATTTGCACCGGGTGTCAATCGAAAGCTAAAGCGATAGATAAAATCGCTGAATTCTTCTTTTGAATACAAGTTTCCACCGGAATCCTTCACAGGATAGCACGCTAATGTTCCTTCATCACTGATGGTATAAGCGCTTGTATTTCCGGTCCAGTGATCTAAGTTTGAACCATCGAATAAAACAGCAAAACCAGCTGTTTTTTCTTCCTTGCTTAACGTGAACACCTCTTTTCTGGGCATCTCTTTGATATAGATATCGCGATAAGCAACTTCTGTACCATGTGCTTGCAGTTCAATTTGCTCTACTGGAAAAATCGGTTGATTTCTATCCCAATAGTTTTCTAATGGAACCTCCTTGGTTACTAGCTGACCATTAAGGTATACCGTAACCCTTTCCCCCTTCATAATAATACGAAAGGTATTCCACTCACCCAATGCATTATCCGCTACTTTAAGGGGTTTACTTTCGTTCTGCTGGTTGTTATAGAGACCGCCGGAACCTACCTGGGCGCCGACATTTACCCTTGATGTATCCCAAATCTGAACTTGTGGTGTTCCACGTAGATAAATACCGGCATCACCTTCTTTACCTATGGGGCTCAATTTCCAATCCACTAGCATTTCAAAATCACCATACTGCTTCATGGTGGCGATATTATCACCTTTACCCTTAAAGTAAAGGACTCCGTCTTTCACATACCAACCACTCCGCATAGATTCATCGGCCTTTTGCTGCGCACCGGACAGTTCTTTGGCTGTCATTTTTGCACGTTTAACGGGATTTTCTACCAGGCCCTTCCAACCGGTTAAATCTTTTCCGTTAAAAAGTGACACAAAGCCTCGCCCTTTCGGCAATTCATTGATGTGTTTAATTAAGGCTTGCTTTAAATAATCACTGTCTTGTCCACTTAGTGCATCTACTGTTTTAGCCAAAATAACACTTACCTCTTCACCATAGAGACTAGGATTTGATAAAGCGATATTCAATACGGCCATGGCGGCAGCGGATTTCAAATCGGGATCGTCCAAATACTTCCCAGCAAAAATGAGTGCATTATAGGTAAAGTTGTTACTCAGTGCACCTAATATTATTCTTTTTTGTTGAACGCTTTGTGCAACCCCCATGGCATCACGTAAAAGCAACACCTTTTGCTCTGCAGGAAAGTCACTTTGCGTCGTTAGGCGTACGATACCGCTTAAAATTTGATCCAATTGTTTTGCATCATTCGTTACGCGGCTCAATTTTACCAGCTCGGGTAAGGCACCATTATCGTTCCAGTTGGCGAGTGCTTCAATAGCAGCGGCTTTCAGCTTCGCGTCATTTCCATTAAGTACTTCAAGCACCGGCTGCAAAGCCTTCCCCTCTCCTATTCCTGAGAAAACATTTAAATAAAGCGCCTTTTCGTTTGGACTTGCCGACTGATAGCTTGTCAATAAAGATTGTATATCTTGCTCTTTTTGCTGACTTCCCTGAACGGCAGCAACGATTGCCTGCTGCACCGACCGGACTTCTTTTTCATTGGTTGTTGCTGATAACAAAGAGGTTAATACAGTCAGGTTTTCAGATCTAGCGATGGCAGGTAAGGCACCATAAGCCGCTTCTTTTACACTTGGTTCAGTGCTTTTCAACAAGGCCGTTACAGCAGAAAAGCTTTCATTTGCGCCCCTATTGGCCAGTACTTGCATAATAGTGATCTGATCAGTCGGCGTCGCAGTTGCCAAGGGCGTAATCAATTGATTGGTCAATCCTTCGCCATTCATGGTGAAAAAAGCCTCTTTAACCGCTTCTCTTTCACTATCCTTAGAAGTGGCCAACAACTTCAATAACTCCGATGTTCCAGCTACTTCTTTTAGTTTTCCGTAAGCCTTAATCGCCGTTATCTTAACAAGTGTATCATCACTTTTTAGCGCTTTCTCAACAAAGGGAAGCGCATCTTCCTCTTTTGTGTCAGCTAGCGCTTTTATAATGGCAGCCTGTGTCTCCGGAGTCGTCTTTTTACTCACTTTACCCCACTTCTCAATGGACGTGCCTTTTAAATAAGGTTGTGCTAATTTTAAGGCGGCAATACTATACGCTTTATTCTCATCCCTGGATGCCTTTACTAAATCAGGCACATATTCCTCTCCGTATATGTGTGTTAAAATATTCAGTCCCGCAATACGCGTGGGGGTATGTGCATCGTCTACTTTCAACAAAGTTTTTGCCACTTTTTCGGCCAATTCCCTATTCCCTTTAACAAGTAAGTTGTTTGCATAATTAATATAGGAAGCGGTCGCTTTTGATTCGTCGTAACCGAAGCTAACTTTTTCCGCCGATGCCTTTAATAGTTCTTCTGAAGAAGGGTCGGCCAATTTTGCTAATGCGTACAAGGCTGTTTTTCTAACATTCAGTTCTTCGGAGCCGGCAAAGGGTGCGATGGCAGATGCTGCCGGCACATAATCCGCATCCCCTATGGCTTCGAGTATGTAGGTTATGTTTCTGCCTTTTGCGGAAGGTAGCGCAGCACTAAGGGCTTTTCCCGCTTCACCAGTGCGAATTCGCGCTAACGTACGTGCGGCACGGTCACCTAGATACTCATCTTGAAGATAAGCTGAAACAGCAGCTACAGCCTCGTCTTTTCCAGCATTCGTAAGCAGGTTCAGAACATATCCTTTATTGTTTTTATCCTGCAGCTTTTCTAAAGCGGCTAATGCTCCTTGTACAAATTTGGAGCGCATCGACTCTTTTCCATTTTGCATAACAAAATAGGAATAACTGTTCGTTGCATATTCAATCTTAGCATTGTCTTCTCCTTGCGGCTTTAGCTGTAAAAGTAGGGTGCTGATATCATCAGCAGTAAATTGATCGAGTTGCGCCATTGCTGCTTGAAGTTTATCAGCATTCGGAGCAGGCTGTGTCGCCAACAAATCGGCGATCTTAGTAGTGGTAGTACGCCGATCATCTTGCTGTGCGGAAGCCGGTGGATGGGCGAGCATGAAAGCAAGAATGGAGGCATATATATAATTCTTCATATTGGTTTTAATAGTTCGTGATAATTAATTTATGTTAGATGGTCCATGGCCCACGCATGGGCTGATCAATAAGACGATTCGCGGCTTCGTCGTCAACGAACAGCTGCTTTTCGGGATCAAATTTTAACGATCTTCCCAACCTAACCGATGCCAAGCCCATATTCACCAAGGTACAAGAACGATAACCATTATCTTCGTTTAAAGCAAATTTCTGTCTCTTTTTCACGGCTTCAACGAAATCAACTACTTGCTCCTCCGGTTCGGGATAAGTGGCGAGCTTGCGTTCCATATCCGGAATATCTGATTTAAACCCGGGGTATAACTTCCCATTCGGGCCATCAATATAAGGTACGTCTTTGTCTTTCCCTTCACCATCTAAAATAATTTTGCATCCATCAGCATAAGTATATTCAATCCGCCTCCAGGTACCAACGGCATCGCTATGCTGTTGCGGTGCATCTACTTCAACAGAGACAGGGCTTTCATTATCTTTACCCAAAAAATATTGTATCGGATCTAAGTAATGTTGGCCCATATCGCCTAAACCACCTCCGTCATAGTCCCAATAACCACGGAAGGTTTGATGTACGCGATGGGCATTATAGGGTTTATACTGGGCAGGTCCCAACCACATATCGTAATTCAGTTCACTAGGTACCTGCTCGGGTACCAGGTTTTCTTTTCCAACCCAATAAAATTTCCAATCAAAACCCGTATGCCTGCTAACCGTAACTTTGAGTGGCCAACCAAGCATACCCGAATTCACTAGTTTTTTTATCTTCTTTACCGGAACGGCCATTCCGTAAAAGTTATCCTTAAACCTAAACCAGGTGTTTAATCTAAAAATTCTTCCATGCTGCTGCACAGCCTCTTTCACTCGTTTTCCTTCGCCTATTGTGCGTGTCATGGGTTTTTCGCACCAGATATCTTTACCCGCTCTGGCGGCTTCCGCTGCCATGATACCATGCCAATGAGGAGGTGTGGCGATGTGAACGATATCAACTTCCGGAAGTTGGATCAATTCGCGAAAGTCGGAAAGCTGTTTGACTCCTGTGTCATTCAGCTGTTTCATTGCAATAGCCAAATGTCGTGTATCGACATCACAGATAGCAACTGTCTTGGTTCCGGCATAAGAAAAGTGACCGCGTCCCATAGCGCCAACACCGATAATACCTTTTGTTAAATGGTCACTCGGGGCCAAATATCCTTGTCCTCCCAGTACAAACCGCGGGACGATGCTAAATGCTGCCGCTGCTAAGGCAGACTTTTTGATAAAATCCCTTCTCGAGGTACTTTTTTCTTTCATTTGTGCTCTAATTTTGGTTTCAGGAATTCTCTTTCAAAAACAAATTTGATCTCAAGAAAATCCATTCGATTTATTGTTTCAAGTATTGACTATTCGTTATGATATTCTTCGCGTTCAAGGAAATTTTTAACTTGTCTTTTATTAAATTATCAGACCGATTAACGGAGATTAGTTTGAACAAAGCTCCGCTTATCCGATAAATCAAGGATACGATTTATTGCACCAATAAAAAGCTAGATGGTTCATAATACGACGTATCGATCTAGCGAAATGTCGAGGCTGTCAATCAATAAAACGATCATGTCCGACCATAATGGCTGTCAATTTAATAATAAATTCATAGGATTACCAATTTTATTCGTCACGCAAACGGTTGCGTTAATAAAAAGCCTTTCGTAAAACTGCCAAGCTTTTCGGAACAGCCGTTAAGGGATCTTCCTTTCCTTCCATTTCCAAGGAAATATACCCTTTAAAGTTCGTTCGGCGTAGTATGTCAGCGATACGTTGGTAATCTAAATCTAATGTATACCATTCTCCTCCTCCATAATATGTCTTTGCTTGAACAATCGTTGCATAAGGAGCTAACTGCTCAAATTGACTATATGGATCACCGGCAAAATTCCCGGTATCCAGATTCAACCCCATTGCCGGTGAATTTTTTAGCGCATTGTATATTCGCAACAATCCATCTACTTGTGTTGTAAGACCCCAATGGTTCTCAATGGCTAAGATGACACCTTCTTGTTCTGCTTTTACCAGACATTCTCCCGTAGCATCAATCACCCATTTGAATGCATCATCGTCTGTATAACCTTCTAACGGAACTTCTTTTCCCTTCACGGCCATTAACTCATCAAAAGTTCCTGCCGTATTCCATCTACCCGAGTTTAATCGAACACAGGGAATACCCATTTGCACAGCAAGGTCAATACAATGTTTGGTATGGGCGATGTGTTTTTTTCGCTCTTCGTTATCAGGTGATACAAAATCCTGGTGAATAGATAACATGGGCAATGCCAAACCACTTTCGAAAGCAAGACGTTTCAATTTATTCATGTAACCAATCGATTCGCTTTCCATTTGCCGGTGTAATATTTCTACACCATCAAAGCCTAACTTCGCAGCCTGTTCTATGACTTGTTCAATCGGAAATTTTTTCTGTTTAAAATGCCAATAAGAATAAGTAGAAACGCTCATGGGGTTACGTTTAATACCGCCCGATTCCTGGATCATTGATTTAGTTGGGGCATAAGGGCCCATAAATGTCGCTAGTCCAGCCATCGAAGCCTTCTTTAAAAAATTTCTTCTCTCTTGATGTGTATGCCTATTTTTTATCATGATTTTTGGTTTAAAAATGAGAGGCCTGCTTCTATAAACAGCCTCTCATCAGTAAAAAAAACTTTTATTGATTTTGTTTTAAAACATCCGCGCCCATGATATCAATCTGTGTTTGCGGAATGGGAAAGTATTCATTTTTTCCAGCAGTAAAACTAGCACCCTGTAAATACGTTCTTTTCTGCTTCTCTTTTTCAAGATACGTATTTAATGTTTCGGCAGCAATATTCCAGCGCACCAAGTCAAAAAAGCGATGCCCTTCTAAAGCTAGCTCAAGCCTTCTTTCAAATCGAACAGCTTGACGTGCATAATCCTGGTTTGGAAATGAAGGGTATTCTTTTATAACATAGGTTGCTGCAGGTGCGCCATTATCTGTTGTTACAACTTCATTTGCCGCTCGTCGCCTAATTTGATTCACCAATTCAAGTGCCTTTGCCAAATCGCCATCCTCAACAGCAATTTCGGCCCGTAATAATAATACTTCTGCATATCTTAAGGCCCGATAATTATTTGAATTCGCCCTGGGTGATTCTGCACCTGCATTATCTCCATCTGCGGCAAAGAATTTTTTGAATGTATACGGGCCTGCAAAACTTTGATCACGTATCCAATTTCTGCCAGGATGAACGCCCCAGTTAAGAAAAGGAATGCCGCGTCTACCCACTGTCCAATCTAAACGAGGGTCCAAATTACCTGTATAAGGTTCGAAAGGATCAGAAGATGCCAACCCCTCGTCATTTTTAACATCTACCTCGTTAAAATTAGTTAATAATGGCAAACCGTTTTCATCGGTTTTAAAAGCATTTACTAAATTTTGGGAAGGTTGAAAAAAACCACAGCAACCGCCAGGCCCCGAACCATAAGGAAAATTCAAATTATCGCCCCAGAAACCATTCTGCCCATTTCCGCCATCACCAACGGACATTTGAACTTCTAAGATAGATTCCACATTGTTCTCAGTCGCCACCCGGAAATTATCATGAAAATTGGCAACTAATTCAAAAGGTCCATTATTTATAATATCATCCAACAAGGGTCTGGCAGCCTCATAGTCTTGCTGAAACATATGAATTTTAGCCAGTACGGCTTTTGCTGTCCATTGACTTGCCCTTCCTACCTCTTTCTTGTTGGGCGACAAATTCTCCACTGCAAATTGTAAATCGGCCTCGATCATAGGCCAGATATCCTGATCGTTTGGTAAATTAAAAAAGTCGGTCACATTTTCATCGACGTAAGGCACCATGTTCCACATTTTCTTTGCCTCAAAATGATACCAGGCACGTAAAAATCTCGCCTCAGCGGTAGCCTGTGCTACCTCCTCTTCCGTCATGTCGGTGGTTCGCTTAATCAACTTTAATACATCATTTGCACGTGATACACCGTCGTACACGGTAATCCACTTCTCATTAAAAGCGGCAATGTCGGGTTGACTAACATAACGTTCTATGGTTGTTATTTGTGCCTGATCCCCCACATCACTTCCTTTATATGCATCGTCCGACGCCACCGAACCATAAATCCAATTACTCGCCGACGAGGTGAATGTATATCCTGACCCCACACCGTCTAACAAACTGTAAGCACCGATCAAAACTCCGTCAACACCGGATTTTGTAGCTAATAGTTCTTCATCAGCTAATCCTAGTGGCTTCTTTTCTAAGAAACTCTTACCGCAACCCTGAACGAGAAAAAGAATGAATGATGTATATATCAATAAATTTAATCTTTTCATAATACATTTTTTTATTTGCTTAGAATCCTACATTTATTCCCAATTGATATGTTTTAGCCAGCGGGTAATTTCCCTGGTCAACACCCAATGTCGTGCTTCCCGGTGTTGACCCCACTGAGGTGATCTCTGGATCGATACCGGAATAATCCGTAATGGTAAACAAATTTTGCCCCTGCACATAAATCCGGGCACTTTGCAAACCCAACTTTTGCAGCATTCCTGCTGGTAAGGTATAACCGAGCGTCAAATTCTTTAAGCGGAAATAAGATCCATTTTCGATAAAATAGGATGAGGGTTGTTGACTTCGACTGTCATTGGCATCTAATATAGGTAATACGGCATCAGGATTATCTGGTGTCCATGAATCATTTAGCATCCGCAAACTGCGGTTGCCCGCTTGATTATTGAAGTCAACCCAACGTTTTACCATATTTAAGATATCATTTCCTTGAACTCCCTGAAAAAAAGCAGATAGATCAAAGTTCTTATAGCCTAGATTAATATTCAGCCCATATGTAAAGTCTGGGTGCGGATTCCCTATAAATGTGCGATCATTATCGGTGATCACATGGTCTCCGTCTAAATCCCGATATTTATATTTACCCACCGCAGCATAACCGGGATAAGCTGGCCCATTTGCTAAATCATCCTCATTCTGATAAATTCCATCAATCACATGACCATAAAAAGAATATAGGGGTTGTCCAATGGTGGACCGTGTCCAAACATAGCTACGAATATTGGGGCCTAGCAATATAGCAGATTCATTGCTGTTTAATTTAACAACCTTGTTCTTGTAGGCCGAGATGTTAGCACTAACTCCGTAAGTGAAATCATTATGGCTACGATTTTGGAAATTTACCGCAAAATCAATCCCCTTATTATTCATTTCGCCCACGTTAACAAATGGCACCGTAGCGGTTCCTTGTGTTGCAGGTAATGCCAATTGGTAGAGCATATCTGATGTCGTTCGGTTATAAACATCCAAATTAAAGCCCAGCATTCCGTTTAAGATCGTCATATCCAATCCTATATTCGTTTGCGTTGTTGTTTCCCATTTCGCGTCAGGATTTCCGAAAGCACCTGTATCAAAACCAGGTTTTACGGCATTGTTCGATCCGTCAATGGCGTAAGAGGATTCATTGAGTGTAGAACGATAAGTATTAAATCCATTATAATTCCCGATTTCTTGATTACCGGTTTGGCCCCAACCTGCGCGAATCATCAAATTATCCAACCATTTCAAACCCGATAAGAAGCTTTCCTGTGAAATTCGCCAACCACCACTAAAGGCGGGGAATGTCCCATAGCGATTATTACTTCCAAATCGACTAGAACCGTCCCTTCTTACCGTGGCTTCTAATAAATATTTATCCTTAAGACTGTAATTTACTTTTCCGAATAAGGAGAATAAAGCCCATTCGTACCGACTGCCGCTATTGTTAATCCCCGCTGTACCGGAATTAAGGTCCATAAAATCCGGATCTTCTGAAAAATAGGTTGTTCGGATCGCTGAAAAATCCTCACCAAATCCTTTTATCGCTTCTGTGCCTGCCAAAATATTCAAACTATGGATTTCATTAAAAACCTTCTTATAATTCAATGTATTGGTCCACGTCAAATTAATATCATTGATATTGGCCTTGGTCATGGAGTTTGCCGCCTCAATTTCCGCTTCTTCTCGATCCATCAGTACGTAGTTCACCCGATTGGTGTTGGTGTAATCAAAGCCAACACTTGTTCGTCCGGTGAGCCCTTCAATGATATCTACTTCTGCGAAAACATTACCGAAAGCCCTGAGTGTTTTTGCCTGATTGTCTTTTGTGCGATAAAGCTGTGCAACCGGATTCGTAGCCGGCCCTAAGCCGGCAGCTCTCGTCGCAGCATAATTCCCCATGATATCATAAACCGGTATAATAGATGGAATTCGATACGCATTCCCAATAGGATTACCATCTTGGTTATTGGTAGTGCTTGCCGTTCCATTGTTATAATAGTATCCTTTATTCTGCGTATAACTCACCTCTAAATTTTCCCCTAAACGAATAATTTTCTTGATATTAAATTCGGTATTGGAGCGGAGTGAATATCGGTCGAACGAGGTGTGTTCAAGTACACCTTCTTGATTTAGATAATTGAGTGATAAGGCGTAGCGACCTTTATCAGAGCCCCCTGTAGCACCAAGATTGTATTCTTGTACAAGGGCGGGTCGAAGTATTTCCTTGTACCAATCGGTACCTTCTTTGTTGGCTCGGACGATTTGGTAGAAATTATCTGCATCATAGCTATATAAAGAAGGGTCTACCCGAGGATCTCCTTCAAATAAACCATAGTTGGAACCAGCCAGGATATAATCGGGTACAACCGGATTCGGACCATTGCCATATTGTTGATGCGATGGGTTGCCATTGGTCAAGATCCCTGCATTCCGACGTTGCGTCCATAGCAGTTGACCAAACTGCAACGGATCCCTGATCAACCCTAGGTTAACATGCCCCGTTTGTACACCTACTCGCGTATCAAATGTTATCCTGGAATCGCCCGTGCTTCCTTTTTTGGTTGTAATAATAATAACCCCATTGGCGGCCCGCGATCCATAGATGGAGGTGGAAGAGGCGTCCTTCAATACTTGCATTGATTCGATATTGTTCGGATTAATGCTATTTAGCCCTCCTTTTGTGGGAACACCGTCAATAATATAAAGTGGGTCATTGTTATTGATTGTACTGAAACCCCGAACCCGAACGGTGGCTTCACCTCCTGGTGTACTGTTGTTGGTTACGGTAACACCTGCGGCTCTTCCTTGCAGTTGTTGCGCCACATTGGGTGCCTGCACTTTGGTAAGTTCCTTCACATCCACAACGGAAACAGCTCCTGTGATATCCTTTTTAACTTGTGTCGAATAACCTGTTAACACCACTTCTTCCAAGGTATTTAAGTCTTGATTGAGTGTGACATTCAAACTTGTTTGGTTACTAATGACAATTTCTCGCGTTTGATAGCCAACGGAGGTAAAGACCAATATGTCCTCTTTTTTGACAGACAGGGTAAAAGTGCCATTCGCATCGGTTGCGGTTGCTCTACTACTCCCCTTTACACGAATGCTCACGCCCGGGATCGGATTAGGCGGTTCGGCATTATCATTTACAATTCCTTTAATCACAAAATCTTGTGGCCGATTAAACGCGTGATTACGCGCGATAACGAATGAAAAATTAAATAGACAGCATAGCAATGAGATGCTTAAGCAGATCCATTTAAAGGTACGGGATCTTAAATGTGTTCTGTTCATACGGTTTTAGCTTATAAGTGATAAAATGTTTGAATTGAGTTTTAGTACGGACGTTTTGTTACGTTTTGACCTCCTTTCTTGAAACTTATAAATAAACATGTAATTATGATAATTAACACGATTCAAACGCACTCAATAGGGATTTTGAAGCATAGTAACTCACTGAGGAAATAGATCTATTTCCTTTGAATCCCTATCGTAAATTTTTTGTTGAACAATCAGCAAAAGCCCTCACGAACTTTTCACCATTGCTTTATCCCGTAGCTAATACCAGGCATAATTGGTTAAATCAGTAGAATCTGACGAAAACAAATATAGCGATTTTATTATCGCATGCAAGACAAATCGCTTTTTACTTAATAGCAAGAAATTTAAGTGATCTTAAGAGCAAATTTTCTCCAAGAAAAAAGATAAAATACCGCGGTCTTTAAAACAATATTTTACTATATTTGAACCAATAGCGCAATAACATCTAAGAATCTATCAATAACGTTTTAAACTTTAATTCTTTTATCATGCAAAAGCTAAAATTAAATCTTCCCCAGTTTGGCGAGATTTTAACACGAGAACAATTGAAAGAGATCACGGGTGGTAATGGTAGTGGTGGAAGCGGAGGTGACCAACGTTGCTTCATTAAATGTAATTTCGATGATTTCGAGTATAAAAAAATTGCCGATTGTAGTGGCTATCACTATACGGACGTATGTTCTGATGGTTATTTTCACGATTGCTATTGCATTGACTAACAAGTTGTCAAAAAATTTCGGTATAAGGCTATCATATCTATTTTTAGGATGGCTTTATACCGTTCCCTAAAAGCCGTAAGAGTGCCTATATTCCAATCAATTACCTCTGAAACAGCAATATATCTAATCAGATCAGATTTTACTATCACCACTCAAGTTTATCTGTTAAAGTAAATCATAACTATCCAAAATATTTTTTGGGCACAAAAGACTAAATTGTAAGTTGTATATACCTTTTGCATCTTTACTGTAGTTGTTCTAGTTAATAACCTAAAAAGGAGTTACAAAAAAACATACAATTGTCCAAAACATTCATTATTTGCAATCCAACTACTTAGTAATTTTATATCAAAAAACAAAGTGAACTTCCGATAACGTTTATTATTCCATGTACACTCGGCTGTCATATGGTCCATGACGACAGCGCATTTATTACATAAAAAAGTTGTAAGCGAGGTATATCGATATTTTATAAGCGATTAATACCTGTTAAATTTTGTCAATTCCCCCGCATTACCGCTCTTGAAATATTTCTTCCCAATCTCTTCAGAAGACTTGCATCTTCGGTTATGATCTCGGCATTCCCTGTCATCCCTATTTTAAGTCTGATCCCGGTATTTTCTCCCCTTAAAAAGAGCTGCACCCTGGATATATAGGTGCTGTCGCGGTAAGGCACATCGGTTATCATGAGGATCTTCCCTTCAACCTTGCCATATTCTTCGTACGGATAACTGTTCATGCTTATCAATACACGTTGTCCGTTCCTGACCTTGCCCATATTGTTCTGCCCCACATGCATTTCGCCGAAATAGTTCGTGCTTTTCGGATTAATATAGAAGATCGGTTGTCCGGCCTCTATGTACTGTTTCTCCTGTACAATACCCGAAAAGACCAATTCCCCGTCCTGCTGAGCGATCAACACGTATTGCTGCTTCCATTTTTCCATCTCGCTTATAATGCTGTTCAAGGCCTGTACGAAGGAAGTCTGTTCTGTTCGTATTTTATTTTCCAGCTCGACAAGCTCTTTACTACGGGCCGTCAGATTGGCCTGGCTTGCCAATATATTAGAACTTATCTGCTGAAGCGGCTGCTGTTTGGATAGCAATGCAGATTCCTGCTTCTGCATTTCCATCGGTGAAATAACTTTTTTTTCTGCCAATATGCTATATGCCTGATATTCTTTCTGTGCCAAACGATAATCCTTTTCGTATAGAGCTTTCTGCTCGCCCAGCCTCTTTTGCTGCTGCTTCTCGTAATCCATTTCCTTTATCAGATAACTCTTTTGCTGCAGATATAAGCCTCCTTTAATTGCCGATTGGTAATTGGTATATGCACTGTAAAAAGTTTGGTAAGAACCCTGAAGTTCTCCCAGATCAAGATTATGAGGTGCGTCGAGCGAAAAGAAGGAGGAGTCCAGTCCGTTCCTTAGCTTTACGAGCTTTTCTAAGAGATCCAGCACCTGATCATGTTTGCCCGAGCTTTCCATCCAGGCAAGTACCTGCCCGGACCGCACCTTTGTCCTTTCCTTTGCAAGAAGCTTGGACAATGTGCCCGATACCCTGGGTACGACTGCTTTGGGAGCGTTTATGGCATTGACCTTGATACCGGCATGTACAATGTCGGGATATCGGATAAAGGCCGACATGGCCACAATTGCCAATAATATGAAAAGCACCAGGGAGATGCCCCATTTCAGCAGCCACGATGGAGGTTTGGATATGATGTCCTGTAAATCTTCGGTATGGATTTCTTCCGATCTTTTATTTTTTTTCATCCCGATTTTTTTTAATTGCCAAGCTCCAACTGATTCTTGACCAAGCGATAATATTCGCCTTTCAGCTTTACCAGTTCGGCATGGGTACCCTGTTCAGCAATGGTTCCCCCCTCAAGCACCACAATGTTATCTGCATGGCTCACGGTGCTCAGGCGATGTGCCACGACAATGACCGTTCTGCCAATGAAAAACTCCTTCAGGTTATCGATGATCACCCGTTCATTCCGTGCATCCAGAGCATTGGTTGCCTCATCGAAAAGAATGAACTGCGGGTCTTTGTACACGGCACGGGCGATCAGCAAACGCTGCCGCTGTCCCTGGCTGATTCCCTTGCCCGCTGTTCCGATCCTGGTTTTCAGTCCGAATGGCTGTTCTTCTATAAAGTCCTGCAGGTTGGCCATGCGGATGGCATAGCGGACACGTTCCACATCGGGAAACTCCTCTCCGACCGCTATATTGTTTTCAATGGTATCGGCAAAGATGAATCCGTCCTGCATCACCATCCCGCAGCCGGCACGCCATACCCGGTGCGAAACCTGATCCAGTTTTGTGGAACCGAGGAGTATATCTCCCTTTTCTGCTTTATAGAAACGCATGATAAGCTTCAGTAGAGTCGTCTTGCCACTACCGCTCATGCCCACCAGGGCTGTTGTTTTACCTTCGGGGATATCCAGACTTATATCGCGCAGGACAGGCTCGTTTCCCGCACCGAAATAGCGGAATGTGATATTTCTGAGGTACAGCGAACGGTCTTTAGGTATTTCCTGTACCCAATCCCGGTCAAGAGATTCCTCGTCTTCCTGTGTAAAAATCTCATTGATCCGTTCCAGACTGATTTTGGCGTCCTGGTATTGCTGGATAAAAGTCAGCAATTGCTCTATCGGGCTGTTGACCATACCGACCACGTACTGTACGGCCATCATCCCGCCCAGCGTAAGATCGCCGTCGATAACGGCTTTGGCGCTTATGAAGGTGATAAAAATATTCTTCAGCTGGTTTATGGCCATGGCACCGGCCTGTTGATACTGGGACAATGCCAGGCTCGCCACCTTGAATTTAAAGAGCCTTGCCTGGATGGTTTCCCACATCCAACGCTTCTGTTTTTCGCTGTTGTTGAGTTTGATCTCCTGCATGCTCTGGATCAGTTCCACGGTCACCGTTTGATTGTCCGAACCGATTCCGAACCGCTTCTGGTCCAATGCACGTCGCCTTTTCAGAAACAGCAGTATCCACGCCGTGTAAAGAATGGCGGCACCGGCAAAGATCAAAAAGATCGTGCCGTTGTAATAGGCCAGCACAAAACTGAAGACGAAGAGATTGACAAAGGAAAACAGGGTATTCAGTGAAGAACCCGTCAGAAAGCTTTCGATCCGCTGCTGATCGGCCATCCGCTGCATGATATCTCCATGGGTTTTCAGCTCGAAAAAACTCAGCGGCAGTTTCATGAGTTTGATCAGCATGTCGGTAAGAACGGCAATGTTAATTCTGACACTAATGTGCAGAAGAATCCATGAACGGATGAACGAAACACCTGTCTGCCCTACAAAAAGCATCAACTGAGCTATCAGTATTAAATAGACGAAGTGGATATCCCTGGTGTTGATGCCAATGTCCACTACGGACTGTGTAAGAAAAGGGGTGATGAGCTGGAGAATGGTTCCCACCAGCAATCCGAAGAAGAGCTGAACAATCAGTTGTCTGTAACGGTAGAAGTACTGCAGCATCGATCCCCATCGGAGGCCTTCGCCGGGAACGTTTTCATCCGGATCACTCTCATAGAAGGCGGGAGTCGGCGCCAGTAAAAGGGATATGCCGCTGTGGAGCTCTTTATGCGCATACCAGTCGTCCGTGAACTCTTTTGTTGTCAATTCCCGGAGTCCCCGTGCAGGATCGGCAATGTAATAATTTCCCTTTTTAACTTTGTATAGCACCACGAAATGGTTCTGTCTCCAGTGCAGGATGCAGGGCAGGTCAATTTCCCGGAGCTGTTCCAGTGTCAGGCGCACACCCTGAGTCCTGAAACCCAGTTTTTCCGCTCCTTCGCTGATCCCCAACAGGTTTACCCCGCGTTTATGGGTCTGTGTCAACTGTCGGATATAATGAATGGGAATATTACGTTTATAATACTTACATATCATCCGCAAACAGGTTGCACCGCAATCCATTATGTCCTGTTGGTGAAAAAAAGGGAATTTGTTCAACATAAAAGTGATTTCGAATCAGATCTTAACGGCTATAATCAATACTTTAAATACTATATTTAATCTAAAAACTAATCAGTCAAGCCATTATCTTTGCTTGGATTTTATCGATGGATTTTATACGCGTTAAATAGGCAACCAATCATCATTCTTTCTTTAGAACAACTACAATTCGTCTCTGAACATCAAGATCCACTTTTCCTTTACTTCAAAACTCCTCCTCATTTGCGATATTAAAACAAATTGTAGCCTTCGCAGGAATAGCGGTTCATAAGCCACTTTCGTGCTTATATAAATATCATGCATGTCTCGAGAAACACTTTAAATCAAAGCTTTTACGTACTTAACCAACACATGCTCCGACTTTTGCAGGACAAGCTCTAAAACATTTTCTATCACATCATTCGATGGTGATCCGAAGCCTTTGTTCGGCTGCTATCTCCTTGTATTTTGCTTAGGCGTTTCATATACTTTATCTGTTTCAACCGGAAAGCTTCAATCTCCATATATTTACCCTCTAGGAAAACAAACTAGGCCGATGGGATAGATATTTTGATAACTATTATCACGGTCTTGAAGTGTGACTGCTGGCACTAATGTTCCTACAACTTTTTATCATTGCCTCTAATTCTTCACAACATAAATTATTATTGCTACACTGCGAAAAATCACAAATCAAGAACTAATAAAAGAAATGTTCTATATCCTTTAACTGGTAACCTTCGGGCATTTCATATCCGTTGATAAAAAATGTAGGAGTAAACCTTATTTGCATCGACTTACACCAACTGTTCATTCTATCGACTTCATCGTTTTGTTTTTCCAGATCTTCTTTAACAGGAAATTCTTTACCAAATATTTCATAATTCTTTACATTTGCATTATGCCAGTAATCTAGTGCTTTTTTTAAAGTCTTCTCGTTTTCATTTTTTGCTATGGCCAGTATATGTTTGACTGGAAAAGAACTCCTTTCGTTAGCTGCGCTGAAAATAATTTGAACGTTTACATTAAGATTACTGCTAATAAGTCGTTCTAAATCGATATGAGCGTTTGAACATGGTCTACAATATGGGTTGCATATCATTACTATAGTATTTTTTGCGTCTGGATTTCCTATGGTGATCCCTAATTCGTTTGTGTCACCTATAATTTGCCGTTGTTTTTTCAATATAGCATTAAAAACGTCTTCGTTATACTTGAGTTTTGCTAATTCAAACTTTTGTCTTTTAAGCAGCTGATTCTGTTTAAGCAACGGTATTAATTGGACGATAATCGCCAATGGTAACAAAAAATTGACTGATAACATCACAAAAATAGGCCAAGAAAAACTAGTAGCTGCTATATTTGTCCTCCATAGCAAAATAATAAGTAACTGCATAAATAATACGCCTTGTACGCCCAAGCACAAAACACACCATTTTTTCACAATAAATTTTTGATAGTAAAGTGAAAATGGAATATATCCTGCCACAAGTATATGAATCCACGAGGAAAAGAAAAGTGCGTCCTTTCCCATCACATCGGCCATAATTTGGGTTATCAACAAACAACAGAAGTAACAAAACCCTAATAAACTCCAGCTAAACCCGAATATTGAAGAGCCATTTGAAGTTAGGACTGAATTACAATTTCTTTTTTTTGACTTTTTACCACATACTTCTTGTAATACTGAATTTTGATCATCAATCTCATACCATATTAAAAGACCGGCTATGCCCATGCCGATTAGACTAAATAAAAAGTGGGATATGGAAAGTAAAGCATTCCCTTCTCCTCTAATGAGTGTTAAAATACAATAGATGATAGCTAAAAATGGAATGATAAACAAACTATAACTCAAGGAAACTTTAGTTAGAAATTCCTTATGTAAAGCTTGACGATAATTTTTTTGTCCAGAATTTACATTGACATTTGCAACCAAGACGACGTTCTTATAAACTGAAGCAAATTTTTCTTGAGTTACTGTAACATATTTATTTTTGTCAGGCTCAAAATAAGTGACATGATTATTAGACGAGTTCCTAATAATACTGAACACATCTGCTCCCGAAATGGGGTCTTTGATTAGCGCTACACAAGGTTCGGAAAGTTCATTTAATTTATCTAGTGGCAAGTTAAATGCCCAATTGGGGATATTAAAGCTGTTTAATACATCACTTAGACTCAGCAAGCTAGGGTAACTAGGATGATTTTCTAAAGAGTTCCTTAAAGTACCTGTTGTTATAGGAACACGTAGCAATTCTGCAAAATTTTTACCAATTGTAACAATATTTTTTTCAGAATAAACTAATTTTTTATAAAGCTGAAACATATTTATTTTGATGAAACGACAGATAAAGTTTCGATGGGCCATATTTAATTCAAAAGTGCTTCAATATACCTCGCTATTCTAATATATAGCTCCAATAAATACTTTGCACTTTTCGTAAATTATTATTTGAGCTATTCATTTTTGGGGAATAACTATTCGTTGGTATATTGGTGATGAAAGGATACATTGTAAGTTTATTGCTTGTAATCGAACAAACCTTGGAAAAGAAATCATCATTTTCGACAAACTGCTCTTCCAAAATACTTTTAAAGATACTACGATATATAATAAAAAAGTCAAAGTAAGTTACAGAATCAATCCAAAATAGGTTTTCAGTCACTGGCACGACATTCGTAAATGAACCAATACCTCCAAACAGCAAATTAACACCACTTGTGTTAGCCTCTATAATGCAATTAACCAAAAAGTCTTTATTATATACCTCGGTAAAGAGGTGCTTTTGGCTACATACAACGATAACATCGTCGTGCTCACCTGCACTTTGAATTGCCATTATCATGCCATTCCACATACGTTGAGAGAAGGACTGTGTTTTGTTCTTAAAAAAAAACCTAGTTACATCAAATTCTGGCTTATCTGAGAAGTTTTCCATTGCTCGCTCCTCAAAATCATCGGTAATTATTTGATAAACTGGAATACTAAGATCATCTAGCTGCCTATCTTTATTTTTCTTCATCTAATCTGAATTTTCTGTTATAATACTTATTAACTTGCACAAGATTACCTAATCTATTTAAGGAATGCTTAAAGATTCCCTCAACATAGCCTTCGATAGCATTTTTACTTGTAACATCAGAATAACCGAATTCCTTTTGTATGGACACAAAAGGATACATTAAATATATTCCCGTACTTAAATTAGAAATTTTTATATCGGCGTTCCCTTTTGTATTTCTAAAACAATCAATCAGACGATCAAAAAAAGTTCTAAAGAAAACTGTACATTGAAGTCCATTGAATTTATCAATCCAAAAAAGACTATTAGTTACCTGAACGGCAAAACTAAACCAACTTACTCCTCCCAATAGAACATCGGCATTCAATCGTTTAGCTGTCTCAATAGATCGAAATAATGCTTCTTGATTATAATCGTCAGTAAAAAAATGATCATCTTCACACACTAAGATGTAATCGTCTTCAGGCTTAACTAATTCTGTAAATATGTAAAACAGTGTCTGGTTCAATCCAACAGCCCCAACCTCATGCCTGAAAGCATTAACAAACTCAACAGTAAACTCCTCTCGGCTTTGAAATTGGCTTTCTACACTTTTTCTTCTGTCAGTTCTTTCCGACAAATTAATGATAAACGTTTTAATTTTCATTATTAATTGACATTTATAAAAAACAAAGACTAGGGCTAAAACTATGTCGCCTCATTAGAACCCTTTTGTAAACCGATGATTTGCCCTTCGTCGTTGCAACAAATATCCAATTCAATAGGAAGATATCTTTTAATTTCATTTCTGTGGCAAAAAGAATCTCTTTTTATAATTTCTCGCCACTTGGGAAAATGAATATCTAGGCATGATAGTGAGTCAAAAGGGATAAAATATTCAGCATTTTCAAATAAAACTTTCTTATATGGCTCGCAATAACTCATAGGAAAAATTTCCCCTCCTACATATTTAATACTATGTGAATCTCTATTAAACAACCAAATATCGACGAAAGGAAATGTATGTTTATAGCCTGCGATAGGTATGCCAGATTTAGACCATACTTTGTAATATTTCCATTTTTGCTTTCCAAAGGTAAATTCTTTTAAAATCAAATCATTATGGTATTCAAGTGCCGTCAATAATTTATGAAGATCCATGATATCCAGCGCTAAATCGACATCATCATCCCAGGGTATGATACCCCCATGACGAATATGGCCTAACAACGAGCCAGCAAATAAAATAAGTTTAAAGTCAAATCTAGATGCAAGGGAGCTTAAAGACGTCAAAATCTCCCTAACAAGTTTTAGATCGCGATCCGAAAATCTTGGTGTAGTCATCAAAGATTTAAATATCTCCTGCTTCCTGCAAAAAGGGATATCTAAAGAAACATCTTTTATATCAAAAAAATTCAATGGATCTATATAAACATCTATTTCATTATCAGCGGAAAGTTTCAAAACCTCCTCGTCAACCCCCTGTCTCAATACAGCTTTTTCCATTAATTTTTTAGCACCATTTAAACTGATAAAATACACATCCATACCCCAATGAATACCGAGAAAACAAGGTTTTGGCATTTCAATATTTACATGTTGAAGTTTATCAAAAGGGAATATTACATCCCAATCCATAGTTCTCTTTTCTCTTATATATTGATTAATATTCTGTAAAGGAACTGAAATACTGACATTTCTTTCGAGAATGACGGCATATGGTACTTTTTTTTTATGTATATAATTCCAGATATTCCAATGCTTAGCATAACTCCAACTTTCATCTGTAGACAAATCGAAACCAAATTGCTTTCTCATATACGAGGTGTCTGTTTTAATGAAAGGAAGAGAATCTAATATATCCGAACGGCGAAAAATCAGTTGGTTAAAGCTACTTTTTGAAGATTTTTCGTAATATATATTATCATAAGTTATTCTAAAAATGTGCATTATATCTTTGAAAGATTTTTAATTCGTTCTATTATTATGGTAGTTGAAATCCCTTTGGTGTAAGGTAACAAGATTAGCTTATTTTTTTCAATGAATAGGTTCATTCCTTTGTTTATATGTGCCGAGTCCCAGTCTAAGAGATCATCACCGTGAAAAAGGTAGTCAAATCTATCCACAAGATCATAAGTAATCTTATCTGGGTGAGGTTCTACCTTGTCAACATATAAACATGACGAAACTACAATTTCTCGAAGATCATAATCTATTAAAGGTTCTCTTTTCTTAAATTCTTTGATTTGTTTGTTGGTTGATAAGAGTACAGTAAGAGTAACGTAAACATTATCCTCACCGAAGTGATTTTTAACTCTTCGTAGAAAATTAATATGACCGGCGTGGAAAATTTCGGCGCTCATATTAGCAGCAATTTCTATTTTTTTCACGTTATTCTATAGTCTATTTAAATAAGCAGTTTTATACTCACATAACTTAACAATGAACAGTAACCTATGTGTATCTTAATTAGAATTCTGTTTTCTACGACTGACCTCCCGAATTCTATTTATCAATTTGTTATTTTGGTCAGGAATAGGTCTAGGAGCATTAAGATCTCTAACAACATGTTCATTATCTAGGATCAGATATCTAGGAATTTCTCTAATATTGAAGTATTTAGTCAAAGGAGATTGAGTACCATCTGTCAAAACATATTGATTCGATGTCACGCCGTCTTCAAAACATGCTCTTTCCCAATTCTTCAAATTATTATCAACAGATATCGATATATACACATAGCTTTCATTTTGTAAACTACGTCTAGACTCAGAAGATAACAAATTGTCGTTTCTACATGGAGCGCACCAGCTTGCCCAAAAGTCTATATACAAACCTTTATTCTTGTTAAGAACAAAAAGGTCAAAAAGAGAAATGACACTTTTGGTATTTAACTTTACAAGTTGCGTTTTCTTTAAAACATCTAATGGTATTAAATTTCCTACGAGAAAAAAATCGTTATAAAAAGAATCCACAAATTTAAACCAAGTCGATTCTTTCCCTATCTCCTTTCTTATACGAAGCAAATTTTTTCTCAATTCATTAGAATTTGTCAAATTCTCGCTTTTCTTTATAAAAAGGCTTAACATGTTCAATTGCATAAAGTCACGTACGTGCTTGTTTTCTACACTATTGATCTTGAGATAAATATTATCTAACCCTAATTGTCTCTTCTCAAGTAAAGTGTAATAGCTTACTAGTGCTAGCATGAAAGATCGTGAGCAATAGCTTTCAGCGAGCATCTGTTGCTCAAATTGATCAACAAAAATTTTATTGAAATCTACGTTTGCCTCATTAGACTTTGCTAACGCATCCAAAATATAAAATACTTTTTGATAAAAAGCTTCCCTAAGTTGATACTGATAAAATTTTTCCGGTATTTCTTTAGTCTCATAGAAATGTTCTATAAA
This sequence comes from Olivibacter sp. CPCC 100613, assembly GCF_036959255.1. Lineage (NCBI taxonomy): Bacteria > Pseudomonadati > Bacteroidota > Sphingobacteriia > Sphingobacteriales > Sphingobacteriaceae > Olivibacter > Olivibacter sp. CPCC 100613. The sequence continues at coordinate 499,860 of NZ_JAWMTI010000003.1, forward strand.
AGCAACTTTCGAACTATACCATCGATCAATTTTATTGCAATATAGAATAAATGAGTCACCCTCATTAAATTTAAAAGTACGCTCTTTCATGACAAACTTTTCTTGCAATAGGAAAGGGAGATTATAACGATCGCTTTTATTGCCACTAAAACGTACAACGCTTCGACCTTTGACTGAAACAACTGAGAAATCTAAAGAATCACCTGGAACAACAAATATTTCTGTAGTTAAACCTGATATTTTAAATTGAAGCCAAGTAGACGAGTCAACATTAAACTTCAAATAAACCTTTTGATTTCGCACTTCACTTCGGACAACCAACTTCTCTGAAATTGGCGTCAATCCATATACAGGGGGAAAAGAGACAATACGAGCATATTTAACTCTGGGATCGGTTATATTTCCTACCAATTTAACTTCTGTGCATGCCCCCTCGATTGAAACGAAAGTTAAGATAAAAAAAAGTATTTTCTTTAGAGACATAATCGATAATACAACTTCAAGTATCTCGGTAAAAAATCTCCTCACTCCATTCTATTAAAGTGAGGAGTAAACTATACATTTTCCGTTAAGTAGTGCAAAAACATCTTGTCCTTTCATCAGTTGATCCGCAGGCATTCAAAACATCTGACAACTCACACGAATCGATATCGCTCCAAGATCCATCATCTGTGCAACTTACTTCACAATTGCTACTGCTTCCGTCGCTACCATTATCTCCTCCCACAATTCGTTGTAATTGCTCTCTCGTCAAAATCTCTTTAAATTCAAGTAAATCTAATTTAAGTTTTTCCATTTTTTTAATAATTTAAATTTAACACTATTCATTAGATCTGTCAAGTAGATCAGCCTTTTCTTTAGTAACTCCTCGAGTCGCGTCTGAAATTTTATTAAGAACTTTAAGGAAAGAAAATCACTTCATTACACATTAAGGGATATTAGTAATTAACAATAGCTTTTTTTGGTTTTTATTATTTAATCATCACAATTTAACAATTAGTTCAGACAATTCAAAACATTTGTTTATATATATTAGTTATAGGCTCATTCTGCTTGTGTAACATTGTTATTTCCGTAAAAAAATATAAAGGCATAATAACAGGACTAATGAGTACTCAAATAAAAAACGGAGTGAGCGACATGTATTTTTTTTTCATCACCTCTGATAAGACAAAGAAAGGTCTGTTGGCATCTTTAGCAATCTCAAAACAACCCTCACCTTCCAGATAAACGGCTCGGTCTTTTTCGTTAAATTTTTCAGGAAACGTCAATATGGAGCCGGCATTCAGCCAAACTTTTGTTCCGTCTTCCAAAACGATTTCACTCCGTTTTCCGTAAGGTACGCCAATTGAATTATAACCCACCTGCTCGTTTTGTGAAACATGCTCTTGTTTTACAAATTGTTTGTAAACAACCAATGTATCGTGAAGCACCCGTGTTTTTTTATCAGCGTTGATAAATTGCACATCATCTGATTTCGAAAGGTATCCTTTATTAATAATCGCAACCTTTTGAATATCAACCTCCGGTATATTGACATGATATAAGTAAAGAGCAGCACCGATCAGAAAAAGCACGATAGCGGCCATCAAGCCTTTTCGTAGAGAGGGAGTTGTATTTTTCCGAGGCTCGATCGTATGGTGAATTTCATGCCAAAGCGCTGCATTTTCCTCTTCCGAAAAAGATGCATTCTTGACGTTTTTTACTGTATCGACAATCGCGTTGGCCAAAAATGCCTGCTTATCATCGCTAGGCATGTTCACGTCTGGTTTATCCTCATTCAAAATATCTTCGGCCTTTTTCTTTCCCATTTAAGATTGTCTTTTATAGGTAAGAGTAAAGCAGTTAATTTTTATAGACTAAATTTTTAATTTTTTTTCAAAAAAACGATTTAATATTTGACAAATAATGAGACGCATACTATCATAAAAATTTCAAGTTTAGCTTGTAAATCGTTATCTTGTTTGCGTCCTTTCATCGAACTTTAAAGTCAAGAATTTCTTTTGAATTAAACAACCACCAGCCTATTTTAACAAGACACAGGACAAGACATGCTAGGTACTTCTTCGGGGTGAGTCCACATTGGGTCCAGGGTGAGTCCAGGTTTTTAAGGTAAAAACCTGGACTCACCCTGGATAGCAGATAGATAGTATTTGTAGTAAACTCGAAGCAATTACCTGAAAAGTACAATTATGGTGTTGGGATAGATTACAGAGGGGAGAAGAGATCTCAGAAGCGATTAAAAACACTAAGACAAATCTAAACAAATTTATTGCTGGATCAATATAACTAAAATCAAGAAGCAGCTAATAACGAACATTAGATAACAGAAGGCAAAATACCTGCACTAGTGGTATGTCTTCTACATGCTCTCGCAATTGCTTGATTGCACGATATATTAACGTGCGACAGCTCGCGATAGAAATATCAAGCATACTTGCTATTTCCTCATATGACAGCTCTTCATTAAATTTCAGGTAGATGATTTCCTTTGACGTGCCGGCAGTCGTTTGATCAGCTGCTGAAGCTTAACAACAAGCTGCCGATCTTCCTCTTTTTTGATCCATACGCTTTCTGGACTCCATTCTAGATCAAAGGGATAATCTAATCGCCCTGCGAGCGTTTGATTTCTAGAATCTGCTTTTAATCGAGCCAAAACACCATTTCGTAAAGAAGTAAAAAGATAAGAAAGCGGATTAGCCGCTGGATTCAGGTTGCTCCGGTAATGAAAGAGGTTGACAAAGAGATCATGTAAACAGTCTTTGACCACATCCCCGTCGGAATGGTACTTCAAGCCGAAAGCAAAAAGTCGGTCTACGTAAAGCTTATAAATATTTTCAAAAGCTTGGTCATTGCCATTGATAAATGCTTTCCAAAATGTGCGCTCTTTTAGATTATCCATCTCCATATCAAGTTTGATTATCCAATCAAACAGCTTGAAAAAAATATTTTGCCAAAATAGCAAACAAAAAATCCTCAGATATTATGCGAAGGTTATTTTTATATTAATTGGTTATTCGAGTCTTGATACCCTATAATCCCTAATTTAGGCATCAAGTCTTATTCAAAAGTAAAGATACTTCCCGGCTTTCGCAACAGAAAGTATCTTCATTACCTCTAGTGTAAACGAACTAGCTTAAAGCAACGCCCACTTTCTCTAATAACAGTTTGGTTTTCTTTATTCCCTCATCTTCACTTAACTTGCTTCCTTCATATTCTATCCCTACATGTCCCTTGTATCCAGCGTCTTTTACAATTTTCATCATGCGCAGATAGTCAATCTGGGTTTCATTGCCTTCGCTATCAAAATCATGCGTTTTAGCACTTACACCTTTAGCTAACGGCATTAAATCCGTGACACCCTGATAACGATCGTATTCATAAAAGTTACCGAAATCCGGGAGGCTGCCGCAGTTTTTCTTACCTACTTGCTTTAGAACGGAACTCAACCATTGTCCATCGGAAGAAATACCTCCGTGATTTTCAACAATTACCGAAATCTTTGATTTAGCAGCAAAATCACTCAATTTCCCAAGACCTTGTACCGCCGCATCTTTTACTTCTTCCGGTGTGCCCTCTCCCCTTGCGTTTACACGAATTGCATGACATCCTAGGTATTTTGCAGCCTCTACCCATTTGTAATGATTTTCAACCGCCTTATTTCTTACCGTATCGTCTAAATCACCTAAATCACCTTCACCATCTATCATGATCAACACATTTTTCACCCCATTATCTTTTGCTCTTTTTATCATTTCATTCAGGTAAGCCTTATCATTTGCTTTGTCTTTGAAAAATTGGTTCACATACTCTACTGCGTAAATACCATATTTTTTTGCCGCCGTTTCTGCAAAATCTAAATTATCCAATTGCTTAGCGAACAAGGTCTTATGAAGCGACCACTGCGCTAATGATATATCAAAAAAGTATTTCCCCTTCGAAGATGCGAAAAGGTCCAACGGTAAATTAGATAAAGCGGTCAGGCCTAAAGCTCCTGCCCCCATTTGCTTTAAGAATTCTCTTCTGTTACTCATGATTTTTTGGTTTGTATAGGCAGGCAATTTAGAAAAAAAATAGGAAAGATTCTTGGTTAGCGCAGAATATTAATGCGAATCGGCAAGGTATAAAGGCCATTATAATGGGCTTCTCATAAAAATAGAGCCGACGACGGGATTCGAACCTGCGACCTACGCATTACGAATGCGTTGCTCTACCAGCTGAGCTACGTCGGCTTTTGTAAGACAAAAATAATTGGATTGGAACCTTATTGCCAAATCATTTTTACAATTACCCCTTATTTCTCTCCTAGAGCTATAAGCTTACCTTACACATTTCCCCACCCGTTAGCCAATACATCAACCAGATGCATCGTTTTTATCGGAAGTTTTTGTTTATCAATATAAGCTTGAAGATGCATCAGGCAGGAGGTATCGGTTGAAATAATATATTCGGCATCCATAGCCAATGCATTATTCACTTTTTGTTCCGCCATGGCAGAAGAAATACCGTTAAACTTAACCGCGAAGGTTCCTCCAAAACCGCAACAAGTGTCTTGATCCCGCATATCAACGAGTTCCAATCCGTCCACATTTCCTAACAACTGACGCGGTTCTTCTTTAATTCTGCACTCCCGTAATGCGGAACACGAGTCGTGATAAACAGCCCTGCCTTCCATTTCTGCTCCAAAGTAATCTTTCTTTATGATATTCACTAAAAAATCGGAAAGTTCATGGATACTCGATTGGATATTTCTGCATTGATTATGCACCATTGAATTGGTAAACAAATCATTATACGCATTCTTTACCATCCCCGTACAAGATGCTGAAGGAGAAACGATGTACTTCGATTCCGCAAAATCATCTAAAAATTTATTGCCAATAATTTTGGCTTCATCCCAAAAACCAGCATTGTAGGCAGGTTGTCCACAACAGGTCTGCTCAGGATTATAGTTCACTTTACACCCTGCCTTTTCCAGTACCTTTACCGTATTAAAGGCTGTTGTAGGATACAATTGATCAATAAAACAGGGTATAAATAAGCTTACTTGCATAGGTATTTATTTGTTTCAAAGGTAACAATTGTTTTTGATAGGTTCTATTCTGGTTATCAAAGCGAGAATTGAATTTGTGGTTCTCATCCAAGGAAAAGAACATATATTAAATGAAAAATTAACTAAAATAAACTCTCCTTTGATCCTACCTCATTAATTTAAAGGACCTTTCCCTTTATGATACTGAAGTAAACGAATCAAAAAGACCAATCCGATCGCAAAAAACAAAGCCAATGATAAAGCAGAATACCGAATATTCTTTGTCTGTTCTTCAATAAAAGCAAAGAAGAAAAGCCCAATGACAATGGCGAGTTTCTCCGTTACATCGTAAAAACTAAAAAAGGCGGTCGTATCTTCTTCTTCGGTAGGTATTAACTTCGAGTAAGTGGATCTAGATAAGGATTGAATCCCTCCCATGATCAATCCTACCAGTGCAGCTAAGAAGTAAAATTGTACCTCTGTTTGTATGAAAAAAGCACAGATGCATACGCTTATCCAGAGCAGCACAACGATAATCAACACTTGAACATTGCCCAAGCGTTTCGCCAAAGTTGACATTAAGTAGGCTCCGATAATGGCTACGAGTTGTATAATCAGAATGGTACTAATTAATTTGGAAGCGCCCAACTGCAATATTTTCTCGCCAAAGGCCGCTGCCACCAGCATGGTAGTTTGCACACCCATTGCGTAGAAAAAGAAGGCTCCCAAAAATTTCTTTAGGTCCTGCAATCCCTTGATTTTTGTCCAAACAGACTTCAATTCCCTAAAACCATTTTGAAGAACATGTGTGGTTATTTTTTTAGGCTTTGCTTTCCCGGATGGAAGTTTATTAAAAGGTATTTGGGCAAACCCCATCCACCAAAGCCCTACCAACAAAAAGGAAAGACGGGGCGCAAAGGTAGCATCCTGAATACCGAACCACTCCGGTTTAAGAACAAATACGAAACAAATGATTTGCAGTAACACACTTCCAATATAGCCGTAAGCAAAGCCTTGTGCACTCACACGATCTTGCTCGTCAATACTTGCTATTTCAGGAAGGTAGGAATTATTGAAAAGCACCCCCCCGATATACCCCATGGCAGCGAATGTACTACAGATAATCCCCCATTCCAAGGTGTCCAACTTGAAGAAAAACAATCCGATGCACGCCAAACTCCCTAAGTAGGTAAACGCTTTCATAAACGACTTCTTATTTCCTCTATTATCAGCAATCGCCGAGAGAACGGGAAGGATCATAGCCATTACCAAATAAGCGAAAGCAAGCGAGTAATTCGCTAAGGCAGTATTGATAAATTGAAAGCCGAAAAAATAAACCTGATCACCTTTATCCTGCGTGGTGGTAATGGCGGTATAATAGGCTGGAAAAATAGTGGAGGTTATTACCAAATTATAAGCGGAGTTCGACCAATCGAACATGGCCCAGGCCCTAATAATAGATTTATCGTTTTGTTTCATGCAATTTTTTGCTTCACCACAAACCTAATATTTCTTTTTCAAATTAAAGACAGTGTCAAATTTTAAACAAAAAGGGCTGTTTCCTTGACAGAAACAGCCCTTTCATTAGAAATCATGTAAAAATTAATAACCGGTATTTTGCTTTAACACACCACCACTTCTATCAATTTCATCTTGCGGTATGGGATAATATTCATTTTGTGGTTGAAAGGTTATATTTCGTGATATGCTTAAGTACTTACCTTCAAATCCCGAATAGCTTTCCAGCACATCCTTGGCAACACCCCATCGAACCAAGTCATAAAAACGATGCCCTTCCAATGCTAATTCCAGTCGTCTTTCAAATCGAACTGCATTTCGTGCATATTCCGCATTTGGAAAGGAAGGATAAGGCTTGACATTATAGGTCGCAACATCTTGCCCACTTACTTGTTTCGGTTCCAATAGCGCAGCGCGTTCTCGAACGGCATTGACTAAAGTGAGCGCCCCACCCAAGTTACCTAATTCCACTTGACATTCTGCTGCCATAAGATAAACATCAGCCAAACGGATCACATTGACATTCAAACCCGTAATCTGCTGGGTACCTGCCACCGTATTGGAAGCAAATTGAGAACGTTCAATCGTATGTTTCATCGCCACAAAAGGCCCCGCAAAACCCGGATCACGAATCCAACCGTCGCCCGGCATAATCCCCCAGTCACGGAAAGGGACACCTCTTCTTCCAACGGTATAATCTAAACGTGGGTCTACCGCTAAATTCTTGTTGACGGTATAATTCGTTTTGTCCGTTCCACTTAGGCCAAAGTCTGACAAGTAAGGATTATCTCGATATGTACCATCTAACATTGGCAAACCGTCTGCTGTTACTCGGAACGAATTAACTAAATCAAAAGAAGGTTGGAAAAATCCACAGCATGAGATCGGAGCGGTACCGTAAAAGAAATTAAGCATATCGCCGACATTTCCATTATCACCTGTTCCATCTGGGCTGATGGCATGTTGAACAGCAAAAATGCTTTCAGGTCCGTTTTCTTTGGCTATATCGAAATTGTCCGTAAAGGCTAAAGACTGAAGGCCCGGTTTCGCGTCAATTACTGCCTGCAATAAGGGAAGTGCTTCCGCATATCGATCTTGATAAAGTAGAAATTTTCCCAAATACGCTTGCGCAGCTGCTTTATCGATCCGCCCCTCTTCTCCATTATATTTGTCACCCAGATTCTCTACAGCAAATTTTAAATCCTCTTCAATTTTTGGATTAACGTCGGTATCATTTGGAAGCGATGTCGCGTCCGCGGCAGAAATAGATTCGTCCACATATGGAACGTTGACGAAGGCGCGTTTCAAAAGAAAATAAAAATGGGCACGTAGAAACCGCGCTTCACCTTGAACCTGCACAGCACGTGTTTCATCAAACTTATCTCCACTTCCCGCTTGCAACTGCGCAAGCATACGCAAGGTGTTATTACATCTTACGATTCCTTCATAAGAGCGATTCCACAGCACTTGTAAATTATCGTTTGTACTGGTCGGTTTATGCTGCTCAATGAGGTTCATATTAGGTTGGTCGCCATTATTACTTCCTTTATGCGCATTATCCGCTGCTACCTCACCCAGTAACCACTGACTGGGGGCTGAGGCATAATTTCCCCAAGTACCATCTATATTCCCGTTTAAAAGACCGTAAGCACCTATTAACAAACCTTCCACCCCATCCTTACTTTCTATTTGCGGATAAGTCAATTCAGCCTGTGGATTACGCTCTAAAAAGCTTTTACTACAAGAAAACGTAGAAAAAACCAGCGTCGCGTATACAAAATATTTTATTCTTCTTATTTTCATGATCGTAACATTAAAAGCCAACATTTAAACCAATTATAAATTGTCTTGACACTGGATAAATTCCTCTGTCTACACCAAGAACGGGGAAGGTACTATCCTCTTGACTTACTTCGGGGTCTAATCCCGTGTAGTCCGTTATCGTGAACAAATTGGTTGCCCCGAGATACACCCGCATTTTAGAAATTGCTTTACCGAACAAGCGCTCTGTAGGCAGATTATATCCGATTTGGAAATTCTTTAATCGGAAAAAACTACCATTCTGCACATAATAGCTCGAAGAAGCATATTCAAAATCAGATGCTCCACGATAAAGAGACGGAATATTGCTTGACGTATTGCTTGGGCTCCATGCGTCTAATAACCTCGTACTTAAAGCCCCGTCAAAGGTGGTAAAGTCGGTGAAATAGCGAGTGGCCTCATACAGATCATTTCCTTGCGAACCATTGAAGAACAAGGCAATATCAAAATTTTTATAAGAAGCATTCAAACCAAGTGAATAAATAAAGTCAGGATGTGGATTCCCGATAACAGTCCGATCTTCCGGTCCAATGGAGCCATTCCCATCAATATCTGCGTATTTTAATCCCCCTACCCGCGCACCTGTATAAGTCGGTGAATTAGCTAAATCTTCTTCGCTTTGATAGATACCCGCTACTTGGTAGCCAAAGAACGATCCAAAGGGTTCTCCTGGTTTTAATACCGTGGTACTTATACTCCTAAAATTACCATAGATTTGTTGTGATACGCCAGGAGCTAAACGTACAACCTCATTGACATTTCGCGAGATATTCGCAACCACATCGAATTTAAAAGGACGGTCATCTTCTCTTCCATAGTGATAACCCAGCGTCAATTCAATACCCTTATTCTGCATATCGCCAATATTCACAAAAGGTGACGCACCACCGCCCACTGAAACAGACGGCAAAGGAACAGGGTAAAGCATATCGCTTGTTTTCTTATTATACCAATCAAAGGTACCGTCAAACTTGCCATTCAATAAGGTAAAGTCGAGACCGATATTTAACGATTTCACCTCTTCCCATTTAACCGCTTCATTTTTAAAAGCGTTCTGTCTTACCCCGGTCACTAAGCCGCTCCCATCAACAATGGGATAGGAAGAAGAGGCGATCGATGATTGAAGCCGATCTAGGTATTGGAAAGCTGGAATCCGTTGATTACCTGTAATACCATAACCTGCACGTATCTTTAAATCGGTTAGCCAAGAGGCACTTTTCATAAAGTCTTCCTGTGATATACGCCAGGCTACGCTTCCCGCCGGGAATACCCCATACTGATTTTCAGAACCGAAGTTTGAAGAACCGTCTCTTCTTACGGTAGCGCTTAATAAGTAACGGTCCTTAAAGGAATAATCTGCTTTTCCAAAAATGGAAAATAAGGACCCTACGACACCAGTGCTTGCATTTGTAATATTGCTGGTTCCGGGATTCAAATAATAATAATCAAGATTACCGAGGATAAAATAACCATTTCTCCCGCCATCTAACTGTCTCTCCCTACTACGTATTGCTTCCGTACCCACTAATACATTTAAGTTGTGCTCGTCATTAAAGTTTTTCTTATAATTCAAGGTATTAGTCCATGTCCACTCCGTTCTGTAACCTTGATTTTCTCTTATTCCATTCGCATTACTTCCTTCTGAGAATTCTAAGTTCGGATAGATAATTTCGATACCATTATAATTTTCATACCGTATACCGAAGCTTGTACGTGCGGTTAACCCTTCAATGATATCTGCTTCGCCAAATATATTTCCAAAGAAGAAGTTGCTTTTGTTCTTGTTATCTTTAGCACGATAAAGCATCGCCAATGGATTCTGGGCATTTCCTAAAGCCCCACCCTTTGAACCGGCGAAATTACCCATAACATCATAAACGGGAATAATGGTAGGAATCCGATAAGCGAAACCCAAAGCACTGCCCTCATCCTGATAAGTTCCGGGTGTGTTTACATTACTTCCAAATCCGTAATTTTCCGAATAGCTGTATTGTGCATTTTCACCAAAACGGAAGCGGTTATTAAAAGCTGAAATTTGCGTATTTGATCTGAAATTAAAGCGATCAAAACCCGTGTGTTTAATGGTACCATTTTGTCCAAAATAACCCGCTGAAACAGCATAAGTAGCATTTTCACTTCCACCATTTGCAGCCAGTTGATAGGATTGCAATGGCGCATTTTCGGTTATTTCATCAAACCAATTTGTCCCTGCCTGGTTGGCGCGTGTAATTTGATAAAAGGTACTATTATCGCGTGTATAATTATACAAACTAGGATCGGCATCAGCAGGTGTTACCTCAAGCCCCACTTTGGAACCGGCTAACAGATATTCCGGTAAAACAGGTGTTGCGCCATTTCCGTATAATTTGGTAAATGAAGATCCCGGATCTGCACCGGCGTTCTGGAAAGAAAGCAACAAATTTTCTGCATACTGACTTGGATTCATCATTTCTGGGAACGAACCATTTCTGGGGCGTTGCGATCCATAATAGGCATCCAAGGTAATATTGGGTTTTCCGGTGGTTCCTTTTTTTGTGGTTACAATGACAACGCCATTATTTGCCCTGGAACCATAAATTGACGCCGCAGAAGCATCTTTCAGCACTTGCATACTTTCGATGTCGGCTTGATTCAACCAGCTTAATTTTCCCTCGTAAGGTACCCCATCAATGACATAAAGCGGATCGTTATTGTTAATCGTACTGTAACCACGAATCCGTATCTGAGGTGTTGAAGCTGGCGCACCGTCATTGATAATTTGCACCCCTGGAGCCTTACCCTGTAAAGCTTCAACAGCACTTGCTGCTGGCTGGCTCTTTAATTGTCCTACGTCAACCACCGCTACGGCACCCGTCAAATCTTTTTTACGTTGCGAGGAGTAACCTGTAACAACCACCTCATCCAAATCGCTTGTTGTTGATTGCAAACTGATGTTATAAGTTGTTTTTCCACTGCTAACACGCACTTCCTGACTTGTATAACCTACATAGGAAATAACCAATATATCATTCGCTTTTACGGTTAAGCTATATTGCCCCTGGGCATCTGTTAAAATACCGTTTGAAGAGCCTTTTACCAATACACTTACACCGGGTAAAGGTGCATTATCTGCCGCATCGGTTATTCTGCCGACAATCTTTAATTCTTGTCGATTATGAACAAGTAGTATCTTCTCATTTTCCACCTTAAAATTGATATCCATCGGCGCTAATACTTCCTCCAGCACATCCGCTAAATTGCTCTGCAAAGTACCTACTTCTACTATTCGATGGCTTTTTAAGATCGAGGGACTGTAAACGAACTTTACTTGAGATTGAGTTTCCAAATTCTCTAAAAAGTTCTTTAAAGTCATCCGCTTTTTCGTTATACTAATCGTTTTGTTCAATGCTCCCTGTGCATCGGCCGTATGGGCATAAGTACTAAAAGTCCCTACGGAGATAAGAAGAGCATGAATAAAGGATATTCTCATCGCTGTTTTTGTTAAAGCAATAATTCGTTCTTTTTTCATAAATTCGAAAAATTTTGGTTTGTGAAGGGTCGGTTTAAGCGCCGACCCTGAATCATGATTTAATCTCCGACCGGCAATACCCCCATATTGCCGGTCTTTGTTTGGTTTGGTCTACGTTATGTTCATAAGCAATTCATGTTTGGTTTTTATTTGTTGATTGGGTTCATTGGATTTCAATTGTCTTACCGAGTATATGATAATTCGTTTCTGTCACATTGCAAACGAGATCGAGTTGATCAAATAATTCCATATTACTCAAATCTCCCCGAAAGGTAATTTTGCTCGCTTCTGGGGCTACTTTGATGTCAATATGATAAACATCGGCCAATTTATTAGCTAAGTCCGCTAAACGGATTTCTTTGAATACGACCTCTTCCAATAGTGTTCTTTTTGTTTCAACCGGAATGGGTTTTTCTACCAAGGTTTCACTAAAACTATCCTTTTGCTCTTCCAATACAGCACGCTGATTCATCGTTAGATTCAAGGTCTTCGGAGTTTCGATAATTCGGCGCACCAGGTTATTTTTGGCACTCCGTATGACTTGTACTTTACCGGTATATACAATGACTTCGTCTTTACCTGAATCTTTATCTGATTGGATTTTAAAACAAGTTCCCAACACACGGGTAATCATCCCCTGATGAAACACCTCAAAAGGATTAGAAGAATTTGCTTGTACATTAAATAAGGCATTACCGGTTAAAGACACTTCCCTTTTGTCAAAACGGGTCGCATAGCTTAACTCAGCTCCTTTAAATAGTTTGACGTGCGATGAATCCGGCAAAGAAATTTCCAATGGTTCATCGTTCGGATTGTCGATCCTGGTAACTAGATGCTCTTTTTTACTTATAAAAGTAGGTTCAACGGGATTGCATTTTAGTCGCGTATAAATCCAAATAGAACCGACAATGAACAATGCAACTGCTGCGGCTGCCGAGAGATAAAATTTACCGGACGGTTTAATCACCGTCGAACGACCTTTTTTTTTGTCGTCATTCGACTGTGTTTCCTGATTAATTTTATCCCATAACCGATCTTCCAATTCGGTGAACTCCAATTCGCTTAAATTTAAATCGACATCGCTATCTAATAAATCATACCAACGGCAAACGGTTTCCTGCTCCTCTTGTGTGCAGTTACCCTTTAAATAGCGTTCTAATAAACTTTGAAAAGCTTTACGGCTCATAATGATACTGGTTAGTATAAGCCTCATGAAGGCCTTACATAACTATAGTAAAACAAGAAAGCCTGATCCCTAATTTTTTTTTATTTTTTTTGATTGAGACGTGGACTAGTTGAGACGTTGACTAGTTAAGTGGTTGAGTAACTATTTCCCTACTCAACTAGTAATAAAACAAGAGTTATAATAAGCATATAATCCTTCAAGGCCAATCGCATGGTTTTTAATGATTGGGTAATGTGGTATTCTACGGCCTTTTCTGAAATTTTTAGTTTTTCAGCTATTTCCTTTACCGAATTATATTCGAGGCGACTTAATACAAACACTTCCCGCGTTTTGCGTGGTAACAGATTAATCCCCTTTTCGATAGACACAGAAAGCTCACGAACGGCTAATTGTTCCTCTAAACTGTTTGTACCAATTTCGCCCTGCGTTTTTTTATACGCCGAGTATTGATCAAATTGCAAAACGTTTTTTAAGTAATTGATGAAACTGAATCGGACCGCCGACATTAGATAAGCTGATAAATTGCTTATCTCAACTACTTGCCTGCGCTCCCACAGGGATATGAAAATATTCTGGGTTAATTCCTCTGCTAATTCTTTGCTGCTCGATTTTTTGAATAATTGTAAAAAACACACTTTCCAATATCTCTTGTAAATCTCTTTGAACGCTTGGTGGTCATTTTCCTTTATTCTCGTTAGTAATTCAGCATCCGTAGAGTAGCAGTATTCCATATCGTTTATAAGGTGGTTAACACAAATATATAAACAACATTTAATTAAGCAAACAAACTTCGTTAATTGTATTCCAATATGGTTATTTCACATTTTTTTGTAACAAAAACATATCAAGAAAGGTAGTACTTACCGTTATTAAATTTTACCTGCCCACTGTCCACCAAATTACGGATACAGGCAATCCGATCACCTTCATCACCCGTTTTCAAGCCGTCAACCAGGGCGTCCAGGGTTAAATGGCTATTTGCCAATAAATCGGTAATTTCCGTTATGATCCGGTCTTCCAGTTCTTCTTCTTTTGATTTTTTTTGTCTTTTTAAACAATAATCACATAGCGTACAAAGTTTCTCGCTTTTTTCACCGAAATAGGCTAAAAGTTGTTGTGCGCGGCAAGAATCAAGCTGTAAGAAATTAAGTACAGCCTGCAGTTGTTCCGCGCCTATTTCCTTTCGCTCATCGATATGTTTTTTATCGATATGCAAGTGCTGTGAATCACTTCGTGGCCGTAGGAATTGTATTTGCGGTTTATCGGTTTGCGATAAATAACTGATTATCTGATATTGTTCGAGCTGCTTTAAATGGTTAAGAGTTTCCGGGGTTGAGAGACCCGCCTTGCGCGCTAAATCTGCTTCACGAAAGGGAACATAATAGTCAAAAGCGCCCCCATAAGCCCGAAGGATTGCTTTAATGAATCCATCCAAATTAGCATGGGCTACTTGAAAACTGTATAAATCCTGGGAGCCGATTTCGAAACGGAATCTCGAAGGGATGTACACATTCTCTGTAACCGACAACCATTCATCGCGTTCCAAAAATTTCAAGGCACTTATTACTTTTAAAGGTTCCAGTTGATATCTTTTGCTAAAAGCGCCGATATCAAAATCAAAACAGACGTACTGTCCTGCACCATAAGCCAGCTGAAAATAGTTCCCTAGGTAATAGTATATTTGTGTAATCTCCTTGATCGTCGGAAAACTTAGCTCAAAGTTTCTTTTTAGTCGCGCCTTATCTTCGTCGTGATACAATAGTACGGCATAGGCTTTTTTTCCATCCCGTCCCGCACGACCAGCCTCCTGATAATAAGCCTCTAAAGTATCCGGAATATCCATGTGAATTACAAAGCGAACATCCGGTTTATCAATACCCATACCGAAGGCATTTGTAGCTACAATGACCTGCGTCTGATCAACCTTCCACGCCTCTTGTTTTTTTGATCGTTCCGGTGTAGACAAACCAGCATGGTAAAAATCTGCTTTTATACCCTGCATAAGTAGGAAACGGGCAATTTCCTGTGTTTCTCTTCTATTCCGAACATAAACAATACCACTTCCCTTTATTTTTTTTATGATTTTAATGAGACGTCCTGTCTTATTGGTCTCCTCAATCACTATATAGGCCAGATTTTCGCGTGAAAAACTTTTAACAAATACCGTTTGATCAGCTGTTCTTCGAAACTTAAGCTTTTCTTGAATATCATCCACTACTTTAGATGTCGCCGTAGCAGTCAACGCTAAAAATGGTACCTGCGGATGCAGATCACGTAGTTCTGACAAATGTAAATAAGGTGGCCTAAAATCATAACCCCATTGTGAAATACAATGCGCTTCATCAATGGCAAACAAATTAACCTGCATATAACGAATCCGTTCTTTCACAAGATCGTTCATCAAGCGCTCGGGTGATAGATACAAGAATTTAATATCACCATATACACAATTGTCCAATGCTATATCCACCTCGCGCTTAGACATTCCCGCAAAGATGGCGACCGCCTTGATATTTCGTGCTTTTAAATTTTCTACCTGATCTTTCATCAAGGCAATTAAAGGACTTACTACAATACAGATCCCTTCCATCGCCATTGCCGGTACTTGAAAGCAGAGTGATTTGCCCCCACCGGTTGGCATGAGCGCTAAGGTATCATGCCCCGCCAAAACATGTTTTATAACCTCCTCTTGAAGAGGTCTAAAATGCGGATAACTCCAATAGCGTTCTAAAATTTCGTATATAGACATAGCATTTACCGCTATTTTGCGGTCCAAACATAAGCAAAATTATCCTTTAGACAGTAGAACGCAAGCCCCAAGCGTTTCGCATCCGTCTGCCATTTGTCAATTGTAGCCTGGCTATTAGACCCATCTACTATGAGAAGCGTACTTTTCTTTAACTTACTTATCAGGTGATCCAAGGATTTTTCCGGATTGTTCCGTACTAGTAACCAATCGGGAACGGCAGGAAATGAATACTTTTTTCGACCGTCTAAAATTAGCAAATGCTTCCCCATAAATTGAATATATTGATTGGAAATGTATGTCTCAGGAACGCTAAATTTCACCGGTTCTTTGATAAAAGATAAATATTGAATCGATGAATATGCCTCAAGCGCCGGAATTACAGCATATCGAATGAAAGGTTCTCGTTCCGAATCAGCACTGCTATATATAATCGGTTTTGCTCGATTCATCATTCCGATAGCTAGCTGATTTCTCACATTAAAAATAATGAGTCGACGACCGTTATACTTAGCCCAAACCTGTTGATTGGTCATGAGTCCTAAAATGAGAATACCAAAAATGGATGTGTAGAGCAGATATCGTTGGGAAAATTGAAAAGCCAATACCATACTGATTATGATTAGGTACAGCATCAGGTAATCATAGCTTGTCAGCCAAACCGATTGCACCGTAGCAAAAGGCCATTGTTCTATTTGAATCAATACCTTATTGACAAAAAGAATAAACTGTTCGAGGATGGCAGCGATACCCAATGTCCATTCATTGATCGGCAAGGCCAAAAGCAAGAAACCCGCATAAATAATGAGGCTAACCGGAAAGGTGATGAATAAGTTGGCGGGTAGAAAGTAAACAGGAAAAAGATGGAAATAATAGAGCACTAGAGGAAAGTTGGCCAACTGTGCGGCGCAGCACATCGATATAAAAGACCAGGTTTTGTTCAGTATTTTATATTTAAATACAAATAATTTCGACAAAAGGGGCGTCAACCAGATGATGCCAATCACCGCCAAATAAGATAATTGGAAACCAACGTCTGTAAGAAATCCAGGGTTGTATAATAATAAGAAAAACGCCGAAACAGCAAGGCTGTTATAGCTATTGTTGGTGCGTCGAAGTGTGTTGCCAACAATAAAAATGCTAATCATGAAAGCCGCTCGGAGAATCGAAGGTGCAAAACCTGTAATTAATGCATAGCTCCATACGAATAACAACAATAGAAAAAGACGTATGTACCTTATCCAACCATTTTTGTCCATCCATTGTAAACTGAATGCAAGAAAAGCAAACACAATCCCAACATGCATACCTGAAACGGCTAACACATGCACGGTACCCGTAGCGGAGAACGCTTTCACCAATTCTTTATCTAAAGATGCTCGATATCCTAAAACAAGCGTGGAAAGCAGCGCAGCCGGATCTTTATTTTTAAAGTACCGATCAAATTTGTCGGCCATTTTGCTCCTTGTTTTAAGAGCACATCGGATAAACGGATTTCCCTTGTTACGTCTGGTTTTTTTGAATGCATGGGAAGACAGAAAAGATTCATACCAAACTTGGTGTTTAGCCATATAAGCTGCGTAGTCAAATTCGTATGGGTTATAGGATGGGGCGATGCGCTGGTATTTGCTAACAATACCCAGTTCATCTCCGTAGCTCAAGAAAAAATTACGCTCATCCGTTTTAATTTTTAACAGTAGTTTCCCTTTAACGGGTCGGTAGATTTCGTTCACCTTTGCATGGGTAATTGTCATCTCGGCACTAACAACTTTCCCTTTTGATTTGGGTTCGCTGGATACAAAACCGAGCAAATGCGTACTCTTAATATGGCTAAAATGTCTTCGCTCAATGATAGGATGATTTTTCCATGTTAACAATCCCCCAACACAAACAAGAATTGCCAGAAAAATAGCAAAAGCAAGTCCATAGAATCGTCGAACTTTCCACCTTGTTATCATGCCGAGACAAAAAAAACAGAGCGTTAACAACAGACATATAGCCAATGTAATATGATAAATACGGACAGAAATAGGAACGAAGTAAGCGATCCCAATTCCTGTAATTAGCGCAATCAAAAAGGAAACGAAGGGGGCTCGCGTATGATAACCGGTACGTATCGACATAGCTATTAAAATTGAAACCGCATTTGCAATTTGAGTTCCGATTTGCGGTTACCTTCAATTTTATCTAAAGCCGACCCCAGTTCATGGAGTGCAGGGTAGCGACTTACAGCATAACGGCACCAAAAATCCACGCCTATTTTTATTCGACAGCGTAAATTGAGATAATATCGTATTCCTTTGTTGCTATAAAAAGGAAAAGACGATGCATACAATACATCGTTTTCAAAAGCATATATACGTGAATTGTAGCCATCGGTTTTAAATAAAGCGACTCGTATATTCCCTGAAACCATACCACGGGATTTATAAATTACATCTTGATAGAACAGATACGCTTTCTCTACTTCTGTCGCTTTTTTATAATGTCCAAACTCAATTCGATTCCGGAGGGTAAGTGTTGAACTGAGCTGAAATTGACTTTCGGCCCTGACCTGTTGCCTCTTTACCCGTTCGAGTATCGCTGTCGGATGGATGGAATCCCCATTTTCGGCTTTGTTTCGGAAGCGATAACGAAGCAGGTATCTTACTTTTTTATTGGGTGTTATGTTGAGTTGGCTGAACAGATCTTGGCCGCTCGATGGCGCGTCCACACGATATCTTAACCATGGAAATCGAAAAGAATCGGCATAAGCCACCCAAAGCACTTTTTTACTGGGTTGAAAAATAAGCCCGGTATAGAAACCCTTTTCGTTCACCGCATGACTTCCTTCAGCAAGTGCTTGATTATAAAATGCATGATAATTTTTTTGGTAATCCCGTTGTTGTAAAACCAAGGATAGTTTGTGTGATAAGGAGGCTATGAGGCCATTTGTATAAGCTAAACCGCTACCAAAACTATGAGCGAGTTCTCCAAAGAGATACATATTGTGAATATACGTATGATAATAAATACTCGCATTCGATAAATCACTGCCTACAAATGCATAGCGGTTATATGGGAGAGCACGGGGCATGATATTTCCCGACAGTTCTGTATGAAGCACATTGACACCTAATGTGAATGCATTCTTTTGGTACTGAATATTGGTTCCCAACAGCAACTGGGTTAAGTTATGCCTATTCGACACCTCATTTGGTGTTCTATGCAAACCATTTTCAATGATCGCACTGTAGTAGGATCTGCCCGAAGTGCTATCTACAAAAGTAGCGCTCAGCTTTTTATAGGATATAAAAGGGGTCACGGTCCAATTTCTTACAGCATAGCTTGCTGCCATTCCCCGAAAGAACGCAAATTCGTTGGACGATGTATAGGGCCTTAGTCCTATCCCCTGTCGAGCCACATGCTGAACAAGCGCCCCTTTTCCGAAGCTGAGCCCTGTCCATAGTGCAAGTCCTTGTCCAAATTGCAGAGAATAGTCACCGATGACTACTTGTTGCCATCGCTTTATTTTTTGCAAGGAAAGGCTCCCGGAATAAAAATCGAAGCCCAGACGCTGCGCCCCCTTAAAAAACTGTTCGCCCGCATCTTTTTTCATATTCAAGGATAATTGAAGCTTTTGGGGGATCGTATAACGATAACGACCGAATAAGCGATCTGCATTGCCAAGATAGCTCGATCTCGTTGGATCCGTGATCAGATATCCCTGTTGCTTTTCCAGGATCCTACCATACCGAAACATCAAATCATGTCTTCCGCTACTTAAATACTCGTTTGCTGATCTATCAAAGCCGGATCCTTGTTCAACCTGAACAAAGGGTAATAACAGGCCCACAATCTCAACATTCAAGCCCTCAACAGCTTGCAACTCATAGACCGTCAAATAAGGTCCAGCCGCTTTACGATGCGCTATAATAGCAGCGACTTGCAAAGGCGACAGAAAACGAAGCTCACTTAATGTTTCTCCATTCGTTTTATTGAGGTCGATCGGATGCTTTAAATAATAGTTCCATTTCTCGGTCAGTTCCATATAATCATAATCTTCCGTAAGGTCATCAGCCATCGACTCCACTAATTGTTCGATAAGATCTGTATTTTCTGTTTGGGCCAATGCGACCAGATGGGGCAACAGGTATAGTAGGACAAAAAAATTCGATTTAGAAAGCATAGGCAAGCAATAATTGAGGCGATAAGCCGAGTCGATGATGAATCACGGTCGCTAAGTCCAAATTCATTTTGTTGTACACCAAACCAAAGCCACAAAATTGACTGAACTCATTCAGTCCAATCCCCCCCCGAAAGCTCATCCAGGAAATGGGTTTATATTCAAGTCCCGTTCGGAAATCGATCTTATCACGATAGAGAATCTTCTCCGTATCCGCGGTGACGAGTAGATTAGTATGAACTTGGTAACTGGTACCCAATCCGATGATAACGGGGATAACGGCATAAGTATCATAGTCGTACGAAGCATATCCCGGATTTGCAAAACGAGCTCCAATGGTCCAAGTAGGTTTCACCTGAAGCTGTAGGCCAACATCAACAGAAAAGCTTTGGCTTTTCCCATATGCACTCAACTGTAATTGATGGTAATTCATGGCAAGGCCGATAGATAACTGCGGGCCGAATCGTTTAGCATAACTGAAGTTCGCCTTGAACTCACCGTAAGCATCCTTGATCCCATAGTTCGTGATTTGCGAGCCAAACACACCCAAACCTGTCGGAATCGCTAAAAGCAAACCCTGCGTACGAATATCCGCGTTAAAAAAATGAGCTTGATGATAAATGCCGGCACGAACTTCGGTTAAGGAACTAATACCCGCTACATTGGAGGTAAGCCCCTCCACTCCTTGTAATGCATTTCCTGTATTGCCCATGGCACAGTACCTCGCGGCAGGATAAACCTGAGCAGAAAGATTAAGGGCGGTTAGTAGTAAAAATAGGTTTAAGAAGGCAATAAACATTTCACCTAAAGATAGTAAATCCTATACGTTAGCGAAGTTAAAGCCTGATAATGAACAAACTGAACAAATTATTTACGAGGTAGGTTCTCCAGTTTAAAGAATTCCTCCAAGGCAATACGATCTGTTTTAAAAGTCAGCTCTTCTTTCTTTAGGTCTTCCAATTTAACCAGTCGAAAGGACTGAAAAACATCTCCTTCAATCGCATCAAAATCAAAAGCAATCGTTTTAAAAGACAGGTCAAGAGGTTCTTTATTCCGCACGCGATAGTAAACAGAAATAATCTGGCTATCATTAAAATAAGAATGTTCATAAAAATCGGTGGTATAGATATGTTCTAATACCTCCACCTCTGCCAAACATTCCTCCATATACTCTCTTCGTAACGCATCGCGCAATCCCTCTCCGTATTCCAATCCACCACCGGGAAATTTACTAAAGCGTTTGCCATATTCCTGTTCATCGCTGATTAAGATTTCATTTTGATCCGTTATAAGGAGTCCATACACTCTCACATTAAATGGGTACAATGCCTGCATGTTCTATTGTTCGTGTTTCTTGTAAATCGACGAAAGATCTTTAATTTCAATATGACGGAAATCGACGGGTTGTCCCTCGCTTTGCAAGGCAATATAACCGCTTTTCAATAACGTACCGTCAACTTTAATCTTTGGGTCATAACCGTTTGCTACATCGCCACCTATCTGTGGTTTAGCGTATTGAAGAACGGTATCTCCTTCAATGATATGGGTTATTAATGAGTCCCCCAAAACAATCAATTCAGCATGAACCCATTGATCGCCATCATACGTTTTTGAGGTGGAATTAAGACAATGTGAATCAGCGATCTTCCCTTTAAATACGACTTCCGTTCCCGGGGAACACATATTACCCGTAGGCCTTGGTTTTCCATCGCCCAAACCACCCAAAAATTGCATTTCTACTGAAATAGGCCAATCTTGTTCCTTTGGCATGGTACGAGGGTCTTGTGAATGAAACATGACTCCGCTGTTTCGTAAGGTGTAGGATGGAGCCCCTTTTTGCAACTCACCAACAAAACGATATTCCAATTTGAGGTGATAATAGGTATAAGGTGTTTTGTAGTACAGATGTCCAAATTGATCGTTGAAATCGCCATATTGGTCATATCGCACCTGTATAATGCTGTCCTTAACCCGAAAAGTATTCCCATAGTTTTCGCCGAACGCATGATGGTGAATTTTCACCATCCAGTCATTGATATCCTTTCCGTTGAAAAGGGAGACCCACTCTCCTTCTCTCTGTTTATCTTCACTTTCGGCAGCCGAATTCAATTTACAACCTGCTGCCACCAAAATCCCCAAAAAAAATAGCGAAACTATTATTTTTTTCATCTTTTTAATTTTTTTCATTGGCGATGAAGCTCTGTTCTCCTGATCCAATCATCCCATTGTGTGATTTTTGAAGATCATGATGGTTTCATAATCTAAATTTGATGGGCTGAAAATACGAAATTTAAAATATTTGGAAACCGAAAAATCAGGTTCATTCTGGAAAATCGCTTTAAAAAAGGGATGCTTATTAGTTGTGAGTTGCCGGTTGAGATTAAAAAAATCATCCATCAGCTTATGAAGCTCATATCTATTTCGTATCTTTATGCCCTTATATTTCATGGGTTCGACCTCATTTTTTTTAAAGAATCGATGAACAACTTTGTTATCTGGTAA
Source organism: Olivibacter sp. CPCC 100613 (assembly GCF_036959255.1). Lineage (NCBI taxonomy): Bacteria > Pseudomonadati > Bacteroidota > Sphingobacteriia > Sphingobacteriales > Sphingobacteriaceae > Olivibacter > Olivibacter sp. CPCC 100613. Next base: position 522,338 of record NZ_JAWMTI010000003.1, read on the forward strand.
ACACTTATTTAAACGGCATATTACCAAAAAAATAGCGAGAAAATTTTGGATTATTTACAAGGATTAAACCCTTCACAACGGGCAGCAGTAGAACAAACAGAAGGCCCTGTAATGATCGTAGCAGGAGCTGGATCGGGCAAAACGAGAGTCATAACCTATCGTGTCGCGCATTTAATACAAAGGGGCGTTGATCCATTTAATATTTTAGTATTAACTTTTACGAATAAAGCCGCTAAAGAAATGCGCGAGCGGATCATGAAAGTGGTGGGAAGTGAAGCGAAGAACATTTGGATGGGTACATTCCACTCTGTTTTTGCAAAAATTCTTCGTGTAGAAGCACATCACATAGGCTATCCCGCCAATTTCACCATTTACGATACCGATGATAGCAAGAGCTTAATCCGTTCCATTCTTAAGGAAATGCAGCTCGACGATAAACTTTACAACGCGAATTTCGTATATAACCGTATCTCTGCAGCGAAAAACAACCTCATATCCGCTGCAGAATACCAAAAAAATGCACAGATACAAGCAGAAGATCAATCCGGCGGCAGGGGAAATTTGGGTCAGATTTATCAAACATACAGTCAGCGTTGTTATAAAGCAGGTGCGATGGATTTCGATGATCTGCTTTTTAAAACCAATGTTTTGCTGAATCAGCACCCGGAAGTACTTTATAAGTACCAAACCAAGTTTAAGTATCTGATGGTAGATGAGTATCAGGATACCAATTTTTCGCAATATTTAATTGTCAAAAGACTCGCAGCAATCAACGAGAACATCTGTGTTGTAGGTGATGATGCGCAGAGTATTTATGCCTTCCGGGGTGCAAATATTCAGAATATTTTAAACTTTGAAAAGGACTATCCGGATTTAAATGTTTTCAAATTGGAACAGAACTATCGTTCCACTCAGAATATTGTAAATGCGGCAAATAGCATCATCTCCAATAATAAAAACCAGCTAAAGAAAAATGTCTTTTCGGAAAATGAAACAGGTGATAAGATAAAAGTTGTACGTGCCTTTAGCGATAATGAAGAGGGCAAAATGGTTGCCGAAAACATTTTGCAGGACCGCTCTTTACAATCACTCCGTTTCAAGGATTTCGCTATTCTCTACCGTACCAACGCGCAATCACGTGCGATGGAAGAAGCCTTACGAAAGCTCAATATACCCTACAAAATATACGGAGGTACCTCCTTCTACCAACGGAAAGAGATCAAGGATTTAATTGCCTATTTTCGACTTACCTTTAATCCTAATGATGAAGAAGCACTTAAACGTGTTATCAATTATCCCAGGCGTGGTATTGGGGATACCTCGGTAGAACGAATTTTCATCGCTGCCGATCAGCAGCAGAAGAGTATTTGGGAAATTATTACAGCACCGCAACAATATTTAGACGGGCGCACTGCCGCTGTTGTATATCCTTTTGGCTCCCTTATTCAAAGTTTTCAGGTATTGTCCAAAAACAATAATGCTTATGATACCGCACTGCATATCGCTCAGCATTCCGGTATCTTGAAAGATTTATATGAAGACAAATCGGTTGAAGGACTGAACCGCTATGAAAACATTCAGGAACTATTGAATGGTATCAAAGAATTCAGTGAAAGAGAAGACATTGAAGCAAAAGGCTTGGACGTTTTCATGCAAGATATCGCGCTATTGACAAATGACGATAATGATAAAAATCCAAACGCCGATACGGTATCATTGATGACCATTCACTCCTCCAAGGGTTTAGAGTTCCCGCAGGTATTTATTGTGGGGCTCGAAGAGAATCTTTTCCCTTCACAGCTGGCGTTGAATTCGCGCACAGAATTGGAAGAAGAGCGGAGGTTATTTTACGTGGCGATCACCCGTGCTGAAAAAAAGCTGACCTTATCCTACGCTACTTCTCGTTACCGCTGGGGAACACTCAATAACTGCGAGCCCAGTCGATTTATAGATGAAATAGATCCGCGGTATTTAGCGCTTGATTTTAATGCGGCTACAATGGCCAAATCGAACAGTGACGATAGCTTTGGGAAAGCAAGAAGTGCTTGGTCTCAGACGCAATCGCAAGACATTTTCACCAAACCAAAACCAAAAGTAGCACCTAAAACCACTTCCATTCTACCGAAGGCCCATCAACCAAGCCCTGGTTTCGCTCCATCCGATACCAGCAATTTGCAAGTAGGCATGGAAGTAGAACATGAACGCTTTGGATTTGGGAAAGTGATTAATTTAGAAGGCAATAAACCAGACATAAAAGCAACTATTTTTTTTAAAGAATTAGGACAAAAGCAATTGTTGCTTAAATTTGCAAAACTTAGAATTGTTAATTAGCCAATTGGCTAATTAGCTCATTAGCTAATTGAAATATGGAATTTGACTATAATAGCACACGAAAAAGACTAATATTGGCAGAATATGGTCGCAATGTTCAAAACATGGTGGCTTATATCTGCACCCTTCCTACAAAGGAAGAACGCAATCGGCATGCACAGGTTGTCATCGACCTGATGGGTTTTTTAAACCCACATTTAAGGGATGTATCGGATTTTAAACACAAGCTTTGGGATCATTTACACATCATTTCTGATTTCCAGATAGATGTAGATTCGCCCTATCCAAAGCCTACACCCGGTGCAATACATGCAAAACCTGAAACCTTGAATTATCCGCAGCATCGTATAAAATATAAGCATTATGGCTACATTATTGAGTTAATGATAGAAAAAGCCAAAAAAATAGAGGATTCAGATCGCAAGAAAACCATGGTGCAGGCAATGGCCAATTTCATGAAAATGGCTTACGTGACTTGGAATAAAGATTCGGTAAGCGACGACCATATTCTGGATGATTTGAAAGAAATGTCCAATGGTCATCTAGAGCTTGATGAAGATGTGAACCTGACGAAGCTGGAATTCAAGACCCCGCCTCCGGGCAACCGTACAAAAAGCAGTACAGGCAGTAACCAACAAAATGGTGGTGGCCAAAAAGGGCGTCAGCAGCAGCATAAAAATCAAAACAATGGCGGTAATAAGAAACGTAAGCGTTTCTAAGACCTCCTTGTTACTTATTTTCACAACCGGCCTATTATCTACTATAAAGATGAAGGCCGGTTTATTTTTACCGATTTTAGGATAGTTGAATGAATGCATTTGAAATTTACGGTGGAAAACCACTGAAGGGAGAAATCACCCCGCAAGGAGCAAAAAATGAAGCGCTCCAAATACTGTCAGCCGTATTGCTCACACCTCAGAAAATGACAATCAGCAATATACCTGACATTAAGGATGTGAACAAACTCATTGAGCTTCTTGGCGATCTCGGCGTTGAAGTTGAGCGTATCAATGAGGACACCTATACATTTGAAGCAAAGAATATCAATATCGACTACTTCCAATCAGAAGAATTTAAGACCAAGGGCGGTAGTCTGCGGGGCTCTATTATGATTGTCGGTCCCTTGCTTGCTCGTTTTGGAAAGGCCGCTATTCCGAAACCCGGTGGAGATAAAATCGGAAGAAGACGGTTAGATACACATTTCCTCGGTTTTGAAAAATTAGGTGCGCGTTTTCAATACGATCAGGATCAACATTTCTTCAATATCGATGCGACTAATTTACGGGGGACTTATATATTGTTAGATGAGGCATCCGTTACAGGAACAGCCAACATTGTCATGGCCGCTGTGCTTGCAAAAGGAACAACAACCGTTTATAATGCAGCCTGCGAACCATATTTGCAACAACTCTGTAAGATGTTAAACCGCATGGGAGCTAAAATCTCCGGCATAGGTTCCAATTTATTGCGCATTGAGGGCGTAGAATCTTTAATAGGCACGGAACATCGCATGCTCCCCGATATGATTGAAATTGGTTCTTTTATCGGTTTAGCGGCTATGACCGGCTCTGAAATTACCATAAAAAATGTTTGTTTTGATGAGTTAGGGATCATCCCCACCGTTTTTGGTCGCTTAGGAATAAAACTGGAAAGGCGCGGAGATGATATCTACATTCCGGCACAAGATTCTTACGAAATCGAAACCTTTATTGATGGCTCCATTCTCACCATTGCGGATGCACCTTGGCCAGGTTTTACACCTGATTTACTCAGCATTGTGCTCGTTGTGGCCACACAGGCAAAAGGAAATGTATTAATCCACCAGAAAATGTTTGAAAGTCGATTATTCTTCGTCGATAAATTGATCGATATGGGTGCTCAGATTATTTTATGTGATCCACATAGAGCAACGGTTATCGGTTTAAATAAAGCCTTTAAACTGAAGGGAATCGAAATGACTTCACCTGATATCCGCGCGGGTGTTTCTTTGCTTATCGCCGCCCTATCGGCTCAGGGAAGATCCGTTATTTATAACATCGAACAGATAGAGCGTGGTTACCAGCACATTGATAAACGACTCCTGGCACTGGGTGCGCAGATAAAACGAATCGAAGGAAAGCCATTGCATTAAAAGGCCTTGTATTGAAGGTGTAAGGTTTCATATAACCTTACACTTCACAGCCTATCCCTTCAAGCCGAAATGGCGTTAATAATGTCATACTGTGTTATAATCTCCAGCTTACCCTCCCCATCTTCTACCAGCACCGCACTGTTATCTTTGTTAATGAGTGATGAAAGCCGGTCAATTGAAGTGTTTAGATCAACAAAGGGAAAAGGCGCTGTCATAATTTGCTGTACCTTGCCTGATTTTACACCGGGGTTTTCCAGCAATGCGTTCAAAATGTCCGACTCCGTGACTTTACCGACAACCATCCCTTGCTGCGTAATCGGAATTTGCGATATATTCAAGGTTTTCATCGTATTGAAAGTCTCCATTACCGACTGTTCGCCATCAACCGTCACAATCTCCTGTTGACCCCGTTTCTTGAGAATTCGTTCGGCTGTCAGCTTCGTATCTTTGAGAAATCCACGTTCACGTAACCAGTCTTCGTTAAACATCTTCCCCATATAGCGAGAACCGTGATCATGAAAAATGACAACCACCAAATCGCCTTCTTTTAAGCTATCTTTTAATTGTAATAATCCGGCAATTGCCGCACCCGCAGAGTTTCCAACAAAAATACCTTCCTTTCGTGCAATCTCGCCCGTCATTAATGCAGCATCCTTATCGGTCACTTTTTCGAAGTGATCGATCACATCGAAATCGACATTCCGAGGTAAAAAATCTTCCCCGATACCCTCGGTAATATAGGGATAGATCTCGTTCTTATCAAAAACACCTGTTTCTTTATATTTCTTAAACACCGAACCATAAGTATCAATACCCCATACTTTAATAGAAGGGTTTTTCTCTTTCAAATATTTCCCTGCACCACTGATGGTTCCCCCTGTTCCTACCCCGACTAATAAGTGCGTAATTTTTCCTTCCGTTTGCTCCCATATTTCGGGGCCGGTTTGTTCGTAATGAGCTTGACTGTTCGAGAGATTATCATATTGGTTCGGTTTCCATGCATTCGGAATCTCTCTTTCAAGTCTGCTTGAAACAGAATAATAAGAACGTGGATCTTCCGGTTCCACATTGGTTGGACACACGATGACTTCGGCTCCGAAGGCGCGCAATGCGTCAATTTTTTCTTTCGACTGCTTGTCTGTCGTTGTGAAAACACATTTATACCCTTTTATGACAGCCGCAATAGCGAGGCCCATCCCGGTATTGCCTGAAGTACCTTCAATAATCGTTCCGCCTGGCTTGAGCAGCCCTGCACGTTCGGCATCTTCAATCATTTTAATCGCCATGCGATCCTTGATTGAATTACCTGGGTTGGTTGTCTCTACCTTTGCTAAAACCGTTGCCTTAATGTCTTTTGTCAGCTTATTCAATTTTACCAAGGGCGTATTACCGATCGTCTCTAGAATATTATTGTACCACATTCTCTACAAGTTTAATAGATTATATACAAACATAGTAATTTAAATTAGCTTCGATGGTCAACAAAACAGGTTTTAGGTTTACGTCATGAGGTTATTCAACGATCCGCCTAATAACTATTAAGCCAATTTCCCACGCAACTAACTAAAACTTCAAGTGTTTTACCGTTAATCCATTATTAATTAACTGTTTGAGTGAATCGATCCCAATCTTCAAGTGCGTTTCAACAAAATTGGCGGTAACAGACGAGTCACTTTCCTGGGTTTTAACACCTTCCGGAATCATTGGCTGGTCGGATACCAATAATAATGCACCTGTAGGGATTTTATTCGCAAATCCAACCGTAAAAATTGTAGCGGTCTCCATGTCTACCGCCATTGCTCGCAACGATTTTAAATACTTTTTAAAATCCTTGTCATGTTCCCAAACGCGTCTGTTCGTTGTATAAACAGTCCCGGTCCAATAATCCAAACTGTTATCACGGATGGTGGTCGATATTGCTTTCTGAAGTGCGAAGGCGGGTAAAGCGGGCACTTCAGGTGGCAGATAATCGTTGGAGGTCCCCTCTCCCCGAATAGCTGCAATTGGTAAAATCAGATCACCGATATTATTCTTTTTTTTCAAGCCGCCGGCTTTCCCCAAGAATAGAGCAGCTTTCGGCTGTATGGCAGATAACAGATCCATAATGGTAGCCGCAACCGGACTCCCCATACCGAAATTGATAATGGTAATGCCCGCAGCCGATACGCTTTGCATAGGCTTGTCTAATCCGTAAATCGGCGCATTATCGTGCCATTCCGAAAATAATTTCACATAAAGAGAAAAATTCGTTAACAGGATGTATTCACCAAATTCCTCCAAAGGTCGTCCTGTATAACGAGGCAACCAATTTTTTACGATATCTTCTTTATTCTTCAAACCGGCTTTTACCGGTGATTCTACTTCCTTTACTGTTTTTGCCATCGTTTTCTTTTTAGAAAATAGTAAAGTCGGGAAATAGTTTAGTGGTAACTTAACAATTCACAACCTCATAAACAATATACAAAAAATCCTCCGTTTTGTGCGGAGGATTTTTTTCTAAGCTACGTGAAGCTTCTTTAAATCAGACTTCTCGAATTTTTGTTTCGCGTAGTCGAGATTGATATAAAGTTCCCCGCCATCGTCTTTATCACGAGAGGGGATTTCGAACATCGCGTCTAGCATAATGGCTTCACAGATCGCTCGAAGCCCTCGAGCGCCCAATTTGAACTCATTGGCCTTATCAACAATAAATTCAAACACCTCTGGATCAAATTGAAGATCGATATGTTCATAATCGAACAACTTCTTGTACTGTTTAACCAATGCATTTTTTGGCTCCGTGAGAATATTCAATAAAGCTTCCCTATCTAACGGATTCAGGTAGGTGATTACCGGTAAACGACCTATTAGTTCCGGAATGAGGCCAAAGGCCTTTAAATCCTGTGGTGTGATGTATTTATAGAGATTATTAAGATCAATCTCGGCATGCTCACTGTTCATCTTATAGCCAACTGTTTGCGTACGCATACGATTAGCTATTTTCTTCTGGATTCCGTCAAAAGCACCACCGCAAATAAATAGGATATTACTGGTATTAACTGCTATCATCTTTTGGTCAGGATGTTTACGCCCTCCTTGTGGTGGAACATTTACCACGGTTCCTTCCAAAATCTTCAATAGCGCTTGCTGTACACCTTCTCCCGAGACATCGCGTGTAATAGATGGATTATCACTTTTACGTGCGATCTTGTCGATCTCATCAATATAAATAATTCCACGTTCAGCGGAGGCTACGTCGTAATCAGCAGCCTGCAATAGCCGAGTCAAGATGCTTTCAACATCTTCACCCACATAACCGGCTTCTGTTAAAACGGTAGCATCGCAAATACAAAAAGGTACATTTAATATCTTCGCTATTGTTTTTGCTAAAAGTGTTTTACCGGTACCGGTTTCACCGACCATGATGATATTGGATTTTTCAATTTCAATTTCATCTTTGTCCACTTTTTGATTCAACCGCTTATAATGATTGTAAACAGCCACCGATAGCACTTTCTTTGCATCGTCTTGGCCGATAACGTATTGATCAAGATGCGACTTGATTTCTGCAGGCTTCAATAACTTAAGTGCTGCTTGTACACTCTTATTTTTACGCAATGTAAGTTCCTCTGCCAAAATCTCATTGGCTTGGGCAACGCAACGGTCACAAATGTGCGCGTCATTGCCCGCAATAAGCATTAAGGTTTCAGACTTCCGTAAACCACAGAATGAACAAGTAACTTCTCTTGGGTTCTTTGCCATTTTATTTTTCTTTCTTTCCTAATAACACCTCATCAATCATTCCGTTTTCTTTTGCTTCACCGGAGGTCATCCAAAAGTCGCGGTCTGATGCTTTTTCTACCCAATCATACGATTGGCCGGAATGGTCAGCAATAATCTGATACAGTTCTTTCTTTAATTTCAACATTTCCCGTAGGTTGATTTCCATGTCAGCAGCGACACCTTGTGCTCCTCCGGAGGGCTGATGGATCATCACCCGTGAATGTTTCAACGCGGCACGCTTACCTTTTGCACCTGCCACCAATAGAACGGCCCCCATCGAAGCAGCCATACCCGTACAGATCGTCGCCACATCCGGTGAAATATACTGCATGGTATCGTAAATACCCAAACCGGCATAAACGCTTCCCCCAGGTGAATTAATATAGATTTGTATATCCCTATGGGCATCAGCAGATTGTAAAAACAACAACTGGGCTTGGATGATGTTCGCAACCTGATCAGTTACGGCATCTCCTAAAAAGATAATTCTATCCATCATTAAACGGGAGAATACATCCATTTGAGCCACGTTCAGCTGACGTTCCTCAATAATATAAGGCGTAAGTGAAACCGGCATCTGCTGCTCTACCCGATTGATAAAACTATCTACATGTTGACTTCCTATACCGTGATGCTTAACAGCGTATTTTCTAAATTCATTTTTATCTATGCTCATGATTTTTGCCTTTTGCCTAGCTAATATATAAGATTAATTCTAGAATCTCGAATGATAGCTTGCGTGAATACTATTTTTTACTTTCAGGCATCAAAGAATGCGCCAAGCCTCCGGGCCTACGACACAGTACCCTCGAAACTGACAGAATGCCTTATTCACCGATTAAAAACCTGACAAAATACAACCACCTACCAATAAATAAGCCACCTGCTTTTTCAAACAGGTGGCTTCATATAAAAAATTACGCGACTTACTTCAATTCCAAAAATTTATTGTAGTCGATCTCCTTCTTATTCAGTTTCACAATACCTTTCAAGAAATCGAAAACTTTCAATGCTTTCACTTCTTCGAAAAGCCTGTTGGCCTGTTCTTTATCCTGAAGAAATTGAACAGTGTATTGCGCCAGTTGTTCTTCACTGATTGGCTCCGGGCTATACATTTTAAATTGAGCAGCAATACGCTCTTTTGCTAGTTTAAAGACTTCTTCATATTTGATTTCAAGCTTATTTTCGGTAATAATCTTATTTTCAATCAAAGTCCACTTTAAATTTTTAACAAAATCCGCATACCCTTCCGTAAGCTCTTCTTCTGTTAACTTCTCGTTCGTTGCTTTCAGCCATTTTTTTAAGAATTCATCAGGAAATTCGACATTTACTTTTCCCATTCCCAAATTGTAAAGATCTTGTTGCAAGCGCTGATCCGAGTTTTGAGTTAGCATAGATTCTACTTCTGAAGTAACCCGCGCTCTAAATTCTTCTTCCGTTTTTACTTCATCCTTACCAAAAAGTTTGTCAAAAAGCTCTTGATTTAGATCTGCTTCTTCCAAGCGATTCACATTCTTCACCACTAATTGAAAGGTAGCCTCCGTTATAGCTGCTGCTTCCTCTTCAGTTATATTTAATATACGTGCTATCGTTTCATCCTTAAAAGCTTTCTTTAAATCAACCTTAACTTCGTCGTCTTTTTTTAGTCCGATTAACGATTTTTTTATCTTTTTATCTTCAACAAGATCTGTCCGTACAGATGCCGTGTTGGACAAGCCTCCTTCTAAAACTTTTCCTTCAGCATCCAATTGCGTTAACGTACTATACAACACATCCCCATCTTCCGATACTTCGGGATTCGTCATTTTCCCATAGCTCTTCCGAAGGTTTTTAATACGCGAAGCCAGCGTTTCATCATCTACCTTAATATCATATTGCGTCACCTTATCCTTTTCACTGAATGGCACTTCGAAAGCAGGTGCTAAACCAATCTCATATTGAAATTTAAAGTCATCGTTAAAATCCCAGTTGTAAGAAGACTCAGCATCTTCTTTTGGAAGCGGTTGACCAAGTACCTCAACCTTATTTTCTGTCAGGTAGTCATTTAAGCTGTCGCTTACAAGTCGGTTAATTTCATCAAAAAGAATAGCTTTACCATAGGTCTTTTTGATGTGTGAAGCCGGCACCATGCCTGGACGGAACCCCGGAAGCTTTGCTTTCTTAGCCTGTTCCTTTATTGCTTTGGTTACACGGTCTGTGTAATCTGCAGGGGTAATTTCTACATTGATAACTGCATTCAGGTCGTCTACCCTCTCCTGTGAAATGTTCATTCGTTGCGTTTTAATATGCTTAATACAAAAATTCCTCCCGATATTGTCGGGAGGAATCAAGTGCGGAAGAAGGGACTCGAACCCCCACGCCTCTCGGCGCCAGATCCTAAGTCTGGTGCGGCTACCAATTACGCCACTTCCGCAGTACTTAGTGTTATTTTGGACTGCAAAACTAATACATTAAGACATTTCCTCCAAATATTTCTTAAACAAAATAGTTAAAAAAAGTTAACACATTGATAATAGGAACATTAATTTTCGCCTTGTAGGTTTGTGCAATAAGCTTCCAACTGTTCATCTGAAAGAATTACGCTTACAGCACCTGTTGCGATAGCTGCTCGGGGCATTATGTCAACTTCTGCATCATTCGGGTCCTGAACCACGGTGATGCCGCCATACCTGGAGATAGCGTGTATGCCTTCCGCGCCATCTCGGTTTGCCCCTGATAGGAGGATTGCCAAGAGCGACTCTTTATAAACTTCGGCAGCACTTTGCATACTCACATCAATAGAAGGCCTGCAATAATGCACCGGCTCGGAAACATCTAATGAAACACTGTGATCGTTTTCAATTAGTAAATGATATCCCGCTGGGGCAAAGTAAACCGTACCGGCTTGTAATATTTCCTTTTCTTCTGCCGATTTTACACGAAGCTGGCACCGCTGCTGTGCCATTTGCTCCAATGAACTTTGGTATCTATCATTTCTATGAACAATAACCAACACCGCAAAACGGACGTTCTTTTGCAAGCTTGCCAGCAAGTCCATCAATAATATCATGCCGCCTGCAGAACAAGCCATGATTAACAATTCTATTCTTGCTTCTTTACTTTTCATACCTTACAGTAAAGGTAAAAAGAGTTAGTCAAAATAGGGAAAATCTTGTAAAAGACAGGGTTGTAAAAAATGAAGGTTTATGAATATCGAAGCAACGAGCAGCAAAGCATTTGCACATCTGTCTATATTGCAGTGCCCAAGCGGATTGAGGAAGTGAAACGGCTGCAATACGCGCCATGGATGCTTTACCATCAGTTGCGAGGTAGTCTACTTAGCAATACTTTCGGTTTATAAACACGACTTTCACCGGAGACTTTCACCACTTCGTTGGAAGCGATTCCTTTTCGATTAACCCCTTTCTTCTTTCGCCTGCCCCACCAAATCAAAAAACCAGTTATCGGGAGACTTGTACTGATCAATCCGCCAATAAATGTCGCCAATTTACCCCACTGCCCCATCCAAGTCCCCATATGAAGGCTCCAGTACCAATTTTCAACTAGCTCGTGCATCTCGGCCTCCTGTGGTGCATCAATTGCTTGTCCTGAATAGCGGTCAATAAAATAGATATGGGCGTTATCTGCACTTTTCAAACCAATCGTACGTGCTAATCGTAAACCATAGGACCCCGCGGAATCGATTTTATAGGTAGCAACTTGCGCCTCCTGCGCGTCTGGATTTTGTGCAAAAAGAGTAAAAATCGTTTTGTTGATATCCGCTGGATTTTTCTCTCCGTCGAAGGCTGGTAAGTTTTCTTCCCAATCATGGGATGCATTCCCTCCGAAAGCCTCAATTGTAAGCTTGGAAAGGGGTTTAAAGGCGATGATCAGACCCGTTACCGTCAAGATGAGGCAAATCGAGAGCGCATAAAAGCCTATTACATTGTGCAAATCGTAATTTAATCGCTTAAACTTCGCATTCCATTTTACTTTAAAACTGGATGTTCGCGTTGACTTTGTCCACTTCGCCGGCCACCAAAGGATCAGACCGGTAAGTAATTCGATCAGAAATATAATGGTGGCAATATCCACGATCCACTGTCCTGTTTTTCCTAAGAGCAAGGAATTATGTAGATGGGCGGTGATGTAAAAAAAATAAATAGACGCATCGTTTTTTAATATCTTGCCGGTGTATGGATCAACATAAACCATCCGTAGGCCGTCCGTTCGGCTGAACATATTAAAACGAACGCTTCTTTTAGGATCTTTGTAGATCACGGCATAACCAGGGTTACCATACTTGGGCAATTCCGTCCTTAGCTTAGCGATCAATGTTTCTACCGGTAGACGTTCCTCTCCTATCTCTTGCACATATTTGGCTTCACCCGCACTCCAAGCCATGATCTCATCTCCATACACGACAATAGTTCCCGTTATGCACACAAAGATCAAAATAACAGCAGACACCAAACTCGGCCATAAGTGAATCCAGGCAATAAGTTTGCTCAAGTTACTTTCCCCTATCTTCTTAGCGGGAGCATCGGTTGATCTTAACATTTCTTTCATCGTGTGTATATATTATAGCTTGGTCCTGATTTCGCTAAATCTTCTATAGCGAATAGCCTTTTAAAATTTATAGGAGATATTAGCGACCACTTCTGTTGGCTTCTGTGGCTGCCCGTAAAAATTCCAGTAGGTCTGGTTGGTCAAGTTGTTAATTTTCACACCAACGCGGTATTTTGGTTGGTCGAAGAATGCCGTTGCTCCCACAATGGTGTAAGCCGGAACCCCGAATTTATTCGAAATCTCCATATACGTTTTACCGGCATGATTAAACCCGGCGCCAAAACCCAGGCCTTTGACTTTACCTTCCAGGAGTTTATAACTGGCCCAGAAATTAGCAACATGCACAGGTGTCCATGGGGCTCGCTGCCCCTGATAACTCTCATTATAAAGTGCATATTCATTATCATTAAAAGCATAACCGGCCACTAAATTGAGCCCTTCTATTGGATTTGCAATCACTTCAACTTCGAAACCTTTACTTTTTTGGTTCCCGTCCTGGACTTGCGTAACCGCATCCAGCGTGCGAACCATATTCTTCACATCGATATGATAATAGCTAATAGTACTACTTAATTTATTATCGAATAAATCGAACTTGACACCTCCTTCAACCTGATTTGCTTGTTCAGGCTTCCAATTGATAACAGCTCCTTCTGCATCAAAACCGGGTGCTATATTGCGGAAGCCGTTCACATAGTTGGCGAATAACGCAACTTTTTCTTTTATCGGCTGGTATACCAGTCCAAATTTAGGCGAGAACTGTACCTGATTATAGGCATTATCTTGCTGAACACCCGAGGTTAAGGACCGTTGGTTTTCATAGCGGTCAACGCGCAAACTTGCCATGGCTAAAAGCTTATCGGTAATGTTAATAACATCCGAAGCATAAGCACTTAGCGTATAATATTTATCACGCTGGCTCTCCGTATTGGCGCGTTGCAAATCAGCAACCTGACTTCGTGCGATGGAGGCCCAAGGCGTTGATGCATCCAAGCGTACGGTATCATAGGCTGCAAAAACACTCGTTCGGCCACCTACGGTGGGGAAATTAGCGAATTGATACGTCTGGGTATGGGCAAAGTAATCCATCCCAATAACCATCCGATTACGTAAGCCGCCAATTTTAAAATCACCAATAAAGTTCTGCTGCAAATTATCTGTTGTAATACGATACTGATCAAATGGACGAATACCTCTTGCTATGTGTTCATTGTCGACATACGACAGTACAAGAAAAACCGAATTCTCCTCCCCCGATTCCCCATGCTGAAAAGAGGTTCTTGAAATCCATTGGTTGGATATTTTATGTTCGATTTCGGCCATCGCATAGATCGAAGTCCTTCCCGTACCAATGTCATCGCTCGTAAAAGAACGCTTATTTGTTAAGTTCAGATCTTTTATAGAAGCAACGGTTAATGCATTTGAATTCCGGACATAGGCATTGAGTGTTTTTTTTGGTGCATAAACTTCGGCATCGAAACGAACAGTTGTTCGTTCACTTGTTTTAAACAGCATACTTGCAGCAAAAGAAGTACTGCGCAAAAAACCGGCATCTTGAAAACTGCTCTGTGTATGTCCGGCGGCATTAACACGCAACAACGCTGTTCGATCAGCATTTAACGGTGTATTGATATCTGCTGTGAACCGATTTAAGCCCCAGCTACCCGTCGTATAGGATACTTCCCCCCTAAAACTCTCAAAGGGCTTTTTGGTGATGGTGTTCACAATACCACCATAGGTTGACATCGCGCCACCAAATAAGGTACCGGCGGGCCCCTTTAAAATTTCTACCCGTTCAACATTGGCAATTTCTGATTGCGTACGTGGGTCAATGGCTAAACCATTTCGAAAAGTTGCCTGGCCACGGAAACCGCGAAGGGTAACATCATTTCCACTATCATTCACGCCATTGTTCACCACCACGCCCGGAACACTGGCTACTGCTGTGTTATAGTCGACAGCCAATTGCTCTTGCATAATCTCTTTGGTTACTACACTATATGATGATGGATTTTCCAAATCGGCCAATGGCATTCGAGCGACGCCATTACTTTCCTTCCTTGCAAATTTATTTCTTTGTATGTCCGATACGATTACCTCTCGTAACTCATTAGAAGCTGCTTTTACAACGATATCACCTACATCTGTCACTTCCTGTGGACGAATACGAATGGATAACTTACTCGTTGTAAAACCCGCATAGGTGATAATAAGCGTATAACTGCCCGCCGGAGCCTCAAAAGAGAAAACACCATGCTGATCGGACATCAATCCATAACGGGTGTCTAAAAGTAAAACGGATGCATAAGCTAAGGGTTCGCCGTCAAGCGTTTTCACACGTCCTTTAACGATGCTCCTGTGCTCCTGTGCTTGTAAGGGCAAACACAGGACAGTCATTAAAGAAAGGAGGAGCACATTTACCAAATGAGTACCGTAATCGGTAATATTTTTACTTTTTGTATACCTTTGCGTCATATTGTAATTAAGACTTATTATAAATAAGGCAAAGGTAAAAAGCAATTGATCGATTGGTAAACGCAATCGGGAGTAATTTAAACGTAAAACGGAGTATTTTAACTAAGAGACGATGAAAGAAGTATCCGCGCAAACTTTTCAGGAAATCTTTCGTGCAGAAAAAGTTCAAAGCCTATCTGATGCTTATGTTAGCGATGAAATCATGGAATTCGCCCATCCATTTGTTACGGCGAAACATCGTATTATTAAAATAGACGGTATAAGTATCATCTATCGGGACTGGGTAGTTCCTGATCCTATTTCACTGCGAACCGTGCATGAGCAGCCTTTTCTCAAAATGCAATTTGAGATCGAAGGACATTCGGCTTTCACGCATAAAATGCCTATTTCTTGTCGACATATTGATATTCTACATGGAAAACACACCTTGCTTTTTCTACCGGAAGTAGATGGAACATTATTTTATCCCAATTCCCGTAAAGTGCTTGATATAACCTTTACTGTTGACTTTTTCAAGAAGCTATTTGGGATGGATATGAGTCCCTTAGGCAGCCTTGGTAATGCCATTGAAAAAAGTATCCCCCATTTAATTGGCAGCGAAAGTCGTGTTATAACGGCAACAATGGGTAAAGTCATATACGATATCTTATATTGTGAATTCCAAGGCATCTTTAAAAAAACGTATATTGAAGCGAAGGTTATTGAACTTCTCAATCTACAGCTAGCGCAATTTCGAAAAGAAAGTACCCCCCCAAACATAAAACTTCGTAAAGAAGATCGCGATCGGCTTCACCACCTAAAAGATTTGATAGACACAAAACCTGGGGCTTCCTATTCGCTAGCACAACTCGCAGAAGTTGCGGGCTTTAATGATTTCAAACTAAAAAAAGGATTTAAAGAGTTGTTTGGCCAGACCGTTTTTGGCTATATTCATGATGTGCGGATGAAAAACGCTTACAGCCTATTGAAAAGAGGCGATCACACCGTTACGGACATTTCCTATTTAATGGGTTATAAGTACGTTCATCATTTCAGCAAAGCTTTCAAAAAAAAGTTCGGTTTCACGCCAAAAGATATCGGAAAATAAGCCGTTCGTACGACCAGAAAACCTTTTAGTGTAAGGAAAACACCTTTCTGTGTAAAAATTTCTTTATCATGAAAAAAAAGGTTTTACTTCGTATCAGTTTTTATATCAAAAGGCACTTACTTTCATTTTACACATTAGGTTAGGTTGATTAAAAAACAGTAGTTTTACCTCACTTCCCCAAAGTGAGGTTTTTTTATGCCCTATTTACTCGACCAAGTGGCTGCTATCGATGTTCAGCAAATTAGCCAATAAGAAACAGATCATAACAGGCAGACGATCATATCCTATTACCAAACGCATACTTAAGTGTCGATTCCTAAAAAAGAACGGTTAATTTATATCTGGGGTGAAAACGAAACTTGTATTATAGCGTCATTTTCTATGGCTATGATTCAACATATATATTCTCTTGTTTCTTGTTAAATTCACTCATAAATTCGCTCCCCCATTTTTCCATCATATCAACAAGCGGTAAAAGAGATACACCTACTTCAGTTAAAAAATATTCGACTTTAGGAGGAAGTACTGGATAAATTACTTTTCTTATAACACCATACGCCTCCAATTCTTTTAGTTGCAAGCTCAAAACTCTTTTGCTTGCATGCGGATGTTGCTTTGCTAGCTCACTAGGTCTCCGTATTCCTTGGTTGATAGAATCAATTAAACAAGGTTTCCACTTACCTCCAATAATTTCAAATGTAATAGTCATACCACAACTAAAATCTTTTGGTATTTTTTTCTCGTACATCGTTAATTTTTTTATTTCCTGAACAAATTTACGGCATATTTCACCTAAAGTGATATAGGGGCAATATTTTCCTTATAGAAATATTTTTACCCATATTTTTTCAGGTATATACGGTTAGTACTTTTGCTTATCAATTAATCTTAATAGGTAAAAATGGAATTATCAAATAGAGACAAAGCTGAAGCTATACAAAATAGCATCGAAACTGAAACGTTGGCAGAAATAGGATTGATCAATCCTATTTCGTATAGGCAACACAATCCAAATGTCGCAACAGGTCTTAAAGCGATCTTGGATTTACATGAGCAAATGCCTATGGATAAAGTCTACACGAATGTGGTTCGCAAATTTCAAGACGGTGACATCGGATTTGTTCACGTAGACTATTTCCTTTTCGAACCCACGGTTGCTTTTGACATACATCGGTTTGAAAATGGAGTAAGCGTTGAACATTGGGATAATCTGGAAAAAAATCCGAAAAAATTGAATAATAGCGGAAGGACAATGACCGATGGGAAGACCAAGGCAAAAGATCATCATAAAACGGAGGTTAACAAGGCCCTTGCGCAGAACTTTGTTCAAAACGTTCTTATTAACGGGCAAATCGACTTGGTGTCAAATTATTTTAAGGGAGATGAATTGATTCAACATAATCCACATATGGGTGACGGGGTGCAAGAATTTCTAAGTACGTTGGAACAATGGAAAAAGGACGGAAAACCTCAAGTTTATACTAAAATACATAAAGTGCTTGGAGAAGGAAATTTTGTCCTGGTGTTAAGTGAGGGTTCTTTTAAAGGAGAACATGTCGCTTTCTACGATCTGTATAGAGTTGAAGAGGATAAAATTGTAGAACATTGGGACGTCGTTGAAACAATACCCGAACCCGGAAAACGAAAAAATGATAATGGTAAATTCTAAAAAAGATAGGTGCTATAGAGTAATTAGCACCTTTTTTGTGGTCCTACCAACAACTTTTGTGATATCAGTTTTATTAAGTTTTACTAAAGGGGTTACATCTGAAAATTGGATGGGTGAATTCTTCAAATCATGGTTCCTTTCATTGCCTATCGCTTACTCTTGCGTATTGCTCTTATTACCGGTTGCCAATAAAATAACAAGCAAGATTTTAGATAAAAATTAATTCGGATCACCTATTTTGATTCCAGTTAATTTTTATCTTGATGCAGTGATTTGATCACTTCTTTACGATTGGACAGTCCAAACTCAATTAAGGTATTCAGGACGGTCCAAATTTCTTGAGCGTGCCTGGTTAAGACATAGTAAGTTATATCTTGTGTGGATGTGTATTCAATATTTTTTTGGATCAGCTGATGAGCTTCTAACGTAGTCAGTTCAGAACTTAGAACTTTTGGGGAGATGCCTTCGGATACTTCAAAGAAATCTTTAAATCGTAATTTCTCATAATAATGTAAGTTTAAAAGAATACAGAAACGCCATTTCCCACTTAATAAATCTAAGGTGTCTCTCAATGCCAAAAACCTTTGTTTTAAGATTCTCTCATCTTCTATACAAGGTTTTATTTTCTTTTCCATAATACTTTCCTAAAGGTTAGTAAACTCAAATTTACTAAATAAGGAAAATAACTTTGCTTAAACGATATTAAAATGAAAAGAATCTTAGTGACGGGTGCAACCGGAAAGCAAGGTAGTGCCGTGGTATATGAATTGCTAAAAAACAATTTTGAAGTGTTTGCACTTACTAGAAACCCTCGATCTTCAAAAGCCGACAATTTAAAAAAAGCAGGCGCAATTTTGGTAGAAGGTGATTTAGAAGATACGGAAGGGTTAAGTGATCTATTTAAGAAAGTCGACGGACTTTATTTAGTCCTTCCTCCTGTATGGGTTTCCAGCAAAGAAACGGATGAAAAAGAAGCAGAAATTGGAATACGAACAATCAAATTAGCAGAAAAACAAGGTATTAAATTTGTTCTTTATTCATCAGTTCTTGGGTCAGATAAGCAAGATTTATTTAGACCAAAATTTAAATTTACAATCGAAAAATACTTATTGGAAAGTACTTTACAAGGAGCAGTAATAAGGCCCGCTTCTTTTATGGAAAATCTACTTTTGCCGAGTTTCGGATTGGGAGAAGGCAAGTTTATCAATCCCTTACCTGAAGAAACGGCAATCTCCTGGATAGCCACTAATGATATTGGAACCTTTGCGCGAATAATATTTCAGCATGATAAAGAATTCAATGGCAAAACAGTTGATTTGGGAGGTAAACTTTTTACACCTAAACAAGTCCTAAAACTATTGGAAAAGAAGCTGAACCAACCAATCGATTTCGTACAGGTACCGCTAGAAGCACTTTATCAACAAAGTGAAACATTTGCAAAATTGGTTGAAATGATCGGCAATGAAGGTTATGACCCGATCGATTACGAATTTATAGCTACTTGGATGCCAAAGCTAACAGGTTTTGAAGAGTGGCTAGATGAAATAGGAATCAAAAAAATAAAGGAATTACGCTCTATGGACAATTAACTATAAAACGCATAGATAAGCTTTTTATGTTTAAAAAGCTTATCTATGCGTTTGTTATCCGTTAAACGATTGTCTGAATTTTAAAGGCGAAACATTTGTCTTTGCCTTGAAAAGTTTACTGAATGATTGTAAATGTTCAAAACCCAATTCGTAAGCGATCTCGCTCATGGAGAGGTCAGTGGTGGATATTTTTTCTTTGGCCTTTTCGATCAACTTTTCGTGGATGTGTTGCTGTGTGTTCTGTCCGGTAAGCGTTCTGAGTAAGCTGCCTAGATAACTTGGCGAAACGTTTAATTTTTCCGCAACATATTGAACTGTCGGCAAACCTTTTGAAATCAGATCGTCGCTGTTAAAGTAGTCTGTTAATAATTTTTCCAGGCGTTCTAATCGTTGATGATTTGCTTTTTCTCTTGTAATGAACTGACGGTTGTAAAACCGTTCAGCATAATTGAGCAATGCTTCAACGTGGGAAATAATAATTCGTTTGCTAAATTTGTCAATATTGGCGCGATACTCTTGCCTGATATTTTCAATGATTCCGTTTAGCGTTACCTCTTCCTTCTCCGATAACAGCAACGCTTCATTTACCGAGTAATCAAAAAAATCATACTGTTTTATACTCTTTGCAAGTGGCGTGTTCCAAATAAAATCGGGGTGTATGAGCAAAATCCAACCTGAGGATTCCCCGGTATTTTCTACCTCACTAACTTCAATATTGAGAACCTGATTGGGTGACATAAAGAACAGCACGCCATCGTCTTCAAAGTCGTAGCGCAGTTGCCCATATTTATAGCTTACCCCTTTCGTGCGTTTCAATGCAATAAAATAAAAATCAAACACCGCATTCATCGCACTTAGATTGGGTAGTCCGAGAAAATCGTCTTTTGTTACTATACTGACCAACGGATGTTCAGGCTTGGACAAGCCCCGTAATCGATGAAACTCACTGATTGACCTTATTCTGATAGGTGTCGTATTCGCCATATACAAAGATACTTATTGTTCATTGTATACGTGTGCAAATTCATTTGCAAACGATTTCAACTTTGTTTTACCTAAAACCGGTCGATGTTTCAGATAATTCTCAAATGTTTTTCCGCTGTGTGTCTCGGCCTGCATTCTTACAAAATTATAGGCAAGCTGTTGTGGAAAACCCGATTGAATTAAGCCATTTAACAATTGCTCTTCAGGTAGCGCTATCCATTTCAGGTTAGGCTTGCCAATCGCTTCACCTAAAATTTTTGCAGCTTCATCACAGGTCAGTTCTTCACTTGCCACATAGCGGACTTTCTTCCCCTGAGACGGTGTAGTCAGTTCTTCAAAAGCCACGTCAGCAATATCGTCTGGCGAAACAAATGCGATTTTATCATTTCCACCATAGCCGGCCATTAGTGCACCATGCTCTTTTATGGTTTGAATATCATTGTAAAAATTGGTGTAAAAAGAACCGGGACGTAGTTCGATAACCGTTCTGTCTGATAATTGGTTAAGCAACGGCGAGTCACCGGTATCAGCCGCCCAACCCGTCAGAAACACAACTTTTTCAATTTTGTTTTGCCTGATCGCTTGCACATAATTCATTTCAATTCTTTTGAAATAAGCCATTTGGTCTTCTTCCATAAAATTGAAGGGGATCATACAATACACGGCATCTGCATCTGCAAATGCTGTTGTCAGAAAATGTATGTCTTCTAATGAACCGATTGCCGCTTTTGCACCAATGGATTCAATTTTTTTTTGTTTGTCGGTTTTGCTACTGATAACCGTTACCGAATGTCCGTTTGCAATCAATGTTGTTGCAAGTGGTTTACTGATGTTGCCCAATGAGCCTGTTAAAACGATATTCATATGCTTCTTTTGCTTACAAAAGTGCAACACTGTCAAAAAACAGATGTAGCCAAAACGACTGTTTTTTAAGTCAGAATGAACAGTCTTGCAAGCATTTAAATTGTTTGAGATAATGGGCGGGCTTGATTTGTGTTTTGACTTACAAGAAGCTCTATTGCTGTTAAGAGCTTAGTCAGAAATATGTTGAGCACACTTAAAATACGTAAAAACGGTGATTTAGTAAATAAAAAACCGGACTTTGAAGATCTCAAAGTCCGGTCAGTATCTTTAGCAGGTTATCTTTCGTACCCAGGGCCGGGATCGAACCGGCACGGTTTCCCACTAGTGTTTGAGACTAGCGCGTCTACCAATTCCGCCACCTGGGCATTCCCTCGTGAATGGGATGCAAATATATTGCTAAATAGAACAATCACCAAATAAATTTTAAAAATTTATGTATTACTCAGATTATCAGGGAAGTTTATCTCCCATGGCCTTTATAATATCATTTCCCAAAGCAAAAATCATCAAGGCAACGATGATAACAAACCCAACGATTTGTGCTCTTTCCATAAATTTATCACTCAAAGGCTTTCCTTTAATCATCTCCACAATTAAAAATAAAGCGTGTCCACCATCCAGCGCCGGAATAGGCAAAATGTTCATCAAGGCCAGAGCCATAGACAGCAAACCTACCAAACTCCAGAATTTGACCCAGTCGACTTCTCCACCAAACATTCGTGCGATACCAACCGGACCCGATAATGCTTTATTGGCTTTTACCTGCCCGGTAACCACCTTCCCTAAAGCTTTTGCATTGTCTGTTAACGATCCCCATGCTTTGCCCGCGCCAATCGGCAAAGCCTCTAAAAAGCCGTATTTAATTTGTTCCTGAGGGATTCGGCTGATATCACGACCCGCGGCAATACCCAACTTACCTTCCGAATCTATCGTTGCCTGCACGGTATCAATCGTACCGGCTCTCCAAAATGCTATACTGGTTTCTTTGCCTTTATTTGCTAATAGAGCATCAGACATCTGATCCCAAAATACGATGGCCTGGTTGTTAATAGCAACTAAACTATCCCCTGGTTTCAATCCTGCTTTCTCTGCTGTTCCCCCCTTCTGCAAGCTTTCTATATGCGTAACCCGAAAACGGGGTATAACAAATTCATCGATACCCAAGTCGGACACTTCGTTTAAGATATCGCCGGGAACAACCAGATCAATTGTTTGGCCATCTCGCAAGACAGATAACTTCGTATTGCCTAATAGTACCTTCGGACTTCTTACATCTTCAAATCGCACGACCTTTTCTCCATCGATCGCTGTAATAAGGTCACCGGCTTTCAAACCCACTTGCTTTCCGATGACTCCAGGAGCCAAGCCATCAGCCAATTTATCATTTGGAATGAATGTCTCTCCATAGCGAAGCGTTAACATCCAGAAAATAAAAATCCCCAGGATAATATTGACAATAATACCTGCCAACATGACAATAAGTCGCTGCCAAGCTGGTTTAGAGCGAAATTCCCAAGGTTGTGGTTCTCCTTTAAGCTGCTCTGTATCCATCGATTCATCGATCATACCGGCAATTTTCACATAGCCACCTAAGGGGAGCCAACCAATGCCGTATTCGCATCCTTTATAATTGAACTTAAAGAGTTT
The DNA here is from genome assembly GCF_036959255.1 of Olivibacter sp. CPCC 100613. Lineage (NCBI taxonomy): Bacteria > Pseudomonadati > Bacteroidota > Sphingobacteriia > Sphingobacteriales > Sphingobacteriaceae > Olivibacter > Olivibacter sp. CPCC 100613. The sequence goes on from NZ_JAWMTI010000003.1 coordinate 545,425, forward strand.
AATGCCCCAAGCATCAAAAAATAGATAAAATTTTTCAACCTTTATCCCGAAAGCTCGGGCCGCCAAAAAATGCCCTAACTCATGTAAAACAATCAAAATTGACAAACCGAGCAATAGCTGGCCTGCCATAACTAATCCACTCATTCTTTATTTTTCTATTTGATATACTTTTTTCTTTTTTGTTACTAAATCACGTGCGATTTTCCGCGCTTCCTGATCGATACTTACATAGTCAGCTAATGACGGCGAAAGGATAAAAGGAATGAGTTGCATACTCTCCTCAATAATTGCACTCATTTCCAAAAATCCAATTTCGTCATTCAAAAATGCTGCCACAGCCACTTCATTGGCAGCATTTAGAATACATGGCATATTTCCTCCCTGTTGAACAGCCTGATAAGCAAGTCTTAAATTAGCGAAAGTTTCCAAATCGGGTTTCTCAAAACTCAGCTGCGGATAATCCATAAAATCGAATCGCTGAAAAGAGTTAGCCGGCCGATCAGGATACAAAAGCGCATACTGAATCGGCAGTTTCATATCAGGCAATCCCAATTGTGCTTTTAAGGAACCGTCCTTAAATTGCGTCAGCGAATGGATGATGGATTGTGGGTGTACGATAACATCAATTTGTTCAATAGAAAGATTGAACAACCATTTGGCTTCAATCACTTCTAAACCTTTATTCATTAGGGAAGCCGAATCAATTGTTATTTTTTGCCCCATTACCCAATTGGGATGTTTCAACGCTTCTCTTTTCGTAATATGTGCTAAAAAATCTCGCCCCTTTCCTCTGAAAGGACCACCGGAAGCCGTTAAATAGATTTTCTCTACCGACTCCGGACTTTCGCCGGTTAAACACTGAAAAATCGCAGAATGTTCCGAATCAACAGGTAAAATATGAACGCCATATTGACTAGCCAACGACATGATATGCTCCCCTGCTACCACTAGCGTCTCCTTATTGGCCAAAGCAATATCCTTTCCTGCTTGGATGGCAGAAACAGTGGGTTCTAAACCGGCAAATCCAACCAAAGCCGTTAGAACCATATCGATCGACGCGTCTTTCACAACTTCACATAAGGCATTGTTACCGGCTAATACCTGGATGGCTTTTGCAGATAGCGACTTCTTAACCCACTGATATTTGCTTTCATCGCTTATGACCACTGTTTTAGGCAAAAATTCCAATGCTTGCTTAACGAGTAACTCGGCATTGCTGGCCGCCGTAAGCACTTCTATTTTAACAAAATCCGGGTGCTCCCTAGCCACTTCTAAGGCTTGTGTCCCTATACTTCCCGTCGCACCCAGTATCGCTATTCTTTTCATTTGTTAGTAATTTGTACCTTTTTAAGTCGCTAGGCTATTATTAAATTACGAGCTTCTCTGAAGAAACCAATATTTCTGTTTATATGGTTATTAATATTGTCTCAGCCAATATAACTTTCAATTTTTTCTGCAATTACTCGGTCATTTGACAAACGTGGGAGTTTATTCTGCCCCCCCAATTTTCCCAAAGAACGCATATAATCCACAAATGTATTCTTTTTCATGCTTCTAATCACAAGTGGTTGCAAGACCCGTCCCTCAATAAGATCGAAATAGTATGTATTTTTTTGTTGTAACGCTCGGTCCAACTTCGATCTAAAACGCTCTATATCAACTGGTTGTTTTCCAAACTCAATAAACCATTCATGATAAGGCAATTCACCGACGGGCGGATTCACCTGAGGAGCAACTGTAAACTCCGTGACCTCCACGCCCTCTTCTTTTGCTACTTGCATAAGTGCAAACTCGACTTCCTCTCCGATAACGTGTTCACCAAAAGCCGAAATAAAATGCTTAATACGTCCTGTAACGACAATTCGGTAGGGATTAAGGGAAACAAATTTCACCGTATCACCTATGTTATAGCCCCATAATCCCGCATTTGTGCTTAAGATAAGCGCATAGTTTTCATTTAATTTAACTTGTCCAATACTAAGCCTTCTTGGGTTTTCATGGAAGATTTCATCTACAGGGATAAATTCGTAAAAAATTCCGGCATCACAAAGTAATAATAAACCTTTTTCTTTTTGGGAATCTTGATAGGCTATAAATCCTTCGGAAGCGGGATAGGTTTCAATGGAGTCAATACGCTTCCCAACCATATCTTCAAGTCGCGCACGATAGGGTTCAAAGTTTACGCCTCCGTATACAAAAAGACTGTAATTAGGAAATACCTCTTTTATTTTTTTGCCACCTGCCTTATCAGAAATTCGTTCGAAATACATCTGTACCCATGGCGGAATACCGGAAATCAACCGCATATCCTCTCCGATCGTTTCATCGACAATCGCATCTACTTTGGTCTCCCAATCCTCTATACAATTCGTTTCATAACTCGGCAACCTATTCTTCCGGAGATAGGCAGGCACATAGTTAGCCACAATTCCCGAGAGCCGTCCGATTTTAATTCCATTTTTTTCTTTCAATTCGGGACTTCCTTGCAGGAAAATCACTTTTCCATTCACAAATGAAGTATTCCCTGTTTCGTGTATATAACTTAACAGTGCGTTCCGGGCGGCGATTATATGTTCCGGCATCGATTCACGCGTCAGCGGAATGTACTTTGTCCCGGAGGTAGTCCCCGAAGTCTTAGCCAAATAAAGTGGTTTTCCCGGCCACAAGACGGCTGTTTCGCCAGCTACAACCCGTTCTATATAAGGTCGCAAACCTTCATAATCCCGAACCGGAACCATTTTTTTAAAATCTTCGTATGATTGAATTGTTGAAAATTGATGATCTTTTCCGAATGCAGTGTTTTTCGCTGCTGATACTAATTGATCCCGAACTTTTTCCTGTACTGCTGCCGCCTGGTATTTCCATCGATCAATTTTCTTGGTCACAAATGCAGCAAAAGGCTTACTTAAAGCAGCTTTTAATCCCATACGCTCAGTTAACGGTTGATTTCAATCAAATTATATTTTTAATAAATGTGGGATCTTCTTCCCCTTTATACTCTTTCATCATCTGCCTGTACGCCAAAGCAATGGCAACACTAGAGAGAGGAACTACCAAAAAGGAATTTACCAAACTCAAGGCTGCGGACAGCATGGGATACGATCGATAATTAAAGTAAATCGACAACAAATGCAAAATGGTCAAAAAAGTTAATAGAAGCAATAGTTTTAGGAAATTACCTCGGGTGATCGCAAAGCTCAGACGAATGGCCTTGAACGGACGTTCATGACGATCAATGATAAAAAAGGGATAAAAAGCGACCCGCATCATAAAGCTGATCAGAAAGAGCACCGATAGGATGGTAAATAAATCGACCGCATGCTTCGTGCTATTAAAAATATAGATTACAGGTAAAATAATGACCGCCAATACCGCAAAAGCGCCGAGTATGATCGCCACCAAGCTCAACATAGCGATAAAAAAATAGCTGATTTCCTTTGTCGTCGGAACGGTGTCCTGCAAAGAAACATGTTCTCTCGCATCGTCGACCACATGAAAAATATATTTAAATAAGGTAAGTTGAATGCCAAAATACAATACCACGAAAATAAGCGCCATAAACGAACTTAATACCCGACTAACATCACGAAAATAAAAGGCTAAGATTCCCGAGGCATTAGAAGTTAAAAATAGTAGCAAACAAAGTCCTGCGATGGAGAAGTAATGCCTTCTCAAAACATCCCACGACCGGTTAATGACATCATTTACGGCAAAGGTACTATCTTTCAGAAACTGAATCATATATTTTTTATATCAGTACAAACCTAATATAAAATTTTTTTATTAGCCTAATTTCGTTTTTAATTTTCGATGATAATTGTGTTTGCTATATCCTAACGAGGTACTTATTAGTAAAGGAAAATTTTTCATTAACTTTTATTGTCGCTTTGGCTTACGCGTGTGCTGCACCACACACGCGCAAGGTAAAGTGAGATGAAAACTGTACGGCTATAAAACAATCCTACGTTTTTACTGTTACCGTATGCGAAATGACCACATCTTCAAAACACATAGTATTCATTCTTAGTTTATGATCGTAGAAACCAACATCCGAGCCACACATATGTTTCGGCTAATCGCTAAATGGATTATCATTTATTTATTGTTATCAATTGTTGTATGCATTGGATACCTCGAATTCGGCTGGCGTATTGCTATCCCGGAAACTGAAATAGCGATCATGGGTACAGCGCTTTCTATTCTCATGGGTTTCCGTGTCGATGCAGCTTATAAAAGATGGTGGGAAGCAAGGATAATCTGGGGCGCCGTTGTCAACAATTCCCGAACCTTCGCTCGTGAAGTGAAGGGCTTTTTAGGGGTAGCGCATATGGATACTGCTCGCGAGTTGATTTACCGGCAAATCGGCTTTGTTGAATCAATGGGAAAACATCTCAGAAGACAGGGAGGTGTAGAACATCTAAGCCGGTTGTTATCACCGCAAGATTACGAAACCGTTAAAAGCAAGAAACATGTGCCGAATACACTACTTATGATGAATTTAAGACAACTATCAGACTTGAATGAGGCAGGAAAATTGAACACCTATTTATTGGTACAACTCGAAACTATTTTGCAGAATTTGACCGATGAACTTGGAAAAGCTGAAAGAATCAAAAACACGCCTTTCCCTGTGCCATATGGCTACTTTTCGTGGTTACTGGTCCATACTTTTGCCTGCTTGATCCCTTTCGCGATGGTTAAGGAACTTGGTTATGCAACCCCTATTCTGGCCATGGTCATCTCTTTCATCTTTTTAATTATCGAACAGATTGCGATTCAAATACAGGATCCATTTGAGGGTCAGCCCAACGATACGCCCATGACAACAATTGCCAAAAACATTGAAATTGATCTGAAAGAAATATTGGGTGAGTACCCACTTCCCGAACCTCTTAAACCGAAGGCCGGTGTGAGTATGTGATAATTTAAAATTCAAAAGTAAAAAGTAAAAACCTGATCAAAACGAGCTCATGGCGCTTCTGAAATAAAAGATTCCATCATTCAAAAAAGAAACCTGCTGTAGCAGCGAGGTGTGTGCAAAATAATAAAGGCCCTACTTATCGTGATAGATAGGGCCTTTTCAATTATTACAAAATCATTGTTAAATAAATTCCCCGCTCTCCGGATCTTCATATTCCCTTTCGATCAATCGCTTCACGTCACATGTCCCTGTTGCGCCTCTGTATAATAGTGCACTGCCTATCGCAACCTGTCCAAGGGCCAACAAGGGCCTTTTAAAAAGGTCACGCACGCCTTTGTAAATCATATAAGTACCTGTTCCTATAGATATTACACGTTCGGAAAATTCGATGTTGCCGCAATCACGCTCTGTTAGCAGATATTCTTTATGTGCCATGATGTTTATTTTTTATTTATAACAAACGTTTAGCCATTAGGTTTTGCCTACAAGTTATTCTTCTATCCCCTGTCGACCTAATTTATGCGACGATTTAAAGGCAACGATTTTCCGCTCTACCCTAAACCGGTAACGTTAAATCAGGTGCAAAATCTTCATCATGCAGGTGACTGATCTGCGTAGCTTTTTCGTAATTGGTAGATTTTTTCGAGAAAAAGTCGTGCTGTGTTGTCTCCAAATTTAAACCATTTAGGACAATGGGATTGACTTCCTTTACTTCGAAAAGCTCCTCAAAACCCAGGTTCATGAATGCTTTATTGGCATTATATCTTACATACTCTTTTACCTCCGCGGTAAGGCCCACATCGGTATAAATCTCTTCCGTATATTTTAGCTCGTTTTCGTAGAGTAGCATAAGCAAATCCGTTACTTTCTTCTTCACCTCCTCCTGGTTGGATAATTTCCGGAAAATATCCTGGGCCAAAAGACCTACGAATACACCGTGGATGGACTCATCGGCCACAATCTTTTTGATAATATCAGCACTCGCCACCATTTGTCCTTGCCCGGCAAGCCAAAGAGGGATAAAAAAACCGCTGTAAAAGAGAAATGATTCAAGCAGTACGGAAGCAGCAAGCGACATAAACAACTCTTCGTTACTCACCTTTTTCTTGTCCAACGACCGATAATACTGATCGATCGTAGCGGCTTTAAATTGAAGATACTTATTGTCTTGCACCCATTCAAATAATTCATTGATTTCCGGCGTACTCGCCACCGTCGTGAAAATCGTTGAATAAGACTTTGCATGAATAGCCTCCATCATACACATATAGGACAAAACCGCTTTGCTTTGTAATCCATCAATATGATCCAATAGTTTCGGCATCCCTGTATGACTTTGCAATGTATCCAATAACGTTAAGCCTCCCAAAGCTTTTTTATAGGTTTCTTGCATTTCAGGACTTAACTTCTTCCACACATCGATATCCTTTGAGGGAATATATTCGGTATCGATCCAAAATTGCCTGATATTTTGTTCCCAGAACATCCCTACATAATCATTTTCTGGTGTATTCCAATTGACTGCTTTATATTGATTCATAGTATGCGTTGTGAGTTATGCGTTATGAGGTAGAGACCTCCTTCCCATAATTTTCTTGTTATTATTGATATTTGTACATAATGCTTCTTACAGATTGCCAGACTTGCTAGGCACCCACAATCAGCAATCGGCAAGACACAACTGAGTTAAACCGAACAAGAAATGCATTCATCGATAGATGCTTTTCTAGTTCGCGTATAATAGAGAGACTTCAATCCCATTTTATGCGCGTAGATATAATATTTAGCTAAATCTCGGGTTGTATCTTTGGAATTCGTATGTAAAATAGTAGAAATTCCTTGATCCACATGCCTTTGTATAACCGATATGAGACGCAGTACATTGTTTTGATCCATATCGTAAGCCGACTTATAATAAAAGTAGTTGTCATTATTCAGGTAGGGCATCGGATAGTAAGTCGTGCTATCGCCGTACTCACGAACCTCAATCGTATCTACTACGGGCATAACAGAAGCTGTTGCATTCATAATATAGGAAGTCGATTGATTCGGAGCAATCGCCATGCGATATGCATGGTATACGCCATATTGCATAACATCCTGCTTCAATTGCTCCCATGCCGCACGATCGGGAATTGCAATCCCTTCGAACAATTCCTTAACACGATCTGTTATCGGGAAATGATCCGAAGCGAGATATTTATCAAAATAAGTGCCGTTCGCATAATCTGAGTCTTCAAACCCCTTGAAAGTTACACCACGTTCCTTGGCGATTTCCATGGAACATTCCAGTGAATAGAAATTCACCATCATAAAAAATACATTCGCAAAGTCAAGTGCTTCCTTGCTTTCATAAGTGATGAAATTTTTAGCAAGATAGCCATGCAAGTTCATTGCTCCCAAACCGACACTGTGCAACTCGCGGTTGGCTTTCTGTATGGTTGGAACCATCTTAATATCGGTCATATCCGATACCACGGTTAACGAACGCATGGCTGTTTTCACCACCTCTTTTATGCGTCTATTTTCCATTGTTGTCGCAATGTTTAACGATCCCAGGTTACAAGAGATGCCATAACGAATGGTATCTTCTTGATGGTATGGATTGATATCGGACACCTCCGATAACTGCATGATCTCCGTGCACAAATTCGAAAACTTAACCGATCCAATACCATTAAGGGCGTGCCCGCGATTGGCGTTGTCTTTAAAGAAAAGATAAGGATAACCACTCTCCTTTTGTGTTTGGGCAACTTTGATTAATAAATGACGTGCATTAATTTTGCGCTTTTTTACTTTTGGATTGCTCACCAACTCGTCATACATCTCGGTCATATCCAACTCATCCAAATACTGGCCGTACTCTTGAAACACCGTATGTGGGTAGAAAAGATAACAAACTTCGTCGTCCTCCGCGATCTGCATAAATTTATCCGGAATAATGACGCCAATAGATAAGGATTTAATACGCGATTTTTCGTCGACGTTAATTTTCTTACAGTCCAAAAATTCTTCAATATCACTATGGAAAACATTCAAATAGACGGCACCAGCGCCCGGTCTTTGTCCCAACTGATTGGCATAGGAAAAAGTGTCCTCCATGATCTTCATAACCGGTAATACACCACTGGAACGCCCCTCCACACCTTTTATGGCTTCACCACGAGCCCTCACTTTCGAAATATTAAAAGAAACCCCTCCGCCAATAGAAGAAAGTTTCATAGCTTCGTCAATGGCATAGCTAATACCGCTTAGGCTGTCACCTATTTCATCCAAAAAACAGGAAACCAACTCGCCTGAACGTAGTTTGCCTGCATTAAGAAATGTGGGCGTAGCCGGTTGATATTCCTGATTGATCAAAATTTCAGCATATTCCAGCGCACGATTCAAATCGCCCGATGCAAGATAAAGCGAAACACAGACCACCCGATCTTCGTAACGTTCCAAAAACTTTTCACCACTATCATCCCGCAAAGCATAGCTTTGAAAAAACTTAAAAGCGCTCATGAAAGAAGGAAACCTGAATTTCTTCGCATACACAAAATCATAAACCTCTTTCATTTGTTCGAAAGAATAGTGTTCGTAGAAATTGATATAATATTTGTTTTCAATCAAATAATCTATCTTTTCTTTCAAGGTATAAAAGAACACCGTATTTTTATTCACATAGTCCAAAAAATATGATCGTACGGCCTCCTTATCCTTATAAAGGCGAAAGTCGTCTTCATCTTTGGTCATGATCTCGTTGTTCAAGAGTATCCACTTCTTAGCTATGTTCGCATTCTTTGTTATTGTGGTATTCATGGTATTCGTTTATCTTGTTAATAAATTGTTGAACATCCCTGCTGCTACCGGAAAGTTCAAATTTAAATAATACAGGAAGCTGGTAAATCGCGGCAACCGTATCGGCCGCTCTGCCATAATTAGATCCCCAATTTCTGTTTCCACTGGCAGAAACAGACTGGATCAAATCGTGGTTTTGCTTCATGAACTTATCCGTAACAAGGGGCACTTCACCCCTCCCTGTAGTAAACGTGATAAGATGGCCCGGTTGCGAAATCGACAAATTCTCGGAGATTCGACGGATGGACCAACCAGTCTGCGCCATCAGCTTATGCACAAACCGATCTACATTTCCCGTTTTACTATCGTAATAGATCCAATGTTGCATAACCGAAGATTTTACCTAGGCTTGCAAACTGCTAATGGTTAATAACTCTTCCGGTTTAAAACCAATAACGCGCTTCACTTCTTCATTCTCTTTGGTTACGATAACGGTTGGCACTGTTCGAACCCGGAATTGCATGGCTACTTCGGGATTCTCAAAAGGGTTCACTTTCTCGTAGTTAATACCCTTATTATCAAGAAATTCTGACACCATATTGCAGGGTGCGCAATTATCTTTTTCGAATTTTATAACTCTTATCATAGCCTTAACATTTTTTGTTTTTAAAAATAGAGGGTAAGTGCAAAGGTGCACCTTAACATTTAGAATCAGTGTAAATAATTTTCAACACAGGGTGGATTAATCCACATTTCTTTATTTGAAGAAAATTGGTATGATTTTTATTTTGCGGAATGGAAGTTATTTGTTATTGGTAGGTTTTCCTTTTGCTAGTTGACTTAGCGCAGGTTAAGGCTAAAGACACAGGTATCGGGAGCTATTCAACTACTTTTCTACTCACCTATTTTAACTTGGGACTACAATCGTTACTTTTACCCCTCTGCTTTCGAGCTCCTTTAACATATGAGGTGGAATGCCTTCATCCGTTATTATTTCGTCAATTTCATCAAAACCACAAATTCTACCAAAGCCACGTCGACCAAATTTAGTGGAGTCTGCCAATACAATTGTCTTCTGAGATACCTCAATCATTTTACGATTCAGATGTGCCTCCAATCCACTGGTCGTAGTCAATCCAAAATCAGGATCAATGCCGTCGACACCAAGGAACAATTTACTGCAGAAAAAATCTGCTAAAATTTTTTCCGCATAAGGCCCGGCCACGGAAGCGGAACTCGATCGCATCATACCACCCAGTTGAAGAATTTCAACATTCGGATGTCGGTTCAATTCAATCGCCACCTGAAGCGCCGATGTAACAACGGTTAGATTTCCCTGGGGATGGATATGCCGCGCCATCGCTAACACAGTCGTTCCGGACGCTATAATGATCGAATCATTAGGTACAACCATCGAAGCAGCCATTTCGGCTATAAGGGCTTTTTCTTCCGACTGCAATTTCTCTTTTTCCACCACAGACCGATCAATCGTATAAGGATTATTTAACGTAGCACCTCCATGCGTACGGAAAAGCATTTGCCTTTCTTCCAACAGCTTCAAATCCTTCCTTATGGTAACAGTTGATACATCGAGTTCTTTTCCCAGATCCAATACATGAATGGAACCTTTTTCCTGTAGTTGCTTAAGAATAAATTGATGACGCTCTACACTATTCATAGATTTATTTTGTGCTAAATTAATCTTTTTGGCGGAAAACACAAGAAAACGGATGATGTTTCATTTTATTTCGAAATGATTTCGAAAAATTATTTTTGATTTCTTAATAAGATGTTTAACTTTGATTAACGCAACCAATTGAACAAAAAAGAAAGAACAGATAAATTGGGCATTCACATGCAAGAAAGAACCATTCATCAGCATACATTCAATCGTCCTGTAAACTTAGCGCAACTCGGTCACGTTCAACATTGGGACATGGCGATTATAGGCGGCGGGGCTACCGGTTTAGGAATAGCCGTTGATGCCGCAAGCCGTGGCTACAAAACCTTATTAGTAGAACAGGCCGATTTTGCCAAGGGGACTTCCAGTAGAAGTACCAAGCTGGTTCATGGAGGTGTTCGCTATCTTGCCCAAGGCGATATCAAACTCGTTTATGGTGCGTTAAAAGAACGAGGCATTATTTTTAAGAATGCACCTCACCTAGCACATGCACAAAGTTTTATCATCCCCTGCTACACTTGGTTCGCACAGTTAAAATTTCTGATAGGCTTAAAAATTTACGATTGGATGGCCGGTAAATACCGAATCGGAAAATCATCCTTATTGTCTAAAGAACAGGTCATGACCCTTATACAGGGTGTAAAATCCGACCGATTAAAAGGCGGGATAGAATATTACGATGGTCAGTTCGATGATGCTCGGCTAGCCATCAATTTGGCGCAAACGGCCGCCGAGTTTGGTGCAACACTCTTAAATTACGCAAAAGTTACACGCTTAACAAAGGATAATAATGGAAAAACGACCGGCTTTGTCGTCGTTGATCAGGAAAGCAACCAAGCCTATACGATTGAGGCCAAGTCGATTATCAATGCCACCGGTGTATTTGTGGACGACATATTAACGCTCGAACAAGCGAATCATCAAGCATTGGTACGACCAAGCCAAGGTGTTCACGTAGTGGTAGAGCGGTCCTTCCTTCCGGGAAAAAGTGCTTTGATGATACCGGAAACAAGCGATGGACGGGTGCTTTTTGGTGTACCCTGGCATGACAAACTAGTACTTGGAACAACCGATACACCCCTTAACCAGCACAGTTTGGAACCCAGAGCGCTTGACAGTGAGGTAGACTTCATCTTGAACACAGCAGGTCAGTATCTCGAAAAAAAACCATGCAGAAAAGATGCTTTGAGTATATTTGCGGGCTTAAGACCCTTGGCAGCCCCAAAAGACGGCAAGGAAAGCACAAAGGAAATCTCGCGCGATCATAAACTGATCGTTAGTAATTCCGGCCTCATTACCATCACAGGTGGGAAGTGGACTACTTATCGTAAAATGGCAGAAGACACGGTAAATCAAGCCATTAAAACCGCAAAACTTGCTTATCTACCCTGCAAAACGGTTGATATCAAAGTTCATGGTGCTATTTCAGCCGATCGTGAAAAGGGGCATTGGGCAGTATATGGTTCGGACGCAGCAAAAATAAAAAGCTTAATTACACCGGAAAGTGGTTTAGATGAAAAACTACATCCCGATTATCCTTACGTGAAGGCAGAAGTTGTGTGGGCCGTCCGTGGGGAAATGGCCCGAACTGTTGAGGATGTATTGGCAAGAAGAATACGAATGTTATTCCTTGACGCAAAGGCAGCGCTCGAAATGGCTCCGGCTGTCGCACAGATAATGGCCAAAGAACTCGATAAAGACGATCATTGGATGCAAGAACAAATCATCCAATTCAATACCCTTGCAAATGGTTATAAAGTTTAACCAAACATATAGGCCAATGATAAGAACATTATAAAAATAATTATGACTGAGAAAAAATACATACTTTCACTTGATCAGGGAACAACCAGTTCCCGGGCGATTATTTTCAATCAGCAAGGAGAAATTGTATCCATCGCACAAAAAGAATTTACGCAATTCTATCCCAAATCAGGATGGGTAGAGCACGATCCGCGAGAGATTTGGTCCTCACAGATTGCCGTCATAGCGGAAGCGCTGGTAAAGGGAGAAGTTAAATCAGCAGACATTGCAGCAATCGGGATTACCAATCAGCGGGAAACCACCATTGTTTGGGATCGTGATACCGGTAAACCTGTGTACAATGCCATCGTTTGGCAAGATCGACGCACTGCTTCCTACTGCGATGAATTAAAAGAACAAGGTTATGAGGATTTGATCAGAAAAAAAACGGGTCTTTTGATCGACTCTTACTTCTCTGCCACTAAAATCCGTTGGATTTTGAATCATGTAGACGGAGCTCGAGAGAAGGCAAAGCAAGGAAAATTACTTTTTGGCACAGTGGATAGCTGGCTTATATACAATCTAACAGATGGCGAAAAACACGTTACCGACGTAACCAATGCGTCCCGAACGATGCTTTACGATATTTCCGCTATGCAGTGGGATCAGGAATTGTTGGAACTGTTTGATATTCCTTCCAGTATGCTTCCTCAGGTCAAATCATCGAGCGAAGTTTATGGACAAACGGCAGGCAAAATACTGACCGATCACATTCCGATAGCAGGTATTGCCGGCGATCAGCAAGCCGCGCTATTCGGACAATTATGTACCAGTGAAGGCATGGTGAAAAACACGTATGGAACTGGTTGCTTTATGTTAATGAACATCGGCAATAAGCCTATTTTATCCAAAAATAACTTGGTAACCACCGTTGCCTGGAAAATTGGCGACCAGGTAACCTACGCCTTAGAAGGCAGTATTTTTATTGCCGGTGCTATTGTACAATGGCTTCGGGATGGTTTAGGCATCATCAAGTCATCGGAGGAAGTTGAAGCCTTAGCAAACAAAGTGGATGACACCGATGGTGTTTATCTAGTCCCGGCATTTGCAGGATTAGGAGCTCCCCATTGGGATTCCTATGCACGGGGAACCATTGTGGGATTGACTAGAGGAAGCAATGCATCCCATATTGCCCGCGCCGCATTGGAAGGCATCGCTTTTCAAACCGTAGACATACTAAAGGCCATGGAAGCAGATGCAAAAAAAGAAATCCACGAATTACGCGTAGATGGCGGTGCTACAAATAACAATTTACTGATGCAGTTCCAGTCCGACATTTTACAGGCAGATGTGGTACGACCGAAAATTACAGAGATTACCGCCATTGGGGCTGCCTATCTCGCGGGCCTAGCAGTTGGCTATTGGAAAGATATGGCCGATTTAAAAGATCAGTGGCAAATCGACAACACATTTAAACCAAACAAGCAAGTCGATGTTGAAAATCGTATGAAAGCTTGGCACCGTGCCGTTGAAGCGACTAAAGCATGGGCTCGATTGGAAAGTCAAGTAGCCAATTAACTTAGGTGATAATGAGCCAAAATGATGACCGAAAGAAACGAATTTATCGTCGCTTCGATATCTTCCCGAACTAGCTTATTGGCAGAAAGGGAATTCGCAATCGGTTACGAATATACAAGTAACAACCAGTAACGAACAACAGATAACTAATAACTAATAACCAGTAACTAATAACCAAATTATGACACCTTTTATAGCAGAATTCCTGGGTACAATGATCTTGATTTTATTAGGTGGAGGGGTTGTGGCGAACGTGTTACTCAAAGGCACAAATGGGCATAATAGTGGCTGGATCGTAATCACAACGGGATGGGCATTAGCCGTATTTACCGGTGTAGTCATCGCGGGGCCTTATAGTGGTGCACACTTAAATCCTGCGGTTACCTTTGCCATGGTCTTAAGTGGTAATCTAACTTGGACTGATGCATGCACCTATATATTAGCGCAATTTACGGGAGCGATGACGGGTGCTTTTCTCGTATGGCTCATGTATAAAGACCACTTTGACGAAACCGAAGATGCAGGTGCTAAACAAGCCGTATTCTGTACATCACCTGCCCTTAGAAATTTACCCATCAACTTGATCAGTGAGATCATTGGAACCTTTGTACTGATTATCGCCGTATTCTTTTTTAAAGATGGTGAAATTGCGATTGAAAATACCAAAACCCCCATAGGTTTGGGATCTGTCGGCGCAATACCTGTCGCTTTTGTCGTTTGGGTCATTGGTTTATCGCTTGGCGGGACAACGGGTTATGCCATTAACCCGGCCCGTGATCTCGGGCCACGAATCATGCATGCGATTTTGCCCATAAAAAACAAGGCGAATTTTAATGCAAGCTATGCTTGGGTTCCTGTTATTGGGCCACTTATCGGAGCGGCCCTTGCTTATGCTATTTATACTATTGTAACCTAGCGTGCGCGTTCTGCATGGATGATGCAAGGGGGCATTCGTGCATTTTTCACCATGTTACTTAACAATAAAATAACACATACATAATATTATAAACCAGGCTGTACTACAGCTTTACGAAAAAGTGTCTGCCTTTCAGGCACTGATTGTTTTGAATGAAACCTGCATACTATGCAAGCTTCATTGCTATTAAAAAGAAACAATTTATTCTAATGAAAATTATGAAAAGTAACATTTGTTTACTGTTATTTGCTTTTATTGTAAGTACAGTAGGTTATGGACGCCTAAGTGCACAAACAACACAAGGAGCAATTACCGGTACCGTAAAAGGCGAAAATCAAAGTCCGATTGCCGGAGCTTCTGTGGTGGTAAAAAATGAATCAACGGGATTCACCAATACGACCACAACGAACAACAATGGCCAGTTCAATTTCAAACAGCTACCTTTAGGGAAGCCCTACACCATTAGAGTCAGCTATATTGGTTATTCACCGCACGAACAAACCGGTTACGCCTTGAATCAGGGTGATATTTTACGACTCGACATTTCTTTGAGCAGTGAATCGGTACAAATGGATGAAGTCGAAGTAAGCGCATCCAACATTAAAAATACGGTTGGGAACTTCGGGGCCGCGACTTCTGTTACCGGAAATGACATACAAAAATTACCGGTAAACGGTCGGAACTTCACGTCCCTGATAGACCTCTCTCCAATGAGTAATGGAAACAGTATGGCCGGACAACTGGCGTCTTCCACGAACTTCACACTGGATGGCATGACCTCTCGTAACCCAACTTCGGGTGGCACGGCTAACCGCCGTGGCGGTTCATACGCTATTTCAATGGAAGCGATACGAGAATTCAAAATCGTAACCAACCAATACGATGTAACCTACGGCCGCAGTGGCGGTGGTACCATCAATACCGTAACCAAATCCGGCACGAATACCTTTACGGGAAGTGCCTTTGGTTTCGCCAGGGCCGATTGGCTATCCAGTCCTTACGATATACGTGGAAACAAACAGGACAACGAATTCTCTACTTACCAATATGGTTTTTCTTTAGGTGGACCTATTGTAAAAGATAAAGCGCATTTCTACGTCACCTGGGATCATCAGGCGGATGCTAGGCCGTTTCAAGTTGCTGACATCCGGTCACCGGAAGATGAGAAGCGGTACAATGTCACCCAATCTACACTTGATCAATTTTTAGACATCGCGAGGACTAAGTATGGTGTTGCTAACTCGCCGCAGTTCGGGTCTTTTGACCGAAAACGAAGCACCGACGCTGTTTTCGCGCGAGTTGACTGGCAGCTTAATAACAAGCATTTGCTTACACTTAGAGAGAATTTTGTCTATGATAATAACAATCACAGCTTGGGCGATAACTCAAAAATTAATCTATACGAAGTCTATGGTTCTGTAAAAACATCAGATAATAGTTTTTTAGCGACACTCCGATCGGTATTGAGTCCAAAAATCACCAACGAGCTCAAAGCACAGCATTTATACACGTCTGAATCTTCCGTCCCCAATGAGCAGCTTCCTTCCAAAAGTATTCCACGTGCAATCATTCAAAACATCAGTTCCACGATCGATGGGAAGGAAGTCCTGACCGATATACAATTAGGAGGCCAGCGTTATATACCCGAATATTTCTATAACAATGTTTTTCAACTATCCGATAACTTGTATTATAACACCGAAAAAATCAATTACACTTTTGGAACGGATATCATGTACACCCACATGAAATCACTTTATGGCAGTGAAATGAACGGTCGATTTTATTTCACAGGGCTCGAAGAATTCAATAATCTAGACCCCTATCGCTATGCCCGTGAAATCGCTCTGGACGAGGACCCCAGCGTGAAACAAAACATTTTAACAGCGGCACTTTATGCGCAAATGCAAACCAAGCTGGGAAAAGGTTTAGACATGATGGCTGGTATCCGTGCAGACTACACTTCTTATATTAACAAGCCTAATTTCAATCAACTAGTTTACGATGAACTTGGCTTAAACACTTCCAACTCATTAAACAGCTTCATCTTACAGCCCCGGATTCAATTCACCTGGGATATCAATGAACAGCAACGAGATATCTTAAAATTTGGCGCGGGTATTTTTGGATCGGATATAAACAATTACGCCATGATCAATAATATGGTCTTCGATGGCACGAAAGTCGCAACCATTGATATTCAACGCAGTAGCCCCGGGGTACCCTTGGGTGTTATCCCCAATTTTCCGCAGTACCGACAAGATCCAGGTTCCGCTCCAGGATATGAATTGTTTGAACAGCTTGGTGTCACGCCTACCTCCACCATCAATATGAACGGAAGCGACGCAAAAATACCAACGGTTTACAAGGGAAATATTTCTTACAACAGGCTCATTACGAATCGATTAAAGTTAGGCCTGAGCCTTTATGCCAGTTTAGCGCGAAATAATTATATGTATGTAGATAAAAATATGGTTGACGAACCGTTCTTCCGTATTGTAGACGAAGCGAACCGGGGGGTCTATGTACCGGCCTCAACGATCAATACCGCAAATGGATCAGCCGATTGGCAAAATGGTCGCAAATCAACTAAAGTAGGAAGGGTATTGGAACTCAACAGCGAAGGTAAAATAAATCAATACGCCGTGGTACTCGACGGAACCTATCAATACTATAAAGATGGCGTTTTATCATTTAGTTACACCTGGAATGATAGCAAAGACAATACGTCATTCAACGGTGACGTGGCTAATACGGCGACCTTAGAACTGATGACACCCGGTGACCCACGCGATTTAAGCAGAATGGCCTATTCAAACACCCAATTCCGTCATAAACTAGTGATATATGGAGCGCTGCCAACCTTTTATGGTATCAGTATTGGCCTACGTTATTCCGGGATTGGGGGAACCCGTTATTCACTAGCCGTAAATGGAAATGTAAACGGTGATTTTGTTAACTCAAACGACTTAGCTTATATTTTCGATCCAAACAACAATAATGTACCCGAGGCTTATCGGAATGCTATTCAACAAATTCTAGCCAACCCGGAAGCGGACGCGGGCTTAAAGGATTATATTAAGCAAAGTATTGGTCAGATCGCCGAGCGAAACGGGGGGAGCAATGGCTTTTATGGCACCTGGGATTTACGGGTTACCAAAAGGTTTACTACTTATAAATCGCAGTATATCGAACTTTCGGGAGACATTTTCAATTTAGCCAATCTGCTCAATAAGGATTGGGGTGTACAAAAAACGCTTGGCAAGCAGAATATCTATAATATCAGAGGTTTTGATCCAACACTGAATGTCTACAATTATAACGTAAATACGAACGTAGGGGTTATTAATCCTTCAGGAAATCCGTACCAAATACAAATAGGCATTCGTTACGGTTTTTAATGACTATAAGTACCTTAAAAAAGCCCTAGCCCCCTGGGAGGTGCCTCCTAGGGATTCCAAACTCACCCTATAGGATTTGAAGTTAATGGGTAGATCGCCATGGATGTCTTGAGGTGCTAAAAACAAAATGATTTTCCAATAAACGCATAAATCTCAATATTTTACTTTCATTTCAACACCATTTCTTTCATTCAATCAACTGATCGATCCAAATGAAACATTATGAAACCATGATTCCAACCCTGCCCAGGGAATCTAGTAATCGTAGTCATTACTTGCGATAGGCGACAATTCATCCTCAACAAAAATTAAGCAAATGAAAAAAATTAAAACCAAACCATTAAAAAAAAGAGGCTTATTTAAAACTCAAATTAATCGAGATCGGAAAATTTCAGTGCTAGGGCGCGGACTGATCTTTCTATTAACATCACTCTTATACATCGCTACTTCATATGGTCAACAAACATTAACCATTCAAGGCATTGTAAGAGCTGAAGATACAAAAGAATCGTTACCTGGTGTATCCATCGTAGCCGATAACAAAGCAATTGCCATTTCCGATGCAAATGGCAGTTTTACTTTTAAGGTCAAGGTCAACAGTGAAGTAATTTTCAAATACGTGGGTTATCGGCCTTATACCTTAAACGCGACAAGTAATTTAACGAATCTTTCCATTAACCTAGAGTCCGCCAGCACCTTATTGGAGGACGTTGTAGTTGTTGGATATGGCACACAAAAAAAGGAAAATCTAACAGGTGCTGTGAGCACTTTAGATATGAAAGAAAAGGAAGGGTCGCCAACAACAAATATTAGTAATGCGTTAGCGGGCATGCCTGGCATGTTTGTTCGACTTGGTCAAAGTCAACCAGGCGTTGATCGATCAGAAATTAAAATAAGGGGAATGGGAACCTTAAGCAATAATAATCCACTCGTACTCGTCAACGGCATCGAATATTCAATGGACGAGCTAAATCCAGATGATATTCAAACTGTAACGGTACTAAAAGATGCTTCGGCCGCAATATATGGTTCAAGGGCGGCAAATGGTGTTATTTTAATTACAACCAAAAAGGGAAGCGGCATATCGCAAGTCAATTATAACTATTATAACGGTGTACAAAATCCCACACGAATGCCGGACGTTATCTGGGATCCGATTCAATATATGCGATTAAAAAATCAGGCACTTGCTAATCAAGGACAGGCACCCGTTTACTCTGCTAGTCAAATCGAAGAATACCAAGCAGGCATGGCCTCGGACCCCTATACTTACCCGGCTAATAATTGGTTTGACATCGCTTTAAAGGACGGGAATATACAAAAGCATAATTTAAGCTTTGGAGGTAGTTCTGATACTTATCAATATCGCCTATCATTGGGCTATTTAGATCGTGATGGGATCATGATCGGTCCGTCCGACAATGAAAAACGGTATTCCCTGGGTTTCAATGCATCCATTAATATATCTCCGCGTTTAAAAGTAGGTGCGTCTATTGATGGTTATTACAGAAATTATGAACAACCTTTTTATGGAAATAACTTCTTTCAATATTTAAGTCGGACATTGCCCATTCTAACGGATCGACTTGCAGATGGCAGGTATGGCAACTCCTGGTTATCTACGCCGGGTAGAAATAACTGGGAAAATCCACGAATGATTGCAGAAACAGGCTATTCCAAAAAAATCGTTCAACGCTTTTTGGCTTCCGTTTTTGCTGAGTATAAATTGCCTTGGAACATTACTTATAATATCAAATTTGGAGCGGATAAATATGATGGTCTTCTTTCCGAATTTACACCTCAAGTACAAAGCTTCAATCCAAAAACATTGAAGCCAACCAATTGGAACAGCCCTGCTACGGCACCAAGATCGGGCAAAACGGATGATAACGACTTGAACCTACATTTTTATAACACGTTAGACTGGAAACAACAATTTAACCAGAAGCACAATTTGGCCATTATGGTAGGGTCTGCCTACGATTATTTTAGTAACGGGCAGTTTGCAGCCGAAATGACCGGTTATTTGGATGAAACATTAACTGCGTTGAGTGTAGGAAGTATTCGAAATGCGATTTCAGGGAAAACGACTGAAGACGTTTTAATATCCTATTTCGGAAGAGCCAACTATGATTACAAAAACAAATACCTATTGGAAGCTACTTTTCGCTATGATGGTTCTTCCAGGTTTTCAAAAGAGAACCGATGGGGTTTCTTTCCTTCGGTTTTAGCGGGATGGCGTATCGATCAAGAAGATTTTTTCGATTCAGATCTTATCAGTTTGTTAAAATTGCGCGCCTCTGTTGGTCGTCTAGGAAATCAAGCTGTCGAGTTATATAGCTATGAAAACAATATCGAGTTAAAGCAAGATTATAGTTTCGGTGGCACAAGCGGACTACTTGCTCCAGGTGCAGCTGCATTAGCCTATGCAGACCCGAGAACGACCTGGGAAACAACAACAACATATAATGGGGGGCTTGATGTCGAGCTCTTGCAAAGCAAGTTAAATTTAACCGCAGATGTTTACAAAAAGCATACGACCGGCATTTTACGAACGGTTAATTTCCCATCACAAGTAGGCCTTACCGGCCCTAAAAGAAATGTTGGTACCGTAGATAATACAGGATATGAACTAACGGCACAATATCGCGATCAAGTAGGCGCTGTGAGCTATGGAATACAGGGAAATGTGGCCTATAATAAAAACAAAGTAATCGATTTAGATGGCCAAATTCTGTATGATTTTGATACAAATTTATCAACCATAACAAAAGAAGGTCTCCCTATAAGCTCGCATTACCTGTTGCAAGCTGACGGCTTTTTCCAAAATCAAGAGGAAATCGACAATCATGCTTTTCAAAGTAATGCAACAAGACCTGGTTATATCAAATATAAAGATATCAATGGAGACAACATTATAAACGGCGAGGATCGTGTTGCGCTAAACGAATCATCCGCAATTCCTAAATATACGTATGGATTTGGTTTTAATGTGGATTATAAAGGTTTATCGTTCCGCGCATTTTTTCAAGGTATAGCGGGTCTTAGAATCTATCCGACAGCCAATTTAGCTTATCCTTTCAATAATGGAGCGGGGGCTACAACAGCATGGTTAACCGAGGCTTGGACACCTGAAAACATGCAGGCAAAATTACCCATTGTGACAGAAAGTACGGGCAATAAAGATAATTTCCTGCAATCCGACTTCTGGTTAAAAAGCGGAGCTTATTTACGTTTAAAGAGCGTACAGCTGGCCTATCTAATTCCACAGAAGTGGACATCAAAAATCAATATTGCTAAAGTGAGTGTATTTGTAAATGCTGAAAATTTCTTAACTTTTTCGAAATACAAAGACTTCGATCCTGAAACGATCATCAACTATAGCTCACTCTATCATTATCCCATGCTTAAAACCTTTAGCGGGGGTATAAATGTAACATTCTAACCTTTCAATTTAATGCAGCGAAAAATGAAAAGCACAAAATATAACATAGCACTTATTTACGCAACCTTCGTCTTAGCGGCGTGCAATCCAGATCTACTAGATAGAGAGCCGGATTTCAAATATACGGAAAGCAATTTTTGGCAAACCGAAGCAACTGCTAATGCAGCATTAACAGGTATATACGCCGTATTAACCGGTAATGGATTATTTGGAGGAGATGCTACTCCTTTATGGGAAGAAGGTGCCACACCTAACGCCTACTGCTACAGCGGCGGAACTTTGGGCTATGATGCCATCGGTCGTAGTCAACAATCAGCCAGTACGGAAGGTATCATCGCCAATCGATGGGCACAATGCTATCAGGGAATAGGACGCGCTAACACGTTCTTCGCCCGCGTCGGCGATGTAGGACTTGACGCTGAAAAGCAGAGCCTCATGGAGGGGCAGGTTCACTTCTTAAGAGCACTCTATTATTTTGAACTTGCTACTTATTACGGTGGGGTCCCGCTCATTTTGGAAGCACCCAATCCCGACACGCAAGTAAGTATGGCACGAAATTCCCGAGAAGAGGTGATTGCGCAAGTCTTAACTGATTTAGACATCGCCAGTGAAAAGCTCCCTATAAAGCAAGCAGGAGGTGATATAGGAAGGGCTACGAAAGGTGCTGCCATGGCATTAAAGGCCCGTGTACTCCTCTACGAGGCAAGTCCTCTCCTAAACTCCAGCAATAGTTCTGAAAAATGGCAGGCTGCCGCAGATGCGGCAAAAGCCGTATTAGAGCTTGCTCCCGCTGCAGGTTACGATTTGTTCGAAAACTATAGAAACCTATTTCTGCCTGAAAATGAAAATAATAAAGAAGTCATTTTCGATGTGCAATTTCTATTTCCCGATGAGGGACATTCTTTCGATCTCATCAATACACAGTATAATTCAAACGCACCACTTCAAGATTTAGTGGATGCGTATGAAATGACAAATGGCCTGGCCATTAGCGATCCGAACTCAGGTTACGATCCTACAAAGCCCTATGAGAATCGCGATCCTCGGCTGTCGGCGACGGTCGTCTATCCAGGTTCACTTTTTAAGGGAGAAGTTGCGAGTGCCGACTATTATAAGCAAACAGGTTACGCCATGAAAAAGTATTCCATTTACGATGCCGAAAAACCGCCAATAGATAAATCAGATTTAAAATCAGGACAGTCCGAAACAAACTTCATTGTTCTCCGCTATGCAGATATATTAATGATGTACGCAGAAGCACTCAACGAAATAGATCCCAGTAACCCAGCCATTCTGGAAAGTTTAAACAAAATTCGCAGACGTGTCGATATGCCTGAAATTCCTTCGGATAAAAGCCAGTCAGAAATGCGGGAAATCATCAGAAAAGAAAGACGAATCGAATTCGCAGGGGAAGCCCTGTACTATAACGACATACGGCGATGGAAGACTGCCGAAATCGTGATGAACGCTCCTATTAAAACATGGCAGAATATGATTATCGAAACAAGAAAATTCAATCCTGCAAGAGATTACTGGTGGCCTATAGCACAAAAGGAGCTGGATTTAAATTCAAGCCTTGAACAGAATCCAAACTATTGAATTAACATAAATATATCATTTATATAATGTCGGACTGCAGGAGCAAAGCGTCCCATTATCGAGGATAATTTGTAATTTGCTCAATTGTTCGTAAAAAATTTTAACTATACAAAACAATGAAAAAACAATTTTTTTTAATGACTGCAATTTGTTTATTTACCTTTATGCAAAGCACCTATGCTCAGTTCAATAAAAATATAGTTATCGCCCACCGTGGGGCTTGGAAACAGGCAAACCTACCCGAGAATTCCCTTGCATCCCTTAATCACGCATCGGAGCTCGGTTGTCATGGTTCTGAATTCGATGTCTACCTAACAAAAGATAATATTTTGGTCGTAAATCATAACAAAGATTTTTATGGCATCGATATAGAAACAGCAACTTATCAAGAATTACTCGCCAAAAAGCATCCAAATGGTGAATC
This sequence comes from Olivibacter sp. CPCC 100613, assembly GCF_036959255.1. NCBI lineage: Bacteria > Pseudomonadati > Bacteroidota > Sphingobacteriia > Sphingobacteriales > Sphingobacteriaceae > Olivibacter > Olivibacter sp. CPCC 100613. Next base: position 568,916 of record NZ_JAWMTI010000003.1, read on the forward strand.
CATTCCAACCGTGGAAGCCTACCTGAAAGAAGGCATGAAACAAAAAAAAACCAAGCTAATTTACGAATTGAAACCTTCCAAATTAGGTAAAGAGCGTGTATTGAAAGCAGCTGAAATGTCTGTTGCTCTGGTTAAGAAATTGGGGGCAGAGAAATGGGTAGATTACATCACATTCGACCGAGATGCAGGAAAACATTTGGCGAAATTAGCACCTAAAGCAGAAGTGGCTTATCTCAACGGCGATTTAAGTCCTGCAGAGGCAAAAGCAGATGGGTTTAAAGGCATCGACTATCATTACGATGTTTTCAAAAAGAATCCATCCTGGATTCAAGATGCCCATAAGCTTGGTTTAACGGTTAATGTTTGGACCGTAAATGACGCGGTTGAAATGAAAAATTTATTGGATCAAAAGGTAGAGTACATCACCACCAACGAACCTGAACTACTTTTTGACATTCTAGGCAAAAAGTAATTCCTATGGCGTTATTGATAAATAAAATAAGAAAAGTTCTCTTTATCTGGAGCTTTTCTTTCTTTTTCACTTTTTCTTTTGCGCAGACCTATCGCCCAATTCATGGATGGTCTGATCAGGTTAATCAAAAGTTGGAGCATTTTCTCAATTCGACATTAATCATTAAAGAACGGAAAGTTGCTGTATTTGATTGCGATGGAACATTGCTCGGTCAAGTCCCTTATTACTTAGCTGATGAAGCTATTTATGCCTTTGCCAAAAAGAACTATGCGGAAAAAAGTGACAGTCTTTCCAAATCAAAAATGGCCATTATTGACGCGATGTTACATGGAGACAATGTGGGGGTCAGCTATGTCAAAAATCGCGTCGCCTTTTTAGCAGGATTAGATCCAGAAACGGTGGGCACTATTGGAAAAAACAGCTTCCAAGATAAGTACCAAGCCAAGTTTTACCCCGAAATGCGCGAATTATTGGCGAATCTCGAACAATATGGTTTCGAAATCTGGGTACTCTCCGCATCACCTGAACTACTATATCAGCAATTTGTCAAAGAGAATCTCGGCATCCCCGAGGCGCGTATCCTGGGTGTAAAATCCGTAATACACCAGGGCAAGGTAACGGATCAATTAGTTTATCCCGTTCCTCAAGATGACGGAAAAGCGGATGCCATCCAAACCTTTATCAAAGCTCGCCCCCTTTTTGTAGGCGGTAACAGCCGTGGCGATCTTGAAATGATGAATGAATCTGTTGGCATTAAACTCATCGTAAACCCCGACGATGAGAAAATAGAAAAGGGTGTCCACGCCGGTGCGATGGATGGCTATACAGTCAAACAATACTGGGATGAACACGAGGGTTTAAGTGTTTATTGCCGGGATGTAGAAGAAACGAATACGCCGTATGTCACGAAAGAATGGGGTATATCAGCAAATAAAAGTCATCCGAAAGCCAATCATTAAATTTATTATTATGAACAAACTGAAATCACTTTTAATTGTTTTTTTGCTATTCATAAGCTTTATCGAGTCGCAAGCTCAGCAAAGTTGGGATAGTACTTATCGACCAGCAGTTTATCCCCTACTGGTTGATCAATTCAAATCCTTCCCAAAATCAAGTACCGATATTGTTTTCCTTGGCAATAGCATTACAGCCGGAACCGATTGGAATGAATTACTTCAACTTCCACAGGCCCGAAACAGAGGAATCTCGGGAGATATTACCTTTGGGGTTCTTGAGCGCTTAGATGATGTCATTACCGGCAAACCTAAAAAAATCTTTATATTAATTGGTATTAATGATATTTCGAGGAATATACCAGATGAAATCATTCTCCATAATTACAAAACAATAGTAGAACGCATACAAAAGGGTTCACCTAAAACCAAAATCTACTTCCAAACTTTGCTACCGGTAAACAGCACGTTTGATAAATTCAAAAATCATTACGGCAAAGACGAACATATTCTTTCAGTAAATGAGGGTATCCGAAAGCTCACGAAAGAAAAGGGCATTCAACTCATTGACTTGTATCCCCACTTTCTTGATGGAGACAATCGCTTAAAAACAGCTTTGACCCACGATGGTCTACATTTACGCATAGAAGGTTATCAACTTTGGGCAAAAATCTTAAAAGATGGAGGGTATCTATGAATCGACATTTAAAAATTTGGATACTTGGCCTTATATTTTTCGTCAGCACGACAAGTTACGGGCAAAACACAACTTATAAGGCCCCTACATTAACGGATAGCAATTCATGGTCTCTGGTCTTATTACCCGACCCGCAGACATACGTGAAATTTAGTCGCAATCAGCCTATCTTCAATTTAATGACCCGTTGGATAAGCGAGCAAATAGATCCCCTACACATCAAAATGGTGTTATGTACAGGTGATTTAGTAGAACAGAATAATTTATGGATTCCCGCAGGCCAAAATGGCAATCAAGTCAGCATAGAGCAATGGCAGTCAGTAGCAGAAGGTTTTAGTTATCTAGATGGCAAAGTTCCTTATATTGCCGCAACTGGTAATCACGATTATGGTCTTAAAAGTGCGGAGAATCGGGAAACAAATTACAATCAATATTTCCCGCTGGATAAAAACCCTTTATCAAAAGCCTTGCTAAAAGAAATTGGCACAGACATTCATGGCAAACCCAGTTTAACAAATGCCGCGTATGAATTCAGCGATCCGAAAGGCACCAAATACCTTTTTTTAGTACTCGAATTTGCGCCTCATGATGGCACGATTGCTTGGGCGAAAGAAGTAGTCAATAAACCGGTTTATGCCCAACATCGGGTTGTATTACTCACACATTCTTACCTAAATGCGAAGAATGAACATATTGAAACCGAAGGTTACCAAGTAGAAAATCCCAATTATGGAAAGGCCATCTGGGAAAAACTCGTGAAACCATCAAAGAACATTGTACTTGTTTTTTCTGGACATATCGGTGCACCGGACGATGAAAGAGCACATATAGGCTTTCGTACGGACACAAATGCCGGTGGAAAAAAAGTACAGCAAATGACTTTTAATGCGCAGGCGCTGGGTGGTGGATGGCATGGAAATGGTGGAGATGGCTGGTTACGTATATTGGAATTTCTACCCGATGGAAAAACGGTGAAGGTAAAAACATTTTCACCTTTGTTTGCCATCTCACCTTCTACACAACACCTCGCTTGGCGAACAAAAGATTATGACGAATTTTCGTTTGAACTTGATGATTGAAAAGAAAAGCCTTCAATCGGGGAGATTGAAGGCTTCCTAACTAACCAATTATAAACCTAAATTATGAATGACACAAAGGTAGTGTACAAAATACACTTTGACAAATCCTTTCTTGCTGTTTAACATTTTGATGACAATAGTTAAAAAAACAAGCCCTGCAGTTTGGGAACCACAGGGCTTGACAAACCCAATATAAACAAAAACCACTTATAAGACTAAGGAAAAGTCAAATGGTTACATCCGTTATTAAAATTTTAACAAATTTTAACAAAATGGACTATATATTAATTCTTACTAAAAACCTTCGTTAACATAAAAAAACATGATTCGTTACCGGAAGATCATCTTGTTATAAACATCTATGTCAATTCATTATCAGGTTAACAAATTGCTCGTTTTAACACCATTTTTTGCATCTTGAAGATTTCGAAGGGTAATGGACGCTATTTCAGCAAGTGCCTCCGTTGTAAAGAAACCCTGATGTGACGTAATCAACACATTAGGAAAACTCATTAAGCGGAGGATATCATCGTCATCAATAATATGCTCAGAAAAGTCTCTGAAGAACAGTTTTTCTTCCTGTTCATAGACATCGATCCCTAAGTGCCCTACTTTTCCCGTTTTCAATGCCTTGATGATATCCGGTGTATGAATCAAGGCTCCTCTACTGGTATTGATTAACATCACCCCTCCTTTCATCATAGACAAACTTTCCTCCCTAATGATGTGTTTGGTGCCGGGAAGCAAGGGACAATGCAAGGAAATAATATCGCTTACAGCAAGGAGTTCTTCAAAACTAGTTTTTACAATATAATCAGGATGCGGGGATTCAACGGGATCATAGCCCAAGATCTCGCTTCCAAAACCATGCATGATTTTACAAAAGGCCAAGCCAATCTTACCCAAACCCACCACCCCTACTTTTTTACCGTGTAGATTGAAACCCGTTAATCGATTTAAAGAAAAGTTACCTTCGCGCACTCGGTTATAAGCTTTATGTGTCTTCCGATTTAAGGTGAGTATCATGGCTACCGCATGTTCCGCGACAGCCTCAGGGGAATATGCCGGAACGCGATACACGTGCATACCCAGCTGTTGAGCTGCTTCTAAATCAACTTGATTAAAACCCGCGCAACGCAAAACGATAATGTTTATATTTAACGCGGCAAGCATTTCAAGCACCTTTGCATTGGCATGATCGTTCACAAAAATACAAATAGCATCACAGCCCTCCGCAAGCTTTACCGTTTGTTCATTCAGATCGATTTCGAAGAAAAGAAAATGATAAGTCTTCTCCTGATTCATTGCATCGAAAGAAGACTTATCATATGGTTGAGCACTATAAAAAGCTATTTTCATCTGATCATATATAAGCAATACAAGATAAAATATATTCTCTTTATAGCAAAGCTGCGAATACTATTTCTCGCTAAACAGCTATTTCTGTAGCCTGCAACATGAAGTTATGCAAGGCTATATTTTTTACAAAAGGTTTCAGTTGTTCACTTCCAGGACCATACATTGCCAATTCAACATAGTCAGCTGAATGGTCCATCGAACCCCAGCCAATAGATAAATGTTTCTGTTGAATTTCAGCAAGCTGCCTAAATGGTAATTTGCGCGGATTATAGAGTCCATCTCCATCCAAGCTTTCATAATGACTTAACAGCTCTTTCGCTTCTTCCATGGTAATAGCATAACCTTGAGCAAATTCGATACGTTCGATAAAACGAGCAGGGGTATAACTCTTGTCGATCCCATTTAGGATCCAATCATTCGTATGTTTGAATAACTGAATGCGGTCGAAATTTTTATTTGTCTGGTTTCCATAAAACAGGCCAGGATTTGCATTTCCATGATCGGTGGTTAAGATGACCAACGTTTCTTTGTCGGCTAAAGCAAAGGCCATAGCCTCCCCGATTGCCTCGTCGAAAGCAAGTTGATCATAGATGAGCCCTCCTGCATCATTTGCATGCGCTGCCCAATCTACCTTTCCTCCTTCTACTTGTAATACGAAGCCATTTTTATTGTTTTTTAACTTGTTGATGGCTGTTTTTGTCATTTCTGCCAAGCTGGGTGTCTTCGATGCCAAAACCCGATCGTTTGCACGGTCCAGCGCATAAGGTAAACCATCGGCATAAAAAACGCCCAATATCGGATTACTTTCATTTCCTGAAAGTGCTCTCATTTCATCACGATTTTGCAAAACCGTAAATCCAGCTTGCCTATATTTAGCAAATAGGTCCTGCTTATCTTCTCTTTTATCGGCACTAAAAAATTCGAACCCTCCCCCCATCATAACATCAAAGCGTAAATTAAGATACTGCAAAGCAATTCCCGGTTGATCCGACCGTTTATCACTGTTCACACAGAAACCCGCAGGTGTTGCATGTGTAATGGGGACGGAGGTAACACAACCGACCGATTTACCGGCCGCTTTAAATTTTTGAAGGATCGGTTTATTAAAAGAACCATCGGCGTTTACATTTAAAGAACCGTTCGGAACACGCACCCCTCCTCCCCAAGAAGAGCTGGCAGCAGCTGAATCTGTCACCAAAGAACTTGCCGAGGCCGTATCCATTAAGGCCCTTACCCCTTCATTTCTCTCATAAAGCGCTAACCAATTACTTTGCTTACCTTCTTTTCGTTGCAACAGTAAGTTGGCCATATTTAACGTTCCTGTGCTCATGCCATCGCTCACCATAAAGATAATATTCTTGGCCTTACTCGCTCTCGAGGATAGATTTTTTGTTGACCGATGACCGGCAATCGATTGGAAAGGAGATAATACGGAGGCACCTAAAGCGGTAAATGCGGTATTTCTAAAGAAATCTCTACGTTTCATTTATTTTTGTTTTTATATCAATAATTCCCAAACATGTCCTTACAAGGGATGTTCTTTGTTAAACAGCAAATCTAAACGAATTATATTAATAGCAACTTAGTTTCATTTTAAATTTATATTAAATTAACAAGGCCGCTGCGCGTATCATCAAGCAACAAAAATAGAAAACGTAAAATGCAGAGGTATTGCAAAAAACTATTACCAAGAAGTGGTTCTCCTTACGGCAACCACTTTTATGTTCAATAGATTGTTTAGATTAAACGAAGGCTTTTTTTATCAACTTTTTCTTGGCAAAAAGTTGAGCAAAACCCAAGGCTTTGTAGACTACCTCGCAACTGATGGCAAAACATTCATGGCGCGTATTGGAGCCGTTTCACTTCCTCAATCCGCTTGAGTATTGCAGGACGAACATGTGTGCAAATGCTTTGCTGCTCGTTGCATCGATATCCTCCAAGGCCGTTTTTCCCACACACAAGGCTATATTCAAAGACTAAAGATAGTACATTCGGTTAAAAGCATCATCCGTTGGCCTTCGAAAATGTCGCCTCCAAAATTTACAAGTAGTACTGGGAGGCACTACCATTCCTGTAAATTTTGAAGCGACGAGTTTTTTTGAATACTTTTTTTACGGGAAAAAAAGTATTTGGCGGGGTCGCTGCCATTAAGCGACAAATTAAACCTTCCTTTAACAGGCTCCCCCCGTTTAGGCTTAAGTCCGTGAGATTAAAAAGAAACCGAATTAAAAAAGGAGCGACTACTGATTAATGGCCCTTATTTTAGCAACCAACAAAGTAATCACCAATCCAAACATACCGATGACTGCATATGAGTACCGTAAACTGGCCAATTCGGCGATATAACCAATGAGTGGAGGTCCCATGAGAAAGCCAAGATAGCTCACACTTGAAACCATGGCTAAGGCAATGCCCGGCGATACTTTGGCATTTCTCCCGGCAACACTATAAACAGTAGGGACAACGGTTGCAACGCCCAGACCTACAAGCATAAAAGCAACGACTGCCGTAACAATATAAGGAAACAATACCGCTAAGAACATGCCCGATGAGATAAATACGCCGCTCACTTGTAAGACTCTTTTTCTACCTAATCGAGCAATTAACCGATCCCCAATAAAGCGACCGGAGGCCATCATCACCATAAAAGAAGCATAACCAAGAGGTACCAACGCCTGTGGTGCTTTTACGATATCTTTAAAATAGACTCCACTCCAATCGAACATGGCACCTTCGGTTGCCATGCTACAGAAACCGATTACCCCTAATTGCAACAAGGCCCCTTCCGGTTTAGAGAATAGTCTCTTTTTACTTGTATTCGCGGGACCAACACCTCCCACCAGGTATTTATTGTTTATCAGAATACTGATCCATACCAGGCCGGTAATAATCCAAAAATGCAAATAAGGAGCGATATGCAGATTGATCATGACTAATCCGAGCAAAGCACCGGTAAAACCCGCTATGCTCCAAGCACCATGAAAAGAAGACATAATCGGTTTATCATAGAGGTTTTCGGCAGCCACTCCTTGCGTGTTAACTGCTATATTACACATATTTCCTATAATCCCAAATACGAATAACGAAACACCCAAGTGCCAACCTTTGGAGGCTAAACCTAAGTTTGTCAAGGCGATTACATAGAGCGCAGCAGCTAAGGTCAACACCTTTTTGCTGCCAAATTTCGTAACTAGCGTTCCAGAAAGTGCCATGGTTGCCAGCTGTCCGAGCGGAAGTGCAAATAGTAGACTTCCCAACTGCCCGTCCGAAAGGTTCAGCGTCGTTTTGATATCCGGAATGCGACTTGCCCAAGAGGCAAAAGCCAAACCTTGACAGAAGTAAAAAAGCGATACGGCCAAACGAATGCGACTACGATTATACGTAGTGGCAGGGAGTGTGTGAGTTTCCACGTTTATTTTATAAACTTAAAGAATCGCTTCCAAAACAAGCCAAATGTGGCAAGAATAGGTAAAGCTCAGCTTCTTTCATCATCCGATTCTTGTACAAAGTTCATAAAAAGATGGTAGATTACATAATTTTTCTTTGGAGTTAGTGGAGTTTTATATTCGTTAAATAGTTGAGTGGTGATAGATTTAAAACTCGACAACTCAACTATTCAACAACCTAACAACCAATCGACTACAAATCCGTTATAGGAGCATAACGCGGTACAAGCGATTTCATCACTACCCAGCCTATGATATAACAAACAGCACAAACGGAAAAGATAATAAAGTATCCAGCTTCAATACCGTGAAAGCCCATAAAGGACATCTCCGTATCTTTACTGTAATCGAAGAGCATTCCTGAGCATTTATTAATAAAGAAGGATCCCACCCCTCCGGCCATACCACCAATTCCTGTAATAGTTGCAATCGCTTTCTTTGGAAACATATCCCCCACCGTCGTAAAAATATTGGCCGACCAGGCTTGGTGGGCCGCACCGGCTATACCAATGATAATCACGGGGAGCCAATAGCTGATATGCCCCAAAGGCTGGGCAAACAGTGCTAATAAAGGAAAAAAGGCAAAAATCAACATCGCCCGCATACGTCCTTCATAAGGATTCATTCCTTTTTTATCAACGAAATAAGTTGGCAACCAACCACCAATGATAGAAAGCAACGTAATAAGATATAAAATGAAAAGCGGGAAGGCACTCTGGGTTGAATCCATTCCATATACCGAGCTTAAATAAGCGGGCGTCCAAAAGAGAAAAAACCACCATACACCGTCTGTCATAAACTTCCCGAAGGCAAAAGCCCATGTTTGATTATACTTCAAACATTTAACGAAAGAAGTCTTATCCGTAGTTTCCTCCACATAATCAGCGAGCTTCCGATCGTTTATTACATCTTGTTGGATATAATCGAGTTCGGCCTTCCCAACGCGTGGATGTACTTCCGGTTTATGATACATGAATACCCAAAATCCCATCCATAAAAAACCTAAAGCGCCAATGATGATAAAAGACATTTCCCAACCGTAAGCTTCCGCAATAAAAGGAATGGTAACAGGAGCAGCCAATGCCCCCACTGTGGCACCTGCATTGAAAATACTCGTAGCAAAGGCTCTGTCTTTTTTCGGAAAATACTCAGCAGTAGCCTTTATGGCCGCCGGAAAATTACCAGCTTCTCCAATGGCTAAAACTAAACGAGCAAAAATGAAGAGTGTTACACTAATTGAAATGATCTTTGCCGTATCATCTACCATAGCAAGGGCCTCTTTTGCCCCCTCAAATCCGACGAACCACTTACCGGTCAAAAGCCCCGACGTTGCAATACCACAAAATGCATGCAGACAAGCACCGATAGACCAGACCCCAATTGCCCATAAAAAACCTTTCTTCGTATCCAGCCAGTCTACAAACCTACCGGCGAATAAAAGAGAGATAGCATAAAAAATAGAGAACAAGGCCGTTATATTGCCATAATCATTATTCGTCCATTTAAATTCGGGTGCAATAAAATCACTCCAAGTTAAGGAAAGCACCTGTCTATCCAAATAATTGATTGTCGTAGCAAAAAACAGCAAGGTACAAATTGTCCATCTGTACTTACCGATCGTCTCTTTAGAATTCATGATTTATGGCAATAAATGTTAATTAGGTCAAAAGAAAACGTTTGCGCATTCAAACATTTCCCCTGTTAGTTTAATTTCAATTACAATGATATTAATTTTTGACCAATATTCCTGAGAATTTATGAATTAAAAAAGGTATAAGGAAGCGGTGTAACGCATCAAAACTTAATACACCTTACACCTTGTATCCCTATACCTTCTTACACCCTATATCTTATACGCTGTGTCATGCCTCCCCAGGCCAATTGAAGTAGTTAGCGGCATTATGATAACAAATATCTTCGATAACCTGGCCTATCCATGATAAGTTATCAGGTAGTTCGCCTTTCTCTACCTCCTCCCCGAACAAATTGCAAAGAATTCTTCTAAAGTATTCGTGACGAGGGTAGGATAGAAAACTACGCGAATCGGTTAGCATTCCGACAAATTTACTGATCAAGCCCATATTAGCAAGCGCATTCATCTGCCTAATCATCCCATCCTTCTGATCAAGAAACCACCAACCCGAACCAAATTGGATCTTCCCGGCGGAGGAGCCATCATTGAAGTTACCAATCATAGTAGCCATTAATTCGTTATCACCTGGATTAAGGTTATACAAAATGGTTTTAGCCAATTTATCCTGGCTGTCCAATTTATCCAGAAAACCAGCCAGGGCCCGTCCCTGCGAGAAGTCGCCAATAGAATCCCAACCCGTATCAGGTCCTAATTTCTGCATCATTCGTGAATTATTATTTCGCAAAGCACCCAGATGATACTGCTGTACCCATCCCTTTTCATGATCCCACTCAGCAAAATAGGTCAACATCGCCGATCGAAACTGATCATGTTGTTCATCCGAAATAACCTGCCCCTGTAATGCATTTGAAAAGATGTCTCTAATATCCTCCAACCGGTAAGACTCATTATAAATTTTCTCCAAACCGTGGTCCGAAACACAACAGCCATTCTCAGCGAAATAATCATGTCTCGCTTTCAAAGCCTGTACATAATCGTCAAAATTCTGGATCGCAATGCCTGACACCTGACTAAGCTTCTCCACATATTGCCTGAATTTCGACAAGGTTGAAAGATTCATCGCATTATCCGGTCGGAAAGCCGGTAAAACACGGATTTCGAAACCCTCCTTTTTTAACTGCCGATGGTACACTAAACTATCAGTCGGATCGTCCGTAGTACAGACAATCTTTACATTCATTTTCCTTAATAGATTCCTAACGCTATATTCAGGTTTCTTTAGTAAATCGTTCGCCTCATCATAAATTTCCTCGGCCGTGCCCGCATCCAATATTTTATCTATACCAAAATAGCGTTGCAATTCAAGATGTGTCCAATGATAAAGCGGATTTCTCAGCGTATAAGGTACCGTTTCAGCCCATTTCAAAAATTTCTCCCGATCACTGGCATCACCCGTGCAATAACGTTCATCTACACCGTTGGTGCGCATCGCCCGCCATTTATAATGATCACCATACAACCACACTTGTGTAATATTCTCAAAATGAGCATCCTCCGCAATTTGTTGCGGAGACAAATGACAATGGTAGTCTATAATAGGCATTTTCGCCGCATGTTCATGATACAATGTTTGTGCTGTGCTGCTTTCTAACAAGAAATTTTTATCTAAGAATTTTTTCATACTCGTGAGCTTTAGGCAGTAGGCGTACGCTTTATGCCTGCTTCTACTAATAACTAACAATCAATAACTAACAACTAATAACTAAGATCTACAAAGACACCCCTCGCTTCCACGGAATGAAGTCGTCCTGATTTAATTGCACGGCTTTAGGAGTAACCTCACCGCTTGCTGCCCGAATACAATATTCCAAAATATCTTCTCCCATCTCCTCAATGCTTTTTTCACCGGAAATGATCGGTCCACAATCAATATCGATAATGTCTGCCATACGAGAAGCCAACGCAGAGTTAGTCGCCACTTTAATAACAGGACATACGGGGTTCCCGGTTGGTGTTCCCAAACCCGTTGTAAACAGGATCAAGGTCGCGCCACTGGCAGCCTTTCCAGTTGTTGCCTCTACATCATTCCCAGGTGTACAAACCAAATTCAATCCCGGTTTTACGGCAGGTTCAGTATAGTCTAAAACATCCTCCACCGGGGCCGTCCCTCCTTTTTTTGCAGCGCCATTACTTTTAATGGCATCGGTAATTAAACCATCCTTAATATTACCGGGAGAAGGATTCATGTGGAATCCGGAACCTGCATTTTCCGCTGCTTGACTGTAAGCGCTCATAAGGCTTATAAACTTCCTTGCAGCCTCTTCATCTTTGGTACGATCGATCAGGTTCTGTTCTGCCCCACATAATTCAGGAAATTCCGCCAATAAAATTTTACCACCCAGTGCCACCAATAAATCAGCGCAATAGCCAACAGCGGGGTTGGCGGAAATACCACTGAATCCGTCACTACCTCCACATTTCACACCGATAGTAAGTTTATTGAGCGGTGCGGGTGCCCTTTCCAATTTATCAGCTTCTGCTAAGCTGATAAAGGTCTGTCTAATCGCTTCCGTAATCATTTGTTCTTCACTTTTCGACTGTTGTTGTTCGTAAATATGAAGTGGCTTATCAAAGTTTGGATTCCGGGATTTTAGGTCATTTAGAAAATCCTGTACTTGTAAATTTTGACATCCTAAACTGAGTACGGTTACACCGGCCACATTGGGGTGGTCCGCGTAGGCCGCTAAAAGTTTGCTTAATACCGCGGCATCCTGACGAATACCTCCGCAACCTCCTTGGTGGTTCAGAAATTTAATTCCATCCACATTTTTGAAAACGCGGTCTGTTGATACCCAAGCTTCCTGCAAGTCTAAATCGAGTGCAGCAAGATCCTTCCCTTGTTGGTACCACTCTTTCAATAGATGTGTCTTCCTTTTATATTTATCCGTCACCGCATAGCCCAGTTCATTATGGAGTGCCTCGCGTATCACGTCAAGATTTCTATTTTCGCAAAATACCGTCGGTATAAACAGCCAATAATTGGCAGTCCCCACCTCCCCATTCGATCGATGGTATCCGTTGAAGGTTCTTCCGGAAAATTTCGACACATCCGGTGCTTCCCAATGATAGTTATAAGGGCGAAACGCATAGGCTGCAGCCGCATGCTTTAAGTTATCCGTACTCATTCGTTCTCCTGTTTTTACCGGATACTGTGTCTTCCCGACAAGCGTTCCGTACATAAGAACTTCCGCACCTTTATCTAAATCTTGCGTGTAAAATTTATGTTTTGCAGGAATATCCTCCCTCAGCAGGTAGGTTACTGCTTGATACACGATCTGTTCTCCTTGCTGCAAATCCTGCAGCGCTACTAATACATTGTCTTTCGGATGTATTTTTAAAACCCTTGCTCCCATAAAAATTATTTAAGCTGATTTTCTTTTTTTTTTGTTCACAGCTTCCTCTATTATTTTCTTTACGCTATTATTTCTTAACAAATTAAGATAGTGCAGCACCTTTTCTTGAAACCCTGGAAAATTTAATTTTTCTTTCCATAGATTTTGATCGTTTAGAACCGTTTCTACTAATAAGGCAGGCTCTTTATGCCAGAGCCCTTCAAATAAGGCGGCATATTCATCATTGATTGTATAATAACCTTTGTCATTGATGTACCCCTTGTAGGTATTATCAATACTTCGTTTTCCCTTCATAAAGAGCAAGTAAGCGGCAAAGCCCAGCGCCATCAGTTCGGGTACAGTACCAAAGGCTTCATGGAAGCCTTTAATAAGTGCCACATTCCGCATCTCCATTTTGGATGTATAGTTCAATGTAATATTAATCCATTTATGATCAAGAGATTGATTCCGAAAACGATCCAACACTTTCTCTGCAAAAACCACCGCTTCTTTTGTTTCTATCCCACCTCTCGACACAACCGTTGGAACAATTTCTTCCATTAATAAGTTCTTGATAAAGCTTGTCAGAACAGGGTCGAGCATGGCTGCTTTCACCGTTTCGCAGCCCGCCAAGACTGCTAATCCACAAGAAAAGGTGTGCGTACCATTAAGTAAACGTAATTTCAGTTCTTTAAATTTACGAATATCCGCGCTGATAATCAAACCATCATCAACCGTACTGAATGACAATATTTCGGCAACCTTAGGATCATCCGCCTCAATAGCCCATAACCTAAAAGGTTCAGCCATGATCATCAACTCATCTTGATAACCTAAACGCATTTCCATTTTTTGATGTTCTTCGAAAGGTAACTTTCCGGGCACGATACGATCTACTAAGGTGTTACAGAAATAATTGGCTTCTTGAAGCCACTGGAGAAACACAGCGTCTAGCTGATGTTGTTCAGCCAATTGTATAATAATTTCTTTCAGTTTTTTTCCATTGTCCGAGATCAATTCCGTTGGTAGAATCACCATACCCGCGTCCTTATCACCTCCAAAGTATTGAAAGCGTTTATACAAAAAAGCTAATAGCTTAGCAGGATAGCTGTGAGGGGGGGACAGTGTAATTTTATCGTGCTTATCGTAGGTAATCCCTACTTCGGTCGTATTGGAAATTACAATCCGTAATTCAGGCTCTTCGGCATAACGTAATATCTCATTCCAATGGTCAGAAGCAGCCAATACTTCCTTAATGGACGAGTTGATACTAATTTCTTCTATCTCTTCCCCCTTATCAATGCCTTTCACCCGTAACGTATACAATCCGTCCTGCTCTTCAAAGCTATCCGTTTTACCACTTGACGTGGACTTCACGACGACAATCCTTCCATTAAACACCTGCTGTCTGTTTGCCTTATCGATAAAATATTCGGGTAGCCCCCTCAATAAGACGCCCGTACCAAATTGGATCACTTTTACCGGCAATTCCTGCCAATTGGCCAAAGGCGCCTGAATCTCCGCAGGTAACGTACCCTTTTGCAAAAACTTATTATTTAAACGTTCCATTTTTTTTTCATTAAATTAGTTAATTAGCCAATGTGATGATTAGCTAATTGGCTAATTGACTTATTAGCTAATTACTTAAGTAACCATTTTACCCAATCATGGGCAGCGGCAAAATTTTGATAGGCCTCCGGCAGTTTTCTACCGTCCAAATATTCGTTATAAATCCAGGGATCGCCTAAAACAAATACTTTACCTTTTCCGTATTTACTTGCGGCCATCACATTCAAATCCTTCGTTCCAACAACAGGGGTAGCTGGTGCAAAAACACGAAGTGAACTGATTTCTTTGATATACAGTTTATAGGGCTTTTTAAAGATGGGATTATTTTTATCGATCTGAACAGCTCCCTGTTCAAATTGATTATTCTTCACCATCAAATGATTATCTTCATTAAGTTGTACACCAAAGCGACTCGCCAGCTCATTAAAATGCTTAAACTCAGCATTACCTGCGTCATTTCCAAGTAGTACAAGCGTTCCACCTTTTTGTACCCATTTTACAATTGCATCGATTTCAGAAACTGCCAAATAATTCGGGTTAGGAGCTTCCTTCTCGGTATCCGGATCTACGATAATGTATACATCTGCATTTCGAAGGTTCTCTGCTGCCGGTTTTACCGCCAATGAATCGGTAAGCGCCCCATAGGATTGAAAAATATAAGCTAGGAGTGAATATCCGCCATTATCCTGTTCTTCCCAGGTATAATGATAACGTTCCTGTTCTCCAAGCAAATTTTTTCTGGTTTCATGGTTGTAATAATAATCCAACAATACCTTTTTCCCTTTAGCGTATTTCAGATTGGGTACTTTCTCCATTTCAACGGCACATTGTATAAAAGCACCGATCCCCTTTGGATCATTTTGAATCACCGGTTCGCTCATGTAATATTCAAAGGAACCATCACGATATGGCTTTCCTCCCAAACCGGATACTTTTACCGTACCGTTCAAGTTAACATGGCCATCCGCATCTTTTTCAATAAATTCTTTTAAAATTCCCGTGTAACCTTTTTCAGCATTTTTCAAAAATTTAGCCGGTAAATACCCCAAGCGAACCCCTTTTGCCAATGTATAGACCATCATGGATGAGGCAGATGCCTCCGGGTAATTTCCCTTTCTATTAGGCATATCCGTCACTTGATACCAAAGACCATTAGCCTGCTGAAATCGAATAATCGCCTCTGCATAGCGATTCAAAATGGCAATAACCGTGTCCCTACCTGCATGATCTTTCGGAAGGTAATCCAACACATCCACCATTGCCATACCATACCATCCTAAGGCACGACTCCAGAAATTCGGTGATCGCCCCGTCTCTTTATTGGCCCATTGTTGTTCTTTCGACTCATCCCAACCATGGTACAATAAACCTGTCTTTTCATCCCTCGTATTCTTCTCGATCAGGGCAAATTGACGACAAATATCATCGAAGGCCTTCGGTTCATTAAATAGTTGAGCATATTCTGCATAAAATGGCTGCCCCATGTACAAACCATCCAACCATACCTGATGTGTATAAATTTTCTTATGCCAAAAACTGCCCTGCTTGGTTCGTGGGTGGGTATCGAGCTGCTTTCTTAGATGCTGAACTGCTTTTAGGTATTTTTCTTTTCCGGTTACCTGATATAGAAATAGCAAGATCTTTCCATTATTGATGAAATCAATATTGTAATCCTCCATCTTATACGCATTGATCGTACCATCTTCTTGCACATAATGATCCATCTTATGCTGGATATAATCAAAATAGCGTTTATCTGCGGTATTTTTCCAAACTCCTTCTACCCCTTTTAAAATTACCCCCAAGTCATAACTCCATTTAGCTTCCTGACCTTTGTCAAGTGTAAATGCATCCGGCCAGAGTCGCATCGCGGTTTGCGTCATTAGCTCACTGTATTTTACATCCTGTCCTCGTACACTGAGGTTAACCAGCAATAAAAAGAACAGCAAAAGTCCCCTAAAATTTCGATTCATTCCTTCTTATTTAATATTTATTATGTTCTCACTTGCGCCAAAATCGGCCTTAACCACTGGTTTCAGGCCTTTTAGTCCTTGCACCTCAATTGCGGAACTACGTGCTCCTTGCAGATGAAAAGTACTTGCATTGTTCACTTCTAACTGATGCATGTTTATGTGGTCGCTATTTAAGATATAAGCTATTTGCTTAGAAGTATCCTCAATTTGCAGTTTCACATCCTGAAAACTTATATTGGACGCTTCCTGTATATCGATTCCCTCTCTGGCCACCATATCGAGCTTGCTCAATTGAATATTCTTTATATGCATTTCCGGTAAACCTCGGATAAAAACCGCTTTCGCCGCTCCATCACAAACCACATGATGGATATAAAAATTCTTGAATTGCGGAGTCGCTTCAGTAACCGGCAGGACTTCTACTTTGGGTGGTTCACGATGTTCTCCACTCAAGACAATGGGATCCTTTGCTTCATAATACATATCAAACAGGATCGCTTCCCCCGGAATATCCTTCATATAAATATTATTGATATACACGTTCTCCACGAGTCCTCCCCTGCCGCGTGTCGTTTTAAAGCGTAAACCAATATCCGTTCCAATAAACGTACAATTGTCTACATATAGATTTTTTGCTCCCCCACTCATTTCGCTTCCCACCACAAATCCACCATGCGCGTGATAAACGGTGCAATTTCGTACCCATAGATTTTCCGTTGGCATAGCCCGTTCACGGCCAGCTTCATTTCTGCCACTTTTAATGCAAATGGCATCATCCCCCACATCAAAGGTACTTTCTTCAACCAACACATTTTTACAAGACTCGATATCCAGACCGTCACCATTTTGAGAATACCAAGGGTTTCGTACAGTAATGTTTCGGATGGTAAGATTGCTGCTCATCAAAGGATGAATATTCCAGGCAGCTGAGTTCTGAAAAGTAACTCCTTCCAGTAAAACACCTTCACATTTTTCGAGCAGCACCATATTCGGTCTCAAATAATCTTTAACCTCTTGATAGAATTGTTCATTTTTCCCGTCTTGCACCAATCCCGGATCCTTAAAAGAAGCGCCTTTCAAAGAACTCTGCGACGGATACCAAATGTCTCCCTTTTCATTCAGCATACCGCCTGATTCAAGTAGTTTCTTCCATTGTGTTTCCGTCATTTTTCCTTTTTTCACCATTCGCCATGCATCCCCATTTCCATCAATGACCCCTTTCCCGGTAATAGCAATATTTTGTTGATTAAGCGCCCAAATAGGCGATTGATTCCGCATTTGCGGAATACCCTCCCAACTGGTTTTTACCAAAGGATAACTTGAAAAATCTTTGGTAAATTGTAATAAAGCGTTGGTTGCTAAATGCAAGTTCACATTACTTTTTAAGGTAATGGGTCCCGAAAGCCAGACACCGGCAGGTATTAAAACGACACCGCCCCCCTTACCGTGCATTTTATCAATAGCTTGATTGATTGATTCTGTATTTAAATGACGACCACCGGAAATTGCTCCAAAAGCGGTGATGGATATCGTGTCTTTCTTAAAAGTAGGTAGTGAAACCGTTGGTTCAGTAGGTGTTTGAGCGAAAGCTCCATTCGTAGCCGTTAAAAGTATAATTGTTTTTAGTATCTTATTCATAAAGTATTCTCAGGTATCCAATCAGTTATGCCCGTACAATTCTAAGGCTATCCGCTAATCTTTTCAAACATTTAAGATTCTTTATTTGCGCAATCGTTATCGGTAACGATTGCGCTGTTTCTTTACCTCGCCTCATAGCCAGGATTCTGCTGAATTTCCGCTTCATTGAGATCGATGGCATCCTGCGGGATCGGCCGTAAAATTTTATCTTGACCATCGGGCCCTCTAAAGGCTCGATCAACGCCGATACGTTTAATATCATAATTATATTTAGCACAAAATTCTTTTAGTTTACCAGTTCTTCTCAATTCAGGCCATCTTAAATATTCGCCGGCAAACTCCTTTGCACTTTCGATCAAATAAGCATCTAAAGCTTGACTTTGGCCAGCGGCTGTCGCAATATTTATATTGGGAGTTAACCGTCCGCCGTCTTTTGCATTTCCAGGTCTATCCAATACAGCTTGCACATACGTTGCAGCACTTGCAAAATCATTCAATCCAATGCAAGCTTCCGCATAGAGGAAGTAGGTTTCCGCTAAACGTGCCAGCACAATACCGCGTACACTAGCGGTTTGTTGAAAAATGGTACGCGTTTGCGGGCTATCAAACTTTTTAATTACCGGTGTGCTCATGTCTGCATCGTAGAAAGCCCGATACGCTTCTTCATCGTACTTAAATGGATAATACCTAAAATTGCTTGCTATTTGACCTTGATGCTGATTTGCCCAAGCTAACGAATCGGCACTGGTGTATTCTCTACCCCAAACACGTGGATAGTATGCTCGGATTAAAATTGATGATTTATCTTTGCCATCATCGTAATAATCAAAATATTGATCATAAATGGTCAACATAAACGTAGCGTCGTAACGAGCGTCGTTCTCATCATAAAAAGTATGCAAATTCCAAGAAGGATACAATTGGGCACTCATGTATTTATGGTTTAATTCAGAACCACCTAAATAGGGACCAAAAATTCCCTGCTGGTTATTCCCGTCCGTACTGGAAGCAATCGATTCCAGATCATACTGAACAGCAAAAATCACTTCGTCATTATTCTCGTTATAGGGATTCCATAATTGCTCGAAAGGAATACTAATCGTTTTTCCATTGATGGCCGCAAGAGCGTAGCTTTTTGCCTTTTCGAAGTCAGCACTCTGCTTCAGGTCCCACGCTCGTGTCAGGTATACCTTCGACAGGTAATGGTTTATTGCGGTTTTGTTAACCCGTGCTTTCGTCGTCCCAACAAGCGGGAGGGCCGCTTCCATTTCATCGATGATAAAAGCATAACATTCCTCCAAGCTACTTCTTGGCATCGTTAAGCGTGGTTCAAAAGTAGCTTCTGTATTTATAAAGACACCACCAAACTGTTCCACTAAAAGAAAATGATAAAAAGCACGTAAAAAGCGTAATTCAGCAAGGTAGCTTGCTTTTTTATCTGTATCAATTTCTGCTATATCATTATAAAAGATGCCCATA
The DNA here is from genome assembly GCF_036959255.1 of Olivibacter sp. CPCC 100613. Classification (NCBI taxonomy): domain Bacteria; kingdom Pseudomonadati; phylum Bacteroidota; class Sphingobacteriia; order Sphingobacteriales; family Sphingobacteriaceae; genus Olivibacter; species Olivibacter sp. CPCC 100613. The sequence continues at coordinate 588,567 of NZ_JAWMTI010000003.1, forward strand.
TTAATGGTCTGTATAGCTTTATAACACAATTGATAATAGTCTTTCACATAGGAATCCGTTGCATAAAGCTGCTCATACTCTTGGATCGACCGATCGCCCGTACCTCTCGGCCGTTGATACATATCCGTACCAGCTACCAATAGCCAGGGAGTCAGACGAAACGTTTCACGCAGTGATGAATAAGAGGCTGTCACTAAAGTTTCATAACCAGCTTCAGTTCGGTAAAATTCTTCATTCGTAATACCTCCTTTATTATCTTCTTCTAAGAATTTCTTACATCCGCTGAATAACAAAGTCAGCATAACATATATTAAAATACGCTTCATGATCTTTCAATTAAATTGTCAATATTCAAATTAGAACTTTAGGTTTACACCCAATTGATACGTGACCGTGCTGGGGCCATTACCACTTTGTAAAGAAGTGGTCGCATATTCCGGATCCCATCCTTCGTATTTGGTAAAAGTGAATGGATTAAGTACATTCAAGTATACCCTCAATTGGCTTATCTTTGCTTTCGACAACATTTTATTAGGCAGGGTATAGCCAAGGATAATATTTCGTATCTTCACAAAAGAGGCATCTGTGTATTGGCCATTATTGCCATAGTACGGTCCGGCATTATTGATGGCCGGATTTTTCGCATTCTCATTCCCAGCGGCGGGTGACCAAGTGGCAGCGGGGGAACCATCTTCTTTAGTACCCCAATTATTCCAATCGTAGCGATCAATACCGACAGGAACAAAATAGTCAAAGCGAATTTTGGGTCTTCCACGTTGGGTATTGCCAGGTCCAAATTCTTCTAAAAATCGATCTTGTACAAAAATTCCCTGACGGGTAAATAAATCAACTGATAAGTCCCAATTCTTATAATTAAAGGTAGAACGGAAATTGGCTGTCCATTTGGGGTTCGGGCTACCTAAAATCACTCGATCATTCGCTGCAGTAATAATACCGTCACCATTAATATCCGCTACACGTGCCTGACCGGGCTGCTGTCCCCAGCGCGCGGCCTCCTCTACTTCGTCCGATCTCCATACACCGGTAACCCGATAGTCATAAATTACTTCAATGGGTTGTCCAATGAATCGCTTCTCTCCCATCACATCCTCCTTTTTTCCATAAAGTGATTCAATGGCATTTTTATTATGTGCAAAATTTAAAGACGTTGTCCATTGAAAGTTAGGTGTACGAATATTAGTTGAGGTCAACGCAAGTTCAATTCCGCGATTACGAACTGAACCAATATTATCCGTCATGGTAGCAACCCCCGATTCAATGGCCAATGATCGACTCATCAACAAACCATCGGACAGTTTATCGTAAACATCGAGCGATCCATAAAGTCGTTGATTGAAAAAACCAAAGTCCAAGCCAAAATTCAATTCTCGGGTTTTTTCCCAAGTGATGGCGGGGTTAACAGGGTATCCAGGTCTTAGGCCCGAGACCGCATTCCCGTCGCCAAAATCATACCATATCAACTCATCGGATATCGGAGTTTGCATCGATCCGTAGGGGTTGATGCCATTATTATTCCCCGAATAACCGAAACTAAAGCGTGCTTTTAAGTCGGAAAGCCAATCCACTTTCATAAACTCTTCCTCAGACAAACGCCAGCCAAGGGCGAAGGACGGAAAGGAAGCCCATTTATCGGCTAGCTTGGAGCTCCCGTCATAGCGAATGGTTCCTGTAACCAGGTATTTCCCTTTATAGTCATAATTTACACGCGCTGCATAAGAGATTAGGCCCGATTCATTGTAGGAAGTTAACGAATTGTCACGCATCAAGGTCCCGGTGAATAAATTATACCATTGGGAATCATATGGTAAATTTTGCGTAGCCGCTTGGATACCCTCAAATCGTGTCTTATAGAAACTATTGATAAAGGTTGCATTTAAATGATGATCGTTATTAAAGGTTTTATTGTAAGTTAGTTGATTATCCCAAGTATACTCAAAACTTTCATTATTTTGTTGATATGCCTCGTTCTGATTTCGGTTGCCGGGGACTACATCATAATACCGACCTATCCGCTCCCTTGTAAACCGTGGCATAATTGTACTTTTTAGAGTCAAATCATTTGTAAGATTCAATTGTGCATAAGCGCTTGCTAAGACGTCATACCTTCTCGTTTCCTGATTACCACTATTAATCTCCTGTAGTGGATTGGGAGAGCTCGTAAAGTTTCCACTACCCTGAATAGATTCAGCAATACCTGGTTGTTGAATAAGATTACCTTGGTCATCATAGGCGCGTAAGATAACAGGCATACGCATAATATCCCGATAGCCATACTCGCTTCCCTGATTCGTTACTGTATGCGATAAATTGATCGTACCACCTGCAGAAAAAAGCTTTGATCCTCGATGATCAATACTTAACTTCATATTGTATCGCTTCAAGTTTTCGTTGATAAAATTCCCCTCTTCATTTTGGTACCCCAGACCAAGATTATAGGCGAGATCACTTGAACTTCCTCCAATATTCACGTAATGATTTTGCTGATGCCCATCTTGTGTGCCTAAAGCCAACCAATCTTCATAATCTTCGTCAAATAGACGCTGCTCCAACAGGGGACTTCGTTGTAATACAGAGTTTCTATTGGCGGAAGTCAACTCATACTGCCCTAAATTAGTGTTATACGTATAATAGGCCGACGTGCGAAAATCCACCCATTCTCGTCCATTCATAAATTCCGGTATTCGCGCGATTTTGCGGATACCAAAAAAGCCATCATAGCTAACTGTCATGCGCGAACCGTGATTGCTGCCCGCATTCTTTGTCCGCACAATGACAACACCATTCGAACCGCGCGAACCGTAGATTGCCGTTGAAGAGGCATCCCGCAACACGTCAATTTGCTCAATGTCTGCTGGATTCAGGAAATTAATATCACCCATCACTACTCCGTCTACCACATATAATGGGTTGCCACCTGCTAACGAGTTTTGCCCCCGAATCTGAATATTAAATCCACCTCCTGGTTTTGTAGATGTGGAACTGATATCGACTCCCGGAACAGAGCCTTGTAAAGCGGCCATTGCTGAAGTAGTTCCACGGGCTTTCAGTGTTTCCGAAGTAACCGAACCGACAGCACCTGTTAGGTCCCCCTTCTTCATGGTACCATATCCTACTACCACGACCTCATCCAAACCGGTGGCATCTTCCTCCAGCGTAATTGTTAGATTCTGTTGATTATCAATCGGAATTTCCTGCGTTTTGTAACCAAGATAAGTGATTGCTAATACAGGGTTTTGTGTATTCGATACGGTTATGTTGAATACCCCCATGTCATTTGTACTTGTCGTTGTACTTGTTCCTTTTAAGGCTACCGTTACACCCGGTAGCGGCTCCTGTGTTGTGTTTACAACTTTTCCGGTAATTGATCTTGTTTGGGCAAACGAAGAGAAAAAACCGAAAAATAAGAGCCCAAAAAGCATCCATAATTTTTTAGTCATAATGGTTTTAGTAATTAATAGAATTTTAGATTATTGGTTATTGCATCAAAAAGCTGTTGATGGGCTGATTGATTTATACAAGATACATGGATAAAAAAGAAATCTTCTCAAGAGGTCTTGTAAAAAAATACGCAATCGTTGCCGGCAACGATTGCGGAATATAGATGCTCCGTAACAAAAAAAGCTGTTCTTCCGAACAGCCTTTATCCTATTAAAACTACGCCGCTAATTAGCCGTCTCCTGACTTAACTACTCAACCATCTAACTATTCAACGACTTAACGACTTAACCACTCCTACTGATACCCCGCATTCTGGGTAAATTCACTTTTATTCGTCACCGCATCTAATTGATTTTGTGGAATTGGACGCAGCAAGTGATAATCTTTAAAATAAGTAATCGCATGCGGATTGTATTTTTGCAGATTTTCCTTTAATTTACCCGTACGTTTTAGATCAAACCACCGCATCTGCTCACCGGCAAACTCTCTTGCCCGTTCCTCCAATATAAAATCCAAGTTCACCTCAGCTGCGCTGATATCCATTTCTTCTTTGTGTCCTTCTTTGCCTGCCCGCTCGCGAATGGAATTCAAGAAAGTGGCAGCCTCTTCGCTATTACCGGTATTAAAGGCAGCTTCAGCCGCAATCAAATACATTTCAGCCAAACGGATAACAAAAGCATCCCGCACACTCTGTGCTTCATTAATACTACCACGCGTATCATCCATAAATTTTTTAAGGGAAATGTAGCGCAACCGATTTTTTGATGATCCATCGGTGTTATAAATATCACTGTCATCATAAATCGTATAATTTTTTGTCGTTCTAACAGCTGCGGGTATAGTATATTTCGAAATAAACACGGCAGTATCACCTATATTCATTCCTGCAGGCCTTGCCGATGCATTCGGTTGATTGCAATACCAGACATTTTGAAAAGAAGCTTCAAAGCGACTGTCAATATTTTCATTAAAGAGGTACAACAAATAGCGTGAAGGTTGATAGCGATTAAATGGCCTACCGTATTCCAAGCTTCTTATTACCCCGGGTTGATCGTCATATTTCATTAGAAAAAGCATATGCGCACTGCTAGATCCTCTATTATCGCCATCAGGGTAAACATTATCATCCTGCTTATCATTATCATTCAAATTAGCGGAGTAATTCACGGCATACACTACTTCGCTATTTTGCAAATTATTCATTGACCACAAATCAGCATAATTTGAAAGCAGGGAAAACCCATAATCATTAATTACTTTCTTTGCTAAGGCACCAGCTTCTGCGTTCATCCCCCTGGTTAAATAAACTCGCGCTAAAAATGCCTCCGCTGCTGGTTTGGTTGCCCTTCCATAATCAGCAGTTGTAGGCGCCAAATTATCCACGGCAAAGCGTAAATCTTCTATCATTAAATTGTAGAAATCATCAACACTTGATTTTTGTGCCTCCGTAAGTACACCAACCGTTTCCTCCGTTGTTAAATGAACACCACCCCACGTCTCTACAATATGATAGTAATAAAAAGCACGTAAAAACCGAAACTCCGCCGTCCGCTGTATTTGTAATGCCTGATCCATCCCCGAATTCCCCACTCTGGCGATACCGGCATTACATACATTAATAGCCTTGTAAAAATTAGACCATACTTCCTGTAGAGCGCCGTTGGTCGCTTGTAAATTTTGATAAGTAGTAAGATCCGGATAAACATCACCTGCACCATTGGTCCATAAGTCAGTACCCGTTTCTCCTATATTATAGCCGCGCTCCTTTCCATACCACCAACGTTGGTAGCTATAAGCCGCGTTCACCAGCGTTTCGAAACCCTTTGGTGTAGTATACAGCGTTTCATCCGTAATACCGCTTAGATTTTCTTCATCAAGCATTTTTTTGCATGACGTTAGTCCAGCCGCCAATAAAAGAGCAGCAAATAAAACTGTTTTATATTTCGTATGTAAAATCATTGTATTTGCTTTTAGAAGTTAACATTAATACCTGCCACAATTAAGCGTGTTAACGGAGCCGATTCACTCCCCCCACGTTCAGGATCATACCCATTGATGGTTTTGCTCCACATCGCTAAGTTTCTACCGGACACATACACTTTCAATTTGGCCAATCCCCATTTGTCCGTCACCGACGCCGGCAAAGTGTAACCCAGTGTTACATTCCTCAATTTTACAAATGAGCCATCCGTATAACCCAGCGTCGAAGTATATAGCATGCTTGTTCTACTTAAATTGGCATTGGGTCGAGGCCATTCATTACTCGGATTTTCCGGTGTCCAATAACCGATGTCCGCCGTGCTATTTTCCGCAGCCTGCGGATCATAGCGCGTTAAATAATTGGCATTGATCATTTGTCCTATTCGCGCAAAAATATTGACATTCAGATCGAAGTTTTTGTAGCTAAAATCGTTATTCCATCCCAAACTCCATTTGGGAACCTGCGAACCAACCACGATACGATCGCCATCAGCTGTTATCACGTTATCGCCATTTTGATCTTTCACCCGTATATCGCCCGGTTTTTGACCGTATTGGTTGGCCAAGTCTTCTTCACCCAATTGCCAGATACCCAGTTTTTCATAATCGAAATAGGAATTCACAGGATATCCGACCACCACATAACGACCATCCAAACTGATTACATCTTGATTATCGATCAACTCTTTCACCTTTTCGATATTCTTGGTAAACGAAACGGTACTGTTCCATTTGAATTGAGCGTTACTGATAGGAGCTGCATTTAGCATAAATTCAATACCTTTATTCGCTGTTTTCCCAATATTCTGCGTAACGAAAGAATAACCCGAAGTGGGAGGCAGAATTCGATCGAGCAAGAGATCGCTTGTACTGGTGTGGTAAAGTTCTAACGTACCGTTTAACCGTCCTTTGAATAGACCAAAATCTAAACCAATATTGGTATTGGCTGATTTTTCCCAACCCAGCTGCGGGTTACGCGAATTATTTGGAAAACCATAACCAGGAGCGGAAGCGTCTCCATAAGCGAAGGGGATTCGAGTAAGCGTACTTTGAGAGGAGTATGCAACCACCGATGAGTTACCGGAAACACCGTAGCTCGCTCTTAATTTCAAATCACTGAAGAGGGATTGCTCTTTCATGAATCCTTCGTCAACGATGCGCCATGCACCAGCCACTGAAGGAAAAAAGTCCCACTTGTTACCCACAGCTAACTGACTGGCTCCATCTGTACGAGCGGTCAGCGTCAATAAATACCTGCCTTTATAACCATAATTCACCCGTGCGGCATAAGACAATAGCTTTGTTTCGGTATATGCGCTGGTTATTGCTAAATTTTGCGTGTTAGACCCGAGATTATAAAAGAAATTATTATCCAATAATTGATTCTCTCCCTGTGCCGTGGCGTTCTCCGAATCGTTATAGAGGTATTCACTGATACCGGTAATACTGAAATCATGTGCTCCAAACGTTTTTTGATAGTTCACAATCGCTTGCCAATTATAACCGAGTCCATTATTTGTCACATAAGTAGCTCTTGAATTAGCTCCATTACGACGTATTGAATAGGATCCCTCATATAAACCATCCCGCAAATTGGAAAGGTTAACCGCAAAGTTACCGCGGATACTCAAACCTTCTATCGGTTTAAATTCGGCAAAAACTGTTGGGAAAACACGCAATGTTTTTACGTTATTTTTATAATTCCCGGCTTGTTCATCCGCTAAGGGGTTAATAGCTCCACCCTGCCCTGGGTAGATAACATAGTTACCTTCTGCATCAAAAGGTGTATTCAACGGACTGATTTTATTTGCTTGGTTAAGTGGATCCGCACGCTTGTTCTGATCATAGTAAGTCAGCTGCGTTTGTGTTCCTACCTTCAGCGTACCGGTCACCTGATAGTCGAGATTTAAACGAGCCGTATAACGTTTAGCATCATCCATTGCAAACAATCCTTTTTCATTAAAAAAATCGAGCGAGAAATACGATTTTAGCTTTTCAGTGCCCCCTGAAATATTCAACTGATAATCTTGCTGATGTCCAGTTCCTAACAGCATATCTGCATAATCAGTAGAGGTGTTATTTTGGATAAAACCTAATTGCTCATTACTGAAAATCTTGGCGTCATCGGCCGGACTATTCCAAACACCTGTTGTTCGATAGGCCTCCCTACGCAACGTCACATATTCCTGTCCGTTCATCACACGTGGATAACCTGCCACATTCTGCACACCATAATAAGCGTTAAAAGAAACTTTAGGTGCACCCGATACACCTCGCTTGGTGGTTACAATAATAACTCCATTAGCACCGCGTGAACCGTAGATAGCCGTCGACGAAGCATCCTTAAGCACCTCCATGCTTTCAATATCGTTAGGATTGATATCCTGAATACTGGAATACTGCATCCCGTCTACAATAAATAGCGGTCCGTTACCGGCGGTGATCGAACGGTTTCCTCTAACCGTAATACTAACACCTGAGGTAGCCGATCCACTTTGCCGTACAATATCAACACCGGGTGCTTTTCCTTGAACCGATTCCATGACATTGGTAGTGGGTAATTTCGTTAGTTCTTCGCGGGCGACCGAAGTAACGGCACCCGTCAAATCTCTTTTTTTAACTGTTCCGTAGCCAATCACCACCACTTCATCCAGATTCGTTGCATCTTCTTCCAATATAACTCGGGTTAATTGTTTAGGTTCATCTACGGCTATTTCCAGCGTTTTATACCCCACATAGTTAAAAACTAAGGTACTCGGCATCGCTGTCAAGTTAAGACTGAATTCACCTTGATTATTGGTACTGGTTCCTAGGTTGGTTCCTTTAACTAAAACACTTACCGCAATTAAAGGCAGTCCCTCCTTATCGACTACCTTCCCCGTAACTGTCTTATTTTGTCCATACGCAAACGATAAATTTGCTCCGATCAGACAAAAAAACAAAATAAAAAAATGGCTGATTCTTTTAGGTAATTGCATCATCTTGATTAGCTGAATTAATTTGGGTTTTGATTTTAATTGCTTAGCATCTGATTCGCAATTATAGAACAATATAGATATATTTCCAACGTTGGCATCAATTGAAATTTACGCAATCGATACCGGAAACGATTGCGTAAAAATTATCCCGCCGCATTTCTTGCTATTATAAAAATTCTGCCTATTCTTGCTTAGGAAGCCAATCATATGCTAACCCCAAACCACGTACCCATGATAAGAAGGTGTTTATTAGTCATACTTTTTTTTATTTCTATATCCCACCATTTTGCATTCTCTCAAACTATCTATCCTGATAAATTTGTTGTAAGTCAAGCAGGAGATGGAGACTTCAGAACGATTCAAGAGGCCGTCAACGCCGTACGCGATCTTTCACAGCAGCAGGTTCGTATTTATATTAAAAAGGGCGTCTACAAAGAGAAAGTGATTATTCCTTCCTGGAAAACCAATATTTCGTTCATCGGCGATGGAGCTGATCAAACGATCATCAGCAATGCTGACTACGCAGGAAAAGGCTATGTAGACACCGTTGACGCGTTTGGAAAAAAGACCTTTACGACTTATAACTCGTATACCGTTTTGGTGCAGGGAAACGATTTTACAGCTGAAGGCCTGACGATCCGGAATACGGCCGGTCGTGTAGGTCAGGCCGTGGCGCTGCATGTAGAGGCGGATCGAGTTGTAGTAAAAAACTGCAAACTATTGGGTAATCAAGACACCTTATATGTAGCCACCGAAAACAGTCGACAATACTATCTTAATTGCTATATTGAGGGCACCACCGATTTCATCTTTGGCCAAGCAACGGTTATTTTCCAGGGGTGTACCATTCATAGTTTAAGTAATTCATATATCACCGCTGCCTCCACGACACCACGACAGGCTTTTGGTTTTGTATTTCGCGATTGTAAATTAACGGCTGATAAAGAAGCCAGTAAGGTATTCCTTGGCAGACCTTGGCGCCCTCATGCAAAAACGGTATTTATTCATTGCTACATGGAAAGGCATATTCTACCCCAAGGCTGGGACAATTGGCGAAATCCTGCAAATGAGTCAACGGCATATTATGCAGAATATCAAAGTGAAGGACCCGGAGCCAATGCGCAGTCTCGAGTAAAATGGAGTAAACAATTGACAGCAAATGAAGCAAAGCATTACGAACTGCATAACATATTCGATTACCAGGATGCTTGGAATCCACTGAACAAACGCTAAAAATGGAATCCGCATGATTCCAGCAATCGCATAATGAATGATTAAACCGAGCCTGTGCGCTCTTGGACATAAAAAGAAAATGAATACATTAATTAATACCAGTCTTATATCCCTTTCATTACTAGCCTATTGTTCAACAGCAATAAAGGCCCAGGAGAAACCTTATATTTCGCAAGTTTGGGTAGCTGATCAAGGTGATGGCACCTATAAAAATCCAGTGCTTGATGCAGATTATTCTGATCCCGACGTTATACGAGTAGACGATGATTTTTATATGACCGCATCCAGCTTCGACGCCATACCAGGTTTACCTATTTTACATTCCAACGATTTGGTTAATTGGCAAATTATAGGGCATGCACTTAAAAGGCAGCCCCCCTTTGATCATTTTTCAAAAACACAACATGGCAACGGTGTTTGGGCGCCCTCCATTCGCTATCACAAGGGCGAGTTTTATATCTATTATGGCGATCCGGATTTTGGTATTTATATGATCAAAACGAAAAATCCGCGAGGTGATTGGGAAGCACCCGTGCTTGTTGAAGCGGGGAAGGGAATGATCGACGTTTGTCCCCTATGGGATGATGACGGGCAAGCCTACCTAGTATACGCTTATGCGGGCAGCCGGGCCGGCATCAAAAGTGTTATCGCTGTAAAAAAATTAAGCGCTGATGGCACAAAAACCTTGGATGAGGGCACGTTAGTTTACGACGGTCATGCACTGGATCCCACCATTGAAGGTCCCAAATTTTATAAGCGGAACGGTTATTATTACATCATGGCACCGGCAGGTGGGGTGGCTACGGGATGGCAACTTGTTTTGCGTTCCAAAAATATTTATGGCCCCTACGAACGACATGTAGCGATGGCACAAGGAAATACAAAAATTAATGGACCACATCAGGGCGGTTGGGTAAACACGCAAAGTGGCGAAGATTGGTTTATTCACTTTCAGGATAAAGATGCTTATGGAAGAGTAGTGCATCTTCAGCCAATGAAATGGGTAAAGGACTGGCCGGTTATCGGGAAGGATGTAGAAGGAAAAGGAACCGGTGAGCCCGTTTTATCATATAAAAAACCGAATGTAGCGAGAAGCTACCCCATACAGACACCTGTCGAAAGTGATGAGTTTAATGATCGGATAATGGGCAAACAATGGCAATGGCAAGCCAATCCGAAGGCCACCTGGTCATTCTTTTACCCTGAAAAAGGGGTGTTACGACTGTATACACAACAAGCTCCCGATAGCGCTCGCAATTTATGGGATGTTCCGAATATATTACTCCAAAAGTTCCCCACGGAAGTTTTTACAGCAACTACCAAAGTCACCTTTACACCGAATGAGAAAATAAGGGGTGAAAAAACCGGTTTGATTATCATGGGTCAAAGTTACGCTCATTTAAGCCTCAAAAGCGAACGAGACGGTATTGTTCTAGTATACGGAGAAGCAAAAGATGCCTATAAAGGTGCAACAGAAAGAGAAACAATCATCTCGAAAATAAAGACAAATACGCTTTATCTTCGTGTCCGTGTAGAAGCAGGGGCCCAATGTAGTTTTAGTTATAGCGAAGACGGCAAAAAGTTCCAATCTATCAGTACGGTGTTTAAAGCAACACCTGGGCAATGGATTGGTGCTAAAATTGGTCTTTTCAGTACTCGTGACGTCCAAATTAATGATTCGGGATGGGGAGATTATGATTGGTTCAGCATAGAAAAATAAGCATGCTTGGATTGAAAAGTTATCGGTGGGTTAGTTTAAGCCTTTTGTTCTGTTTCTTCGGTTTTGTAAAAGGACAAGAAAAAGTAGATCCGATTGCTGAGAACATGTTGTTATTACAACGAAGTTATGGTGGTTGGTCTAAATTCTTCAATAAGCAAAAAGTAGATTATAACCACGTATTCAGTCCTTCGGATATGAACCTGGCCAAGCATCAAAAAGACGCACTGGACGCTACTATTGATAATAATGCCACCAGTAGTGAGATCCGCTATCTGATCAAAGCTTACAAGAAAACCCAGAATAAATCGTATTTAACAGCTGTAGAGAAAGGTATTGATTACCTCTTGGAGGCACAATATCCCAATGGTGGTTGGCCGCAGTATTATCCGGATACACATCTCTATCGATCGGAAATCACATACAATGATTGTGCAATGATTAACGTCTTACGTATCATGCAGGACATTTCAAAAGCAGCAAAGGGTTTTGAAATATTGAAAGCACGCTATAAAGAAAAAGCGCAAAGAGCAATTGTTCTAGGTGTCGATTGTATACTGAAAACACAGGTTATCATAGGCGGACAAAAGACAATCTGGGCAGCACAGTACGATAAGGATCGCCTACAACCGGCCAAAGCGAGGGCTTATGAATTACCGTCGCTCGCTACGGCCGAATCAAGCGACATTCTGCTTTTTTTGATGGAACAGCCTCCATCACCTCGATTGGTAGAAGCAGTTGAAGCCGGGGTGAAATGGTTTGCCGCTCATAAAATTGAAAATAAAGAAGCGCTTGTTATTGATGATTCAACGCAAAAAAGCGGAAAAGACCGGATCTTGGTCACTAAACAAGGGGCGACTTCTTGGGCCCGTTTTTATGACCTAAAACAGCAGGAGCCTCTATTTGTTGGACGTGATGGTGTTCCACATCGGACGCTTTCGTCCATTGAAAATGAGCGCCGTATAGGTTATGCTTGGTATGGAAATTGGGGTGATAAAGTAGAAAGGGCCTATAAAAAATGAAAATTGAATAGGCTTTAATAACGCGTGATGAAAAAGTTGATTAACAAAACCCTTCATCGTTATGTATCCTAAATGTAGTTACCTGCATTCAACAAGTTTTAAATCTTTTCATCCAGGATTATTCGTATCTTTGTGAAACCTTCCTCATCCATCATTACATTTCATTTTTGAGCTTATAAGAAGTCAATAAAATCCACGTTAAGTCCACATCAAGTCCACCTTTAGTCCACGTTAGATCCACCTGCCATTCGGTATACCTCCCTTACTCATTGGGTGTTCCTTCGGTTTCTGTAGCGCGTATCTATGTCGGATATAGCTCGGATGGAACAAGAAGGTAAATGGGTTTATGCATATAGCTTATTCCATGATATCATAAGTCTTGCCTTTTTTAGTCGATAAATCATATTCTTCGAATTCATCCAGTTGATTGGATGCGAATTGATCTATGCGACCAATCGGTTCTTTAATGTCAGCGACCTTATATAATGGGTTCGAATTTTCAGCCTTAGCTTTCTCCAAAAAGAGTTTACCCACTAATCTATCTTTTGCAATTCTGACTCTACAATTACCTCCTAGTCGCGAATAGATTGTCAACTTATGGAGTTTCCCATTCTCCCATGCCATGTCTACCGTAAACCCACCACGCGCTTTCAATCCTTTCACTTCACCATTTTTCCACTGATCAGGCAAAGCAGGTAAAATATGTACACTACCGTCATGCGATTGGATTAACATTTCAGCAATACCTGCCGTACAGCCAAAATTTCCGTCAATCTGAAAAGGAGGATGCGCATCTAATAAATTGGCATAGGTCCCCCCTGCTTCGCCACTTCCGTCATTGGCAGCGGGACTCAGTTGATCAGCTATTAATTTATAAGCACGATTGCCATCCAATAACCTTGCCCACCAATTTACCTTCCATCCCATGGACCATCCGGTTGATTTGTCGCCTCGGAAGACGAGTGACTTCTTCGCCGCTTCAAAAAGAGCAGGGTGTCGAATAGGTGATATTTGAGCAGCCGGGTATAATCCATAGAGATGCGATATATGCCGATGACGATCATCTGCGCGATCCCAATCTTCCATCCATTCTTGAAGCTGGCCGAGTTTACCGATCTGCATGGGGGGCAATCGTTTTAGCTTACTAGCTACAGTGTCCATAAAATCTTTGTCGACCTGCAAAACATCTGCTGCTTCAAGAAAATTTGAAAAAACATCAAAAACCAGTTGATTATCCATGGTAGTGCCAGCTGAGATACCTACACCCGACTGGTAAGAATTTTCAGGTGACATCGATGGCGCTACGACTAACCATTTATGCTTCGGCTCTTCCTGCAATACATCCACATAAAACTGCGTTATCCCTCTCAGTACCGGATAGTATTTAGCTAAGAAGGCATTGTCTCCGCTAAACAAGTAGTGTTGCCAAATATGTTGCGAAAGCCAGGCTCCACCCATAGGCCACATACCATAAAAGCCACCGTCAATGATCCCGGTAACACGCCAGATGTCGGTATTGTGATGCATGTTCCAACCCCGAGCACGGTAATAGTTCCAGGCGCTTTCTTTTCCTGTAACCGATAAATCTCCGAGCATAGCAAACAAAGGTTCATGCATCTCGCTCAGATTGGTTACCTCGGCAGGCCAGTAATTCATCTCGGTATTAATATTGACGGTATACTTACTGCTCCAAGGAGGTGATAATTTATCATTCCAGATTCCTTGCAAATTGGCAGGTTGTGTGCCTGGCCGGGAAGAAGAGATCAACAGGTACCTGCCAAATTGAAAATAAAGCGACACCAGCTGCGGATCATTACCTAAATGAAAATCCGCCACTCGTTGATCAGTGGGTTTATTCATAGCAACTGTTTGGCCCAGGTCTAACGATACACGATCAAAGTAATGCTTATAGTCCTCAACATGCTTTGATTTGATTTTTTTGTAGCTTTTTTTCAACGCGGTGTTTAAGTAATCATCAGCCCGTCCACGTGCATCACCGCCCAAGTCATGATAATTATTGAAATTTGTTCCAATGGATATATACAATGTCAATTCATTTGCCTGACGTACTTCCAACATGTCACCGTCAGCCCGGAGAGCACCGCCTTTTACTTGCGGTTCCACCGCAATCGAGAATTTAACCTGACCTTTTTTATTCTCTTTATCTCCCGAGGCACCATCTACATAGATTCGGTTGCCAATAATATGTCGTTGATGTATGAGATGTGGCGTATTTAATTTCAAATTACAGCTTATACTTCCCGCTCTATCAGCGGTCACGCGCATCATTATTACCTGATCATGAGCCGTCGCAAAATACTCCCTTTTATAAGTCACCTCATCTACTTTATAAGTCACCGTAGACAAAGCATCAGCAATATCCAATTCACGTCGATAATTCACGGCTTTTCCTATAGGTGAAAAATCAATCCATAAATCACCCGCAGGCTGATAGGACATGCCATAATTATTATCGGCTTCCGCTTCTCTTGGCATCGCTTTATTCGCCAGGTCCTGTGCCTCTTTATAATTTCCTTCAAAAAGTAATCGCCGTATTTCCTGCATCACAGGATACAAATCTTTATGACTATTATTACCTGGTCCACCCGACCAGATTGTTTCTTCATTAAGCTGCAAATGGTCCTGCTCTATTCCGCCGAATAACATCGCTCCCAACCTACCGTTTCCGATCGGCAAGGCTTCGTTCCAGTGGGTGGCTGGTTTACTATACCATAGTTTATGCATGTCGACTTCCGCGGCATAGCTTATAGAGAAAAATATCGTTAAAAACAGGCAGATGGTGCTTAGCTGTTTCTGCAGGATTGTTTTTTGCATCATAAGAGATTGTGCTAATCAGTTCAATTGGTTTTTTTTGCCCTAAATTAAAAAAAATCTTTGATTTCCAACGTTGGCATTTTTACTTGTAGCGATCTAAATAAGTTCTATATTACTGAAAAGGCCTCCAGTTGCCCAACACCTGCTGCTTCCTATATTGTTTGGATTCTTTACGATTTATATTTCTCGCCCATGTTGCTCGTTTATTCCGATGTGCACCTGCCCCTTTACTATTATACTCTGCGTAAAAAACCGTTTTTTCGTTTTCCTCTTTTCCCCAATTATCCCAACCCTCGGGACGAATATGTTTGCCCATGTCGCAGTTGATATAGACCACTTTTGCAAAGGGTCGCCAGGGTCTGCCCAAGGCAACCGAAACACCCGATTGTTCAGCTGTTAACTTACATTCGATAAACACATAACCGTAAGGCTTGCCCTGAGGTGTTGATGCCGCGGTAATGTACCCATCCCCTTTACTATGCAGTTCACATTCTACGAAAACGGCGGTTGCTGCTCCAAAAATAAAATCTACCGTGCCCTCGATATAGCAATTCTCATAATATTGAATACTTTCTTTGCTTGGGTCGTCCTGCGGGCCTTTCGTATACAAGGTATCCTGAAAACCAAGAAAACGACAGTTTTTAAAAGCCACTCTGTTTGCCGTTACATTCACAGCAACCGCCTGACCGACCGGTCCGGAGGAATTGGCAAAAGTGATATTCTCGGCAGCAAAATCATCTGCTTCAACAAAAAAAGAAGAGGACCCTGTTGTACTATAGTTCTTCCCCGTTTCCGGATTGAGTTTATTCGCAAAGTTGTCGTAAGTCAAAATTGTACGATGTGGATCCTCCCCGATTAGTTTAACGTTCCGTTTGGAAGGCTTTAAAACGAGTCGTTCTTTATAAACACCTGGTTTCACCAGGATTACAGTGACATTTTCGCCGTTATCAGGAACGGCATCGAAAGCTTTTTGAATGCTTTGGAAGTTTCCGGAACCATCTTGAGCTACGGTGATAGTTGACCCCTTCGTTATTGCCGAACCCGAATTTATACCGATAAATAGGAAAATAATTACGTTTAAACCTCTTGCCATCGTCTATTTATTTTAATTCCTTTACCAAATCGAGTCTTAGCTCTTTCATGCCCTCTACGGCTAATTTGGCAACGGCCATCGCGCCCGCTCTATTCAAATGTGTATTATCGATAACGCCTTCCGGATAGTTTTTATGCCCAGGTTTTAAGTGCAGAAATAATGTTACTGATTTTTGCTCCCCCAGCCCTGTCAATAGGTCGTTTGTTTTTTCAGTTAAGTCAATAAAAGGGACTTTTAAGCTGTCCGCAACCGCATGTGTCGCAGCGGGATAACCTTTATGCGTATCGACCAAAACACCCTGCTCGAAGTGACGCCGCGCGATAGCGCTTAGCAAAATAGGTTTTGCTCCTTTTTCCCGGGCCTTTGCAATAAACATGCACAGGTTTGCTTTGAAGGTACGGATATCCGTACCGACTTTCGGTTTATCAAGCTTTTCATCGTTATGTCCAAATTGAATAAAAAGGTAATCACCCGTCTTTAGTTGATCGTATATTTCCTGCCAACGGCCCTCATTGATGAACGAGCGTGTACTTCTGCCATTTTTTGCTCTATTTTCAACTTTTACATTCGATTTAAAAAGCGTAGCAAAAGGTACTCCCCAGCCTGTTTCGGGATACTTATTCGGATCCTTTATTGCCATGGTTGAATCACCCATCATCCATACAGTGATTTTTTCGTCTTTAAATGTGAAAGCACAGAAAATAAGTGAACAAATAAGCAAAAGCGTTCGTGTTTTCTTATACATTTTTTGAGTAATAAATGATTCGTTCTAAATGGCTGCAAAGCGTGACTTGAGCAAGTTTACAGAATTTAATGAGTAAGAAAAGAACGCTAAAAGAAGAAAATTAGCGCAAACGATACCGGTATCGTTTGCACCTAATATTCACGCTATCTACTATTTAGCACAAAATAGCGATTTAGACTACAGGAATCATTGCAATTGAAGGCAATTTTCGTTAAATTTGATATTCAAAAAAGCTGACCGTGTTCAAACCGATAACGATAAAAGATATTGCTCAAGCCCTCAATCTATCTGCCTCCACTGTTTCCAGGGCGTTAAGTGACAGTTACGAAATCAATCCGGAGACCAAAAAGAAGGTGCTGGCTTATGCTGAAGAAAATAATTACAAACGGAATCCTATTGCCTTAAGTTTAAAACAGCGTAAGAGTTATTCGATCGGCGTGGTGGTTTGCGAAGTAGCAAATAGTTTCTTTTCACAGGCAATAGACGGTATCGAATCGATCGCCTACAATAATGGTTATAATATCATCATTACACAAACACACGATTCGTACGATCGGGAGGTGATGAATGTCAAACATTTGGCAAACCGATCAGTAGATGGTATTCTCATCTCTCTATCCGCTGAAACGACCAATTTTGATCATATTAAGAAACTCCATGATGCCGGTTTACCAATTGTCTTTTTTGATCGCATCTATGATGGGCTAGCCACGCACAAAGTGTCTTCCGATAATCGAAATGGTGCAAAAATGGCGACTCAACACCTGATAGAAAAAGGGTACCGCAAGATCGCTCATTTAGCGAATGCGCCCCATCTTTCTATTACAAAGGAACGGTTAGCGGGATATAGAGAGGCGCTAACAGAAAATGGAATTCCTATTGAGGAGGCTAACATTACGTATTGTCATCATGGAGGCAGTAATCAAAAAGAGGTGGATGCTGCCGTTCAATATTTTTTATCGATGGATGAAAAACCGGATTCTATTTTTGTGGCGAGCGATCGCCTCAGTATTGGTTGCTTAACGGCCATCAAAAAATATGGCGACAAGGCTTATATGCCAGCTATAGCCGGTTTTTCAAACAGTGACGTACTGGATTTATTCAGCACCGATTTCTCGAGTATACGCCAACCTGCCTTTGAAATGGGCAGGGTGGCGACTGATCGTTTAATTCAGCTCATTGAAAGTAAATATCCCGTCTATGAGCACGAATCCATCATATTAGGAACGGAGTTGATCGAACGGATTCCGGGCAAACTGCTGTAGGCTTTAGGCAATCGGAAATCAGCTGTCAGCTTCATTTATATCACTTAGCAAAGTTATAGTTGGTGCTACGGCTCCTGCTACTTTTCTATTATTTATTGCCGAATCACTAAACAGCTCTACTACTCTACCACTCAACTATTTAACTATTTCCCAATCAAATTATCTTTAATATAATTAAAACTCAACCTGATACTTTCAAAATGATTTTCCATGTAAATCCCATCTTGCTCAACGAAGAAATGTTTTAGTCCAGCTTCGTCCGATTTTTTAAAAATCGCTTTATAATCCACGGCACCTGTGCCTACCTCTGCAAATTTGATATCCTTTAAGACATCCATAGATGGTAGCGAATCTTTCCCCTCGCCAACAATCACCTCTGGTTTTGATTTATCAATATCCTTCACATGCCACATCTCAAAACGCTTGGGATATTTAGCGAATAGTTCTATTGGATGAGCACCTGATTTTATTGCCCAGAACATATCCAATTCAAAGGCAACGAGTTCCGGTTCCGTTTCACTCACGAGTATATCGTACCCCGTTCTCTTATCGGGACCATAACTTCTAAATTCCCAAAAATGATTGTGATAGCCAATCTTAAGTCCCAAACTTTTACAATATTCGCCTCCTTTATTCAATTGCGCTGCCATAAACTTGAAGTCCTCGAGGGTGAGCTTATCAACGAGATTAAACGGGGGGACGGGAACAACCAGGTACTTTTGACCGAGCTTAGCGGCTATTTCCGCCTGTTGCTTCAATTCATCGTCCTGCCCTTTCCCCATTGACAAAAAGTCATTCAGTTGATAGTGTCCACTAAAGGTTTGAAGATTATTTTCTTCCAATAATTTTTTGAGTTCTTCTGTAGTCAATCCCCAATATTTCCCCGAACCCTTTTCCGTTCCATAATCGTAAAAGGTTTCGACATGTCCGTAACCAATATTAGCGACTTTCATAATCGTTTGTTTTGCATCTTTTACGAGATCATCTCGCATTGTATACAATTGCAAGCCTATTTCTGCCTCTTGAGGGCGTTTTTGGGAACAAGCGGCTAATAATTGATTGCCTATCATAGCAGAAGCAACTGCCAAACCCGATTGCGTTATGAATTTTCTTCTAGATACCATATTCAAGTTATAAAATAATTTAGCTCGTCTAATTTACATTTATTTATGATAAAGTCAAGCTGATTTGCCCGGTATCAAGCGCTAAGTATCAGGACATAACCATGAAGGCCTTCATCAGTTAGCTTTAGGTATCACCTCTAAGGTATTTCAAATGTTTTGTCAAATAGAAACAATATCCTACATTTATGGACGTACTAAAAATAACAAAAAATAAAAAGATGGATTTTATAGACGCAGATAAGAATTTCGAAGCACTTGGATTAAGTTTGCCTCCCGCACCAGCTCCTCTAGGGGTATATAAACCTTATCTAATTGACGGTAAGTACCTTTACTTGTCGGGACATGGCCCCGTTCAGGACGATAAGAGCCTTATTATTGGTCGTATTGGCGAAACGATCAACATGGATCAAGGTAAATTGGCAGCCCAACAAGTCGGGTTAACCATGCTTTCCACCATCAAAACGAATTTGGGGAGTCTCAATAAAGTAAAACGTGTAATTAAAGTGTTGGGCATGGTCAATTGCACCCCCAATTTTGAAAAACATCCATTTATTATTAACGGTTGCAGCGAATTATTTGCAAAAGTATGGGGCGAAGAAAATGGCATCGGTGTGCGAAGTGCAGTCGGCATGGGAAGCTTGCCCGATAATATTCCGGTGGAGGTAGAAGCACTGTTTGAAATAGAATAGGAATTAGCCAATTCGCTCATGTAATTATATGGAAACCGAAATGACGCCTGCTTATCGGATCAGCAATGTAGAACATCTACCGTCTCCTAGTCTTGTTGTTTTCCCAGAGCTTGTAAAAAATAATATTCAGCAGCTGATATCGATGGTCGAGTCTGTCAATAAACTTCGCCCGCACATCAAAACATGCAAGTCGGCAGATGCTATCAAGCTGTTGCAATCCGCCGGCATAAACAAATTCAAATGTGCCACCATTGCCGAGGCAGAATTATTGGGAACATGTGAGGCAAAAGATGTCTTATTGGCATACCAGCCTGTTGGACCAAACATCGATCGATTTATTACACTTATAAAGCGATTTCCTAACACTTCCTTTGCTTGCTTGATTGATCACCGAGACATCGCTGAACAGTTACATCAGGCAGCCCTTAACGAAGATTGTCAGGTAGGTATTTTTATTGATATCAATGTTGGTATGAATCGAACCGGTGTCCAACTAGCGCAGATTCTTCCGCTCGTTGACCATAGCTTATCGCTCGCAAATTTGAAAATACGAGGCTTACATTGTTATGACGGGCATATACATGATGCATCTTTGGAGACGCGAAAAATCCAATGCGAACGCTATTTCACGGAAATCGAGCAGCTTGTTTCGCAACTAAATGACCGTTATCAATCATCATTCACCATTGTTGCCGGCGGAACCCCTACCTTTCCGATTCATGCCGCGAGCCCCCGAAAAGATATAGAATGTAGTCCCGGAACCTTTATCTTTTGGGATAAAGGTTATCAGCATCTCTTTTCAGAACAGCCATTTCAAGTGGCTGCATTTGTTATCAGTCGTGTCATTTCCATTGTTGACGATACAAAGCTCTGTTTAGATTTAGGGCATAAGGCCATTGCCTCGGAAAACGAATTAAGCAAGCGCGTTTTCTTTGTGAACGCTCCAGATGCCCGCACAGTATCTCACAGTGAGGAACATCTTGTTATTGAAGTTCCCAACACGCGTGATTATACTGTCGGCGACGTTTTCTATGGTGTACCACATCATATTTGTCCCACAGTAGCCTTATACGATACCGCATTTACGATTACCGACAATCGATGGAATGGTGAATGGCCAATTACCGCCAGAAGACGAAAAATTACAATTTAACGATATAGCTATGTTTATTATAGATGCCCATCTTGATTTGAGCATGAATGCGCTTGAATGGAACCGCGATTTGACGAAAGCAGTTAAAGAAATCAACCAACGAGAACAAGGATTAACCGATAAACCCGATCGAGGCAAAGCGGTGGTATCCTTACCAGAATTGAGAAAAGGAAATATCGGCCTGGTGGTAGCCACACAAATTGCACGTTACGTTGCCCCGGGCAACTCCTTACCTGGATGGCACTCTCCGGAACAAGCTTGGGCTCAAACACAAGGACAGTTGGCTTGGTATCAAGCTATGGAAGCGAAGGGAGAGATGACCCAAATAAATAATGTAGCTTCCTTAGAAAAGCATATATCCATGTGGGAAGATGAACGCATACCCTCCGAAAAGAAAGCGATTGGCTACATACTTAGTTTGGAAGGGGCAGATTCTCTCGTAACAACAGAACATTTACACATTGCATGGCAAGTTGGGCTTCGTGCAGTAGGCCCGGCACACTATGGCCCGGGTCGTTATGCGCAAGGAACAGACGCAACAGGTTTCATGGGCACTGCCGGTCGCGAGCTCCTGAAAGAAATGGAAAAGCTTAACATCATATTGGATGCTACGCATCTTTGTGATGATAGTTTCTGGGAGGCGTTAGATCATTTCAACGGACCTGTATGGGCCAGCCATAATAATTGCCGAGCGTTGGTTAATCACAATCGACAATTTAGCGATGAGCAGCTAAAAGTGCTGATTGAGCGAGGAGCTGTTATAGGCGGTGCTTTAGATGCGTGGATGATGGTTCCTAATTGGCAGCGAGGTATTTCTACACCAAAGGAGATGCAATGTAATCTGGACGTATTAATTGATCATCTAGACCACATTTGTCAAATAGCCGGAAATTGCGATCATATCGGAATCGGATCCGATTTAGACGGTGCCTTTGGAAAAGAGCAATGCCCTTACGACTTGGAAACTATTGCCGATCTACAGACCTTGGAAGAAAAGTTAAACAATCGAGGCTACACTGCTGATGATATTGCTAAAGTACTCCATGGTAATTGGCTCCGCTTCTTACGAAATGCATGGAAAGCATGATTTAAGTCTGAGCAGGTAGATCGATATCCTTCGTCACCTGCTCTTCTTTTTGTTTTGAAAGTCTTTTACCTAGTTGAATCAATCCGAGTACCAGTATTAACATAAGGAAAATATGCAGCTTCCCCCATATATAGGATAACAAAATCGTATAAGTAACAAAACCTATCCAATCCCACTTCTGCCTCAATAGCTCCTTTCCGTAAATCCAATAGAGCCCAAGTGGAACCACGATTAATACAAAGACAACCAACGAGTGATTTAAATAAGCGGCTAGTAAGTCCCATCTTCTAGATTGTATCACTTTGCCATTTGTCAGTTCTAAGCCATAAAACAAGTTTCCTTCTCCTTTTGTTGTGTAGGTCACTAATTGCGTCTGCTCTTTAAGTTTATTGATTTGTGGACTAGGAAGATAATCCTTATTTACATAGCTGTGCCTTAACGTCGTTCCTTCAGCAAATGAAATGATAATGAGTTTTTTGTTGCCTTCTCCACTATATTTTTGCTGTATTTCTTTCACCGTTCCACTAACTTTTTTTAAAAAGAGCGTGGGCACCAAAACCTTAAGTACCCCTAAACTTAGCACGCTAATCAATAATATGAGGCCTATATGGAGCCACCTTTTTTCGTGGGAAAGCGTATTCATGCAAATTGGTATATCGTTACTCGACCTGCAGGTTTCAAAGCAAGCCTATTCTAATATACAAACAATATAATATATTAACTGTTTTTTAACTAGGATAGAAAAACAAGCGTTATGGCAGATACAGCGGACATCTCCTTTAATATAAAGGCCCATATTCAAGGAGCGGAAAAAACACTACGCGTGGATCAACAGGAAACAAGTGATGGTGCACCTTATTATAGCTGTTTTGATAAAGACCAGCAGCTTGCCGAAATTCGAAAGGAAGAGAGCAACGAATGGGTACAACTTTGGGGGGAATTAGACCAAGCGAGTTTAATCTCTATTGGAAAAGCTATTGAACAGAAGGAGCTGGCTAGTGAGTAGTTATCTTACTTCTACATTTATCAGGGATTTCGTTTTTAAAAGACGTTTTTATTAATCAACTTTTTTCATCGCCTGTTCGTTTTCAATGGCATTCAAGCTCCTCTGTGGTCTGCGGAAGAAATTGACCAAAGACTATAATCTTCGTATTTTCGTTAGGTAATGAGAAATGGATATATATGATCAACAAAGCGGAGAGCATACAAGACTTTTATAACAGAAATCCGAGGGCAAACCCACTTGGACTTTCTAACAATAATGCCAATGGTTTAGGGCATTTTAATGTGTTCAGCCGTGAAAATTGTTTCCGGTCTACACCTTACAATCGGCGGGACTTTTATAAAATTTCACTTATCATTGGTACCGGAAGACTTTATTATGCAGATAAGTGGATCGATATTGACCGCCCGGCACTCTTATTTTCGAATCCATCGGTTCCTTATTCCTGGGAAGCAATCAGCGACAAACAGGAGGGATACTTTTGTCTATTTACCGGGTCTTTTTTACAGGCCGATAGTCAACATTTTTTATTAAATCAACTTCCTTTATTTAAAGTAGGTGGTGATTTTGCCTACTTTGTAAACGATGATCAATGTCAAAAAATCGGTGAAATTTTTAAAAAGATGATGGAGGAGATTAAAACGAATTATGTACACAAATACGATCTTCTTCGCAACTATTTACAACTGATTATTCACGAAGCGATGAAAATGCAACCGATACAGCGGTATTTGCCACACTCCTCCGCTTCACGTGTCTGTGATTTATTTCTAGATCTCTTAGAACGGCAATTTCCGATCGATAGTCAGGAACGAATGCTCGAATTGCGGTCCGCGCAAGATTACGCCAATATTCTTTCTGTACATGTGAATCATTTGAATCGATCTGTTAAGATAAGTACCGGAAAAACGACTACACAACACATTGCCGAACGACTGATTAAAGAGGCAAAAGCGCTTTTAATCCATTCTGACTGGACTATTTCCGAAATCGCTTATAGCCTAGGTTTCGCCTACCCACCCTACTTTAATAATTTTTTCAGAAAGCAAACAAAAATAAGCCCCGGACTTTTCAGGGAGCAGTATGCCCATATGTGAATTTTATAATAAGTCGTTTGATTATTATAGAACGAAACATTCCATTGAGTTTATCTTTGTTAAAAAAAAATCATATGAAATACAGAAATTTGAGCAACACAACGGAGCAGCTATCTGCTATAGGCTTGGGGTGTATGGGCATGAGTTTTGCTTACGGCCCGACAGATGATGCCGAAAGTATCGCCACCTTACATAAAGCACTTGACTTAGGTATTAACTTCTGGGATACGGCAGACATGTACGGAAATGGTTCAAATGAAGAACTTATTTCGAAAGTGCTCGTTCCGAATCGGGACAAGATTTTCATCGCTACTAAGTTTGGTTTTCGATTTAAGGATGGTGTAGCGGGTCCGAGCAATGCTTCGGGAACTTATTTTGATGGTTCACCTGCTTGGTTGAAAGTGGCGGTTGAAAACAGTTTGCGTCGATTAAAAATTGATACCATTGATTTATACTATGCACATCGCGTGGACCCGACTGTTCCAATAGAAGAAACGGTTGGTGCTATGGCCGAGCTGGTTCAGGAAGGAAAAGTGCGTTACCTAGGGCTAAGCGAAGCTTCGGCAAGCTCATTAAAGAAAGCACAGGCCGTGCATCCTATTGCTGCATTGCAAAGCGAGTACTCCTTGTTAACGCGTGACGTGGAGGGGGATATTTTAGAAACAGCTCGTGCACTTCATGTCAGCTTAATTCCCTATTCGCCACTTGCTCGCGGGCTCGTGACCAATACACTTCAAGTTGAAAGTTTGGACGAAAGTGATTTTCGAAGAACGCTTCCTCGGTACAGTGGTGAAAATCTAGCTAATAACCAATCTTTAGCGGAAGAATTTGCCACACTGGCCCAGGACCGACATATTACATCCGCCCAGTTGGCTTTGGCCTGGGTGTTGGCGCAGGGAGAGGACATGATCCCGATTCCAGGCACCAAAAAACGAAAATATTTGGAAGAAAATGCACAAGCGGTGGATGTTCAGCTTAATCAGGCTGATTTAGATAAAATTCAGCAATTGATCGATAAATATCCAAACATCGGCCAGCGTTACAGCGAAGGTGCGTTAAAATTAGTGAATAATTAAATTCCAAATAGGGATATTCAAAAAAGTCTTCGTCCCGACACAACGAAGGCTTTTTTGAATATCATCATTCGTTTAGATCGCATTTAGCTTGCTCCTTCGTTCCTCTAAATCTTCAACGTATCGTTTCGGCGACATGTTATAAAATGCTTTAAAAGTTTTACTGAAATATTTCGGGTCGGAAAATCCAACCTTATAAGCGATTTCGCTAATTGTTAATCCACTGTTCGCTTCGAGGAATTGTGCTGCTTTCTTAAGACGTACAACCTTAATAAACTCGACTAAATTCAACCCTGAAAGGTGCCTTATTTTACGGTACAATACCGTACGACTAACACCCACTTCACTTGCCAAGGTGTGAACACCAAAATTATCATCGCTTAAATTTTCCTCGACAATAGCGATCACTTCTTCCATAAAGGTGTTTGTTTCCGTAACTTCGGCCTTATGTGGTTGCAATAGGTATTCTTGAACAAATTTTTCTTTAAGTCGCTTTCTCGTCTCCAAAACGTTTGCAATTTTCCATGCCAATAATCTAAAGCTAAAAGGTTTGGTAATATAATCGTCGCTACCTTCTTTAAAAGCTTCTATCATGTAGGGGTCTGCCGTCCGAGCTGTTAATAAAATCACCGGAATATGATTGGTACTTTTTTCTCCTTTGATTCTACGAAGCAGGTTGATTCCATCACATTTAGGCATCATTACGTCCGTCACAACGATGTCGGGTTGTGTCGACTCAATAATAGGCCAGGCTTCTAAACCGTCTCCCGCTTCTAATACTTTAAATTTGTTCTGCAAACTTTCTACGACAAATCGCCTAAGTTCAACATTATCTTCTACAATCAGCACAACCGACTGATGATTAGCGTTATCGATCGCTTCCTCACCTTTCATTCTGTCGGAAGTGAAAGGTTCCTGGATTGATTCATTCATCTTTAAGCCTGTATCTTCAAATCGGTCTTTAGTATCCAATAACTGCGTCGGTTTAAAATGTGCATTACCTAATGGCAATTCGAGCTGAAATACGGTGTTGAAGTCATTTGATTGACGCCCTAGATTACTTCGAACAGAAAGATTGCCGTGATGCATTTTTACTAAGCCTTGTGCCAAAGCTAAACCAACTCCTGAACCAATATACGTCTGATCCTCGTAAGACTTGGACTGATAAAATTGCGTAAACACATGTGGAATATGTTCTTCCGGAATCCCACAACCTGTATCCCAAATCTCAACAATATAGCTTCCCGAAGGATAGGCGAGACTAGCAGAACGCGCTTGAACTTGTATCTTTATCAAGCCATTGCTATCTGTGAACTTAAAGGCATTATAAAGTAAATTGGTAATAACTTTCTCCATTTGCTCACCATCTATCCAGACATCAAAATCATTAGCTGCGTTATTTTCAAGGGTAAGTTGAATGTTTTTCTTTTCTCCAAGGAATAGAAAATTATTCATAATATCCTTCACAAACTGCACGAGCTTTGTTCGCTGAACCTGTAAATGCAGACTACCGCTTTCTTGCTTTCGGAAATCGAGTAATTGATTCACTAAATTGAGCAACCTGTTGGCATTTTTATACGCATTATGCAATAATGACTTTGCATTTGTTGGTAGTTGTTCGATTTGCTGCAAACGTTCAATAGGCCCAACAATCAGGGAGAGAGGCGTGCGAAACTCGTGCGATATATTCGTAAAAAAGTTTAGTTTCGCTTCATGTATCTCTTGCTGTTTTTCCAACGCGAGGTGCTCTAGCAACAACTCATGCTTTAGTTTATTTTTACCTTGGAAAAAGCGAACTACAAAGTATATGAGCAAGCTTCCCGATAGCAGGTACAAACTATATGCCCACCACGTTTTCCAAGGTGGTGACAAAATGTGGATTCTCAAGCTGGTTATTTCACTCCAAATTCCATCATTATTGGTTCCCTTAACCATCAGTTCGTAGGTTCCAGGGTCTAAATTCGTGTAAGTTGCGAAGGGCGTATTCACATAGTTCCAATCTTGATCGAAACCTTTTAACAAATAGGCGTACCGGTTCTTATCAGCATGTACATAGTTTAAAACGCTAAATTCGATGCTGAATACATATTGTTTGTAATTGAGTGTCAGCTCATCGATCAAGGAAATGTCTTTCTTGATCACGCTTTCTTTGCCAGGTAATACCTTTTTGTTAAATAAACGTAAATCTGTAAGAACCACGGGTGGTTCAAAATAATTGATGCTTATACTATCGGGATCAAACAAGGTAAAGCCTGCCGAACTACCGAAAGCCAGCGTACCATCGGCAAGTTTATGGTACGATCCATAGATAAACTCATTGCCGATTAATCCATCAATCGTATTATAATTTCGGACACTTCCGGTGCTTGGGTTAAAGCAACATATGCCTGCATTGGTACTTAACCATAAATTGTCATGGTCATCACTTAAGATTCCAAAAATATTATTTCCGGGCAAGCCAACGCTTGCATCAAAGCGTGTAAAGCTATCATCTTCCGGATGGTATAAATTCAACCCATTCATATAGGTTCCCACCCAAATGCGATGCAATTTGTCCTCATGTATACTGATAACATCATTACCACTAATAGATCGGGGCTTTTCCCGATCGTAAGTAAAAAAAGTAAAATGATTGCTGTTCCTCCGCTTTAAATTCAGTCCATTTTGCGTTCCTACCCACAGATTTCCTTTTGAATCTTCAAAAATGGAACGAACCAGATTGGACGAAAGCGTTTTATTATCCAAGCTATATTTGTCAAAAGAGAGCGCTCGATCGCCACTGCGTTTAACATTTAAACCACCACCATAGGTACCTATCCACAAATTACCTTCGCGATCCTCTGCTAAAGCATAGATACTGTTATTGGAAAGCGAACGCTGATCATTTGGATTATGCTTGATATGTTCAAAATAATTTGTGCCCTTTCGCTTTAAATTAAGCCCTCCTTCATAGGTACCTGCCCACAAATTACCTTCACGATCGAAGCATAGCGATTTCACGTTGTTGTGACTTAGGCCTCGCACGTTGCTCGGTTCATATTTGCTATGACTGAATTTAAATTGACGTTTATCCAAATAATTAATACCGCCGCCTTCCGTACCGATTATTAAGTTCCCTAAATCATCTTCTACAAAAGAACTTACCACATTATAACTTAAACTATTGCGATGAGCCTGATGGGCAAAATTTTTAAAAGCAGGGATATCGTTATCAATCACATTCACCCCGCTGAAATATGTTCCGATCCATATGGATCCTCTTTTATCCTGATATATAGGACGAATTGAATTATTACTTAAACTATATTGATCATCGTCGTTCGCATAAAAGTTCTTAAATTGCCCGTGCTCATATAAACTTAAACCATTAAAGGTCCCAATCCACAACCTTCCCTTTCGGTCTTTCGTAATCGATCGGATATCATTGCAAGGCAGACTGTGCGGATCTGTTTCGACGTGCTTGTGGTGGCTAATACTACCCGTTTTTTCATTCAACACAACGATACCGTTGGTTTTTGTGGCGATCCAGAATACATGAGGATTTACCTCCAAAATTGCCACAGCCCGTTGATCCAGGGTGTTTTTCAAGGTCGTGTAAGTTGGATAAGCTCGGTTTATTCGCAGTTTCTTGCTGTTGTCCGATACATAACTCGCAGTAATAACACCATCATCGGTACAAAACCAAAGTTTATGCTCACTATCTTCATAAATAGATCGAATATTTTTAAAAAAGCGCCTTTCACCGGCGATATCTACGGGTATACTATTAAAGACCAATTCGGCAGTAATACGAAGGCCTTCCTCTTTTACGCGATAAAGTCCTTGATTCGTTCCTATCCATACTTGGTGGAAATGATCTTCCATTATAAAATGAACAGCAGGCTCACCTGAGGAATTCGCCGTTTCGACATTAGCCAGTGGAATCCGTTGAAAATTATCGAGCGTACGGTTGTATAGATTAAGGCCGTTTCCAGTACCAACCCACAATCTTTTTTTACTATCTTCAGCAATCGACTGGATGAAATTATCACCCAATGAAGTTGTGTCTTTTGGGTTGTTTCGATAAACAATGAACTTTCGTGCATTGTATTTATTCAAACCGTCCCTTGTGCCAATCCATATAAAACCTTGATGGTCCTGTACAATGGCAAACACGCTTCCTTGGGATAAACCTTCCGTTACGTCGAGATGCAAAAACCGAATGTCCTTTGCTTCAGCAATACGCAAACTTCCCAAAAGGCTCATCACCGTCAGCAAAAGCTTCACAAAAAACCGCTTCATTTATTGAATACTAGGTTAACATTATTTGGCTAATGTAAAAGTAAGGAAATTTATTAGATAGCCGCCTTAGGTTCGGTTTATTTTATTCCAAAGCCTTCAGTACCTCGCTCGCAACAGTGCTTCCAAAAAATAATAGTCAGCGTAGCTTAAGGGCTTATCCACCTCCATACCTGCTGGTTTCGAACCCGTACTATGCATCAGGATAAATCCCTTATTTTCAGCTGGCTTTGAGGTATAATGATCGCCCAAACTATTTAAAATCCGTGTAGCCTTATCCCGATAGACGGTACCTTTTCGACTAAAATTACTTAGTTCGAATAAAGCTGATGCCATAACCGCAGCAGCAGAGGCATCTCTAGGCTCGTTTGGTATGTGTGGGGCGTTAAAATCCCAAAAAGGCACCAGATCACTCGGCATATTGGGCTGGCTAAAAAGCCAACCCGCAATATGGTCCGCTTGTTCCAAGTAACGAGGGTCTCCTGTTTCACGGTAACACATGGTATACCCATACAATGCCCACGCTTGTCCTCTTGCCCAGGTCGATTCATCACGATATCCCTGATGGGTGTTCCGTTTCTGAACTTCGCCTGTTTCGGGATTGTAATCAATCACATGATAGGTGCTATAATCGGGGCGAAAATGGTTTTTCATGGTGGTGTTTGCATGACTAACTGCAATCTGATAAAAAGAAGAGTCTCCTGTAAGCTTAGTAGCAGCAAACAATAGCTCTAGATTCAACATGTTATCAATAATGACAGGAAAATCCCATTTATCACTGTTATGGTCCCATGAGCGTATACAACCTACTTTCGGATTAAAACGGGTTGCCAGGGTCTTTGCTGCTTGAATAAGCACTTGCCGATCGTGCGAATCGGCTGTTAGTCGATAAGCATTGCCTACGCTGCAATAAATTTTAAAACCCATATCGTGTGTCTTACCATTATATTGTTCGTCTTCTATTAATCTGGTGTGTTTCCGTGCTTCCTGTTCCCAATACCGATCACCGGTGTACGCATAAAGATACCATAGAACCCCCGGGAAAAAACCACTTGTCCAATCCCCTCTTTTTACAGCAATTAGTTCACCTCGTTGGGAAAGTGTCCTGGGAGAGACCAAAGTAGTATTCGATCGTTGCACAGTAGCCAATTCTTTGATCATTAATCTCGACTGCCTTGCGGCCAATTGCCACCATTCTTTTTCTTTCGGAGACACCTGTCCATAGGATAATTCTGTCAATAATAAAAAAGAAAGCCACAATCGAAGCGCTCTCGTAAAAGAACTATCGAAGCGCTTTGTCCGACAGGCCTTAGGGAATTCAAAAATCATAGATCGTCTTTTAAGGATGAATAGGTATTAATTGGATTTCAAATAGCTTCATAAGTTCCCCGCTGTTAATTCGATCGGCCTTTATCTCCAGTGTACATCGTGGGTTGGTAAGCGTAACTTCGCCCAGCACTTCTGATACAAAATCTTCAGTTGAGTTATTTATTTTGGTTTCTCCCTTTAGTGTTTTGCCATCAACGTTCACCTCATAGCTATTGCCCATCGTGTCGGCAAGGTATTTTATCTTGAGCTGATAACGCGTAGGTTTGATTACGCGAATTGGCCAAGACAACTTTTGCTCACTTGACTTCCATCCATCCACGTAGTAGCGGTTCCTCTTTCCGTCGCCATACTTAAATCCTTTACCTGTTAACGTTGCGTCAAAAGCCAAAAGACGGTTCTCCTGCTCTGCATCCAGAAGTCGGGCGTTATCTACCGATAGTACTGCATTTTTCAGTTCAATAACGACCACAGTATTAACTGAATCACGGGCATTGGCAGGAAGCTCGATGCTTAAATCTTGCGGTGTAATCCGTTGTATTGATAAATTTTTGCCCGGATCACCTAAGCAGTATACCCGCCGGACTTCATTCTTCAATCCACCAACCAGCAAGCCCCCGTTCTTCGGCCAGTTAAAGACGTGCAGGTATAATTTATGCTTCCGTTGGGTTGTTACACCCCAAGATTGAACGGGTAGCATAGTCGGTTCGGTGCGGTAGATACTTTCGCTATTTTTGTTGATCCATGGCCCGATGCTGTCCAATATCCGTGTATCTTTTGGATCGAAAGCACCATCCCCCTTGGGTCCAATATTCATCAGTAGATTCCCCCCTTTTGATGCCGCTTTTGTCAATAAGCGAATAAAAAAGGAAGCTGGCTTATGGCTATGGTCGTATTTGGAGTATCCATAGGATTCATTGGTCGTAGGAATCGCCTCCCAATCGCCCGTTACAGGAAAGAACTCTGCCGGCCGATCAGCCGTATTCTGATAGTCCCCAAAATTTTCGGTTGTGCTCCGAGCTAAACGTCCATTGATTACCACATTTGAGTCTATTTCTCGTATTGCTTTTAAAATACGCAGATTCTCTGAAAAGGGCAATTTATGAGGTGTATCAAACCATATTATATCCGGGTGATAATTCCGCAACAGTTCCTGAATTTGTGGAATAGCCTTTTCATTTACATATCGTTGTGCTTTCGGAAGCCATTCAGGATGTCTATCATACCAATTGGCACCCCCGATCAATTTATCACCTCCAGGATTATGATATTCCCAATCGTTGCCCGGAGCATCCGGATGCTCCCAATCAAAAGCATGTGAGTAGTAAAAACCAAATTTCAACCCATACTTACGACAGGCCTCTGCTAATTCAGCCATGGGGTCACGATGGAAAGGTGTTTGCTGTATACTATTAAAATCGGAGTATCGCGTATCATACATTGCAAAGCCGTCATGGTGTTTGGCGGTAACGATAAAATAGCGCATGCCTGCCCTTTTTGCCGCTAACACCCAGCTCTCCGCATCAAAGTATATCGGGTTAAACTGCTTTGCCAACTGCAGATAGTCAGCACGACTTATCTTTTCTTTTCGCATTAAATGCTCTGCATAACCTCCTACCTCCTTTCCATGCCATTCGCCACCTGCCAGCGAATAAATCCCCCAATGAATAAACATACCAAATTTGGCTTCTCGCCACCAGGCAATCCGTTGGTTGTGCTTACGCATGGAGGCGGTCCACCACCCTGCTTTCGCCTCTTCAATAGCTGTGATATCCCGCACCTTTGGATCATTGTACATTTTTGTTCCCTCGTCACCCACATCCTGTGCATACAGCGCAGTGTTCAGCATACAGGCAATACCAAAGACTGGAAAATATAAAAGGTAATTTCGTTTTCTCATTATTTTATCCGTTATCAGATTTCAGCAATCGTCTTCTACCCGCACTAACTATTTTACTATCCTACCATTTAACCACTCAACTATTCAACCACTTGACAACTCAACTATTAACCAGTTAACGACTCAATTACCTAAACCAAATGACGGGATTCCGAATTGGCAGATTTCGAACCACTTCCTCCACTTTTGGTGCATGATCCAACTGGGTCCAGGTAACGAACCAGTTTCCCTCTTTAAAAGCTTGAGCACAGAACAACAGGGCAGGTTGTGCAACCGGCCAGTTATCCCAATACATTACATCCTTTGCATAAGGCCAAGACCGCTTATCTTTTATATAAGGATACATAAAGGCCATTCCTTTCTTAATCGAACGTCCATCCACTAACTGAAAATCCCACAAGTTGTCACTTGTATCAGACGCTATTTGACATAACATAACCATCGCATCTAGATTAAAAAGTGAATAACCGTAAGGTTTCGTGCGTTTAAGCTCACGTGGAAAGCTGCCATTTTGCGCCATTTGATTGGGGAGTAAGACTGTTTTATATCGTTCGCGGCAAAATTCCAGCAATTGCTCATCCCCCACAAGCCTGGCAAAAGAAGCCACCTGCATTGTCCAACAGGTGCCATGATTGTTCTCTGCATTCATTTCATCCTTTCCATAAGGATGATGAGTTAACCACTGTAAATAATCCGTGAACCAGGCCTTGATGTATTTTCTTAGATCGGAAGGAAAAACGGTGGCACTTTCCATGACGAGAACTCCTTGCGCGACTTCCATGAGATGAATCGTATCAATGATACCAATGCCTCTTCCTGTAAAGCGCCCTTTGATAGCCTGCGCATACAACAAATTGGGATTCATCAGCGTTTCAGGATTTACAAACCAAGCTTTTAAATGCTCCAATGCATGCATAACATATTTTTCGTCCTTCGTTAGCCGATAGGCTGAAGCCAATGCGCCTACAATTTGACTAAAGCGAATCATTGCTTTTCGGTGCGCCACAAAGTTCTCCGGATTGGTCATCCCATCTTTTTGTATATAAGGACCATCTGGATCCGCGGGGTCGGGCCACCAATAGTCTCCTTCTGAAAAAAAATCGTGTTTACCTCCACTACTTCGCGTCGATTGCGCTGCAGTAACCGTTAAGGGCTGCTGTTGCATGGCCCATTCCGCTTGTTGTAAAATCTGTTTGCGCAAAATTTGCATTGCTTGCGTCTCGTAGGACATGTCTATTGCAAGATCAGTCCATGAGATACACAGGCCTGCCATTACTATACACAGATAGAACGCACCGTAATTAACCCTTCTCATGATGTTGTCATAAATTTAAAGCTTACTTTTCCAATTGTATTTGGCTTTCCCTTCTCCGGCGGCGATATGGAACCTTTCCATTTTCCATCTTTGTTACGTTCCACTTTTACCCTACGAAAACTATAGTCCCCTTTTTCATAGTTAAACGTTTCACCGTCATCGTCGTATAGATCATACACGCCCGGTTTTTCGCCATAATGCCTGAGCTCGATCATTATTCGTTCGTCTGCTTTAGGCGCATGAAGTAGTGGCGGCATGAAAGGGATAATTCCCCCATCTTTTACATAAACCGGTATCTTATCCAAACCTGGACTAACCGTAATCATTTCGCCGTTGCCGACAAACTTGCCTGTGTAAAAGTCATACCAGTTTCCTTTCGGCAATAGCACTTCCCTGCTCGCTTGCCCGGTAAACATGGGCGCTACCAGCAGATTTTCACCCGCCATATATTGATCCTTAATTTCGCGGTGGGTCGCTTCCACATAAGGATTCTTTTCCAAATCCTTCGTTAACACTTTTTCTGACTCTTGTAACGCAAAACCCTCCTCTAAATTCATCGCGCGAAACGGGGGTGTTCCCTTAAAATGATATTTAGCAAATTCACTATACCAATAAGGCATCATGCGCATCCGCAAAAGTGCCGCCTCCTTTACCTGGGCTTCCACTTCGGGAAAAGACCAAGGTTTCGTACCACTCGCCCACGCATTGATCATGGCCATCGGAGAGAAAATGTTAGACTGAAAGCGTCGTAACCATTCCTCCGCACTTTTAGAAGCGCGTACTTCGGGTGTCCATAACACGCCTGCAAATCCACTGTTGATTAAGGCTGTAATAAAATCTTCGTGTTTGTAATAATCGTTGTAAATAACATAAGGGAAAGAGACAGCACCTGCATTTGATCCGCGTATCAAACCATAGGTACGTTTGTTTGACTTTTTATATAACTCGGTGCTATAGCGTTGCATAAGCACCCCGTAAGTCTGCCGCATCTGTTCGGCCGTATAACCCGAAGGGAAAGACGCGACATCCGGCCACAGATAGTGGTCGCCACCGTCAACTTCATCAATTTTATAACCGCTGACGCCTATATCAACTTGGCTTCGCTGCCACTGAGAAAAGAGGATGTTTCTCGCTTGCGGCATCATCAAGTCGGGAACCAACCCCACCCATACTGTGTGGGATGCTGTAAAAGGTTCGATTTCCTTAAAAATGGGTGAAGCAGGTGAAACGTAAGGATTGGTCCATAGATTAATCCGAATACCTTTTTTCAACAATTTCTGTACAAATGCTTTTGGATCGGAGAAGCGTTTATGATCCCACTCAAAAGTACAAGGATAAGATTTGCTTTGCCACCCCGGTTCCAGGCCGACAAAATCCAATGGATAGCCCCTTTCTTCAAAGGCCTTTATCTCTTCCTCTACCTCTGCAGCATTGTACAGCCGTTGGACACGCTGGGTAAAACCCAATCCCCAACGCGGAGGCAAGATACCTCCTCCATTAAACAAATTGAAACGGCGTACCGCATCTAAAGGTTTCGGTCCTCCAAAAATATAAAACTCAACCCCAGCAGCCGGAACTAATATCTCTACCGCGTCACTATAGGGACGAGCTGTCCACGTTTTATCCATATTCCGGTCTTTCGCCTGTGGTGGGTGTTTACTATCCTTTCGGACAGCGGAGCCCGCGTATACCTCCAAGTAACGTGCACTATTGACAAAAACCCCATAGCCCCTTGAAGAAACATAAAAAGGTGTAGGAGCATGTGTTCTACCATTATCGACGCCTCCGTAGTGATCAACATGGAGGCGTAGAATCTTTCCACGTTGATGCACTGATTGAAAGTTGAGTCCGAAACCAAATAATTGTTCCAGTGAGTCTAAAGGGAAATGTAGGTACGTTTTTCCGTCAACTGTGCTCGCATTGATCTCCTGCTGTAGGAGCGGAAAAGACGGGGTATCCAACGCTTGGATTGCCGCTGCTCGTGGCGTTACGCCCGCAGCACGTAACAAATTATAGGACTCCGGCGTCCCTACCACACCCTTCCAAACACCGGGTAAGACTTCCGTCCATTGAATTTCCTGTCCAATAGTTTTGGACGAGGTGATGAGCAGAAAGAACAAAAGTCCATAAGAGCATACATTTTTCATTAACTAGCTTTATAAAGGTACAATCGTATATGTTTTTCCTTTTTCCGTTGGGAAATCTATTACATAAGTCTCTTTCACGTGGAGCGTCTGCAAAGATGTCTGCTGATTTTCTACGATCGGAAGTTCTTCAGGTTTTATTAATAAATCATTTGGGACGCTTACCTTAGCGACGGTAGTTTCCAACACTTTAACCGGTACAGAGGTTCGCAAACGACAAGTACCACCTAACGTTGAATGGATCAGTGCGCGAGTCAAATCCCCTTGCGCCCAGTCGATTTCAACGGTAAAATTTCCACGTGCTTTTATGCCTTTAATGGCGCCACTTGGCCAAGCATCCGGCAAGGCAGGTAATAAATGAATTTCACCTGCGTGGCTTTGAAGCAACATTTCAGTGATGCCGGCAGTAGCACCAAAATTTCCATC
The DNA here is from genome assembly GCF_036959255.1 of Olivibacter sp. CPCC 100613. Classification (NCBI taxonomy): domain Bacteria; kingdom Pseudomonadati; phylum Bacteroidota; class Sphingobacteriia; order Sphingobacteriales; family Sphingobacteriaceae; genus Olivibacter; species Olivibacter sp. CPCC 100613. The sequence goes on from NZ_JAWMTI010000003.1 coordinate 625,509, forward strand.
AATTTGAAAAGGTGGATGTGCATCAAAAAGATTGGGATAAGCCCCACCCCCGCTCATCTGCTCTTTTTCTTCTTTGGGATCGATGTAGCGCAACGCATCCTTCAAGATCTTATAAGCATGATTTCCGTCCTGTAGACGCGCCCACCAATTTGTCTTCCAAGCCATGGACCAACCCGTACTCACATCACCTCGATGAAGCAACGATTGCTTAGCCGCGGCCGCCAGTTTAGGCGTACCACCGATGGATAGCTGATTACCTGGATAAAGACCAAAAAGCTGAGAGATATGGCGATGTTTATCTTGCGGATCATCCCAATCTTGATACCATTCCTGCAATTGGCCATACCGGCCGATATGGTAAGGATAAAGTTTAGCCTTTGCTGTCGTTAATTTTGCCTTAAAATTCGGATCGATTTGTAAAATATCGCTTGCATGCATACACGCGTTAAATAGTTCGCGAATAATAGCCATGTCCATGGTTGATGCCATACTCAATTGATATTCCTTACCCTTGATTTTAATCGTATTTTCGGGCGAGGTAGAAGGATTGGTTACCAGATAATGACTATCAGGATCTTCTGTGAGCCAAGCCAGCATAAAAGAGGCGGCTCCTTTCATCAAAGGATAGGCTTCCTCCTTCAGAAATTTTTTATCCCCTGTATAAAGATAATGCTCCCAAAGATGCGTGCAAAACCAAGCACCCGCCATGGGCCATGCCGACCAGCGTGGCATACCCTTGGGATCCCAATCGTATCCCCCGGGTGGGGATGTCTTTGCCCATAAATCAGTATTATGATGAACGACCCAACCAGTGTCGATCGCATAATTCACTTTCGCTGTTACTGCCCCGTTAACCGCCAGTTCTTTCATAAAATCGAACAAAGGTTGATGGCATTCCGAAAGATTCGTATTTTCAGCTAACCAATAATTCATTTCGGTATTGATATTGGTCGTGTAATTACTTCCCCAGGGAGGTTGAACGTGATCATTCCATATTCCCTGTAAATTGGTAGGCCTACTACCTGGACGCGAGCTGGCAATCAATAGATAACGACCATATTGATAGTATAAAGCCAGCAGTGCATGATCCGATTTCCCCTTAGCCAGCCGTAGCATCCTTTCATTGATCGGTAGTTTCAAGGCTTCCACATCGTTCCCCAGATTGATGGCCACCCGATGGAACAGCGATGTGTAATCAGCGATATGTTTCGATTTTACATCCTCATAATTCAATTTTGAAACTCGGTTCATACAAGTGGTTGCTTCGCGAGCAGGATCTTTGCCCTCCAGTCCGGGAGACTTATCAAACCCGTTAAAGCTAGTTGCTTCTGTTAACCAAAGTGTAACTGAATTGGCTCCGGAAACACGTAAGCTATTATTGTTAGCGAGGCTTTTCCCACCTACGGTCTGTACTTTTACATGAACTTCAAAGTTCATCCCTTCCCCATTCGCCTCATCATAAACAACCTGTTTCGGTTCATAATCACGATTTGCCACAAATTTAGGCGCCTTTCCCCGAAGTATTAAATAATCATCATCCTTCGCCTTTGTTTCATATTTCAGTTTGCTCGTTAATGCAACATCAAAAGTTATTGCACCGGGCTTGTCGGCGGTTATACGAATGACCATTGCTTTATCCGGCCAACTGATGAAGCTTTCGCGCGTGTAAGAGACGCCTTGGTAGGTGTATTTTACCGTTGAAACGGCGTTGTCGAGATCTAAATCACGTTGATAAAACGAAGCAAGTGAATCATTCCGATGAAAATCCAGCAGCAGATCGCCAAGTGGCAAATACCGAGCCGAATAGGGCCCTTGCATTTGTTTCCATAAACTTGTTGCCTTTTCATAGTCCCCTTCAAAAATAGCCTTTCGTACCTGCGGAAGTACACGAGGGCCGTTCGGGTTGTTACCCGGATTGGGGAAACCCGACCAAAGTGTATTGTCATTCAGTTGATAACGTTCCACCCGAATTCCGCCAAACACCATGGCCCCGGTTTTAGCATTGCCCAATGGCAAAGCCTCTTCCCATACCGATGCCGGTTTTCTATACCATAATTTTAATAACTTTTCCTGCTCCTGGGTATTCCCCACGAATGTGGCAAAGACACAGCTTAGGAACACAAAAAGAGAGATCTTAGGTTTATTCATTTTCCATTTGGTTTTTATTCAGTGCTTAAATTTGGATTCAAATCGTCGTTGACATTCCTTAGTATTTATCAAACGTCCGATCGCTCAATGCTAAAATGTAGACCCTCACTATTCAACCACTATACTACTCAACCATTTAACTACTCTACTATTTAATGACGCAACGATATCTACTAATTTAAGGTTACGAAGGCCGTTTTCATTCCTTCCGACTGTACACTGGCAACGCATTTTCCCTTCGGTAGACGGATCTTAATCAATGCCCGACCGTTGTAGGCCTGCACCTTTCGCGAGCCGTCAGAGGTTCCCTGATTATCGATTAAACTTCCATCACCTATAGCCGAAAAATGCAACCAGTTTTGGGCATCTAAACAGGGGACACCTTTCGTATCCAATAAGCTCGCTTGAATGGTGATCATATCACCCTCACGGCCGATTTCCTTTAGATCCATTTGCGCCGGTTTACCCCATTTTGCCGTTTGATAGTTTTGTGTGAGTTCATCGCTTACCATCTCCTTTCCGTTCTTTGCAACGGCTTTAAAATGATTCTCCCCCGCACGAAGTCTTACCATCCACCGCAAGCCCGCAGCAGGAAAATCCTGTGTATTTCTTTTTTTAAGGCCTACACTTTTCCCATTAACAAAAAGTTCCACTTCCTTTGCATTGGAATACACCTTAATCATTTTTTCTTCATCTGGATCTCCCCAACGCGTTGGCCAAGAATGTCCATAGATATGTACCATTGTTTTTTCTGTCCAATAGGACTGGAATACATAATACGCTTCTTTCTTATTCAAATCACGTTCCACTACACCCTTTTGATTCACGTAAGGTACGGGATTATCCGGTCTCACCGGTGTAGAGAAATCTTTAAAAGGCCAATAAGCTGTCCCCGTTAACCAGGACATATTTTCCTGCTCTTTCAAATGCCAATCAATCAGATTACAGATATAACTTTCACTCCAGTCGCCATCCTTTGAAACCCTTGCTGCTCCGCCATATAAAGAAGCATCACCCGCTCTTTCGTCCACCCCATCGCTTGCTGTAATCTTCGCCAAGGCTTTATCGGGATTTTCGGCATGTCTACGTGCATGACTGTCTCCTCCCCATTCCACATGAAGAAAATGATTTACCTTTTTCATTTCCTCTTCGGATGCCTGTTGATAATCGGTGTATAAGCCTCTATACCAACCTGCCCAAATGGATGGTGAATAAACGTCTACAATATCCTTGCAAAAATCGCATCGACGGATAGCCGTTTTTCTCGAGGGATCTAATCGGTGAGCCAACTCATTGAGTTCCTTCATAAAGGCCCTTATCCTCTCTTTATCAAATACCGGAAAATCACCTGGCCAATCATTTTCATTCCCTAAACCCCAAATGATGATAGACGGATGATTATAATGCTGTTCGATCATATTGGTCAACATTTGTCGTGCCTGCTTTCGATAAGGTGCTCCTCCTAGCCCACCTCGACACCAGGGGATTTCTTCCCAAACCAGGATACCGAGGCTATCACAAGCGTTCAAAACAAGTTTCGACTGTTGATAATGACCTAAACGGATGAAATTAACACCCATTTCCTTGATGAGTTTCATTTCCGCAAGAATCATTGAATCCGTCATTGCCGCGCCAACTCCTGCATGATCTTCATGACGATGTGTGCCGCGTAGTAACAAACGTTGTCCATTCAAATAAAACGGTCCCCTTTCTTTAAATTCAATGTGACGGAAACCTAGTTTTTCTTCCATCACATAACTAGCGGTTTCCGTTTTAGCTGTTACCACCAGCTTGTACAATGATGGTTGATCAGGGCTCCATAAAGCTGGTTTTTTGATGGTTAGTTCAGCGGGATTAATTTCACCCCCTTGCGTTGAAAATTCATCTTCCAGTTGTGCTACTTGTTTTCCTTGCGGATCCAACAGACGCATCTTGAGTTTCAAGTTTGAACTAAGGGTAGCATTTGAAAGTCGTATATGTACTTGGAGCGTTCCTTCCTTCCCTTGCGAATCGACATTTACGTGAGCAGATAGCCGATCAATAGCAATTTCCGGCACGTACTGCAAATTGAGATGCCGATAGATACCACCATAAAGATTAAAATCAGAAAGATCCGAAGGTATCATTTCCAAATCGCGGGAATTGTCAACACGAATAGCAATAGGGACCTGTCCCTGGAACTGTTCTTTACTTATCGGGTTTTCGTAAAAGGCTTTTACCGCATCCGTAATATCCACCGTCCATTCATCATAGCCGCCGATATGCTCGCCTATTTTTGTTGTATAAACATAGACTTCCGTTTTCTGTCCGACACCTTCAAAATGTAACAAGGTGCGCCCATTTTGATAAGGATTATCGACGTGTATTTTTTTTCGATACCACCCAGGACCCTGATAATAACTTACATCAGGATCGACTGCATCCATAGCGTTAAAACAATGAGGAAGATTGACCATTTGCCAACTCGGAACCGCTTCCGGATTTCCCTTTCCAACAGGTCTCACGGCCTCCCAAACACCCCCCAAATCACTCTTTAAAAATACCCAATTTTCATCAATACGGTGGGTTTCTTGACCCTGAGAAGTAAAAAAGGGACCTATAAAAAAAAGTGTATACAATAAGTAATATTTTAATTTAAACATAACGTATTAACCATTCGACTATTCAACTATTTAACTACTCAACCATTCAACTACCCAACTAATCATCTAATCCAATGCACCGCTTTTCATCTCCCTTGTAGGTAGTCCCGGTTTGACCGGGTCAATAGAACCTTTCAACTCCAGTTTGATTACGGTTGCAATCTGATCAGGTGCGTGCGCAGGAAGATCAATCCAGCTAAGTTCTCCTTTGGTATGCATGTTTAAATTTTGCTCAGAGGCCAAAAGTTTAACAGAGATAATTTTGCTTTTAATGGCTGGAACAAGCAGTTTTCCATCAGAGGGCCAATCAAATACCGATAAATACAGAAGGGTATTCTTTCCGGCACTTTTCATCGTACATCGACCCCAATTCAATGGGCCGAGCGGACTTGCTTTCGATGCATATATTGCTTCCCCATTTACTTTCATCCAGTTACCGATCTCGCGCAGTCGTTCGATGCTTGCAGCAGGGAAAGCACCATCTGGCTGAGGACCAATATTCAGCAAATAATTACCTCCCTTGGAGCTAATATCGATTAAGTTTCGGATAAGCGTTTCCGTGGATTTCCAGTTGCTATCTGAAGTCCGATACCCCCAGGTACCGTTCATGGTCATGCAAGTTTCCCAGTACTTTCCGTCCAATTCCGTCAAATCCGGAATCTTTTGTTCAGGCGTTTTGGTATCACCCGGAAAATTAGGCCTCTTCAATCGATCATTGGTAATGATATTGGGTTGTAGTTTCAATTGCGCCTGTAGTTTACGAGCCGCTTCATCCGTCATATTGGTAGGAGTATCCCACCACAGCACTGCAATATCACCGTAATTACTAAGCAGTTCTTTTACCTGAGGGACCGAGACCCCGTTTATATATTCATCAAAGCTGGCCGTCTCTTGTGCGGGATCCCAATGACCTTTGTGCGCCAGGGTATAAGCATCAATCCGGGTAGAATCGGGATTAGGCCAGCCTTCCCGCATCAGCTTTCTTGCCGCTGAACCACCTGGGTTGTTCCAATCTTGAGCCTGGGAATAATAAAAACCCAATTTTATACCATATTTTTTACAAGCTTCGGCCAAAGGTTTTAATAAATCTTGACCATAAGGCGTCGCGTCTACCACGTTCCATTTACTCGCGGCCGTTTTGAACAAGGCGAATCCGTCATGATGTTTGGCTGTGATGATTAAGTATTTCATCCCCGCCTCCTTGGCCATTCTTACCCACTCATCCGGATTGTAATGAACCGGGTTAAATTTTTTGGCCTCTGCCTGATACACAGCTACTGGAATTTTACACCGGTTCATGATCCATTCGGCGCCACCTCGTGCCTGTTCATGTCCGTTATAAACACCCGCAAACTGTGCATATACCCCCCAATGGATGAACATCCCAAATCGAGCTTCGGTCCACCATTTCATTCGTTTGTTATCCTTTTCTACCAGCAGTTGTGCCTTCAATGGTTTTAAAGAAAATGTGATACTCATTACGAGCAAAAACATCCAGCAAGATTGTCTGCACTTGTTCATTTCAGTAAACGTTAAATTTAAAAACCAGGTGTCTGTTTATAACCGTCATTTCCTAAACTACGAGCAATATCAACTTCCGATTGCGGCACCGGCCATAAGGTATCACGCGCTTGAAATAACCTAGCAGCACCATCGGGATCTTGAATTGTATCCATCACCTCCTTTATAATTCCCCACCGTTTTAGATCAAAATAACGCTGTCCTTCCAAGGCCAGTTCAACTCGTCTTTCTTGCCTGATAACCGCCCGAAGTTCTTCCTGGCTATAACCATCATTCAAGTTAAACAAAGGCATATTCACATCTGAGCGCGCACGCACCTGATTTAAAGCATCGATCACGCTTTGATCAGGTCCGCTGCTTTCATTTTTCGCTTCCGCGTACATGAGCAGCACATCAGCATATCGTAAAAATACCCAATCTTGATCACTTTGCGTAGCATAGCTGGTGGGCCATTTCGATTCGTTAATATATTTACGTGGTAAATAACCTCCCAACACATTCTCAAAGACGGGGTCAAAGGCCGAGGCAGCATCTGGTCCCCGCCAAACACCTGTATAAATAATAGAAGCTTTTAAACGTGGATCCCTATTTTCATAAGGATTACTTGGGTTGTAATAAGCAGATTCCGTAATAGGTTTGCCGTCTATACAGGCATAGCTATCAACCAAATAGTGCAAAGGTTGAACCGCTTTAAGATAGGAATACATCATATCGGCCGGGCTATACATATTGGGCGGCAAAAATTTAGCAGAGAACATAATCTCCGAATTGTTGTTTTGACCGGGTTTTCTAAAAAGGTTCCTATAGCCCCCTTGATAGATGGAAAATATTTTTTCATTCATGATGGTTTGGGCTGTCCCGGCCGCTGCTTCCCACTGCTTATTCGTTAATAAAACCTTTGTTTTGTACCCCAAGGCCGACCCTCGAACCGCATGCCCGCTATACGGCGTATTTGGCAGGTGCTCGATCGCAAAATCAAGGTCTTCTAAAATAGCTGAAATAATTTGTGCCTTTGGTGTACGCACTAGCATCGCACTCGCCTCATCCAGCCCCAAGGGTTGCAATGTTAATGGAACATCGCCATATAATCGGCTAAGTAAAAAATAATAGTGTGCCCTAATAAATCTTGCTTCACCTTTATACTTATTGCGTTCCTCTTCGCTCAACGTTGTTATCTTATCAATATTGGCAAGTAAGCGATTACAAGCACCGATTGCTTGATAGGATATTTCATAACCTTCTGCCTGCATCCCACCTGTTGTTGGCGTTATTCCTGAACGAGAAATTACATTAAAGCTATTGGAACTATTTGGTACAAAAGCATCGTCGGAGAGGCCGTCCCATAACATCGATGCCCCTCCCCATCCACCACGCGCATTGGTCGAAGAGGTGGCATTGTATCCCCGGCTCAATAATTCGTAACATCCGGCCAACGCTAAATCGGCGTCACTTTTTGTTTTCCAGAAATTCTCTTCCGAGATCTTATCGGTGGGATTCTTCTCTAACAAGTCTTTTGTACAGCTACCCCATGTAAGCGTAGCAAACACAATGAAAGAAATATAAGTAATTTTTAATGTAAGCTTCATAACATGATGATTTAAAAGGTTATACTCGCACCGAATGCAAATACTTTATTCTGTGGATGCGTAACGTATCTTCCCGAGGTTGCACCTCCACTAGAAGACACACCGCGTTCGGGATCTAAACCGGGGAATTTCGAAAAGGTCAATAGATTATCTCCTGCGAAATAAACACGCAACCCGGTGATTCCAATTTTATTTAAAACACTTTCCGGTAGGTTGTATCCGAGCTGTAGATTTTTCAGCCTAAGAAAAGAAGCATCCTTTAAAAAGAATGAGGAGGCCGTTCTCACATTATTAGCCGCCGGTGTGCCTTCGGCTCCAACAATAGGCAGTGATGCATTTGGGTTTTCGGGTGTCCAGGAATCTTCCATCCAATCGCGGGTGAATACTCCTCCTTGTCGAAATGGAACAATTCCCCATTCACTGACAAATATTTTCTGTCCTTGCGATCCAAAGAGAAACACCGTCAAATCAAAATTTTTCCAGGTAGCGGAAGCATTAAAAGAATAGTCAAAATTTGGAAATGCGCCCGGTATCACGACGCGATCGTTATTGTCCACAATATGATCACCATTTACATCTGCAAATTGCAGGTAACCTGGTTTCGCTGGTATTTGTTGCACCGGTGCATTGGTAATATCCTCCTCCGAACGAAAAATACCCGTGTTTTGCAGCAGATAAAAGCTTCCATAAGGCAGGCCCTCACGAATAATCGTATTTCCCTGAATACGTTCAGCGCCATATTTCATGACCTTATTACGATTGGCTTGGATATTTCCACTTAAATTAAGAGCGACTTCTCCAAAGGTTTCGCGGTATTGCAGTCCAAGCTCCACCCCTCGATTCCGAAGTTCTCCGTAATTGACAGTTGGCGCTTCCAAACCAATATAGGATGGAAAGGCTGTAGAGGAAGAAAGGATATCGGAAGTAACTTTATTATACCAATCGAAATTAGCCGTCAATTTGTTGTTGAAGAAGCCAAGATCAATACCAAAATCAACAACGGTGGTACTTTCCCATTTGATACGATTATTGGCCATAGCCTCCTGACGAGCGGCCTGTTGCAGTGACTCTTCGAAAGGATAAGCGTAGGATGAGTTCAGCACGGTTTGATATGGATAATTACCAATGTTTTGATTTCCTAATGTCCCGATAGATGCCCGCAATTTTAAATCGCTCATCACTGTTTTGAGCTTATCGCTATAAAAACTTTCCTCCGAGATTCGCCATCCCCCGGATACGGAAGGGAAAAAGGCCCACTTTAAATCTTTAGGAAAACGAGAAGAAGCATCATAACGTGCATTCCCTTCGACCAAATACTTACCTTTATAGTCGTAATTTATTCTTCCATAATAAGATCGCAGGGACCACTCCTCAGTAACACCCTCATTCGTCTGCTGCCCGGCACCGCCGGCATTTAATTCAGGTATGTCATTGCTGGGAAATTGCAGACGGCTACCAAGGAGCATTTGCGTTTTATTATATTCCACTTGCGTACCCGCCAATACCTTCAGGTGGTGATCACCAAAAGATTTATCGTAGGTAAGCTGCGTATAACCTACCGGATAAACATTGTTATCATCGGTAACTTCCAACCCCTGACCGCCAACGTCCAAAAGTCTACTGGGCACATCATTTGGGCCCGCAAACCATAGGTATTGTTCAACTATCGGTTTAAAGGTATAATTTTTAGAAAAGCTGTAATTTAAACCACCGCTTGTTCTCCATTCCAAGCCATCCAATAATTTGACATTTAGAAAGAGATTACCCTGCATATAGTAATTGTTCAATTTTGTCAAGGCATTTTCTGCCACGGCTACCGGGTTCTTATTAGGTGATTGAAAGGGATAGGCTCGAGAGCTGTACCTACGGCTACCATCCGGTAGGTACGGGCCATACAGTGGTGACTGACTAATAGTGGAAAGAAATTGGTCTTCACTACCGTTCCGCGGATATTTCCGATCACCATAATTTAAGGTAATGCTGGATCCAAAACTGATCCGTTCATTGATTTTGGAGTTCAGGTTAATCTGTAAGTTGTACTTTTTAAAGGAAGTTCCGATCATGATATCCGGTTGATCCACATAACCGAGAATAACATTATAAGTCGTACCACTCCCTCCTCCACTTAACGATAAATTATGTGTTTGTACGGGGACCGTACGAAATACGGCATCCAACCAATTAAAATCAGGGTATAAATTTTTATCTGTCGCATTTGCATAGGCATCGATCATCTCCTGGCTGAACATCGCGTTGGAATTGGTTATACCTGAGTTTTTAGCCGCCTGATTATAGAGCTTCATGTAATCGACTGAATTATAGACAAAATTCGGTAAGGACGACGCTTTCGTAATGCCAATATTATAATCATACGTCAGCTTAGCTTTCCCCGCCTTACCTTGCTTGGTCGTTACCAAAATAACACCGTTTGCCGCGCGAGCACCATAAATGGCAGCCGAAGCAGCGTCTTTCAAAACGGTCACATTTTCGATTGCCTGCGGATTTAAATTGGTCAAGCTTCCAGGAATACCGTCAACGATAATCAATGGTGAAGAAGAAGCACCATAAGAACCCAATCCTCTCACTTGCAGGTTTACATTCTCGTTACCTGCTTCGCCCGACGCTTGCGTAACCCGTAAACCGGGCATTCTACCTTGAAGTAACTGTGTCGGATTGGTTGCGATCCGTTTATTTACCATATCGCCATCTACGGACGCAATGGCTCCTGTTAAATTCACTTTCTTCTGTGTACCATAACCAACAATCACCACTTCATCCATTTGATTGCTCAATTCCTTCAATACAATATGAATCTGCTTTTTTCCGTTAACATTCACTTCTTGCGTTGCCATACCGACCTGACTAAAAATCAATACGTCCTGTGGCTCAGCCTGCACCTGATAGAGCCCCTTGACATCCGTCGTGGTACCTTTATTCTTTCCCTTTACTTTAACACTCACACCAGGAGCCGTGTCCCCATCAGGACCTGTTACTTTGCCTGATACAGTATTACTGCTCTGTGCCCGTGCATGAAAGTTCAAAACACAGGTTTGAAGTAATAATAATGGTACTATAAATAGCCTTTTCGTTAATTTACCCTTCATCTTTTTTAGTTTATGCGGTTAGCCCTTATTTAGGTTTAATGCACAAAAATCCCAATTCATCGCCGTCTCAAAGGGTAATTTTCGTTCTATTTAGGGGTATAAAATGGTTTTTAACTATGATGGATTAGTTTATAGGCTTTAGCAGCACGGCTTTAAGCTTAAACAGCTCTTGTCCATTGGCTACCGGTTTTATATCCAAGATATATTGTCCTGATCGTTCAATGGCAACCGTTGCTACAGGTTGTTTAATAAAAAGTAAGGGTGATTTTTTATCAAAGCTACCTGTATGTAAAGTTTTAAAATAGAAGTTTTGATCGCTGATGGATAACATCCCCTCCTGGTTGGCACTTTCAGGTTGACAAGCGTATTCCAGTATAATTTGGTAATCTCCCGGTTCCGTTATTCGAATATCAAATTGGGTTTTATCTGTTTTTCCGTTGGCCATACCAACAACGCAAGTTGTATGTTTCCAATCACCATAGTAATGACTATAGGTTAAATTTTCTATATGCGCATTTCCTTCCGTCTTTGCAAAAGCAGCCTTCAATACGTTTTCGTCAAAGCAACCGGAAACAATAAGAGGAGCTTCCTTCTCATCAGTAGGTACTTTACCCATATATTCCAAGACGAATACCGTATTTTTTGCATCAATTGGGAAGGTCGGCAAATCGATTCGTATATCGTTCCCTTGTTTATGCCAGTTAAGCACTTGCCGGCCTGCCAAGGCATATACTTTCTTCACCTGCCTATTGAATGCCGGAATAAGCAACTCTCCATTATGCGGTCGGTTCCAAACATGCAGATACTGTTTCCCCGGCTTCGATGTGGTAACACCCCAAGGCTGTTGAGGAATCAACCCTTCCGTTGTACCATAAATACTTTCGCCATTTATCTGTAGCCACTTTCCGGTTTCTCGTAAAAACCGTACTGAATATTCCGGGATGCGACCCGAACCGTCGGGGCCTACGTTCAACATGAGATTGCCTCCTTTAGATGCGGCTTCCGCCAATAGTTGAATAATAGTTTCCGGTGTCTTAAAATTCATATCATGTTTAATATAACCCCAGGAGTCATTATGGGTATAAATCGATTCCCAGGCTCCCTTTATTGGCGTAGCGGGCATTTCAGAGTCGCCATAATCTCGGTAATCTCCCAAGCCATGTCCTACCCGGCTGCTGAATAAACTTTGCGGTTGCAATATTCTTAAGCTATCCACGAACTGTTGCGTCTGTTCTTTCGTTAAACCACCGGGCGTGTCAAACCAAACGATACCTAAATCACCATAATTGGTCATTAATTCTTTCAGTTGCGGAATCGCCTTTTGTCGATAATAGGTTTGATAATCCTTTTTGGATTCATCAAAGTCCCATGTGTTTTTACCTCCATTTGGATCATGCCAATCTTGAAATTGCGAATAGTAGAAACCGAATTGCATACCCTGTTTACGAACCGCATCTGCCAATAATTTCATCGGATCTCGCTTATACGGCGTTGCATCGACAATATCAAAGGTACTTACCTTGGAATCAAACATGGCAAAACCTTCGTGATGTTTTGCTGTGATAACCACGTATTTGATGCCTGCGTCTTTCGCTAATTGTGCCCACTCATCCGCGTTAAATTGAGTTGGATTAAAGGAAGCCGCAGCAACCTCATACTCCTTTACAGGAATTTTTGCCCGATTCATAATCCATTCGCCACTTCCATAATATCGCTTTCCTTTCCATTCGCCTCCCAAATGTGAATAGAGCCCCCAGTGAATAAATAAACCGAACTTAGCATCTTTAAACCACTGGATATTGGGGTGCTCTTTACCGCTCGCGCGGTTATCCCACATCTCATCCATGGTTTGTCCTTGTACGGTCATCTTCAATAAGAACATCCAGAAGAATAAATATGGCCAAGATCTATTATAAGATAAGGTAACTTTTTCTTTCATTTTATCGATTTATTAGGTATCAGCTTTATCAATTTAATCAATTAATTTCGTATTATAATCCTTGCTGGTTCAAAACCATGCTGCATGATAACAATTCGATCCCCTTTCTCGGTGTCGAGAATCAATAAGTCGTCTCGTGTTACCTGCTCTTGTATGCCATTTCGATATACCACAAATGCCTGCCCGGGCCAAGGGTTTTGGATACGACATGTTTGTTTATCCTGCGCCTTGATTTCCACGAAGCGAATAAATCCTTTATTCATCGACGCACTTACCAGAAAATTATTTCTAGTCAACAATTTAAAAGTCGCATCCCATTCCTTTGGCCATGCATGAAAAACGCGTATAATAGGTTCTCCACCAGGATGAGTCGGCCCGTTAAAACACAAAGCCGTATGTAACGCTTCCGCTCCACGACCCAAGCGTTGGATATTGGTTGTATAAAAGCCTTCACTTAAATCCATTCGGTTCCGCATAACCTCTTGCTTTGGCGCTCTTCTTAACTGATTCGGCAACAAATAGCGTATCGCATCTTCCCTTCCTAAAATAGCTCCCGCTATCGGCAGTTTTGACAGCACATGCAAGTATGTACTCTTTTTTTCTTCTGTTTTAAAATAAGCGTCAAACGTGTTATTCGCGATCTCCCAATAATTCCCTTGAGCTCCTGGATTACATAAATCGAAAAACCATACCGGCATTGTATTTCCATCAGGAAGTCTTTTTCCATTTCCACGAACCGTACTTGTAGGAGGAAGCGATCCTACCCATATCTCCTTTTCCCGGGGGTCTTCTTGATAGTCAAAATTGGTAGTTAAAGGTGATAAATGCGCGAGAAATGCTTGCCATATCGGTCGCATATCGGCGTCGACATTTAAAATTTCCGAGGCCTTAATCAAAACCGGAAAAATGCCTTTCATAGCAGCAATTTCTTCCACTGTATTATGTCCACCCCAAATCGATTCATTATCATTTATGAAGCGTATATGGTAGCGGTCGTCTGATTCCTTTTTAACATTCGGAAAATTTCGATAAAACTCACCTATACCCTTCAACATGGGATACGCTCTTTCTCGCAACCAATTTTCATCTCGAGTATATTCATATTTTTGCCAGAATTGGTAGGCTATTTTTGCACCCCTGGAAAAAAGATGGTTTACCGGACCATACGGGCCATCACCTCGCTCTTTATAGATCCATTTTCCCGCTACCCATTCCCCGGTATGTTTCCAGTTCCATCGGCTCAAAAATGGGATTTTTGTTTCCGCATAGGCCATAAATCGAGCTGAACGTTGCGCCCAAGGTTCTTCCATTAAATATAAAGATTGCATCTCTTTCGCGATATTATCAGGAATAGCAGGTACACCATCAAAACCCATAGTCTCGGGTATATAGATCCCTTTCGATCGCCACTGCTGTTCAGCAGCTTTTTCTAAGGAGAAATAATTATGGAAGTATAGATTAAATAAAGGGTCCATGAGCTCCATGTGATTTGTTGGAAAGAGTGCATTATACAAGCAGCTCTGGTTGGCGCCCCAAAAAGCATTTCCCCACTGCCGCAGATCGCCACCGGTAGCCCACAGCATCCCGTTGAATTTAGTGGGGAACCTTCCTCTTGAACTCGAGGCCATGACATATAAGTAATAGGTATAATTTTGTTCAATATAATCAGCTTCTTTGTCTGCACTGGAAAGATGAATAAACGATTTTTGCCAAAAATTTTCCCACCATGCCTGATGGGCTTCCAGCAGCTTGAGGTAACGCTGTTTTCTTGCCGATTTCATTTTGGCAACAGCAGTAGCAGCTACATTTTCCGTTGAATCAAATGTGGCGGCACTCGCGATAAAAACAGTAAATTCAGTGGCGTCTTGTGCGTTTGACAAACGCATTGTGGACTCATTGGTTCGTTCGGCTGGCCCTGCATAATCCGATAAACCAATGACGACAGCGGAAGCACAGTAGTAATCATCCTCCCGAAACGCTTGAGTAAGCACCATATAATCGTCTTGCTTTTCCAGTTTGGATAGCGCGCGGTGATTCCCTCGTTCGGTAATCGGTTTCCGCAGCATGCCTAGGTTCGTCATAATGGGGTTTGGAGTGGTGCGCTTATCTTTTACATGCATGATGATGACGTCCTGCTCAGGCAAAGCCATCACTTCGGCCGTTATTCCTTTTCCTTTTACTGTGGAAATCCCTTTATAACATGAAAGATGTTGATGATAAGTAGGTACCGTAAAAACTTGTTCTCCAAAATCTAAATCGACGTTGGCCGCAGCACCTACGTATTCCGTATTCCGCTCAAAAAAATTATTGGAGGAAGAGTTGTTACCAAATATGTCCACTCGATTGATTTGTAGCTTCACTTGCGAGGGGGTCGTCCATACGAGACTTCCCATACGGCCGTTCCCGATGGGTTGCCCTTCTTCACTCCTTTTCACAGGCTCCGTATAGTACAAATCTGCTCTAGTCACCAAACGTTCATAATCCATTTGTATTAATGGCTCATTCGCTATTTTTGAGGGGGATTGCGCCTGCATTAATGTTGTATGAAGGAATAAGGCCAGCCAAAAGCAGCCTGTGACAATTCTTTTTATCATTTTTTCTACTTTAAATAAAGATCTGACTCCCCTTCTGTAAGAAGTATCCTTTTATCGCATGCCATTTATCCAGCAATGACGGTTTATCAAAGCAACATTTTTTAAACCGGCGTCTTCGTCCTTACAATGAAATCGACAGCCTTTATAGATTCTTAACGAAAAAGCTTATAAGTTTACAATCAATGCAAATAAACACCTAAAACCAGAAAAGAGGGGGCAATTTATGATCAATTATGGGGTAAAAAATGACTGTAAGCGTAAAGAAGTCGGTTAGTAGGACATTTGTAAGGTCATTGCGCAAAAAAAAAGCCACTTTTCAGTGGCTTTAAATTACTAGGAGATATTAATCAATCGAGGGCCCTTTCGTTTGGCCTCCTCCTTCTTCGGGACGGTTAATTGCAATAAACCATTTTCATACTTAGCTTCAATTTTATCCTCATCTACTACGTCCTTTGGAAAATTAAAACTTCGTTGAAACGATTGGTAACTGAACTCCTTTCTTGCATACCCCTCTTCCTTTTTTTCATCATTTAATTCTTTGCTAGAAGAGATCGTTAAGAGATTACCATCCAACTCTACTTTAAAATCATTCTTGTTCATTCCCGGTGCAGCCATCTCGACCTCATAACTATCTGCTGTTTCTTTTATATTGACAGAAGGAACGGTGACGTTTAGGGCTGAGAAATTCCCCTTATCCCAATTCAATAAATCTCTATTAAAAAAATCGTCAAATAGAGATGGAAAGCTAGTTCTTCTTACAAGTGACATTACAACCTCCTTTTTTAATTTAACGGTCAACCTTATGTCCAAAAACAAGCAGAAAAATGAAAAGTTTCAACGAATTCTATTCTAAATAAGATTCCCTTATTTTTTAAAATTCATAAAATATTTTGAAATGTAAATTTTAAATAACTATCTTCGGGTACGTAACCGAAATTATAAACCCTTACTGTAGGATCATCGTTCATTAAATATATATACATGATGCTAATGTCATAGACCATCTACGTGTACGTACACATTTATTTGTAACTTATACGATCAGTAAGTTGAACCAGTGCTTTTAAAACTTAAATTATGGAGAAAAAGACAAATCACCTAACATCAAAAATTTTGGCTTTTTTGTTAATGGCCTGTTCCACCATAGGAGAACTAGCCGCGCAAACCATTCGCATGCAAGGTAAAGTAGTCGATGAAAAAAATGCGCCATTAGTGGGGGTATCAGTCCGGGACACCCTTAATAAAACAGGGGCTACTACAGATATTAAGGGCCATTTTAACCTCATGACGAATCGGGGATCAACGTTGACCTTTTCTTTGATAGGTTATATCAGTCAAATGCATACGATAAATGGGGAGGCAGACCTAATCATTACTTTAAAAGAAGACATTTCTGCTTTGGATGAAGTAGTCGTCATAGGTTACGGAACCATGAAAAAATCCTCCGTCACAGCGGCGGTATCTAAACTTGAGAATAAAAACCTGGACCAAATCCCATTGGCTAGGCCCGAAGCAGCCCTCCAAGGTAGATTGGCCGGCGTTAACGTATCTCAAACGCGCAGCGCTCCCGGTTCGACACCGCTGATACGCATCCGTGGGGGTTCGGGCTCCATTGATGCAGGTAATAGCCCTTTAGTGGTGGTAGATGGTTTTCCTGGAGGTTCCTTCTCCAATATCAATATGAATGATGTGGAATCGATTGAGGTGCTCAAAGATGCATCTTCCGCTGCCATCTACGGATCAAGGGGAGCCGGTGGCGTGATCATTATTACGACAAAACGTGGAAAAACAGGAAAGCCTGTGCTCAACATCAATGCCAATGGGGGTGTTTCAACAGCAATGGGACATGACGATTGGCTGGATAAAGACGAGTACTACGCTTATGCAGTTAGATACCAAAACCGAGAGTTCAACTACGTCGGTGGGGATACGAGCATTCCCGTTTGGGGAGACAATCGACGCCCGCCGCAGTATCAGGTTAGCGATGCGCTAAGAAACAACGCCAATACCAATTGGCAAGATGCCCTCTTATCCCCTGCCCCCTTTCAAAACTACGACTTATCAGTGAGTGGTGGCACTGAAAATGTAAAATACTATGCTTCCGCTATTATAAAGGACGTACAGGGCACACTTAAGAATACATGGTTTAAAAGTTACGGTGCACGAGCAAATGTAGATGTAAAGGTCAACGATCGCGTGAATATGGGACTGATGCTTAATCCAAACTATACCCGTAACCGCTTATCGCCCCATGCGATGATCGACCTGGTCAAGTATCCACCATTTGTACCGGTTCAAAATCCAGATGGTTCCTATCCGAAAGCACGTGATTATTGGGGCCTTGTTGTCTCCGGTCAAACCAATCCCATGGCGTTTATGGAAGGATCTTTCTACTTCGACGATGCCATGACCACTATAGGTGAAATGTATGCCAGTATCGATCTTGCTAAAGGGCTCAAAATAAAATCTTCCATAGGAATCACCCTAAGCTATTCTTCTTCCGACCGATTCCGAAGCACGTGGGGCTCAACCAACGGGATATCCACTGGAACAGCAAGTGACTCCAGAACCATTAACTTACTGAATGAAAACGTATTAAGTTATAATAAGGATTTTAATAATCATCATTTCGACGCGATTTTGGGAGCGTCTTATCAAAGAGCGACCTCCAGATCATCGGCTATGGGGGCTGTACCCGGGTCATTCAATAACGACATTATTCATACCCTGAACAATGCCATTATAGACCCTGCCCAAACCCGGACATCCAAAACCGAATGGGGATTAGTTTCCTATTTCTCCCGAGTTCATTACGCTTATAAAGACAAGTATCTGCTATCCGCTTCTATGCGAACGGACGCCTCGTCCCGTTTCGGACCGGACAATAAATGGGGATGGTTCCCGTCAGCATCCGTTGCCTGGCGAGTTTCACAAGAGGAGTTTATGAAAAAACTTCCGGCGATTAGCGATTTAAAACTACGCGCAAGCTACGGGTCAACCGGTAATTTCAATATTGGGAATTTTGATTACCTGGGTCAAATCGGGAACACCTATTATTCACCGAATAATGAGCTGTCCAATGCGCAGGTGCAAACCACACTGGGCAATCCATCACTCAGTTGGGAAAAAACGCAGGAATATGATTTCGGCCTTGACATAGGACTATGGAAAAACCGACTTAGCCTTACGGTTGATTATTATCAAAAAACCACATCAAATTTATTATATAACGTATCCATTCCTGCAATCACAGGTTTTACAAGCTGGCTCACAAATATTGGAAAAATCCGCAATCAGGGTGTCGAGCTGGAATTGAGCGCTCGCAATTTTCAAGGAGAGAATTTTACTTGGTCGACAGCTTTCAATTTTGCACATAATAAGAACAAGGTGGTTGATCTTGGCGGACTTTCCGAACGTTTATATACCGATCGTTTTGGTATGAGTTGGTTATTACGACTGGGAGAACCGATGTTTTCTTACTATGGCTATCAAGCGACAGGAGTCTTGCAGAATCAAGAAGAAGTTGATAATACACCTGTTCTTTCAGGGTCCAAACCAGGAAATCCAAGCTATCAAGATGTCAATGGTGATGGGCGTATTAACCCGGAAGATCGGGTTATCTTAGGCAGTTATATGCCTAAAACCATTTTAGGTATGGTGAATGACTTCTCATGGAAGAATTTTGATTTGAGTATTGCTATTCAGGCCTCTCTAGGTGCAAAGATTTACAATTTTGAGAATCAATATTATCAGGGCAATGTTTTAGGTGCAATGCGTCGCTCCCTGGTAGAAGGACAATGGTGGTCGGAACAAGAGCCGGGCGACGGAAAGATGCCCGCAGCAGCCTTAAGCCAACTTGAGTTCCAGGCAAATTCCAGTATTTATATCGAAAATGCCTCCTTTCTTGCCGTTCGCAATGTAAATTTCGGATACACCTTTCCTGAACACATCGCAAATAAGCTAAAAATGAAAAAATTCAGGCTCTACGCTTCCATCAACAATCTTTTTATGATCACAGATAAAAATTTCCACGGTTATAATCCGGAAGGTTATACAGCGGGAGAAATCGATGGAATCAATAGTACGCCCGGTTACAACAGTGGTTCAGAGCCTGTTAATCGAATATTCACCATAGGCCTAAATGTTAATTTTTAATCACATGAAGAAGATTTTTTATACGCTATGTTCCCTTGCATTTTTGCTAAGTGGATGTCATGACAGCTTGTTAAACCCTGTTCCTGAATCTGTTTTAACGGAGAAAAATTATTACAATACCGCTAATGATATTGATCTAGCCGTGTTGGGAATCTATAACCGGTTACAAACGAGAAAACCAACTGACTATCAAATCTTAGAAGTACCAACGGATAATCTATACTTGTCGGCCAACACGTTGATCGAGGGCACACCCGAAATGGATATGTTATCTGTTAATGCCACCAACCCCTTAATAGCTACCTTTTGGGAGGCAAGCTATAACGGTATTTTCCGAGCGAATGCTGTACTAAACAATTTGGAGAAACCGACAGATTATGCCGAAGGTCAGAAAGAACAGTTTGAGGGAGAAGCTAAATTTATGCGCGCTTTATTTTATTTTGATCTGGTTCGGTTGTTTGGCGATGTACCTAAGGTAACAAGCATTTTATCTGTTGAAGAGGCTGCAGGTATTGGTAGAAGTGCTGAAGATGAAATTTTCGCGTTGATTATTGAAGACCTTGAACGGGCGGCTGAAGTACTCCCCATGAAAAGTGCTATTGACAACGGAAGAGCCAATAAAGCCGCAGCTATCGGTTTATTAATAAAGGTTTATGTTTATCGACAAGATTGGGATCTCGCCAAAACGCAGTTGGATCGTTTCTTTAATGAAGTAGGTTCGTCTTTTAGCTTAGTAAACGATTTTAGTTCTTTATGGAAAACCGCGACCGAAAACAATACGGAAATACTACTTTCGCTTACCTATATTGACGGTTCGAATGGTCATAATTTATCCACAGCCTTTCTGCCAAATTCAGGCGTTATCGGCATAGCCTCGCGTGGAAACGAAATTGCATTACCCTCCTGGAGCCTACACAAAAACTATGTGGAAGGTGATACGCGTAAAAGTCCGACCATTACTGAATGGTGGATCCCGCCAAACACACCGAATGTACCTCCTATCTGGTATCCCTATGTCAATAAATATGCGATTCCACATACTCAAGGACAATCCGGACTTGATCTGCCGGTTTTGCGTTATGCCGATATTCTGCTGATGCATGCCGAAGTGCTGTATCATCTTGGACAACATCAGGAAGCTTTGAATGCACTGAACAGAATCCGAGAAAGGGCTTTTGGAAATGGCGATCACAACTATACGATCGCTTCGATTACAAATACGCAGGACTTTCTCCATGTATTATTTCTAGAGAGACGACTCGAATTCGCTTATGAAAATGAGCGGTGGTTTGACCTGGTAAGATCGGGAAAATTTGAAGAAGTAATGAAAGAAGAAGAGCGCTTATTTAATTACGCGAATCAGACACCGGTCAAAGTGACACTTAAGCCACAGGCCTATATGAAACGTTTTCCTATTCCCCAACGTCAGATTGATCAATCGGCTGCGGGTATTCTCGTTCAAAATGAGGGATATTAAATGAAAGACACACGACAAGAAATGGCAGACCAAGAAATCGGCCCAAGTTCCACAATTTACCCTAAACGTAAACCAACTATGCCGTATTTCAAGCATTGGCTTGCTTCTTTGGGACCTGGTATTATTACAGCAGCACTTGTATTCGGTCCGAGCAAAATGACAATTACCTCAAAGCTAGGAGCAGACTACGGGTTCTCCTTACTTTGGATTGTGATTTTCGCCATTTTTTTTATGGCCATATTTACCCATATGGGCGCCCGGATCGGTCTCGCTACCCCCGAATCACTGCTCTGTGTAATCCGTAAAAAATGGGGCAAAATTTCAGCCATAATCATTGGTTTAGGTTTATTTTTAGTAGCCACATCCTTCCAAGCCGGAAACGCAATCGGTGTAGGAATTTCCATAGCGGAAATCAATAACAGTTCTGTTCCCATGTGGATTATACTTTTTAATGTCATTGGAATTGCGCTGTTATTTTTTCGGGGTTTTTATAAAATATTGGAAAGATTGATGATTTTATTGATTGCCTTAATGCTCTTTTCGTTTATCGTTACTTTATTTTTTATTAAACCTTCCTTTTCGGACATGATCATAGGGTTCATTCCCTCGCTTCCCAAAGGCTCCATCAGCCTCGTTATCGCATTCTTTGCTTCTTGTTTTTCCATTGTTGGTGCATTTTACCAATCGTATTTAGTGCAAGAACGGAAAAAGAACAAATCTTCCGCTGACAGCCATCGAAACGGAAGTATTACCGGTATTATTATGTTGGGATTGATGAGCATCATGGTGATGATCTGCGCAGCCGCCGTTCTGCATGTGCAAAAGTTACCCGTAAATAATGCGTCTGACATGGCCCGAGCGCTCGAACCCCTCTTTGGAAAGTATGCATCCACCTTATTTTTAGTGGGACTTTTTGGTGCGTCCTTCTCTTCCTTAATTGGAAATGCCACATTGGGCGGCACCCTGATTGCAGATGCTTTCGGATTTGATTATCAATTGGATGCTAAAGCGGTACGTTTTTTCATCGCCTTGGTTATGCTTTTTGGCAGTGCCATTGCCATTGTTTTTGGTAAGCTACCCTTAGAGCTCATCGTTTTTGCGCAAAGCGTAACGATATTTCTTGTACCCTTCATTGGCATTGCTATGTTCGTCATCTCTAATGATACCCGCATCATGGGGAATTTCGCCAACACAAGACTGATCAATTTTTTTGCCGCTATAGGTTTAATCGTATTAATTATACTGGCTATCAGCAATGCCAATGAATTATTTTTTTAACTAAAATGATGATGCAGAATTTAGAATTATTAGAACAAAAGATGTACAAACCCTCCGCTTCCTTAATAGCAGACATGTCCCAAATAGATGGCGATATTATGATTTTAGGTGCGGGGGGAAAAATGGGACCAAGCATGGCAAAAGTAGCCCATGAAGCGTCCAAACTGGCTGGCAAAAACCGAAAGGTAATTGCAGTATCAAGATTTTCAGATGAGACAGCAAGGGATTTGCTTCAAACCAGTGGCGTCGAAACCATTGCAGCCGACCTTTTAAACGAGGATCAACTACAGTCACTTCCGGATGTCAAACACATCATTTATCTTGTGGGACAGAAATTCGGTACAACAGGCAAAGAGCCATTTACCTGGGCGATGAACACCTATTTACCTGGTAGAATAGCCGAACGTTTCAAAAATTCGCGCATAGTTGTATTCTCCACCGGAAATGTTTATCCTTTGTCATTGATAAACGCAGGGGGATGTTCAGAAGAACAGGCACCGGAGCCCATTGGAGAATATGGACAGTCGTGCCTTGGGCGAGAACGGATATTTCAATTTTTCGCTGAGAAGTATCAAATTCCCACGTTAATTTACCGTCTCAATTATGCTGTTGATTTACGATACGGTGTTCTGCTGGAGATCGCAAAAACGGTGATGGAAGACAAACCCATTGATCTCCGTATGGGGAATGTGAACGTTATTTGGCAAGGCGATGCTAATGAGATTGCCCTGCGATCTTTATTACACTGTACCGTGCCCACTAAAATTCTAAATGTCACGGGACCAGAAACTGTTTCAATTCAATGGTTAGCAAACCAGTTCGGTAATTTACTGAGCAAAGTGCCCCGGTTTATTAACGAAACGCAGCCAACGGCCCTCCTTAGCAATGCAGCAGCGGCCCATCGGCTATTCGGTTATCCAAAAGTGACTTTAAAAGAGATGATTGAGATCACAGCGAGTTGGTTGAGTCAGGGTGGAAAAACCATTGAGAAGCCAACACATTTTCAAGAAAGACAAGGCCGATTTTAAAACGGGTATAAAAACATCAGTTATGAGTTTTCAACATTTATCAGCAGCCAAAAAATCACTTTTACAAACGGGCACTGTCATTCCTGCGCATCCCCTCGCGTTGAATGAAGATAGAACCTTGAATGAATTCCATCAACGCCAATTGACGCGATACTATATCGCATCAGGTGCGGGTGGAATAGCCATAGGCGTACATAGTACGCAATTTGCAATACGATCGCCACAAGTCAATTTATATGAAAAAGTGTTAGCGATCGCTGCGGAAGAAATTGAGCGTAACCAGCCCCCTCACCCTTTTTTAAAGATAGCCGGAATCTGTGGACATACCAAACAGGCGATCAAGGAAGCACAGTTAGCCAATCAATATGGCTATGATTTAGGTTTGCTGAGTCTCGGTGGATTAAACGATTGGGATGAAGAACAAATTCTAGAACATGTAAGGGAGGTGGCGAAAATAACACCCCTTATCGGTTTTTACTTACAACCGAGCGTAGGTGGTCGCATATTTAGTTATGATTTCTGGTCGAAATTTGTTGAAATCGAATCGATCGAGGCTATTAAGATCGCCCCATTCAACCGATATCAAACCTTAGATGTGGTACGCGCACTCTGTTATTCGAGTCGTAGAGACGAAATTGCACTGTACACAGGGAATGACGATAATATCGTTGCCGATTTATTAACCTCTTATACATTCCATGTTAATGGCAAGCTGGTCAAAAAAGATTTCGTAGGAGGCTTGTTAGGGCATTGGGCTGTTTTCACAAGCAAGGCTGTTGCTTTGCTGGAGGAAATAAAAAAGTGCAAACAGGCCGACTTCGCAGGTGTCTCTACCTTGCTTTCCAAAGGCATACAGATTACCGATATGAATGCAGTGATATTCGATGCGGCACATCATTTCAAAGGTTGTATCCCTGGAATACATGAAGTACTACGAAGACAGGGTCTTTTATCGGGCCGCTGGTGTCTGGACCGCGATGAAGACCTTTCGATTGGACAAATGGAAGAAATTGATCGCATTTTTAAGGTCTATCCCGATTTAGTGGACCATGCATTCACTCAAGATTTCCTCGCCAAAGACATGTAAAATGGAAAAAGATAAAACGATACAGATCGTCGAAACTGATAGTGCTTTTGAAATTGAGAAGCTTATTCGTCCCTTTGGCTTTAAAGGGGCTTACCTTACCGAATTATGGCAAATAATCACCAAACTAAGGGCTTCTTCCGGGTTGGAAAGTATTGGTCTTTCCAATCAAAGTATTCTATATGGAGATGCCGACCTGTTCATTAAGTATAGTGAAACAAAGGGTAATGCATTTATGTATGCCTTGACAAATAGCGCCTTAAATCTAGTTAAAGAAACACCTTTTACGCATCCCATTTCTTTACTGGAAAAGATGCTCCCCGCTCTAATTTCAAGTGGAAAATCCATTACCAATAAACAAAATCTGCATCTTAATTTCGTACTAAATTCTTATGTAAGCATTGACCATGCAGCTTGGTTATTATTTGCTGCAGAACATGGACTTAAAACTTTTGACGCGCTTATCCCAGCACCGTATAAATCGGCATTATCCGCCAAAAGCGATCGATTAGCGGTCATGTTTCAAATACCCTATGGTATGCCGTTGGAACAAATTAAAGAAGCCGCTCAATCCGGATACTTTGTTTTCAAAATCAAAACCGGTTATCCGGGCGATCAGCATACCATGTTATTACACGATCAAGAACGATTAACACAAATTCACCAAACACTCCAGCACTACCGTACTCCACATACGAAGAACGGCAAAGTACTTTATACGATGGACGCAAATGGACGATATGAAAAAAAAGAAACGCTTTTAAAGTACTTGCAACATGCTGAATCTATTGGTGCTTCCGAGCAAATATTATTGTACGAAGAACCGCTTATGGAATCAAATGAGGAAGACATTTCCGATGTGCCCATACGAATTGGTGCTGACGAAAGCGTTCATGATGAACAGGGGGCAATTGTTGCTATACAGAAAGGATATCGGGCTATTATATTAAAGGGAATTGCAAAAACGCTTAGCATGTCAATAAAAATTGCAAAAGCTGCCTGGGAAAAAGGTATTCCCTGCTCTTGTTCTGATTTAACGGTTAACCCAATTCTTGTAGACTGGCATAAAAACCTGGCGTGTAGGGTGCTTCCTTTCCCTGATATAGGCATGGGGCTGATCGAAACCAATGGGGATGTGAATTATATTAATTGGAAAAGGATGTGCACCTATCATCCTAAGAATAACGCGAACTGGACGAAAATCAAGCAGGGCGTGTTTTATTTAAATGAAGATTTCTATGCGACAAGTGGTGGTATTTTTGAAAGCGCTGAACATTATAGTTCTCTGCTTTGACGCACGCTTTACGTATACATCTCACTAAACGTTCAAATAACAACTTGACATATGGAAAAGCAAACATCCAGAAGATCTTTCCTAAAAGACACAGCTACCTTAGCAACCGCAGCCGGGCTGATGAATCTATCAATCCCCTCGCTGGCTAATACCCAAAAAGTAAAAATGGGCTTTATTGGTATCGGAAACAGAGGAACACAACTGTTACGTAGCTTTATGAAGCAAGCAAATTGCGAAGTTGTCGCACTCTGCGATATTTATGAGCCATACCTAAGTCGAGATGACAATCGAGTTAATCAACGTTTTAAAGAAGAAAACGGTGCCAGAATACCGCAAATGGGCGAGCAATTCCCTTCGCAGGTGAAGCGTTATAAACAATATAAAGATCTATTGGCAGACAAAAATGTGGACGCCGTGTGTATTGCTACACCTGATCATTGGCATGCCCTGCAAACCATCGACGCTATCAAGGCAGGAAAAGATGTTTATATCGAAAAACCTTTAGGTATGACGGTTTATGAAGGGCAGAAAATGCTAGAAGTACAAAGACAGAGCGATCGGATCGTCAGTGTCGGTCTACATCGTAGAGCCTCTATCGTGCATCAAAAAGCAGCCGAAATTATTCAATCGGGTCGTTTGGGTAAAATTACCTTAACGCGTTCTTATACTTTTAATAATTTATTTCCTCTGGGCATCGGGAAACAAAAACCGGAAACTCCGCCAGTTGATTTTGACTGGGATTTATGGCTTGGCCCCCGAGCCTACCGGCCTTACCAATATAACATTGCACCTTATAAATTCAGATGGTGGAGTGATTATTCAAGTCAAATGGCCAATTGGGGTGTACATTATGCAGACCTGATGCGCTGGATGTTAGGAGAAACCACCCCTATTGCCGTTTCAGCCATGGGAGGTAATTTTGTGATTGATGATGATCGCACCATTCCGGACACCATGCAGATCTGTTTTGAACTTTCAAAAGGCACGCTGGCTGTTTTAGGTATTTATGAGGGGTCTAGCGGCAGACCCTTTCCTTATGGCGAACTGGAGTTCAGAGGAACCAATGGAACCATGTATATCAGTGATCGAGGCTATCGGATTTATCATACCACCGAGGGACAATTTCAGAAATGGGATCATTACCTGGAAGATGAGTCATTTGACTTAACACAAGCGAATCTTCCGAAGGGGTATTCATTAGATATTACCGAAAACATGGTAATCGATTTTCTACATAGTGTGCAAACCAGAAAAGAGCCTTGCTGCCCGCTACAGGAAGGGCATTATTCGACGGTATTTGCACACTTGGCTAATATCGCATTGGAAAAGAAGCAACAATTAACCTGGGATCCGCAAAAGGAAGTCTTCACGAATCATGAAGAAGCGAATGAGCGCCTGCATTACGCTTATAGAAACCCTTATCGTCTTTAACCTTCATAATTATAAGATCGCGATTATGAAAAAAGAAATTATAGCTTCCCGTCGTTCATTTCTTAAGAAAGCGTCTTTGAGCATGCTGGCAACGTTATCTATGGGCGATACGTTGAGCAAAGTAAATCGACTGATCGATAACCCACCTCGTATTCAACTTCAAAGAGACGATATCATACTTTTTCAAGGGGATTCGATTACCGATGCCGGAAGAAAACGAAACGATCACTCCATGCATAATCCCTTGGCACTCGGATCGGGATATGCATTCTTAGTTGCATCTCAACTTCAATTTAATCATCCTGATAAACCATTCGTTTTCTACAACCGCGGAGTAAGTGGTAATAAGGCATATCAATTAGCCGAAAGATGGGATGAGGACTGCCTAAAATTAAAGCCAAGTGTACTAAGCATATTGGTAGGTATTAATGATTTCTGGCATACGAAAACCAAAGGCTATGCAGGGACTGCCCATGATTTTGGTAAATCCTATGAACAACTTTTAGAAGCAACCAAAGCCCACTTACCGAAAGTCAAATTAATTATCGGCGAGCCCTGGTATCAGCCCGGTTTTAAAGGAAGTGCCTATGAAGTTCAGTATCCTGAATTTACTCACTATCAATCCATTGTAAAAGAATTGGCTCAACAATTTAAGGCCTCTTTTATACCCTATCAATCGATATTTAATGAAGCGCGTAAGATTGCCCCTGCTAGTCATTGGTCTTGGGATGGGGTGCATCCTACCGCGGCAGGGGCCCAATTAATGGCGCATGCTTGGCAAAAAACGATTGAAATATGAAAATGATGACGTGCATGAATGTAAAAGAATATATGATCGCCTGGCTTTTCATGATCAGTATTTTATCACTTTTTTATACGTGTAAATCTGATCCTGTCCAGCAGGAAAATGCATCTATTTACCTACTAGATTCCACCTATGTACGTGTAACACCGATGGCTAGTCATTTAGATGTACCATGGGAGATTACCGGTGGGCCCAACGATGAAATTTGGTTTACAGAACAGGCAGGAAAAGTTAACAAAATAGATGCTGAATCGGGCCATGTTAAAACACTACTTACGTTGCCTGATCTTTATCGTGAAAGAACTTCCGGACTGTTGGGGATGGTAGTACACCCAAATATGTCCGAAACCCCTTATATTTTTATTGCTTATTCTGCCCGTAAAAGTGACCATGTCCATGTTTCAAGGGTAGTACGCTACACCTATAAAACGGACACATTGATTAATCCATTAACGATATTGGAATACCCTGCATGGAAAGGCCATTTTGGAGCCCGTGTGGCTATTGCTCCTGATGGTAAACTGATCGTCGCTACCGGTGATGGTGCACAAGATGAGAATGCACAGGATATTGCCTCTCCAAATGGGAAGATACTACGTTTTAATGTAGATGGAAGCATTCCTTCTGACAATCCATTTGCAAATAGTGCAGTATGGGCTTGGGGTTTACGAAACCCCCAGGGATTAGCCTTTAGTTCCAAAGGGATCTTATATAATTCCGATCATGGCGATGCCACCGATGATGAGGTTAACATGATCCAAAAGGGTGGTAATTATGGCTGGCCTAAGATCGCAGGCTATGTCGACACACCGGAAGAACGACTATTTGCAAAGGACTCTATATTAGTACCGCCCTTACAAGCCTGGACACCGACTATTGCGCCTGCAGGTTTGGTTTATTATACATCAGCTGAAATTCCAGAATGGAAAAATACATTGCTCTTGGCGATCTTAAAGGGCAACAGCTTATATGCGCTTCCGTTAAATAAAGAAGGAACAAAAACCGATACGGTTTATCACTTTTTTGAGCGCGCATTCGGACGCATTCGGGCGGTATATGCATCACCTGATGGAGCAGTGTATATAGCGACCAGTAATCGTGATTGGAATCCTAATGGGTTTGCGGGGGACGATGATGATCGCATTTTACAAATCAAGAAAGTGGATAAAAAAGCAATAAAGGAAGAAGTGGCCCTAAAAGCAAAAGCAATCCATGACGGTAAAGAAACACGAAGTGAAGGAGAGGTTCTGTATACAAATTATTGCGCTTCGTGCCATAAACCCAATGGTCGTGGCCTTATGGGAACGTATCCTGCTCTTGTGCAAAACAAGGTGGTCGAAGGAGAAACGACCAACTTCGTTAACTTGGTATTAAATGGGAAAAAGGAAATGCCTAGCTTTTCGTTCCTTAGTGATCACGATATGGCCATTGTATTAAGTTATGTACGGAAGAAGTTTGCATCAAAGCGGGGGCAGATAAGCCAAGACGACATCAAAAAGAATAGAGCAAACCAGTAACAAATATGCGTATGGACATAAAAGAATATACATTCGATGCCATTGTAATAGGCTCCGGCATCAGCGGAGGCTGGGCAGCGAAGGAACTTTGTGAAAAAGGACTAAAAACATTGGTAATAGAACGAGGGCGAATGGTTAAGCACCTAAAGGATTACCCGACGGCTATGCTGGATCCGTGGCAGTTTAAACATCATAATAGCAAAACGCGGCAAATGGTCGAAGATAATCCGATTATCAGTAAACACTACGCTTTTGATGAGTCGACCGAACATTTTTATATTCACGACAAGCTCCATCCTTACATTCAGGAAAAGCCATTCGATTGGATTAGAGGTTATCAGGTGGGCGGTAAATCTTTGTTGTGGGCGAGGCAGACTCAGCGCTGGAGCGATTATGAATTTGAGGCACCCAAACGAGATGGTTTTGCAACGGATTGGCCTATTCGCTACGCCGATCTGGCCCCATGGTATAGTTATGTCGAAAAGTTTATCGGCGTTTCAGGTAATAGAGATGGTTTAAAAAACTTACCCGACAGTGAAGTCCTGCCAGCTTTTGAGATGAATGCCGTGGAACTGCATATTAAGGATAAAATCAACCGAGAATTTCCAGATCGGCCCGTAATTATAGGCCGATGTGCCCATATTACAAAAGCGGAAGACATTCACTTACAACAAGGAAGAGCTACCTGTATGGCCAGATCACTTTGTCAAAGAGGTTGCCCATTTGGTGCTTATTTCAGTTCTAATGCCTCTACCCTACCATGGGCTGAAAAAACGGGGAATCTAACCATCAAACCAAATACTGTTGTCCATTCCATTATTTACGACGAAAAGTTGGGGAAGGCCACCGGCGTAAAGACCGTTGATGCTATCACCAAAAAAGAAACGATTTATCATGCCCGTATTCTATTTGTAAATGGGTCTACCTTGAACAGCAATCTGATTTTATTGAACTCCAAATCAAGTAAATTTCCAAATGGACTGGGAAATCTTAACGGACTTATGGGTAGACACATCGCCTTCCACAACTACCGAGGAAGAATAACAGCGACGATGGATGGCTTTGAAGACAATTACTACTATGGTAGAAGACCCACACAGGTTTTCATGCCCTCTTTTCGCAATGTTTACCGACAGGAAACCGATTTTTTAAGAGGCTATATGATAGCCTTCAGTGCCAGTCGGTCGAGCTGGAATAAACCGGCGAACGGTATTGGTCAGCATTTAAAAGATAGCCTCACTGAAGCTGGTCAATGGACGGTATCCATGTCGATCTTGCTGATCACTTCCGTTGCGTATACGGAAAATGATGAAAAGCTGATGCGCGACTTTCTGGAAGAAGGTGTTGCCATGCTGAAAACGGCAGGATGCAAAAATATAAAGACAACAGACCAACAAGAGATCGGTTATCGTAATCCCGGACTCGAAGTGCATGAGATGGGAGGTGTACGCATGGGTACCGATCCTGATACGTCCTTATTAAATAAATGGAATCAATTGCATCATTGCAAAAACGTATTCGTAACCGATGGTGCCTGCATGACTTCCACCGGCAATCAAAATCCATCATTGACTTATATGGCGCTTACCGCACGTGCCGCTAATTACGCTTTTGAAGAATGGCAAAAAGGCAACCTTTGATTGCCTTTTTGTCGAACATAACCTTTTTTATTTTTTTTCGTAAAGAACCACGCCGTTAACAATGGTACAATGAATATTAAAATCGGTATCAAAAATTACCAGGTCTGCATCTTTCCCTACGCTAATCGATCCCTTTCGATCTAAAACGTTCATAATACGTGCGGGTGTATAGCTCAACATTTTCACGGCCTCCACGAGGGGTACATTGGCTACATTCACCATCGTTCGGAGTAATCGGTCGGCTGTGGCAACACTTCCCGCAAAAGAGCTTCTATCCGGTAATTTAGCTACATCATCCTCCACAATAACCGCTAAACCATTTTCTTTGCTACCTAAAACACTCGGCCCCGGCGGCATCGCTGCTCCACGCATGGCATCCGTAATCAAAGCAATCCTGTCCGACCCTTTGATCTTATAAACCAATTTTAATAAAGGTGCAGGAAGATGTACCCCATCCGCGATGATTTCGACATCCATTTCATCGATCAGAAATGCAGCTTCTATAACACCTGCATAGCGAAAGGCATTTTTCCGTGTCACACTTGACATCGCTGAATATAAGTGGGTAGCCAAGGTGTATCCATTTTCAAAAGCTTCCACTACTTCTTCGTAAATCGCATCCGTATGCGCTACCGATGGAATGATATTATGTTGGCGAAGATAACGACCAAATTCAATAGCACCTTTCCTTTCCGGAGCTGCACTCCAACGAACAATTGCATCGGACGATTGCACAATTTCGCGATACTCATCCGGATCAGGATCTCGAATGTACCTTGGATCTTGGGCCCCTCGCTGATTCATCGAAAAATACGGCCCCTCAATATGTAAACCTAAAAAGGTAGCACCGGTTTTATTTTTCAGATGCGCTTCCTCATAAACTTTTAAAGTATTCAAGAGATTTGCCTTATCGCTTGTCAAGGTTGTTGCCACCATGGCGGTCGTACCAAATCGCACATGCGTTTCCGCCACTTTTAGAAAAGCATCTACTTCGCCATCCATAAAATCCGCACCACCGCCACCATGAATATGCAAGTCAATGAATCCAGGAGAAAGATACTTGCCCTTTGCATCGATATGGATCGCATTTGGTATTTCTATATCTTCCTCCAGAATATCCGCAATTTTGCCATTCTTTATAAGCACTACCGCTTGGTCCACTACTCGTTGCGGGCTAATTAATTTTGTGTTATAGATTTTTATTGTCTTTTCTGTCATATTAAATAATGCCGATAAACCGGCCTTTAAGTTAAAACCACTTCCTAATTTTATGGCCGTATGCTGCGTAGTAAATAAGATACAAATAACAAGGAAATAAAACCCAATAAGCCATTCGAAGATTATATGCATCCGCGAAATAACCATAAGCTAAGGGTAAAATAGCGTTACCACAGAGCCCCATAATCAATAAAGAACCACCCAATTTAGTGAACCGCCCTAAGCCATCGAGTGCCAAAGGCCATATCCCTGCCCATATCAGGGAATTGCCGAAACCCAATAGTACTACAAACCATATCGATATGTCAGTGTCATGGCCTAATATAGATACATTTCCTCGGGCAAAAATAATTAAGAGCGTCAAGGCAGCTCCAAGAAGGGTACAAATGCGTAATGCGTTTACCTGACTGATCCAACGGGGGATGCAGATAATACCCAAGCAATAACCACAGATGGTGACGAATAGCGTATAAGATGGAAAAACTTTCGCCTCCAATAAGGGAATGTCCATAGAGCCTGCATAATTAATGATCGTATCTATTGCAATTACCTGCGTACCGACATGTATAAATATCGCAACGGCACCCAAAATCAAATGTGGAAATTGAAAAATACTATGTTTATCGCTGTTAGCAGCTGCAACCTGCTCATCCTCTTCTTCTGTATTGATCTCCGGAAGCGGCGAGTATCGCACGCCAAGCCCAATAAGAATAAGCGCCATTCCAAGAACCGTATATGGTGCGATAACCCTTCGTATCAGCTCATCCAGTTCCTGCGCTCGCTCGGCAGCTCCCATGTGGGCTAACTGTTCAAATAAAGCCTGATCGGTCGGTTTCAAAATGACCGCAGCAAATAAAATCGGTGCTAATATTCCAGCGCCTTTGTTACAGATCCCCATGATGCTGATACGTTGAGCAGCCCGTTCTTTAGGCCCTAAGATCGTAATGTAAGGATTTGCTGCCGTTTGCAAAATAGCCAGGCCGATACCGATCGTAAATAAGCCTAACAGGAATATGCCATAGGTTCTACTGAGAGCTGCGGGTACGAATATCAACGCACCTAAAGCCATCGCAAAAAAGCCGATCATCATACCCTTTTTGAAACCCAAGGCTTTCAACAGATAAGAGGCGGGCACCGACATGACAAAATAGGCGATGTAGAATGCGAAAGCCACTAAATAGGATTGAAAATGTGTAAGCTCGCAGGCAATCTTAAAATAAGGAATAAGGATCGCATTTACCCAGGAAACGAAACCAAAAATAAAAAACATTAAACCAATAATCAGAATGGAAATCGTGGTATCTTTCTTGGTCAACGTACTTACAGTTACTGTTTTCATTGTTTGTTTTTATAGATCTTTTATCTGCAATAGACGATATATACGCCAGTCGTTTCATATTTAGTCAAGTGTCGGTTCCCAGCCAGCCTCGTAGCTACGTTTCCAGAATTGAAGTGCTTCTTCATTCGCTAGAATATGACCATTGGTGGGATCCGTTTTCAACAGCCCCCCCGCACGCTGTGCAATGTTCCCCAACTGCACCAATAAGGTACTCTTGTGTCCGCTTACAATATCTGCGTTTAAATCCGTTCCCTTCTTAATTGCATCAAAAAAATTCTGAATGTGCAGTGCATCAAGAGCCTGTGAGGGATTCGTAAGATTTCTCGTATCGATCTCCTTGCTATTTTTCACTTCCTTCACCAACTTATTCTGAAGGTCATAAACGGCATAACCATTGTCACCATTGATTTGCAAGGCGCCATTTTCACCATAGAAAATGACCCCTACGCTTGCCCCTTCTATTGTGCGCCCGTTACAGCTTCTACCCTCCCAGGTAATCGTACCTTGTTCACCAAACTCCAAGGCTATCACTTGTGTGTCGGGTGTCTCCCAATCATCTTGATAACGATATCGTCCTCCGGCGGAAGTCACTTTGGTAGGATAATCAACCTTCAGTCCCCAACGTGCCAGATCAACCATATGCGTACCATTATTTAGTGCCTCTCCGGTACCCCAGTGCCAAAACCAGTGCCAATTGTAGTGTAATATATTGTCCTTATAATCTTTCCGTGGTGCCGGACCCTGCCAAAGATCAAAATTCAGCCATTCGGGTACGGCAAGGTTCTTACCGATACCAATCGAAGCTCGATTATTGGTATACCAAGTTCTTGCAAAATAAGGTTTCCCTATAATCCCGTTATGTAAATCTGCAATTCCGGCAGCGACATTTGGCCAGGATCGACGTTGATTTCCCATCTGAATCACATTTTTATACTTTTCGGCAACTTTCACCAATAATTCGCCCTCGTATGGATTATGGCTACAAGGTTTTTCGAGATAGACATGTTTTCCTGCTTTCGAAGCCAAGATCGCCGCAGGTGCGTGCCAATGATCGGGTGTAGCAATGACCATTGCATCCACATCTTTCCGTTCCAAAATCTTTCGGAAATCTTCCTGACTTTTAGGTTCACGAGATTG
The DNA here is from genome assembly GCF_036959255.1 of Olivibacter sp. CPCC 100613. Taxonomy (NCBI): domain Bacteria; kingdom Pseudomonadati; phylum Bacteroidota; class Sphingobacteriia; order Sphingobacteriales; family Sphingobacteriaceae; genus Olivibacter; species Olivibacter sp. CPCC 100613. The sequence continues at coordinate 660,446 of NZ_JAWMTI010000003.1, forward strand.
ATTTTTTGTGACTTGGTTTACACATTTAGTTGCTGCCCTTTGATCGACATCACAGACGTAAACGATTTCACAGTTCGGTTGACTTGAAAAATTGTTTGCCAGTGCCAGTCCTCTGGCATTTACGCCCACCATGGCAACGTTTATCTTCTCATTTGCACCCATGATATTCCCATAACTCTTCGCAGAAAAGCCGGGCAGGATACCACCAAAGGTAATGGCTGAGGTTCCGATTGCTGCCGATTTGAGAAAAGATCGGCGAGATTTGTTAAATTGATTCGTCATAATTTCGCTCTCCGTTATTGATTAACTCAAAATGTATAATTTGGGTTTTGTTCCAGTGCTTTATTGCGATCCCACGCCTCTCTAGGGATCGGGAATAAAATAGGTTGCGTATGTAACCAGGGTTTCTGATCGACATTTAAATCGTTAATATTCGGTCTTTCCTTCTTTATAAAATCGATGAAACGCCCCCTTCGATTAAGGTCCGAAAATCCACCCGTCGGTTCCCATATAAATTCCATTCGCCTTTCTTTAAAGATGGCATCCAGGGTTTCTTCTTTTCCAAGATTCAGTGAAAGATTCCCCAACCCTGCCCGCTCTCGGACTTTATTAAGTTGCTCAATTGCATCCGTAGTTCTTCCTATTTCATTGAGTGCCTCTGCATAATTTAATAAAGCTTCCGAAAAACGCATAATCGGTGCGTTGATTCCCGAATTATTGATCGTAGGCTTTTCCCAATACTTCGTTACAATATATCCCGTTTTCGACCAACCGGCAGGCACTTCATTCGGCATCACAAACGCAGGCATATTTTGGTGGGGCTCTCCCGGGCCAATAATAACCGCCCAATACCGTTCGTCTTTTATGCGTCCTTGGTCATCTTTTTCAAACGTATTTACCCAATGTTGTTGTGGTACAAAATTGCTCCAAGCAGCCCCTCCTGTAAATTCGGAAGGTGCACCTCGTGGCGCTGTTCTTTTCACTAAATTGTTCCCTTCACTATCTTGCGAGGGTCTGAACTGCGTTGAAAAAAGGATTTCTTCATTATTTTCGTTCTCCTCACTGAATACATCCCTGAATTTGGGTACCAATCCATGAACACCCAACTGTACCAGTTCTTCCGCATGCCCAACTGCTTCATCATATTGTTCCTGCCATAAAGCAGCTTTAATGAGTAAAGCCAAAGCCGATCCTGTCGTCGCCCTTCCCATATCATTACCTGTCCAGGTTTTTGGCAGCGCGGTCTTTGCGGCCAAAAGATCCGATTCAATTAATGTCCAGATTTCTTCAGCAGTTGCCCGCGGGACTTCCAGATTAGAAGAAGCGTCCAAGGTTTCGGTAATCATCGGAACACCCCCCCAATAAGTTACCAATCGATAATAAAATAGGGCACGCAAGAACTTCGCTTGTCCCAAAATCAGCTGCCTGGGCTCGTCAGCTATATTTTCCATGGCATTAACCTTATTAATGACCATGTTCGCTCGACTTACTCCTAGATAAGCGCCCATATACATATCCCTTAAAATAGTATTTGTTGCCGGAAAAGCCAAGGTATGTAATTCGATTCGATTGGCACTTCCATCCATTTCATACATATCACCTGTGATGGCCCATTCCACATCGGCCGCATCTCTTACATTGCTAAAAGTTTCTTCGCGCTGTAGCATACCGTATACCCCGTTTAGACCAGCTTGTGCGTCTGATTCGTTAAGGTAAAAATTCTCCTCCGTTAAGGTATCTTTAGGTGATAATGACAAAAATTTATCGCCACACGACATTAAAATAAAAAAGGTTAAAAACCCGAGTATATAGTTTGTTTTCATTTTTTTATTTTTAAATACATAAACTCCTATCCATTAAAGTCCAACCCTCAACCCTAACATATACGTTCTTGGTATAGGATATACACCATCATCAACACCCGATGCGAGTGGGCTCGTACTGCCAATTTCAGGATCGAAACCCGAATACCGCGTAAAGGTCAGTAGGTTTTGTGCACTAACATAAATGCGGATTCTTTTGATCACACCTTCATTAGCAAATAAATTATTCGGTAAGCTATACCCCAGGGTAACATTGCGGAGGCGGAGGAAATCGCCTTTCTCGATATAAAAAGAAGAAACATTGGCATAATTTCCATTGGCATCGGTATAAGTCAATCTTGGAACAGTATTACCTCCGTTCTCCGGTGTCCATCGATTTAAAACTTCGGCAGAAGCATTAATGACCCCACTTCCTCCAAAGTATTTAATCGGATAAGTCGAAAATTTGTTTACATGAAAAATCTCGTTCCCTGCAACTCCTTGAAACAAAATGTTCAAGTCAAATCCCTTATAAGAAAAATCCATATTGGCACCATACGTTAATGAAGGCCACGGGCTTCCCAACTTCACACGATCAGCATCCGACAATACACCGTCTCCATTGATGTCCTTAAATCTAAAATCGCCTGCGCTCGCATTGGGCTGTAGTCCTTTATCGACCTCTTCATCCCGTTGATAGATGCCGTCCACTATGTATCCTCTAAAATAACCAATAGGTTCACCTACTTCCGTATAAGATGAGCTCATGCTCGTGAAGCCAACCGTAGGTCCGGTAATAGGTCGCCCCGTACCCAATGATAATACTTCATTCTTCAGTGTTGCTAAGTTGAAACTAACATCATACTTAAAGTCACCGCTATTACCATTATATCCCAAAAGCAATTCCAATCCCTTGTTCCTTACCTTTCCGCCATTTACAGACGGAGCACTTTCAAAGCCCGCCTCCATCGACACGGGTAAACTCACCAGCATATCTTTGGTATCTTTGATATAATACTCTGCAGTCAGATACGCATGATCATTTAAAAAAGAGGCATCAAGCCCGATATTAATCTGTTCGCTCGTTTCCCATTTTAAGTTCTGGTTACCTGGTCGAATCATACTTGCGCCGATCGCTAAGCCTTGGTCCGGTCCCAGCACATAATTATCCCCCACTCTTCCCAACCCAATTGTACTTGCATAGCTAAAAGCGCCAATTGCGTCATTTCCAAGTTGCCCCCAACTTGCCCGCAACTTTAAGGAATTAATTGCCGTGACCTGTTGAAAGAATGCTTCCTCCGAAATATTCCAACCCGCCGAAAAAGATGGAAAATTCCCCCACTTATGATTGGGGCCGAAGTTGGAAGATCCATCCCGACGAATACTAGCGGAAAAAAGGTATTTGTTTCGATAGGCATAGTTGACCCGCCCCAAATAAGAAGCCAACGCATATACGGATCCCGTACCATTTGCCCGGCGTTCCAGTTCAGCGCTTCCATTAATGATCTGAAGATTTTCGTTCTGAAAGTCTCTTGCTGTTACACCGATCAAATCGTTTGTATTCTTTTGCGCTGTCTGGCCAATAACGGCTGAAACATTGTGTTCACCAAAAGTCTTATTAAAAGACAAGGTATTCTCTATCAACCAATTCAGGCCCTGTGTATACGTTTCCCCCAAAATGGCCTGCAAATTCCGATAATGTCCTCTTTCAACTTTAGGTTCCCAAGTAGTGCTCCTATTATTATTAGCATCGATGCCAATGCTTGTACGCCACTTCAGGCCATTGATAATTTCATATTCTCCGTAGGCATTACCGTACATCCGCATATTTTTCAGAAAATTCTCCATCGATTCTGCACGGAGAATAGGGTTGTCACCCTGTGTCGAGTAATAAGCAGAAGAACCATTAACAACATCTCTCAAACCCAGTGTGGGATAAAATTGTTGTGCAAGGTTAAAGATACCCAGTCGAAAATCTTCATTTCGTTGCCCCTTACTATGTGTATATGCGAAAGCTAAAGTTCCTCCAAATTTTAGTTTATTGCTCACATTGATATCCACGTTGGCCCTACCCGTATACCGCTTATTCCAAGTTTCGATCAAGGTTCCTTGTTGATCTCGGTAGCCCAGTGAAAGAGCGGCTTGTACTTTCTGCGATCCGCCGGTTACATTTACGTCGTAATTTTGTAAAGGAGCGGTGCGGAAAACCTCATCAATCCAATCGGTCCCCTTACCGAATGAGGCAGGATCAGCCCATTCTGGATTAGGTGTCATATTCGAATTGCTATATAATTCATTCGCCAATGTGGCAAATTCCGCTGCATTTAAAAATCTTGGCTTCTTCCATAATTGTTGTAAACCACCATAAGCACTTAGCTCCGCTGTTGTAACACCTTCTTTCCCCCGCTTGGTAGTGATCAAAATCACCCCATTTGCTGCTCTAGCACCATATATAGAAGCAGCCGCGGCATCTTTTAAAATCTCGATAGATTCGATATCATTTGGATTTACGATGGACATTCCATCCACTCGATCGGTGCTTCCACCGACGGCCATACCACCGCCCCCAACGGGGAATCCATCGATCACATATAATGGCTCATTCCCCCCCGTAGTACCAACACCGCGAATCCTGACGGCAGTTGCACCACCAGGGGCTCCTGTTGTTTGACTAATTGTAACACCGGGTACTTTACCCTGAATAGCCCCCGTAAATGAAGCAGATGCCACCTTTTGCAATTCCGTGGACTTAACGGAAGATACAGAACCGGTAAGTTCTTTCCGCGATTGGGTTCCATAACCTATTACAACAATCTCTTCCAAGCTCGTAAAGTCTTCTTCCAAACTCACACGGAGGCTTTGACGACCTGCTAAGCCGATTTCCTGTGGTTTATAGCCGACAAAAGTGAATATAAGGGTTTCTTTACCCGTCAAATGTTTAAGTTGAAACTTTCCCTCTATATCGGTGGAGGTACCAGCTACTCCTCCTTTTATCTTCACACTGACACCGGGTAAGGGTGACCCATCCGAAGCGGTTACGTTACCGACTATATCGATAAAATCTTGCCTCTTCAACCATCTGGCTTGCCCAACATTGGCTAATACAGGCTCGCGAAGAAGCAACATTAAGGTCAGGCTAAGAAAAAGTGCGTACGTCTTTCTTCTCATAAATTTAAGTTTAAGGTTAAGTCTGATTTGTCTTTTACATATTCGATTTTTGTTATTTCAAAAAGTACTCAAAAAACGAGTAGGCAATTTCATTGGCCTCGTTATTTGGCTCATGGGTGGGTCGATTGTGCATAGCAACCCGGTTATCATAACCCAGCATTTTATCAATCGTTACTATCCGATTTAATGCATGCCATCGTGCCGGCGGGTCCTCAGCACCTCCTAATACCAAGAAAGGTCTTGGTGCCATGAGCGCGTGCAGCTCATGTAAATTATATCCGTTTTTGACGAGTTCGGGATACAATCCATAAGCAGGATTATCAGCAGTTATCAAACCACGTTTTCGCCATGGCTTCGGATGATAACCAAGGTACCAAGGCTCCCAATAGTTAATGGATTCACGATCGTGCTGAAATAAAATTCCGGGATCAGACCATACCGCGCAAGCAAAGCGATCGAACAGGCAGGAAGCAAACATGGCCCATTTTCCACCAAAGGAATGTCCCATAATTCCGATCTTGTCGGGTAAAACTTCCGGAAATTTTGCCAACGCATAATAAGCATTTGCTGCAGCATAAGCCAGCATGGATAAAGGTTGTACTTGTGCGTCTTCGATACTCGGATAGAACAAGGAGAATTCCTTTCTTTCTGAAGCAGCCGTAGTTCCGATGGACAAGGTTACAAAGCCCCTTTTCGTCAGCTGTAAGGCGAAATCGCGATTCGGCTTTCCCTTGCCTATGGCTGTTTCAGGTTCATAAAATACGGTTATAACTGCCGGCTTCTTTCCTTTAGTTTTTGGTACCAATAGATAGCCGGTTGTCTCCTCCGTTGGTGTCCAGTAAAATTTAACCTGATATTCAAAATGGCTTTCTTTCTCCTTGGTATCTATAATTGACAGCTTCTGCCTTTGAAGTAATGTTGGCCAATTTCCCATCAGACTATCCCAACGTTTTTTTATTTCCAACTGACGCTTAGGCCAATCTTTTGCCGTGTGGAGGGTATCCCCATTATAAAAAACAGTAAGCGGCCGAAGCATATCTTGCTTGTCCTGAAACCCTTGTGGCGGACTGAAATAGGGGGCTATTTTTTTCCATAGCGCTTCTTTTTTACTTTCCGACGATTCTGTCATTTGAGCATATAAAGGAATTACGGCTCCAAGGTATAAGCCTAATATGGCCATCCATACTCGATATCCCTCTTTTACCATCATCTTCATTCTATTTCAAGACCTCCTGCAAATACACGGCAGCTCCACCCCTGTCTTTACTTAGATCAGCCGCTTCCATAAAGGCCAATATTTCTAGCGTTTCTTCTTCTTGAACAGGTGGCTGTTTCGTTTCAAAGAAGTTTATAATTTCTTCCAATAAGGGTTGATAGCCTTGGTAAGGACCAATCGATTGAATACCTTTGGTCCCGAAGGCTGTTCCTCCAAAATCACGTTTTCCTTTGCGAATTCCTCTGAAAGTTCCCAATCGTCCATCGTCCCACGTACCCACTACGACATCAGTATCTGGCGTAGAAACTCTGGTAACCGACTTACATCCCCGACCCATTACCGCATAAAGTGTTTCTACTCCATGTATTCCGTACCAAAACAGGTCAGGGTGCGTTGCTTCCAAGGTTGCAGGACTATAAGTATCTGCTCCTGTAATATCTCCGATCGATTTCGTTTCCGTTATTTCTTTAATATGATCAGCGTAACGCAACGAAGAAGCAGAAAATACAGGAACGTGTTTCTTCTTCGCGTATTCGAATATCTTTTTAGCATCCCGATAAGAGGCAGCCATGGGTTTATCAATAAAAAGCGTTTTACCAGCATCTATGACTGGGATAGCCTGCTCTAGATGCAAACGGCCATCGTTGGTCTCCAGCAGTACGTGATCGACTTTTTTAAGTAAATCAGCAATGGAATCAACAACTTCCACATTCAACTGTCTAATTTCTTCGGTATATCCTTTAATCCTCTTTACACTACTTTCAATATCGCTACTGCCCTGGGGATAGGCCGCTATAATCTTATAGCCATGAAGGGCCGCATCCGGTGTAGCTGCATTTAGTGCCTGCGCAAAAGCAATACTGTGTGATGTATCCAGACCAATAATTCCTATCCGTTTGCCCATAAGGTTTTGCGACCTAGCTGAGTGTATCAGCGGGAGATTGAGTAAACTGATCGACAAACTCGAAAGAGCTGCCTTTTTAATAAAACTTCTTCTTGGGATTCTTTTCATAATTTAGTTATTCTATTTCGTGTACGTACACGAAAAAAATATAATGCATTTTAAATGTTAATCAAATCTTATCTATCTCTTAAATAAAAATGCTCAGCTTATGGTTATAATAACGGTTACGTTACCGCAATTTACGAAAAGATATTTCAATTGCAAATTGTTTTAAAAAAAATAAATGGATTCTAATTGTGATAAAAGCGGTAGTTCTCTTTGGTAACGATATCGATGGGCATGAATTGGTCTTCAATACGCCGCTCATGCAAATCGGCATATCGATGAAGTGTCATAATACCTCTATAGCCTTGCTCCTCAGGTTTCTGACAAATTAAAAATTGTATAATACCGAGCTCAAGGTATTTAATATTTTCCTTTAAGAAATCATAGCCTATTAAAACTTTGCTGATTCCTTTCCGTTCGAAATAATGGGCAACAGCGGATACTCGCGAGTTCGTCACAAAAACACCTTCTATTCCTTTCTGCTCACTAAAAACTTTATCTAAGGCCTCTTCTATAGAAAGGGAATCGGTTTGTTTAATATCAATTTTTACAATTTGGAGCTTTTTATTATTCTTCTCAAAATAAGCTCTGAAGCCCTCTTCCTTTCGTAAAAGATGATGGTATTGGTCTAATTCTTTCGATACATTCACCAGCAAAACTTTACCGGCTTTGACGGAAAAATCCATCAATTGCGCAGCTTGATAACCACTGCAGAAGAGATGCGGACCAATGTAGCAAACGCTATTCTGTCCTGGCACATCAGAATTGATAAAGACATAGGGAATTTTACGTTCATTGCAATGAGTCGCTAACTGCATTGCTTCTTCGACAAAGGATGGCGCTACTAATAATCCGTCAACAGCTTCTTCAAGAACTAAATCTACTTGCTTTAGGAAAGATTGTTTGTCGTTGAGATCAAAAAAAAATTTCATTACCATGATACCATATTGTTTCAACGCGTTGGCGGCTCGGTCAATACCCGACAAAGGTGCCTCCCAGAAATCGGTTTCTGTAGAACTTGGAATCAGTACCGCAAATTTTGAAATTTTTTTAGACGCCAAGCGACTGGCAATGATATTTGGCTTGTAATCAAACTCTTTAATGATATCATTGATTCGTTTTTTTGTGGCCTCCGAAACCCCTTTTCTATTATGCAAGACACGATCGACTGTTGCTATTGATACATTTGCCAAGCGTGCAATTTGCTTTACACCGAATTCTTTGTTTTCTAAGGATTTGCTCATAGTTATCAACGAAAATATCTTTTTATTGAAATTAAAACAAATTATCTCTTCGTATTTACCACTAGTTAAATCCCGTAGAGCAACATCATATGCATTTGGAAAATTGTTTACGGAAACCTGCTTTTTTTTCGGTTAAAAATGGCGGTGTAAATTCCGGACTACTTTCATCCTTGGCGTTTATGACATAAAAAACTGATTATCAACAGGAAAAAAATCATATCCTACTCAAAGTGTTTCGATATTCTTTTCTGCTAACTGTTGATAAACAGTCTCGCTAATTGTGCTTTTGGGGGTGTCCGTATTGTTGAGGTTACACCAGAAAAATATTTTCACCGTTGACCATTTTCCATTCAAGGGACTAATAATAATACTTGGTGTTTTTCGCTTAAATACATGTTCATTGTCCATAATGATCTTTTTGATCATTTCAACGACTTCTTCTTTATCATAAGGCTTGGCAATTGTAACCGTCAAGTTAACACGAATGTTGTTATTGCTTAAGGTCCAATTAATGATATTATTAGAAAGTATATCACCATTTGGTATGATAATCTCAGCGCCATCATCACTTAACAAGGTACTTGAACGAATACCAATTTCTTTTACCTTTCCCTTTTTATTGCCCAGTTCGACTACATCACCAATTCGGATCGTACGATCGAAAATCAAAATAATTCCCGAGACAAAATTGCTCACTATACTCTGTAAGCCCAATCCAATTCCCACACCTAAGGCACCTAATACGACGGTAATCTTATCCACAGGCAATCCCGATGCTGCCACCGCTAGTAAAAATCCTGCGATGAGTAATACCAACCTGGTAATGAGTAGTCTGGAATGTTCTGCGTTGGCACTTTCGATGGTATCATCTCCCGTCTCTCCGAAAAAATAAGCAACGTATTTCTGTAGAAAATTGGCTGTCCAAATAATCCCCAAAAACAATAGAACACCGCCAAACGTAAAAGAAAAGCTACCAATTTTTCGCGCGGTACTTAAAAATGAACCGATCGCTTCACTAAAGAACTCTAAAATGTCCAAATGAGCTGTTAATAATACAAACCAAATAAAAACAGCAAGATAAGCCATAATCGACGAAAACTCCCGAGAGATCCCTTCCCATTCAAAATGATCAGAATAATGCTTACGCATCCTACTTGCTTTAACCTGCAAAAGAAAAGCTTCGGTAATTAAACGGAGGACTACAATCAATGCCACCGTATGCAATAAAGCATAAACACCTGTTGTATAAAAAATCTGCATTAAGGTCGTTCTTCCGAAAATGTTGGCAATAATAGCTAACCCATTGAACAACATATAGAGTGTTCCAGCGAAAACTAGTATTCGATAATTCCCATTAATAGGTTTTAGTTTCTTCAAGGCAAGAACTGCAAAGACAGTTGAAAGCAAATTGATTAATAAAATCATCCATCGCTGTACATGAGAAGAGAATCCCAATAGCCCAACCAAGGATAAAGCGAAGAACAGAATAACGAAGATTCCCCAAGATAACAAGGTATCCTTAGGCAATCTCTTAAAAAAAACAACGGTGAGTGTTATCAACAACAAAAATTGAGTCAGCTCCAGATACAGTGTCGGTGCCTGTAAATCAAAAATAGGCGCAAGGGCTAAGATTAAAGCAAGGGAAGATAAAACAGGGAGCGGAGCGATCAATCTTAAATTGAGATCTTCCAATATATCCATTTTTCCATGGTTTTTTACACTTTTAAAATTATAAAATACCCATATAAAAAATAAGGTGCCCGTAAAAAGCAGTAAGACCCGATTACTTCTTGTATTTTTGAAGTAATAGGTATTTATTTTCTTTTCGCTATCAAACATCTGATTGAATTCCGGATACTTCGCATCAGTTGCACTTGATCGTTTTTCCCACAGATAACGTTTTTCTTTTAAGAACGCTTTCGGCCCAATCGATTTAAGCTGCACATTGGTTTGGTATAACAGCTCTTGAATTGCTAATTCATTTGAGGCGATGTGTGCACGCAAGTCGTTCAGCGTATTAGTCGCCTCTCGAATAATACTATCCGTGCCTGCTCTTTTTATTCGAAGTGCTTTTATCTGAACGCTGAAAGAATCGCGAAGTGCCCTCGTTCTGAATATCTGTCGAATGACCGTGTCTTTTCGAAGCGCCGCAATTTCTTTCTTCGTACCATCCAAATCTTTGTCGTACGAAACAATAACCTCATTGTATCCATTGGCATTGTCGGTCATTTCATTCAACAAGGTCCGGAACATCTGCAAGTTTTGTAGATTGAAGGTGCGTACATTTAATGATAGACGCTCTTTCAATAAATTGATCGTCGAATCATCGGCAGCGAGCTTATTTTTGATTTCTGATATACGACCAAAAGAAGCGGTTACGGTGGGTACTTTATTTAAGGTTTCGTAAACACGTTCCAAACCTTCTAAATAATCGCCGGTAGAAAGCATATTGGTATCGGCCAATAAAGAAGAATCGTACTTTGAACGATTCATGCTCATGCTGCCCTGCGCACTCACCGTAACCGTAAAAAAAACAAACAATATACAAAAACAAGCTTTACAGGATTCATAGAATCCATTAAAAGCCAATCGATCCGTGTTGTTCATATAGTGAATAGACAATCATATTACTGTAAGATAAAGATATAACTTAAATAAATACAATCAAGTCTATTGCGTACCCTTTCTGACAAGATCATTCCGTTGGAACAAGTAAAACGCTATTAGCGGCCACTTTTCCATCGGCTTTTTGGTTATTGATTTCTACATAACAATTCTCTGCATTTTTTATTGGAAAACGACCCAACCAAACCCATTCACCCGAAGTCTGCCCTTCAATTTTAAGATCGGCTAGATTCAGTGTTTTTTCAACTTTCTGTTTCCCGTCAAACACCGTGTATGAAAGTTGAGCGCTTGATCCTTCGATTTTAGGGAAATAAGTATAAATATCATAGGTTCCAATCGATAGTTCTGAAGATTTAAATCGGGCTGTGCTCGCTTTATTATCTGTGGAAATAAAATAACTTGATCCAAAGCCCCCATGCTTTTCTTCTTTCCATTCGCCCATGAGTTGGACGTCTTGACGTACCATGCTATTAATCCAGACATCCGGCTTACGGCCGTCGCCCTTCGGATTCTTTTTCCACAAAGTCTTTATCTCATCCCCCGAAACGTCCTGTACTGCTTTTTTATAATCAATTGCCAAACTAGCCGCAAAAGCAGCGGATTGACCTAGTACCATAAAAACGGGTTCCATTCGGATGGACCCGTAGGCAATATGGCTCGCAGAAAGACAAACGGGTACTAAGAGATTGGACACCTCCGTTCTTTTAGGAGCAATTGAACGGTAAGAAATCGGGAAAGGCGGAAAACCACCTACTTCTACGTTTCCCTCATTTTTAACCATACCATTGACCACAAGTCGATCGCAATTATGCGAGTCCATCGTATAGGCCGCGTAACCAATATCATCTTTTAGCACTTCCCTTCCCTGGCAGTGATGTTGCGTCATCACCACTTCGCCGATCATCCTCCTTGCTTCTCGTATATAGAGTTGTGGGCTCCAATTACCATGCTTCGTGTATTCATCCTTAGGATATCCCCAAGATAGCATTTCACGCCGAATAAATTCAGGAACTGACGGATCGTGTCCAACAAAGTACAAAAGTCCTTTTGTATAATCTTCATGAGCCTGAATGATTTCCTGCCGCCTCGCGTAACTGGCTTCGGGATAATCCCAATTCATACCGATCATGTCCGTAGAAAAACCGTTCCGATTATTTATATCGGTTTTGTTATTAGGCATCCTACTCCAGATAAACACGTCGTTCAGTGATTTCCACGGATATTTTTCTTTCCAACGCTTAAGCAATTCGTAGCGTTTTGGATCATAGTTATTGGGTTTTTCGATCGGTATCCTATTGGCAGGATTGTTTGTCAAACAAATCCGAAAATTGTAAGCTTGTACCTTTTTATCGCCCGTTCCATCGACTTTCAACACATCATCATTTATTCCCCACAGCAAACCACTGCTACGATTTCCAGGTATTTGATAAGGGTCAATTCCGTCCGGGAATTGATGGCCGTCCATCAGCTGTACGCCATTAAGCGTTTCGCCATAAATCTGGTTATCTTCTCGACCAACGTGATAAGAAACACCTGATTTCGCCATTAAATCACCTTCATAAGAACAATCAATAAACATCTGAGCGCTTATAACGCGTGTTTGACTCACAGCCTCCTTTATCGGTGTTATCTGAATTTGTTGAATATGGGTACTTTTCTTTTTGACAGCCGATAAAATATGCTCATAAATAATGTCAATCGAAGCCTTTTGCATATAGTCTCGAAAAATACTATCGGCCACTTTGGGTTCAAAAATCCATTGCTCAAATTTCCCATAGTGTTGCCCTATCTTGCGATAAAAATCGAGCGCCAGACCCTTTACAACATATTTGTTACCGATATCGGTATAACCTAAACCACCGGAACTCATTCCGCCCAGTCGTTTTCCCGGTTCAACGAGCACGACCGATTTTCCGGCTTTAGCCGCGGTATAGGCAGCAATGACACCTGCAGAAGTACCGCCATAAATGCAGATATCGTAATTCTTAGTTTGCGCCTGCGATTGAACGCAAGTGACCAACAATACCAAAAGGTAGCAAAAACATCTATTTCTTATCATTTTTATATAACTTGTCACTATCAATAACCAGGGTTTTGATCACTTGGATTCAGGGCATTATTATTATCCATTTCCACTTTGGGGATTGGCCATAAAAAATGACTGTCGCTAACCGCTTTTCCCTTCGCCGATTGGATGACTGCACGTACCTGATCTCTACCCAAGCGCTTTAAATCGTTCCATCGTTTACCTTCAACCATAAATTCATACGCTCGTTCTTGGAAAACGGCATCGCGAAAAGACTGTTGGTTTAACCCTGCCCAATCAACTTGTGGATTGGGTGTATTAACATCTAGCCCATAAGCACGTCTTCTAACCTTGTTCAGCGCTTCATAAGCTTCTGTGGAAGGACCTCCCTCCAATTGATTTGCAGCTTCAGCGTAAATGAATAGTACATCAGCATAACGCAACACCGGCATATCATTCGCGCTCGCATCAACGGCCACCGAAGCTAAGTCTTTAAACTTTCTAAACTGATAGGGCTCGTTGGTAGGTAGCTGGACAAGCGCTCCCGTTGACCGGTGAATATACGAATCATAAAGATTAAATTCTTTTCGTAAATCACTGTCTGACCAATTGGCAATCAACGGAAAAGTTTCGCGCGCGTAAATCGTGCGGAAACCAAAAGGTGCATAAAGGGTATTCTCACCATGTATATACACCAGGTATTGAAAGCCTAAGCCCCCGGAAGAAGAATATTTGAAAGAAAAAATGTCTTCAGAACTCGTTACTACGTCGGCACCGAAAACTTTTTCAAAGTCGTTGACTGTAGAAACCGGAACCAATTGGTATATCCCCTCTTCCATTACTTCCTTAGCCAAGTTACGTGCTTGTTCCCAATTCTCCAGCGTCAAGTACACATAAGCCAACAACGTCTTTGCGGCCCCTACGGTAGGTCTTCCGGGAATTGCCGGTACCGTAGGCAGATTAGCAATCCCGGTATTTAAATCTGCTATAATTAGATTGTAAACTTCTTGCTCGGTACTCCGAGGCAGATCTGTAGGGTCATTGGAAGACTGCCTTAAAGGTACACCGCCCCAATTTCTAACCAAATCGAAATAGGCCAAAGCCCGGAGGAACCGTGCTTCTGCCAGGATTTCATTTTTTTTGTTGTCGTCCATCGTGATCGGTGGTACTCTTTCCAATACGATATTTGCCCTCAAGATGGATTGATAAGCAAACCGCCAAATCGTCTCAGCCCGACCGATATTAGCGCCGTCCAAGCCATTGTATTCACTAACAGGTCCGAAGGAACCCCTTCCATTTGCATAATCCGAACAGGATTCCGTTAATAACATGTAAAAGCCACCGTAATAGCCCAACTCTCTAAACGGGGCATAAATAGCATTAACTGCTGTTTCCGCATCTTGTGCAGTCTGATAAAAATTTTCTTCCGAAAGTCTATCTATCGGAACTTCTTCCAAGGTTTTGCTGCAAGCAGTAAATAAAATGATCGAAAATATATATAAGAGCTTTTTCATTTTTTCTATAATTTTTGTCGAACGTTATTATTTTATTAGCTAAAAACCGACCTTTACCCCCATGGTATAGGTTTTAGCTACCGGGTAACTGGTTTGATCGATGCCCAATGTAGTGGCTGAATTAGCTGTTCGACTACTGACCTCGGGATCGTACCAAGAATAGTTTGTGATAGTAATCAGGTTCTGTCCGCTTAGGTATAACTGTAAAGATTTGATCTTGCTGCTTTTAAGCGGAACGTCATAAGCCAGTCGGATATTTTTAAACCGAACAAAGGATCCGTCTTCTATAAAACGGTTCGACTCCCGGAAACTGGAACCGACGCTGATAGCTGGATAGGGCGCATTGGAATTTGGGTTTTCAGGTGTCCAACGATTTAATATGTCGGCGATCTGATTTTCTCCGAAATTAAAAGAGTTGGCCTGATTCGACAAATTAAAGTTAAACAGATCGGCGCCCTGCACTCCCTGAATAAAGATATTCAATGAAAAGTTCTTATAGCTTAGGTTGTTATTGAAGCCAAAGATGAAATCGGGATTGGGATCGCCCAAGATTGTTCTATCCTCATTGTTAATCACACCGTTGCCATCCAAGTCCTTATATTGTATACGCCCCTGTTCGTTCAAGCCATCTTCCAAGAATCCGTAAAAAACACCTACCGGATAACCTTCTCGGATAAGATTAGGACTAATGCTAAGTGGAATGGATAAACCGGCACCAAATACATCAGCATGATTTGCCAATTCGATCACTTTGTTTCGATTGGCCGAAAAATTTATGGAAGCGTCCCATTTAAAGGTTCCTCTGGATATATCCCCTCCAAGTTCGAACTCAATACCTTTGTTTCGGATACGACCGATATTCTGCATTTGATTTTGAAAGCCGGTTGAAGTAGCTTGCGGAACACTCGCTAACAAATTCTTTGTGTTTTTAATATAAAAATCAGCTGTTAGACGCAAACGTTCGTCAAATAAGCCCAAATCAAAGCCGATATTGCTTTGCGTGGTGGTTTCCCATTTTAAATCTGGATTCGGCCGCGTATTTCCGGGTGCGAAGCCCGTGTTCAATGCATCTCCTAGAATAATATTAAAACCGGAAAGCACATTTAACGATCCATAAGGTGAGATTGCGGTATTACCTGACTGCCCCCAGCTAGCCCGTAGCTTGAGATTGGAAATACTGTTGATATCTTGAAGAAATTCCTCTTCTTTTAATCGCCAACCGAAAGCCGCTGAAGGGAAATAACCCCATTGGCTACTCGCACCAAAACGGGAGGAGCCGTCCGCCCTTATACTCGCAGTTAAAAGATACTTATTTTTATAGCTATAGTTTGCCCGGAATAAGCCCGAAACCAACTTCCATTCGTTGATTGTTGATTCGGGTGTACCTATGACGGTTCCAGATCCCAAATTATTGTTCTGTAATACATCGGAAATAAAGCCGCTGGCACTCGTGATATTAACGGATGTATTTTCTGATTGATAGGTTACACCAGCCATGAGGTCCAAGGCATGGTCATCGAAAGTCTTTGTATAATTCAGGATATTCTCATTCAGAAAATTAGTTCGGGTATCGTAGCGTGTTTGTGCATTACCTGCTGGTGTTGATCGGATCAGGCGAGAGGAATAATAGTCCCTTTTTGAATTGGCATAATCAACACCTGCCGATACCTTTAATGTTAAACCTTCAATAAAGGTATATTGTAGACCGAGATTCGCTAATACACCACTTCCTGTTGTTCTGTCCACGCGCTCTTTAGCTAAAGCTACGGGGTTTTCCGCTGCGTTTGAACTAAAGGAATAAGGCACTACGTTAGAATAGTTACCATTTTCATCATAAACCGGTACGGTAGGCGGTGCCACCAAAGCCGCAGAAACTACTCCCGACCCTCTTGATTGATTGTCATTTGTGACGGCATTGTTAATGGTACGGCTCAATATCGTACTTAGGTTGACTTTAAATTTGTTTGATACCTCCTGCTCTAAATTGGAACGCAGGGATCCTCTTTTATATCCGGAATTGATAACAATACCGTCCTGACCGAAATAGCTCCCCGATACGGAATAGCGCGTTTTGTCATTTCCTCCCGCAATATTGAGACTATGGTTTTGAATTGGGGCTGTACGAAAAATTGCGTCTTGCCAATCGGTCCCTTCTCCAAAATTGTTGATTTCTTCTTGCGTAAAATAAGGAGCAGCATTATCATTACGAGCTCGTTCGTTGGCTATTTCGGCAAATTGTCGAGCATTTAAAAGATCTATTTTCTTTACCACATTTTGGAATCCGACATAACTGTTAAGTGTAACTTGGTTAACATCTTTCTTCCCACTTTTGGTTGTAATAATAACGACTCCATTTGCTCCTCGAGAACCATAAATAGCCGTTGCAGACGCATCCTTCAGTACTTCCATAGATTCAATATCCGATGGATCAAGAATAGTAGGGCTACCTGACAGCGCAAAACCGTCTACTACATAAAGTGGCTCATTACTACCGAGTAAGGAATTACCCCCACGGATACGTATATTCATACTGGCGCCAGGTGCTCCTGAACTTTGCATAACTTGCACACCCGCGCTTCTTCCTGTTAGGCTTTGCATGGCATTGGTTGACGGTAAGGCGGTAATGTCCTCTGACTTTACCGATGAAACGGACCCCGTTAAGTCCCCTTTACGGACCGTTCCATATCCTACTACTACTACCTCATCTAAAGCAGCCTCTTGAGGCACCATGGTAACCTGAACAGCTGATTTACCCGCGAGATTGATCTCCTGTGTAGCGTAACCTGTATACGAAAAAATCAAAATCACATTTGAGGCAGCATTGATCACAAAATTGCCATCACCGTCTGTAGAAGTGCCTGTTGCCGGACTGCCCTTTATTCGGACAGAAACACCCGGTAAAGCTTGTCCTCTTTCATCGTGTACTTTTCCTTTCACGGCAATCTGTTCTACTTTCGAAGTAGCTGTAAGCTCATTTTCCGAACCCTGTTTCTCCAAAACAATGACCTTATTCCTTCTGATCTCATAGCGGATTCCTCGATTTTTAAAAAGAGTTTCCAAAACAGCGTCTAAGGGTATGTTATTGAAATCAACTGACACCTGTTCCTTATCATTCAGCACCTGTTCGCTGTAAAATACGGTTAAGCCTGTCTGTTTCCTAATGGTACTAAAAAGATCAGTCAAGCTTATACTTTCCTTTTTAATACTTACCCTATATTGCGCCAATAAGGGAGTTGCAAATAGCTTCATCTGAAATAGCAAGCCTGCAATCAACAAGCCTTTTACTACATGTCGATGAAATCGGTTAAATTGATTTTTCTTCTGATACATGATTCGATGTCTATAATGGTTTTAGCAAATTCACTATAAACACACCGAACCTTTTAAAATGGGTGAAGGAAATTTTTCTTTTTGTGTAAGATTAAGTCGTTGAATAGTTAAATAGCGAAGTAGTCGATTGGTTAATTGACATAATAAAGTGTCGGTCTTACTACTTATCGCATAGAGTCTATTGCTTAAAGCCTGAAATGTAACGTGCCATCTATTACCACAGCACGCACCCCCGCGGTCGTATTCAGGTCCTCTAAAAATCCCTTCAAGTTTTTCTTATCGAGTAGACCGCTAATGCGGACATGCTTTAGTTCATTACTTTCAAAATTTACGGGTAAATCAAACCAACGCTTGATCATTTCACTAATTTCTATCAAGGTGATACCATGGAAATAATACAAGCCTTCCTTCCAGCTTAAGGCGGTCACAGGGTCAAATTTCTCCTGTGAAAAACCTTTTGTCTTACTATAGTGCCCACTTAATCCCGGAGAAAGTACTAAAGTTTCGCCACTTGGGCTTTCCAAACGTACTTTCCCTTCCAGAAGCGTTGTAACTACCTGATTATCAGCATAAGCATTTAAATTGAATTTAGTACCGAGCACGTTTACACTTGCCTTGTCTGTATGCACGATAAATGGTTGATCCGCTTTTGAGGCTATTTCAAAGTAGGCCTCTCCTTTCAAAAAAACTTCCCTGGAATTACCCGAGAAGCTCATTGGAAATTTTAACTCGGACGAGGAATTTAACCAAACTTTTGTACCGTCTGCTAATAGCAATTTATAGTCTTTCGTTGGAGGTACCAGCAAGGTATTTGTCCGACTAACGGTGTTATTGTCACCATAAATAAGCATTTCTCCTTCTTTCTGTATTTGTTGTCCTGCCACCTTTAGCACTTTATTCTCACCATCTAAATTAACCACTTCTTCGCCATCGCCCACCAATAATTGTACCTGGTAGGCATTGGATTTAGGCGAATGGCTCTCAACCAACGAACGATTCAGATTGTTCCCCTTATCTGTATATATGTAAAGAAAAGCTCCCGCAACAGTTAGTAATACAAACGCCGCTGCATAAGGCAGCCAATTTCTTATGGAGCGAACACGTGACTTTTCAACGAGACGGGCCTTTATAACCGAAAGATCTTCGGTAACATTCACCCTATCCATAAAGGTCTCCAAACGATTATAGCAGTTGTCTTCGTTTAACTTCTGCCAAAATTTTCGACTTTTTGGGTGCTGCAATAACTCCTCCTGTAACCATCGATCATCATCTTCGCTGATTACACCCATCGTTTTCTCTATATAGAGTCTTCGTATATATTCTTCGCTTACCATTTCTACTAATACACGGATAAAGTAAATTCAGGTTAATATTTTATTCGTTTTTTTTCAATTTCTCCCGCAAATTCTTTAAGCCTATTTTTAAATGGGTTTTTAATGAATTAATACTTATTCCCATCGTATTTGCAACATCTTGGTATTTCTTTTCGTGTAAATAAACTAAACTTATTGCCTCTTTCCGTTGCCGTGGTAAATCATCTAAGTTGGCCTCCAGTTTTCTATAAATATGCTCCAGCATTTCCTTATCTTGAGATTGCTCCTGGGAATTTTCGCCTGATTTTTCGTAATCGGTTTGTTTTCGGATTTTTGTTTCTGTGTTCCGTAAACAATTCAGGCATCTGTTATGAACGGCACGGTAAAGATAGCTTTTAACATCGCCATTCAATTTATCCAAACGTTTTTTTTCCCATATTTCTATAAACAAATTCTGCACGATGTCTTTCGATTCTTCTTCTTCCTTCAAGTATAAGTAAGCATAGCCACAAAGTAATTTGTAGTACTTATGAAACAATTCATCAAATGCGGTTGGATTTCGATTTCGAATACCAACAAGCAGCTGCATGTCACTTTTTGCTTCCATCAAAATTGATTCGTTAGGCTTGGATTTAAAGGAGACCACCGAAATGGTTTATAACCTTGGCTTTATCTGAAAACGAAACTAATGTTTTTTTTTCAATAAACAAATCACCAAATAAAACGGCTTAAGGATTAAATATCTGTATACCCTATTTTCACCTTCAACATATTTTACTTAAAATTATTTGATTAATTTAACGAATAGTTACCTTTGTCGGCATCTGGTTTTGTGCTGATACTTTTCCAGACGAGTTAATTTGAATGCAAGCATGTTTGATATCTGTTGTATAGGACATATGACCTTAGACAAGGTTGTTACCAGCACTGCTACTAAGCATATGCCCGGCGGGACGTCCTTTTATTTTTCGAATGCCATCAAGAATATGGATGTTGCCTTTATGTTGGTTACGGCAGTAGCCAATACGGAAAAGCATATCGTCAGTAACCTGCAAGATAACGGATTATTAATCAAGACTGTCCCTACAAAAAAGACCGTATATTTTGAAAACATATATAATGAAAATCAAGATCATCGTACACAAAGGGTCTTACAAGAAGCGGATCCATTCACTGTTGAACATTTAACAAACATTGAAGCTAAAATTTTTCATTTGGGCCCTTTGCTAACCAATGATATACCCGTGGAAGTCATCAGATTTCTTTCAAAGAAAGGGATCGTCTCCCTCGATGTACAAGGGTATTTACGTATCGTTAGTAATTATAAGGTGTACTATACGGATTGGCGTGACAAAGAAGAAGGACTTCAATATATAGATATCCTAAAAGCAAATGAATTTGAGATGGAAGCGCTTACGGGCACTTCCGATATTTATAGTGGTGCAAAAATTTTAGCCGATTACGGCGTTAAAGAAGTTGTTATTACTTTAGGCAGTTTAGGATCTATTCTTTATAAAGAAAATACATTCCACATGATTCCGGCTTATGTACCACTGCAAGTAACTGATGCCACCGGATGCGGAGATACGTATATGGCCGGTTATTTATCCAAAAAGGTAAAAGGCGCTACCTTGGAAGAAGCCGGAAAATTTGCTGCCGCTATGTCGACACTTAAAATTCAGGAATCCGGTCCATTTATAGGGACTTGTGAGGATATACAATTTGTATTGGAAAATAACCCGCAAATAGTTTACGATAGATTACCATCTAGCTAGCCAAGTATGAACAAGTATCTGTACTTAACTATTTTATTCAACAGCTTTTGGTGTTTATCGTCCAAAGCAGGGGAATGTAAAAAAGAGCAATTTATTCATTATTCAAACTTTACAATACAAGAAGTTACACCCACAGCTATCGTTACCTTTGCCAAACAGTTTTTGGGCGTACCTTATAAATTCGGAGGTAGTAACCCTCATAAAGGTTTTGATTGTTCGGGCTTTGTTAATTACGTTTTCAAAAATTTTCACTTCGCTGTGCCCCGCAGTTCAGCAGGTTTCAAGAACGAAGGTATAAACGTCCCCTTAACTGAGGCCCAAACAGGTGACGTAATTCTGTTTAGAGGTACTAATCCAAAGGTAAAGTCAATAGGACATGTGGGCATTGTAACATCTAATAAAGGGCAACCTTTACGTTTTATCCATGCGTCTTCCGGAAAATCGCGTTGTGTGACGGAGACATCGCTTAGTGGCCGCTATCAAATACGATTTGTAAAGATTGTTCGTTTAACCCCTTAAGTAATGCAACAAAATACTGTAAATCAATTACTTACAATTAATGACAATATTATGTCACGAATATTCATAAATAATATCGAAGTTTGCCTAACACTGTTAAATAACTTTAGGGGGTTAAGAAATGGGAAGTAAAGAGCGTATTCAGCGGTTGAAGGATGAAAACAGAGTAAATATTCTAGACGCATCGCTCCAAATTGTCAAAGAAGAAGGATGGCAGGCGCTGAGTATGCGGAAGATCGCTGATATTATAGAATATACGGCCCCGATGATATACGAGTATTTTGCTAATAAAGAGGCCATCTTAATGGAACTTGCCGGAAGAGGTTACTTTATGTTGGCAAAAAGGGTAAGAGAAGCAAGAGATAAGGAGGTGAGCTTAGAGAAGCAGATAGAAGCCATGTGGCTTACATATTGGGATTTTGCTTTTGAAGAGAAAGAGCTTTATCAATTGATGTATGGTGTCGGCACACAATGCTGTGAAATGGAAAAGACATTTCGATGTTTTGACTCACATGCGGTTCTCATAAGCGAAGTCATTAAAGAGATCATGAAGGCTAAACAGCCTGACGATGATATGGTTTGCAGAAAATATTTTACCTACTGGTCTATTATACACGGTCTGATTTCAATTAATATGGTAAATAAAGGAAATGGCGAGGAGACAAATCAGCAAGTTCTTAAAGATGCGATATACGGCATAACCCGTTCATTGACCGATTAATTTTTTTTATTTAAATAATAACAATCGTAAATTATTTAACACTGTTAAAAAAGGAGAAGAGAAACTCTCCAATTCACATCTAGTAATATATCAAATAAAATGAAACATCTATTTTCCAACATGACGTTTGAAATTTTTAACCCGTTATTTAACGTTGTTAAATTATTTAATAACGTAAATAGACTCACCTTTATAGCGTCTTCCATCTTTTTGTATAGCTGTTCTTCCGGTCAACAGCAACAAGGTGCTCCCCCACCGCCGTCACTACCTGTAATAACAATTAATTCGGGCGAAGAAACTGTTTTCCAGGAATATCCGGCTTCTATTGAAGGGACGGTGAATGTGGAAGTACGTCCGCAAGTAGGTGGGACACTGGATGCTATTTACGTCGATGAGGGTGCAAAAGTAAAAAAAGGCCAACCGCTATTTAAAATAAATGATCGGCCTTACCGTGAACAGCTGAATCAGGCTTTAGCGAATCTCCATGCTGCAGAAGCTACGTTAGAAAATGCCGAGCTCGAAGTAGAGAAAAAGACCAGATTAGTTAACAATAAGGTACTGGCTGATTTTCAACTAAAAACGGCTATCGCCACTCGGAACGGTGCTAAAGCGAATCTTCAGCAGGCGAAGGCAGGTGTTGAAAGTGCTAAAATCAACTTAGGCTATACACTTATTACTGCTCCGGTTGAAGGCTACATAGGTCGCTTAGTAAAAAAACAGGGAAGCTTAGTAAGTCCGTCTGACGTACAAGCACTTACAGAGTTGTCCGATATCCATGAGCTGCATGTCTATTTTGCCCTAGGTGAAAATGATTTTGTAAACTTCAAAAATAATTTCGAAGGGGCAACATTAGAAGAAAAAATCAAACATCTACCCCCGGTAACTCTAGTCCTGTCTGATCAAACGGCCTACCAACAAACCGGAAAAATTGATATGGTAGACGGCCAATTCGATAAAAATACAGGTGCTATTACACTAAGGGCAACTTTTCCTAATAAAGAGGGACTGCTTCGTTCAGGAAATACAGGTAAAATCCGCTTAGGTAAACAGCATGCAAAAGTACTGTTAGTCCCCCAGATGGCGACTTTAGAAATGCAGGATAAAATATTTGTATATACGGTGAACGATAGTAACAAAGTGACTAAGCAAGCAATACAGGTTGTCGGTAAAAGCGGTGTCAACTACCTCGTGAAAAGTGGTATTGAAAACGGGGAAAACATTGTATACAAAGGCATGGACTTATTACAGGAAGGGCAGGTAATTGCTCCCCAAAAATTGAATACTGACAGCCTCAAGTTAACAGCATATAATAAATAATCATGTTAAAGAGATTTATTGAAAGACCGGTATTAGCCACGGTCATATCCATACTACTCGTAATTCTAGGAGTTATCGGGATTGTAAAATTGCCTTTGCAGCAATTTCCTGATATAGCTCCTCCAGCCGTACAGGTAACGGCTCTTTATCCAGGGGCCAACGCCGAAACTGTTCTCCGTGCGGTAGCACCTTCTTTAGAAGAATCTATAAATGGTGTTGAGAACATGAGTTACATGAGTTCTACTGCCAGTAACGACGGATCCTTGATGATTACGGTCTATTTCAAGCTGGGTACGGATCCCGATCAAGCTGCAGTAAATGTACAAAATCGCGTTGCACAGGCGACCAGTCAATTACCTGCCGAAGTTGTTCAGGCAGGTATTACGACGGCAAAACAACAGAACAGTTTGATCATGGTATTAGATCTTTATACAGAAGACGAAGGCACTTATGATCAAACTTTTATGACAAACTATGCGCAAATCAATATCATCCCAGAGCTGAAGCGTATTCCAGGTGTAGGCCAGGCGCTGGTATTTGGTGGTAGTAAAGATTATTCTATGCGCGTTTGGTTGAATCCCAATCAGATGGCCAGTTATAAATTAACACCTGGTGAAGTAATGGCAGCCATACAAGATAAAAACGTAGAAGCTGCGCCTGGAAAATTTGGTGAGAGCAGCAGTGAAGCCTTCGAATTTGTCATAAAATATAAAGGTAAGCTTAATCAGCCCAGCGATTATGAAAATATTATTATACGCGCAAATGCAGATGGATCAGTACTTAGACTTAAGGACGTAGCGCGTGTTGAGCTAGGTGCATATACCTATGCCAGCCATACACGCATTAACGGAAAAGCAGGTCTTAATATTGGCGTTATGCAATTGGCAGGTTCAAATGCCAACGAAATACAAATTGGTATCCAGGAATTCATGGAAAAAGCAGCCAAAGATTTTCCAAAGGGTGTTAAGTACTTAGTATTATATAACACTAAGGATTCATTGGATCAATCCATTGATCAGGTTAAACATACGCTGATCGAAGCATTTATTCTGGTATTTTTAGTGGTATTTATTTTCTTGCAAGATTTTAGATCGACGCTTATTCCGGCGATTGCTGTACCGGTCGCCATTATCGGGACGTTCTTCTTCATGCAGTTGTTTGGTTTCTCCATCAATTTGCTCACGCTTTTTGCGTTAGTATTAGCTATTGGGATTGTGGTGGATGATGCAATTGTGGTAGTGGAAGCGGTTCATGCGAAGATGGAACATCAGCACTTGCCGCCCAGAATTGCCACCACGTCAGCCATGAGCGAAATTACCGGGGCCATCATATCGATTACCTTGGTTATGTCGGCAGTGTTCTTACCCATTGGGTTCATGGAAGGGTCAACAGGTGTATTTTATAGGCAATTTGCATTTACCTTAGCTATTGCTATTGTGCTTTCGGCAATCAATGCGTTAACACTTAGCCCTGCCTTGTGTGCCCTTTTCTTGAAAGAAACGCCTCATCATGGAGAAAAGAAACAACAATTAAGCTTCAAAGACAAATTCTTTGTAGGTTTTAATACAAGCTTTAATCGTCTGACAAAAAATTACGTTGGCAGCTTACGTTTCTTAGTTCGTTACAAATGGTTCAGCATGGCTGGCTTAGCAGTGCTTTTAGTGCTAACCATTTTCATGATTAGAAGAACACCTACAGGATTTATACCTTCCGAAGATCAAGGATTTATAGCCATCTCCCTTTCCATGCCTGTAGGTGCTTCTTTAGAGCGTACAACGAATGCACTGAAAGAAGCAGAACAACATTTGCAAAATACGCCTTTTACGAAGACACTTAACATTATTTCGGGTTTCAACATCTTAACCCAAGCGACAAGCCCATCGGCCGGAGTTGCTTTTATCTTATTAAAGCCTCATGAAGAACGAGGTGAGGTAAAGGATATCAATGATATTATGGGCGTGGTAAATCAAAAACTGGCGGCCATTAAAGGGGCTAATTTCTTTGTATTTACCTTCCCCACCGTACCTGGCTTTAGTAATGTTGATGGATTGGATATGGTTTTGCAAGATCGCACAGGGGGTAAATTGGATAAATTCGGTCAAGTAGGGCAAACCTTTATTGGAGAACTGATGAAGCGTCCTGAAATCATGGTTGCCTTTACGACTTTCCGCGCTGACTATCCACAATATGAGCTACAAGTTGACGATGTAAAGGCGGAGCAGCTTAGCGTCAGCACGCGCGATATTCTGCAAACCATGCAAGCTTATTTCGGAAGTTCGCAAGCATCCGATTTCAATCGGTTTGGAAAGTATTATCGCGTTATGATACAAGCCGATAAAACGGATCGTGCGGACCCCTCTTCCATGGACGGAATTTATGTCAAGAATAGGATGGGTGAAATGGTACCTATTAACACCTTAGTTAAATTAGATCGTGTATATGGTCCGGAGACGGCATCACGTTATAATCTATTTAATTCTATTGGTATTAATGCGATGCCAAATCCGGGCTTTAGTTCGGGTGACGCCATTAACGCCGTAGAAGAAGTAGCTAAACAATACCTTCCTTCCGGTTTTTCCTATGAATTTTCGGGAATGACCAAGGAAGAAATAACATCAGGGGGGCAATCGACCGTTATTTTCCTTTTATGTTTGGTATTCGTTTATTTCTTGTTAGCGGCTCAATATGAAAGTTATATACTTCCACTTGCCGTTATTCTATCTATTCCTACGGGTATTTTTGGTGTATTTGCGGCAATCGGAATGACAGGTATTGCAAACAATATTTATGTACAGGTAGCTCTGGTTATGCTTATCGGGTTATTGGCTAAAAATGCGATATTGATTGTTGAGTTTGCTGTGCAAGGGCGGAGAGCTGGAAAATCAATTGCTCTTGCAGCTTTAGAGGCCGCACAACTAAGGTTGAGACCTATCATTATGACTTCATTGGCTTTTGTAGTAGGCATGATACCGATGATGAGCGCCAATGGTCCATCGGCTCAAGGAAACCACTCGATCAGTATTGGTGCTGCAGGGGGAATGTTATCGGGCGTTATCTTAGGTCTCTTTATTATCCCCGTGCTCTTCATTGTTTTTCAACACTTGCAAGAACGTGTTTCCGGTGCACCCAAACAAGTAGGCGATGCTTCACACGATCAGCAAAGTAAAGAAATAGTGGCGGTATCTGATACGATCCCCTTAAGTTAATATCATGAAGGATAACAATATTCTAAAAAATGAACAGTAAATTAAATCTCTTTATAATCTTCGTTTTGCAGGCATTCTTTTTCGCCTGCAAAACAACGGACAAGGCTATTCATACCGAAGCGCCGATTCCAGGCAATTTTCGGAATGCGGAAGTGCTTTCTGATGATTCAATTAGTATAGCCAATATTCCCTGGCGTGATTTTTTTGGCGACGCTACCTTACAAAAACTAATTGATACCGCTATTACGCACAATGTTGATTTGCAGTTAGCTATTAAAAATATAGATGCTGCGCAAGCTACCTTGAAGCAAGCAAGAGCTGGTTATACCCCGAATGTAAATTTACAAGTAAGTGCAAACAGTACGAATCCATCAAATAATAGTTTAAATGGAATAAGCTTAAATCAATTTCTAGGAAGCAACCACATCGAAGATTACACGGCGGCTTTGGCCCTGTCCTGGGAAGCCGATATATGGGGTAAAATAAAGAATCAAAAGGCGGAAGCCCTGGCTGCCTACTTGCAAACAGAGGAAGCAAAAAAAGCTGTGCAAACACAAATTGTCTCTTATGTAGCACAAGGCTATTATAATTTACTTATGCTGCATGAACAATTAAAGATTGCCCGCCAGAATTTAGCCTTAAATGATAGTACATTAAATATCATCCAACAACAATATGATGTAGGTGAAATTACGCTTCTGGGCCTGGAACAAGCGGAAGCGCAACGATTGGCTGCAGCATCTTTAATTCCGGATTTCGAACAACAGATTAATATACAAGAAAATGCATTAAGTATTTTAAGCGGCAAACTTCCAGAAGCTATTGCCATGCAAAGCACCTTGGATGATATTAGAATCCCGGAAAAAATTAGTGCCGGGGTACCGTCATTATTGTTAAGCAGACGACCTGACGTGAAACAGGCTGAATTAGCCGTTGTGGCTGCTCGCGCGAATCAGCGGTATGCCAGAGCAAGCATGTATCCTTCATTGACCATAAGTGCACAAGGAGGGGTTAACTCTTTTAAGTCGAGCAATTGGTTCAATATTCCAGCGTCGTTATTTGGTACGGTAGCAGGAGGAATCGCACAGCCTATTTTGCAACGTAGACAGCTAAAAACAAACTACGAATTAGCCGCAATTAATCATGAAAAAAGCGTTATTCAATTTAAGCAGTCAGTTATTACCGCTGTGGGAGAAGTTTCCGATGCACTAATTGCATTAAATAAATTAGAAGAAAAGCAATCTATAGCTTTGAATCGTACCAATAAGCTTCAAAGTGCCATCCATAATGCGGATTTACTATTCAATACAGGAATGGCAAACTACTTGGAAGTTATCACCGCGCAGAGCAATGTCTTACAGAGTGAACTTGAATTAGCGCAGATCAAAAAGTCTCAATTGGTAGCAGTAGTCGATTTGTACCGCTCCTTAGGTGGTGGTTGGTAAAAGACCGAACAAAAACCAATAGGATTTGTTTATCTGTTATTAAATAATAATTCATGTGGAAAGAAAACAACAATAGTTTATATAAGCATTTTGAATTTAACAATTTTTCAGATGCTTTTGCCTTTATGACGAAAGTGGCCTTATTGGCGGAATCATCTCAACATCATCCGAGGTGGACTAACGAATGGAATAAAGTGGAGATTTGGTTGTCAACCCATGATCAGGGAAACGTAGTAACAGAGAAAGATCGAAAATTAGCTATTGCAATCGATAAGCTTGTATAAAAAAGGTGTCTATGATTTGCATAGACACCTTTTTTATATTAAACACACCCTCTATTTTGATATGCTGGAAAACAGCTATATTCATATTCATAAGTTCAAAAACTGTAGACCCTTTTGTCTTTATAACCGCTGAACCTATTGTAATTTCATTACACCGAGCAACGTAACAATCACTTTCATATAGATATTTTTCGATTGCTTTTTTACTTGGATCAGCCAGTAGTAACAGATCCCAAGGGTAATTGCTATTGATGACAATCAACTCGATCAACATATTTGTGTCCATCAGACAAACTTAATGAATCGCTTGAAGTTCGACCAGCGAAAAGTTTGTCAAAGTTGTCGATCTAGTTTTATAATTAAGGAAATCCCACTTCAACTTCGTAATATGATAGTGGTCAAAAGTCTCCAATACCCTTAGCTGGTAACGTGTTTTCAGGTCTTCAATAGCAGTAGTAGGTAGAAAAATCAGTTGTCTTTCGCCATTTTTTGGCTTTAAAAGTGATTTATCACGTACATATTCTACACGATTCGGTGCATAAAAGTCAAATGCAAAACTATGCCCTTCATAATTTTTCACTATTTCATTCGGATAATGATTCTGTAACCAGATGCCGGCCATCATACCAGCTTGATAGCGCAATAAGGTCGGGTAAAAAAAAATATAAGCGAACAACATAAAAATGATTGCTAAAGAAGCACTCCGACAAATTAGATTTTGAACACTTACCTGAAAAAACTTAAAATAAACAGTAGCAGTGATAAGCAGTGTTAAAAAAATAAAAAGGAATTTGAAAGGGACATTAAAAATCATTGCTATTCCTATCAAAAGGGAGCAGACTAATGCAAAAACAACATGTTGTATAATTGAAATTGTTTTCAATGACTTCTTCCCCAGCTGAGTAAGACATGAAGCAGTGATGAGTGAAAAATACGGAAAGATGATAATGATATAGTGGGGTAATTGAAACTTTGAAAAGGAAAAAAGAAGAAAAGCGACAAGAGCATTACTATTCACTATAAGGGTAACATGTTTCCGTTTGCCCATAATTGATCGCTTTTTCAGCTTATTGAATACGGCCATATAGAAAATCACACTCCAAGGCAAAAAGGCCCACAACGTTGTGTGCAGAAAAAAACTGACATCTCCCTTCCCTTTAATTGGTCCAGTATTGAAAAACCGACCAAACTGACTATCCCAAAAAAAGAAGCGGATGCCAGAAACATTTTGTCGATTAAAAACTACCTTTTCGGGGTGCATGTCGAACTGTGCATAAAGTGCATATAGTTCAGGTAAAATAAATAGGCCAACTAAAAGGATCGCAAGCCACCACTTCATTTTAAGTAGTTCCTTATATTGAGCTGTGATTATCCAATAAATGACAAAACCAGCTAATACCGGAATGATCACAAAAATTCCTTTTACCATAATACCACATGCCAAAAAGAATGAACCCGGAATGATCTGATATGGCGAAGAACGATAAGCCAAATAATAGTGAAAAACACTAGCCGATGTAAACGTTGTTAAGTAAATCTCGGCTCTTACGTCAAAATTTGAAATCACGACATGGAAGGCCGTCATATATACGATGACAGCAATCAATGCGGACTTTTTATCATATAATGCAGAACCCAGCAAATAAAGGTAGTAACTACCAAGCCATCCGATCAAGAGAGAAGGAAGCTTATACGCCCATCCACTTACCCCAAAAAACTCAAAGGAACTTGCTGCTAACCAAAATGTTAAATGTGGTTTATCCAACCAATCCTCTCCCCTTACATATAGGTTCAACCAATCATCATAGTGCAACATATTTTTGGCGATCGATGCATAGAGAGCCCCGTCGGGTTCCATCACCCCACCAAAGAGACTCAAAATACTTATAGATGCGATAATCAATAGTAGAATACCATAGGTTCTTTCTTCTTGATGAATTGTTCTGTATTTTCTCATTGCTGCTGCTTAAAAATCCGCTGGTCTTTAAATGTTATGAAATTATTTACCAAAAAATTCCATATAAATACCAATCCAATCGCAATACACTTGCTTAGATAAAAGTTAAGGTTACAGTACTGAACCAAACAAAACACAAGAAAAGTGTTTAATGCCAAACCAATTAAACTAAAAAGGGCAAAATAGCCGAATTGAAAACCTATTTTACCTTTATTATTAAATGTCCAGAATTTATTGAGGCAAAAATTACTCAATACAGCCATCGAAAATCCGATACCGTTGGCTGCGTACTGATTCAAACCAATCCGTTCCTTAAAAAACCAAGTGAACAAAAAATCTATAATGAATCCTATTCCTCCTGTTATCGCAAACTTTACAACTTTCCACATCTTATGTCCCATAAAAGAAAGAATTATGTATTAAAAAACGGTAAGAAAAACCGTTGATTCACAAAACATAACGAAATCATAATGACTATTTAATATAGGAACAGTTTAAGCGTATGCCGAACCTTTGGACAATAATAATTTCGTAGCATTTTTTTATTTTTGCAAACAAAAAATAAAAAATGCTATATATTGTCGAGGCCAGTCCCGAAAACATTCACATCGTTCAAAAAATCGCCTATGAAACTTGGCCCGCAACTTTCGATAAAATTCTCTCTTCTGAACAAATAACTTACATGCTGGAAATGATGTATAGCACAACTTCCTTATTACAACAAATGACCAAGCTAGCGCATCATTTTCTATTAGCCATGGAAAACAACGAATATCTTGGCTTTATCTCTTATGAATTAGCTTATAAAGAAACGTCACAAACTAAAATTCACAAGATTTATATATTACCCCAAGCGCAAGGTAGAGGTGTTGGAAAAAAATTAATAAAAGCAGTGGAAGATTTAGCAATTAGTAAAGGTGACAAAAGCTTGCTTCTTAATGTGAATAAATACAATGAAGCAGAAAAATTTTATGCGCGATTGGGTTTTAACACAATTGGAACAGAAAATATAGATATCGGTTCCGGATTTTTAATGGAAGATAAAATTATGTGCAAAAAATTGACACAAGATAATCCATTGCAAAATGTAAATTAGCTTTGATAAGGCTAAAAGGTAAACATGGGAATGTTTTTAAAGAAAATCTTCCCGTAGGGGTGTAAAAATATCCAGCAACTCCCCTTCTTCCAAGCATACACATCCGTGTAATACATTCGCCGGTATTAAACAAGTATCGCCTGCCTCTATTACTTTATTTTCATTACCAATACGAAATTCAAACTTTCCCTTGATGACAAAAGTAGATTGTGTATGCTTATGTTGGTGCGCAACACCCACAGATCCTTTTTTGAAACGCACACGCACCATCATCATCTCATCATTGTAGGATAGGATTTTCCGTGCTATGCCATCATCTAAATTATTCCAATTAGTTTCTTTATTAAAATTAAACATAATCTATCTCAAATAGCCTCATGATTTAAAACTGAGCAAGCAAACCAAAAAAACCAAATGTTTTAGTCGCTATATCAGTAACTAAAACATTTTAGTTTTAAAACAAATTTGAGCTTAACTCAACAAGCTTTTTTTGCGTTCAAAGGTTTCCCATAACAATTCCCCGAATAATGTGTTTGTCCACGCGAACCATGAACGGGTAAACTTCTTTGGATCATCCTTATGGTAAGATTCGTGCATAAAACCAGTTCCTCCGTGACACTTCTGCAATGTTTGAATACACATCTTAATTTCCTTATCATCAGAACTCGTTAATGCACGCATAACAATACTCATTGGCCAAATCATATCTTTTCCAATATGAGGTCCACCTACACCTTCACCCGCACTCCCCTTATAGAAGAAGGGGTTATCGGAAGAAAGAATAAATTTACGTGTATTTACATAACGGGGGTCATCTGCCTTCACTGCTCCAAGATAAGGTAAAGATAAAAGGCTTGGAATATTAGAATCATCCATTAACAAATGGCCTCCGTAACCATCTGTTTCAAACACAAATATTTCACCGTATTTTGGATGTTTGGTAGTAGCGTGTTTATTTAATGCATCTTCCACTTCTTGAGCTAAGGATGTTAACTCTTTAGCCAAAATACGATCGTTGTGAATGGTCGTTAGCATCTCCGCCGCTTGACGTAGCGAAATTACTGCAAAGAAATTGGAAGGAATTAAAAAGGAAAGTACCGTTGCATCATCACTTGGACGAAACGACGAGCAGATTAGCCCTATAGGATTTACGGGATATCCATAACCATCCATGGGTAAAGTATCTGTGGCACGCCCGGTCACCCGTTCAAAGTGATAAGGACTCGTCCCATCCTTTCGTTGTTGCTCTTTAAAGGTCTTTAGAATATTTTGTATTGCCTGTTTCCAAGTATCATTAAACGGTTGCGTGTCTTTAGTTGCTTTCCAATAATGATAGGCTAAACGAATGGGATAACAAAGCGAATCAATTTCCCACTTGCGTTCATGCACACCTGGTTTCATATCAGTTTTATCCTTCGCCCATTCACCAACTTTCTCAGAGTCGTCGTAGAAAGCATTGGCATATGGATCTTTTAAGATATAGTGGCTTTGTCGATTAATAACTCCTGCAATTAGGTCAGCCAAAGGTTTATCCTCTTTCACCAGCGCTAAATAAGGCCACACCTGGGCGCTGCTGTCACGAAGCCACATGGCATCAATATCTCCTGTAATCACGTAAGTATCCGGTGTACCGTCCATGGATTGAAAGAAAACAGTCGTATCCAATGTATTGGGAAAACAGTTACCAAAAAGCCAGGCGAGCTCTTTATTTTTTACTTTATTTTGAAAGGTTTTTATCACCTTTTCAACAGCTTCACTCGTAAAATTGCGCATATTCTCTGCCACTCTCACCTCCGGGAAATCCTCGGATTGTGCAAAAGCAAGGCTATTGCTTAAATAATAACCAGCACCAAGGGCCATGGTACTTTTGATAAAACTTCGTCTTTCCATTATATATGATAGCATTTAAAATTATTTCAATCCCTGCTCTTATGTATTGGCATATTTCGCTTCTATACGATCTCAAACGAGTATTGAACCAACCTGTCTTTTGTTTTTTTATTTCTTAGCCGCCGTAAACATATTATAATTTCCTCTATAAAACAAGCGCTCGCCTTTTGACCATTGAACTAAATAGCCATTAAAAATTTACTGTATTTCTTAAAGCTATCCAAGGCAAGATGCTTCGTGCGCCGATGGTAGGCCATTACAATTTCTGTACAAAGGGTTATATCCCTTAATTCAATAAACTTCAGATGAAGGTAAGGATATTGATTTTTAATAGACGCAGGGACCAAAGCCACACCAAGACCATTCTCTACTAAGCTCAGTATGGAATGCATATTGTTACATTCGTGAACGACCTGCGGTTCAAATCCCATTCGATGGCAACAGGCTATAAACTGCTGGTGATAGTGCGGAGCATAATTACTATTATAAGAAATGAAGTCGGTTTTTGCTAAGTCACCGGTTTGCATTGCAGGGATATTACCAGGGCATACCAATACAAAAGGATCTTGCCAGAGCGATTTTACGTCTAGATAGATGGAATCAATAGGTGCGCGAAGAATTCCCACATCCAATTTCCCTTCCTCTAACGCTCTTATTTGTTTGGCTGTTGAAAGCTCGTATAAACGCGTCTTTAATAGCGGATATTCAATTCTTAATTGTTGCAGTATCTTAGCAAGTGCACTTAATGGCGTTGAACTGATATAGCCAATTTGAAACTCGCCGCTTAATGATTCATGTATTTGCTTTACCAGCTGTTTACTTCGTTCAAGCTGCTGTATAAGTCCATTGCATTCATTTAAAAAATAGCGTCCCGCCTCTGTCAACAAAACCCGTTTGTTGTTTCGATGAAATAATAACACCCCCAGCTCCACTTCTAGTTCCTTTATTTGTCTCGTTAACGGAGGTTGTGAAATATGTAAACGTTCGGCAGCTTTGCTAAAATGTAAAAGTTCGGCAACAGTTTTGAAATATATAAGATGTCTAAGCTCCATAATACCTCAAAGGTATCAATTATTACCAAAAATAGTATTTCCAAAGCATAAAACAGATTAATAGATTTGTTTTATAAACAACGATATAATGAACAATTTATCAAACAAATCAACGGTACAGGAAATCAAAACGCGTTTCGACCAAGATGTCGAACGCTTTTCCAATATAGAGACCGGTCAAGCAACTACTATTGATGCCTCTTTTAGTATGGAACTTATTGTGGATAGTATCATAGCCCATACTCCGAACTTAAAGACGGTCTTAGATATTGGTTGTGGTGCAGGAAATTATACCTTAAAGCTTTTATCTAAAAAGGCTCCTTTGGCATGCACCTTGTTAGATTTAAGTCGTCCGATGTTAGATCGCGCTCATAAGCGCATCCTAGCTGTAAATACAGGAATGACAACCTGCATTCAGGACGATATCCGCACAGCTCCTCTTAAAGAAGGGCATTATTGTACGATTATGGCTGCCGCAGTACTCCATCATTTGCGTGACGATAATGATTGGGAAAACGTCTTCACAAAGTTATATCACCTGTTGAAACCGGGGGGTAGTTTATGGATTTCCGATTTTGTTGTCCAGGAAACAAGCCCCATTCAACAACTTATTTACCATGAACGTTTTAGCAATTATTTAGTTGACCTAGAAAATGAAGCATATCGAGATAAGGTATTCAACTATATTGAACAAGAAGACAGCCCCCGCTCACTTAATTTTCAACTTGATCTGTTGAAAAAAGTGGGATTTCGTAAAATTGAAATTCTTCACAAAAATTTGTGCTTTGCGGCGTTTGGTGCAATTAAATAAATGAAGGAGGCATTTAGATCAACTGATTAAATAAGTCTTCCCATTCTTCATTCAATGGCTTTTTGGGCATTACCTGTTTGGCACGATTGTACCAGTACTCGGCATTCCACAAATCGCCTTCTTTTCGATGTAAATAAGCATGTACATGCGCAGACGAGACATCGTTCAGATGATCTATCAAAGCATGTGCTAAATGCCATTCTCCTTTTGCATCGTACCATAATGCTTGTAAATGAACGGAAAGCTCCTTTGGCGGGTAATCCAAAATTAACGTGTCTTTAAATGCTTCAAGTTTCAAAACAATTTGGTTTAGTAAATGGATAAAGATGATAAAATTCAACTAAAAAACAAAGAATCAAAGCAAAGGCACGCTAATTTCATTACATCGTGTTCCTTGCGTACCGCTTTCAACAAGATGATGCAAAACTAATTTTATGTCATTTATTGTAAATTAATATGCTTGCATAGAATTTTGGCATAATTTTTTCTAGAAGGTTAGCATTATAAAAAACACTGAACAAAATAGAATATCATGAATAAGATCATTGCTTTATGCTTAATCACCGGAATCGGTTTTACAGCATGTAATAATAACAGTGCAAAGGAAGAGGCATTAGTGAAAGCAGCAGCGCTGAAGCAAGTAAAGGATAGCTTGGCTTTAGATAGCTTTCGAAAAGCTGAAATCACTGAAAAGGAACGTGTGGAGCAGGAAACTAAAGCAACGCATGAGGTTCAAAATATAGGAAATGCAAATTACAGCGAGCCTGAACAAGAAGGACAATATTATGAAACAAGCGAACCATCGGCTACACCAGTAGCTACCGGCACGCAAAAAAAAGGCTGGAGTGATGCCGCAAAAGGTACAGCAATTGGCGCCGGCGCCGGTGCTGTTATGGGTGCCATCATCGATAAGGATAAACGCGTACGAGGTGCTGCAATTGGTGCCGCCATAGGTGGTGCCGGTGGCTATGCCATTGGGAGAAAGAAAGATCGCCAAAGTGGCCGTGTTCAATAGAATATATTTAAACCAGATATATTAAACTGAGATCCTGCTGAGCTACCCGCCAGCAGGATTTTTTGTTTGATACTCGCGATGTTTATACATCTCTGACCAAAACTTCGTCAATCATTCCATAACCTTTAGCCTCCATTGCGGTCATCCAATAGTCTCGATTGGAAGAGGTGTGTACCCATTCATAAGTCTGACCACTATGATCGGCAATGATTTGATAGAGTTCCTTTTGCAGTTTTAGTATTTCACGCGCATTAATTTCCAAGTCAGCAGCCGTTCCCTGCATCCCCCCCGACGGTTGGTGAATCATTACCCTTGCGTGCTTCAATGCCGCCCTTTTTTTGTTGGCTCCTGCGCATAAAAGCACGGCTCCAAAAGAAAGTGCTATACCTGTACAGATCGTTGCAACATCTGGTGTTATATACTGCATCGTATCGTAAATACCAAGACCGGCATATACAGAACCACCCGGACAATTGATATATAACTGAATATCCTTATGGGCATCTGTTGACTGTAAGAAAAGCAATTGAGCCTGAATGATATTTGCTATCCGATCGTCCACAGCCTCTCCCAAAAAGATAATACGATCGATCATCAATCGGGAAAAAACATCCATTTGTGCTACATTCAATTGACGCTCTTCAGTTATATAGGGC
This sequence comes from Olivibacter sp. CPCC 100613, assembly GCF_036959255.1. Lineage (NCBI taxonomy): Bacteria > Pseudomonadati > Bacteroidota > Sphingobacteriia > Sphingobacteriales > Sphingobacteriaceae > Olivibacter > Olivibacter sp. CPCC 100613. The sequence continues at coordinate 697,437 of NZ_JAWMTI010000003.1, forward strand.
GTCATCGATGAATATATATTTCGATTGAATCGCCTTTGATACTGGTCAAAAGTGTTCCCACTCATCCCGTAGTGGGACACAGCAAATTTTCTAAAATCCATATGTTATTGATTATTAATTATTCGTATTTATCCATTGCGACACACTTCACGCAACAACTTGTTAACGGAATCGCCGTTTCTTAAAATAGCTTTTAATCCGTTGAATTATTGTTTCATTTCGAGGATCACCAAGAAACTCTTCTTCCACGATTTGCAATTGTTCTCGCAAATTTTGTCGACCATAGTCTCTAACAAATCGGTAGCTTTGTCTTTGCCAGAACAAATGATCCTTAAGTTGCTCCTCAATGATCAACCTTGCTTCAAGCAATAGTTTCTCTTCTCCCATCAATTCATTATGTAAATAGGCATCCAATAAACTTATCTCATTCAATGAAGTCCTCATAGTGCAATGATTTTACTTTAATAAAAGACCTGATTTTTTCCAGGCATTTAAACTTTTGAACAGTTGCCGAATGTTCACTTCGAAACCCAAATTGTTTTGCTAATTCGGTCATAGATGATTTATCATAATAAAACGCTTTAAGAAGCTTTAGACACCGATCCCCTGCCTTGGTTAACAAAGCCAATATACGTTTATTAGACACTTGCCCCCCTGCAACTTCGTCAACAATCTCTCGATCCGATCGTAATGGTTCATAATTAATCCCTAATCGATATTGATGATTCCAAAGATGCTTCACAACACCGAAAATATAAGCAAGGCCACTTACCTTAATTACTTTTTCATGGCACACAACCTGTTCATAATATATGATCAGCGCATCTTGAAATACATCTTTCGCTTGCTCGAAGGTCCCTCCTTTTTTACCAATATATTGGGCAACGGAAGGAAAAACCTCGCGATATAATGCCCTAAATAAATCCTTCGGGACAACTGCTTTCTTCTCGCAAACCTCTAATACTTCCATATTCATTCGATTTTATTATGATGTGTATTAAAAAATCAATATATCACCCTAAAATTAAAAAATAGTTTCAAGTCGTCAGTTTAAATATATAAAGCATTCCTACCTAACTTTAATAACACACCCCTGAAATCAGGGATTTTCGTTTTCTTTAGCGATTTTTAAGTCAAAATAAACAATAAATACCATCGTCTTACGCTAATTATTAGCATATTCGCAATACCTATTTAAATTAATTTCACTACAACATGACATTAGAACAGCAATATTCAACTATTCTAAATAGCATCAACCCAACCTCCTTTCAGTTAAAAACGTATAATCGTTCATCATTGCAATATCGGGAAACTTGGTTTGAAGGTTTAGCCACTTTGGAAACAGCTGTCCATAACTTACCCCGGCAACATCAAGAAGTTATCGATCTGTACGAGGAGCTTTTTTCTGAAGGCCTGGATTTTAAAGCTTCCTTTGAATTAGATGAAATTGACTATTCATTTTATTGGAATAAAATACTGGCTATTCTCAATATACTTGCCGTCCATCATGCAGAGGCCTATTCGCAACTTGCCTTTCAATATAATGAAACTCGACGAGCCTATCGTGACAATGCAAAATTTCATCATTACCTTTCTTTGGCAATCGAAAATAAAGTTCCCATAGCGAAGGCGGTGTCGGCTTACTTTTACTATTATGGCATCAATTCAGAGAAAGACGAAGCAAAGGCTACACAATTATTTAATGAAGATAATGGGGAGTGGAGTATTCTTTATCAAGCTTATATACAATTGAATCAGCAAGAATTTGACACCCTACCCCACATAATCGAACAGCTAAAAGCGAGTGAAAGTAAACGAGTAAGGAAAAATGCCCTTGTTTTAGAAGGCAGTTACCTAGAAGCCATTGGAAAGCCGGAAGAAGCCTTAACCGTCTTTGAACAATCGTATCAGCACGATTATACGGCATTTTCATTGACAAGAATTGCACTTATAAGATTTGCACTCGACAACAATCACAAAGAAGCTTCGATCAAATATTGGAAAGAGGCCGCAAGCTTAGGCTCACTAGAAGCGATGAACTATCTTGGTGTAAACACCTTTCCCGAAGTTTATACGAAAGAGGCTTATACGGAAACCGTTCGTTGGTTTTCTCTTGGATATTTATACAATAATCCCTATGCTACTTATCGCCTGGCTTTGATTAGACTTTATGTTGAAGGTTGGGAAGACAAAGCACTGGGCTTCCATCTTCTAGATGAAGCCATCGAAGGTGGGTCGCTCGATGCACTTATTGAAAAAGCAGAGATTTACATGGAAGGCCGAATTATTGACCAAGATCAGCAACAGGCATTCGCGCTTTTTCAAAAAGCCATTGACGAAAAGGATGCTCCATACGCCTACGTACGTTTGGGTTATCTTTATGAAGTTGGTGCGAGCCCAAGTGGTGAAAAAGATGCATCCACAGCATTGGATATGTATGAAAAAGCAGTAGAAAAAGATCACCCCTATGGTTATAGTAATGCAGGAAGAATATACCGCTATGGACTAGCTGGCGAAATAAATATAGAAAAGGCAAAGACCTATTTTGAAAAAGGAGTTGAACAAAATGTTCCCTTTTCGATTACGGAATTGGCTTTTATGTATGAAGACGGTACGTTAGAACAAGATCATAAAAGAGCCTTTGAATTATTTGGCAAGGCGGCAGAAAACAACAGTGCTTACGCCATGTACTGCTATGGTCAGTATTTACAGAATGGTTATAATGATGGTGAGAAGTCGCCAGAGCAGGCCTTCTATTGGTTTCAAAAAGGAGCCGAACTGCAGGAAATTAATTGCATTTATGAAACTGGCCGTTGTTATCGTTACGGGATTGGCATAGAGGAAAATACTGATCAGGCCTTGCGTTATTACCAACAAGCTGCTGATGCAGGGTATCCTCGCGGACTCGTAGAATTAGCCCTTTGCTACGAATACGAGTATGGTGTAAATTTTGACGCAGAGAAAATCTTAGATCTCATGCATCAAGCCGCTGATCAAGGGTATGCGTTCGCACAATATAAAGTGGGTGTATATTATATGCATGGCAGCCTTGGTGAACAAATTCCTATCAATTCTGAGCAGGCGGTTATATGGCTCAACAAGGCAGCAGATGCGGGTTATCCATATGCTTATGTAGAACTAGGCGACTATTATTTATGGGATTACGATAATCTTAATGAAGCTGATAACGCCTTTCCATTCTTTAAAAAGGCCGTTGAACAAGATGTAATAGCAGAAGGATTGGGTGTTTGTTATGAATATGGTATAGGTGTTGATTACAATATCGGTGAGGCTTTCAAATATTATGAAATGGCAGCCAACAGGAATGTAGTTGGTGCCATGTACCGGCTGGGAAATTGTTATTTAAATGGCACCGGTGTCAATGAGCAACCCGAAGAAGCATACAAGTGGTTTTTTAATGCCGCCCAACAGGCTAATGTTCCTTCTCAATATCAATTAGGTAAACTTCTGTTACAAGGAAAAGGTGTGGCCATGAGCAAGGAAGAAGGTATTGAATGGCTACAAAAAGCCGCTGATCAACAATATGCAGCGGCTCAGTACGAGCTGGGGAATTGCTACTTGATGGGCGATGGGATAGAAGAAAATGAAGAGAACGCCATGTATTGGTTTGAACAAGCAGCAGAAAAGGGGCATGAACGTGCCCTTAAAATTGTGGGTGGTAACAGACGATGATATTAAATGATGGATAAACAACAATCATATTTATTCCAGGTAAATTTAAAGGGAATGATTTCCCTCTTGTCCGAACACCTATATAGCAATCCCAACACGTTCGTTCGTGAGCTTTTACAGAATGGCGTCGATGCTATTACCGCAATCAAAACCTTAGACGAACGACATATTGGTAATATTCAGATTTACATCGATGAAACACGGAACGTCGCCGTATTTGAGGACAATGGCATTGGCTTGAAAGAGGATGAAATCCATAAATTCATCGCCGTTATTGGTGAAAGCTCTAAACGAGAAGCATTTGAAGCGAATGATTTTATTGGTAAATTCGGTATAGGATTATTATCGTGCTTCGTTGTCAGCAACGAAATTATATTAGAAACGCGATCTGCCATAGAAGATAAGGTATTAAGATGGACAGGTAAGGCTGATGGGACGTACGAAATAGAAGCAATTAGTGAAGAACGGCCGATTGGCACACGTGTCATTCTCCAGGCCAAAAGAGAATGGGTGCACCTGTTCTCCACTTCCGCTTTTGAAAAGAATCTTCGTTTTTATGGCGATTTATTACCTATAACGATTACTCTTAGCAATAATCACGAGTCTATTTTGATCAATGAACATGCCGGAAAATGGTTAAACGACGACTGCACCAAAGGTGAACTTCTTGAGTTAGGTAAAAACACTTTTCACACCAATTTTATCGATGCTTTTCGCATAGAGGCCCCAAGTGGAAAACTAAAAGCCGTCGCCTATGTGCTACCTTACAAAACACAGTTTAGTGGTAAACAGCAACACAAATTATATTTAAAACGTATGTTTTTGAGTGAAGATGATTGCAAGCTTCTTCCCAAATGGGCGTTCTTTATACGCTGTATTATCAATACTGACGGGTTAAGCGCCACTGCTTCGAGAGAATCGCTTATGGTAAATAATGAGCTAAAGGCAACACAAAAAGAAATTGCCGAAGGTATCAAAGCCTATTTAAAGACAATCGGAGTCGTCAACCCGTCTACATATCATAAACTTATTAGTACGCATTACCTTCACCTGAAAGCAATAGCTGCGGAAGATATCGATTTACTAAAGGTATTTATGGATGATCTACCTTTTGAAACCAACAAAGGTGTCAGAAATTTTAAGAATATTAGTACTTATCAGAAAAATATTTATTATACAGCCAATATAGACGATTTCAAGCAGCTCAGACGAATTGCCGAGTCTCAAGGACTATTAGTTGTTAATGCAGCCTATACATTTGAAGAAGAGCTGTTAAAGAAAATACAGCGTTTGAATACGGCTTTATCCATTGAAGAGATCTCTCCTATCCATTTGCTAAAAAGCTTCCAGGAATTAGATGAAGCTTCAGCAAATACATATACCGACTTCTGTGAAAGGACGCAAAAAATTCTACAGGCTCTTAATTGTGAAGTGACGGTTAAATATTTCCAACCTGCCGATATTCCGGCTATTTACATAGCCTCGGGGTTAAACAATGGTGGAAAAAATAGCAGTGTAAAGGCATCATCAAATAATCCGCTGACAGCGACTTTAGGTGCATTCTCAAAGAAGAAGGAAACAAAACCGCAGCTATGCTTTAATGCCAGTAACAAGCTAATTCAAGCTGTTCTTACGATTAAGGATGACTATGTTATTCATTCAGTTGTTCATATTTTATATGTACAGTCACTCCTTTTAGGCAAATATCCCGTCAGCGACAAAGAAATGAATCTTTTTAACGAGGGGCTTCATAATATGCTGATTATGGGAATTGATAATTTTATAAATATTTAATCGAAAAAAATGCGTTACACACTACAGATACAAAAGTTACTAAATTTGGCAGAGGAACTTCCCCCACATGCTAAAGATCGGGTTAAGTATTATTTACAGGCAATTCGTTTAGCCGATGAAAACGATGATATCGAATGGGCATTTGAATTGAGAATAAGCCTACTTGACGCTGAATGGGGTTTAGCCGACAGGCAACACTTTATACCTACATTTACATGGCTGTTGGATGCTTATGATCATAACCCTAATTTGTTTGATGCGGAAGAACTCCTTTGGAAATACAAATGGATTATTGATGAAGTATATTCTAATCCCGATGTCAGTCTTGAACAGACAGAACAAATACTTGCGGATTTTAAAAATCGAATTGAAACAGAAGGCTATGGACTGAGAGCTTATTATACTAAACAATTACACGAAGCGCTGGACCAGAAAGATGTAGAAAAAACGCATCAATATCTCGATTTAGTAAATAGCGTTCCACGGGATAACCTAAGTGATTGCCAAGCCTGCGAAATGGATACGGAAGTACTTGCATTATTAAACGCCGGCGATTTTCAAAAAGCGTATGATAAAGCACAACCTCTATTGGCAAAGCAATATTCCTGCGCACATGTTCCACTTGTAACTCATTGCAGTTTGGCTTACTACGGCATAAAACATAATGCAAAAGAGATTGCAGCCGAACAGTTTAAACTAGCAGAAGAATCATTAGCATCAATCAATGACACGAGTTTAGTACGCCCCACCGGTCAGCTTATTACCTATCTATTCCAGGTTGATGAATCACTAGCTTGGCAATATGTGGAAAAATATCTTCCATGGAGTTTAGAAAGTGATAGAAATCGGGCTTTCTTCTTTTCGAAATACATGACCGAAGGATTAAAACAGAAAAATCCCAGTCAGGTAGCCCCCATTAAATTGCCCATCGACCATCCAGTTTACAAAGAAGACCAGCATTATACCGTGCAAGAGCTACTAAGTTATTATGATCAACAAGCCTCTTATCTGGCTGAGCAATTTGACACTAGAAATGGAAATCAGAACTTCGCCAAGCAACTGACTGAGTAACAACCCAATTCAATTAGCTGATTGACCAATTGGTCAATCAGCTAATTCAAATTATAGAACACCTACAGTAATGCTTGAGGGATGGTTTTCATCGTGATAAATTCGGTGAGTCGCTTTCTGAAAGTCCTTATCCGACGCTTCTTGATAAATATCCATAAATTTCTGTGGATTCCGATCTACCAACGGAAACCATGAATTTTGAATTTGGATCATAATGCGATGCCCTTTTTTAAAGGTGTGTGCCACATCAGGTAACGTGTAATTAACTGCAGAAATTTCTCCCGGTATAAAGGGTTCCGGCTTTTCGAAACTATTACGGAATTTTCCACGAAGCACTTCTCCTCTGACAAGCATTTGATAACCGCCCAAAATCACACTTTCTGTATTTGGAGTATCTTCGGGATAAACATCGATCAATTTGACCACATAATCTGCATCTGTTCCTGAAGTAGAAACATTCAGTTTAGCCATTAGCGGGCCGACCAACGTAACGTCTTCTGCTAAGGTATCACTTTGATAGACCATCACATCGGGTCTTTTAGAAGCAAAACGCTGATCATCAATCATATATTCTCTACTTCTGGATTGATTAACTCCATCCTGATATGGAACAGGTGCATTCGGATCACTAACATATTCGTCAAAACTATTTTGCACGGTTGGCCTATTAAAACTCAGTTTACCATTGGCATGTAAATACAGTTCTCTACTTGCCGTTTCTTTAGGGGGCCAAGTATTGAAATGTTTCCATTCATTCGTTCCGGTCAAAAAAATCGTAGCTTCCGGGGCGTCAAACGTGCCCAGTCCTTTCAAATAATAACTAAAAAAGGGCAGTTCAAGATTTTTTTGATACCAGGTACTGGTTTCCTGACCAAAATGAATATCACCGAAAGAATCGCCCTTCGATCGTACCCAACCACCGTGAAACCAAGGCCCCATGACCAAACGATTACTCGCTTTTGGATTGCCTTTCTCAATCGCTTTATAGGTATGAAGTGCCCCATAGGTATCCTCCGCATCAAAGAAACCTCCGACCACCATCACCGCCGGTTTGATATCACTCAAGTGGTTTACAATCTCGCGTGCTTGCCAAAATGTGTCCAATGTTCCATGTGTTGTAAGATCATTCCAAAATTGAATACTGTCTCCAAAATAGCGTTCTTTGACATGCTTCAACGCACCTAATTGCATAAAAAAGTCATAGTTATCATTTATTGTAAATTGAACACGTTGTGGTGCATTTGCAGGTGTAACAGGTTTTTGCCGAGGAACACCAAAACTACTATAGAAATTAAATGCATCTGCTAGAAAGAAAGCACCATTGTGGTGAAAGTCATCCCCCCTAAACCAATCCGTAACAGGCGCTTGGGGAGAAACGGCTTTTAATGCAGGATGTGCACCCGGTAAAGCTGCGGTCGAGTAAAATCCAGGATAGGAAATGCCATATAGTCCCGCTTTTCCATTGTTGTTATCAATATTCTTCAATAACCAATCGATCGTATCAAAGGTATCACTGCTCTCATCAATTTGTTTCTTCCCTTTTTTTTCACGGATATGAGGTCGAATATCCTCGTAAACCCCCTCACTCATCCATTTCCCCCTTACATCCTGATAAACAAATATGAAGCCCTCCTTTATAAATAGCGGATCAGGACCTAATGTATTTTTATAGTCATTCTCGCCATATGGCGCTACGGTATAGGGCGTTCTATTAATCAAAAACGGGTACTTCTTACTTTTATCTTTTGGAATATAGATAGATGTAAAGAGTTTCACTCCGTCTCGCATAGGAATATATCGCTCAATTTTAGTGTAATGCGCCCGAATATAAAGCGAGTCCTCATGCTGCTGTGCAAAAATGCTATTGAACAGAAAAAAAACAATAAAAAAGAAAGGAAGTCCTAATTTTATCATATGAAAAGCTTTTAAAAAGGTAAATATAGACAGCAATATACTTTAAACAAAGCAAAAAGCATACAATTACTCTTCTATAAGAATGGGATGCCTTGGCAATAGATCATTTTAATTACACTGCTTCCAGCCTTCGTATCCAAGCGTTTTAAAAAATTATATAAATCCATTCTTTTATAATATAAAACATCCTATATTTTTTTTTCTTAGCTTTGCACAGGTGAAAAAGTTATTTGCACTCATATTAACCATTTTATACCTTGGCATCGCCACAGGTTTCAGCACGTACAGCCATTATTGCATGGATCGTTATGTTGAAACTTCCTTATGGAAAACGGATAGGAGCAATTGCGGGATTTGTGGCATGGATAAAAGCAAAGAAACATCCAAGAAAAATTGCTGCAAGGAAGAACATAAGGAAGTAAAACTTGAAAAAAAGCATCAGGCCTCGCAATATGTATATCAGCAATTTCAATCTTTTCCTGCTGTTGTATTAAATTCAGCTTATGTATTGCCCGCAAATAACATTTGGGAGAACATCACAACAGCACACCCCTTTAGTCATGCACCACCCAATAAAGAATACCTAAGCATTTATATGCTGAACTGTACCTACCGAATTTAAACCAAACCATCCTTTCTATATGCTTCAGTACAGCGTGCTGAAGGTTTGAGGCATTGTCCATACGCGTGCCTTTTTTCTCTATCATCAAATTATTCACGAACAATTTAGCTAATGGCTAATTCCTAAAAGCTAACAAGCTATGGTCCATCGCATTATCGACTGGTCGCTACGCAACCGTTTTATTGTATTAATTCTAAGTTTAGGTTTATTTGCATGGGGTGTTTTTGCCGTAAAAAAGAACCCTATTGATGCCATCCCTGATTTATCGGAGAACCAAGTTATTGTATTTACCGAATGGATGGGACGTTCACCACAATTGATTGAAGATCAAATCACCTATCCATTGGTAACCAATCTCCAAGGTCTGCCACAAATCAAGTATGTGCGTGGGAGCTCCATGTTTGGCATGAGTTTCATCTATGTCATTTTTGATGACGACGTGGATATATATTGGGCACGCGAGCGGGTACTAGAACGACTCAGCACCGTGAGTAGCACGCTCCCTGACGGCGCTACACCTACTTTAGGCCCGGATGGTACGGGGGTAGGACACGTACTCTGGTATACCTTAGATGCACCTGAAGTCGACTTAGGAGAGCAACGTGCCATTCAAGACTGGTATGTAAAATTTGCATTGCAAAATGTCCAAGGCGTTAGTGAGATTGCATCCTTTGGAGGATTTCAAAAACAGTATCAGGTAACGATCGATCCAAATAAGCTTCTTTACTATAAGCTTTCTGCATCCGGTGTAATTAATGCGATCAGAACAAACAATAATGAAAGTGGTGGACGAAAATTTGAAATGAGTGATGTTGGTTATATCATCAAGACAAGCGGTTATCTTCAGTCTATACAAGACATCGAACGCATCCCTGTTGGAAATCAACAAGGCAACCCTATTTATCTTTCGGATATTGGTGCCGTACAAATGACCGGTGAAGCACGCTTAGGTATATTTGATCAAGATGGAACGGGTGAGCGTGTAGGAGGCATTGTTGTGATGCGTTACGGAGAAAATGCAGCTGCGGTAACCGAGCGTATTAAAGAAAAAATGATAGAGGTAGCCAAAGGTTTACCAAAAGGGGTAAAATTTGAAGTTATTTATGACCGCGGTGAATTGATCAGGGAGTCAATAGACTCGATCAAACATACACTCGTCGAAGAAATGGCCGTCGTTTCTATCGTCGTCATTCTCTTTTTATTTCATTGGCGAAGTGCCTTGAGTATTATCATTCAAATTCCTATAACCATAGCCATCAGTTTTATTTTGCTCAATGCTTTCGATATTTCCTCCAACATTATGTCTTTAACAGGCATTGCATTAGCCATTGGCGTGATTGTAGATAATGGTATCATTATGAGCGAAAATGCTTACAAACACCTTGCAGAGTGTTATGCAACAAAACACCAACAAAAACGATAATAACATGAGCTGGATAAGAAAAATAGTTAAACGTAGCCCTCAATGGATCTCGGAAAAGGAACGCATCGAAATTATCGGCAAAAGTAGCAAACAAGTTAGTCGAGGTGTATTCTTTGCAACCATCATCATCATTACTTCATTCCTGCCGGTATTTATGCTTACTGGCCAAGAAGGTAAGCTCTTTCATCCTTTGGCTTTCACGAAGACCTTTATTATGCTTGTAGATGCTCTGTTGGTTATCACATTGGCTCCTGTTTTAATATCATTCTTTATGAAGGGCACTTTCAGGTCCGATCAGACCAATCCTATCAATCGTTTTCTGGAAAAGATATACGAACCGATCATAGAGAAAGTACTGACGTGGCGCAAAACTACTTTGGCTGTCAATATTTTAGCATTGCTAATCACCATTCCGCTCCTGAAAAAATTGGGCACTGAATTTATGCCACCACTCGATGAACAAAGTATTCTTTTTATGCCCGTTACGCTGCCAGACATCAGCAACAGCGAGGCAAAACGTTTATTACAGGTACAGGATAAGATTATAAAGAGTGTTCCCGAAGTTGATAAAGTGCTTGGTAAAGCAGGTAGAGCAAATACTGCAACGGACAATGCACCCATCAGCATGATTGAAACGATTATCATGCTTAAACCAAAAAATCAATGGCGTGCCGGAATGACAAAAAATCAATTGATCCAAGAGTTAGACAAGAAGTTACAAATTCCTGGTGTAGTAAACGGTTGGACACAGCCCATTATTAACCGTATCAACATGTTGTCTACGGGGATTCGCACCGATGTAGGAATTAAAGTTTTCGGACAAAACCTAGACACCATTGCAGCCGTTTCCGAACGGGTTAAGATCGCACTAGAAGGCACCTCTGGAATTCAGGATTTATATGTAGAACCCGTTACGGGTGGTAAATATTTGGCTATTGATATCAAACGCGAGGCTTTGGCTCGTTATGGACTTACTGTGAATGAGGTAAACCAAACCGTTGAAAGTGTGATTGGTGGAGCGACGATTGGGCAAACGATCGAAGGAAGGAGGCGTTTTAGCATAAACATCCGATTGGCACAGGATTATCGGAATAGCATAGCGCAACTTAATAGAGTTCCTTTGCAAAGCAGCTCTTTCGGTGAAGTACCATTAAGTTCAGTAGCAGATCTTCGTTTTGAAAACGGTCCGCCCATGATTACCTCTGATAATGCGTTACTCCGTGGAGCTGTTATGTTCAATGTACGTGACCGCGATTTAGGAAGCACTGTTAAAGAAGCTGCTGAAAAACTGAATACATCCGAAGGTATTTTGCCAGCAGGCTATTTTTTGGAATGGAGTGGACAATATGAAAATTTAATACGGGGTCAACAAACCTTACTGTGGATTGCTCCGATCGTGCTCATTATTATCTTTTTTGCGTTGTATTTCGCTTTCCATTCCCTAAGAGAGGCTTTTCTAAGTCTGATAACTATCCCCTTTGCCCTCATCGGTGGAGCTTATATGATTTATTTCTGGGGTGTTCATCTTTCGGTAGCTGTTGCAGTAGGTTTCATTGCGTTATTCGGTATTGCCGTAGAAACCGGAATTGTCATGGTCATCTATCTCAACGATGCGATGCAACAATTAGTAAAGGAAAAGGGAAACAGCAGCGCTACCATTACTAAAAAGGATTTACGAACCGCTGTCATACATGGCGCAGCAAAAAGACTTCGGCCGAAAATCATGACAGTATGCGTTTCACTTTTTGGGCTTTTGCCAATATTATGGGCTACTGGAGTAGGCACAGACGTCATGCGACCAATTGTATTGCCTATGATCGGCGGCGTGCTCACATCCTCGACCCATATTTTATTGGTTACACCCCTGATATTTTTAATGACCAAAGAATATGAGTTGCGTAAATATGGAAAATTGGAAATTTATGATGCGAAGCATTAAAACATTACCCTGTCTGAAAGGAGCTATAGTGCTCATCATGAACACTTGCTTCTTCATTAACGTGGCTCTTGGGCAAACAGAACAAGCGAGCGTATTACCTTTAGACACTATTTTAGCACGGATTGAGCAACAGAACATAAAACTAAAAGCTTACGACTTAAGGAGTAAAGGCCTTAACTATCGTGCCAAAGCAGCTTATGGATGGATGGCCCCTATGGTTGGAGCAGGCACTTTTATGACACCTTACCCAGGACAACAGATCATGGAAGATGGCGATAAGGGTTCCATTATGTTTAATATTGAACAGGAAATTCCCAATCCGAGCAAGCAAAAAGCAAATAGCCGATACATTGCTTCGCAGCGTGTTTCAGAAACAGCAAAACGAGCTGTTAATCTAAATGACATGAGAGCGCAGGCAAAAAACCTCTATTACACATGGATAATTGCTGAAAAACGTATTCAGTTACTTAAAGACAATGAGAAGATTATCCAAAGTATGAAGCAATTAGAAGCTATACGCTATGAATATAACCGGTCTCAATTAAGCAATGTATTTAAAGCAGATGCGCAATTGGAAGAAAACCGGAACATGTTACGTATGCAGGAAGCGGAGATTGCTCGTTCAAGAGCCTGGCTTAATAGTTTGATGAATGTCCCCGGTAACACAACATTTGAAATTGATACTAATTTGGTTCCGAATTTTGAACCAGTAGCAACACTTGACACCTTGCTTCTGGCAACACGCCGAAAGGATATACATCAGATAAATGCCGATATAGAAACGATGCAATATGGAATCAATGTGATGAAACAGGAAAGGAAGCCTGATTTCAAAATCCGTTTTGACCATATGAGCCCCTTAGGGAAAATGATGCCAAACGCGTACAGTATAATGGGTATGGTTAGTATACCCATTGCTCCGTGGAGTAGCAAAATGTATAAAAATGAAACGAAAGCCATGCAATTCGAGCTTGATGCAATGCAAGCCGAGCGAAAGAGTATGCTTATGGAGAGTCAAGGGATGCTATATGGTATGCAAGCCGAGATTAATACGATGCAGAATCGAATTGATCGGCTTGCAAAAAAGGTAATTCCTGCGTTGGAGCGATCTATGGAAGCCAACTTTCAATCGTATCGAGAAAATAAACAAGAGCTTCCGATTGTGCTGGCTGATTGGGAAGCGTTGAATATGATGAAAAATACGTTGTTGGATGAACAATTGAAGCTGTATTTAATGATTACGAACTATGAAAAGGAACTTTTTAATTAACTTATGCAGTTTAAGTATACTTCTATTTACGGTAGGTTGTTCCCCTACGCAACGTGAATCCGATCATGTAACCCAACATGGCGATACGCAAATAGATTCAAGCATTCGTAAATTGACACGCCCTACCAATCAAGCGATCGTAACGAGGGCATCAATTGTGAAGGCGGAAACGGGCATGAAAGTTTTCCCGGTGCATGTAACGGGGCGTGTTAGTTATGATAGCAAAAATAATATCACGGTCAGCAGTCGAGTACCTGGGCGTCTAGAACGCATCTATATAAAGTATAATTTTCAGCCAGTAAGAAAAGGTCAATTGCTTTTTGAAATATATTCCCCGGAGTTAGTGGCAGCGCAAAGAGAACTCCTGTTATTACAAAGGTCGGAAGAACAGAAACTTCGATCGTCTGCTATTCAAAAGCTTCAATACCTTGGCATGACTTTCGGGCAAATACAAGCTTTGATGCAAAGTAAGCAGGTAACTTATCGCGTACCGATATACAGTCCTTCCAATGGTTATATTGTCGAGAAAAACGTAGCAACACCTGCTATAGGCGCAAATAGTTCGGCTCCCATACCGACCGGAGGAGACGCTATGTCAAATATGAGTTTCTCCTCTGATCTCAGTACATCATCGAGTACAAATGGACAACAGCAATCGAACTCCCTGCTGATGCGTGAGGGTCAATATGTTACTGCAGGACAAGCTGTTTTCACAATTTATAAAAACAGTGCGTTATTAGCTGAATTTGCTATTCCACCTTTCTGGGCAACCAAGGTCAGCAAAGGAAAGAAATTATTGTTCCGTAGTGTAGACGAACCAGATCAATTATATCAGGGAACTATCGGTCTTATCCAACCGACCTTCAACACAGCGGAAAACTTCACTTTAGCAAGGATATATCTAAAAAGCGACAAATTCCCTGTAGGGCAGCTCCTTAAGGGAACCTTTGCGATTACAGAGAACAGGGGCTTCTGGTTGCCTAGAACGGCTGTTGTCTCCTTAGGAAACAAAAGTATAGTATTCAAACAGGCAGAAGGTGCCTTCTACCCAGTTCCTGTGGAGGTAGGGGTTCATACGAAGGACGAGATACAAATACTCAGCAATATTACCTCTTGGCGAGTAGCCAAAGATGCAGCCTATTTGGTAGACAGCGAAGATTTTATTACAGCAAATAAGACGTTAGACTTATGAAATATCCTTCGAAGAATATAGACATAAACAAAGATAATGCCTACGGGTATCCCCTAGTGCACTTTAATGACAAATTGCTTGCATATGAATAGGAGAAGATTTGTACAAACCTTATTGCTGTCAACGGCAGTGCCTTCCCTCCTCTGGACGGCCTGTAAAAGCAAACCATCGGGGCAACAAATTGCTAAGAAAACAACTTTTACATGTCCAATGCATCCGCAGATTGTACAAGACCATGCCGGTAACTGTCCTATATGTGGAATGGATCTAGTCCCATTTGATAAAAACAACAAGGATAAGTTCCTCACACTTAGTGCAGATCAGCAAGCGCTGGCCAACATTACAACTATGGTGATTGGTGAAGGAAACTTGAACGATTATACGGCCATCAATGGAAGATTTGTTGTCAACCCGGAACAAACAAACTATATCAGTAGCCGAAACACTGGAAGAATTGAAAACTTATATGTCAAAGAGACGGGTATCCCAGTTAAAAAGGGACAACCAATTTATCGGCTATACGCTGAAGACCTGCTCGCTTTACAAGAGGAATTTCTCATGACCTATAAACAGGCCAAACAATTTCCCAACGATCAACGCTTCACCGATATCTTTAAGGCAGCACGACAAAAATTGCTATTATATGGGCAAGCTGAATCGCAATTGACGGTATTACTTAAAAATGGAAAATCTTCACCATATATTACTTTTTACGCACCAAGTAGTGGGACTATCGCTGAACTTTTAGTTACAGAAGGGCAGTACGTAAATGAAGGCACTTCGGTACTTCGCTTAGAAGAATACAATAACATGTGGGTGGAAGCAGATATCTATCCGCGAGAGGCTGCACTTATTCGGGAGGGCCAGGAATTAAAAGTAATCGCCAATGGCGTGTCAGATACATCGTTGACGATGAAAGTACAGTTTATGGCCCCCAACTATCAGGCTAATACACAAATCATGCAACTACGTGGAACCGTAACAAATGAAGATCATCGGCTACAAGCGGGGATGCCGGCCACCATTTTATTAGCTAAAACTAGTCAAAATAAGACACTGACAGTGCCCAGTAAAGCAATCATTCGCGAAGGAAAACAAAGTCATGTTTGGCTTGCTAGCGATAAAGAAAAATTTGAACCCCGATTCGTCGAAACCGGCATCGAATCTTTCAATGAAACTGAAATTACCAACGGGCTCGCTCCCGGAGAAAAGGTAGTGGTAAGTGGGGCTTACTTGTTGTACAGCGAATACGTGCTAAAGAAAGGAGCACTTTCCAATTAACTGAAGGGGTACTGTCTTATCTACAAAAAACAACTAATAACTCATAAGATGAAAACAACTAATTTTAAAATCGGTGTAGTGGCCATGGCTGCTATATTTACCTTAGTTTCCTGTAATACGGAAAATCAGCAATCGAAAACTGAAAATGATCATAGTCAGCATCAAACAGCAGCTAATCCCGAAGTTCCAAAAATCAAAAACGAGGCGCTGGATGCCTTGTACCCTCATTATCTTACACTACAAGAGGCGCTTGTTATCGGTGATATTGGCAGGGCAAAAGAAGCCGCATTATTGGTAGAAGAGACTAGCAAACAAATTGACGAAGCAAAAGCACTTCAGGGGGCTGCCGCCCAAGTTCTAGCTGCGGAGACTCTAGAGAGCCAACGGAACGGTTTTTCTTTGTTAAGTGACGCGTTTATTAGTCTTATTAAAACAACTGGTATCGAGAAGGGAGAGCTTTATATTGCACATTGTCCAATGGCGTTTAATGACAAGGGTGCAAATTGGTTAAGTCCATCAAAAAATATAAAAAATCCTTATTTCGGAGACAAAATGCTTAGCTGTGGAAGTATTGAAGAGACCTTAAAAAAGCTTTAAAGAAGGAACTAGATTTTAAAGAATCTAAAAATACGCTCATAAAAAATCCACCTACTGACGAATCAGTAGGTGGTTCTCTACACTTAAAAGTATCCAACCGTAACTGTAGAAGATCTTATGCTATGGTATCGCCTGACGATACGGGAACATGCAATTATGATTCCTTCACTAATCGAGGTTGATCCTTGGGAAGGAGTGTACAAAAGTATATAATAGTTTTTATTTTTTTATGGTATAATTATATAAATGATAATTTAATGATGAATTAGTGTGCTTATTTCGTGAAAAATAGTGAAAAAACACAAAAATTTCAGGTCAAGCTAGGTTTCCAATCTAAACATTTTGCTTAAAAAGAGAAGCGCCCGTTATAATATAACGGGCGAACACCTCTCTAAAATAGGCATTTAAACACCTACTTTGGGCTACGGTTGGATTAAAATCTCTCCGACAATAGTATTAACAACACTAAAAACACAGTGTCACAATTATTTACAGCAAAAAGTTTCTTTTCATCACAAAGATAGAGATACCCATTCGATCATTTGCCAGGTAAAATACAATTGTATATTTACTTCGAACAAAACGAGAAAAAGTGAGAAATAAATTCACACATCCAAAAAAATCCCCTTTTCTCTTTATGCTATAGTTTTTAATTATTACAGCACTACTCACTCACTAGATCACATCCATATTCGAACTATAGGTCATAGCGCTCCGTTGACCTCCTTTAATTTTGCTTACCTTATTGCTAATTACAACACTTTCACTACTTTTGCTTTAATATCACAAGTTGATTTTTTTCTAGCATGTTGAAGAATTTCGCCTGCCTTTATTTACTATTGTTCCTATCACTCACAAGTATTTTATTTAGTTCTCCTATAGCAAATGCACAGGGATGCCGTCAGCTAACTGCTTCCGATTTTCAGGGAAAAGTAGACTCAAAGAGTCCCTTTGTGTCACAGGTGAAATTACGAATAGGCTATCATTCTACAATACTTAAACGGGGAGACTCTTATCATGTAACTTTCCATGTTTTTTTAGATGTAAATCCAGGAGAGTCTTGGATAAAATTCGATAAAATTAAAAGCTCAGAAATGTTATCAGAAGTATTAAATCATGAGCAAGGGCATTTTAAAATAGGCTGTTTAATGCAGCGGGAATTAATTAATCGACTTAATGCCCGGAAATACACTTCACATTACAAGCAAGAGGCTGCGACACTCTTTAACAAAATTTCCCGTAAATACCAGACGATGCAGCTTAAGTATGATACAGAAACGGACCACATGAGGAATCAAAAGCAGCAGGCAATTTGGGACGGAAAACTAAATCGGTCCATAGGAAATGTGAAAACATTAAGGGACTGAAACCTGGTATTCGGGATAGCTGACAGGTATATAAAACCGTTCAAATAACATGGCGTTGCTCCCGTCTGAAAAGGTAAAGTATTCACAGGTGATCAATATGCCTATATCTTGTTTGTCAAGTTTGATTTTTAGAAAACCATGACAGCTATCACAATAATTTTCAAGTTGCACTTGACTCACGATCGGTAAATTATCGATGACCAGTGGATTATCTGGTTCAGCAATGCGGTGAAGGTCGGCATAACCTCCTGCTCCAGCTACTACATAGGGGATTACAGTACCATCTGCATACTGCTTAGTAAAGCGCTGATAATTGTGTACATGTCCGCTCAGCACCAGATCCGGTTTAACACCCGCAGCATGAAATGAACGTTCTAAAAAAGTGATCATATTGATGCTGGAGCCATGATTGATATCCGCAGAGTACGGAGCTTGATGAATGCAGACAATAAGTGCTTTTTGTGGACGCTCAGCGTGTGCGGATAATAATTCTTGAACAAACCAAGCCTCCTGCCCTTCTGTTATAAAACCATATTTGGTAGCATTTCCGTATAGACAGATGATATTCGCCAATGGTGTAACCAGGGTCCAATAAACATTGGGCTGTATCATACTTAAACGCTTACTCCCGTCAGAAAACACAATCTTATCGCTCGTTTTCGCACAAAAAACCTGCATAAAGGCCTCTAAACTTGTGTACCCTTCGGGGGATTCAGGATTAATATCTGCATCGTGATTACCCGCTAGGGCAAATATGGGTGCGGCATATTGTTCGTATGGACTAAAGAACTGCGCTGGATATTCATGTGCTTCACCATAATTGTACACAACATCTCCAAGATGCAGCATAAAGGCCGGGACACACGATTTATTCTCACTAACAAGCTGATTTGTCATCTCGCGTGCCACCTTGTGCTGAAAGTTTCGTTCTTTCATACTTCCAGTATCACCCACAACATGGAAGCTGATGCTTGTTGTATCCATATCGGTTTCCGGAAGAATTTGTTCCACTTTCAACCTGTATGGCCATTTCCCGTTTGGGGTGGGTAACGGTTTAATCTTAAAAGCATCATCCACCAACGTTTCCAATATCACCGGCTTTCTCCTAATAATTGTCATAGTACATCAACTTATAATATTCATTCCAATCCATGCAAATGTACGCAGCAAGTATTATACCTTTATTAAGATATCGCATTGTTAATATTAAGAAATCATTCTCGGTTTCCATTGTATATACCACGTATTTTGCCTAAGTTTATGATAAATTAAAAGCTAAATCTAAAATGATTAAGTATTCCCTTTTTATATGGATCTGGTTATCAATGTTCCCATCGGCCAAAGCACAGGATAAAATAGATGATGTTACTATTTCTCCCATTGAACATGCAACTTTCACACTAACTTGGAAGGGAAAAACGCTTCTTTTTGATCCAAGTGTGGAGAAAGCAAAATTAAATAAAGTAAAAAGCCCTGATTTTATCTTTATAACGGATATACATGGTGATCATTTTAACATTTCCAACCTAAAAAATCTTGATCTTTCGAAATCAACGCTCGTAGTCCCCCCGGCAGTTGCAGAGCAGTTGTCGGATGATTTACGAAAAAAATCGTATATTATCAGGAATGGCGAAACCACCGAACTTCAGAATATAAAAATTGAAGCCATCCCCATGTACAATCTTCCCGAGTCATCAGGTACATTTCATACAAAAGGAAGAGGAAATGGTTATGTGATCACACTCGATAACAAACGTATCTATATAAGCGGAGATACTGAAGATATTCCGGAAATGCGCACTTTGAAAGATATTAATATTGCCTTTATCTGTATGAATTTGCCTTATACCATGACTGTAAAGCAAGCGGCCGACGCTACATTGGCATTCAAACCCCAAATAGTTTACCCTTATCATTATAGAGGTCAAAACGGCAAAAGTGATATTCTTAGCTATAAGCAACTGGTTAATGAAAAAGACCCGTCCATTAAAGTAATGATACGCGACTGGTATCTCAGTAAGCCCCAAACTTCTGAAGGCCAAATTATCAATTAATCGGTAATTTGCTCCTTTCCATTAAATGCTTCGAAAATCTGCATCAATTGATGGCTGTGCCGATGAACATGAAATCGAATGAACATCAACCATTCGTAACGTGTAAGAAAACCGTAAGTAGGAAATTCAAAATCTAAACATAAAGCTGTTAAATCTGTATTGGTAATCGTTTTGACGTGCTGCTGCTTGTTGGATTCAAGCGCAGTTATCAATTCACTTTTATCAAAAGGCCCATTACCTGGATAAATAAAATCCGGCGATTCCAATTTAATCTCAAAATTAAGAAAGATATCCCTCAAACTCTCTACATAAGCGTCAATCTTACGCGTTGGTGCCTGGGTGTGGCTATCAGGCAAACCCGCAGTCCCCTGAATGATGTGGTCAGCTACTTGCGCTGCTGTCCATCCGCCATAAGGGGGTTTCTGGTTTATATGCCATTCATCGAACTTTACGATCAATCCAACAAATTCATCAAACGCTTTCGTTACAGAAGCTGCCAATTGGTGCTCATCAATTTTCATAATTAATGTATTTATCACAAAAATAACACACAGTATACGCTTAGATGAAGGGGAAAAGCGACATTCTAAAGGCAAAAAGCGAATAGACTCGTTCTTTAAGTAACCAACTAGCTTTTAATATCCCTGAAGGCACACGGAAAAAAACAAAAAACTATTTGGTAACCATTTGGTTTCTTTTTAAATTTGAAACCAAATGGTTACATTTAATAAAATTCATGGAAACTAGACGAGATGTATTTCAAGCAATAGCGGATCCTACAAGACGTGCAATCATTCAATTGATTGCCAAACAACCACTCAATCTCAATTCAGTGGCCGACAATTTTGACATGAGTCGTCCAGCTGTCTCTAAGCATATTCGGATTCTTAGTGAATGTGGCTTGATCACAATTAAACAAAGAGGTAGAGAGCGATTTTGCAACGCAAATTTGCATTCATTAAAAGAGGTTTCAGATTGGGTAGAGAAATATCGTACCTTCTGGAAAGATCATTTAGATACATTAGAAGATCTTTTAAACAATGAATAGTGTCAATGATAGAAATCAAAGCATTTGAGAATGAAGATAACATATAGATTTAAAGCAAGTTAGAAACTTATCTTGGCGACAAAACATAAGCAAGGATTGCCTGCTCAATCTGCTAAAAAAAGTAGAATAAAAACAAAACAATGAATTATGGAAAATTATGGAAAAATCATTGCTCCTGGCACCATACGCTTTGAGCGATTACTACCAGGCCCCATCGAACGCGTTTGGGCTTACCTGACGGATTCTGAAAAAAGAGGAAAATGGTTGGCCAGTGGTGAAATGGACCTTAAGGTTGGCGGCAAAGTGCATTTACATTTCTTTCACGCTGACCTTTCTTCCCATCAAGAAACGCTGCCTGAGAAATATAAATCTTATGAACATGGTAGTAGTTTCACCGGCACCGTGATTCGGTGCACACCTCCAACGCTATTGACCTTTACTTGGGGAGACGGCTCTGAAGTGACCTTCGAATTACAAAAGCAGGGAGAGAAAGTATTATTGGTGCTAACACATCGACATTTAGAAAACATAAAAGCACGCATTGGGGTGGCCAGCGGTTGGCATACCCATCTTGGTATCCTTGTTGCTCGACTAGAAGGAAATGAGCCGGAAGGTTTTTGGAGCGTACATAGCCAAATAGAAAAAGAATACACACAACTATTAACTGAATTATAGTTTAAAATGGGAACCTTATGAAAAATCAGAAAGCACAAGTTGAAGTCCAAATGCTCATAAGAAAACCTGTCTCCGTGGTTTACCAAGCTTTCATTGACCCAGCCATCACTAAAAATTTTTGGTTTACAAAAGCCAGCGGGCCATTAGCACTTGGAAAAACCATCACTTGGGAGTGGGAAATGTACGAGGTATCAAGCCAAATAACAGTGAACGAGTTAGTTGAAAACAAGAAGATATCCATCACTTGGGGCGATCCAGCAACAACTGTTGATTTTCTTTTCACCGCACTCAACGAAAACAGCACCTACGTCATCATTAAAAACTATGGCTTTTGGCAGATAGGAGATGAATTGACACAAGCGGTGAATGATAATACGGGTGGCTTTACTACCGTTTTAGATGGTCTTAAAGCCTACATGGAACATAATATCAATTTAAATCTGATTGCTGATAAATTTCCAAAAGAAATAAGCTAGCACTAAATAAATCTATATATTGGCGTGTGTGAATTGCGCGCGCCGATATATAAATCAAAATACCGAGTTTATCTTTTCAACTTTCATCCCAAACCTTCTGACCCACTACCCAACTTAACGATTTCTTATTATTTTTACTACATGATTCATGAGAAATTGCTTTTGATATTGGCTTTGTTTTTTGCCATGGCGATGTTGTATTTGTTAAGTCAACGTTTAAAAATTTCCTATCCAATTTTATTAGTTATTGGTGGTTTGGGAATATGTTTTATTCCTGGAATACGGCCAATCAGTATCGATCCAGACTTGGTCTTTCTGATTTTTTTACCTCCCCTACTTTTTGAAGCAGCGTGGTATACCTCTTGGAACGACTTTTGGAAATGGAGGCGTTCGATCGGTTTATTGGGTTTTGGTTTAGTGCTATTCACCTCCCTGGCCGTTGCCTACTTTTCAGTTATGATCATTCCAGGTTTCACACTGGCAATGGGGTTCCTATTAGGAGGTATCATCTCACCACCTGATGCTGTCGCCGCAACATCCGTGCTAAAAGGCGTTACTATGCCAAAAAGAGGCCTTGCCATTTTAGAAGGAGAAAGTCTTGTAAACGACGCAGCCTCGTTAACTGTGTTTCGTTTTGCCTTAGCGGCTGTTTTGACCGGACAGTTTATATTAAAAGAAGCCATTGTCGAATTTGCTACACTATCCATTATGGGGGTTGTTGTTGGTTTAGTTATCGCCCATATTCTGTATTTTGTGCTGCGATATCTTGCGAAGTCATCGAATATTACAACACCGATCACTTTGATTGCTCCGTACCTTATGTACCTTGTAGCTGAATCTTTTGAATGGTCTGGTGTGCTGGCCGTGGTAAGTGGTGGGCTTTTTTTATCTTTTCGATCCAAGGATTTTCTAAATTATCATACCCGCATACAAGCAACTGAGGTATGGGCTACTGTTGGTTTTTTGTTGAATGGATTTGTTTTCATTTTAATTGGTTTAGAGCTTCCCGTTATTGTTGCCGGATTGGAAGGTTATTCTAAAAAAGAGGCCATTGAATACGCCTTGATCATCAGCGCGATTATTATTATATTGCGCCTTGTCCTGATCTATTTAGCCGCCTTTGTTCCACGTCTTATCAGCAAAAAAATACGGGAAAGGGAAAAAAGCCCGGGTCTCAAGCTACCTTTTGCAATCGGATGGGCAGGCATGCGTGGTGTGGTATCCTTGGCATCCGCGTTAGCTATACCACTAACACTTGAAAGCGGAGAAGCGTTTCCTCATCGTAATCTTATTCTATTTATCACATTTATTGTGATCCTCGTTACCTTGGTTTTTCAAGGAATTACCCTACCATTTTTTCTAAAGCTACTAAAAATTGAAGAGATTGATGACTATGTTCCTGTAGAAGATCAGCTTGAAGCGATTCGTCTTCAGCTCGCCAAGTCAAGCATCAAATATCTTGACCGGAATTACGATCACGAAATGGAAGAGCACCCCACCATTGGTCGAATAAAAGAACAGCTACAACGCAGCATTGAAGCAACGGAAAGCTCTGCACAAGAACAGGGAAAGAAAGAAAAATTAATTTCAGTTCGCATGTTATACAGGCATATTATGTTAGAGCTAATTGCCCATCGAAGAGAAGGCCTTAATAAACTACGCAAAGAAAAAAAATATGACGATCACGTTATCAGACAATTGGAACATAACCTGGATTTAGAAGAGTCTCGGCTTACCAAACAATAGGCTTGGATTTCTTAAATAAAACACATAAAATGATGATTACGATCACCACACCCGCCTTATTATTTCCGGCTATCAGTTTAATTATGCTGGCCTATACTAATCGTTTTCTCGCTCTGGCTAGTTTAGTAAGAAGTTTACATGCTAAGTACCTTGAAAATAATCAGAGTGGTGTTATTCATGGCCAGATAAGGAACTTACGCTACCGACTACGCCTGATTAAATATATGCAAGCTTATGGTGTCTTAAGCTTTGTGGCCTGCGTTTTATGTATGTTTTTTATATTCTTGGAATGGGTATTCTGGGCGGAGATGCTCTTTGGACTCAGTTTAGTTTTTTTTACTATCTCACTTATTATATCGTTGATTGAAATACAGAAAAGCACGACCGCCCTTGAACTTGAACTAAGTAACATGGAGGAAGATAAAGCAGGGCTTTCTTTTGTTAATTATCTGAAAAAGAAATTGGAAACAAAAGACAAAAACACCTGATTAAAACTCTTGATATCCTACCTGGTTCATTCCGATAATACCTCCTATGAAGCGTAAAAACTCAGTTGTATTATTTATTGCATGTTCAGCCGTTTTCTTAGAAGCACTGGATCTTGCCATTATGAATCTTGCGCTGCCCCTCATTCAAAAACACTTTCATTTAGAAGAAGAGCAATCGCAATGGTTGCAAACTATATATGTTCTCTTATATGGCGGCTTTCTTATTATCGGGGGTAAGCTAGCCGATATTTGGGGGAGAAAAAAAGTCTTTTTAACCGGTGCGCTTTTATTTTTAATAACATCAATCGGTGCCGGTAAAGCAAATTCCTTTGAGTTTTTATTTTTTTTCCGGGCAATCCAAGGCCTAGGAGCCGCTTTTCTTATGCCATCGGCGATGGCAATTATTACCAATACATTCATAACAGAAGATGCCAGAAGCAAGGCCTTGGGTATATTCAGTTCTTTCGCCGCCATTGGTTCAGGTTGCGGATTATCGGTGGGGGGACTCATCGCATCTTCGTTGGGTTGGCAATGGATTTTCTTTATAAACGTCCCGATTATAAGTATCAGTTTGATTTTAGCTTTTATCTTACTAGAACGCGATATACGGATAATCGGTACGAACCAACCAGATTTGCTTTCCGGTATTATCCTATCTTTTTGTATCGTTCTTCTTTCCTATTTCATACACGCAATTCCAGTTCTTATTCATAAACCTATATGGATTGTCATCGTACTAAGCTTAATAAGCTCGAGCTTGATATACTTTATTAAGCGAACTCGTCATCACCCAAATCCTTTAATAAATTTCACCTTATTAAAAGGTAATAATGTCATGTTGGGTAATCGAACTATTTTTATATTAGGTTCTTTCTTCTTGAGCTATCTACTTATCCTCTCGTTCTATTTGCAAGAGATTTTGGGATTTTCAGCCGCTAAAGCAGGTTTATTGCTCTTTCCTTTTAGTGTGGGTTCTGCTTTCATCTCTCGCTTTCTTTTACCCCGCTTGATCAAACGTTTTAAAATTATTCGAACAGCACGGTTGGGGATGACTTTGATGTTTTTTGGTGCATTATTATTAATTATCAGCATGTATTATGGATTATTCGCTCCTTTGGTATTTTCAATAGCTTGTGTAATAGGCGCAGGTATGGCCATATCAATTCCAAGTTTAACTGTCATGGCACTAAGTCAAATTCCGGTTGAACATCAGGGAGTAGCTTCTGGAGTCAATACCACTTCTTATTTTTTTGGATCGGGTATCGGCTTATCGCTCATATCATTGATGATGCAATTAAATACGTTGTTTCCAAGCACCATAAAGCAGCTGATTGCTTCAGCAAGCCTTCTCCTGTTAATAGCTGCTATTGCTGTATTGTATCTGCTAAAAGAAGAGTTTTCCTTAAAAAAGTAGGTAGAGAAATTTAGTTTGGAACGCTTCTGAGCAATTGCATTAAGCCATGAATTGACTTATTCTCAAAATTCAGTTTTCCATATACTGCCATATATTGACTAGCTAACTTTTGACTTTTGAGTTCTATTTTCTCCACTTGCTTGCTGTATTGCTGTAATAAAGGGTAATTTCCTTGTTTCTTTAACCCCTTAATGTCTATATAGAAATAAAAGAAATTACTGGAAAGACCGTCTAGACTGTTCTGCTGATAGTTCTCGCCCGTGCCAAAAAGCAAACGATCTCCTTGGCTTTTGTGCCCGAACTTGTAAAAGAGTTGTTTTGGAAGATAATTTGCTAAATGTGGTGATGCCTGAAAGGAAAGATAAATTTCAGGTATGCGTTCTTTACGAATAGACTTTTGCTCGACCTTTTCAAAATTCTCATTGTAGTCGTAAGTAATGACCGTATCCTGTTGAAGAATAAGATTCTTTTTCCATTCCAGATCGACGTAACCACCGTAATAGTGTAACAAGGTATCAACAGGAATACGATGTTTTTCGAAAAATTTTTGTTGTCTGGTTAATAGCGGACCAACATCCGCTGCTAACCAGCCTTTCACTAAGCTATTGCGGGTAAATCTCCTTGGGTGGATGTGTTCTGCACCACGAATCATATTTGTTTTTACCTGTCCTTTTAGCGACAGCGTTCCAGGTCCAAAATCCGCTATCACGGTGTTTGTTCCATTTGTATAAACCAACTCATGATTTGCTTTAATTGCGTCAAGCAAATGCGATTGCTCAACGGCTATCATATTATTCTGTAGCACTAAGCTACGAAGTATGGTGGTAGTTGCCACTTTTGAGGCCGATATAGAAAGCGCCAAATATTCCTTTGAGTACAGTAAGCAAAGTTTTTCATCAGCTGTATTTCCTTGAAAAGTAAGCGAATCCATCGTGTTTACGCTCTTTATATTTAGTCCATGCTTTATATAATGTTCAAATTTTTCAAAATCATCGATCCTAAATACAGAAAAAAGTGTTGCATCATAAGGCTCCATTGAAAAGAAAAAAACATTAGCGGGAATATGGAGTCCTAAGCCATTTATTTCAAAAGGCTTCTTAGGTTTTTCTTTATCAGAACCGAAATAATATAAGGGATTTGACACTGCATTCCAAACTATTGATTGTAATAAGGCGTCAACATTAATACGAAAGAGCGCAGATGCGTTAGCTGGAATGTACTGTCGGTACGATTGCTTTTGGCGATATGCTAAATAACCATAACCAATCAATCCAGTAATAAAAACAACTGCAATACCGATCAGTACTCGCTTCTTCATCATCAAATAAACCTAAGGCCTAAAAGATTCATTTTCAACAATATCCAATATATATTGTAGAGCATTATTCTTCGAATTCGGAAACTCAGCCTGAAAACTACCGAGCATTTTTTTGCCTTTAATACCTTTTGAAGTAAAATAAAAATCACCTAAAGCCTGAATCTTTTCTTGCAAAGCCAAAGCTCGTTTGGTAGTAGGTATATCCAGCGAGTTTACAGCTTTCACTATTTTTTTACTATTAAAGAGAACAGCAAATTTATTATCATTTAGTATCTTTTTGTGCTTCGAAGACAAATTACTTTTATATCGATTATACTTAATGTCCAGTAAATCATCGAATGCTGTACCAATGAATACAATACCATCCTTCAATAAAATATGGACTTCGAATGGCCCTTTCAGCCCACTAATTGTATAAACACCCTCGTTCTCCGTTACCTTACCCCTTGCTATTCCCAAGGCAATTGTTTTCTTGAATAAGCTCATATCATTAGAAGAAAACATGGCTAAAAAAGCTGGTATACTTTCTTTTTTAGTCTTTTCAACTTCTACTGAATTATAATCTTCGTCATATTCGTAGGTCGTATACTTCACTTCCTGTTCTTTTATTCCTGTCAAAGCAAAAACCCCATCGCCTTTAATTGTTTTTCCAATTGCTTTTTCGTCCAATAAAAGGGAGAATATACTGGACCCCAGGTCTACTTCCTTGTCGTATTGGCCAAGCAGGCTACCGTAATACTGCTGCATTAAAGTTGGTAGTTCTCTGAGATAGTTCTCTGTATTAACAGCAATTGATGTATAGGCGATAGCATCTTCAGTCAGGTATTTAAAGAACTTTTTGTTCAGTCTCCGATTATATACATTACGATACGCGCTTACCTGTTCACTGGCTAGCGCTATAGAACCATCGACTGTAAGGGTATTTTTTGCTAAGGTTAAGTAAATATTAGCGCTTTCAAATCCCGTATCAAATTTTTTGGCTTTTGCCCCTAAAAGCAATGCATAAGCATTATACACCCCTGGAACAAAATCGTGATAAAGTTCATTGACGTTCCTTATCCATAGGCTTGCCAGTGCATTTTTACGATACGATTTATTAAAGGCCGGGTCATTGAATACTTCTTTCGATTCAATCAGCTTAATAGCCTCTTGATGTAACCATTGTTTAAGTAATTCGTTTTTTATCGAATCGTCTGCTGCAATACTTGCGTAATAAGTATCATACATTGCATTGCGAGCGGCATCAGCAGCTTCATACTCTTCAGCAGGGAGAACCTCGTCATAACCCTCTACTGTAGCTGAATCGATGCCCGTATCATAATTATATAAAGAATCAACAGCATCCCACTCCACATCCGCAGAATCTTTTAAGGCAGTTGAGTCAATGACGCTGTCATTATATTCATCACTTAATTTTTTATTTGCTAATCCGTACTTTTTTGCCGTCGTTTCATCTTCAAAAAAGCTAGTTCGAAGCTCAGCGCTAAGGAGATAAAGTGTTTGCTCGTTCCAGACCAACAGCTGTTTTTTTTCATTAAGATCCAAGATCCATTGCCCATTATTAAGTTTTTGAGGCTCACCAAAGGTTTTCAAAAAGTCTCCGACTCTAGTGCTATTGCTAAGTGGTACTGACATCCCATAATAGCGGATACTATCTGTTTTGGTACTATAGGCATATACTTGTGCGTCTAGATTAAAACCCAGTTCCTCCAACCCCTGTATATTGCCCTTGCCTATCCTGTTTAACTTTGTAATCAATGCCTGTCCTATCTTCGATTGGTTAAATTGACTGACACTTATTAGCTCAAAAAAACTGCGCCCATTAATAGTAGCCACAACAAAAGCATCCTTCGGAATTTTCGGAGCGAGCCTTTGTGCTAGTAGATTATTTGAAAAGAATAGGCCCAAAAGACCTATTAAAAGTTTAATTTTCTGCATATTTTCTATTCTCAGTTATTCACTAATTGTATTTGGTTGGCAATATTGGTTTTACCATTAATTAAGTCTAACACTGACGTACGAAGCATAACTGCCTTTTTTGTACCAGACACTTTTGCTTGTTTGTTAGTCAACTGTTTTACCATGTTATCAAAGCGATAAATGCTGGTATAAGAAGCCGTGTTAAATATCTCTTTATCCGCATCTTTCAACTTTGCATAAGCACTCTTAGCTTCGGGAGCATACGTATAGACTCGGGAAAACAATTGTTTTCCTGTATCAAAATTGTATAAAGACTTTCCAGTAGGTTTGATCTTTAATTTTTCATAAATGACTTTACTGATATGATTTAGATTATCGATTCTCTCAAAAGAATAGCTAATAGAAATGATAAAGTTCTCAAAGTCTATTCGATGTCCAACAGCACTTATTCCAGGCGTTTTTTTCAGTATCGTAACCGCCTCATTTAACTCACGTTGAATTTGAGTCTTACTAGGTACCTTATAGCCATTAATGCTGTCCAATAACATCACTGATGCGAGTTTAGTCTTACTTTGACTCAGGTTGAGTGTCACGGTCATGTTTCCCGAACCACTTTTATGGACATCAAGTTCTTCGATCACCTCAAAACAAGAGCTCAGGCTAAAAAGGCTTAAGAAGAGCAATGTGCAAATATATTTAGTCTTTAGGATCATCTTTTTCTTTCTACCGAGCAAAAGTAGAGAAAAGAAACAGTTCGAGGCTAACTGATTTCAGGGGTTTCTAAGGTAACGGGTTTTTAAGGCAAAAGCCAGCTTAAGTGCACCAACCACATTAAAATTTATACCTAGCACCTCAGATTCCATAGTTATATTCCGTAACTTTATAGATTAAAAAAGGAATGGAGTCATGGCAAAAGTAAAAAATATAATGATCAGCGGCAGTAATAATCGGCCGATGGTTCTTGATATTTTTTTTAACGAGTCAAGGCATTATCAGCCCACCATTATATATGCGCATGGCTTCAATGGATTTAAAGATTGGGGAAACTTCGATTTGATCGCCGAACAATTTCTCGCTTCAGGCTTTACATTTATAAAGTTCAATTTTTCTCATAATGGCACCTCTCCCGATCAGCCGGAAAATTTCGTTGATTTATCCGCTTTCGGTGAAAACAACTACAGCAAGCAACTTTACGATCTAGAGCAGGTAATAAACTGGGTACAAAATAGTTGCAACCCTTATTTACGATGCATTGATAGAAAACGTATTGGCTTAATCGGTCATAGTATGGGGGGCGGTATTAGCGTTATTAAGGCGTCCGAAGACCCTCGCATTAAGGCCCTGATAACCTGGTCCGCCAATGCGGTCTGTAAAACACCCTGGGGAAATTGGTCAAAAGAAAAAATGCTGGACTGGAAGCAAGAAGGTGTGACTTATTATGTAAACAGTCGTACAAGGCAAAAAATGCCACTAAACTATCAGTTGTATGAAGATTACTTAAATAACGACAAGCGTTTAGATATTATAAGGGCGGCATCGTCTATCGATATCCCCTGGATGATTTGTCATGGCACTGAAGATACTAATGTACCTTTAAGTCATGCGTACAACTTAAAAGAAGCTAATTTACGAGCCGTTATGGTGACTGTTTCCGCTAATCATGTTTTCGGAAGAAAACACCCTTGGTATGAACCGATTCAACCGCCCCCCATGCAAGAAGTATTGAACCGAAACATTTTATTCTTGAAGCAACATCTTGATCAATAGCGTTGTTTTAAGCTGTTGGCTTTTTTATTTTTGAATTTATCAAACGCGCAAGAATCGGGTTTTGGCATCCTTCGTCTTTGGCTAGCTTTGAAAAAAATAGTTAACTTATGGAAACGCAACAACAATTAGACTTTAATAGAATCGCAGCTTCCATTGCTTTCATTAAAGAACACTTCAAAAGTCAGCCGAGCTTGGAACAGATCGCTGAACATGTACATTTAAGTCCATACCATTTTCAACGGATGTTTCAAGATTGGGCAGGAGTTTCGCCTAAGAAATTCTTGCAGTACCTCACTGTTGAGCATGCAAAAAATATGCTTAAAGAAAACCATTCGACGCTCTTCGATACAGCTTACGAAAGCGGACTTTCAGGTACGGGACGACTACATGATCTTTTCATAAATATTGAAGGAATGACCCCTGGGGAATATAAAAACGGTGGGATATCATTAACGATTAATTACAGCTTTGCCGAAAGTCCTTTTGGCAATATTATTGTCGCCTCTACGCATAAAGGTATATGCTATATGGCTTTTGCAGACGAGGGAAGAGATGTCGCTTTCGACACCCTTCGATCTGTATTTCCAAATGCTCGATATCAGCAATTAGTTGATAACTTTCAACAACATGCTTTATTTATCTTTGATCAAGATTGGAACAAGATTAAAGAGATTAAATTGCATCTAAAGGGTACACCGTTTCAAATAAAAATTTGGGAGACACTTCTACAAATTCCGATAGGTACGCTTACAACCTACGCTCAGTTGGCGGAGCGATGGGGGAATAAATTAGCATCAAGAGCCGTGGGAAGTGCGGTTGGGGCCAACCCCGTTGCCTTGTTAATACCGTGTCACCGCGTTATCAGATCCACCGGTGAAACCGGACAGTACCATTGGGGAAGTTCACGAAAACAAGCAATTATTGGTTGGGAAGCCGCACGAACAGAACTATACATAGAAAAATAAAGGCAAGATCAATGATGCCGAATAATTTATTATCGAAGGACGGAGAAGTTTATCTCTATCAAAATTTCTTCTCACACTTAGAAGAAAGCCATTTATTTACAATCCTTAAGCAGCAAACACTGTGGCGTCAAGAGTCCATTAGGATAATGGGCAACCAAGTTCTACAACCACGTTTAACGGCACTTTATGGTGATGTTGATAAATCATATAGTTATTCAGGCATTACGATGAATCCGGAAAAATGGACGGACGATCTGCTATTCATCAAGAAAAAAATAGAAGCGTTTTTAGGGCAAAAGTTTAGCACCGTGCTACTTAATTATTATCGAAATGGGACAGACAGTATGGGTTGGCATCGTGATAATGAGCAATCATTGGGTAGAAATCCGGTGATTGTTTCCATTAGCCTTGGAGCTTCTCGTCCCTTTCTACTTCGACATTACGATGACCGGGAATTACGTATTAAAATTAATTTGACACCTGGCAGCTTACTACTTATGAAAGGTGCCACACAACATCACTGGCAACATAGCTTACCAAAAGTGCCGAAATTGGCGGAAGCAAGAATTAATTTGACTTTTAGAACGATCACAAACTACTAAAGTTGTCCAGGTTAAAACAAAAAGTAAGGGAAGATATTTTCTTCCCTTACTTTTTTAATTTTTTAACAGATTCCGATACCTTAACAAGGCCTCTACATAATAATAGTCAGCATAGGTCAAAGGCACATCAATCTCACTGTTATGTGGTATCGAACCAACACTATGCATTAAAATAAAGCCTCCATTACTCCCAATTGGCGCTTTATACGCGTCGGATGACAGGCTAACGAGCATCTTCTCCGCCGCACTTACAAATTGTTTTGCTCGTTTGCCTTTTACGTAGGTGCTCAACTCCAACAGCGCGGAAGCAATGATGGAAGCAGAAGACGCATCTCGATACTGCTTATATTGAACCGCGTAAGGGCTGTTAGCGGCCAAATCAGGTGCATTAAAGTCCCAATAGGGTACCATATCTTGAGGCATATTGGGATGATTCAAAACATAATCGGCTATTTTTTCGGCAAATTGCAAATATTCCTTTCGCTTTGTTTCTCGGTACATCATCGTATAACCGTACAAACCCCAAGCTTGTCCTCTTGCCCATGCTGATTCGTCAAAAGCACCTTGCGCCGTCTTTTTAGCAATAACCTTTCCTGTTTGCGGGTTGTAATCAATCACGTGATAAGAGCTCATATCACTGCGATAATGATTTTTCATAGTTGTATTAGCGTGTGTTATGGCGATATCACGAAACTTGTTTTCACCACTAATTTTGCTCACCTGCGTCAGAAATTCCAAGTTCATCATATTATCGATAATCACCGGGTAGGTCCAACCTTCCCATGAACGGATTGTTTTAGTGGTTGCATTAAAGCGGCTAATCAAGGAGTTGGCACCAGTCAGAAGAATGTTACTGTAAGCACTGCTATCTCCTGTAATGCGTAATGCATTTCCAAAACTGCAATAGAGCATGAAACCCAAATCATGCGTAGTGGTATTGTCCTTCTCCTTCTCTAACAATTTCAATTTCTGTTTCGCCTTGTCCAAAAGTTCACTGTTACCACTATATTCATATAGGTATAAAAGCGTACCTGGATAAAATCCGGAGGTCCACCAACCTGTACCGGATGATATGGCTTTCCCTCCCTCGTAGGTTCGAGGAAGTCTATCGTCCGGAGTATTAGCACCTAAATGGATTATTTGTTGTACTGCATTATCCAAATTTCCATCAATAAAATCCGCGGTTAGCTTATATTGTGCCTTTACAGAAGGTATAAATAGTATACCCAGAAAAAGCAGCAGTGTGCTCATTTTTAAATGATTTGTCATATGTATCCATTTTTAATAACCTTCATTCTGGGGTAAGAGATTCGCATTTCTACCAATTTCTTCCTGTGGGATTGGCAAGAGTTTATGGAATGGCTTTATATTTTCTCTTTTCTCATAAGCCCCTTCGCGCGTAAATGCCTCCACTACTATATCCCAACGTTTCAAATCGTACCAACGTTTCCATTCAAAAGCAAGTTCTACTCTCCGCTCCTCTCTCACAGCTGCTCGAAAGGCTTCTTGATCT
Organism: Olivibacter sp. CPCC 100613; assembly: GCF_036959255.1. Taxonomy (NCBI): domain Bacteria; kingdom Pseudomonadati; phylum Bacteroidota; class Sphingobacteriia; order Sphingobacteriales; family Sphingobacteriaceae; genus Olivibacter; species Olivibacter sp. CPCC 100613. The sequence continues at coordinate 731,589 of NZ_JAWMTI010000003.1, forward strand.
AATCCAACAGGAACATCCATTGGTATGGCCTTTGTTCCATTTGGTGTATTACGCGCTCGCCTCCTAACAGCATTCAGGTATTCATAAGCCTTTGCTGTTGGGCCGCCATTACTTTCGTTGAGTGATTCCGCCGCCATAAGTAAAACCTCAGCATAACGAAAGATAACGTGTTTAATATCGGAATCAGCACCTTCCGCATTGGCATTGGCCCCTGGATATAAACACCACTTGGCCGTATGTATACGGGGCCACCTCCACTGTTGATAGGGGGTCATAACTCCTTTTATGGGAGTTTCTGTTAAGTAACTAACCTGCTTTCTGTAATCGTTATCATCAAAACTCCCATACATGCCCGGAGAAGGGACCAATACGCTCCAACCCAGCATATCAGCATCACGAACTCCCGTCATCGGAGCAGTATAATCTTGGTTTGTCCCATTCTCACCGGTAATACCACCCATAAAATCAACTACCCAAATGTGTTCAAGCTGATGACCTAGGTCGGCTTTCCATAAATCTTGATAGTCGTTAACTAGGCCATAATGGTATTTGCCGGCGTCGTTAATGACCGATTCTGCATGCTCAGCAGCCTTATCCCATTGTTGTAAAATCAGATACACTGATGATAATAAGGTATGAGCGGCGCCTTTGGTTGCTCTTGATTTAATGTTACTTGGAAAGGCATCCGGTAGGTAGCTGACACCAAACTCACAATCCTCTATAATACGCTGATAAACTTCATCTGAAGAAGTTTTATTAATATCCTTGATGGTATTGGGATCTGTTACAAATTCACCTATATAAGGGATATCACCGAACAACTGGACGAGATGATAGTAATTTAAGGCTCTTACCATCCGTGCTTCCGCAATAAGCGCATTTTTTTTTGCTTCGTCCATCTGCACATTCGGAATACCATCGATGGCAGCGTTGGCTGCGCCGATGCCCAAATATGCTAAACGCCACACAGCAAGTATATCCTGATTACTACCATCGTGGGTAAAACCATTCAACTGTATACGGCTCGATTGCGTCCCTATATCCGCAATATCGATATCATCGCCCAACAGTTGTAATACCATTGTTAAGCGTCTTCCATAGAAATTATCACTGCTCAACAAAGCATAAGACCCCATTACCGCGGCTTCTGCGTCCGCTTCTGTATTAAAATATTGGCCAGGGACTAAAATACTTATCGGTTCTTCGTCCAATTTGGTGCAAGCAGAAAAGATAAGTATTGTGAATACATATATATATTTCAAAAGCTCTTTCATTGTCTATTTCTCATTAACTTAAAATCCAACATTTATTCCCAAGGTAACCGACTTCACATTTGGATATCCCATATAGTCAAGTCCTACGTTTCGATTTGAGTCCTGAAAACTAACTTCCGGATCATATCCCTTGTAATTTGTAATGGTTACTATGTTTTGCGCACTTGCATAGACCCTTAATCGGCTCACTTGCAATTTCCCCAACATAAACTTCGGAAAGTTATAACCCAATGCAATATTTTTTAGTCGTAGATAAGAACCATCTTCCACCCACCGCGACGAAACTTCCGGATTATTGGACGCACTTGCTCGAGGTACATCAGTATTTGTGTTAGTAGGCGTCCATCTATTCAATGCGTCTTTGGTTGCGTTTCCCTTTCCAGCCATCCAATCAAGTTCCATCCGGGTGATATTCAACATATCATTACCTTGACTTCCCTGAAAGAAAATATTTAGGTCAAAATTTTTATATCGAAGATCATTATTGAAACCATAGATAAAGTCAGGATGCGGATTACCGATAATGGTGCGATCGTCTGCATTGATCACGCCATTTGGCCCATCCGTTAAATTGTTATTAGCATCACGCCCATATATATCACGGTACTTCACATCACCAGGCACTTTATTAGGAGATGCTGAAAAGTCATCGCCTTCTTGGTACAATCCATCAAACTGCCATCCATAAAAGGCACCCACAACCTCACCCACACGAAGAATCTGTGATTCCGTTGACAACATATGACCGGGAATTGTATTATAACGGATATCTCCACCTGGCAATTGAAGGATTTTGTTTCGATTGAAGGTAATGTTGAAATCGCTGGTCCAGGTAAAATCTTCTCCCTTAATATTGATTGTATTCAGCGCAAGTTCCCATCCTTTATTCTCTACACTTCCGATGTTCTGCAACGAAACCGTGTACCCGGAATAAATAGGAAGAGGTACTTCATAAAGAAGATCGACTGTTTTTTTATAATAATAATCAACGGAAAGATTAAGCCTTCCATTCAAAAAACCGATATCTAAACCTGCATCCGTTTGCTTAGTTGTTTCCCAGGTAAGATTAGGATTGGCCACATTGGTTGGTCTTACAGCATTAATCGGTGTTCCATTAATCGTTGCGAGTGTTGGAGAAAAACGTGCTAACGACATGTAAGAACCGATCTCTGTATTACCAGTTTCCCCATAGCTGGTACGAATTTTAAGATTCGATATCGCTTCCACCGATTGCATAAATGGCTCTTGACTTATATTCCAAGCCAAAGCCCCTGATGGAAAAAAAGCCCATTTATTGTTGTCACCGAAGCGTGATGAGCCATCATAACGACCCGTAACTGTCAGTAAATATTTACCTTTGTAATTATAGTTAACCCTTCCATAGAACGAAGACATCACCCAATCTATTAATTCCGAAGCTGCATTCTGATAATTAGATCCAGCACCTAGATTCCAGAACGAAAAGTTATCAGAAACGAAGTTTCGATTATAAGCTCCCCAGGTTTCATTTCTAAAAGATTGATATGAGTATCCCCCCATTGCCTCTATATTGTGTACATCCTGAAAGCTTTTGGTATAGGTTAAAAAGTTTTCGTTAATCACATTCGTATTTTTGTGTGCCGTGATACTTCCTGCCCCTCCGTAATTACGTCCTTCAACTAAATTTTGTGTCACATAGTTTCCCGTGCGCTGATTGCTAATTTGGACCCCAAGTGTACTGCGGAATTTTAGTCCTTTTAATAATTCAAGCTCACCATAGGCATTTCCTTGAAACAAATCGGTTATTTGCTCATTTTTTCGTTCCCGCGCAACAGCAACCGGATTGTCGTGTGGATCACCCACTTGCTTTAATGTATATTTGCCATTGGCATCATATACGCCTTGCAAAGGATCAAAACGCAATGCGCCTGAAATCACACCTGCACTGGACGTCCCGCTACTTGTTTCTTGCGTCCTCACACCATCGAGATCATTTCTAATAAAAAATAGCTTCGTACCTAGACGTACCCGCTCCGACACCTTTACGTCTAGATTGGAAGTCCCTGAAAGTCGTCTGAAATCAGAATTGATAACCGTACCTTTTTGTCCGTAATGACTAAGTGAAGTATAGTATCTGACATGTTCGCTTCCGCCCGAAACAGCGAGTTGATTATTAACCAGTGCACCCGTTCTGAAAATCAAATCTTGCCAATCAGTCCCCTCACCGTAAGATGCCGGATCAGGATAGGGAATATTTGAATTCCCGCTGTTTCTATAGATATCATTAATATACTCAGCAAACTCTCGCCCGTTTAAAAGATCGAGTTTTTTACCAATCTTTTGAATGGAGTAAGAATTATTGAAATCGATAACGGGCCGACCAACTTTTCCTTTCTTAGTCGTTACCATAATAACCCCATTAGCTCCTCTAGATCCATATATTGCTGTTGCTGATGCATCTTTTAGCACTTCGACCGACTCCACATCTTCTGGAGGAGGTGGGGTCCCACCGGCAAAACCATCTACTACGTAAAGCGGATCACTGCTGGCATTGATGGAAGTACCTCCCCTAATTCGGACACGAGGAGCTTTACCTGGTTCACCATTAACGCTGGAAACGGCTACGCCGGGCGATCTGCCCTGAAGTGCTTGAGCAGTTCCTGCCACAGGAAATGCGGCTATTTTTTCGGACGAAACGGATGCAACCGATCCAGTTAAATCACTCTTTCGCTGTGTTCCATATCCCACCACCACCACTTCGTCCAAAGCCGCGTCTTCTGCTTCAAGCTGAACGTTTATACTGGTTTGCCCGCTTTTCAACAATAGTTCTTGGCGCTGAAAACCAATATAACTAATTAGCAGTGTAGCATTTTGCGGTACTTTTAAGGTAAAAAGGCCTTGTTCATTTGTTTGGGTTCCTCTATTAACGAGCCCCTTTACACTTACGGAAACACCAGGTAATATTCTACCGCTATTATCTGTTATTTTACCGGAAACAGTTATCTCCTGTTGCACATCAGCTATTGACGATTTTTTGGAAATAACAATATTTTTATCTATTATCTTATAGTTTAACCCCTGATTAGCTAAACATTCCTCCATGGCTTGTACTACCGAAGCATTCTCCAAATCAACACTTACAGGAAGCGTATTTTTTAGCGTACTTGCAGTGTACAGCACATTGTAACCCGATTGTTTTCGTATTTCGTTGAAAATTTCATGTAAAGAAACATGCTTCTTGTGCATGGTCAACTTTTGAGCGGAAACCGTCGCATTGACTTCTAATACACCGGCTAAGACCAAGATAAGTGACAACTTCATGATCAATATAGGTTTAAATTTGACATAGTCCTTCCTCCTATGCCATATTGTAGCAGTTATTTTATACATTTGATTAGGTTAAAGAATTGGTAATTTGATTCGATCTTTAATCCGGCATTGTGCCTACTATCAGAGGCGTTGCACCGCCTTTGATAGTTTTTAATTTTGTTTTTTGGCTATTTCATGACAATAATCTTCCTCCCTTCTATTTTAAAATGAACACCTCCTGTTAACTCGATTGTCTGTAGTAATTTTTCTATCTGATCGAACTTAGATACGGTACCGATAAAAGTTTCACCACTTAGGTCCCCTTGATAAGTCACATCGACATCATACCATCGGGCAATTGTTTTCATCACTTGTTGGATGTTGTTTCCATGAAATACAAAATAACCATTCTTCCATGCCAAAGCGTCCTCCGTATCTACCGCTCGAATTGAAATAACTTTCGTCTCTTTATTAATACTTGCCTGTTGACCGGGGCTAAGAACCTGAGGAGGGCTTGTTTCTAGCGTGCTATAAGCAGCAGAAACACGCACTTTCCCCTCAAAAAGTGTAGTCATTGTTTCATTCATATCTTCATATGCACTCACCAGAAAATTCGTACCCATTACCTGGACTACTGCATCGCCTGCCCGCACGATAAAAGGCATTTTCTGATTTTTAGCTACTTCTAAATAAGCCTCGCCTGTTAAAGTTACTTCTCTTTTTGCTCCTTCAAATCGTGTCGGGTATCGTAGTGAAGAGATGGGGCCAAGCCAAACTTGTGTTCCATCGGGCAATAGAACTTGGAAACGGCCACCTCGCGGGGTACTCAGCACATTCTGTTTGATTTCATCAGCAGGATCTCCTTTTCCTACCTGATATACAAGCTGTCCACTTGTCGTTTTAGTGATAGTTACATCACCTTCTTTAACCACCTTGTTTCCAATATTTTCCAAATCTATTATCTTACCATTGCCCAGCAATAAAGTCGCTCGATCACGTGCAGGACGAATTACCCCATTTTCAGTATAGTTCCTTGGTTGGATCATAATTGACTTATGAGAATAATAAAGAAAAATAGCTGAACCAAATAGGATTAAAACAAGAGCAGCCACCATCCATTTCAACGGGTTCATTCGGTATCTCTCCCTTTCTTTTGGTTTGGCAACTCCTATTAGCTTATCAATCATACGGGATGATTCCTCATTGTTGAAAAAAGTTTCGGTATGCTCGAAGTTTAAGCGAGCTTGCAAAAAAACATCATCAACATCTTTTTTAAGATGCTCATTTTCAATCAATTCAAATAATTCCAAACGCTCTTCCTGCGTAATTTCCATACGCATCGCCTTATCAAATAAAAATGTGATCCTTGCTCGACTCATATAAGCGTTTTAACAATATTGGTCACTTGGTTATCTATAAAGACACGGAGAAGGTCAATTTATGGATGCTTTCAATTTTTTTTTTTACTGCCACTTGATTTGATATAAAATAAACCTAAGTAAGTGAGGAAATATCAAACATTAAAAAGTGAAAAAAAACCATACAAAGGGTAAAACCAAGTGATAGGCTTTGACAAATTCGGCCAAGGCATGCATGGCCAGTTGCTGATACTTAGCAACGGAAGCAGTGGAAATATTTAAGGTCCGTGCTATTTCAGGGTTTTTAAGCCCTTGTTGCCTGAGGGCAAATACCCGTTGTTGTTGGGGAGGCAACTTACTCAACGCCTTGTCAAGCACTTCATATCGATTATTTTGATGATCGACCTCAAATAGCACTTCGTTTTCCAGATTATTTAGGTAATGTTTATACTTTTTCTGCTCTTGAGTAATCTGCCGTATTTTATTTAATGTATAGTTTCGGGTAATGATAAATAAATAAGAGGTAAAATTGCCAATGTCAGGAAGTTTAGCTCTCTGGAGCCAGATCTTTAAAAAAATATCTTGCACAATCTCAAGCGTACTTTCCCGATCATTCAAGAGCGAGTGGATGAAAGCACCCAATTCATGATGATATATAGAGAACAAATATTTAAAAGCCTGTTCATCATTTTTTGCAATCCTTTGCAATAAAGCATGTTCGTTCTCTAGTTTTGGTAACAACATGAATTAGGTTTATTCTTAGCTCAATCAACTGGAGCTAAATTATAGCTTTTTTAGTCAAAAACTAAACATTTGAACGATAAAAAATCAAGAAAAAAGAAATGAATTGTTTCAAATTAAGACAAAATCTCGTAAACAAATGTTAAAAAACCTTAATAAAATACGATTAAAATGGACATAATTTGTAAACGTATACATCACATTTATTCTGCCGCATACTATGTTTAAATTACCACGTCTCATCTACGGCACGAGTAGCTTGGGCAACCTCTATGAAGCACTGGATTTTGCAACAAAACACGAAATTGTTAAATCTTGTATCCAACAGTCTGAGGGAATCCCTGTATTTGATTGTGCCGGAAAATACGGTGCTGGCCTAGCCTTAGAAACACTCGGGCAAAGCTTAAAACAACTTGATCTGAAAAATGAAGAGATACTGATCAGTAATAAACTCGGATGGTATCGGGTCCCTTTGGCAGAAGGCGACGAACCTCATTTTGAGAAGGGTGTGTGGAAGGATATTCAACACGATGCCATACAAAAAATAAGCCACCAAGGCATATTGGAATGCTTTTATCAAGGCAACGACCTACTTGGAGGTTTTATACCGCAAATGGTTTCTGTGCACGATCCAGATGAGTATCTAGCGGCTGCTGACAGTATCAAAGATGAGGAACATCGTTTTAAGAAAATATTGCAGGCTTATGAAGCACTGAATGAGCTCAAGGCAAAAGGGGAAGTTCATTCAGTAGGTATCGGGGCAAAAAACTGGCGGGTTATTCAGCGAATTAGTCCATTTATTAGGCTCGACTGGGTGATGATTGCCAATAGTTTGACGGTTCACCATCATCCAAAGGAGTTAAGGAATTTTATTTTGGATCTACACCATAAGGGTATTCATGTTATTAACTCTGCTGTATTCAATGGTGGTTTTTTAATAGGTAGTGACTATTACAATTACTGTTACGTAGATAAAGCATCGGAAGAGGGACGAAAGTTGCATCAATGGCGAGCACTTTTTTTCGATCTCTGTAAAAAGCACAAACTTCAACCTGCTGCTGTTTGTGTTCACTTCGGTTTGCGAATACCCGGTATTGATAGTATTGCACTAAATACCTCCAAACCGCACCATGTAGAACGTAATAGGATGCTGATAAATGAATCTATTCAGGCAAGTTTCTGGAAAGACTTAAGAGAAGCCGGATTAATAGAATATGTTCTCTAGCAAAAAACGCAGGTGTTGCATACCTCAGAACACCTGCGTTTATACATTATTTTACTTCAAAGGAAAAAGTTGATCCAACCCAAGCAGCATCAAAATCTTTACCATTGTGATTTCCACTTATTTTTTCAAAATTCTGCACTTCTGCAACATAACGGCCCGACCATAAAGGTTGAAAGCTTAGCGCGCCATTTTCGTCTGTCATTACTTCTTTTGACCACCCTTCGGGAGAAGCTACGGTCACTGGTTTGTTCGCAAGAGGTTTGCCATTCAAATACGCGAGCAATTTAACCGACTTATTTTTTGCAAAAATTTCGTGATTGTCAACATACAGCTTTAAACCATTTTCATTTAAATCGGCATTTACCTTACTAGACTTGCCAATGCTTACATAAGCAGAAGAAACAAAATGGTATTTCGTTGTTCCTCCCAATTCGGCGGCCTCATGACTTACCATCAAGGTGTATACTCCTTCTGTTTCAGGAGTAAAACTGCTGCTATAATGTGATGGCCCCGCAATTGTTGTAAGTTGCGTTTTCTTCCCATCCGGAGTTACCAACCAAAGCGTAAAGTCTTTCACATCTGAATACCATTTTTCCGGAGCATCACGTTCATTAAGCGCAAATTCTCCATAAAAAATTTTAACATCATGCGCAGTCCCCAACTTTCCATTCGTGGGTGTTTCAATCCATAAAGCATGTGCCTGCACCTGCATACCGGTGAAGATGCATAAGCATACTAATAAGGTAAATTTTAAAGTTTTCATGAATTTTTATTCGTTTTTATTTTTCGATATGCCTCGGTTAATCAACGAAGGTTTCAGCAAATATACATTTATTTAGATTTAGTACAAATAAAACACATGAACAGATTTAAAAATAACATCCGAAATATTGTTAATAATCCGTTGCTATTTTTCTAAAATAGCAACAAGCTGTTGTTCGGTTTTTGCTACCCATATTCCCCTATTTCAATAGACGCAGACAGAACTTAACCCCAAATCCTTATCAAGGAACGATATGCATACCGGAAAATACGAAGTTTAGATAGCCTTTAATACACTAGAAAGCGCTAAAATTTCCGACCGTATACATGTGGTCAGTATTACTTAGATAGAATTTCCATCATAATACGATAGAGTTCCTTTCTTCGGAGAAAACCACCGTATCGGAATAGTAATTCATTCTTTTCGTTTAGTATACAAATGGTTGGAAAAGAAATCCTGCCCGTTTCATCAGCTCCGAGATAGCGCGCCAGTTCATGCAATCCCGTTGAGATACCATTCGGATTATAATTGAATACATTCTTATTGAATTTTATAGGTTCTTTTTGTTCAGCATCTAGTTTAAGAAAATAATACCCCTGTTCTACATCCCTTGGCAAATCAGTCCTAAGATAGGCCTCCATCGCCTGACAATATTTGCACCAGTTGGTACCGATTAATACCAAAACCAATCGCTTCTGTTTTTGTTGCAGTTCCGTTAATTGATCAAATGGCACCGTATCTAAGGGAACTACCAAAGCAGTAGCCCTTAGCACGATGCTACAAACCAGCAAACATAAAATAGTTCTTTTTCTCATTTGTCAAGCTATAGGATCTCAATAATAGCTCAGCGGAATCGCCTACCACACAGCTAAACACCCACTGGAGCCATTCGGCTTAAATCCGCACCCGCAGCCCTAAAAAACCTCTTATACCTTGGTTAGGACCGTAAGAATATCCATCAGGGTCAAACTGTAAAGCATAAGGGTTATCTGGTGTTGGAATAATCTGGCCATTTTCGCCATAAATCACCTTTTCATTAAACGGATCAAAAGACCGTGCAATTGGTGATTTGATGCCGGATCCTTCTCCTTTATCCAAGGCAGGTACGCTTTTTGAAATGGTCCAGTTTAATAAATTTTTAACTCCTCCATATATCTCTAGATTAGTTCCACCATGCCAGGTAAATTGAATATTTTGAATGCTCCAAACGGGAGCGTATGCTGGTCGTGGGTCTAATTCGCTCAATAAGGCTAAACGCATAGGGCCGTATACATTTCCTGTATAATCCACACCTAGATTCAGTGCTTTGATATGGTAAGACAAAGCCCAGGTCGCCGTCCAATTTTCGGTCAAGATAGGGCGAAATTTTTCCATTATACCTTCTTCGTTTCTTTCTTTATTGAAAACATTCATCCAGGTACCTCCAACAGTTAACTTTAGACCATTATACATAGCGAGATCCGCATTCAAACTTAAGCCTCGAGTTACGCCATGACCATCTAGATTTCTATAAATAATTTTCCTCGGGTCTTCATCATAATTCGGCAAGATCCGGTTGTTGAAATAGGTATACCAAGCGGATGATTCAAAACTAAGTAGATTTCCATCGCCAAGTTGTAATTTCTTAATATAATTCAAATTCACATTAATGCTTCTTTCTGGCTTTAAATCCCCTTCAAGTTCCACATCACGGGCGCCTGTTATGGCGGCATGATCTTCCGTGAAGAGATTAACCACCCGAAAACCAGTCCCTGCATTGAGACGCAGTATATCGTTTTCTGTGATACGCCATTTGTAAGCCATTCGAGGAGTAAAGATATTGCCATGCTCTGAATTATAATCATAGCGCATACCCAATAACAAGCTGTGCTTCGCAGCTAATTTAATTTCATCCTGGATAAAAACACCCGGCATAGTTATTTTATTAGCATCATTTATTATCTCTCCATTCGTCCCTGTTCTAGCCGTTGCCGGTGTGTTATCATTATAATAAGTATAACGTACGGCCACTCCCGCCAGCAAATCATGTGATTCTAATTGTTTGTCCCATGTTAGTTGACCAAAGGCTATCCGTTGTTTGGCCATGTACCAATCTTCTCCATAAACCGAATTTTGATCATGATCATTATAGGAAAACATAAAGAACATTTTTTCTTTTATAGGTAACTGATAGTTACCTAAAATCTCCCATCGTTTCGTATAAATGCTTTCGCCATAAATTTGATCGCTTCCCCGGAACGATTTGTTCCAATTCGTTTGGCCTCCCCACCTATCTTCATATAGGTATCTTCCTGCCAAAGAAAACAACCTATTCTCTTTTCTATTAAAATTCCATTTTTGAAATACAGATATTCTATCTTGTAAAGTCATATCAGTAAAACCATCATGGTTACGATCTATCCTGTTGGTAAAATTAAAATAATTGATCCCCGTCAATACATTTGCACTTTTCCCTATTTGCTGATTGAAGCCAATATCAGCATTATATTCGCCCCAAGTGGTTGCGAAAACATCTGTACTCAACTTAGACGCATTTTGAGGTTTCTTTGTAATAATATTAATTAAACCGCCTACCGCTTCTGAGCCGTATAAAGAAGAAGCAGGTCCTTTTACTACTTCAACCCGCTCAATAAGAGAAGACGGAATACCCGATAAACCATAAACAGTTGATAAACCACTCACAATCGGCATACCATCAATAAGCACCATGGTATAAGGCCCTTCTAAACCATTAATATGAATATCACCTGTATTACATACATTGCAATTTATTTGCGGACGCACACCATTCACCATTTGTAAGGCGTCAAAGATCGTTGCAGTGGGATTCTTTTTAAAAAAATGTTGATTGTAAACCTCTACCGGAACAGGTGTTTCGAGCCTATTTACTTCTTTCATTGTACCTGTAATCACGACCTCTTCCAATCCACCTTCTTCTTCCTCCATGCTAAAATCCAAATTAATGTTCTGCTGATCCGTTACTTGAAATACTTTCATTTGACTCTTAAAACCTAAACGACTAACTGAAAGTCGATAATTTCCATTCACGAGTCCCTTTAAAACATATTTTCCTGAACTGTCACTTACCGTTCCACGCTGCATATCCCCTATTTTTACCGTTGCACCTTCCAAAGGAATTCCAAGATGGAAAATATGACCTTGGACAGCAACATCGGTTTGTGCCTTGGAAATCATGCTCGCAGAGAGAAAAAATAAAAAAAGGAATAGTTGCTTCATATATCTATTATTTACTTATCAGACAACAAAACTATGAAAGTTAGGTTAATCTAACAAATAAAATAAAAATATTTAAAACAAAAAGTAAGACTTACCATCAAATAAACTAAACGTTCAATGCTATATTTTTTAATGCATATTATCTTGCCTGTCAACGTTTCCACCCGGTCTTACAACCATCAACGTCAAGATAGAAGACAATAGCAACGTACCTGCCATGAGAAGATAGGAGGTACCAAAACTATGAGTAAGCCCATTTAAATAACCCACGATATAGGCTCCAACAAAAGAACCCAAAGCCCCCATACTATTAATCAAGCCAAGCGCCCCGCCCGATACGTTCTTAGGCAAAATTTCAGTAATCACCGCAAAAAACGGCCCGTAAGGCGCATACATAGCTCCTCCCGCAATAACTAATAAGGAAAACGAAAACCAAAAGTTAGCGGTACCGATCAGAAAAGAACCATAAAAAGCCAACGCACTTATTAATAAAAAGGGCCATATAAAAAGTCTTCTGTTCATACGCTTGTCAGAAGCATAGGAAGCAACAAGCATCGCTATAATCGCCAACAGGTAAGGAACCGATGATAACCATCCCGTTGTTACAATATCCATATCCGGTGCTGCTTTAATGATAGAGGGCAACCACATCACAAAACCATATAAGCCCATGCTCCATAGGAAGTATTGAAGACATAGTAAAATAACAGTCTTCGATCTAAATGCCTCTAAATAGTTTTTTACCGGCTTTATCGCACGTTGTTCCTCCATTAAACGATGCTCGATATCCGCTTTCTCTTCAGCACTTAACCACCTGGCATTACCTGGCTTTTCATCAATCATTTTCCACCAGACGAACGCCCAAACAATTGCCGGTGCTCCTTGTAGAATAAACATCCAACGCCAGCCCAAGGCATGAATGAGATATCCTGAGAGAACAGACATCCAAAGAACTGTTGCCGGGTTTCCCAGTATTAAAAAGGTATTCGCTCGTGAACGTTCTTCTTTTGTGAACCATTGACTTAATAAAATCAACATAGATGGCATCACGGCACTTTCCACTACTCCTAACATAAACCTTATTATTATGAGTAAGTTTACATTGTTAACCATCCCTGTGGCCGTTGCCAATATCCCCCACAAGATTAGCGACCAGAAAATTAATTTCTTCGCACTTTTATGGGCAGCATAATGTGCCCCTGGTATCTGAAAAAAAAAATAGCCGAGAAAAAAGAGTGATCCCAATAAAGAGGAAATACCTGGTGTAATTTTCAAATCCTCTGCCATACCGCCTGCAGCGGCAAAACCGAAGTTAGCACGATCGAGATAAGCTAAGCTGTACGTAATAAATACAATAGGAATAATTCGATACCAACGGGAAGGGGCTAGTGTTTTGATCATTAGATTAGTATTTATAATTTAAATAAAATAAACACGGGATTTTCACCCGATTGCGTCGATGTTTTAAAGATGGCTCCATTATATCCGAACAGCCTGTCTGCTCAATAAACGCCAATGCCCATTATGTAGATGCCAAACCTGAAGAACTTTTAAACTAACTGTTCCGGGCGACTTACCTTCATCATGGGTTCGGGCAAAAAAATGATGCCTTACAATGGCCGTATTATCCTCTATATCGATTGTTTCTTCTGTTAATTCAATCTGTAAGAATTTAAACTTCCCATCAACCATAGACGCTATACAGTTTTCTCTATCTTCGATCAGACCATTCGAATGACCATAGCTTAACAAAGGTGATGTCAATGCTTCAAACTTCGATTGATCGGGGTGAAGCATTGTTTGACGGAAAACCTCTACGGCCTTTTTAACGGCCATTATATTCGATTCGTTTGATTTATTTGAGCAGCTTATTAAGACCATGGCCAATATTACAATGTATCGTTGCATACTTTCTCCTTTCGTCAATTACCCGCGTGTTATTAATAAAAATCGCGATTTTTTAAATAAGCATCTAATTCTTCTCGAGACATTGGTAATTCATCACCTGATAGATTCTTCAACCAATTAATAAAATCATTTTTTATGTCTTCGGTCCATTTACTATCAATTTGTCCGGAAAGATATTTCTTTTCCTTTAACCGTTGTGCCCCAAAGCTATCTCTTAACATCGTGAATTCGGAACTGAGTACTAAATCTTCGACGAGGTGAGACGGAATGAATATGGTTCCATACTTATTTGCCAGCACGGCATCTCCGGGGAGTACAGTTGCTCTACCAATTCGAATGGGTGCATTAATCGTTGTTAAAGTCATTTCCATAATATATGAAGGGTCTTGCCCCTTTGCCCAGACATTGAAGCCTTTTATTTGACTTAATCCGTCCATATCACGTACAGCACCCCAAAATATAACACCATTTTTTGAATTGGCATAAATGGTATTTCCTAACATATCACCAATCAATGTTCCATCGATAATTTTACCATAGCTATCTGCGACATACACATCACCCGGCACAAGGACATCAATGGGCCAGGTGTTTGTCCCGCCTTGGGCAGATCGCTTTTCTTTCAGTCCTTGTTGTTTTATCTGATCAATCAGATCGGGCCTGGCAGGCATATACTGCGCAGTCACAGCCCTTCCCACCATAACCTGATCCAGATACATAATCAGATCCCAATCGGCCTCAAATTGGTTGTTGTATTTTTGGCTTCTCAAATACCCCCAGGCTTGTTCCATAGATATTTTTGCTAGCCTTTCTAAGAGATTATCGGGAATTTTTGGACGTCCATCCGGATACCTTTCGCCTTTCCACTGTGAGGTCAATGCGCTAATATATTCCGGTGAAGACCCGACTTGCTGAGCAAAGCTAATGGAGACTAATAAAATTAGTACGACGCAGTTTAAAATAATTTTTTTCATAAAAAGGATTTACTTTATTTGTTAATATGTGAAATCGTTTAGGCTTGATGCATTGCTTCTTTGGTTACAGCTTCTGCCAAAGCACGAATATAACCAATGGCAAACAGGTTACCCAAAGTCATATAACCTGGAAAAGTATTTTCTTCTCCTGCCATGGTCGGTACGTGATCAGGTCTGATCGGACCTTTAAATCCTACCTCATAATAAGCTTTCATCGCTTGATACATATCAATGTCTCCTTCGTCATGGAAGGTCTCTGTAAACTTCGTGCTCGGAATTTCGCCACTCAATTCTTTAACATTTCTAAAATGCACAAAATGTATTTTTCCAGCTTTACCCCATCTGCGGATCAACGAAGGAATATCTGTTCCCATCAATGAAAAATTTCCTTGACAAAGAGTGATTCCGTTACAATCGCTCGGCATTATATTCAACATCCTGTCGAAGCTTTCTACGGTATTCATAATACGCGAAATTCCTTGAATACTGTCTACTTGTGGATCGTCGGGATGAAGGGCCAGTTTCATCTGGATTTTTTCTGCCTCTGGTACCACTGCTTTTAGAAAATAGGTTAGGTTATCCCATAATACGTCTTTGCTTATCTCACCATATTTCGTCAACGGTTTATTCTTAAGATCACTGTAATCAAAAGCTGTCATTAAGGCCCCTCCTCGTCCAGGACGATTGAATGAAGTTCTAGCCCAGCTAATGACAGGCATCCAATTATAACAAATGATATCTATGCCAGCTCTTTTTAGATTTTTCATAAACAAAATGAAACGATCAATCTCTTCATCTCTTCCCGATAAACCCAATTTTGTTTGTTCACCAAGACATGGAGGACCTTCCACCACATTGAAATTCAACCCTTGCTTTTTCCAAGCCTCTTTTACGCCTACGATCGTATGATATTCCCAAGGTTTTGCATTCCTTAAATCAGCCACACTAGGATTAATACCCGCAACAGCGCCAAGGGCATCCATTTGCTTTGCCAATGCAATGAGTTGCTGATTTGCCGTTATTCCTGAAAAATAAGCATTGCTCATTTCCATACCGGCATCTTTTATCCACTCCTTCTGTAAAGAAAGCTGTTTGGGGACGGCCATTGAAGCTCTGGCAACATCCGTTAAAGATATGCCAGCGGTGATCGTGGCAATCTTTTTGATAAAGTCTCTTCGCTGTTTTTCCATAAATGTTTTTTTGTATCCGGCAGTTTTGATTACCAATATAAATTCCCTTTTTCCCTTCACCTCCTATTTATCCCACCAAACCGGTGTAGTGTATAGATCCGAACCTTGATCGGCAATGGCTTGATCATAATTTTCTTTGTTTAATGTAGCTTCAGAAACAGGGTACCGTAACCTTACCAAATGCTTTCCTCCAGTAAAATTACCTGGATAATTAGGAGGATCCAATAACGGATAACCAGTGCGACGCCACGTGGAAAAAGCTTCAAAATTATCATAATACATAAAATGAGCTAACCAAAATTGAGTAAAAATCTGCTCCATCTGTTTATCAAATGAAGCACTTTCATCTAAAGGATTTCTCGCTAAATAGCTATTGATTATTGTTATAGGAATAATACTTTGCCCCGTATATAAAGTGGTTATAGGAAATAAGGAAGTGCTTTGCATGTTAGCGGTGATGGCTTTATTATAGTGTTCAGCGGCGGTGCCTGAACCCCATCCTCTCAAAGCGGCTTCTGCAAGAAGAAATTCTACTTCCGAATAACTTAAAATAATAGTAGGCGCATTTAAACTGGCAATCGTGCCCGTATTAGGTTCCGAAAATTCGGCTAACATCTCATTAGAAAATCCTGGAAAAACATTTCTGATTGTATTTGCATCATAACCGTTCGGTAAGCCTTGTTGTAAAGTCGGATTCGTTGAGGCAGGCAATCTGGCCGACTGTTCGGCCACTATATTACCCTGCCATAAAGTTGCATAAAAAGATAGTCTCGGATCATCTCTGTCGACTAAAGCATCAATTAAGGTTTTTCCTAGCTTCACCGGCCCTTTACCTGCATTGGATTCCGGCAAGCTTTCCCGTTTCAATTCAAATGCATCCCAATTCTGTGTGTTTTCATTTCCAGCGACGTGTTCTATTTTTGCGATATCATCATTATTCGTCATAACCCCTCCTGCTATGGCTTTTTCAACCCAGTTTTTTGACTGACCAGGGTCTACATTACTTAATCGCATTCCTAACCGTAACATAAGCGAATAAGCAAAGGTTTTCCATTTTGCTACATCGCCCTGGTATAACACATCATTATTACCGAAGGTTGATTTAGATGGATCTAACTGCTGCGCAGCAGTCTCTAATGAAGCTAGCATCATAGGATAAATAGCTGATTGCTTATCGTATCTCGGTTTAAATGTACCACTAATATATCCTTGCCCGGCTTCCGTGTAAGGAACATCTCCATACA
The DNA here is from genome assembly GCF_036959255.1 of Olivibacter sp. CPCC 100613. NCBI lineage: Bacteria > Pseudomonadati > Bacteroidota > Sphingobacteriia > Sphingobacteriales > Sphingobacteriaceae > Olivibacter > Olivibacter sp. CPCC 100613. Next base: position 748,791 of record NZ_JAWMTI010000003.1, read on the forward strand.
TATCAGTTGCTCGATGTAAAACAAAAACACGCCAGATGTTGGCCATTGCACCTTCATTCACAAGTTCGGGTTTCTCTTCGATAGCCGCTATCAGTTGTTGCAGTTCTTTTAGATGTGTTCCATAAATTGTTTCAAAAAGATCCCCAAACTGATTATTTTCATAATTTTTGTCGCCTGACCAATTAATGCCCAACGACGCCATATATTGCATTGTCCCTGCAAAATATTTAATATTTGTTCGATTTCTATCCGGCGTACCAGTCCCAGCCGTTCTTATTAAACTGGTTGTGAATAAATTGCCCAATACAGGATCCGTAAACGCATTGGGGTTTTGATTCATTGCTTCAAAACCTTTGTCACATGCAGACAATAACATAGCGATTGCCATAATCGATGGTAGGATATTTCGCTGAAATCGTTTCATAACGCTTAGCTTCATTATAGCTCTAAAATTTCACACTTAAATTCAATCCATAATTGCGGACCGTTGGTAAACCAAAATTTTCCAACCCTTGTGCATTACCACTGTTATAACTGGCCTCAGGATCGATATTATCAGCCTTTTTATAAATGAACAATAAGTTACGGGCAACAAAAGAAAACGACGCTGTTTTGAAGGGGGTTTTGTTTAATACTTTTGCAGGCAATGAATATCCCAAGGTAATCGAACGTAGCTTAATGAAATCTGCACTTGTAACGAATTCATCTGTTAACATAGACCAAATTGTGGAGTAATATGTCTGTGCATTCACAGAAGCATTATAAGGATTCCCTTGCTGATCTACACCCGATACAGCTACACCGGTTTCGCGAACATTATTGGCAACGGTACGCTTGTCCAAGCCGTATTGTGTACCATAAGCAGTGGTTGCAGAATAAACTTTTGCTCCGAATTTTCCGTCTATCAATACATTAAGGTTAAAATTTCTCCAGGTGAACGTATTGGTAATTCCCATCGTCAATGGAGGCACGCCCCGTCCTAATACTTCGAGAGGTCCTTGAAGTGGTATACCCGTGGCGCTATTATAAATAATCAGTCCGTCCGCATTTCTTGCCGCTCTGTTCCCTGCCAACATACCGAAAGGCTGTCCTTCAAAATGATACACACCACCATTCAATGTTCTTGTAGTAGCTCCAGGTAATTGTATCGAACCCAGATCTTCCGAAATTTTTAATACCGTGTTCCTGTTATAGGCCACATTATATGTTATATCCCATCGCAAGCTCTTCCCCGTCATTGGTGCGCCTGTAAACAGTACTTCAACGCCTCTATTTCTTATTTTTCCTACATTAAGCGCGACACTCTGATATCCCGAACTATAGGGTACAGAAGCGTTCACAATATCATTCGTAGTGGTTCTATCGTATACCGTTAAATCGAGTCCCAATTTATTATCAAATACCCTTGTTTCGATACCGGCTTCCGATGTAGTAGAGGTGTAGGGCTTAAGTCTGTTGGGAATGGTCGTACTGTTTATGGTCATAAGTGTCGCACCCGTAACGTATTGTTGCGGCGCATTCATATAGGTTAAATCAAGTCCGTAAGGAGCGGGTGCTCCGCCCCCAACCTGCGCCCAAGAAGCTCTAAATTTTAAATAACTAAGCCAGTCGGGCATCGCTTTCCAAGCTTCGGATGCCAGGTAACTTAAACCTACTGAAGGATAGAGTAGGCTGTTCTGATCACTTGCCAAGGTCGAAAACCAGTCCTTTCGTGCAGTTAACGTCAGGTATAAGTAAGATCTAAAACCAATATCTGCAGATGCGAACAAGGAGTTTATACCAAATTTGGCATAATTTAACGTAAAGTTTTGGGCGCTCCCGTTTCCTATAAAATACTGAAAAGGTACATTAAATTGACCACTGACCAAACGAATGCCTTTGGATGTATTCCGCATTTGATTACCGCCAACAAGGGCATTAATTGAAAAATCGCCGACACTCTTCTCATAACCAAGAATTGCCTCTGCATTTACCTCCTGTTTAAAATTTTGATCGGTATTCATTTGCCCACGATTGTTAAATGCAGTACCGGAAGGTTCAGATAAGTCGAAAGCATCAAAGTTATATTGATCAATCCCCAAGCGTCCTCTTACATATAAGTAATCGGTTATATTGTAACGTGTGGACAACATGCCAATGAATCGATTCCGCGTATCGCCATTACGCATTTTATTAATCGCAAAATAGGGATTGGTCGCATATACATAATCGCTCCATACCATCTCGTAGCCATTCGCATCATAACCAGGGGCTAAGGTTCGTACATCAATACTGTTTGCAATAATTTGTGTACCGGCATTCGGGTTTTTCTGAAAATCGGCAGTAAAGGGCCTGTTATCATTTTTCTCTATTGAATATTGTGCTCGACCTTCCAATATTATTTTTTCTGCCAGTGTTGCATTTACATTTAAATTGAACGATTTAATATTAAGGCCGTTATTGGGAACAATACCTTTATTATTAATATCGGAGGCTGATAGACGAAAATTTCCCCATTCATTCGCACCACTAAAAGCGAGCGTATTGCTAAAGGTAGTACCTGTATTATAAAAGTTTTTGATATTATTTCGCTGCGCGGTATAAGGGCGTTCTTGACCGTCAGGCTGTATGACTTGCGAACCATCTAATTTAGCTCCCCATGACATCCGTCCATTTGCTATCGCTTCCGCTTGCGAAGCCGGTTTCAGTCCACCTGAACCTGCACCATATTCATATTGCCAATCCAATAAGTTTCTAGGTGCTTCAAGGGTGAAGGTCGTGTTATATTCCAATCCTAGCCCCTCCTGCCCTTTCCCTGATTTAGTAGTAATTAAAATAACGCCATTTGCTGCACGAGAACCATATAGCGCTGCCGCTGTGCCCCCCTTTAAAACAGAGATAGATTCGATATCATCTGGATTGATACTAGACAGTCCATTGCCCCTGTCCATTCCTCCATAAGAACCGGCAGAACCAAGATTTGAATTATCAATCGGAATACCATTAACAACAATAAGCGGCTGATTTTCACCATTTAAAGACCCATTCCCTCTAATCACAATACGACTTGAGCCACCTGGACCGGTGGAAGTCCCCGTTGCGTTCACACCCGCAACACGCCCCGTTAACGCGTTGCCGAGATTAATTTCTCTAGCCTTGGTTACCTGCTCACCGTCAATCTGGGTAACCGCATAACTTAACGATTTTTTTTCTCGACTAATACCTAATGCGGTTACCACAACTTCTCCAAGTGAAGCAGACTCTTCCTCCAAAACAATTTGAATAGGTTGATTAGTATTCGCAGGTACTTCCTTAGCGATATAGCCCAGAAAGGAAAATATTAATACTGCATTTTCAGGGGCGTTTAATGTAAAGTTTCCACTTTCATTGGTGCTGGTTCCTTTTGCGGTACCTTTGACTAAAACGCTTACTCCTGCCAATACCTGTCCGTTTTGATCTTTGACCAGTCCTTTTACCGGTATATCTTGTTGTCTATTTTTGGATTTGATCACGATTAATCCCCCATCTAAAGTTTTATATTCTAAATCCGTGTCAACAAATAATATATTTAACACTTGTAAAATGGACATATCCTTCACCTGAATGCTAATCAATTTGTCGAAATTTTTATTATCTTCACTGTACATAAATCGGACTTTCCCTTTTCTTTCCAATATTGGAAGCAGTGATCTTAGTGTTACATTATCAACTTTCACATCAATCTGATCAGTTTTTGCTTTTTCGTCTCGTATGATTGCTTCGATATAAGAAGCATGCAGCAAGTTATAATCCTTTGCGATACACAAATCATTATAAACCAATAGCAGACTCAGAAAAAGAGCGAAGTATTTAAGGTGAGCTATTCTTTGAGTAATTGTAAATCGGACACTAAAACACCTAGAAAAAACATTTTCATAGCGTCTTTTACTTTTCATAATATAGGATATTATTGTTAAAAAATCTGGTGTAGCGGCTACAAGGACCTTTACTACATTGGAGAAAAGAAGAGGTGTTGGCGCACCTTCCCATCACTCCTCACACTAATAGATTATTATTTCATTGCCTTCTATTTTATATTGAAATGATTTAATTAACTGCATTGCATTTAATAACTGTGTAATATTTTCTCCTGCAATATTGGCTGTATATCGATAGGTTTTTACCTTTGGTGCATTTACTTGAATATTCACATTATACCATCTTTCCAATTTCGGTATCAGTTCCTCCATTGTTTCATTTTTAAAGATGAGCTTATTATCGATCCAAGAAGTTTCCTGAATATACTCGCGATCTTCCATATGCACCCTTGATAAACTCCCGATCGTTACAATTAAGGAATTTGCTTGTTTCTTTTTAGGGTCTACTGTCTTTTCAGGGTTCACTACTGCAATTTTCTCTGATGGTTTTAAAACGATTCGCTCTTTCGGCCGCTCGTTTACGGACAACTCGATGGCACCTTTAATTAAGGTGGCTTCGGTTTTCTGTTCATTCGGATAAGCCTTTACATTAAACGCCGTGCCCAATACCCTAATTGATATTTTTTCCGTTTTGATTATAAAAGGTTTATTTTTATTCTTAGCTACGTCAAAATATGCTTCTCCCTCCAAATTCACTAAACGAAGTTTCTTGTTTTTAAAATCACTATAGGATAAACGACTATCTGCATTTAACCACACTTTAGTACCATCTGGCAAAACCCATTGCTTACGCACCCCCTTTTCAGCCACAATTTCAATTTTCTCGTTAACAATGTTATTTTCCATATAGCTATTCCAGAAAAAACCAACAAAGAGAATAAACATGATGGAAGCCGCAGCGCTGTAAAAGATCCATTTTCTTTTTGTTGATTGCCTCTTTTCTCTTTCGCTGTCTATTTTATTTTCATTGTCATCCTGCCTATTAAAATTAAAGGTATGTTGATGTCTTGCCTTATGACGCAAGTAAAATGCTTCTGCCGCACTATCGTAAACGGTACTTTTTGACCACAGTTCCTTTACAAACTCCTCGTAATACAATGCCTCAGGATTTTCAGCCAACAAGCCCGTTAACTCTTCCTGTTCCAATTCGTTAATCTCACCCGCCATCTTACGGGTCAATAGCACGATAATTCTATTGTCATTCATAAAATTCGGGAGCGTCTTTGCTCACCAATGTGACACTCTCTAACATAAAGACAGTAATTTTTCCAGAACTCCCTAAAACATATTTACTTTTTTATCGTGTTGTTATCGAACGGTCGAGTAGCAAAGCTCATCGTTCGTATCGTAATTTAATCGCTACCGTTCTATTCCCAATCAACAATTCATCTACTCAACCGTTCGACAAAATCGCTAACTCCAAGTTCGATCATGAGATCTACGGTCGTCCCATTGCGGTGTTGGTTCGAAATAAGACTTATCCTTTTCAATTAAATGTTCTTTCACTACTTCATCATTCAATTCTATGCCAAGCCCAGGTGCACTGAGTGGAACATTCGCATAGCCTTTCTCAATCAGTTTTCTTCCATCTGTCGTTTTCACCAAATCCTCCCACCACGGAACATCCACAGAGTGGTGTTCAAGTGACAAAAAGTTTTCGGTCGCAGCTGCACAATGAACATTCGCCATAAAGGAGATGGGTGTACCAGCCTGATGCATGGCCATTCCTATTCCAAATTCTTGCGCATAATCGCCTATTCGTTTTGTTTCTAGTAACCCTCCTGATGAAGCTAAATCAGGATGAATTAAATCAACCGCTCGATCATGAATGAGGTTCTTAAAGTTACTAAGCAAATAAATATCCTCTCCTGTAATCGTCGGAGTTTCTATTGCCTCTGTAATCGCCTTCCATTGTTCAGTGTATTGCCAAGGCACTACGTCTTCCAACCAAGCCAATCGATATTTTTCAAGCGCTTTTCCCAAGCGAATACCGTTGTTTAAATCGAAATGGCCATAGTGATCCGTGGAAATGGGAATATCATAACCAACCATACCACGTACATTTTCTACGATCTGTGCCAGCTCATCCAAACCTTTATCTGTTATCTGAATTTGCGTAAAGGGATGCATACGATTTGCATAGGCCATGTAATTGTTGTCTCCCCATTGCGCTAATCGTCCCTGTGTATTTTCCCAAAATTTACTATTCACCACGGTACCCGGTTTTCCTCTAAGTTCACCTATCGAAACATCCATTTTTAGCCACGTATAACCCTGTTCCTGAATCCTATACTGGATGAGTTTCTTTTGTTCTTCTACGGATCTGGCTTCTGGTGTATCCGCATACAATCTTACTTTATCCCTATACAACCCTCCCAACAACTGCCAAGCAGGTACGTTGTATGCTTTTCCACAAATGTCCCACAGAGCCATCTCTACGGCACAAACACCTCCCGCTTGTCGTGAATCTCCACCAAATTGTTTAATCATTCTGAATATCTTTTCAACATTACATGGATTTTCGCCAATGATTCTGCTCTTTAAAAAAAGCGCATAACGTTCGTCTGCGCCATCGCGCACTTCTCCCAAGCCATAAATACCTTGATTGGTGTCAATCCGAATGATAGCAGTACGCCCCATAACACCTGTTACGCAATAGCGCATATCGGTTATTTTTAAATCCGAGGGGGCCGAATTTCTATTTACCCTAGAAGTTGTGTGGGCAAGCGTATCTTCCATGGGTAGGCTTACTAAGCCGCCCAGTGCAAGACCACCAAGCGCGATTTTTTTCAGAAAATCCCGACGCGGCTCTTCTTGCGGGAGCGATTTACACGCAATCAACGCTTCTTGTCTTTGCGCACGTTCGGTAATAAGGGTTTGTTCTTTGATCTCTTGAATAATATTCTTCATAATTTTTGTTGTTTTATTAATGACGAAGGAGTTAATTAACTTGATCCCAAAAAATGCGTGTACCTAAGCTATTGCTACCCATCCTGGTAATTGCCTCTTGTATATTGGTCGCGTTGACCGAGACCTCCCGTAACGGGTAAACGAGTCTTCGAATAAAGCCACCGGCACTTGGAATCGAAGGATCTTGAGAAGGAAAATTCACAGGATTAAGTCGAGGGTAGCCACTTCTCCTAAAATTTGCCCATGCTTCCGACCAATTCCGAAAAGAGCTAACCCAGTATTGTTCATTAATTTGTTCTAGGGCCCTCTCCGATGTAAAAGCAATAGACGGACTATGAAGATATGCCTCCTTTTCTTCCGTACTAATGTTTGGCATACTTCCAAATAAAGAGGCTTGCTCCATGTGCGACTTAATGCCCACTTCATAAAATTGCTGTGCACTACCTGAAGCAAGGTAGCCCCTCACCACAGCCTCTGCCAATAGAAGCTGTGTCTGAGAGAAAGTGATGAAATATTCAGGTGCGTCTATACGCATCACCGTGGATCGGTTAAATTGGGAATACTTCCACGCGGCTCCCACCTTCCCGGGATAACCAGGCGCTGTTTCAATTGAGCTTTCATCATACCCATAGGGCATCCCTTGTTGATCGCTAGGATTTGTATTAGCCGCACCGGCTGAAGCTAGTGGATTTGCAGGAAGTTCGTACTTTATGGCAATATATGGAAGTCGTGGGTCATTATTGTTTTTTAAGAAGTCGACAAAAGGTTTTCCTATGTAATAATTAGCACGCTCACCACCTAGTAGTGCATTTGATGTGCTATTTGTATACACTGCGTTAAATTGAATCAGCGCATCATCTTCATTGGATTGCATAAGTCCTCCTCTCGCAGGGGCAGTAGCTGTAATGACAATTGATCGCGCCTTTTCTTCGTCTAGACTTGTAAAGCGCATTCCTAGGCGGAATAGGAGCGAATTCCCCAATCTTTTCCAGCGATCAATAGCACCACCATAAAATAAATCAGCCGAACCGATACCAGGCTTATTAATATCTAGCGCATCTGTAGCTTCAGTATATTCCTTGATAATCGCTTCGTATATGGTTTCCGCTGGATCATATTTTGGCAAGTAATCAGCCTGTGTATATCCAAGACCTGCTTCTGTATATGGAATATCACCATAGGTATCAACAAGTAATTGAAAACAATATGCTTTCCAGATACGTGCCATTTGATATAAGTTACTTTGTTCTTCTTTTCCTTCCGTTTTATCCATTACCTCAATGAGGTATCTGATCGGCCCCGTATAGATAGTATTGAAAGCATCACTTGCATGTTGATCGTTTATAATGTTTCGATTCCCTGCCGCTAAAAGTCCGCCATAAGGTGTATTAATCTGTTGAACGATTTCGCCTTGATAGTGATACGAAGCAATGGCCGATAAACGTTGTGCATTTGAGAAAAGATAGGCTGGATCCAAATCGCTTGCCAATGAGGGATTTGTATTGATCTCCTTAAAATTCTTATCACAACTGCTGTTCGCATACAAAACAGCAAGCATCAGAAGATGTATTAAAATCTTTTTCATGTCTATTCTGCTATTGATTAGATAGCTACCTGCCCTAGGCCAGGAGCCTTTAATGAATTAAAAATTAACATTGAGGTTAAGTCCATAGGTTCTCGTTGTTGGTAAGGCGTGTGTTTCCAGCCCAGCATTCAAATCCGATGCTGAATACTGCGTTTCCGGATCTAAATTATCTACCTTCTTACTAATGATAAACGGATTGTTTACGAATACGTTGGCATTAATCGATTTTATAAAAGTATGTCGTAAAAATTTACTGAAATCATAGCCTATTGAGATCGTACGGGCACGTACAAAACTTGCGTCATAAACAAAGGGCGTTGCTATATTTCCGGAACGATATTGACTATAAAATAATTCAGCTTCTACGGCCGTGGTATTAGGCGAACCATCATTGTTTACCCCGTCGAAGACCACTCCGCCTTCACGTCCTACTAAACTATTTTTATGCAAACCATGGCGCGTCCAGTTGAAGTTCGAATTCGAAATCATTTTGTGTCCTGCCTTAAAATCGATCTGCATAAAAAAACGGAGCCCTTTATAGGTGACGGTATTTAACCATCCGCCCGTATGAGGAGGAATAGCACTACCATAGGTAACAATATTGCCTGGTAAAAAGAGACCATTAGAAGTGATAATCTCACCATTAGTATTACGCAGGTAATCTACGCCACGTAAAGAGGCAATTGGCAAACCCACCTCGTGTGAAACAATACCTATATACTCACCGGTACCAACATCAAAGCGCGTCTGATTATCAGCTAATTGAAGCACTTTACTCTTATTATAGGCATAATTGACAACTGACTCCCATTTGACATGCTCCTTTTTTATCGGTGTAATGGCAATGGACGCTTCAATCCCCCGGTTTCTTAATTTACCTACATTAACCAGCGTTTGACCATAACCAGAAGCATTTGAAATATCGACATTTAAAATTTCATCTTCTGTTAATTTGTTGTAAGCGGCAATATCTACCGCCAAACGATTGTCAAATAGCTTAAAGTCTATACCAAATTCCGTTTCCTTAACCGTAAGCGGGCGTAAATTCGCGTTTGGACTAATATTAGACGTAATAATCCCCAAAGGAACACCATCAAATAGATTATTCTCGATATTATAATACAGACTATTGGTATAAGGATTGGTATCGCCGCCAACCTCAGCGTAGGAAGCTCTAATTTTACCAAAATCAAACCAGGTGGGTTTAGAAGACCAAATTTGACTAAAGACAAAACTGGTGCTAGCTGACGGATAAAACGCGCTGTTAGAAGCTGGATTCAACGTAGAAAACCAATCATTTCTACCCGTTAAATTCAAAAATAAGAATTCGTCAAAAGAAAAATCTACAGTACCAAATACGGAATTGACTCTTTTATGTGACAAGGAATAAACTGGATTTTTTATTTGCCCATTATCAATTGTATATAGATCACGGATAAAGAAATTCGTCACCGAGGTGCCCATCCCTTCCGATTTTTGATCCATGGAATTCATACCAAAAGTAGCATCCACTCCCCACTGTCCTATTTGGTGGTTCAAACCAACCAAAAAATCAATATTTCGTTCGCGGAAGGTGCTGGTGTTTTGAAAATAATTGCCGTTAAATCCTGTAGGTGCTACGGGCAACATCGCCGTTCCAGTTGGCCTATTTGCATGCCGGACATTGGTAAAGTAATCTTGCCCCACACGTCCCTGCGCCCATAGCCAAGGAGTAAACTGGTAACGCAATGAAATATTACCGAACAAGCGATCTCGTTTTTGCGTTTCAAACCGCTCATTAATTGACCAATATGGATTGGTTCTATCAGTAAATCGTGAAGGATTTATTTCATTCCCTGTTACAGGGTCCTTATAGGCATTTTCCAACCATTGCATATCGATGCTATTGGCTAGTGTATAGACGGTCTGGTTTACATTAAAAGCCTGTTGATTAACGACCGGCGGGTTGTTGTTAAATTCATTGGAGTAATTGGCATTCACTTGCACAGAAAGCTCCTTATTAAGGTTGTAGTTAAGGCCTATGTTAAATATCTTTTTATTATAGTCCGAATTGGGAACGATGCTATTTGCTTCTGTATTGGCAAAAGAAACACGAAAATTACCTTTTTCGTTAGCTCCTGACACAGCCAGTGAGTTGGTAAACGTTTTGCCTATATCGTAAAAATCTCTGATACGGTTTCGATAAGGGAGGTAGGGGCGTTCAACTCCATCGTGCTGCATCATGGGTAAGCCATCAAATCGAGGACCGAAACTCCAAACACCTGTTCGTCTGGCGTCCGCTAATGTTTCATTACGAATACCGTATTCTCCCTGGCCGTATTCATATTGAAAATCGGTATAGTCCAGCGGCTGGTCTGCCTGAAAGCTTGAACTATAACTTATCCCAATCCCTGCTTTTTGATCACTACCGGATTTTGTTGTAATAATAATTGCACCGTCTTTTGCTCTAAAACCGTATAAAGCAGCGGCAGCCGCTCCTTTTAAAACAGTAAGCGATGCTATGTCATCTGGATTAATACTTTGCAAACCATCACCCAAGTCAGTATTCATTTCACCGGTATTTCCCCCACTTGCGCCATTGGCCCCACCTTGAGGAGCATTGTTAATTGGCACGCCGTTGACGACAATTAAAGGGGAATTGTTGCCCCCGAAAGAAGACTGTCCTCTTAATCGAATTTTTGAAGAGCCTCCCGGCCCCGTTGGTGAAGGAGAGACGTTCAGTCCGGCAACCTTTCCCGACAAGCTGTTTCCGAAATTAGTTGTCCGATTTTCCGTTAATTGTTCAGGATTAACCGCCGAAGCTGAATAGCCCAGCTTTTTATTTTCACGTTTGATTCCTAAGGCCGTCACAATTACCTCACCTAATTGCTGTGCGTCTTCCTGCAATATAATATCTACTCTAGTTTTTCCCGTAATACTTACTTCTTGGGGTACATAACCGAGATAAGTAAATATCAATACTGCATTGGCAGGGGCACTTAGTGTATAGGACCCGTCGGCAGTAGTTCGGGTTCCCTTTCCTTGCGCACCTTTTATCAGCACACTGACGCCTGCAAGTGGTTGTCCGGAAGTACTTTTGACTAAGCCATTAATTGTTTTACCTTGTTGATACGACTTATTTCTAACGACCACCAAATTGTCTTTCAGTTCCATGTACTCTAGATCTGTGTTCGACAGCAAATGAGCCAACACCTCTAGGACAGGCATATCTTTTGCACTGATGGAAACCGGCTTATCGAAGATTCCATTCTCTTCACTGTACATAAGTCGTATTTTACCTTTCTTTTCGAGTAGCGGAAATACATTTTTAAGTTTTACATTTTGCACAACCAGGTCAATTTTTTCACCCTGATGGTCCAACTTGGCCATACTGTTCAGCGAAAAAAAAATGGGGAGGAAAAAACCGTAAAGACGTATTAAGCGTTTGGTTTTTGCAAAAAAGTAAACAAAAGGTCTACCAAGAAGAACTCTTTCGTTTAGTTCTTTTTTTTTCATAGCTTTGTTCATTATTGTTAAAAAATCTGAAGAATAGTGTTAAGCTAATTCTAGGAATTGAATGAGAAGTGTTGGCGCACTTCTCATTTTTATATTATACATATCTTGCCATGCTTATCAATTTATAATGGTTAACGATACATTTATTCATGTTAATACATGCTATTTTACAGCCTGCGGTTATCATGATAAATAGCTTCTTGATTCTGTTATTGGTTCTTTTTATTAAAGACAGTATAATTTTAAAAATTCCCTAACTCTTTTTTGATATTGTGAAAAAAATTGCGTTTTATTCTCAATCAGGCAGAGCAAATGCGATGTATGAACCTCCCGGCTTTTTTCCATACTTTGTACCTCCGGCAGCAATTACAACATATTGCTTACCCTTTACCTCGTAGGTAGCGGGAGTAGCGAAGCCACCTGCCGGTAATTTAAACTCCCAAAGGACCCTTCCCGACTTTTTATCAAATGCACGGAAAAGCTCATCCTGTGTTGCTCCGATAAATAAAAGGCCACCTGCGGTAACAATAGGTCCTCCATGATTTTCAGTGCCTGTTGGCGATACACCTTTTTTTTTCAGTTCTGGAAATTCACCTAAAGGAACCTGCCATAAATAGTCACCAGAGTTAAGATCAACCGCATTTAAGGTTCCCCAGGGTGGTTTAACCGCGGGATAGCCATCAGGTGTTCGAAATTGAACTTGTCCATTATTAACATACGGTGCTACATAGGGGAACATATTTTCGTCCGTATTTTGCATATTGATTAAATTGGTATTTTGGTGTAAATTATCCGACGATTCACCTACAATATCCTCTTTCAATAAGAAACTGACAATAGCTTCCTGTTTGAATGCACTAATATGTCGAAATGAAGGCATCATTCCTTTACCCGTTTTCATGATATCAAATAAATCCTTCTTACTAATTCGCTCCTTTATGTTCAATAAACTAGGATAAGTTTTGTTTCCACTTCCCTTTAAATCCACCCCATGGCATGCGGCGCAATTTGCTAAATACAAGGCTTCGCCCCTTGTTATTTTCTCTTCTTTTTGTTGAGCCATTCCCGTTGCCATATCCATCATTTTTAAATCCCATACCATATCGTTTGCGTTGACGTATAAAACACCTTCTGTATCTGCCGCTGTTCCTCCCCACTCCGCACCACCCCCAATATGGAAAATCAATGAGCCTTCACTGCTTGGTGGTATAAATTTATTGCCCGATCTCGTTTCTTTAAACCTTTTCTTAACAAATTGATAGCCTTCCACTGTCATATCATTGATGTCTTCCTCCGTAAAAAACTGCCTGGAAAAAGGTTTTGGTTTAAGCGGATAAGGTTGTGTAGGCCAGGGCTGTTCACCAGGCATTGCACCCTCGGTAGGTACAGCTCGTTCTTCAACGGGAAAGAGTGGTTTACCACTGTCTCGATCCAACACATAAATCACGCCGTCTTTTGTTGCCTGGGCAACCGCATCCACTTTCTTACCACCACGCTCAACGGTAACTAAATTAGGCGGATTCGACAAATCGCGATCCCAAAGATCATGGTGAATAGTTTGAAAATGCCAAATGCGATCCCCGGTTTCAGCATCTAAAGCTAAAATACAATTAGCAAAAAGATTGGTTCCCCGCCTATCCCCTCCGTAAAAGTCGACCGACGGCGATCCTGTTCCTAAATAAATGGCACCTCTCTTACTATCTAATACCATACCCGACCAGCAATTCGCGCCCCCTATCTTTTTATAAGCATCGGCTGGCCAAGTATCATAACCAAATTCTCCCGGTTGAGGTATAGTATGGAAAGTCCATTTAATTTTTCCCGTCAATATATCGTATGCTCGAATATGTCCTGGGGCAGCATCGCCAAATTCGGAAACACGTGATCCCATAATAATTGTATTTTTATAGATGATACCCGGTGATGTTGCGATCACAAAAAGATCAGTCACTTCATGGGTTAAGTTTTTTTCCAGCCCTTTGTGTAAATCCACCTTCCCCAATTCACCGAACGCAGGAATAGGTTGGCCTGTTGAAGCATCTAACGCATATAAAAAGGATCCGGCTGTAAAAAGAATACGCTTTTCACCTTTTCCCAACCAAAAACACAAGCCCCGATTGGCATGGTATTGTGGCTCCATGGTTTTAAAAGGGTCAAAAACCCAAATTTCTTCTCCTGTCGCTGCATTTAAGGCAAAAACTTTCAACTGAGGCGTTGTGGCATATAAAATGCCGTCAATTATGATAGGTTGACATTGAATCTCAAAAGGGCGTTCACCTAATTTATTCTCCCCGGTCTGATATTCCCAGGCCACATCAAGATCACGCACGTTTTCCGTGTTGATTTGACGAAGTGGTGAGTACCGATTTCCAAAGTTATTGCCCCCATAAACCGGCCAATCGATACCCGTTTGATCGTTTCTTTCTTGATTATTACCAGTACAACTTAAAATCAGAACGAATAGGTTCATTCCAAAAAAATGGACGTAATATTTCAAAATAGTCATGTAAAACTCAACTTTAGGCCTATAATCTCATGTTATTATAGAGACAATTAAATTTTGGATTTTCCCTAATAAGAATTGAAATTAGCGGGGTGGTTGAAACGCTTAGTGTTTCATTGTCGGGTAGTTAAGAAATAGCTTAATCGTTAATCGGCTAGTTTGAACTCAGTTTTAAGGATCTGAGCTAATTTTTTCATCGCATTGACCAGATGCGCATCAACGGTTTTTGTAGAAATCCCTAAGATATCAGCGACTTCCTTATAAGAAAAGCTTTCTTCCTTCACTAACTGAAAGACCAATTTACATTGTTTCGGCAAAGAAGCGACAGCCTGTTCCAATTTGGTCTTCATTTCTCCCTGAATAAAAATAGCTTCGGGACTTGGTGTATTTAATTGAATGTTAAAATCCACTTCGTCAAGAGATAAAAAATCCCGTCCCATATGTTGTTTCAAGATATTCAAGGATTTATTTCTTGCCGCAACAAAAGCATAATGTTTTACATTCTTTATCTCCAACAGTTGTTCACGTTTTTCCCATAACATAAATAAAACATCGCTCGCAACTTCTTCCGATAATTCCCATGATTTCAAAATGCTGAAAGAAAATTTCCTAACCGGCTCAAATAAAATATTAAACACCTCTACGTAGACACTTTCGGTATTAGCTATCGCCATTTGGTGAACCAAAGACGTTAAATCACGTATTTTTTTGGTCATGGTTATATAATTGGAGAAACCAAATATACTACTTTTTGATCCGCTACAAAATAATCGTCCGAAAAAAGCCGGTTAACATGTTGCACGCATTTCGACACACGGATTAAATCAGTTATACAATCCGTTAAATAATAATTTGAAGGTACCGTGCGACTGCCCCCTATTGGTAATTTCAGGTCCAAAAGCATAAAAAGTACCTTTTCCGACGGTAGCATAAAATGCCGCGACCCCATCTTTAAGATAGGTCTGCCCCCAAGCCCATCCACTTTTTAGCGGTTTATCGGTATCAAACCACATCAGCGGTTTAATTTGATCCAAGTCTTCCTGCTTAATCCTAAATGTTTCACTATTGTTAAAAACCACATTAGCAGAAGACGGCATTCCAAAAGTTGGTATCAGCGTCGTATCTACGCGGAGCGCTAAAATGCTGCTAGGGATATAAAATTTATCGCCTGATAAAATCACTTTTTTCCCCTGACTATTTTCAATATGTAAGGCATTTTCAATCGGTAATTGGAGATGATAAGCTAAATTTGTAGCGCTACCAACTGTAATAATTCTGCCCCCTTCTTCCATAAAGGCTTTAAGCTGTGGGATCGATCGATCTACACTTAAATTTCCCAGCATATGGTGATAGGCCGTCGGCACCTCCTCCTTTGAGGGCATCTTGAAATACCGATTACTGTTTAAGACCGATTTTAAAGGAGGAATTCCACCTCCAACAAATAAAATGACATCGTAATCCTTGTGCAGCCGTCCTTTGTCGATATCTTGCGGATAAACAAGCTGAAAACCAAAATGATATTGTTCCATAATCCAACGGACCCAACCAGAAGGGATGGAACCGCCATAGTAATCAAAAAGAGCTACTCGACTCGGCTTTATCGACAAAAGATTTTTCGGTTTTGTCACCGCTACTTTCACTGAAACACCGTAATCCTTGACGGCTTGCTGCAATAGGGAACCTCCTTTTGCTTCTACATAGAAAGAACCGGCCGGCATTCCATCCATAACAGTTTGTGTCCTATAAACCGCTATATTTTCTCTCAACAAATCATTAACAGTCGTAAAAGCGTCATTAACTCGGACATCCAATAAATAGCCCTGTTTTGACCGTACAAATTCTTTAACAGGTGCTTGCTGTAACAGGCCATAAGCAATACGTTCAAATGGTCCATCAAAAGCATCTGTTATTCGGTCAAAGTGCACGCCCATTTGAAAGGCCAAAGTCCATCCTGCGGCATCGTAAGGTTTCACGGGAGGACCACCGGGATACTGAAAATCATTTGGATGGTCTTGTGGTTCAAACATATCCAGTACATGCGCACGAAAAGCTTGCGCTGTTTTCACAACATATGATCCTTTCGGATAGTGTCTCGATCCCACAGAAAAATCAGCACTGGCTCGATGTACAAGTATCCCTGACTTTATTAACGCATTAACAAATTTCACCGTCGTCGGGAAGTCTACTTGATCAGCCGGAATAATATAACCACGCGCATCTCGAAACGTCGGATTTTGTAAGACGGCATCATAATAGCACTTGGGAATGGTATCGCCTTCTAGTTTTTTGAGCTCCTTATCTCGCTTATATGCGATGCTAATAGAATCCGCATAACGTGGCAGCAACGTCCAGTTGTCTCGACTCCCTTTCTCGATTGCGTTTTTACCCATTACATACATATTATAAAGCAGCTCATCTCCATGCCGTTGTGCATATTTTAAAATAGCGTAGTTCAGCGAGAGAGAATAATCAATCGATTGCTTAAAATGCCAAGTTTGCGGGGGCACCGGATTAGGTGTTGCATTATTCGGTATCAAACGTGCCGGCACGACCGGAATTTCTTCCGGTGTTGGATTGCCAATAATCTCCGTCAAAATACCGATCATGTTATGAAAATAAGGGGTCGTTCGCAGTCCACCGTTCCACCAAGTCGAAAAAACAGAGCCGCTTAAACGGGTATAGCCCGGCTTATTTTCTGCATTCAGTCGATTATTCATAGCTGCCGCAACACCATCAATGCTGGTAATAATAAGCGGATCGAATACATGATTAAAGGGATCACGATAAGGGGGGCCTGCTAAAACTGAACCCTCAGGTCCACGTTGATGATGATTGTAAACAATTTGTGGCATCCATTCAATATACTGCTGACGAGCAATATGCGTACTTTCCTTCATATTCATCATAAAAAAGTCGCGATTATTATCATGCCCGATATATTTCTGATACAGGCGTGGAATACGCATATTGCGTTTTTTGGGATCCTTCTCATGCATATACCAATTACTCATTAATTCTTGTCCATCGGGGTTTACCTGTGACAACAAAATAATGACATCATCCAAAATCGTCTTGTTTTCCAAATCATTACGACTAACCAATTGGTAAAAGGTTTCAATGAGCTGATGGGTACCAACTGTCTCATTCGCATGCAGCCCTCCGTCAATCCATACCACTGGTTTACCCTCCATTGCTAGCTTTTTTGCCTCTTCATCGGAGATGTCTTCAGCACGTGCCATCTTTTGTGAAATTTCTTTATAGTGATTAAGCTTCTGTAGATTTTCTGGAGCAGAGATAATCCATACATATTGAGTTCTTCCTTCTTCCGTCTTTCCTATTTTTGTTGTCAGTACCCGATCAGAGAGTCCGTCAATCAACTGAAAATATTCCTCCAATTGCTGGTAGGTTGCCAGTTGGTAATCATCGCCAATTGAAAATCCAAAATATGATTTTGGATCGGGAATGGTTTGCGCCAACAATTTCCCTGTTATCATTAGAAATAACAGAAGAATGGTGTATTTCTTTTTACAGAAGTTCATCATATCTTGGTTTTGTTTTTTTTGATCACTGGCAGGCTTCAAGTCTTACCCTGTAACTTGCCTCTTTTTCTGCATTAAGGTTTGACATACTGCTCCTGCCAACTATCCTGCTCCTGAAAAGTATGAAGATCGTTGAATCGGAGAGCTACCTAAACTCTTAAATCCGTTTCATGCTGGAGAGCAACGGTGTCTATTATGCCTTACTATCCTGTAACAGCAAAGCAAAATGACACAATTTTTTATAGTAATTTTTAAATAGTTGTTCAGTGTTTGCTAAATCTGACATATTCCAGAAAGTAAAAAATTTAACATTCTTTTTATACCAACAATCAGCTCAATACGATTTTTTTAGGCTAGACGCAAGTTTAAAACAATTCGCTATAAAAAACAAGCTTACTTTTTTTTAAAGTTCAGGTAATATCGCATAGGCGCTTCCTTCTTATAACCAATAAGCTTTCCTATATTTACCATATGCGCCGAATGAAAAATATATACCTCATCGAGTGTCCTTCCAATTTAGGATTAAAAGAACCACGACCAGGGCAAGAACCTGGCGTAAACAAATTACCCGATTGGCTAAGGAGATGGGGATTATACGATTATTTTCCAAACAAACAAATTGTCCGATTGGATGCCCCTTCCTACACAATGGATCTAGACGTTAAAAGCGGCGTACGAAATGCCGATGCGCTTGTGAATTATGCAATTAAACAAAAGCGCTTTTTTGAACAAGAAATCGACGAATCTGTTTTTCCCTTTATAGTAGGCGGAGATTGCAGCGTACTCCTAGGTCCATTACTGAGTTTAGCTGAACGTGGCAACCAGGCATTATTTTATTTAGATGGTCATACCGACTTCATATGGCCCTCCTTATCACAGACAGGTGGTGCAGGAGGTATGGCTGCTGCCTTTGCAGCTGGTCGTGGACCAGAAAAGATAAGCAATATATTGGGACTAAAACCCTATATCAAGGAAGAACATGTTTGGTGTGTAGGAAATAGAGAATATGTAGATTGGTACGAACAAGTTATTATTGATTCAGAAGCCACCTATATTCCATTAAATCGATTACGATCAATGGGCATAAAATCTTGTATAGATTCTTTTTTTTATCATATCGAAAATAAAAAAGTATCAGGCTTTTGGATTCATTTTGATGTAGATGTTCTAAACGATGAGCTAATGCCTGCCGTCGACAGTAGAAGTCCAGATGGTTTATTGTATCAAGAATTAAGGGACCTACTCCTTCCTTTGCTCGGGAACTCTAAAGTGACCGGCATGAGCATGAGTATTTTGGATCCGGATTTAGATCCAGATGGCTTTTATACTGAAAGATTTGTAATTCAATTGGGACAGATTTTCAAAGAAGTTTTTAAGCAAATCCGCTAAGGCGTTCACAGCTGGGCTGCAAACGCTTCGCGAATAGGATGCTTAAATAAGCAAGTGCAACTGATTCAACTGTTCCGTAATAAGTGCCACCTCGTCCGCTGAGATCGAGAAATCAGCAGCTTTGGCATTTTGTATCGCCTGCTGTTTGTTTCTCGCTCCTACCAAAGTAATTGTAATAGCAGGCTGTTCCAGTGTCCATAGAAGCACCAGTTGCCCCACCGAAATCCCCTTATCTGTAGCCAAATCCCGTATCTTTTCTAGAAAAGCATTTGTTCTTTTCAAATTCTCTTCTTGAAAGAAAGGAAGTCCTGCACGGTGATCTCCTTCACTGAAGACATGACCTGGTTTCATTTTCCCTGTCAGCAAACCACGCTCTAAAGGACTGTAGGCAATGATGGATTTTTTGTGTTGTAGGCAATAAGGAATCACTTCTTTTTCGATTGCTCGCTTTACCATACTGTAAGGCACTTGATTAGAAGCAAGTTCGAGAAATTTTTCTGCCTCTTTCATTTGAGAAACGTCGTAGTTACATACACCTGCATATCGGACCTTCCCATCTTTTATCAATTGGGCAACAGCCTCCATGGTTTCTTCAATAGGTGTTGTCTTATCAGGCCAATGAATTTGATAAAGGTCTATATAATCGGTTCGCAATCTTCGCAAACTGTCTTCACATTCCTTTACAATGCTTTCTTTTCCTGCATATTTATAGATATCAATATCTACACCATTATTGTCCTTACTTTTAAAGGCAAAATCGCCCTTTGTTGAATCCCAACGCATACCAAATTTCGTTAGAATCAAGATTTGGTCCCGCGGTAGCTGTTGAATTGCTTCACCTACGATTTCTTCACTTGTTCCCTGACCGTAGATCGGGGCTGTATCAATGGTATTTACACCTAAATCATAAGAGGCTTTAATGGCTTCTATTGCATCTTTTCTTTCCGTTCCCCCCCACATCCATCCACCGGCGGCCCAAGCGCCGAAAGTTATAACCGAGGGGTTCAAGCTCGTTTCTCCAAGTTTTCTGTACTTCATTTTATTGTTTTATATATTTTTTAAGAATTAACCCTGCCTATTGAGTTTTATTACAATGATTAACCCTACTTCCATCAAAAATCCTATATTAGCCTCCAAAAATAATTTTATGAGAAAACTGAGCTCAACAAATTATTACAATCAAACCTATCTGGAAGAAAAATGTGCACTGAATGAGCTTTTACACTTATTGAGTAAACGTTGGCTCACGGATGTCCTGTTTAGTATCGAAGAAGGAAATACACGTTTTTCAAATATAAAAGAAGATTTGAAACACATAAGCGATAATATTTTAGCCGATCGATTAAAGCTTCTTGAACATTATAAACTGATTAGCCGCCATGATAATCTGCACGAGCTTTCATCACGAATAGAATATTCGCTAACTGAATCCGGCACAAAGCTAAGTGATATGCTCGATCAATTATGCAAATTTGCCGAAAGTGACATCGACTTTCCGGACTGACTAAGATTCTCCACATCTTAACTACTTTTTTAAGTCATATTTGTTTGATTGTTTTACAAAAAAAAGCATTCTCTATAAAACTGCAAGCACTTAGTAAATTGTGAGTAAGGATTTGCCTTTGATCAGTTTCGACGCTATTTTAGAACATAGTAACTTTACTAAAAATCAAATTAATGAAATTTTTATCAATCTTTTTCTTTCTCCTCATTTCTTCCAACGCTCTTTCCGCAAAAGGGCGCGACATCTATGTGATCAAAGTTTATCACTTGGCAGATGGAAAACAGGAACGTCTAGTAGATGACTATTTACAACATGCTTATCTTCCAACATTACACAAGTTCAACATCAAACACATAGGCGTCTTTAAACCGATTGAATCGACAGAAAAGTTAACCTATGTACTTATTCCGTTCAAATCTATTGAAATGTATCTCCAATTAGAATCCAAACTTGCAAGCGACGAAGCTTATCAACAGTTAGGAAAAGAATACTTAAATGCAGCGCATGATCAACCCGCTTACACTCGGATTGAAACCATTCTTTTAACCGCCTTTGACAAGAGCCCAACATACCATATCCCGGCCCTTACCGGACCTAGTGAAAAACGTGTTTACGAACTGCGGAGTTATGAAGGGCCGAGCGAAAGACTTTATAAGAATAAGGTTGATATGTTTAATAATGGAGATGAGGTCGGCTTGTTTATGCGTCTTGGATTCAATGCGGTCTTTTATGGAGAAGTACTCGCGGGAAGCAAAATGCCCAACCTCATGTACCTTACAACATTTGAAAACAGAAAATCGCGTGATGAACACTGGAAAAAATTTGAACAAGATGCTTACTGGAAGAAACTTTCTTCAATGCCTGCATATCAACACAATGTTTCTCATGCTGATATTACACTTCTTTATCCAACAACTTATTCCGATTTCTAATTAAAAAGCTTATCTGTTCTTTACAATCAACCTACTAATTTTCGTAAACGGAAGCGGTCCGATCAAAAGACACCAAATAGTGACTTCTATCATATTTTTTATTGAATAGCTTCTTTTATTTTGTGAATCACAATAGAAATCTATGCATAATGAGCACATTTCCATTCACACAACATGGCATTAATCAGGTCTTAGAAGCTCTCTATCAATTACCCGAAGAAATTTTACTTGAAGAGGTTTCGATGATCCAACACGATCTGATTAAATGGTTGAATGAACATTTTGATCTTGAAGAAAATCAGCAATCTTATCTTCAACGGCTTCCTAATAATCTAGTATATATGGTATCGAGGCAACTCTGTATTGCGATTTATAATCGGTTGCCCATTATTTTAAATGCTAATTCGACAGATCAGCTACCTCATCAAGCCTACGAAAATATTCGTGCAATCAGTGTGACTGAAACAACCTACAATCCTTCATTAGGTTTTCAGAGTAGCGGATCATTAACACTTTGTGTTAATTACTAAATCTACCTTGTAGTTTATCAATGTGCGCAAACATAATCTCATAAAGTATTGTTATATTCGCAGCGTATAAATTTTGCGTTAGAAAGGAATGTTGCTTCAGAGAGAAAAGATTGTCGGCAAAAAGGAGCTTTATTTACTCCTCATTTGCGT
The DNA here is from genome assembly GCF_036959255.1 of Olivibacter sp. CPCC 100613. Lineage (NCBI taxonomy): Bacteria > Pseudomonadati > Bacteroidota > Sphingobacteriia > Sphingobacteriales > Sphingobacteriaceae > Olivibacter > Olivibacter sp. CPCC 100613. The sequence goes on from NZ_JAWMTI010000003.1 coordinate 771,224, forward strand.
ATCCAGTTTTTTATTAAGCTCTTTTTTCTTTTATGATAAAGCACCTACTCGAAGCAAAAACCAGTTTATTGGTTTTGTTATACAGGATTACGCGTTGGACGATGTGGTAGCGCCTTCCGGTCAACAAAAAAAGCAGGACCGTAAGGAATGTCTAAAAACAATGCTAAATTGTTCAAATTCTTCCCTCCGATCTATATCAATCCCGCTAATTTCACTTCCGATTTCTTATACATCGATATGGTATAAACCACATTATTACGATTTTTTATCTATGTATAAATTATTTTAACAAACGAGGCCCTTAACGTTTAGCGAGGGCTAGCATAGGGCTCACCTTTCTTCACCCATAGCGCTTATTTGAAAACTATTTTTTAGAAGTTACGTTCATGACTGAAATTTTTGATTTTTTCCAAAACCTCACCAATCCAGAGTGGATCATGGAGAATGGGGGATTATATCTTTTATTATTCATTGTATTTGCAGAAACTGGTATTTTACTCGGATTTTTTCTTCCCGGCGACCCACTTCTATTCATCACGGGGATGATTTTAGCAAATAACACATTACCAACTGTAGATCCGGTATGGAGTCTTTTGTATTGGATTTTGCTAATATCCATTGCAGGCATTTTAGGCAATTTTTTGGGCTATTGGACAGGCAAACGTTCAGGGAGTGTGCTCCTTAAACGAAAAGACAATCTTTTGTTCAAAAAGAAATACATTGTGCAAGCCCAAGAATTTTACGAGAAAAAAGGAGGTGGCGCTATCATTCTAGCGCGATTTATGCCCATTGTAAGAACATTCGCTCCGATTGTAGCAGGAATTGTTAAGATGGATCTACGAAAATTTTCAATTTTCAACATTGCCGGTAGCTTCATTTGGGTGGGGGTCTTAGTAACCGCAGGTTATCTCTTGGGAGAAAATGAATGGATAAAAAACAACTTGGAGAAAATTATTTTCTTAATCGTCCTTATCGCTACCGCTCCGGTTTTAATCAAAATGTTAAAAGGTTTAAGAAATAAAAGTTTAGAAAAGAATGCTTCGTGAGTTAATGCGATATTGACTAAAAAATAAAGGTCTCCAACCGGGGAGATTGAAGACCTTAGCTAACCAATTATAAACCTAAATTATGATGATACAAAGATAGTGTACAAAATACACTTTGTCAAGTTTTTTTATACTATTCCGCTATTTGGTAATGAAAAACCCCTCTCGCGAGTTGTCCATTGGCACCAATTCCTTCTACTACTATTCGATATTTACCAGGGTTACTGGTGTTAAAGTAACTTACACTTGCTTTACCCTCTTTACTAACCGATACTACCGGATTCCAATACACTGTACTACGTTGATCAGCCAAGTTATCCACGCTTTCTGACACACCGTATTTAGGCGAATAGAACTCGCGCGTTGATGTAAAACCTTTCGGTGCATAGAGTTTCGTACTATAGTCGGTACGTTCCGCTGGTGACCACCCCTTGGTATTGATTAAGATGACACCGGTAGTAGCTCCGCCTCCATAGATATTCGTAAGTGAGGGCGATCGCAGTACTTCCAAGCTTAAAATTTGAGTAGGATCTATTAAATTTTGTTCAAAAATACCTACCAGATCCTGTAGATCTCCGTCGCTACGAAGATCAAGTATGCGCCCATCAATAATAACCTGCATTTTTCCACCCCGCGTAGAGGTGGGAAAAGTGACAGGTCCTATGCTAGTTTGTTCTGTTCTGAACACAACGCCTCGGAGACGTCCTTCCAAACAAGCCCTTAGCGTTGGACAAGTCCCCAGCTCACTCGCTGAGATTACCTGATCAGCTCTACCCGGACCGTTAAGATTATAAGATCGTGGTGATGATTTAGCCGTTTTGGCGTTTACAATGACCTCTTTTAATTTAATGAGCCTATTTTCAAGTCCCAATGAAGCTAGTCCATCATCATGTTTTTTTGTGGCCGAAAAGTATGTATCAAGTTGTTGATTAATATTTAACAATAGATCGGCTGTATTCTTATTATAGGTTACGCCTAAACTTGGAATTCCTTCCAAAACGATCTCGACTTTATCACTCCCCTTTTCTGATCGCCCTTGTATGGTAAATTTTATATTATCGGTTATAAATAAACTGTCAAATACAAACTTTCCTTCTGCATCCGTCATAGTTTCGAGTGTAATATTTGCAGTCGTTGAAAGCAATGTTATTTTACCGTTAACAACTGGTTTACCGTGGAGTGTAAGCAATTTTCCGGTAATGAAGGATACCATTTTCTCGGGAGGATAAATCGGTTTTTTCAACTTGTCGGCTAACAAATCCGACCAAGTAAAACGTCGATACCCCTGTGTCATCAGCAGCAAATCCAAATGATCGCGCTTTTCATCTGTTATATTGGTAAAATAATAATTTGGTTGTTCGATATATCCTCGTAAATTACTTTGCAATAATAATTGAGAGAGAATGGTGGTTTCTTGCTCTTCTTTAACAGGAACTTGGCTTTCATCGATAACAGCTAAGGAAAAATTTCCTGAAACCGGCAGCCCTTCATTATCAAGAACGCTCAAGTTAAAGTTTTGCTCGCTTCTTGGCTTATAACTATCCTTTAAATTCGCGAGGGATATATTTAAATTATCGCCACGTTCTATGAAAGCAATCCGTTCATTCAAAGCTTGCCCTTGACTAAACAAAGTGAATTGGACAATTCCTGAAACACCTTGTGTCAACGGCACATATAAATTGTTTAGTGGACGGTTAGGGCTTAAATCAGTTGCATAAAACACTTCTCCATCTGCTTGTGCAACAATACTTATCGGTTGTTTCAATCGATCGTTACTGCACATAATACGTAAAAGCACTGTATCCGTTGCAGCCTGTGAATACACCGACAGCACATAGCCGGAAGTCTTTACCTTGGGAAGCGAAAGCTGCTTTGTGCTACCATCCTGAAATACAACTTGAGCCTTGTATTGCTTTCCACTTTCGGGAGTAAACATAAACTGCCCCATACCCGCATGCACGCTATTAAATGTTGTTAAAATTTGCTGATTTTCATCCAACACTTCACCTTTTATGTCAACACTCAGGCCATTCACACCTATTGCCTTAAAAGCGACCCGATTGGGAACACCGGCCACTAGATCACCACTCTCAGGAAAAAACTGTACATCGGCCCGATCATATTGTAAGTTTATCGGAAAAATGCTTGTCGCTACTTTCCCTTTATCCAACCGAATTTCACTTACAATAAAAGCCGTAACCGAATCACGTAAACTTCTTTCACTCAATGGTATCATTAATCGTCCCTCTTCATCCGTTCTACCCTTTCGCTGGCCCAATAGCTCACCCTCTGTGCGTATGAAGTATTCGATTGATTTTTCAACTAGAGGTTTCCCTTGTCCATCCAAAAACCGGATATGCATCCCGCTAAGTTTTTTTTCTTCCGTTTCATCAAATTGCAACCTTGCTTGGGTTTGAACTCCGTAAGGGCTTATGGCACCGATGTATAAGATGCGGTCATAAAAGTAATCGCTGTCAGCATTCCGCATCCACTGCGTATATGCTCTTAAACGATAGTTCCCTGCTTTTAATTCTACAGGCAAACTAATATTGCCCTTAGCCATACCGGCAATGAGTGGTAACTTAAGTGAAGAAACTACCGAATCAGTTGAAGAAATAAGATCGACATAAACGGCTCCACTTAACGAAGAGAGTTGATGATATGCTCCCACGACAGTATAGGTCTTAAACCAAATCGTGTCACCGGCCATATAGTAAGGCTTGTCTATATGTATATATACTTTTTCTGGTGGATATTCTTTGGCCCAGACCTCAAGTGGTTTTAAAATTTGTTCCACGCTATCCTGCGCGTTTGCAATAATAGCGTTCTGGCTAAAAAGCAATAGATACAGTAAAACGCGAGAAACGAAATTTTTAATCATATCAAGATTGTTTAAGAATCTGAAGCATTCACTTTTTAAGTTTGCGGCAACGATAGTACCCGCCATTCGGATAGTTGGAAGAGGGAACCTGAATTCACCGCCGTCACATATATACGATAAAAATTATAAGCGGTTGAATTAGCAAAAGTAAAGGTCCTTGTTTCTCTCCTTCCGGGGAAATCTTCGTTTTCACGTCTATCTAAAACGGTCCAATTGCTACCGTCTTTTGATCCTTCTAAGCGCCAATTAAGCGGATCGCGACCATCTGCATCGTTGCCTGATGTAAAGGTATAACCACCTAGCACAACAGGATTATAGAATTCCAGCTGAAACCACAGATCACCCGAGAAATCCGACTGTAAAAATTTAGTCGTGATATCATTGTCTACCAATTTCTTCGATCCCTCTCCCCCATCGGGTCCGCCATTGTTATCTCTTGAAACAGAAAGTACCCCATCTGCCGTTATATCTCTAACGATCCCCAAATCAGTTAACAAACGCGTAATTTGCAAAACCGATCCTTTAGGTGTTTTTCCTTGTAGTGTATAATAATCAAACCTTCCTGTCTCCACGGGGATGCTGACGTCCCGTTCAGTGGAAATAGGGCTACCTGTAGCCGTTGCTCCGTTATACCAACTGACTTCGCTTAAATTTACTCCAGTATTAACTGCTAAGTCCAAGGTTCCGGTTCCCGTAGGACGGGTGTCCATTTCCATCAATCGGTCGGGATTTATTTGGATAATTTTCTCCCGTTGAGCCCAGTATTTTTCTTCATTCTCTACACGCATTAAAACAGTAAATGTTCCCGTTTTTAAAAAAGTGTGTACCGGCGAGGTTTCGACAGCGCTGCTATCGTCTCCAAACTCCCAACGAACGACTGAAAAATTCGTTGACTCATTTTCGAAATCAAAAGTAAACGGATCATCATCTGCTACCTGCGAAGCGGTAAAACTTGCGGTAGGCTTAGGTCCATCTGGTTCAGGTGCAATCTCTTCCTCATCCTTTTCACAACCCGCACACAGTGTTATAGCGAGGAAAATTGTCCCCAGCAAATTCCTGAATTGTATTTCCATAATTAATAGCTATTCCTTTGTTTTTATATTAGTCGATAACATGAGTACGCGTCCGCTATGGAACTCGAATAAGCCGCCATTCAGCCAGCTGAATAACGCCACTGCCGTTGTTATTGGTAACATTCAATCGATAATATTTATACGCTTTTGCTGTTTCGAAATCGTAACGCTTGGTTAGGAAGCGATTCGCAAAGGTCTCCGCTCCTCTCGTATCTAATGTGGTCCAGATCGACCCATCGTTCGAACCTTGCAGATTCCAATCTTTTAAGTCTCGATCCGCAGCGTCGTTTGCTGAGGTAATCGTGTATGCACCGATAAGCTGTGGTTCCGCAAAGGCTAGCTGAAACCAACTGCTACCTACAAAACCTGGCTGTAAAAATTTCGTATTAATATCGTTGTCAATTAGTTTTGCCGCGTTCTCATTGGCATTTGAATTATCGTGGTCTACACTTAAGGTGCCCGTAGCCGTTACATCTACTTCTCTTACATATTGCGGATGGACAAGCACAACAACATGACTTTTCGTTGGATCTAAGAGATGCCTAGATGTTGCCACTAACTTAACAACTAATGCCAAAGTATGATCGGCATTTTCTTCAATGGTAGACCATGGAACAATTAAATCCATAGTAGCGCGACTGAGATTACTACCCACCTGATAGGTCTCATTAAGCGTATATTGATCTGGACGGAGGGCAATGGTATTTTCCGGTAAAACCCCTTGGCCAATTAAGCTTGTTATGCTATCTGCATTGACGACGGTTGTTACCGTAAAGAAATTTCCAGGTGTTCCTGCCAAACTAATTCCCAATGGAATATTTATTCCGGCAGAGGTAACATTATAATTTCTTCGATTGCGCACCTCCAACACCGTGCCACCTCCGTTTGTAATAGACACGTAGTGAATATCCTCTTCCTTCAGAATATCATTAGTATTGAAAACGATTATCCCGGATTTATCTGAACCAATGGTATTTCCTTTACCTGGATTAACCAGATCGTAGGCTAATACTACTTGATGTCCAAAAAAACGCTCGAGGCCGGAAAGGCCTATTTTTACCTCAAAAGTAGCTTCCTTAGCTCCATAGGCGATATCTACCGCGTTCGGTAGCGTAATCGCATTCGAGGGTAATACGTATGCATCGGTCAGGCTACCGTTCTCCACTAATTGGATCACCGTATCTGCATTTAACTGCAGACCGACCTGAAAAGCTTTTGTCGCTGGGGATGATAAAGTGACTTTTATCGGGATAGTCACTTCATCGCTATTTTTCAGGATTTCACCTGCAATTTCACCCGCAGATATCGTCGTGGCAACATTGCGGTTTAATGCAAAACTATCCAGTCCCTCCTTTTTACAGGAAATTGACATCGTGCAAAGCAAAGCAATGAACACGAGTGGTTTAGTAAGTTTGTATCTATTGTTCATATCTTTCCATTGTTAAAATCGTTCTATGAAAAGGTTCAGTCTATTGATCTAACCAAGTTCTACCGTCTAACTGCCAATTCTCTTGCCGTGATATTTTAAGCCACGTATAGATTTGTGTCGGCACATCAAAAGTTCTTGGTACCTGAGAACCTAAGTCGGCTGTAGTTGGTGCACATAGATACTCATTTAACCGATCATAACTAAAATCGTCTGATGTCATTATTAAATGATTGCCAAAAGGCCCTTCATCACGGATGGTACCATCTGTGTCATTGGCTACGGGCCAATAACCGGCCAGGTAATCATAATAAGGATGATTTTCATCGACGCCTATTTCACAGGCATACGTGGCAATCACGTCATCCGGTAAAGCCGCTTTCCAAATGCGCACATCGGCCACATAAACGTCTGGCTCTCCATGGCCATTACCGTTGATATAACCGATCTTTAGGGGTGCGTTCGTATCTAGATTACCCCAACCCTGTATGCTAGCTTCGGTATTAAAAGCTCCATTGGTGTAGGTACGGACAAAGCGTTCGCCATCCCTTACAACTCCTACTACAGCCACACTGCTCCAACTCGCATCAGCCAACGCACCCCCCTTCACTTGATTACCATCTCCTGTTCCTCGTGCATTAAACATCCAATAGTCGTTCTCCAAGAAAACAACCCAGCCATTAGATGCCCACCCCGATGACCATTCGGGGCGCTTACCGAGCACACTTGGGTAAATGTTCTTGATTGCTTTATTCTTCTTGACTTTTAATTCAATGGTAAAAGCGCCGGTATCCAAATTATAAACAGTATTATCGCCCGTTTCCAGTACGGCATGACGTTGCCCTTGAAAGCGGGCAAAATCACCTTGAAATCGATTACCGATAAAAGGTTTACTAACAAACCGTCTGCTATAACGAGATGCGCTGAATATGGTAAAGGTGTTTGCCACGGAGTTACTAAATATGGTATTATCATTCTCCGATAAAGGATACTCGCCCCCGATACTTGATGTAACAACAATGAGCCAATTTTCTTCTTGATAGGTCGGCCTTTCTTTTAATGCGTTTAACATATCCCCTAGGCCCGCATCAAACGCTATAAGAGCGTCTCTGTAAGCTGGTTTCGACACATCATATCCAGCGGCCGAGCCAACTTTATCCGGATTACTGAAGTGTGCAGTAATAAACCCTACATTTTCCGCTTGCAGAGCGGTAACGACCGCAGATTTGACAGCATCGTCATCGGCAACTAGCTGACTTTCGTCCGCATCAGTGGTTAAGTTATCTTTAAACACACTTGAGGTAGTGAATACGCGGATATTCGTGGTTGAGTCGGCCTGTTTTATTCGCTCATAAATTAAGGGATAAGTATCAAAGTTATTGGTACTAAAATCATTATCTATTACTCCGTGTTTCTCTTTTGCCACTCCTGTAAACAAACTAGCCCAATTAGTTCCCGGCTGTGTTGCTTGTTCATCTGCCAAAGAAACCCAAGAGTAGATAGCGTGGTTTAATAACCCATTGATATTAGGAGCTTCGATCGCCTGTATTGATTGTCCTCTTATACCATCTGCTATGATGTATAAAACTTTGGGCTTACCATAAGTTACATCAACGGAGTCGCTGTGCGTCTTGTCTGGAATTGTCTTCTCAAAATCCTGCTGACAAGAGCTAGTTAACAAAATAGCTAATAAGTTCCATACAGATAAGGGCCGGAGCACCTTTTTTGTTGCTAAAAATATCTTTTTTAATTCCATCATAATGTTTTCTAATTTGGCTTTGTGTTAGCACTAATTATTCAATAAGCACCCTAATTATGTTAGCAGCATCCTTACTATCAAACTGCCGGAAATAACCAATCAACAATAAAGCGCGTTTCTTATCAGCAGATTCTGTTTCAAATACATTGTATAAGTCGCCACTAAAGGTTCCTACCGCATTATAGCCAGCAGCCAAACTACCATCGGAATTCAGCACCATGAAACTATTTCTCGTTTTTCCATCGTATTTAACAAATGTGCCGCTTACTATGATCAGCCCATCACTAAGTTGTTTAGCAAAGCGAGGTAAACCGTTTTCGAATACCCTTGGAACAAAGGTTTCATCTAATGTACCATCATCGTTTAGCAAGGCCATGGCGATCCTCGACTGCCCGTTATAGGTTCTGAAATTGCCACATACCACGTATTTATGGGTTATGTTATTGTAGCTGGCATAATAGGTCTGAAAATCAAAACCCGCACCGCCTGCATTGAATGTTCGGTCAATGGTACCATCAGCGTTTAAGCGGAGGATATAGTTAGCAGGTTCGCCATCAAACTGGTTAAAATTACCGAAGACTAGCATTTTACCTTTCAATGGGCCTTCCTGATGATAGTAGGTATCTATGGATCCGTTACCACCTGTTAAACTTTTGTTAGTACCGGTATCAAAACGATAGGTTTTGTCCAATGTGCCGTCTAAATTCAATCGGGCAAACTGTCTCACTTCTGTGCTATCAACGATAATGGTATCTCGGGTCTCTAAGAAATTCGGTTTATCATATTGCCGACTGACATAATAACGAAAACTACCTGTCACTAACAACTTGCCATTTTCACTATAGATACGATTAACTCCACCTTCATCAAAACCTGCATTAAATCGGGGGAAGTATTGTATGGTATCGTTTTGATCAGGCCTTCTCCATGTATGAACGCCCATCGTATCAACGCTTCCATTACTATTAAGCATCGTTAAATTGCTAATGTTACTGGTTCGCTGTGCATAACCGGAGAAACTGCCGCCAATAAAATATTTATCGTTAACTTGTGTAATGGCACTGATATAGCCGTTGGCACCGGTACCTGATTTTAAGCCGGCATCGTAAGTGCCGTCTAAAAAGGCCTGTGCAATGCGGTTAATAGGACGGATAATCCCTTTATTATTGTAGTTAGTGAAACCGCCAACAATCAGCATTTTCTCATTATTGGTAAATAAAATATCGCCAACTGCACCATTGGCCCCTTGTGTCGCAACAAAGGTCGGATCAATCTTAATTTTACCTTCCACCGTAAATTCAGGTCCAAAGACAACCACATCGCCCACGGAAATGGTGGTAATTCCCGTACTGGCATAATCGGGCACCACCACTGAAATTCCAGCATCCGTCACTTCTTTAATCTCGGCCTGCTCTCCATTAAATCGGAAAACCAATTGATCCTTATGAGGAAGCAAACCTTTTGCCTCTATATTCACTTCTATGCCAGGTAATCCAGAAGCCGGTGACGGCATTTTAGCACGATCGACAGTAATTCCCAAAGCAGCTTTTCCATCAGGATAAGGTTCACTGAACTGTTCTGCTTCCTTTGTGCAAGAGAGAGCGAAAAAGCAGAAAAAGGAGATATACCAAACTTTAAACTTGTAGATAGTTGAATTCATGATCATGTTATTTTTTAATTTAATCTACTCTTCATCTACCGCTTGCTTTCAACAATATCGTTTATTACCTCAAACGAATTAAAACCGAATAGCGCAGAAGTATAATCCAGCGCATGTACCACACCATTTGTTGGCTGTATATCAGAGGAAGCTACTTTAGCAACTATCCAAACATCTGGATAAGACAAATTCGGAATATAGCAGATATGCAATTGCCGATAGCCCATATATTTTAACACCGACTTCCCATCGCTGCTCACCGCGTCGTTAAACACAACTCCTATATTACATACGGAATTATCATAGGCATAATAATTTTGTCCTGGATAAATATTGAGGACATTAAAATCAACTTGTGGATAGTCTGCCAGCAGATTCTTTCCTTTGAACATATAACGGAGCATATATTTACGCCAAATCAAAGAATCGACATCGCTTAAGGTTTTTATCGTGTCGCGATTTAACGTATAGAGTTCTGTATTCGCTCCGCCGTTGCGGTAATCGCCAATCAGCTCCTTGACGTCGCGGTCTCTAGGGCAAAAGAAGGTGAACTCGTCTGTGTTAAAAGTTTCTTCCAATCCCGCTAAGCGAACAATCTGCGCAATGGTATCAAATTCCATGGGTTTAGAATCAAGGTACTGCATAATCGTACCATTAAAATGGGGATTAGCCAAACCTCCATCTGTATAATAATCATCTTTATTACAGGCTGTAACAATTAAGAGTGTCAACAAGAAGTAAGCAACATGCTTGATTGATCTTATGCAAGAATTTTTCATTTTAAAGACAGCTTTATTATAACATGTGATTAATTTCCACCACCACCTGGTAACCAATATTCATTTAAAACCATATAAGGATTGTTTACCAGTGCGTTTGTACTAACAGGCCAAGTCCAAGCTCTCCGCGTAAATTGATCTTGGTTAAGCGGCCAGGCAAGCCATGTGGAGCTCATAATACGTCGTGTACGTATCAAGTCAAAGTAGCGGTGCCCTTCACCAAAGAGCTCCCTATTACGTTCCATAAAAATGGCGTCTTTCAATGCAGTACCACTCATGCCGGCATAGGAAGATGCTCCAGCCCGCGCACGGATCATATTCACCGCCTCAATTGCTTGGCCTTCATTGCCTAAATTAGCTAAGGCTTCTGCCCATAATAATATGGCGTCAGCATAGCGAAAAATCAAGAAGGTATTGTCTGGGTTTTCATCTTCATTACCGGAAGCATAAACATTTAGACCAAATTTTCTTGCTACAAATTGCCCATTATCTGCTAGCATGTCTTCAAACCAAATATCTTTACGCTTATCCGCATCGCTTGCGGGAAACAGCTTTTGCATGTAAGTCGATAGATAGTAACAATGACTTAACTGATTATTAAATCGGGGGAATTTATAAGGCCAACGCAAAAAATGATCGCCAAAAGGTGCTAAATTAGAGACGTTATCGCCGTAATTTATACTTCGGTAAAATTCAAATAAGCTCTCTTCCGAACGTCCCTTCGTTACAGCGGCCCAGCCATCATCATCCATGTTAAGCAAGCGATAAGCACCGCTATTTACTAGTTCTTGACCTAAAGCAGTCACTTTTTGATAGTAAGCTGTAGCACGACTTGGATCAAACCCCGCATTCCACATATTCATATGCATAAGGAGTGCAACGATACTTCCTTTGCTAGCTCGTGCCCCACGTTGTGCTGCATCAGGAAACACCCAAGGCATATTATCTTTATGCGGTTCTAGATCGGCGATACATTTATTTAGGACAGACACCATATCCTCTCTCGGAAGGGGATCCGCCTGATAAGGCGCGGTATAATAAACAACGTCACCGTATAGCCGTACCATCCAGAAATAAGTAAAACAGCGGATAAAAGTTGCTTCGGCTAAATACCTTTGCGTGTCCGAAGTACTTAGCGCGGCGATGCCCTCATTTAATTTGTCGATTAAGATATTAGCGCTTTGAATAACGCGATAATAACCCGACCAATCTGTAATACGATAATAGTTGTAAAAACCTGCATAGGGGGCATTATTGATTGCCGTAAGCAACTGATTTCTACCCAACACCTCTACTACCCTTCTTTCATTGTAGCTGTTACCTCCCGGGCTGGCTACAATTTCGCCTGTTCGCGCCTCACCAATCGCTCCGATAACCCAGCTTTCGTTGATCTTATCGAAAAATGTGCTGTACATATTCGAAATATTTGCCTCAACATCCTCTTTTGTTTGGTAAAAATTATTGCCTGTAAGCCGATCTAAGGGCTGCACATTTAAGTAGTCTTTACATGCTGAAGCCGTTATAATCAGCACTATCAGCAAACCTATTTTACTTACCTTTACTTTATTAAGCATTCTCATAACGATCGGTTTAGAATTCTAGATTACATCCAATATTATAGGTACGAGGCACAGGATAACCTTCGGAGATATCGCGCCCCATGGTCGTTACATTTTCAGGGTTCGGACCGGAATAACCACTAAAAGTGTAAACATTATCCATTGATATGTATACCCTTAAATTGTTAATTCCCCAACTGCGAACCAATTTCTTATCGAACATATAGGATAACACAACATTGTTGATCTTTAAATAGGAGCCATCTTCTGCCCAAAGGGTTTGGTCATAGCGATAAGGGTTAATAATTTCAATACGGCTATAATCATAGGCATAAGGATACTTCGCTACATCACCAGGTTGACGCCACATATTGAATTCATCTAAAGGTATAACAGCTTTCAGTCCAAATGGGTCTTTCATTAGGTTAAACCGATCGGCAAGGGCATTATTTAAAATCGTGCGTTTTGCGGTAAAAGAAGCATTGATATTCAAACCAAAACCTTTGTAGGTAATATTGGTTGCCAAACCACCGGTAAATAAAGGGGAGGCATTGCCCGTACGTGCATAATCATTGGCATCCAACACATAATCCCCATTTAAATCTTTGATAATCGGGTCCCCGGCGCGGAAAGGCACCCCATTCACACTGTAACGTAATCCGGTAGCCGGGTTAATAGGCACATCGTCATCCGTAGCGTAAACACCCTCATTGATCAATAAGTAGTTGGAAAGGGACGGTGTACCTACACGGAATACGTTGTGCTGTAAATAAGTTTCGCGATTGCCACTATTGGTTTCGAACCGTATAAACTGTCCGCCATAATGTGCAGGCAATTTGAGCAGTACATCCCGATTATAGGCTCCATTGACCGTAACCATTAAGTTAAAGGGGCTACTGGGCGATAAAGGGCGGATGGTAAACGATAGTTCGTGTCCGTAGTTCACAATACCTGCGTCGTTACTAATTAATTTACCAAAAGCAACCGTATTCGAGAGATTTTCTTCAAACAATAAGTTATCTACCTTCTTATAATAGGTGTCATAAATAACATCCACTTTATTATTGAACAAGGAAAAATCGAGCCCAGCATTATACTGTGTAGTGGTAGTTGGTTTTAGATTCGGGTTGGGAATCTGATCAAAATTTAACCCGATTCCTTGCTGCCCGTTATAATTACCCGTAATATCATACTTTCCATAAATTCTTTCGAGTGTGCCATTCGGAATCACATTAATACCCCAACTTAAGCGTAAAGCGCCCATATTTAGCCAATCCCAATTGTCTAAAAATTCTTCTTTATCAAAATTCCATCGTAAACCAATGGCAGGGTTTCTGGAGTATAGGTTGTCAAAACCATTCCCCGACGATCCATCCAATCGGTAAGATAGATCAACGACATATTTTTTTTGATAATCATAAGAAGTAGCTAAAGCAAAAGACACCGCCCGTTCGTCTAAGAAATTCGTCAAAATCCCCCCTCCTCGTGAGTAATAGCCATCAAAACCTAACGGCCCCTGGAATTGATCATTTGGTGTACGCTCTTGCCGTGTAATTGAATTTTGACGATCACCTTTACGAACCTCATTGAAAGCATTGATAAAAATATTATGATCATCCCCAAAAGTTTTGGCATAAGTTAAATTGGTACGGCTATAGAGGTTTGATTCACGACCGTTAAAAGCGTAGACTTTAGCAAACTGATTATTAGCGGCCGCTGGTGTAAAGGTATCTTCATTAGACGACTTAAATTCGTAGCTAAAAAAAGTGGTTGCACGAAAGCCGGGAAAAATGCTATAACTCACTTCGGCGACGGGCCGGATCACACGAACGTCATTATTATTCTTTGTTCGTAAAGACCCAACATAATCGGCGTTTGCCTGATAGAAGGAAGGCCCGGGCATTAAAGTGGAAGTTGCTCCCCCATCGGAGACACCTGTTTGTAATAGTCCGGCCCCATCTCCTTTATTTTGCTTACCTATTTGCGCGTTGATCTGTCCGGTAAATTTAAATTTCTCATTTGGCGCATACTCCATACGGAGGTTGGCGCTATAGCGGTCGAATCCGGTATTTCTGATAACACCCTTTTCTGTAAAATATCCAAGGTTCGCTTTATAGTTAAAGGTCGGATTTCCACCATCTATCGCTATATTGTGACTTTGATTATAAGTAGTACGGTAGTAAAGCGACTGCCAATCTGTTGAATTATTATAATAGGCATTTAAGCTGTCTGATAAAAATGGTGTCTTTATTAAGTCGTCAAGATTAATTTCACCTCTGGCATTAGCCAAGATTTGCTGAATTTTCAACTGCCTTTCCAAATTTCCTCCTAATGTAGCTCTTAAGGCAGGTGGTGCTTTCATAAAAGTATTATTCGTATAACGCACCCTGGGTATCTCTGAATTACCACGCTTGGTTGTGATGATAATTACCCCATAAGCCGCCATAGAACCGTAAAGGGAGGTCGCCTGCGCATCTTTCAAAATCTCTATACTGGCGATATCTTCCTGCGGAATCATGGATAAAGGACTTACTCCCGGCCCTTGCTGTTGAAATCCGAACTCAGAAGCACCGTCCGCATCTAAGGGGACACCATCAATTACATACAAGGGTGAAGTAGGCTGGAGGAAAGACTCATTGCCACTTCCCGATACCGTTAACGTAGAAAGACCCCGAATTTGCGTTGATCCGCGAAAGCCCGGGGCTCCAGTGTTTACCTGAATATTAAGTCCCGGTACCTTTCCCTGTAATAGTTGCTCCACGTTAGCTACCGGAACATCTTTTACTTCGTCTCCGCTAATGGTAACTGAAGACCCTGTACTCAGTTGTTTTGAACGGGAGACGAATCCCCTAACTACCACTTCCTCCAAGTTACTTTGATCTTCTTCCATCACCACACTTACTGTTGTTTGTCCTGGTTTAAGCGTTACTCTCTTTTCTATGTATCCCATGAACTTGAATACAAGGGTTGAACCATCCGGAACACTTATTCTAAATTCTCCCCTTCCATTTGTGGACGCCAGGGGCTTAGGTGGATTTCCAGCTATAACAGTTACTCCCGGAATGGTAATCTTTTTCTGGTCATAAACTACTCCGGACACGATGGTTTGGGCATAGAGTTGATAAAATAACCCATTTACTAAGAATAGGGTTACCGTCAAAAAAGTTTGCTTAGCTGCCAATAGCGCTCTACCAGCAACAATATAAGGTATAAGATAATGCGTAAAACTTTTCATATGATTCCTATTCTGATTTATTCGTCTTCGAATTTTGGAAGCTCGCGTCTGAAGTGAAAGATGATCTCCCAGTCACCTTCTCTAAAAATTTTAAAGTTGAGTCCGATGTACGCAGTTGTACGGACGTTATTAAAACCTAATCTTGAATAAGCAAATTCTAATTTTGCACTACCACCTGTCGTGTATTTCGTAGCCACTGTTGTCAAGGGAATCGGGTACGCCACATCGTACTGCACATATTCAGTTGTGTTAACCCGATTAAAGCCATGTACCAAATCATTCCAACGAGTTTCATTAAACTTAGCGGGATCGATTGCTGTAGAGTCCGGAGCCCAAAATGAGAAACGCAGGTTATGCCCATTGCCACCTTCGAAAGGACGGATATAAACAACCACATCTTTTTGATCATCATTGGTTACCAGATTACGGTTGCTCTCTACTCCGATGACATTTGTAAGTGAAGGACGGATATAGTCCCTTTTATTGGGATTCCTGGGATCTTTTGGATCTGGTGCAACACCTCCAGTATACCGATTGATATCATTATTTGGCTCATATGGTAACTCCCGCCAAGGAATCAATTGAAAATCGCGGATAATTCGCTCTCCACCTACATTCGTTATTTTTAGATCAAAGTAACGTCTGTCTTGCACGAGGTTACTGCTATCTGCTGGCCTGGGAGTGATCAATTCGTTAGTCGATGCCCCCCAAAGCACGAATTTCCCAGATTCCTGAACCTCAAATAAGGGTCTTTCTTCTATTTTTCGCTTTGCTTCAATTTCCTCTAGGGAAGTCTCAATACCCGTGTACTCTCCCGTCCAGACATAGGTAGGCTGTTGCTGAAAAATATCCGTTACCGGACGCCCATCACCATATCGGGCGTTAACAATTTCAAACTTTAATGGTTTGGTGGAGTTATCAGTATTCGGAGCCCCCAGTTCACCGGTACGTCCAATTATCGGCTCAAAAATCTGACTGGGATAGTTGATGTTCGGACTCAGAAACTCTTGCTCTTCCGGTAAATCATATAACTTCTCACAACCTTGCAAACCAATGGCTACTACCATGATTCCCAACACAGAATACAGGGGATTGCCCCATTGTAATTTTACTTTTTTAAACAAATTATCCATGTATGGTATCTTTATTTGTTGATTACTTGACTTCTTCTCTATTGACACTCCAGTCTGCCATCTGCATCGTACCGCCACTTCTGACACGGGTAATATCCAATTGATAGAATTTATAGGCCACTTTATTGGAAATCCTAAATACACGTAATTGGAATCGCTGATCGAATAATTCGCCCGCTCGTGAATCTAAGATGGTCCAATTGGTGCCATCGTTTGAACCTTTCAAGCTCCAGTCGATCGGATCTCGTTCCGAGAAGTCATTAGCCGATGTAATGGTGTAGGCATTTGCTGCTGCAGCTTCGTTCAGTTCAAAACGCAACCATACGCTTCCCATATCACCAATTAGGTATTTAGTCTCGGGATTGCCATCAAACGCATATTTTGATGCTTCCACAGCATTGGGACCGCCACTATTTTCCCTTGAAACAGTGTCTTTACCTCCAATGGTTTTAAATAAGTTGGGAGGAGGGGGAACATAGGTTAAACGGCTGACGAAATCGTCAAATCCAAAAACATGATCGGCACTCACTACATGAACAATACCGTTTTTGGTCTTTAGATTAATTGAACCCGTTGTGGTAGACACCCAGTTACGCTCAAATTGGCTTCTTTTTGTGTCACTTATTTGAATGACGGTAGGGCCACCATTTACATAACCGGACGATGTAGTCTTAATTAACCGCCCATGCATAGGGTAGCCGTATTTTACGCCATATAGCCGCAATCCATCCTGGGTAGCGAGTGAATCAGAAGTATATTTACCTCGAATGATATATTGGCTAAGCATAGTATCCAGCTGATTGCCATCGATGCTTGATAAATATTCGCTTGGGCGGTCATTTAGTTTGCGAAGGTTATTCAAATTGGTTAGGGCCAATTGAAAGCTTGCATTGGATAAAGCGAAAAGTGTAATATCGCTATCGCGCAACGTACGCTCCAATTGCAGACGATCTACCGCTTTTAATAGCGAATCATAAACACCTGGTTTACTTTTTAAATAATCGTAAACGTCCCCATCATAACCTTTATCGGCAATTATCGGATCGTAGTAACCGTCTTCTTGTTTGCAAGCCCCTATAAGGCTCATAACACCTAATGCCAATAAGAAAAAATAAGCGGTCTTAATTTTATTCATATGATTATACTTATTTCCAGTAAGCATTTTGTTCCAATTGATCGTTCTGTGATAGTAGCGACCTGTTAATAGGCCAATAAATCCCACCCTCATTGATGAGCTTTGTGAACTCGGGGTTATTATTACGAATCCGGTTATAACGCACCAAATCATACCATCGATGCCCCTCGCCTATCAACTCCCGTTTTCGCTCCTTAAAAATGGCGTCAATCAGACTGCCATTGGCTGTTTCATTATACAGATCAAGTCCACGTAATTCGCGGATTACATTCAACTGTTCAACGGCTTCATTTCTTTCGCCTAACACCGCCAGTGCTTCGGCTCTTAACAGCGTAATATCTTCCAATCGGGTTAAAACAATGGCACTTGAAAAGATTCGGAAACTGGGGTCAGCTGTTGAACCGCCCATGATGCATTTTACTTTACTGAAAATGGGGTATTTACCATTGAAGTTGGTAAAATAGTTTTCAGTAAGGGGGTTGCCTAAAGTATCCAAACTAAATCGTTCGTCTCCAATTTCGCTAAAAACAGATAAGATGGAATCTTTTGTTAAGTAGATATCTGGTACACTTTTGTTTACCACCGGGGCAGCAAGCGTAAGTTCTTCTAAATGCCCGGTAAACGAAGCATCTACATGCCCCCAGTCAAAGTTAAAACCGAAAAGATGATTATCTCTTTTTCCGAAGAAAAAACCGTTCGCATTGGTCAAATCACCTGTGCTCGTGTAACCCATACGCCCTTTGGAATAATTATCCATAATAAACTTGGTATAGGTGGCCACATCGGGATAATTTCCCTGCCAAGCCGCTAAATGCGCAAGTAAAGCATAGGCTGTAAGTTTACGTGCAAGCGCGCCGGACCAGCGACCAGCACTTTCATTGTAATAATCGCCTAATTGTTGTTCATCGCTTAAGCTGTAGAGATAGGGCAGGTCTGCTGCGGCGGCAAACATTTCCTGTTCTGCCCAAGTGAGTACTTTATCCTGATCGTCACGGGCTTTGTTTTGGAAGTCACCATCATGAGATGAAATAATTAAGGGTACATCCCCCCAAATACGTACCATATAGAAATACGCGAAGGCTCTTAGAAATCTAATTTGCGCAATATCGACAGTCATATTATTATCCGAATAGCGCTCATCATTCTCTTTGACCTCATGAATACGTTCCAAAAAAACATTGGCAGCATTAACAACAGCATACCACCTTCTCCAATTTGACATGGCTTCAATTGCAGGATATGAAGCCGTCAGCTGGTTCGCGATAATTGCTTTTAAATCCTGCCGCGTTGGTGCAACAAAATCACCGGCACGAACGTCTCCGTAAATCCAATAAGCGTTATAATCAGCCAAGGCAGCCCGCACCAAACCATAAACACCAATAAGAGCCGCTCTGGAATCTTCCATATTCCTCCACATATTCTCTTCATTTACCACACGGGTCGAATCCACATCTAACATCTTTTTACAGCCGGATGCCAATAAAATCATTAGGAAGAATAGCGTTAGCACGTTTCTATATATTTTATTTCTCCAAATCATATCACTATTTAGCTAGGTTATAAATCTACTTTAAGTCCAATGGTGTAAGTTAAGGGGATAGCCATACCATACCCTGAGTCGTATCCAGTATAATTGATCAGTTCCGGATCGCGTCCACTATATGGGGTGATGGTGAAAATGTTATTGACAGTCCCATAGATATATAAATGATCAATTTTTGAAGATCTCCGCTTTAACCAATCGCTTAAATCATATCCTATCGACACCGTTCTCAATTTTAGGAATGAAGCGTTTTCGAGAAAAAGATCTTGATTACTATGGTATGGAATGACCGTACTCCAGGGATTATAGAGCGGATATTTACTATAATCACCTCGCTTTTCCCAAAAGGTAATCTCCTTTATAGAAGTGACACCAACAACGCCTTCTCTATTAATAAAGTTGAAACGGTTAGCCATTTCTTCGTTAACTACTTTTCTTCCTAAATTGAAATAGAAATTAATACCGAGCGACCAATTTCCATAGCTGAATTGATTATTAAATCCACCAACTACTTTCGGAAAAATGTTCCCCATTAGTGATTTATCTTCGTCATTTATTCGGTTATCACCACTTAAATCACGCCAATTCGGGTCACCTCCTTGCAGGGTAATCCCGTTGTAAGTGCGCGTAATACCGTCTACTTGTGGTACATCTTGATTTGCAGCGTATATACCATCATTGGTAAGCAGCCAATATTGATCTACCGGAGCACCAACCTGAAGTAATCGATTACCGATAGTTAGCTTGTCCAAACCTCTTGGCAGAGCTTTCAGTTTATTTTGGTTGAAATTAAAGTTGACCGAAGATGACCATCCTAATTTCTTTTTCGCCTTCGTTAGAATTTCACTACTCAAAAGAACGTCGACTCCTGTATTCCGTACGGTCATTCCAGGTTCGTACGACAGGTTATAACCGTATTCTGCATAGGCTGGAATACCTAAAAGTTGATTCTTATCTTCCTTAATATAACCATCGATTGAAGCAGTAATCCGATCCTTAAACAAACCGATATCAAGCCCTAAGTCCAACTGATCGGTGTAGGCCCAGGGTATGCCATAGCCTACCCAACCAAAATTATACGGTCTCGTTAAAACCGCAAAAGCATTATATCCAGGTGTAGTTACGTTACCTGTAAAAGTAACATCTGCTGTATATGACGGTCCTTGAGAAAAATTATCGAAAGCGTTCAATCGTCCCAGACGTCCGGCGTTTAGCCGCAAATTAAATGTCGACCAAATCGGATCCTTTACAAGCAAATCTTCTTTTACATCCCATCCCAGCGAAAACGCTGGTGTAAACAACCAACGGTTTGTCGGTTGCGCATTAGACGAACCGTCCGTTCGTAACAATAACGATACGGTATAGGCATCATATTTATACGATGCTTTTCCGTAAAAAGAAATCAGGTTTTGTTTTGTCCGATCTAAAAATTTATAAACCAATTGTCGAGGAAATGCCGTTGGCAATAAATAATCAGCACTATTAGGATCCGAATTGAGCAAATTTAATTTGATAAAATCATTTACCCCCTTATAGGCATAGGCATAATTGTACTTATAAGAGTCCCATTGTAAAACATTACCAGCCTGCAAAAAAAGTTGTTGATGATCATCGATCTGCCAGTCGAAACTTGCAAAATTGTCATAGATCAAGCGTTGATTAAAACCATAATAATTAGATGCATAGCTATTTCCTTCCAGCAAAGGCCGTGGGTAGAAGATATCGCGGTACCCCTCATTGTAATCCACTACCAAACGCGTGGTATATTTGAATTTATTAAAGTCGAACACCAATTTTGCATTACCTTGAATAATGTTGGTATAGTTATTATCAAAACCCTTGTCGTATTGGCTCGCATATTGGCTGTAAACGGCATTATTGGGAGCTAGGGGAGCTTGTAAATCCGGCATATATCCAATTTCGGCAAAACGGTCCCGCATATTATGATTACGTTGTCTGTCCAAGCGATTACCGTTAATCATAGCAGAAAACAATAACCATTTTAGCGGTTTCATATTCAAATGAAACATCGCACTATATCGGTCTAAGCCAGTTCCATCTGCAATTCCCTCATTCCGCAAATTGCCTAGCGAAAATCTAAAATTTGCGCGATCCGATCCTCCTGAGATATCGGCTGTAATCGCATGTTGCAAGCCATTTTGGTAGTAGGTGTCTGTCCAGTTGGATGGTCCATAGTAGTCCATATTTAATGAATCGCTGAGATATAGCGGATAGACATCATCGGTAGAATACTTACCCGTTGTGGTATATAAATCATAAAATTGTTGTCGAAAAGCATTTTCATACTCACCATTGATCGTTGTTACATTTGGGCGTTGTGCGAATCCAAAATAGCTATGTGCGCTAATCTTCCGTTTACTCCCGGTTTGTTTTGTGGTTAGCAAAATCACCCCATTAGCCGCCATTGGGCCATATAGAGCCATTCCTGCCATATCTTTTAGCACTTGTATCGAAGCGATATTGTTCAAATCAATATTCGTTAGCAGGTTGGTTGCCGGACCAATACGATTGAAGTCATATTGTTTGATATCGTAAGCAAACGGGTGTTCACCAATTAGTGGAATACCGTCCAATACGATCAAAGGCTGGGATTGATAAATATCTTTTGCTGATAACAAAGGCATCGGAATTCCTCTTATGTACATTTGCTGAAGACTTCCAGGCTCTCCATTCGTTTCTTGAATGTATAAACCAGGTGCATGTCCTTTTAAAGACTGTTGAAGCGAAACCGCAGGATATAAGGTAAGTTCTTCGATCGTAGATCCAACGGTTTCCGTTGCACGATCGGTAAATTTGGCCGATGTTTCTTGATGCACCGTGTCAATGGAGACCGCACTGCTATCCACCGCTAGACTATCCTGAATAATCATCGCAGATCCCTCACGCGAAGTCAAAAGAATGCTACTACAGAAAATGGCTAATTTACAATACCATTTCACATGTATTTTTTTTGGCATAATGTATTATTTAGGTTATATCACTTAAATATTGGCCATATGGTTTCCTTTCTGCTTTGGAAACACCATAGCAGGTCAAGTAAAACTGAATTTCAATTTTTTATTTTTCCGGTCGTGAATTAATAATCAGTCAGTATGATAGCAACGTCCATACGCTTCAAGCAAGGTTGATGATCTTCATAATTAGGCAGTACAATAACTGATTAAAACGATTTAGCTTTAATATAAAATGTATGATTTTTCCATATATTAATTTTAGGTTACATGTTATCTATTTTTAGGTTCTTTATATATTTCAAAAACTATCGTGTTTTGAAATTCATACTACAAACAACTGTAATAATTTTGTGATTTACAAGACCAGCAAATAGCAACAAGGAACGAAAGAACATAAATAACTCATTACAAGTTATTTAAACATTGTTAACAGATTGTTAACAAGTGAAAAAAATCACATTAGCAACAAAAATTCTCAAAATTTGTAGAAAAAATTGTTACGTTGCTCAAAGGATTGGTAGGTATTGAACAATGAAAAAGAAACGAAATAATCCTACTATTTATTATAAAGCTGTAATAAATATTTAGCTATCTTCTTTTAAGTAGCGTGGATAACTACTTTAATTGTGTCGATTAATAGTTGATTTTTTCAATAGGATGATTGGACAATATTAAGGGCTCTCCACCTTAGAAAAAGCCTTTAATCTTGTCCGATCACGTCACGACTGTGGTGTCTCTTCTATAACACGTCGATTGCTCCTGAATCTACCACGATGCTTTTTTTCCTGAAATTTCTCCTTTTTTAGATCCTGGTAATTTGATCGTTGCACATCAGTTAAGAGCTCGCTGATTTTTTCATCTCGCTCCTTCACACTTTTTTGCATGAGTTCCCTGTGCAACTGCATCTGCTGCTTACGCTCTGTGTCTATTTTCTTTATGTTATCCAAGTTGATGGCATAGATTTCCTTTTGCTGTGCTTCCGATAGAGAAAGTTTTTGCGTAAGTAACTCTGTTTGTCTTTTTGCTCTCTCCTCTGCAGTTTTAAATACTTTCTTATGACTATTTTGCTGGGCAAAAGCCATTGTTCCCGTGCTCGCGAACAATAAGCCGGTTAAAATCATTTTTTTCATACTCATTGAATTTTTATAATCAAAATATTTGTATGTATAGAGTCGAGCTGAAATAAATGGTTTAGTTAGTCATTTGTTAAAATTTGTTAATACGCGGGGCAGATATATTTCATTCTGTACCTTTTATTTTTACAATTTATTTGGTTTTGATATGTTCTAACCAAGCAAAATGAGGTTCTAGATGAAGACGCATACCTTTTCTAAAATCCTCTACGCTACCGTTCCTCAGAATCTCTAACAAATCAGCATGAGAAACTCCTCCAGGTTTATAATGGTCTTTCTCAAACGCAACGACATAATCAAATAAAGGTAAAAGCAGACTCTGGAAACGCATAAGCGTATGATTGTTCGTCATCGCATAAAGTTTTCCATGAAAAGCAATTTCATTTTTTATTCTAAATTTTTCACTATCAGGTTTTTCTTTGATTACAATTTTCTCGAGCTCTTGCATATCTTGCTCGGTTTTATACATATATAATACGTCCGCTAATCCCATTTCAAGCACAAGACGCAGTCCAAAAATATCATAAAGTGTACTATCGGGCATAATGAGCGGATCAAGTACTTTTTCAAAAGATCCCAAAATATCCGGTTCGGCGAGTATCATACCACGCTTTTTTTTTGTTTCCACTAAGCCAAGCGCCTTCAGCCGACTGAGCGCTTCTCTAACAATATTCCTGCTAACACCTAATGCGGCGGCGATTTCTAATTCTTTCGGTAATAAATCGCCTGGTTTAAAAGCCTTTTTCTTAAAATATTCTCTTAGTTTAAGTTCAACTTGATCTGCCATCGTTAAATTATGGAGTTTTGGCAAATCAAATTCAAGATGCTTTGTATTTGGTTTCGATTTTTCCATCGTGCAAGATGCAAAATTTAATCAAAATATGTAGTACAAAAAGAATAGCAGATAGGTATAAGCACTCCTTCCATCTAGTTTTTTAGGATCATTTGTTTCTTGGAGGGCCTAACGGACTTTAGATAAATTAAGTCAACTAACAATTACAATGTCTTCGAAACTTAGAAAACCTGGTAAAAAGAAAACCTTCAGCCGGGGAGACTGAAGGCTTCATTAACCAATTATAAACCTAAATTATGATAGTACAAAAATAATGTTTAAACACATTTGATGCAAAAATGTCATACATTTTTTACATATCAATTACGTAGTAATGCTTTTCGATACAGAACAGGAAATTATCAAACTTCCTATTTCTGCAAATATGGTTAACGATATCGTTTGCGTAGATTTTTCAAGGAGATTATTCTTTTTAAAGTCAACAGGTTATTATACTTGTATAGAAGACTATTGAATCGTTATACTTGAGCGATTGCCGCTAAAAGTGATTAGGAATTATAAACCATTGCAGCATACAACGCA
The DNA here is from genome assembly GCF_036959255.1 of Olivibacter sp. CPCC 100613. Classification (NCBI taxonomy): domain Bacteria; kingdom Pseudomonadati; phylum Bacteroidota; class Sphingobacteriia; order Sphingobacteriales; family Sphingobacteriaceae; genus Olivibacter; species Olivibacter sp. CPCC 100613. The sequence goes on from NZ_JAWMTI010000003.1 coordinate 795,936, forward strand.
TTTGTAGTCTACAAGATAAGGAGTAAAAAGGACTTACAATCTCTTTGTCAAAAAATAAATCAATATTAATTTTATACTAACCAATAGACTTATGGCACAAAAAAATGAAAATTCGCGGCGTGAATTTATTAAGAAAGCCTCAATCGGCGTGGGAATGGTAGGTCTTTCAACCATGGGGTTCAGCGCAAAAAGCTATGGAAGAATCTTAGGAGCAAATGACCGTGTACGCGTTGCAATCGTAGGTTTTTCGAACCGTTTTAAAAGCTCTTTATTTCCAAGTTTCACAAATCATTCTAAAAAACTAAACTTCGAATTTGTAGGTGTATCCGATATTTGGAATCGGAGGAGGGATGAAGCTGTCGCCTTTGTAAAAGAGAAGGCAGGTAATTCGATTGCAACCTATCGAAACAATGACGAATTGTACGCACAAAAGGATGTTGATGCCGTCATTATCAGTACAGCTGATTTTCAGCATGCGCTGATGGCTGCCGAGGCCGTACGGAACGGAAAGGACGTATATGTAGAAAAACCAATGGCAGAAACACTGGAAGATGCAAAAGTTGTTCTACAAGCTGTTAATGAAACCGGAAAAATTTTGCAGGTAGGCTCGCAGCGAAGAAGTGCTCCCAATTATATTTCTGCTAATGAGTACATCCGGTCGGGTAAATTTGGCGATATAAAAATGGTAGAAATGACCTGGAATGTAAACCAACCAGGACGATGGAGATTGCCCCAATTAATAAAAGAAATTCGTGAACAGGATACAGATTGGAATCGATTTTTACTAAATAGACCTAAAGTTGCCTGGGATCCCCGAAAATATCTAGAATATCGTTTATTCTGGCCCTACTCATCCGGCATTTTCGGTCAGTGGATGTCACACCAGATCGATACAGTTCATTGGTTTACCGGACTCGAACATCCACGTAGTGTATCCGCAAATGGGGGAATCTATATGTGGAACGATGGTAGAACAAATCCGGATACCGTCACAGCCGTCATGGATTATGGCCCGGCAAATGATCCGACAAAGGGTTTTCAGGTACTCTATTCTTCTCGTTTCACAAATTCCGCAGGGGGTATTAAAGAACTTTACTATTCCAATGCAGGCATGTTAAACTTGGACACAAATCAAGTAACCGACGAAGGAGGCTTAACAGCCAAAATGGCGGCAGAGATGGACATGAAAGCGAATCAACTTCAGCCTTTCACCTTATCTAATGCCACTAAGATAGAAACGGCAGCCAATACAGGAAGTGATCCGATGACTTCACTCCATATGTTAAACTGGATGGAGTGTGTTCGTAGTAGAAAAACACCGAATGCGTCTGTTAAAGCCGGTTATAATCACAGTGTAGCCAATATTATGGCGAGAACAGCCTTGGAAACGGGTAAAAGAGTTTCTTTTGATGATGCTAAACAAGAGGTCGTAGTCGGTTAATTTTCTAATCATGAATAAACAAATCAACATATTAATGTTTATTGGGATTGCCTTAATCAGTAGCTTCAAAGTTGAAAAAAAAGGCTTTTCTATTGTTGAAAATAAAAAAGAAAAAAAAATAGATATAAGTATTGATGGCCAGATTTTCACCTCATACATTTATCCTGACCAATTGATGAAACCTGTTCTCTATCCCATCCGGTCGGCAGAAGGTACCCCCATTACCAGAGGATGGCCCTTTAATCCCAGACCGGGAGAACGGGTGGATCATCCGCATCATGTTGGGCTGTGGTTTAACTACGGTGATGTAAACGGACTCGATTTCTGGAATAATTCGACAGCCATACCTTCAGACAAAAAAGATCAATACGGCACAATTAAGCACGCTAAAGTCAATAAGATACAGACTGCGGATGACCATGCCCTATTGGATGTAACGAAATATTGGCAAGAGCCTAGCGGAATCCCTATTTTGCAAGAGAATACGCAATATATATTTTCTTCTGCAAATAATATGCGTACGATCGAGCTGAACACTACGTTAACCGCACTCAAAAAAAATGTATCATTTACGGATAATAAAGAAGGTTTATTAGGGATTCGTCTAGCCAGGGAGTTAGAACATCCTTCCGAAGAATCTGCTAAATTTACGGATGCGAGCGGAAATATTACAGAAGTAGCTCAGCTGGATAATAGCCAAGTTACTGGGAAATACCGTAGCAGTGAAGGTAAGGAAGGTGATGACGTCTGGGGTACGCGAGGTAAATGGGTCAACCTGAACGGGCAAATTGGACAAGAAGCACTCTCCATAGTTATCATTGATCATCCGAAAAACATCGGCTATCCAACCTACTGGCATGCAAGAGGCTACGGTTTATTTGCGGCCAATCCGCTAGGACAGAAAGCCATGAGTGATGGAAAAGAGGAGTTAAATTTCTCCTTGCCCGCTGGAAAATCAGTTACTTTTAGGTACAAAATTGTCATACAATCCGGGAAACATTTGAGTGACAATGAGGTCAACAGCATCGCACAAATTTTTAGCACCACAATATAACCTTATAAAAAAGTCTTCAACCGGGGAGATTGAAGACTTTTAACTAACCAATTATAAACCTAAATTATGATGACACAAAGATAGTGTAAAAAGTACACACTTGCAAATCATTTATCACAAATAAAAAAAATCGAACCAATTAGTGTTCGAATTCGGGCGAAACGTGTTCGGATCCGAACACGTTAAAAAAAGAAAAACCAAATAAAGAACTGTAAATCAGTAAAATAAAAAAAGGGCATCATATTTATGCTTGGTATCAGAAATATAATGTATTATGCTTACTGATAATACGAATATCAAGATCAAAAACAATCAAGATTACCGTATCACTTCGTTTATTCGAATCAAGATGTTACCGATATGGATCGGAATCGGAATACTACTTATGCTCTCTATTCACAATAGACACGCTAGTGAAACCAGCTTTGGAGGAAACAATGCTTGCCAAAAAACGGCTTCCAACTATTGCTCGAAAAGCAATCATCAATTCTTAAACTTACATTATCTATTTACACGCTTGGGAATATTTTTCTAAGGGGTTTTGTTGCATAGGGGGTCATTTCAAAATGGGATGTATAAATAACCGGTTTCGGATAAACTTACAAGAATATAATCATAAGTAGCCCTATAATCTGGTTATCTCTAGTTCATTGAATGCGTGGTGGCGTAAGTTCTTCTATGATCAATTCGCTAGGTACTTCAAAGAAATCCGTAGGAACAAATAGTTGCCTTTCCTCTATTGCTTTGATACCAAAACTTGCCTTCAAGTGCTTATTCTTATGGGTTGCCTCTAACAATCCACCAGGCCAACCGCCTTGTAGAAATCCAAAATAACTCCATGGTGCCGTAGGCACGCTGTCACATAGCGAAAACCAAAACTCATCACCATCAACTTCTTTCGGTTTTGCAACGATTACCTGACATACTTTACTATTCAAAACCGTTTGAAGGGAGTCTTTATATTCGTAATTGAAATCTCCTGGAAATAAATAGACAGACTCGCCATTACGAGTCACTTCGTCAGGAACCGTCATGGCTCCAACTATTCTAAGTGCCCGATCGCCTGTTATGGAATATTTGGTTTTACTGTTTAAAAAACCCAGTTCACTAAGAGAATCTCCATGAAGAATTTTGTATTTTGGCGATATACCATCTACTGTATAATACAACGTCAAATCGCCACCTTTTATTAATAGCTCCTGAGAAGGGTCGGGTTGAACACCTGAACTGTCTGCTGAAAAAATGAAACTGTATTTGATCAATTGAACTTGCAGGGAATCCTGACCATATAGATTCAAGCTCGATAACCCTAGAAATAATCCGACCAAAGCGTGTAAACAAAACCGATGAAATATCATAAGAGACGATAAACTTCAACGACAAATATCATCATCTAGATCCGTATTTAAAATAACGGTTTTAAGGGGTTTTCTTTCAATTCATATTATTTTTTACTTCAGCCTCCCTCGTCTATTAGTTCGTGATTTATAAATGCACCAGCAATCGATCCAGCCGCTACGGCTGCAGAAATACTTCTAAATGGTGTAGCATTATCACCGGCAGCATAAATTCCAGGGACGGAAGTTTGCTGAAAATTACTTACTTCGATATGCCCGGCACTCGTCATTCTACAACCTAACTTTTCGGAAATCCAGCTTTGCTGTTCAACGGCCGGTGGCGCATAAAGCGCTTTAACAGACAATTTGGTATTATCTTCAAATAGGACGTGATCAAGATAACCTTTATTATGTGCCAATAAAATAATTGGCTTTTCGATCAATGATACGCCATTTCTAAGAAGCACGTTTCTATCCGAATTGCCTAAAACAGCGTGTCCGTTTGTAAGCACTGTAAGATCGCTGGTCCAGTTGCGGATTAATTTTGTTTTTTCTAGAATGGACTCTCCGTTTAATAATAAGCCTGTCGGTTGACTTCTATATTCATATCCGTGACAGTATGGGCAATGGATGACACTGATTCCCCAGCATTCCGCCAAACCTTTTATGGACGGAAGCGCATCCTTTAGCCCAGTGGCCAACAAAAGCTTCTTTCCTTCAAATCGTTCTCCAGAAGCAGTTGTAACAAAAAAACACCCGTTCTTCCCTTCCACAAGCAAGACCTCATCCGTTATGAAGTTCACCGTTTCATAAGCAAGCACCTGCTCCTTACCGGTTAAGGAGATTGTTCCGGGAGACTGACCATCCTGTGTTAAAAAATTATGGGAATGAGGTGTCTGGCTATTACAGGGCTTACCAGCATCAATGATTAATACGTTCCTAACAGCTCTACCCAAAGACATGGCCGCAGAAAGGCCTGCATAACTACCACCCACGATAATTACATCAAATTTATTACTCTTTTTCATATCATTTTATTACCTTCATACTAGACGCTATCATTATATGTCTACAACATAAAGTGTCACAAAAACAAGACATAGCGCACTTTGGCTTTTTCATACACCCACCCCCTTACTAAAGGAAAACCAAGCGTATTCTCTTAAACTAATTTCGGCTATATTGTTCAAAAGTGCCATACTTACCGTAGTAGCTACCACACCACCTAAAAAGACTAAAACCCAATCTACCGTCAACCTTTTGCTAATGAAGCCCTCTTCCTGTAGCTGTAAAATCAACTGCCGACAGCGATTATTAATCGATTCGTAAGTTGCACAACCTTGATTATTCGCATCATGCTTATGGCCGTCACGATGATGAATTTTTTGAAAAAAAGCATACTCAACCCCACAGTCAATAGCCGCATAGAGCATTCGCTCCAATTTTTTTAAAGGAATTGCCGAACTTTCCAAAGCCGCATCCATCGCTCGTTTACAATTCCGCTGCATAGCTTCCTCACAACGAACCAACAGCTCTTCTCTGTCTTTAAAATACCGATGAAGTGTTCTTCTTGTCACCAAAGCCTTTTCCGCTACTTTCTCCAATGAAGCAGAAAAATCCTCGTTAAAAACCAATATGGCCGCATTGATGATTTTTTGCTGTGTTTCCTCCTTGTTTCTCATCAAGCAAATCTGAAGTTATTTTCCCAAATATGAGACATAAAATTGTCATATTGCAACAAAGATGCAAAAAAAAACAGCAAGGCCTGCCCTTTGCTGTATATATTGTGAAATCCCAAACCTAGTTTTATCATTGCTTAAATCAAGTGCATCTGAAACGCTATTTTTTTTGCATTACATAAAACACGTAGTTATAAAATTCACGGTAGCGCTGATAGATAACAAGCTCTTCAATAATCGTTTCCAAAAATGACTTTTTAATTGAACCAGTTAATACTTGTCCGATGGATAAGGCAATCTGTTTAATAACTGGATGATAATAGTTATCCCATCCTACATCAGGAAGCGCAAAACAGCCGATGGGAAAATACCCGCAATCTTCGATTAATTTCATTTTGTTTGAAACCAAATCTATTTCAGGATAACTTGTCGTCCAATAATCAGTAAGATCTCGGGGTCTTTCCTTGCTCATCCATGAAATCTCCGACACCACTAAATACCCCCTCCTTTTCAGTAATTCGCGCCATTGCCGCAGCCCCTTTTCAAATCCAATATGATAAATCGCACCCTCACTCCAAATCACATCAAAAAACTCCTTCTGAAAAGGGAGGTCTTCCATAGCCGCTTTATGGGTAGTTATTCGATCCTGTACCCCCCACCAAGTAGCACGTTCTTTAAGTACTTCTAAAAAATCGGCTAGTAAATCAACGGCGAAAACCTGTGCATTTGTCTTTTGTGCAAGGATCATTGTCTGCGCTCCGGTCCCACAGCCGATATCCAATATATGCTCAAAATAGTTGCTATCGCCCACTAAACCTAACGCCCTCAACGTAGCTTCTTCGCACCCTGGCCCCTGCCTCTCATTATCTTTAAAAAAATCAACAATTGTTTGAATTAATTCCTGTTCCATTTTTAAGATTGCAAAAATATTTCTCAATCACCTTAATTAGTTCATACGATCGCTCAACACTAGCGATTCGCAGGTTTTATTATTCATTCTTATCATACTTACAGTGCATTTGCCATTTCAGTTATAGAGCAAATAACAATGGTATTCGATATTCCAGAAATCAACTCCGTTTACAAGATTACTTCTTATAGTCAACAAAAGGGATTAAGGTGAGGATTAAACCTTTTTTGTTGCGCGTATAAGCAAAAAAGAATAAAAAGTATGATAATATAGGCTACACGAAATAGTAGCACTATCAATAGCGCCCTTGAAGGTTTACGCTATAACAATGGTAAAGTATTTGACACTCTCTTGTCTCATAATGGGATAAAGGTAATAATTTTCTTTAACAAACAAATATTTTTTACCAAAAACATACTTATCAGCTATTTTTTCTAAAACCTAAACATCCTTTCGTGTGATGTTATTACTTTTTTGTTTCAACATGCAATTTCATTCGATCTTTCTGGCTACTTCTAGCTTTGCAAACAATTTTTGTTTTTCACCCCGCTTCTTTTTGATTAAAATACTTATCTATGTAAGTAAATCACCATTGTATTAACACCGAAAAAAATGGACAGTGAAAACTTTAAACGATTCGACCGACTGGTGGCTATTTTTATCCAGCTGCAATCTAAAAGAATAGTTAAAGCACAAGAACTAGCCGACAGGTTTCAGGTAAGCTTAAGAACCATTTATCGAGATATAAAGGCGCTCGAGCTATCGGGTGTTCCCATTTATAGTGAAGCTGGTGTCGGTTATTCTTTAATCGACAGTTATCGACTCCCGCCTTTATCACTTAATAAGGAAGAGGCAACTAGTTTGGTCGCGGCTGAAAAGTTGATGCAAAAATTCGGCGATAAAACCATTCATGAACATTTCTCTTCAGCGATGTATAAAATAAAAACGGCCTTAAAAACAGTTGATAAAGAGTGGGTATCAAGCATTGAATCACAAGTTGTTATGCAACCTTTACAAATTAAATTCAGTGAAAAAGCACCGCATGCCTTAGCTACTCTCTTTGAAAGTATCGCTCGAAAGACACAAGTCGAACTTCTTTATCGAGCATTGGACGCCACTCAAGCCACACGAAGACTGATTGAACCAGTCGGAGTCTTTCATCAACATCATTCGTGGCACGTCATCGGTTTTTGTCATTTAAGAAACGATTACAGGCAATTTAGAACCGATCGAATTGAAGAGATCAAAAACACCGAACTACCCTTTGAACGCAAGCATCAACCCCTGGATTTTTATTTGGTGCAAAAAGACCAACCTACTACTACTAGTGTTCGGATCGCGGTTGAAAAAGACATGGCAAAATACCTCCAATGGGATCGCAATTTTTATGGTTTCGTTTCGGAAGAACGATTCTCAGACAAAGTAATTATGAATTTTGAAGTGCGCGATACTGACGAAGCTTTTTCACGATGGTTTCTCATGTTTGCTGATAAAGCTACGATACTTGAACCCTCTTCGCTGAAAATAAAAGTTCAACGCTTGCTCACCAAACAATTGGCTCGAATCAATGAAGAAAACAAAACCCCTCAATGAGGGGTTTTTTATTTTCTAATCCCGTTCCCAAAACATGGGTGGCTCTATACCGAGCGCTCTCAGGTATACATATCCCTGGCCACGATGGTGAATTTCGTTATCAATAAAATAGAAAATATTCTCAATGATGGGAAATGCATATTGCCCGAACAAATTAAAACTTTCTGAAAACCTTTCTGTAGGAAGCTGATTAAAGTAGGTAGCAATAACCGCTGTTTGCTCGTCCCATCTTGCTAATATCTGCTCCTTTGTCGACAACAGAAAAGCCTCTTCACTATAGGGGCTTGATTCATTCTTTACAATAGACTCCATTGCTGGTCCGCCAATTGATAATAATTCCATAGCCAATTGAGAAAACGGGCGCATCCCACCGATGGAAAAACCGAAAAGTTCCTTCTCTGGGAAAGCTTCAATAACGCGTCGCGTTAGGTTACGATGTCCTTGCCAGTGTTTTAATAAACCTTCTTTATTAATTACCTGTGCTGATGTTACTGTATCCATAATATGTTGCTTTTAATTACTTAGGCAAAAGTATTTGGAGCCTGTGACAACAGTATGTCAACTAAAAAAGAAAAATTAAATTATTTCGTACAACAATATCAGCTGACTGTAACATTTGGATGTCATCCTGCCATCTCGGAAAGCCATGATTTCGGAAACATCGAACCTGCGTCGATGGTGAATTTTCTTCATCTCCAATTGTTTACTTTAAATTAGCAATCATCAGCTGCCATCAAACCAAAACTACGAAAGACATAATAACACACAATTTCACAAATTATCACAGAACCTACTACTCGAATAAAAAGAAAATTTAAGGTCATAAGGAGATGAAGAAATCTTAACCGTAATTTTACAGACAACCAATTCTTCCATTATGAATCAACAAATGGACACACAAAATAGAACGCTAGGTAAAGCAAGCTTATACGCGCTCATAGCCTGTTCTCTCTTATTTATCTTCATACTCTGCAATTTGAAAGATTGCAACTGCGGCGATTTAATCATAGACCCTAAGCTACAAGCAATGGCAGAAAACGGTGACACATTAGTTCTCTCCTTCTTGCACAAAAAGGGTAGCATTTTTTTTTGTGTAACCAAACGAAGAGAATTGTTAAAAGTATTGAAAACGAGGGATAAAAGCCACCAACACAAAAGAACAACGAGGTAAAATAGCCAACAGGCTAACGGTCTTATGCGCCTTCACACCTAATTGAAAAAAGATCGCTTTACCTGAGGCATATACCATCTCAGACTCATACCTCTTACAAGAACATAAACGATAAAGGCAATCCAGAGCCCCTGATTGCCAAACAGTGGCACAAACATGATTCCCAGGGTGAGGAACAAAAAGAAAGAAAAAACACTTGCATTTCGCATCTCCCTGGTACGAGTCGCTCCAATAAAAATCCCATCCAATTGAAAGGCATAAAACGAAACCAGCACATAGAAAGAGGCATAAGGTAAATATTCTTTAGCCATTACACGCACTTCAAGTTCATGTGTTAAATTTTCGATTGCTAAATTACCCATAGTAGCTATTAACAGAGCCAGTAAAAATGCTGTTACAGCTGCTAACTGATTGGCATTCCGTACGTCGCGTCTAAATGCATTCCAATCCAAGGCGCCTAGCGATTTGCCAACCAACATTTCCAGTACATAAGCATAACCGTCTAAAAAGAACGCTGAAAGAGAAACGAACTGCAGAAGAATATGATTAGATGCAAGCGTTACGTCACCAAATTTCGCACCTTGATTCGCAAACCAAGCAAAACCCGCAAGAAGTGCAAAGGTACGTAACATAATATTTGCATTCACGTTGAGCATTAACAATATTTTCTCTTTAGCAAGCACGCTAGACCAGTGCTTTGTAAAGGTAGATAAAGAAACTATACGAACGGCTTTATATGCTATAACCACCCCAATTACACAGGTTATCCATTCTGCAATTACAGTTCCAAAAGCCGCTCCCTTTATTCCCCATCCAAATACCAGTACGAAAAGTATATTGAGAAGGATATTAACTCCATTAAGCACCAACTGTACCCACAATAATTGCGTAGTGCGTCCTAACCCAATCAAACTACCTAAAATGACGAAAGTACTTAATGTAGCCGGGGCGCCCCATATCCTTATTAAAAAGTATTGGCCTACCAAAGACTCTACTTGTTCACTACCATTCATCATCCACAACGCAGCCTCGACTACAAAATATTGAAAGAGGATGAGAAACAATCCGATCACAAAACCGACTAGCCAAGCCCGAATAAATACAAAACTAATCTCCAAATCATCTTTGGCACCCAGGGCCTGCGCGGTGAACCCTGTTGTCCCCATACGAAGAAATCCGAACCCCCAATAAACAAAATTAAATACAAGTGTTCCTAAGGCGATCGCTCCCAGCTCATGTACCGATCCAGTACGGCCAATGGTCGCCGTTTCAACCAGGCCAAGCAAAGGCACACTTGCATTAGCAAGTATAATCGGAACCGATTTCCTGAAAATAAAAAGATGATTCTGCAGTTTTACTTTCATCGCTTAGTATATTACATGGCAGTGCTATTGTTACTTTGCGTTTCTTTTTGCTATAAGCGAACTCATAAATACCCAAAAACAACAAAACCCGGCAATAGCCAGGTTAGTTTTATTTTGCGGAAAGTGAGGGATTCGAACCCCCGGTCCTATTACAGACAACGGTTTTCAAGACCGCCGCATTCGACCACTCTGCCAACTTTCCAGCAGCAAAGATAGAAATTAAATCCAAATCACAGTAGCTGATTTAAGTTCTTCCGCGAAGTCACAACCATATCTTACTCATCATCAAACCATTCGTGTCTTTATTAATTCAAATTAAACCATTTTTCGTGTTTTATTTCTTGATAAATCACGATTAACAAACAAAAAAACTATTTTTATGGTTATGTAAACGTAAAAAACGGGTATGAAGACAATTTTAATTCCATTAGATTATGCTCCCGGAACAAAAAATGCACTCCGATATATATCTAGTGCACATCAAGACATTTCATTTTCCCGTATCATTTTATTGAAAAGCACTTATACATCTGTTTTCCAGCCCATCATATCGACAGCAGAATACCTTTGTTTAGATGGAGACACTTTAGAAGCTGGTCGAAAAGAGTCTGTAGAGTATCTAGACAAAATAACGGAAGAATTAACAAATAGTGTTCAGAAGGAAGTTATTATCGATCACGCAGTAAGCGAACTGCCTCTCGCCCGTGCCCTTATACAACTCATTAAGCAAGAATCACCCGACTTGCTTGTGTTAGGAAATAGCTTAACAAAAGAAGGATATATTAATAATAATCTGATTGAATTAGTGACAATTAGCAAGATCCCTGTACTTGTTATTCCATCAAACGCCAACTATCGAAAAATCATTGATCTATTGCTACCCTTAGATTTCGAAGAGCTTAACCGTTTGGAAGCCTTCCAACATCCTTTGCTTTCTAGTTATAAAAAGGAGCTTATACTGCATACCTTCAGCATAAAAAAACAACAACGCGATTTAACAGAAGATCGCGATAAGCTTTCTGTTTTATTGCCCGATTTCACTTTTTCAATAGACTATACAGAAAACGACGACATATTAGATGGAATATTGGATTTCGCAGAAGAAAAAGATGTTGATTTAATTATCTCGTTACCGGGTAAGTACAGTTTTTTCAAGAAATTGACTCACCGAAGCATCACACATGCAATAGCGCACAATGCAACTCATCCTGTACTTATATTAAAACAAACATAGAATGCAACGCATTATCTTTCTTATCCAGAAGAAAAAAGCCCTACGTTATCCGTAGAGCTCTCATTTCTAATAATAAAATTGAAGTTGAAAAAAATTCATTACAAATGAATAAAAACTATCTCATTTTTTACTTCACAATAATTACACAATTTAAAGTGTGAAGTGTTCAATATTTTAATTCTTTTTTAATGCTTCCGCTACCCGTTTAATATAAAAATAATTTGCTGAACCTCCAATTATCCCACCGACAACGGGTACCAGCCTTTTAGAAGTTTTGGCACCAACATTAAGCATTATTTTTTGAGCAACTTCTTCCATTGCTGTTTTCGTAACAACTACACTTGCATCTCCCTTGATCGAACGAGCGAGTAATTTGAAAAAATCATCAAAGCGAAGCTCATAATTGCCCGTTTGTGTATAGGTTATTGCCAACGTAACCCGAAATTGCTGTGCCAGAATGTTGATTGTATCCAAAGGAATTCCAATAGCCATAACGCCCACGCCACCTATTCCACTAAGCACCCCTGATCCCGCAGCAAATATTGCACATTGATTTATAAATTTCTCAAGCCCCAATTGATCAACACCTTTCTTTACTCCCAATTGATCAATTTTGTTAAATAACTGTTCCAAGCCATCCCTGGAGAGAGAAGACACTTTACCTCTCAATTTTTCTCTTGTCGCCTTCACATCTATAGTAGGCAGTTTAAATCTACGCATATTGCCAAACAGATATCTTTCATTATATACAACAAAGGTACCACAAATACTTGATTTGTATATCGCGATGACATCACCTAGATTAAGCGTAAGCGAATCGGGGTGACCATGGCTTAATAACTATTATCATGAAAGGAACTTCGACCAAACACAATCTTGATAATCCGTTAGCATATGGAAAAGCAAACCAATGCCCACAATTCTTGTCTTAGGAAAAAAGAGTAATATAAAATAGATAGTAAGGGCATAATAGCTATGCAATGGATGGTATCCAATACTGCATCGATTAGGATCAAATATCGGTCTTGAAAGCAAATGATCCAGATCAACCAACATCGTAGCGGCCATAATGAACCAAGCCCTTTTCCATTCCTTCCTAAAGAACAACCATGCAAGCACTCCGGGAAAGAGAAAATGTAGACTATAATGTACAACTGTTTGCAAAACTTTTAAGGTCATCATATATACATATTCAGTTTATTTCCACCCGATAATCTAATCCCTTTGCAAGGCTCAATTTTCGCCAACGACATAACTAGGATTGCTTCATAAATAAAATCTTAAGACGATCTAATCAAAAATATACATTGTCAGCAGATATAAAAAAACTTCTTCGAATAATTGAATTAGTAAAGAAAAGGTTAGGTGCAGACCACTTAAATAATTTAGACTTTTGAGCGACCGGGATATTTAGCTAACAGAGAAAATAACATTACAATTCTTATATTGCTGTACATTTAAATGTAACATGTCTTTCTTACGACCAAAACAGCTAAAAGGGAATAAACAGCTTATAAATATTTATGCTGCTTTTGTTGTCTTTTCAGCGTATACGTTAATTTTTACCTATAGAAAGGCATTCACAGTAGCAACATTTGAAGGAATAACCTTTGCTGGCTATCACTATAAAACCTTGCTTGTTATCAGTCAAGTATTAGGGTATATGCTGGCTAAGTTTTATGGTGTAAAGTATATCGCAGAATTAAAACGTCCGGTAAGAGGAAAGCTCATTCTCTTATTAACGGGTGTTTCTTGGTTAAGTTGGCTTGGTTTCGCTCTCGTACCCGTTCCATATAATTTATTTTTTCTTTTTGTGAATGGCTTTCCTTTAGGACTCTTATGGGGAATTGTATTTTCCTACATTGAGGGGAGAGAAGGAACAGACTTCATTGGCGCCACCTTAGCTGTTAGCTTCATTTTCGCGTCGGGGTTTGCTCGTTCCGCGGGCGGGTGGATTATGTTAGAACTTGGCCTATCTGAATTTTGGGTTCCTTTTTTCACTGGACTTCTCTTTGCCCCTCCCCTTGTTTTTCTAGTACATTTGATGGAAAAAATACCTTTACCTGACCAACAAGATATTCTAAAGCGAACCGCACGAAGTCCCATGAATGGAAGTCAACGCCTTCTATTTTTAAAGACCTTTTTACCAGGTTTAGCGGCATGTATACTGATATATACCTTTGCAACTATTTTTCGGGATATTCGGGATAATTTCGGTGCGGAAATGTGGAAAGAGATGGGATTCTATAACCAGCCGATTATCTTTTCACAAACCGAAACTCCCATTACGCTCATTGTTTTGCTGCTTATAGGTAGTATGGTTCTCATAAAAAGCAATTATCGGGCATTTATGCTTGCTCATGGGTTTATGGCATTCGGTTTTTTACTGGCAGGTACGATCACCATCGGCTTTATCCATCAGCTGCTCTCTCCTTATACCTGGATGCTTCTAACCGGGCTAGGCCTTTATATGGTTTACATCCCATTCAATGCTATTTTCTTTGAACGTATGATTGCCACATTTCGATACGCTGCAAATGTTGGTTTTCTTATTTATTTAGCCGACACCTTTGGATACATAGGTAGCATAGGCGTACTCTTTGTCAAAGAAATTTTAAAAGTTAAATTAGGCTGGGTATCTTTCTTTTCCAATAGTATCCTCATTCTTTCCATCCTCGGTTTATTTCTAACCGCCTTTTCAGCGTATTATTTTATGATCAAATATCAAAAAACAAAAGGCATAAATGAATGCATCGATGAAACGTAAACAACCAACCATCCTTTCCATACTATACAACCAACCGCTTTCCCTCTGACGCTGCCCATACAATCCCCTTTAATTGAAGTTCTTCTTGTAAAACCTCCTTATCAAAATCCAATTTGTCCAATAGATATTTATGTCTTGTATAAAAAATCCGAAATACATCGTCCCAAGTCATGGCAAAAATCTCTAAATTACCCCAAGATTTCACTAAAAATCGTTTCCCCCTATTCTTAAACTCTTCATATTGCTTGAGTATATAGGAATCAACTCGATTACTCACAACAAAAAATTTCCATTGCCTCGTTTGGGAATTGAAAGCGTCTTGTCGACTAACAAAATCCATATAATCTTCAATCTGTCTTAGCTGTTGCTTACCAATTATAACCGAAGGTCGTTTCAACTCCACCATGACATTCTCTTCCATTTCTTCATCTTGATAAAGTGCATCAGGAACACTTCGCTGTCTACAAAGAAATACATCAGGTCTTCTATTCTTTTCTTTATCTTTTATAGCTGTTAGATCCATTTTTTCGATGGTCCCGCCATCTAAAATACAAAGGTATTTAGAAAGTAGTTTTTCAAAATTCTCATTTGCTGTCACCAAATGGAACTGCTCACCGAACAACCAGTAATTTTCGGCAATTGCATGTTGAATATGATCCCGCTCAGTAGTAAATCGTTTTAGGTCAAATACCATCTTTTTTAACAACCCAATCGTAGCAAATCTATTTTCAATTAAACTAATCGTTCTGGTAATACGACTTAACGAGGTTTTTTTAAGTAATATCGCGAGCCCCTCCCTTTCTTCTCTTCTAAGATGCACAATATCATCCAAAATTGACAGGATATGCTCTCGTTCATCGGATTCTAACAATAAATTGATAAAGGCAACACTTGTTCGCTCCTGGGTTTCATTTAAGCCTTTAAAAATTTTGGGTTGTATACAATATATTTCCTTGATAACCGCCATCAAATCCTTGCGCTTCTCTTGATCATATTTATTGCTCCTAAATTTGGGAAGGATCCCTTTGCGATCAAAATGATCAATTAACTTATCAGCCCCTTTCGACCTAACAAAAACCTTCTGCTTATCAGCTATGATATGTTGTAATTCTTTTACAAGCACCTTAAACACGCTACTATTTAAATTGGCACCAAATAAGCGTCCTGTGTGGTCCCCGTCAGTCGGCACAAAATCATCAAAAAAAGACGATTCAACATAAACGCTATGATAAAAACCAATGGCATTGTTGTTAAATGATGTTAACTGTTTAAATAATTCCTTCTGCGCCTGGTTCAAAAAATAGCAATAAAATTTATCGCCGATTTTGTCATGCCATCGAATGTAAGTAATTCTAAACGTGAACTCAACATTTTGAATATCTGCAATTATCCGATGGAACACCTCATTATCGGCAATAATATCATGATATTCTATGGGACAACCATTAATGCATAATTTGAAGTTTTTACTACGATTGAGTAGTAGATACCAACCAAACTCACTCTTTAAATGATTCAAAAATTCCGAGCAATCAAAAGAATAACCTGAAACCCCAAACAAATTAGATAAAGTGACGACCGTACCTGTACTATTTTTTTTTGAGATTCGTTTATTATTATCTTTGTAGATATCCTTGTTACTTGCATCTATCATGATATCATAATCAAGCATTTTATCTGATTGCTCATCAAAAAAAGTGGTAGACCATATCGCTTTTTGGGCAAAAGCTATAAAAGAAAATCGTCCCTTCCCTTTCTTACCACGTACATAGGAGGATCGGTTGACCGATTCCCGTTTTACCGAATCCAAAAACGCACCAAAAGTCTGGTGTAAAGTAGCAAGATGAATCCCTGTACCATTATCGACAATCTGTAGTTCATTTACATAATCGATACTATTGGATTTAAATACAATATCAACTCTTGATGCATTTGCATCAAACCCGTTCCAGATTAGCTCGCATATCGCCTCCTTGTAACTCTTTGTAATACCTGCAGACTCTACGCTATGATTATTGATACTTACTTTATTGTCCATCACAAATAAATTAAAAATATTAAAACAATATTACTAATATTTTTAGCAATAACAAAATACTGTTGATAACTTATTTAACATAAAAAAAAACACTATTTCCCTTTTTATTACTAAAAAAAATAGCAATTTTGTGTTATAGCAAACGAAAGTGTTCAATATTGAGTATGCGTTACTTTTATTTGTTTTTATCGACTTTTTTAATGAACAATTGTTATACTAAATAAATGATATGGTTACAGCATATGTTAAAAAATTGGTAACAATTGCAGAAGAGCAATATAATAGTTATCATTTCGAAAGTGAGAGTGATGTCGAATTATCAAAGCAGATACGCAAGTATTGGACGGACTTGGGTTTTTCCTTTCCGGGCGTAACAACTGCTTGGTCTGCTATATTTATATCCTGGTGTATCAAAATGGCAGGCGCTACACAGGGAGAGTTTTTATTTAATCCTGCACATGCTCAATTTGTTTACGTAGCCATCCAACATGCGATTAAACAGACAGGGGTTTTCCGTGCTTACCCTTATCAAGAAATCGAACCCAATCTTGGCGACCTCATCCACCATAATCGTGGCGGTAAACACTACGACTTTGAATTTGCAAAGCACAATAAGACCTATGAATCCCATTCAGCTATTGTTGTCGAAAAAGGGACGGACGTCCAAGGTCATTATGTATTGACAATCGGGGGTAACGAGAGCGATTCCATTAGGAAAAAGTTGGTCCGCCTTGATGACCAAAAAAAGATCATATCACGAGAAATTAATCCATATATATGCATCATTCAGAACCAGAAATAGAAGGATATGTCACCTATGTTTAACACCTCCGGTAAAGATCATGATATTCCAATATCAGTTAACGAAACTCCTTTTGACCATATCGCCTTAGCGTTTTCGGGTGGTGGCTTTCGAGCTGCGTCTTTCAGCTTAGGTGTCCTCAGTTATTTAAATGTTTTGCCAACCCTTAGTAACCGAGTATTGCTTGACAATGTAACCTTTATTTCTTCTGCGTCCGGAGGTTCGATAACCAACGCCCTGTATGCACTACATGTAGCTCAAGGTCGATCATTTAAAGACTTTTACAAAAAGTTAACAGAACACCTGTCCGGAATGGCTTTAATGAATACCGTTTTCGAAAAACTAAATAATGATAAAGAGTGGATTGACAATCCTGATAAGAGAAGAAATATTATCAATGCTTTTGCACTCACTTACGATGATCTTCTATTTCAGCATGCGCTCTTGTCAGATCTGTATCCAAACGAGAATAATAAACAATTAGAAGAGGTTTGTTTCAATGTGACAGAATTTTACCGAGGGCTACTTTACAGACAGCAGGTTAAAATGAAAGTAGATACGAAATCTAATGAAGATGATCAGTTTAGATTTGGAAATTTTAATATACAATTGGAACAAGCTGTCGCAGGTAGATTGAAGTTAGCAGACTTACTGGCGGCATCATCTTGTTTTCCTGCCGGATTTGAACCCGTCATCTTTCCCGATGATTTCACCTATGTCGATTTACCGGTTGGTGTATCCAATCAAGCTATCTCTTTAAATAAACGGACCTTGCTTGATGCTTTATCCATAGCGCCACAAGAAGTAAGCTTAAATGAATTGGTAAAACTATTTGGCCAAGAAAAGGTTGAAAAAGTTCTCGCTAAATTAGAAAAGCCCTTCTCTGTAATAAAGCTGAAACAAGCATTTTCTGAAGAAAAATTAGCCGATAATTTTAAAATAGGAATGATGGATGGAGGGATAACCGACAACCAGGCATTGGAAAGTATGTTAGACGCTCAAAAAAGAAGGATAAAAAAGAAAACTATCTTTTCTCCATTTGATCTAATGCTAATTAATGATGTGGGCAGCCATTATATGGACCCTTATAAATTACCTAAGGGAAACACTCCCTATAAAGGAATGAAAGCGATTTCAATAAATAACCTAATTGGTGTACTCTTTATCTTTCTGCTCTTCGGGATATTACTAATCAGTAAAATATTTTCAAGTTTTCAATTCTTCGGCATCCCATTAAATGTAGTCATCGGAACAACCATATGTGTTTTATCGCTAAGTATCTTATTGATCTTTGCTGTTTTAAGAAGATTCATTGAAGGCAATACAGAGCGTTTAGGTGGGTTAAATTTAAACAAAAACTTCTCCCCTGGTATTGTTACGAATCTTTTCGAGCATTTCGGGTCAACCCCTATCGTTGTTATTTATAACATGATCAAAGAGCGTATTGCTTCCGTATTAATATTAAACAATGATGTTTTTCTTAAACGAATACGCTATCTTCTATATAGCAAAACTTATGATAGTGGTAAACATCGTTTTAAAATAAAAACCAATCATGTCTACGATCTGTCCTTCTCCAACGACTACAATCGCAGTAGAAAAAAACTCGATTCCTTAGTACCTTCCCGAGCACAACAGGTCATTGCTCAAATAGCATTCGAAATGCCAACAACGTTATGGTTTGATACGAAATCGCAACAAGAGGAAACACTTGCTGCACTAATCACGTGTGGCCAATTTACGACTTGTTATAATTTACTGGAATACATCCATCGTTTAAAGAGCACAATAAGCAAATCAGGATTCACTTATTATCAACAATTACAAAAGAGTTATAAGGAAAAAATTGATTTTATAGAAAAACAGCTATTGGAAGATTGGCAGCAATTTCAAAACGATCCCTTTTTTCTTTACAACCGATTGGGAACACTTTTTCAGCTTAAGCAGTTCAAACCATGCGGGATGGAGGACTTTCCATCCTTTAATAAAAATTTTGAAGGACTACGATAATCTCTATCCATAAGATGGTTACACAAATTTCGTTTCTACTTTCTTGCTTTTTGGTACTTTAGCCAATAAACTATTCAATTATGCAGTATAAACAATTAATCGTCCTTGGATTAAGCCTCGGTGTAGTATCTATTTTAAGCGGCTTCATGCCTTCGCGGCAGGACCATAAGGCAAAAAATCTTCAAATATTACCAAAAGATATTAACCATGAGGAGCTAGATAAAATCATGGATAACTTTAAAGTAGCATTAGGTGTAAAATGCAGTCATTGCCACGCAACTAAAAAAGATGATCCTAAAAAATTAGATTTTGCAAGTGATGAAAAACCGGAAAAAGAAATTGCCAGAAACATGATGCGAATGACATCCAAAATTAACAAGCGCTATTTTGGACGGGTACATGAAGACGGAAGTATGACAAATATTTCCTGTATCACATGTCATAACGGAAAAGCTCAACCGCAATTGAATTGAAGCTAGTTTCTGAAGAAAGGAATAGAGCTAGAAGAGGGAAATTCATATAAACGGAAAAGGCCGGGACGTTTTCACGTTCCGGCCTTCCTGTAAAGATCGGCACCGACCTACTCTCCCACATGTTACTGCAGTCCCATCGGCTCTGGCGGGCTTAACTTCTCTGTTCGGGAGGGGAAGAGGTGGACACCGCCGATATAGGCACCTGAATACCTGTCAAAGTAAAAATCCGAAATCCAAAAATCCGGCACGCCGGCGTTTCTTACTTTCTACCTCTTACTTTTTACTTTTCAATTTTTTATTTGACTGATACCGGAAGAAAAAAAACAGGAAGACAACAGTCTGCTGCCGCTTGAGAAAGCTTCGGGCTATTAGTACGGCTCGGCTCTGGTATCTCTACCTTTACACCTGCGGCCTATCAACGTGGTAGTCTCCCACGGCCCTGTAAGGAAGTCTCATCTCGTGGCCAGTTTCGCACTTAGATGCTTTCAGCGCTTATCTGTTCCCGGCATAGCTACTCTGCGGTACACCTGGCGGCATAACAGATTCACCAGCGGCCGGTCCAACCCGGTCCTCTCGTACTAAGGTCAGCCCCACTCAGACTTCCAACGCCCACAACAGATAGGGACCGAACTGTCTCGCGACGTTCTGAACCCAGCTCGCGTGCCACTTTAATCGGCGAACAGCCGAACCCTTGGGACCTTCTCCAGCCCCAGGATGTGACGAGCCGACATCGAGGTGCCAAACCTCCCCGTCGATATGAGCTCTTGGGGGAGATCAGCCTGTTATCCCCAGAGTACCTTTTATCCTTTGAGCGATGGCCCTTCCATGCAGAACCACCGGATCACTATGTCCGTCTTTCGACCCTGTACGACCTGTATGTCTCACAGTCAAGCAAGCTTTTGCCATTGCACTCCGCGTACGGTTACCAAGCGTACTGAGCTTACCTTTGAAAGCCTCCGTTACCTTTTTGGAGGCGACCACCCCAGTCAAACTACCCACCAAACAATGTCTCCGCTTTCAGCGGATTAGGAACCGGATACAGAAAGGGCGGTATTTCAAGGTCGATTCCACGACTCCTGGCGAAGCCGCTTCAACATCTCCCGCCTATCCTACACATCCTGCACCCAGTCCCAATGTTAAGCTATAGTGAAGGTTCATGGGGTCTTTCCGTCCCGTTGCGGGTAACCGGCGTCTTCACCGGTACCACAATTTCACCGAGCTCATGGCCGAGACAGCGCCCAGATCGTTACACCATTCGTGCAGGTCGGAACTTACCCGACAAGGAATTTCGCTACCTTAGGACCGTTATAGTTACGGCCGCCGTTTACCGGGGCTTCGATTCAATGCTTCACCCGGAGGTTGACATCCCCTCTTAACCTTCCGGCACCGGGCAGGTGTCAGGCCTTATACGTCATCTTTCGATTTGGCAAAGCCATATGTTTTTGTTAAACAGTCGCCTGGGCCTTTTCACTGCGGCTTCTCCGTCACCGGAGGAAGCGCCCCTTCTCCCGAAGTTACAGGGCCATTTTGCCGAGTTCCTTAGCCATGATTCACTCGAGCACCTTAGGATTCTCTCCTCGACCACCTGTGTCGGTTTGCGGTACGGGTTTTTATGACCTGGAGCTTAGCGGGTTTTCTCGGAAGTATGATTACCTGCGCTATCGGCGCCCCCGGAGGTTTGCCGTACTATCGGCTTTCGGCACGGTCCACGGTCTTGCCTGTGATCCGTATACCTACGGCCTTCAACGATCTATTCCGTCAGATCGCGGCAGTGTCACTGCTCCGTCACCGCATCGCAGTCATAAAAAGTACGGGAATGTTGACCCGTTGTCCATCCGCTTCCCCTTTCGGGTTGCGCGTTAGGTCCCGACTTACCCTGATCCGATTAGCGTTGATCAGGAAACCTTGGTCTTTCGGTGGGCGGGTTTCTCGCCCGCCTTATCGTTACTTATGCCTACATTTGCTTTTCCGGAACGTCCACGGTAACTCACGTATCCGCTTCGCCCGCGCCGGAATGCTCCCCTACCGATAATTTAATTATCCCACGGCTTCGGTGGTACACTTCATGCCCGTTTATTATCCACGCCCGGCCGCTCGACTAGTGAGCTGTTACGCACTCTTTAAATGAATGGCTGCTTCCAAGCCAACATCCTAGCTGTCTGGGCAACCGGACCTCGTTAGTTCAACTTAGCGTACACTTGGGGACCTTAGCCGGTGGTCTGGGTTCTTTCCCTCTCGGCCCCGGACCTTAGCACCCGGAGCCTCACTGCGGACCATATTTTACAGTATTCGGAGTTCGTCTGNCTTAGCGTACACTTGGGGACCTTAGCCGGTGGTCTGGGTTCTTTCCCTCTCGGCCCCGGACCTTAGCACCCGGAGCCTCACTGCGGACCATATTTTACAGTATTCGGAGTTCGTCTGGATTTGGTAGGATGTGACTCCCCCGCACCCAATCGGTAGCTCTACCTCTGCAAAACTCAATGTCCACGCTGTTCCTAAAAACATTTCGGGGAGTACGAGCTATTTCCCAGTTTGATTGGCCTTTCACCCCTACCCACAGGTCATCCGGAAACTTTTCAACGTTTATCGGTTCGGTCCTCCAGTACGTGTTACCGCACCTTCAACCTGCCCATGGGTAGATCACAAGGTTTCGCGTCTACCTCCACTGACTGTACGCCCTGTTAAGACTCGCTTTCGCTTCGGCTGCGTGGCCTAACCACTTAACCTCGCCAGTGAAGAGTAACTCGTAGGCTCATTATGCAAAAGGCACGCCGTCACCCCAAATGGGGCTCCGACCGATTGTAAGCACACGGTTTCAGGTTCTCTTTCACTCCCCTGTTCGGGGTTCTTTTCACCTGTCCCTCACGGTACTGGTCCACTATCGGTCTCTCGGTAGTATTTAGCCTTGGCGGATGGTGCCGCCGGATTCCCACAGGGCGTCTCCGACCCCGCGGTACTCAGGAACTCACCAGGCCGGTCTTCATTGCGTGTACGCAGCTCTCATGCTCTACGGCGGGCCTTCCCAGACCCTTCCACTTCTTCCGACCGTGCCATATCGTGGTCCTACAACCCCGCATATGCCGTAACATATCCGGTTTGGGCTCTTTCCCTTTCGCTCGCCACTACTCAGGAAATCATTGTTATTTTCTCTTCCTGCGCCTACTTAGATGTTTCAGTT
>NZ_JAWMTI010000004.1:0-503307 GCF_036959255.1 Olivibacter sp. CPCC 100613
CCCCTTAACAACGCTCAAATCGACCGCCATGGTCTTAAACGAATCATCAAATTTTCTATGCATTTCTACAAATTTAAAATTACTATCTAAATCTGTCTCGCTTTAAAGGTAGCAACTCCAAAGCTGTTGGAGGATTGTGGCAGGGATATGGAGGAATTAATGTTGGTTATTGCTTCCGGCAAAATCGAAATGACGGAAGGCCAGCGCTTGCAGCGGTTAGATAAGGTGTTTATGTCCATGCGTGACAAGTTCTCATTTGCCCAATATTTCACGGGACAAGTAAATGTGTTAAAAGAACAGATAAAATCAGAATTAAAGTCCGTAAATCAAATCCATCATATGTATGAAACAGTTAATTGAAAAAGCTAGGTATTTTCTCTTTGCCGTAACTGCTTATTGCCTAACAATGGCATTACCCTTAAGGTCATCCGGGCAGTCTACCGAAATACAGCAATTGATCCTCAATGCAGAAAAGTTGAGCCAGTTCAAAAACATTTTAAGGGATATGAAAGCAGGTTATGATATAATCAGCAATGGTTACAATGCGATCAGAAATATAGCAGAGGGCAACTTTTTCCTGCATACCGTTTTTATTGATGGCCTGATGCTGGTCAGTCCCGAAGTGAAAAAATATGGACGGATTGCCGGTATCATCAGCTTGCAAGGTAGGATCAATTCGGAATATCGATCCGCACTATCCCGTTTCAGAAGTTCGGCAATATTCAAACCTAGAGAATTGGAATATATGGCCAACGTTTACGGAAGGTTATTGAACCAGAGCAAAGACAATCTGGAGGACCTTCTCTTGGTAATCACTTCCTCTCAATTGAGAATGAGCGATGAAGAGCGTCTAGCACAGATCGACCGTATTTACGATGACATACAGGACAAGTTACTTTTCCTCCGGAAATTCAATGAATCAGGTAATGTATTGCTGATGCAGAGGAAAAGGGAAATAAATGATATCAAAGGTATCAGTCAATTTTTTAACGGTAAAAATCCATGAGAAAGATTAAACTTGCGGCTGTCCTGTTGGCGGCCAGTGCGCTCGTCTTCCCGCTTGCCAGTCGCGCGGATATTGCCCAGACCTTGGGCGGCATGCAGCCCGTACTGGAGGCCGTGCGGGACGAGATGCAGCCACTAAGCGGAAAACTCATCGACGTTGCGCGTGCCGTAGCTGGTTTTGGCGCGCTCTGGTATACCGCCAGCCGTGTATGGCGCCAGATTGCCGCTGCCGAACCGATCGACTTTTATCCGCTTTTGCGCCCATTCGCGCTGGGCCTCGCCATTATGTTCTTCCCTGCGGTCATCGATCTGATGAACGGCGTACTGCAACCGACCGTGGTTGCCACTGGTGCAATGGTGAAAGACAGCGATCGTGCAATCATGGCGTTGCTGAAACAGAAAGAGGCGGCAGTGAAAAAATCGGATCTGTACAATATCTATGTCGGGGAAGACGGTAACGGCGATCGATCTGAATGGTATAAGTATAAATATCCTGAAGATGAGAAGGGCTCCGGCGAAGGACTTTTTGAGGAATTGGGCCACGATGTCCAGTTCTGGATGGAGAAACAATCTTATAATTTTCGCAATTCGGTAAAGCAATGGATGAGCGAGGTTTTACAGGTTGTTTTCGCAGCAGCCTCCCTGTGCATCAACACGATCCGGACATTTTTCCTGATCGTGCTTTCTATACTCGGGCCTTTTGTACTGGGTCTGGCGGTCTTCGATGGTTTCCAGCAATCGCTTGTCCAGTGGCTTGCACGGTATATCAACGTCTTTTTATGGCTTCCCATCAGTAACATCTTCGGAAGCATCCTCGGCAAAATCCAGGAGAACATGCTCAAAATAGATATCGGCCAGATCGGCCAGTCAGGTGATACCTTTTTCAGTACCTATGATACCGCTTACCTGATATTTATGCTGATCGGAATCGTAGGATACTTCACTGTTCCAAACGTAGCCAATTACGTGGTACAGGCAGGAGGAGCCAATGCGATGTTGCAGAAAGTAACCGGTATCGTATCCACTTCGGCCATGGCCGCGGGCGGTTTGGTGGCAGGTGGAGCAGCAGGGGCAATGAAGGGAGGTTCCAATATTTTACAGGCCGGCAAACACTTTAACGAAGGCTATTCCGGAAGACAGGAAGGTTCAGGGGCACATGGTGCAGCAGGCGGGGCAATGGGAAAAGGAGGGGCATACTTCTACGACAGGCTTTCCGGTAAATAATCCAATTTAAATACACCGTTATGTTTACACAGTTCAGAAATATCGATACGGCATTCAGGCACATAAAAAGGTTCAGCATTGCCCTGATAGTGGCCAATGTGTTGACCGTTTGTTTCTGCGCCTATAAAAGCTATCAGATGGTAGATACGGCACAGCAACGGATTTATATTCTTTACAACGGGAAGGTACTCGAAGCCCTTGCCGCACACAGGAAGGGCAACCTGCCTGTGGAATTACGGGATCATATCAAAACTTTCCATCATTACTTTTTCGACCTTATCCCCGACGATAAAGCCATACAGGCCAGTGTTTCGAAGGCATTTTATCTTGCTGACGAGTCTGCCAAGAAGCAATACGATAACCTAAAAGAATCGGGTTATTACAACAACCTGATCTCGGCCAATATCTCGCAGGAAATTGAGGTGGACAGTACCGTGCTCGATATAGACCAATATCCCTACACATTTATCTGTTATGCTACCCAAAAGCTCACCCGCTCAACCAGTACGGCATTGAAGCGGCTGGTCACCAAAGGAAAAGTGCGGGACTTAAAGCAACAGACAGATAATAATCCACATGGCTTTCTGATACAGCATTGGGAAGTCCTCAAAAATGAAAACCAATCGCCATGAAACTCTACAGGAAACAACAGGGTAGTAGGCAGGGACAACAAGAGCAGGATGAAACGGCTTACCGGATAGCGAAGAAAATCGTTGCCGGACAAAAACGGGTTGCTTCCTTTTTGAATAAAAAGGCCAGTGGCTTACCCCGATGGGTTTTATTATCCGCTTTTCTCTCGTGCTTTCTCTCCACCGGCGCCTACTGTATTTACCTATTGGTTCGGGCACTGAACTGAAATTGATCATCAATAAAAAACAATATCACTATGGAACAGGAAAAAAAGAGAGACGCCCGTAAAATATGGCTGCTTTTACCATTGCTCGTAATGCCTTTTTTGGCGTTTGTATTTTATACATTGGACGGCGGCCAGGGAACGAAGGACGATGCTCAGACCGAAAAGAAAGGCATCAATACGGAATTGCCCGATGCAGCATTCAGGCAGAAGAACCAGCCCCGTGATAAGATGGAATTTTACCGGCAAGCGACGAGGGATAAGGAAAAAAAGCAGGACGGTATTGAAAACGTCATAAACAGACTGGGTTTCTCGCTAGAGGAAAATCCAAAAGCCGAGGAAATAGATGAAAAGCTGAAAGCAATCCGGCAGGAAATCAGCAGGCCACAGGAAAAACAAGAAAAATTTCCTTTTGCGGCTGTAGCTGAAAATCCAATGGCGGAACCCAGTCCCAAATTTGAGATGAACAGCGAAGTAAATCGGCTGGAGTCCCTGATGAAAAGCATGCATGCAGATAGCGCCAATGACAGAGAGGTGGCGCAGCTCAACGGACTGCTCCAGACGATTTTGGATATTCAGCACCCCGAGCGGGTCAAAGGAAAGCTACAAAGCGAAAAAGAGATGATTCCAGCCGAGGATAGCCTTTTCAGGGCGATACCAGCGATCATTACCGATAAACAAAAGGTGGTACAGGGGGCTACGGTAAGGCTTCAGTTGCAGGATAGTATGATCATCAAGGGCCATCATATTCCCAAAGGCTTTTATCTGTTCGCCACCTGCCGGATAGCAAACCAGCGGATTATGCTCAATATCCGCAACATCCGCTCGGGAACATCGATTATCCCGGTAAACCTGAGCGTATACGGCCTTGATGGAATGGAGGGGCTGTACGCTCCCGAAGCCGTCATAACCGAAGCTGCAAATCTTGGGACGGACAATCTGGTGCGCGGTATCGGTATGTACGGGCTTGATGGTTTCATTGCCACACAGGTAGTGGGAGCGGGTATGGAGGCGGCCAAGAATATGATCAGCAAGAAGGTCCGTAAAATAAAGGTTAAGGTAAAAGCCGGGGAACCGATACTCTTAAAGAACAATGACTTAAAAAAACGCTAATACGCTGGATCGGACTTGTGCTGCTAAACAAGAAAAATAATCATTTCATATTTAACAATATCCGTAAACTTAAAAATTAAACACTATGAATCTGAACAATTTAGAAGATAGGATCGACGAAGCTAAGAACCTTGGTTTTAGCCCAAAAACCATTGCACAGATTGAAGAAAATATCAAGCTGGGCATTCCCGAATTTAAGGCGTACGATAGTATGCCGGCAACTGCAAAGGGGCAGATTGATTATACGCTCCACTACAAAAAATCCAGCCAATCGGATTTCTATTATTTCAACAAATTTGACGCCGTGCACAATAAGGTTGACCCGTTGGACATCGGTCAGAAATATATGGTTATCCTAAAGGGCGAAGAAGGTAAAAACATGGTCAAGAAGCTCGATAACGTTAATGAAGCCATTGAACTGTTCAAAAAGCAGGAAGGAAATGCCGAACTTGCTATCGGAAAAGATGCTGCCCATAAAAGTATGGTTGCCAACATGGAAAATGGAAAGGTGAATTTTGTAGCGAAAACTTTCCAATCTGCATATTATTCCGGTCCCATCCCACAGACATTTTATGTAGAAGAAGGAAAAGGATTCAATAAGGAACAGGCAGGGAATCTGGTGCAGGGACGTGCCGTGTACCGTGATGATCTGCTGAATATACAGGGCATGGTTTATAAAGCATGGGTGATGCTGAATACCGACAAACCCCGTGACAGGTATAATAACCTCACAACAAGGATATTCCACGATCCGAGTTATGGTTTTGATCTTAAAGAATCACTCAGATCATTTAATATCAAAGATCTTGAAAATCCGGAAAGGGCGGAAAAGATTTTTACAGGGATCATGAACGGAAACAGGGAGCTTGTAAAAGCGGAGAAAGCAAGCGGAGAAACGGTTAACGTTTATATAGAAGCCTCGGTAAGGTTCCGTAAGGCCAATTTCTTCCTTGAAAATGGTAAACCGGAAAAACGGGAAGAATTTTTAAAGCCGGGAATAAAAACCGAACAGCAGCGTAAAGTATCCACAGAAAATACGCAGGAAAAAGCCGCAGGTATTGCCCGGTAAAGCGATTTGCCTTATTTTAGGGTTTTGAACGATAGGCTTGGTGCCGATCAGGCCTATCGTTCGGTATCAAAACAATTATAATCACAAAGATTAGAGGCTTTTCAAAACGACCTCTATGTCTTAACAACAATCTGTATCATGGAAAAATTCGCAGCACTGAAAGAACTTATTGCATCTGCCGAAAAAGATGCACAGGCATTTTATGGAAAAGGAAACAAAGCGGCAGGTACGCGTTTACGGAATGCGCTCCAGAACACAAAAGCGTTGGCGCAGGACATACGCAACGAAGTTACTGCAAAGAAAAATGCCAGGTAAGTTTCTTGATTAAGAAGAAAAGCCGCTATCATCCCACAGCGGCTTTTTTTGTGTGCTAATATAACCTGTTTCGAGTCATACTTTCTTAATCTTTTTGTTTAATAGTTTATATTTGAGTTTGTTATCTAAACTCCTGATTATGAAAGTATACAAAAATTTTAAGTGGATCGCTTTGCTATCTGTTTCATCTTTTATGTTTTCCTGTTCCTCACCAACGGGGAAAACAGACTTACAAGATCAGCTAACTGGTAAATATGCATCTCAAAGTGAATCCACCTTTGACTATTACAAAGATACGGTGGAGATCAAATCGACGGATGACGGAAAATTTGATGTTCAGGTAATAGCCCATTGGAGCAATGCAAAAAAGGATGATCCCAAACGTCCTGTAAATAAAGTTGCCGGGGTGTGGAATAAAGGAAAGCTGGGATCTATATTGGTTGCGGATTTTCAGACCGGTGATACCACGCTGCGCATTGTAGGTCAACTAAGGGGAGGCGTGAAAATCCTCAAATTTAATCTTGATAAAAGGGTAATGGAATGGCCGAAAGATGACGGAGAAACACTGATTTATACAAAAGTCAGCGATTAAGAATATAGTACCATTAACTTTTTTATATAAACTTCTATAAAATGCAAGAGGATAGCCGCTTCTTCATGCCTTGAAGCCGCTATCCTCTTATTTTTTGCAACAGGCAGCCTCGTTCCTCGCCAGCCAGTTGCTCCTTTGATATGTCAAATCTCCTTCCATCTTTTCATAAATATCGTTAACGCTTGGATCGTTGCGTACCCCGCGGCGATTCGTTAGCAAAAAAATTAAACAATCCCCATCCGTGCAAGCCTGCCCGTTGGTTTGCTCGAAAAAAATCTTCCTCGCTCGTTCCTCGCGAGCGTATTTTTTTCGGCAAAGCCTTGCACGGATGGGGATTCTATTAAGGTGAGGCTGCTTAACAATTGCCGGAGGGCCCCTGCGCCCGATGGACTTAAAAGTTAGGCGCTATGAAAACAATTAAAGGAAGAAGTCCCCCGTTGACGACAGCTGGCAGCAGAACGAAGCGGTTTTGCCCTCGCGCTGCCCCAAAAAGGAATTATACAAACGGAATTATTGACATCAAAAAATACAAATCATGAAAACTATAGCAATAAACAGCAAAAGCAATTTGGACAATACTGTAAAGAACAATGCACAAAATGGCGCTAAACCTCAGGGCGATATAAAACCTTCTTTGCCTCAGGAAAAACAGCAGGAGAATGCTGTAGACGCAAAAAAAGAAGCTTCTCCAATAGCTGAGCAAAAAGAGCCGAAAGCGACAGAAACGGCTCCCAGATTGGAAAAACTCGCGCTGAACTTGGAAAGTACACTAAAGCTTGTGGAAGAATTGCACCGCAGGAAAATCCAGCGGGATAAGCTGATTGATACCATTGACACACTCGGTGCTTTCGAAGTAGCGCAAAAAGACGATGCAGAAGAAACCGATAGCAACCATTTTCAGGGGTGCGTACTATCGATTGAGGACGATAAGCGGAGGGAGTTTATCACTAAAAATCCCTACATCATCAAGAAAGTAGCCGAATACATCAACATGCTTTGCATGGATAGGTTAGCCGAGATTGAAGGTGAAATCCAACTGCCTGCTTAGTTATGGATGCCCCTTGCTATTTACGGCAAGGGGCAAATTAATCACTCACGTTATGGAAACAGCATTTTTAGAGTATTTGGACGGACTTTATTGGGAAGGTTACGGAGACGAATTCAGAGAAGAAAATCCCAAAGAGTTTCAGGTTCAGTTAACGGCCTTTATCTGCGAGCATGCAGGTACGACCACAAATAGTAACACTAAAATTAGAGGAAATGGCACACAGCATCAATTATAACGGCATTACGGGAGAACATTCATTTTTCAGTGTGAAGGAAATTCCCTGGCATGGCTTAGGCACAATTTTGCAGGATTACCCCACAAGCGGGGAGGCCATAAAGTATGCGGGGCTTGACTACGAAGTCGCGAAATCACCCAATAAGCAGGTTTTCCCGAGCGGAAAAGAACAGTTTTCGGAAAGCAGTTTTTTTACTTATAGAACCGATAACGAGGAAGTTTTGGGCGAGCATGTGGGCAAAAATTATGAAGTGGTACAGAATGCTTTCGCATTCGAATTTTTTGATAGCATTGTCGGGGCAAAGAATGGGATTTTGTATGAAACGGCCGGGGCATTGGGAAAG
Organism: Olivibacter sp. CPCC 100613; assembly: GCF_036959255.1. NCBI lineage: Bacteria > Pseudomonadati > Bacteroidota > Sphingobacteriia > Sphingobacteriales > Sphingobacteriaceae > Olivibacter > Olivibacter sp. CPCC 100613. Next base: position 7,798 of record NZ_JAWMTI010000004.1, read on the forward strand.
GGGGAACGCATATTCATTACGGCTAAATTACCTGACTTTATCAGGGTCGGCAGTGATGATCTGATAGATCAATATATCTTCCTTACCACTGCGCATGACGGGACAAACAGTATTACTGCAGCTTTTACCCCCATAAGGATAGTGTGCAACAATAGTGCGACTCGTTGGGCAGCCTAATAAGCTGTTCGAGTCTCACCCGTAAGGGTGGATTTAACTTTTAATCAATTCAGTGAAATGCTGATGATGGCGGCTTATCCATCAAAGTCCATCCGACCCTTAACCTGCCAAGAGAACAGGGAGTGGGAAGCCCGGAGAAAAGTCAAACCGACGGAGCGATGCCGTATGAGGGAGATGGGACGAACTAAATATGATAACCTCGTTAAGGTATCGTGAGCAGATACGCTGTACCCACATCGTATGGTACAGTCTTCCAGTCAACAGGAGCCCAGTCTGTTAGAGGGTAATCCATAAGCTTGTATAGGACTGGCGGTATAGAGAGGGGTCTAAGTTTAGGTAAACATTGGTTAAAGGAACGAGGAAACCGAATATCACTTTGCTGTGAAGCAATAAGTACTCTTGAACGAATGTGATATATCGGGTAGGAACAACGACCAAGCAAAGGCTGGTTGGCTACGGTTGACCAGATACGCCAAATTCGTTGTGGATTTAACAAAAGGTACAAATGAAAGTAACTAAAATGCTGAAAGTTAACAGATGGGAAGACATCGACTGGAAAACAGTCGAACAATGTGTCTTCCGAAAGCAAAATCAAATGTATCGGGCAACGCTTGCCAGTAACATTACTGAAGTAAGAAAATTACAACGGGATTTACTGAAAGACCTGTACGCCAAATTATTAAGTGTCAAAAGAGTTACATCTGAAAACACAGGAAAGTACACGCCGGGTGTAGATGGTACGATCGTTCTAAAGAATACGGAAAGATTGCAACTGGCCCAAAGGATGAACCTTGATAAAGATTACAAGGCCAAACCATTGAAAAGGGTCTACATACCAAAATCGAACGGTAAGTTAAGACCGTTGGGCATTCCAACGATTGAAGACAGAGCCTATCAGGCGTTGGTCAAAATCGCATTAGAACCGGAATGGGAAGCAAAATTCAGTGAGAACACCTATGGTTTCAGACCTGGAAGATGCACCGCAGATGCCTGCATGGCAGTATGGCACAACCTAAAGAACCGTAAAGGAGAAGTAGTTGTGCTGGATGCTGACATCGAGGGATGTTTCGATAACCTTAATCACCAGTATATACTGGATGCAATGAAAGGGACAAGTAGCAATATTCTAAGGGCAGTAAATCAATGGTTCAAGTGTGGTTACATTGATGACGGAATACTACATGATACGGAAGCGGGCACACCGCAAGGCGGTGTGATTAGCCCCCTGTTATGTAATATCGGATTATGGGGTATCGACTTTGAAATCTATAATCACCTGATAACAACAAGAACGCCAAAGGACAGAAATCTTAAGCCTTTTGTCGGGTTTGTCAGCAACATCAAGAAAAGATGTAGAGAGCATGCCCCATCGGTAGGTTTTATGCAGTATGCTGATGACTTTGTTATCGTATGTGAAAATAAAGACTACTTAGATAGGGTGATGGAAGTCTTACCACAGTTGTTGGAGAAACGAGGCTTGAAGCTAAGTCCATCCAAAACTCGCCAAGTAGCATTCCATAAAGGTGAAAGCTTTAAGTTCCTCGGCTTTGTGTTCGATAAATGGAAAAGTGGTAAGCATGACAAGTTACATAAAGTCACGTTCTACCCTGACCCTGATAAAGTGTACGCCTTTGCTAAGAAAATCAGAGAATGGACGAAAACGGTTCGGCTATTTGAGTACAGTAACAAAATTGAACTTACTAAAAAGGCAGACTATCTGAGAAGAATGGTCAACGGGTGGCTGAACTATTACAAATGGGCTATTGATGCTTCACACGGATTTATGAAGCTAAGGCGAGAATTGGACACAATCCTCTACAAAGCTTATGAAGACGTACACAAACACCGTAGCAGTAGATTTGACTTTATGACGCGGTACGTAGGAAAAGTTGAACGAAGAGGGAGACTGGTAGACCGCTACATATTGGGTAACGTAGCATTTGGGATATTTGATGTTAGCACAGAAGTAACATGGAAGAAAGTTCAAACGGCAAGAAGTCCTTTTGATGGAGATACTGAATATTGGAGTTGCAGAAACGCCATATTAACAGGTGCTGTATCAGAAAAGCTATATAAGATACAAAAGGGCAATTGCGCTATGTGTCTGAATAGCCTGCACTGGTATGAATCATGGGAACGACACCACAAGAACAAAAACCGGATGGATAATAAGCTTTCAAATATCCAATTAGTTCACAAGCGTTGTCACCGCAAACAACATCATGCGGATAAGTTAAGTCTGGGAGCTGGATGCCCTGAAAGGGGCACGTCCAGATCTGTGGGGAAGGTTGAGGGGCGACCCTTGACCTCACCCTAACCTCTTAATGCTGCCCTTCGGACAACGGAAAGGATTGTTAAGATACGGCACACAGTCAGTGCACATGAAAAACTGAAAAAGGCGCATCAGCTGTTAGGGATCAGCCATACGGTTAGCTGTGAGCTTCAGGAAATTTTTAATTATTGGTCAAAAGTCCGTATCACAGATACGAATCTTAAACGATTAATACAATTAGCCTTAGCTCCCAGTAAAGAGGTGTTGGACAAGATTTATATGAACAGGGAAGAAGAATTATCCATTCAGTTCAATAAAAAGATTGATGCTGCTTTAGAATATGCTTTTAATAATCCTTCTCAGACGGACCCAACCACAAAGGGAACGCTGTACGGCTGTTATAATGGAGTTACTGGCTATCTGCAAAATGTTCATGATTATGGCAGCGGAGAAAACAAACTAAAATCCCTCCTATGTGGAACGGCCCAACAACAGACACAAATAGCCTTTGATCTCTGCAACAGCTTTGCGCAGGTGGGCGCAGCTGCATTGAATTAATGTTTTAACTTAAGTGGAGGCGCAACCGTACAAAGGGCGCGATTTTATTATGAAATCGATAAATGAATTAACAAACACGGATAAAGCCAAGTTGATACATCAGCTTTTTCCCGAAGAAATAGCTCCGCTTTTGGAATATATATCATCCTTTTGCGTTAAGCTATCTGAAAATAGAGCAGTTTACGAAAGCGAATGGAGTAGCAAAAGTATCATAACATTTAGCTTTTGGCTTCATCTTGCAGGGGAAACGGAAAAACTCATTAAACGTCTGAAATACGATATGATTAAAAGCCGACACGTTTTCGCAGAACAATTATGCTTTAACCATAACGCTATCTTTTTTAATGAATGTTTGGTGAGGTATGCTAAAGAAAAGACCAAGAACGAGAAATTTAAAAAGTCGGTAGACTTGTTATATAACTAATAACTTAGAATATATCAATTTTTAGTCCCTTTGATTTTTACCGAAAATCAAAGGGACTTTTTTGTCGCGTCTTAAGTGCCTTTTATGTTCTTTTAAGTGGCTTCTGCTAGACGATCAGTATAGTGCCTAAATAGCATTAAGTTGTTGTTTTTGACAATTAATTTACGAGTTGGTCAAGACTTTTTTTGATTTTATCGGTAAATACTGATTTAGGCTAAAAATCTATTGCATGCCTCATTATTAAACAGTATTAATTTAATCAAACCAAAAAGGATACAGATGTTACTAGATAGAGATCAAATGGCAAAATACTTCTGTATTCCTTGCAATTAAACGACTGATTCAGTTTTTCATCAGAAGTATTATTTTCTTGCATTGGCGACTTCGGAGCCAATCTTCGCAAGTGATTTTTTGATATTCTCTCTTGTTATTGCTTTCTTAATTTCAACGAGCTGCTCCTCAAGAGAAAGTAAAATACAGTCTTTAAGCACTAAAAAATATTCCAAACACTGCTCTTCGGATAATCCATGAATACCACTGCTGACAATGGAATATATTTGAGGATTGTCAGTAAATGTATGGGGAAGATACCCTTTTACTAAATCGAGCTTTTCTTTGAATCGAAGACTCTCCCATGACGACAATAAAGGGTTTTCCGGCTCGCTTTCCTTATAACTCAGAAAAGCGGTTTTTAAAAAGTAGTTTTCGATAATTCGTCTCAGATAAGTAAATGCTCCAATACCGAAGTTGTTTGCGTACAGTATAACAGCACTATTTAAATCTGAAAAGCACTCGCCAAGGAGTTTAGCGTATTGTTTGTGATCAGCTTTCACTAGTTCGAGAGGCGATGGACTTTGACCTATTTTGGTTATAACATTATCATCAATTCTAAAAGTCACATAAAGTTTGTGATTTCTATTTCTAGAACAGCTAAAGTCCAGCTGGTAAATCCCATGAGGTATTTTTTGCTTTTTCACATAACCAGGCGCATCAGTACCACAGAACATATTGGTCTTTGCCTGATTCTTGTCAGCTGTATCGTTTTCACCGAGAAAAACAGAATGGCTATTACATTGTGGGCAAAAGGAATCAATAGCCCCATTAAAGAAAAGCATATTAATTACATTCTCTTCTCCGATTTGTGATATTGGTGTTTTTTTGAAAAATGACGAATTTAATATAAAGGCTGCGATGTCAATTTGTTCCATTTTAATTCAATTTCAGTAAAGATAGTAGTAGCAGAATAATAAAAAAAATTAAATAGTCCTGAAACCAATGCAAATGCAATTGACGGCGTTTCCATTAGAGAAATGCTCCTAATTCCGCTATTTCCTCTATGAATGTAAGTTTGAGTAATTTTAATTGACGACCCAGAAGTTGACTAGTGAGTATGTTTCGTAATAGGTCAGGTCTAGACATTCTAATGTATCCGTTAATTGAATAAGATTAATTTACATATTCAATCCAAAGAAATTAAACAACAACACAATTAAAGTCCGTTTCAATGATTCTAACTCATAAAACTTTGGGAATCTGGTGGACTCTTCCTATGAACTGAAAAGATAAAGGACCTCATTTTTCCCGATGCTTTCGAGAAAGATTCTTTACCTTTGAAAAGGTGATTAAAATCAGAGTCATATTGCTATGTTTCTTTATCTTCGTAGAAGCCATTCTACCGAATGCGGATTCGTATTGTGATTTTAGAAGTGTACTTCATAACAATATTGCTCAAACACTATCTCCTGAAGATGGCGATGATGTAGTTATACAAACTCAAATTGATGCGAGTGAAGAATGGGAAGGGAGTGCGGATAATAGAGATAAGGAGACAAGGCGAACCGTTGCGAGTAGAACTAGTTGCTGTATCTTAACCATATTTGTCGCTTGCCTACAACATTTGTTTGATCCACCATTGCCGACCTCGATACTAAAGGATAGAAAAAAAATCCTTTCCATTAACTTTTACAGTCATTACCTACCCAGATTGTTACAGCCTCCTCAGACCTAAGCGTTTCTCTATATCTATGCTGACATGTCAGACATGGTTATCTGCATTTGACTTGTAACGATTCATTAGGATTCTCAAACGACGAATTTTTCGAATCGATAGGATGGGCTAAAAGATTACATCTATAAAAATAAGTCACTGCTTGCCTATTTATCATTTGATCGCTTTTCAAAAGTTAAATTCATTAGCGTACAATCGATGTCGGTAAAACCTACTCTGTCGATTAATTCATATCTCCGATATTCATAATGTATGAAAAGAAAAAACAAAGTTCCTTATACAAGAAATGGGAAAACGATTACAAGCTCCAAGCTTGCACGAAAGGGAAATTCAGGATTCCTTACGCGAAACAAAAGGTTCATTTTTCTGCTATGTCTATTAATAGTTATCATATTTTCCTTCTTTGTAGTTTGTGTCTGGTATTATCTTGAATCCCTAGATGAGGCAATGTCAAGGGGCGCTAACATAAAATAAACTATATGAATCTATTAAATTAATAATAATTAAAAAGTAAAAACGATGGGGACGTCGGAAGCGAAGCGAGAGAAAGCAAGTAAAAAGAAAAAAAAGGAGAGGATTCAAAATGTAGGGTGGACTATAATATTATCAATTATTATCCTCATAGATCTTTTCTGTTTGGCTTTTTTTCTAACCTTATCCTTCTATATTGGAAGCAAATAGTTTTTAGCACAGAAGCTACAATACGAATTACAAACATATTTGCATTTTTTGGCGGATAGGGTGGATAAAAAATGTTAAATAGATAATGTTGTTTAATCATGTGATAAGCTCTGGCTAGTATTGTGAGTTATTTTTAAGGATATCCTATAGATAAAACCTTCCGATGAACAGAAATTATTATTTCATTTAGAGGTATTGTTTGTGAGATTTTTTATATTTGTTTGAATATTAAACGTGATGAAGTTGATCGCATATATATTGACGTGTCTTATTCTTTCCTTTGGGGTAGTCTATTATGATGGTGACGCTGGAGAAACCCGCACAGCAATAAAACACGAACATTCAGAAAATAGCCCGAGACATAACAAATGTGCTTCACATTGCAACATATCCAATTGTTTTCATTTTTTGAAGTTTGAAATAGAACTGTCTATTTTTACCCTTTTCGAAGTAATTAACAGTTACCCCATTTTTAATGTACGCTTCGTACCGACCCTGTCGCTACTAAAAATTTGGCAACCTCCCAAATCTAACATTTAAACTTTATGGACTTTAGTCCAATTTTTTAATAATTGATCCATAGAGTGTGATTTGCCTTTCATACTGCGATACTATTCCGATATCGAACGATTGTTTAGCTTTCGAAACTTTCTATTAAAGCAGGTAAGACGTTATATGTTTAATAATCGCCCAAACAACAATCTTCTAAATAGGAAAGATATTGTCGGTGTGTCGTTATTCTGATCCATTAAGTATAATTGAATTGTCATACACTTGCGAACAGAATTTTAAAGAAACACCCGAGAGATATCATGGCTGGTGGAAATCGACTTTGTGGCCGAATTCCATGACATTTGGTTTTGTCAACTTCCGAATCGGATCTTTCAACTTTTTATAAAAAAGGACGTTGGGAGATAAATAAATTAAAAGTTTAAAAAATGAAAAAAAATATTTTAAATAAAGCTTCTGAATATGCGTTAGGGCTGCTACAGTCAGGCCTTCCCTCATATTTACACTATCATAATTTAGAGCACACAATGAATGTAGTCGACGCCTGTTCGCAGCTTGGATACCTAGAAAACCTTAGCGAGGAAGAACAAAATATCTTGCTGGCAGCTGCATGGTTTCATGATGTCGGTTATGTATATGATTATCGGGATCACGAAGGATATAGCATCCGAACGGCCCGCGATTTCTTAAAAGGAATGGGGCTATCTCCATTGGAAATTAAAAGTGTATGTTTATGTATAGAGGCAACCCGTATGCCGCAATCACCTTCGAATAGAATTGCCATGATTTTGTGTGATGCCGACATGTGGCATTTATCAAGTATTAACTTTTTTTGCGGCTTAAAGCAATTAAGATCAGAGTGGGAGGTTGCACTTGGGATAGTTTTTACTGATCGCGAATGGTACGGCGTCAATCGAGATTTTCTTCATGAACATACCTACTTTACTGCTCATGCGAAAGATGTCTGGCAACAGGAGAAAAAAAAGAACATCGAAGAACTTGATCGTTTGGTTTCATACTGTTGCAAAAAGTAAGTATAATCAAATATTTTTTATGGACGTTATAAATAATTTGGATGGTTTTCGTATCTTCAAATAAGATGAGACTTCTTTCACTGATCTGTATATTGATTATCGTTATTCAAAATGCTTTTCCTTGCAGAGATAATAACGCTGGCATTTCTGCCATCCAGAAGGTGACGGCCAGCTTCTATAGTACTTTAAACCATAAGAGTACTTATGATGAAAGCTGTAGCCCTTTTTGTCAGTGTGGCTGCTGCGGTACATCTACTCTTCAAAATCAGCTGATAAGGTATGAGGTTTTTATACCCGAAACGATGAAAGATTATATCGATTACATTCATATTAATCTGCCACTATTTCCTCACGATATTTGGCAACCACCTCGAGCATAGAACCTAAGATTAGTTTTTTTTTGATATCTACTTAACAGATGTCAGAATTAGTCATATTGATTTAGTATTTCAATTAAAAGGTAATGCCACGCAAAAAAACTTACCGTCAAAATGGAAAGAGAAGTACCCACACATCTAGATATAAAAAACCTAAGTGGATGAGATTTCTCAGACTAATCAGTCTTATTGTGATTTCAATCTTGCTCATTCTTTCTATATTGGCGCTTATTTTACATTATTTTTCACATTTAGAATGACAGTATGTACACATGGAATTTCCGATCAAGAATGCCAGATACTTACGATATTGACACGGTAGTTATAGCCTAGCACATATCCTTAGAGAAGCATTATTATATAACTTATTGACACAAACTCATCTGAACGTATTAAATTTTAGAGAATATTGTGCTATAGGAGGGGTAAGATAATTTTCTCTTTGGATCGTACAAGCTAATATTATACAATTTCAAGAGTAATCGTCCACTGTGTATTTAGATTGTGCATTTTAGCTCGATACTACCTTACTGGAATAATTTTAGTAGTCCTGTAAGAAGTCTCTGAATTTAACGACTTCAAGGAATTCTGCATTTCGGCTTAATGCAAGGGTGTTACTCTAAGATATCAACTTAATCATAGAGGTGTTAAGTTGGGTAGAAAGATAAACAGCGCAAAGCAAATCACCAACTAACCCAACTTAATTTATTAGCAGCAGACCTGCTTTACATTTGTAAATATTCCGCGGACAATAAGAACGGAAATCTTTGTTAAAATTTCATGCGCTGTATTCTCACAGCATTCAATATAGCGATCAAGGATACGCCAACATCTGCAAAAACAGCCTCCCACATCGTTGCCAGACCCCCAGCGCCCAGAATAAGTACAATACCTTTTACCACAAAAGCGAGGGTTATATTCTGCCAAACAATCTTTTTTGTTTTCTTGCCAATGTTGATCGCAACGGGAATCTTTGATGGCTTGTCGTCTTGGATTACTACATCCGCTGTTTCTATCGTTGCATCACTGCCTAAGCCACCCATGGCAATACCTACGTCGCTTATCGCAACAACGGGAGCATCGTTTACGCCATCGCCCACAAAGGCCACTGTTTCATTTTTAGCCTTGATTTCCTTTACTTTATTAACTTTATCTTCTGGTAGTAAATCGCCAAATGCATTGTCGATACCCAATTTTTCTGCAACATATTTTACCACTGTAGTTTTGTCGCCACTTAACATCGTTGCTTTGACGTCGAGTTTGTGCAGCAGATTGATGGTTTGCTGGGAGTCTTCTTTAATGCTATCGGCAATTGTAATATAACCTACAAACTTGCCATCATTGGCAATGGCGATAGTAGTGTATACGATTGAAGCGGGGTCAACATCATAGCTGATACCAAACTTGTCCATCAGTTTAAAATTTCCTACTAACAGCTCCTTCCCGTCTATGGTAGCTTTTAAACCGTGCCCTGGTATCTCTTCTGTATTTTCCAGTTTTATCGAGTTGTCGATATCGCCAACATACTCGTGTATAGCTGTTGCTACCGGGTGCGTGCTGAGACTTTCAATGGCGTTTACGCGTTTTAGTATTTCATCCTTATCGAAGTCGGACTTAAACAGTACTTCCTGGACTTTAAAAACACCCTCGGTCATGGTTCCGGTTTTGTCCATCACAACATTTTTAATTGCGGCTAGCGAATCCAGGAAATTGCTTCCTTTGAAGAGGATACCGTTGCGGCTCGCTGCGCCGATGCCACCAAAATATCCCAAAGGAATAGAGATAACAAGCGCACAGGGACAGGAAATCACTAAAAATACTAACGCTCTGTATAACCAGTCGTTAAAAACGTAATTAGCTACAAAGAAATAGGGGAGAAGCGTGATACCAATGGCCAGAAAGACCACAATGGGCGTGTATATTTTTGCAAATTTTCGGATAAAAAGTTCTGTCGGAGCTTTTTGGGAAGTAGCATTTTGAACCAACTCTAATATTTTGCTCAGTTTGCTATCGGTATACGCCGTGGTAACTTTAACCTGCGCGACTGTATTTAGATTAATCATACCTGCCAGTACGGCCTCGCCCTTATTTTTCGTATCTGGCTTACTCTCGCCGGTTAACGCCGCCGTGTTAAACGATGCATTATCTGTTAACAGCTCGCCATCGAGTCCGAGTTTTTCGCCGGGTTTCAATTGGATTATTGCTCCAATCTGCGCTTCTTCTGCTTTAATTACTTTTGTTTCGTTGTTTTCGATGATCGTGACTTCGTCGGGGCGCTGATCGAGCAACGTCTTTATATTGCGCTGTGCTCTGGAAACAGCTAGCGTCTGGAAGACCTCTCCAACGGCGTAAAATAGCATAACGGCTACACCCTCGGGATATTCTCCAATGAAAAATGCCCCAATTGTTGCTATCGACATTAGTAAGAACTCCGAGAAGACCTCCCCTTTGGCAATGCTTTTAATAGCATCCTTGATTACCGGGAAACCCACAATTGCATAGGTTACCAGATACCATACAAATCTCACCGTCTTCGTAAACCATTCTTGTGGGATCCAATTGTCGAACGCTATAGCGGTTAACAAAAGTATCAAGGAAAGGATGGGGGGGAGGAACATTTTAAATATACTGCCTTCGGCGTTTCCATGATCATGCCCATCGTCATCGCTATGCGTATGGTTATGCCCGTCGTCTTTTTGATGTTTCTCTTGCAAAAGTTTTTTTGCACCAGCTTCGGTATATACCTTTTCCGTTTGCGTACAGCAGATTTGCCTGCCTTGCGCATCGTATTTATGTTTGTGTTCCATTTGTCTTTTGCTTTATAATTTTTTTGAAATTTTATGATTTACATTTCATAATACAATTCAGTTGTTTCTTTTTTAGGCACTTCCATTTCCCCGATCATTTGTAATATGCTTATTTCTATGGTTTGTGCAAGTGATGTCATCGGGGTGTCGACCGGCGTGTTTTCAAAGGGATCCTGCATTAAAATCGCAGTTTTTTCAATGGCAATGAACAATATCGGAATCAGAATAGTCATTGTAATTTCTACAACAAGCTGGGAATCTTCCAGCCCAAATGGAAGGATGGCAGCGAATACATAGATCAATGTATGAACCAATAAACTGTAGGATCTGGGAAATACCGTATTCTTAATACGCTCGCATTTGCCCATGCTATCACATAACCTGGCCAATGTTTCATTGAGCTGTACCTGCTTGAATTCCGAAATCAGACCTTCCGATGTCAGGTGTTTAATGGCTTTCGAGTGTTCATCCAATAATGCATTAGGAGTATTCATTGCGTTGATATCGTGCAAGTTGAGATATGCCTGAACTCTGGGAGAGAACCTTTGTTTGCGCAGCGCTTCGCCCAGGGCATAGACCCATACAATCTGTCGATCGCAGAATTCACTAATTACATTCTTATTTGACTCTGGCACAAACTGGATAAGCTGTCGTAAAAAATTCCGGGAGTCATTTACGATAGCTCCCCAAACTGTTCTGGCCTCCCACCAACGTTCGTATGACTGCGCGGTCCTGAATGCCAGGAGCAAGGAGACTGCCGTTCCAACCAAGGCGGGAATGCTCAAAGGGAGGCTTATTTTTTGAAATGTCGGGTGCATATCCACAAGCCCTATGGATATGGCAAATATGGAGATCAGGATAATCTGTGATTTAATTCCCCTGACAAAGTACCAAACGGATATTCTTCGGTTTAACAACATAATCAATTCCTTTAGTTGTGGTGTTTATAATATAGGTCAATGCTTAACTAACCGGTATTCTTATATTAACTTTCTTAAGTTAATTGCCGATAAATTGCAACTTTGACCTCGGGTTAACTTATTATTTCCAATGCCCTGACTTTTTCATATAGCGTACAAAAAGATAATAGCTTCCAATAACCAAGGCGCATAGTGTTGTATATAATACCCTATCGGAATCTTTCTCTACCAGAAAGGGATATTTATACAGCAAGATAAGCGTTATTCCCGAAAGCCAGACGAGGTGTGTTCCATATTCCTTGATCAGCCATCTTCTCCAATTGAACTCCATGGCAGAAAAAGTATTTACAAGCCCTTTTATGTTGGGAATCCAGCGATGTATCCTACTAGTATATGCTACAAAATCCTGGCCGAACTTCTTCCGCAGAAAGTCTTCTTCCGCAAGCACAATACTTTGATATATCAACAGGAAAATGGGCATTACGATAAGTATAAATAGGAGCGAATTTGCTAATATACCGGCTCCCATCAGCATAAGTATGTTCCCGATGTAAAGTGGGTTTCTTACATGCTTGAATATACCAGTGGTTACCAACCCATCAGCGTAAACCTTTCTATGCTGTCCACCCCGAACAATATATGCCAGTCCGATTGTTGCTCCTCTGATGATTTGCCCTGAAATGGAGGTCAATAGGCCGAGTGCAATGGGGTAAAGGAAATAATGGCCGCCTAATCTCTTTTCAGTAAACAATTCTGGTGATGGAATAAATAGCAAGAAGTACAGAAATATGAAAAGAACATTTCTGTATCTGAAAAAAAAAATTCCTAATCGTATCATTATTTTTTTGCTATTATTCCTGAAAAATTATACCAACGGAAAAACACCTCCACTTCTGCAAAGCCTGCCTCCTTAAGCATATTTATGTTTTCACTGGTCTTATAAGGTATTAGCACGTTTTCCAACGCTTCACGCTTCCGGGAAATCTCCAATTCACTGTAATCGTTCCGGCGTTTAAAATCGTAATAGTAGTCAATATACTCCCGGTTAAAAGAAATCTCTTCGGTCAGTATCTTCTCAACAATGATAAGCACACCGTTTTCTGTTAATCCTTCGCAAATTTTTCGGACAATATCCAATCTTTTGATCGGGCGTATAAATTGTAGAACCAATACCATCGTAACAACGGAGGCATCCCTCACCGGTACGTCTTGTGTAAGATCGACCCTAATAAGGTCTATAGGCCTGCGTAAGGAGAAACTCTTCAATTTCTCCCGGCATCGGACAATCATTTTTTCGGAATCATCGAGTCCTATCAAGTTTATATCTTCTGGAATCAGTCTGTCCATAAGCAAAAGGGTTGTTCCAGTGGAACAACCCAAATCATATACGTTCGTTTGTGGCTCTGCATGAGATTTGGCGAGTTCACTTACCATACGTTGCATCTCATTATAGAAAGGTACCGATCTGCTAACCATATCGTCAAAAACCAAAGCGACTTTCTCGTTAAATGAAAAATCGGAAGCATTCATGGACTTATCCTCAAAGACCTTGTCTTTTAATTTATTTATTTTACCACCTTTCATTTCACTAGTTGTTTATGAGGGTAAGTGCGTACCATGTACATTTTGCACTTACCTACTCTTTTCTCACAACACCCCTCTGATCGGTGTTGTGAGATATGTTATATTAAAATTATCCATTAGTCATTAATGACTATGCGCATTGCCACCGTCAAGTTTTCCCTGCAGAAATACCGCACCGCTTGTTGCAAGCTGCTCATTCCCGCTTAAGGGATCTATGGGGATTATTTCCGTGAAGCCTATGGAGCTGATACCTTTTTTGATCTTTTTCCGCTCAAAACGGTAGCGCATTTCAGGAGTACCTTCATGATCCACTTTAGCGGTATCGGCCAGTGTAAAAATATAACTGCTGCCATCTTTATCTACAATGGATGCATTAGGTATGGCCTTTACCAAATTGGCACCTGTTCCCAATAGACCGGTAACACCCATTCCATCGAAGAAACCTTCTCGCTTTCCAATGATGCGCGCATGCACGGCGATAGCCTTGTTTTCCCCCTCAAAAGAACTTCCAACCCGGTCCACAATCGCTTTTCCTTTCTTTGCCGCATCATTGGACAATGAAAACTCAATTTCCTGGCCGATCTTTACGCGATTAAGATCCTTCTCGTAAATGTATAAATCCAGGTCTACTTGCTCATTGTTGACAATATTAGCTAAGGTAGCGCCGGCGTCGGCATTAGCGCCAAGTTCCGTCTGAATATGGGATATTGTACCGGACACAGGGGCGGTAACAGATGTACCTTCTTTTATACTTTGCGGAGTTAGCCGCTCGGCATTAATGCCTGCCAAGTTGAGTTGCCGCTTCAGGGAAGAGATCTTTACCTGTTGTTGTTTGAACTGGGTTTGGACTGTCTGAAAGTTTTTTAAAGCTCCCGCGTTTCCTTCTACCAGCTCCTGCTGCCGATCGAGATCGAGCTGCGTCAATGCCAAGGCATTGATAAGTGTTAGATACTCTTCCTGCATGGCGATAATCTGTGGGTTGACCAGGTTTATCAATACCTGGCCCTTCTTTACGATATCTCCGGGTGCAACAAGAATATTTTGTACCCGGCCACCAAATAGAGAAGTCACGGCAGCTTTATGCTGGTTATGTACCCGGATAAATCCAACAGCCTGTATGCCACCGGACAGGTTTTTTTGTTCGATCTTACCGAGTTCTGCGCCTAAGGCCTTAAATTGGCTCTGGAATATTTCCAGTGCACCCTCTTCTTTTTCTTCATCCGCATGTCCTTCTTCTCCCTTTGCTTCAGTCTGCTTCGTAGAGCTGGATGGATTCGATTGACAGGCTACGGCTAGCAAAAAGAATAAACAGTAGCCGAAAATTCTAACGATTTTCATATTTTCTTTTTTATTTAATTTCCTATATAGTAGTTGATTTCTGAAATTGCCTGATTGAGGCGCCTAAGGGTCTCCAGATATTGTAGCCGTGTATTAAAACCCTGCTCCACATTTTGAGTGTACGCTACATAATCAAGCTCGCCCTTACGATAACCCAGCTGTGCAGAAGCGATCAGCTCATCCGCTTCCCGAATACCTTCTGATTCGTAAAAAGATATCGCATTAGAAAGTTGCTGATAGTAACTGAACTGCTGGCTAAAGACGGTCCGGATATCATTGAAAATTTTCTCATAAGCATAATCGGCGGCCGTACGGTTTAAGACGGCGGCCTTCACCCGGGCTTTCTGGGCCGATAAATTAAAAACGGGGAAGGCAAGCCCTAAGGAAACACCTGCTATCCGCGTGTTTTGCCCATACCCTTTGTTAATAGCTTCCGGGTTCCAGTTCTGTAAGATCATCTGTTGCTGATAACCCAAGGTTACCTCCGGCAAGAAGCCCGTCCGTTCTTTTTTTATCGAAGCCTCGGCCACTTCCCGCTGCTGTTGAGCCAGGGCGAGGAGTGGGTTGTCCTGCAGGTAAGAGGAGTCGGGTACTTTTATGAATGGCAGCCTGAAACGGGGCTGTGAGGTTATTCTAGAAGCACCCTTTGTATTCAGCAGGCGTCGGAGCTCCTGTTCGGCCGCTGTTTCGGTAGCTTTCGCCTGCTGCCTCATTAATTGCAACTGCCGGTAACGGTTGGAAGCTGCCAGCAGCTCGGTTTTTGCCGTCTCACCGGTTTTATACCTTAACTCCGCAATCTTTAAAAACTCATTCAGCAGACTGTCCTGCCGTTCCCAGTGTCCTACCAAAGCCATGGCATATTGTAAATTGGCGTAGGCTGTCCGAACGTTCCTTACCAGATCATTTCTGGTGAGATCAAGTTGCCTGCTGGCCACTCCGGTCTGTGATTTTAACAGCCGTTTATTGGCACTGTAAACTCCAGGTAAACTGAAGCTTTGCGAGATGCCTAGATTATTATCGGGGCTTGCTCCCTCGAGTGGTGACTGATCCGCTGTGATATTGATGTTGGCCGGATTAAAGGCAGTGCGCTCGAGTGCCCGCTGGCTGAGGACATTGATATCTGCCTCTTTTAGACCGGGATTGTTTTCCAATGCAATGGCAATGGCTTCATCCACAGTAGAGAGCGGCTTATCCGTTGTCTGACCATAGGTTTTCGAGGAGTACGCCATTCCCAATACAATGATAGCAAGTATTGTCGTCAGTCGTTTCATAGAGGGCGAAGGGCCCGATCGCTTGAAACGATTGAATAAGAGATAAAGTATAGGAAGAACAAACAGCGTCAGAAAGGTAGCGGATACCAATCCTCCGATTACGACTGTAGCTAAAGGTTTCTGTACCTCTGCCCCCGAGCCGGTCGAAATAGCCATAGGAAGAAACCCGAGCGAGGCCACCGTTGCGGTCATCAGTACGGGACGTAAACGTGTCTCCGCTCCTTCCAAAATGCGTCGGAGTATATTTTTATGCCCAGATTTCTTGAGCTGGTTAAAGGTACTGATCAGTACAATCCCGTTCAGCACGGCTACCCCGAAGAGAGCGATGAAACCTACGCCTGCTGAAATACTGAAAGGCATACCGCGTAATTCCAGTGCGAGCATTCCTCCGATGGCAGACATAGGAATTGCAGTAAAAATCAGCAAGGCGTCCTTCGCGGAACCAAAGGTAAAGAAGAGCAGCGCAAAAATGGATGCAAGGGCAACCGGCACTGCTATCAATAATCTGGAGCGCGCCTCCTGAAGGTTCTCGAACTGGCCACCGAAAGTATAAAAATACCCATCAGGCAATTTAAGCTCACTATCCAAACGGTTTTTGATATCATCTACCACACTCTGTACATCCCTTCCCGAAACGTTAAATCCAACCACTATACGCCTTTTGGCATCATCGCGACTGATTTGTGCCGGGCCTTCCTTGAACTCGATGGCGGCTACTTGGGAAAGGGCGACCTGACCTCCTCCGGAGATAGGCACGTAAAGGTTCCGGACATCGTTTATGTTCTGTTTGGCCGCACTATCCAAACGTACCACCAGATCAAATCTTCGTTCATTTTCATAGATCAATCCGGCAGATGTGCCTGCAAAGGCCGTACTCAGTGCTGCGTTCAGGTCCTTGATCGTAACACCATACTGCGCAATCCGGGCATAGTCATAGGCGACAGTAATCTGCGGCAAGCCAGCCGTCGGTTCCGGAAGGACACCGGACGCCCCGTTCACGCCGCTTACGATTTGAGCAACCCGCTTTGAATAGGCTTCCAGCGAATCCAGGTCTTCCCCGAATATTTTTACGGCCACATCCTGACGAATGCCTGTCATAAGTTCATTAAAGCGCATCTGTATGGGTTGGTTCACCTCAATATACACCCCTGGAAGTGCTTCAAGAGCTTCCTCCATCGCTGCCGCCAGCTCTTCATAGCTGCGACCACTCGTCCATTCGTCCGGATCTTTCAGGATAACCATCATATCAGAGGCTTCGGGTGGCATAGGATCGGTAGGTACCTCTGCTGAACCCGTTTTTCCCACGACCATTTTAACCTCATCAAATTTCCGGATAATCTTGGCGGCTCTCATCGATGTTTCAATACTCTGCGAAAGGGATGCCCCTTGCGGCAGTACACACTGAAACGCAAAATCACCTTCTTTCAACTGTGGAATAAATTCAGCACCCATTTTTGAAAATACATAAGCACTGGAAGCAAAAATGAATAGGGTAGCCCCAAGAACCCAATAACGTGCGCGTAAGGCCTTTTTCAGCAGAGGCATATAAAAACGTTGTATCTTTTCCATCATGCGGTCTGAAAAGGTCTTTTTCAAACTCGGCTTCTTTGAGAGAAAGAGCGCACACATCATGGGTATATAGGTCATGGAAAGGATCAGTGCCCCGAGAATAGCAAAGCTCACCGTTTGTGCCATCGGGCGAAACATTTTGCCTTCAATGCCGCTAAGTGTGAGAATCGGAATATAGACCATCATAATGATAATTTCCCCGAAGGCTGCACTGTTCCGGATTTTGGCGGCAGATTCGTAAACTTCCAGATCCATTTCATCCTGAGACAGGCGAAGTACCGACCGTCTGAGACCCAAATGATGCATTGTCGCTTCAACGACAATAACTGCCCCGTCGACAATCAGGCCAAAGTCAATCGCGCCAAGGCTCATCAGGTTCGCGCTTACACCGAAAACGCGCATTAAAGACAGTGCGAAGAGCATGGAGAGTGGAATGGCCGAGGCCACGATCAGTCCGGCTCTTAAATTTCCCAGGAATAGCACCAGTACAAAAATAACAATCAGTGCCCCTTCGATCAGATTGGTCTTAACGGTGTTGATTGCACGTCCAATAAGGTCTGTACGGTCTAGGTACGCTTCGATGATAACATCTTCTGGCAGCGCTTTTTGGATCGTGGCCATCTTTTCTTTCACAGACTTGACAACTTCCGCACTATTGGACCCCTTGAGCATCATCACGACACCACCCACTGCTTCCCGTTCTCCGTTATAGGTTAGCGCTCCATAACGGACAGCACCTCCAAATTGTGGGGTTGCTACGTCTTTAATAAGAATAGGCACTCCTTGAGCATCTTTGCGAACAACAATATTGCCCACATCTTCCAAGCTCGTAGCCAGTCCCAGCGAACGAATATAATAGGCATTCGGCTTCTTATCAATATAGGCTCCGCCTGTATTTTCGTTGTTCTGCTCAAGCGCTTTCATAATATCACTGATCGTGATATTGTATGACTGCAAGCGATCGGGCCGAACGGCAACTTCATATTGCTTCAGTATACCACCAAAGCCATTTACCTCGGCCACACCCGGTGTGCCATAGAGCTGCCGCGCCACGATCCAATCCTGCATGGTACGCAGATCGGCGGGTGTATAATTGTTTTCAGCCCCTGGTTTGGGGTGAATGATATACTGATAGATCTCACCCAGACCGGTACTGATCGGTCCCATGGTTGGTTCACCCACACCAGGAGGGATCTGACGTACAGCTTCCTGTAAACGTTCAGAAACCTGTTGCCTGGCCCAGTAAATATCGGTATTCTCTTCAAAAACCACTGTGATGACCGAAAGGCCGAACCTACTGATACTCCGGATTTCGACAAGCTCAGGAACGGTAGCTACCGCAAGTTCAATGGGAAAAGTAACGAGCCGTTCGACTTCTGGCGCCGCCAGACTTGGCGAGGCCGTAATAATCTGCACCTGATTATTGGTAATATCAGGCAGGGCATCTATAGGCAGCTTACTAGCTGACCAGATACCCCATACAACGATGGCAATGGTGAACACACCAATTACCAGTTTATTCTTTATACTAAAAAATATAATACGATTTAACATAATGCTACACTTGAATCCAAGAAAAAAACATGGATAGTGCAGTTATGTATAGACAAGCATCTACACTATCCTCTCAATGATGATCGTGTAGCAAGTTGTGGGGGTTGCCATATGCCGGATGCGGCAGAACGAGGTTGACCTACCTGAAAAGGAATGGCCTGCAATTCGATATCAGCAGCATATATTACCAAGCGCAAATGGTTGGTAAGTATCTTAATGTGTGTATTTGCAGCACATTGTGACGAATGAGAATGATCACATGGGAAGCTATGGTGCTCCTCCCCATGGGCTGCGCCGTGGCTTTCTTCACCATTCAAATGTTCGATGAAAAAATTTAAGGCAGAGATGTCGCCATGACGCTCCAAATGATGTTGATAATGAAGGCTAAAAGACGCGGCAAAAAGTATTGTGTCCTTGGGGACCAATATCCAAATGAGCATGTAAACAAGACAAATCCGCGTTAGAATCTTCATTTTATTTAGTAAAATGCCCTGCAAAGATAAAGTAATATAATAAGAAAACAAATATTGTTCTTCAGATAATAATCCCATCTCCAAGTGTAAGTTTGGTTCTTCCTCACTTTTGGTGGTAAAGCTATGAGATCAAGTGTTTGGATTCGTCATAATACTAATGAATGCCGCCAAAATAATCTTCAATTCCGGTGACAGGTTCCGGGTCATTTCTGTAGATAATCAGATCGATAGGCTTAATATTTACATGCAGAGTACATAAAAAGGAAGTGCCTGTCCAAATTGTTTTCTGATATCTTCCAGAATAGATAGTAATTACACCAGAAAGTTTATGATCTACCCTCGTTCGGGAGATCCTCGAGAATATTTCTCTGGGCCCGTAAGTTTTAATTGCCTCACCAACGAATGTACATTAAAGGTATTTACTAGAAGGTTCAACAACCATTTCCGGTCATATCAGAGAAAAACGGAGAGATTACAGAACAGACTACTGAACATAGCGATCGAAGCCGGTGGAAAATCTACCGAAAGGATATGTGGTGAATTTCCTTCACCAGTAAGTGATACAACCTTATTACGTATGATAGAACAGGCAGAACTTTCCAAAAGCGATGAAGTGGCAGCTTTGGGCATAGATGACTGGGTCATCAGGAAACGGGAGCATTACGGCAGTATGCTCGTAGACTTAGCAACAAACCGACCAATTGCCCTACTTCGCGACGGGGAAGAAAAGGCTCTTTCCTGCAACAATTCTCCGTAAAAGGGTGACGATATATTTTTTGTTCATGGCCCAGTTAGTTCTACTGGGACACGGAATGGCGTCACATCACCATTCAGATGTGTTCAATTCTGAACAGAAACATAGCCATGGAGATGATGATCAGCTAAGTCATTCTGAGAGTTCCTAGGACATCTCTTTTCATGCAGGGATGCAGATAACTTTCACAAATAGTGATGCTACAAAGGTTTTGGCGCAATAACAGTTTGTGCAATCTTCTTATATGCTACATCGTGATTATACTATCGCACGTAAAGATCATTTTAGTAGGCAATTCGGCTCAAATATTCTAAAAAGCGATTCGATATCTTTCCCCTACGGACTAGGGGAAATAGATACATTTAACATAAAAAATCTCATGGATAGACAAAATTTAGTATATTAGTGTACCATTAAAGTACGAAGAAAAAAATCGAGCTTTAGGATAGGTTGTTTTATTTTGATGTAATTTGAAACGTTCCCTATTTCGTGCTCCCTTAAAAAGAATAGATATTAAGGGGTTTAAATACAGGTGTTTATAGTGTAAGGTGGTCGTTCTGCCACCCCGACCAGCAAAAATGAAGCTCTTGCGAAAGCGGGGGCTTTTCTTGTTTTTGGCTGAGAAAACATCTTCAATAAACTTAAAGACTTTTTTGGGTACTACCTTTTCAGTTGTCAAACGGAGTATTCTTTTTTAAACATCATTGTGTTTAAAATGATAATACAATGGAGAGACAGCAAGAGACCAAGCGTTCAATCAACTCAAAAAAGGCAGCAGCAATTTTAGCAAAAAACGGTGTACTTCTGGACGAAAAAAAAGTGGAAGAAATTTTGGATGTTATGTATTTTTTGGCTAAATTGATTGTAAATCAGAACTTTAAAAAATGAAAATAGCAGATCTTTATATCCGAGTTAGCACAGACGAACAAGCCGATAAAGGTTATTCCCAACGTGACCAAGAAGAAAGGCTGCAAAAATATTGTCAAGCTAACGAAATAACAGTAAGAAAGATAGTTTATGAGGATCATTCGGCCAAAACATTTAATAGGCCTGAATGGGAAAAATTAATAGGTTTCCTGAAAAAAAATAAACGTAAATCGGATTTTGTACTGTTTACTAAATGGGATAGGTTCAGCAGAAATGCCCCAGATGCATATCAAATGATTAATATATTAAGAGGGCTGGGAGTTGAACCGCAGGCAATTGAACAACCGTTGGATATGACTGTTCCTGAAAATAAGATGATGTTGGCGATCTATCTCACAGCCCCGGAAATAGAGAATGACAGAAGAGGACTGAATGTGTTTTACGGGATGAGAAGAGCAAGGAAAGAGGGGAGGTGGCCAGCGAAAGCGCCAGTTGGTTATGTCAATAGGATTTCGGAATGCGGTAAAAAGTATATTGCAATTGACGAACTACAGGCACCTATCATGCGATGGGCATTTGAAGAAATTGCCAAAGCGAAATATTCAACTGAGCAGGTGTTCAATAAAGCTTACAAAATGGGGCTTAAATGTAGAAAGAATAATTTCTTTCTATTGATAAGAAATCCGGTTTATTACGGTAAAATACCAGTACCTAAATTTAAAGATGAAGAAGAACAGTTGGTTAATGGGCAACACGAGCCTTTAATCTCTTCCCATCTGTTTTATAAAGTTCAGGCGATATTGAACGGAAAACATAGAGTGATAAATACCAAAATACTTTCGCCTAGTCAGTTGCCATTAAGGGGCTATTTAAATTGTTCAAAGTGCACAAGAACGCTTTGTGGTAGTGCTTCCAAAGGAAGAAATGCTTATTATTATTATTATCATTGTTCTTCAATATGTGGATGTAGACACAAAGCAGTTGAAGTGAACAACGAGTTCTTACAGGTTCTTACAGAATACACATTAAATGAAAATATGGCAGAACTCTTTAAATACGTAATAGTGGATGCCTATTCCAATGACACTGGGGAGTATCGAACGAGTAAAAATGAATATCTTAAGAGCATTGCCACTTTTAAAGAAAGGTTAAACAAGGCTAGAGAACTGCTTCTTAACGGTGATATTGATAGCAAGGATTATAAGGAAATAAAGGGCGATTGTGAAAGCAATATAATGCTGTATGAATCAGAATTGGTAAAACTTTCAAGAAATAAGTACAGCAAGAAGGAGTTAGAGCCTATAATCGACAAAGCAATTTACGTTTTAACTAGGCTGGATGCAATTTTCTTTAAATCAGACAATTACGGAAAAAGAAAGATAATTGGTTCGATGTTTCCAGAAAAGTTTACGTTTGAAAATTTAAAAGCTCGAACCGCCAACGTAAGTCCTGTGTTTAATTGTATATACCTGATTAACAAGGAGTTACAAAGGAATAAAAAAGGGCAAAAAGCTCTTAAAAGCATTTTGCCCAGTGAGGTGCTCCCACCTGGGCTCGAACCAGGGACCAAAAGATTATGAGTCTTCTACTCTAACCAACTGAGCTATAGGAGCGGCAACCATTGCTGATTTGCGAGTGCAATTTTACATATTTGTAGGCACATTTTAAAATTAATTATGCAAAATATTGAAAATATTATCTTCGATTATGGCAATGTGATCTTTATGATCGACTTCGCTCGAGCACACAAAGCTTTTACTGATTTGGGCATTAAAGACGTAGCGAAAATATTTGCGCATACTGAACAGAACGCTTTGTTTGATGATTTTGATATGGGGAAAATTACGGCTGCACAATTCCGAGATGGGATACGAGACATTACCGGTAAATCCCACTTAACAGATGAGCAAATTAATGATGCTTGGAATTCTTTACTGATCGGTGTACCGCCCGGACGACATGAATTATTGTTACAAGTAAAAAGCCGATACAATACTTTTTTACTCAGTAATAACAATGAAATTCACTATCGATACATTATGGATTACCTTAAAAAAGAACATGCTTTGGAAGATAATAAGGGCTTCTTTATAAAAGACTATTATTCTCATTTATTAGGAATGCGCAAACCCAATGCCGACATTTTTGACTATGTGCTGCAAACACATCAGTTGATACCTGAACGAACATTGTTTATTGACGATAGCCCTCAGCACTTGGTTACCGCTGAAAGATTAGGGATACAAACCGCCTTATTGACAGCCCCGGACACTTTAGAAGAGTTACTGAAACGAAAGAATCTTATTTAAATTCATTGATTAGCCGATAAATGATCATCGGCTAATTTTTTCTACGTTTTTTTTCTTTCATAATAAGACTCAGTTCACGACCAGTTTGCCCGGCAACGGACGTGTTTTCTTGTGCGCGTCTAAAGAGATAAGGCATAACTGCCTTTACCGGTCCATAAGGCATGTATTTTGCCACATTGTAACCGGCGGCAGACAGGTTGAAACTCAGGTTATCGCTCATACCGAGTAACTGTGCAAAATAAATCCGTTGGTCGTTTCTTGCTATTCCTCTTCTATCCAGCTCTTTGGCCAGCAAGTAACTACTGGCTTCGTTATGCGTGCCTGCCATAAATCCGATTTTATCAAGATTGTCCAGGCAAAAATGGATTGCCTCATTATAGTCATTGTCGGCAGCCTCTTTATTCGGTTGTATTGGAGAAGGATAACCCATTTTTTCAGCCCTTTCCCGTTCAATTTCCATATAGGCACCCCGTACTAACTTAGCCCCAACATAAAAATTATCGGTTTGTGCGAGGTAAACATCTGCCTTTAACGCAGCCAAGATATCGTGCCGATAAAGCTGATAAGTATTGTGGACGATTGCTCTTTTTGTATTGTACTTACGCATCATATCCCTTGCCAAGTCGTCGATCGTATCTTGCACCCATGAATGCTCGGCATCAATTAAGACAGCAATATCCGCTTGATATGCGCGTTCACATATTTTTTCTACTCGATTTTTTATACGATCAAATTCGGCAAGCTCCGTTTCGGTCAGGGTTTCTCCGGCATCGACTTTTGCGAGCAAGTCGAAGCGACCTAGGCCGGTTACTTTGAAAACCGAGAAAGGGATGTTTCCATCTTTTTGGGCCCGTTCAATCGTGCGGATCGTCTCGGCCAGAACATGGTCGAACGCTTGTTCGCTTTCTTCCCCTTCTACCGAATAATCGAGAATCGTGCCTACGTGCTGGGAGGCAAGCTGTTGAATCGTTTTTTCACAGCCTGCTATGGTTTCGCCACCACAGAAATGTTCAAATATCGTTTTTTTGATAAGGCCGGCAATTGGAAGCCCAATATTCAGGGCAAAATTTGTTACGGGTGGGCCTATCTTCGTCAGAAAATTACTGGAAATGATTTTGAAGAGCCAATAGGCTCTGTTTAATTCAGCATTGCTTTTACTGCGAAAAGCGATTTCAGTATTGTCGAAAGTAAGACTACTTCCGGCAATAAATTGTGGTTCTTTTGAGGGTGAAATCATGGAGCAAACTTAGATAAAAAATCGATGGCTTAATAGCAGAAAATGTTATTTTAGTTTGCGTTCATGTAAGAATTTTATGTAGGTTTGGTTTATGATAAATTTCAAACTTGATAGTGAATACATCCACCTGATTCAATTGTTAAAAGCGGTTAATGTAGTGGAAAACGGAGGAGAGGCTCAGGCGGTGGTGAGCGAGGGGCTTGTCACCTGTAATGGGGTTGCCGAGTTTCGGAAACGCTATAAAGTTAGAAAGGGTGATGTAATTGAGTTTTTACAATATAAAATAGTGGTAGATTAGCTGTTCGTCGTTAGCTGTTAGCTATGAGGATAGCACTGCTGACATCTAACACTACCCTGAAGACTAAAAAATGATCAAAGAAATAAAAAGTAATACCTATTCTGTATATTTTGAAAGACAATTTGGTGCACTGCGTGAATTTTTAAAGAATAATAGTTATACCAAAATTTTTATCCTTACGGACCGTAACACCAGCGTGCACTGTCTGCCGCTGTTTACAGAGTCGATGCCTGATTTAACCGATTATGATTTAATAGAAATTGATCCAGGTGAGGAGAATAAAAATATTGATTTTTGCATTGGTATATGGAAAATGTTATTGGACTTTGGTGCCGATAGGAAAAGTTTATTAATCAATCTGGGAGGTGGTGTAATAACGGATATCGGCGGTTTTGCTGCTTCTACTTTTAAACGTGGAATCGATTTTGTTCAGATTCCAACGACGCTGTTATCACAAGTAGACGCTTCGGTAGGGGGGAAGACGGGGATCGATATGGATGGTGTGAAAAACATCATTGGTACATTTACCCAGCCTAAAGCTGTATTGATTAACAGTGCCTTTTTGATGACGTTAGATGATCGGCAACTAGTTTCAGGCTTTGCAGAAATGGTAAAGCATGGATTGATATATGATCAAAGCTATTTTGCGGAAATTCAGTCGGTGGCATTGAGGCAGATGGATGACGATTATGTTTTTCGCTCGGTCGCCATCAAAAACGATGTCGTTACGAAGGATCCGACGGAAAAAGGACTTCGTAAAATTCTAAATTTTGGTCATACGATTGGACATGCGATAGAAAGTTATTCCCTGGCGAACGATTCGTTTCCTTTACTCCATGGTGAAGCAATTGCTGTGGGGATGATTTGCGAAGCTTATCTTTCTCATCGTCATAACGGATTGCCACTAGTGTCGCTAAACGAGATTACAGATTACATTAGGAAAGTGTTCCCTGATTATTCATTTGGTGAGGGCATTTACGAGTCTTTATATAACTACATGCTGAATGACAAGAAGAATACAGGTGATCGAATAGGTTTTGCGCTGCTAAAGGAGATTGGTAACTGTGATTTTGATATCTATTTACCAGGTGAGCAGATTTTTGAAAGCTTGGATTATTATCGTTCATTATTGAATTAAAAAGTCAAAAGCTTGGCTCCCGAGAAGACTCGTGAGATCCCTCGGGATGCTCTGTCTTCAAGGGATGTTTTTATTAACTGATTAATAACTTTATAAAACTTATGAAACTAAAACGTTATGCATTTATCTTCGCCCTCATTTGGGTTGCGGGTATTTGTTTTTCCTTTTGCAAGCCGGAAAGACACCTTGGTCAACCACAGGCGAGTCCACTTATCTTGGTGTTTTCAAAAACGGCGGGATTCAGGCATGATTCCATTGAAAAGGGAACCAAAACAATTGAAGAACTCGGTAAAGAGAACGGTTTTTCCGTAGAACATACGGAAGACGCGTCCGTTTTTACCGAAGATAATTTAAAAAAATATAAAGCTATTGTTTTTTTAAGTACAACAGGTGATATCCTGAACGATGCGCAACAAAAGGCCTTTGAGCATTATATCCAGCAAGGAGGTGGATTTGTGGGCGTTCATGCCGCAGCTGATACGGAGTACGAGTGGCCTTGGTATAATAAATTAGTGGGAGCGTGGTTCCTGAGTCATCCTAAACAACAGGAAGCAACCATACTCGTATTGGATAAAAATCACCCTGCGACTAAGCATCTAGCCGATACGTGGCGGAGATGGGATGAGTGGTATAACTATAAAGACATAAATCCGGAAACGAACGTGTTAATGAAATTGGATGAAACGAGCTACGAAGGTGGGAAGAATGGCGATAACCATCCCATCGCTTGGTATCATGAATTTGATGGTGGTCGCGCGTTTTACACTGGATTGGGCCATACGAAAGAGAGTTATGATGCGGTAGATTTCAGAAAGCATCTCTTGGGAGGCATAAAGTATGCTATGGGGGAGTAGCATTCACTATTCAATTAGCTAATTAGCCAATGGCGATAATTGGCTAATCGGCTAATTAGTTAACCTTATATCAAATACTCAAACAGTGTCTGATCGGTATTAACTTCTTTGAAATCGAATCGATGTTGACGCATACGTTGCAGCAAGGCTTCGTAGTCTTCTGCTTTTTGGAGCTCAATACCTACGAGCGCAGGTCCTCTTTCTCTTTCGGTTTTCTTTATAAATTCGAAGCGGGTAATATCATCATGTGGGCCTAAAACTTCATTGACGAATAACTTCAGTGCTCCGGGGCGTTGAGGAAAACGAACGATGAAGTAATGTTTAAGACCTTCATATAAGAGCGACAACTCTTTGATTTCCGCCATACGGTCGATATCGTTGTTTCCCCCACTAATAATGCAAACTACCTTTTTGCCTTTGATATCTTCTTTACAAAAGTCGAGTGCCGCTACGGATAACGCTCCTGCCGGCTCAACAACAATGGCATCTTCATTATAAAGTCTCAAAATGCTTGTACAGACTTTCCCTTCGGGAACCAGTATCACCTTTTCCAATACTTTTTTACAGCAAGGAAAGGTCTGCTCGCCAATCCGTTTAACTGCTGCGCCATCTACAAAGCGATTGATGTCGCTAAGTGTTACTGGTTGACCGGCTTTTAAGGCTTCTGTCATCGAGGGGGCACCCGCGGGTTCTACTCCTAAAATTTTGATAGCAGAATTTTTACCTTTTAAGTAGTTGCCAACGCCTGCGGCGAGTCCACCGCCGCCGATCGGTACCATGACGATATCGGTATCAGGCAGGTCTTCAAAAATTTCGACACCCACGGTGCCTTGTCCTTCAATGATACGATAATCATCGAAAGGCGGGACAAAAGTCATGTCATGGGCAGCAGTATAGGCCAGGGCTTCTTTTAGACAATCGTCGAAGGTGTCACCGATAAGAACAATTTCTATTTGTCCATTTCCAAACATCGTGGTTTGACTTATCTTCTGTTTAGGGGTAATTTCAGGCATAAAAACGACACCCTTTACACCTAATTTATTACAAGAATAGGCAAAACCCTGTGCGTGATTCCCTGCGCTCGCGCAAACAACACCCCGTTGTAGCTGGTCGGCGCTTAGCGAACTAACCATATTATAGGCACCTCGAAGCTTATAGGATCTTACCAGTTGCAAATCCTCTCGTTTCAGGTAAACCTCGCAGGCATATTTGTCCGAGAGTCGGGGATGATACGTCAAAGGAGTGCGGTTCACCACCTCACTTAGGCGCTCGCTTGCCGCTTTATAGTTTAATGCTAAATCCATGTGTCATCCGTATAAATAAAAAAGATACCAGAGAAGCCAAAATGATAAACAAGCTCCGGTATCTTCTGTGCACAAACGCTTAAACGTTAGCGGCTAGCCAGTCGCCAACCTCACTTGTTTTATAAGCCTTATTGTTTTTTCCTGCCAAATCCTCCGTTACAACTCCTTCGGCTAAAGACTTGTTAACAACGGTTCTAATGGCCGCTGCTTCCTCTTTTAGATTAAAGGCATCTTCAAACATCATGGCAGCAGATAGTACCGTAGCAAGAGGATTTGCAATATCTTTTCCTGCCGCTTGTGGGTAAGAACCATGAATAGGTTCAAAAAGGGAGGTATGAACACCGATGGACGAAGAAGGCATTAACCCCATGGAACCGGAAATAACCGAAGCCTCATCCGTCAAAATATCACCGAATAAGTTTTCGGTAATGATGACATCATAGGAGCTGGGCCATTGTACAAGACGCATCGCAACAGCATCCACGAATTCGTAACTCACTTCTACTTCAGGGAAGTCTTTTTCCATATCTTGCACCGTTTCTCTCCATAAGCGCGAGCTCTCCAATACATTAGCCTTGTCTACACAGCAGAGTTTTTTTCTCCTGCCCATCGCCATTTCAAAACCCAATTTAGCAAGGCGCTTAATCTCTTCTCTCGTATAAGTACAGGTGTCAAAAGCGGTATCGCCATTATCTTTGCGCCCCCTTTCGCCAAAGTAAATTCCGCCTGTCAGTTCACGGAGGATTACCAAATCAGTACCTTCAATACGTTCTCTCTTTAGAGGAGAATTATCAATTAAAGAAGGGAAGGTGAAGGTAGGACGAACATTGGCAAATAAACCTAACTTTTTCCGCATTTTGAGTAATCCCTGTTCCGGACGTACCGTTGCCTTAGGGTCATTATCAAAACGTGGATGTCCGATAGCGCCAAATAAAACAGCATCTGCAGCCATACAGACCGCATGTGTTTCATCCGGGTAAGGTTCGCCAACAGCATCAATAGCCGCCGCCCCGGTTAAGGCTGTCGTCCAATTAATATCATGGCTAAATTTCTTTGCAACTGCGTTGACAACTTTTACTGCTTGGTCTATTACTTCCGGACCGATTCCATCTCCTGCTAAAAGAGCGATATTTAAATTCATAGTATTAAGTAAAAATTAAAAATTAAAAAGTCAAAACCCCGAAGGGCCCATTGATGCCTTAACTAATTAAAAAGTCAAAAGTAAAAACCGAACCCAGGTATTCGAGTGAGCTCATTGAAGCCTTAAAAAACAAACAAGCTATCGATATTAAAAATTTAAAAAAAGCTTTCAGTCAAATAACCGATAACGAGCAGCCAACAACCATATCAACTGATATTTAGCATTTTTTGCGTTGCTTTGATCGCGCAAACCGTTTGATCAGAATCTAAACCACGCGTGGAGAAAGTACGATTTCCCAACTCCCATGTAATCACCGTTTCGCATAAGGCATCTGAACTGCTTCCTGGAGCGATCCGAACATTGTAATCAACTAATTTGGGTAGTGTAAGGTTTTTCTTTTGATAAACCTTTGTCAACGCCTTCATAAATGCATCAAATTGCCCGTCACCTTGCGCATGTTCTTCGATGAGCTTTCCATCGATATACACAGAAATTGTGGCAGATGGACGGAGTCCTTTCGCATGGGTTAACACATAAGATTCCACCCTAACTTTTTCTTCATATAAATTACTATCCAGTACATCTGAAATGATATAAGGTAGATCTTCCTTGGTTACGGTTTCTTTTTTGTCCCCTAATTCAATAACCCGTTGCGTCACCTTTTTCAGATCCTCCTGATTGAGTTTTAGCCCGAGTTCTTGCAGGTTCTTTTCAATGTTTGCCTTCCCGGAAGTTTTTCCCAGCGCGTATTTACGTTTTCGGCCAAAGCGTTCGGGCAGTAGGTCGTTAAAATATAGGTTATTTTTATTATCGCCATCTGCGTGAATACCTGCCGTCTGTGTAAATACATTTTCACCAACAATCGGTTTGTTTGCGGGAATTCGGATACCGGAAAAGGTCTCGACCAGCTTACTTACTTTATAAATAGCCGCTTCTTTCACCCTTATCTCCACCTCAGGAAGAAAATCATTCATCACGGCGATCACACTGGCCATCGGGGCATTACCGGCCCTCTCTCCCATACCGTTCACGGTTAAATGCAAACCATTCGCACCCGCTTTTACCGCCTCCAATACATTGGCTGTTCCTAGATCATAATCGTTATGTGCATGAAAGTCGAAATGTTGGTCGGGATACATGCTTCGAAGTTCTGTAATATACTGAAACGTTTCCGCCGGTGTCAACACCCCCAATGTATCCGGTAAAAGTATTCTCTTGATCGGTTGTTTCGTTAGAAACGCGAGGTATTGATGAACATAGTCGGGTGAATTCTTCATCCCATTGCTCCAATCCTCAAGGTACACATTGGTTTCAATGTCCCCCTTCTTTGCTTGTGCAATGATCGCTTCGATTTCAGAAAAATGTTGTTCAGGTGTTTTTTTTAATTGATGCGTGAGGTGATTTAAGGACCCTTTTGTCAGTAAATTTTGTACCTTAACGCCAGCTTTCAACATCCAATCAATGGAAATACCATTATCCACAAAGGTTAATATCTCAATCGCATGTAGATAGCCATTGTTTTGAGCCCAAGACGTTATCGCTTTCACTGCTTCGAACTCACCCTCCGACACACGAGCGGATGCAATTTCAACCCGATCTACCAAGAGTTCTTCCAAAAGCAGCTGCGCAATTGTTAATTTCTCCGAAATAGAAAAGGACACGCCTGATGTTTGTTCTCCATCACGCAACGTGGTGTCCATGATTTCTATTTTCCTTTTCATTTATGTCTAAGTAAAAATTAAAAATTAAAAAGTAAAAAGCCTGCCTGCAATTCAGTCGCACGAACCCAGCTCACAACGGGCAACTCACAACTGATCCCTCTAAAAAGGCAGTGTTGCAGCGAAGTCCTGAATTTCACCCTTTATGTTCTGCAGGTAATCAATATCATCAAATCCATTTGACAGATTATCCTTTTTATAGGGACTGATATCGAATTGCTCTTGCTCACCTGTCGCCAACAAGGTGATGGTTTGTGCGGGAAGGTTCACTTCCAATTCTGTGTTTGGATCTGCAAAAACAGCACTAAAAATCTTTTCCAAAAATTCAGGACTTACCTGAACGGGCAGCACGCCAATATTGAGGCAGTTATTTTTGAAAATATCAGCAAAGAAGCTGGAAACTACACAGCGGAAGCCATAATCGTAAACAGCCCAGGCAGCGTGCTCACGTGAAGACCCGGAGCCGAAGTTTTTTCCACCTACCAAAATTTTACCCCCATAAATAGCATTGTTCAAGACAAAATCACTTTTGGGCGTATTATCAGCATTATAACGCCAATCACGGAATAAATTATCGCCGAAACCTTCTCGCTTAGTTGCTTTAAGAAAGCGCGCCGGAATAATTTGATCGGTATCCACATTTTCGATAGGAAGAGGAACCGCTGTACTTGTTAATATATTGAATTTATCGTAAGCCATTGAGATTAAATTAAAGTTCTTGGATCAGTAACAACACCGGTAACAGCCGCTGCAGCAGCGACGAGTGGACTAGCCAGCATGGTACGCGCGCCAGGTCCTTGGCGGCCCTCGAAATTTCTATTCGAAGTACTGACCGCATATTTACCCGCCGGAACCTTGTCGTCATTCATCGCTAGACAAGCGGAGCAACCCGGTTGTCGCAAGGTGAATCCCGCTGCTGTCAAGATATCCAATAGACCTTCTTTTTTAATTTGCTCTTCCACGATATGTGAACCAGGGACAAGCCATACAGTGACGTTTTCTGCTTTTTTCTTTCCTTTAATTAAAGACGTAAACGCCCTGAAATCTTCGATACGTCCATTGGTACAGCTACCTACAAAGACATAATCCACTTTTTTTCCAATCATCGATTCGCCTTCATGGAAGCCCATATAGCCCAATGATTTTTCATAAGTGGCTACACCACCTTCCACTTCGGATGCATCGGGAATATGATTTGATATACCGATTCCCATACCAGGATTTGTTCCATACGTAATCATCGGTTCAATGCTGCCTCCATCAAAAGTAAACTCTTTATCAAACACGGCATCGCTGTCTGTTTTCAGGGTTTTCCAATAGGCCATTGCTTTATCCCAAGCGTCTCCTTTCGGTGTAAATTCCCGATCCTTAATGTAATTGAAAGTGGTTTCGTCAGGTGCAATCATGCCCCCTCTCGCACCCATCTCAATACTCAAATTACATACCGTCATGCGGCCTTCCATACTCATCTTCTCAAAAACTTCCCCAGCGTATTCAACGAAATAACCAGTTGCACCTGATGTAGTTAATTGAGCGATAATGAAGAGAGCGACATCCTTGGGTGTAACCCCTTTACTTAACGAACCGGTTACATTAATGCGCATCTTTTTAGGTTTCGGTTGCATAATACATTGCGAAGCCAATACCATTTCCACCTCTGACGTTCCGATACCAAAAGCAATTGCTCCAAAGGCTCCGTGCGTAGAGGTATGTGAATCACCACATACAATGGTTGCGCCCGGTTGGGTAATGCCGTTTTCCGGTCCGATAACGTGTACGATACCATTTTTTTGGTGACCAAGGCCCCAATGCTTGATACCGTAGGCATTCGCATTTTCTTCCAATGCTTTTAACTGATTAGCTGAAAGCGGATCAGCCACCGGAAGATGCTGATTAATCGTTGGTGTGTTATGATCAGCGGTCGCGAATGTGCGCGCTGGATATAACACATTGATACCACGGGTTTTTAAACCTAGAAAGGCTACCGGACTGGTAACCTCATGGATTAAATGACGGTCGATAAATAACACGTCGGGACCTCCTTCTATCTTTCGTACAACATGTGAGTCCCATACTTTATCAAATAACGTCTTGCTCATTTTTATTTAGTTAGATTTTAATTTTTCTTTGCAATTCTTTATACGAATTTATTTAATGCATCCAGGTAAGCGTTAGCGGAAGCCCGCACGATATCGGTGCTGAATCCGTACCCCATGTATGATTGATCTTCATGGATGACACGCATATCCACTTTACTTACATCGTCACTTCCTCCGTGAATAGAGTGAATATTGAATTCCTTGATTTCATTATGGCTTCCAATAATGCTTTCAATCGCTTTAATGGTTGCGCTGACGGGTCCGTTTCCAGATGCTGTCGCCTCCTGCTCGGTACCTTTGTAGTTTAGTTTAATGATCGCTTGCGGATCGCTTTGATCACCGGTGATTACATGTAAAGAACTGATCGTTACACCGTTTTTAAAATTGGTTTCTGCTTCATCACCCATTAAGCGTATCAAGTCGTCGTCTTTAATCTCTTTCTTTTCGTCGGCCAATACAAGAAAACGTTGGTAAGTCTGATCTAAATCAACCCGCTCAATGGCATAGCCCAGGCGTTCCAAATGATGCTTAAGGGCATGTCGGCCACTGCGAGCAGTAAGAATAATTTCCGATTGATCTATACCAACGTCCTCCGGGTTAATAATTTCGTAATTTTCACGATGTTTCAATACACCGTCTTGATGGATACCTGAACTGTGTGCAAAAGCATTGCGTCCTACAATTGCTTTATTGGGCTGCACAGGCATGCGCATCATCCGGCTGACCATTGCGCTAAGCGGATATAGTTGTTTCGTGTTAATATTTGTTTGGAACTGAAGGGTTTGGTAATGCGTTTTCAGCGCCATAACTACTTCCTCTAAAGAAGTATTGCCCGCACGTTCACCAATACCATTTATGGTACATTCTACCTGTCTAGCGCCATTTTGAATTCCGGAAAGACTGTTAGCGGTAGCCAGTCCTAAATCATTATGGCAATGAACAGAGATGATTGCCTGATCGATGTTTTTAACATGCTCTTTGAGGAAACGAATCTTCGCACCGTATTGCTCGGGTAAGCAATAACCATTGGTATCCGGAATATTGACAACCGTTGCGCCGGCGGCAATTACTGCTTCGATCATTTGGGCTAAATACTCGTTGTCTGCCCGACCGGCATCTTCTGCATAAAATTCTACATCCTCCACAAATTGTTTGGCATATTTTACCGCTTCTGCAGCACGTTCAAGAATTGCCTCGCGGGTGCTGTTGAATTTATACTTGATGTGCATATCCGAAGAGCCGATACCCGTATGGATGCGAGGACGTTTTGCGTATTTTAAAGCCTCTGCAGCACAGTCGATATCTCCTTTATTTGCACGCGTTAAGGCGCAAATAATGGGCTCACGAACGGCTTTTGATAATTCTACCACACTTTGGAAATCTCCCGGACTAGATATAGGAAAGCCCGCTTCGATAATATCTACGCCCAACGATTGAAGTGCTTCTCCAATAATGATTTTTTCAGGCGTAGTCAGTTGCGAGCCCGGAACCTGCTCTCCATCACGAAGCGTGGTGTCGAATATGTATAAGTGATTAGGATTGTGTAACATATTGGTGTTTTTGTTATTTCTATTCTTTATGATGCAATAGCTTCGAATGGACAACGATCCTATTCAGTGCCTATTTATTAAGCATATGCGGCCATCTTTTGTATTGTTTTTACTTCGCCTTTCTCTAGCACAATTTTATTTTCCAAACAACTCGGTAATAAGGCTTCATAATGACCAACATAAATCAATGTTTTTCCAAAGCTACAAAGTTCATCGACAACGGCATTAAAATGTTCAGTCTGTGCATGATCTAATCCTTGACAGGGTTCATCCAATATCAGCAGCGATGGATTTTTGATCATCGTTCTGGCCAATAATACCAAGCGTTGCTTGCCTAGAGGAAGTGATGTTAGTAGCCTGTCTTTATACAGCGTGAGCTCGAAAAAATCCATGAGTTGATTCACTCTTTGTTGCTGTTCGTAACTCAATTGCCGGAATAAGCCGATACTATCATAAAGTCCGGAGGCAATTGCCTGCCAAACTTTGGCTGTTTTATCAAAATACCAATGCAGTTCCGGAGAAACAATGCCTAAATGCGCTTTGATATCCCAGATACTTTCTCCACTTCCTCGCTTACTACCAAAAAGATGAATCTTATTTGCATAGGCTTGCGGATGATCGCCATTTATTAGGCTAAGCAAAGTCGATTTTCCAGAGCCGTTGTGACCCTGTAAGAGCCATTTTTCACCTTTGCGTACGGTCCAACTAATGTCTTTTAATACTTCTTTTTCTCCATAACGCACCCGGATGTTCTCCATGTGAACCAACACATCAGCAGTCTCCTTTGCTTCTTCCCGAAGAAAGTAGGGCAAGGGTTTTTGTTGACGTACGAGCTCTCTCTTCAAGTGTTGAACGGACGGTAGATTTTTTAGTTGTCCATGTTCGATTTCTGCAAATCGGTTGATACAAGCGGGGATATTTTCATCATTCGTGATAAGCACCAGCTGCACACCTGCCACAACAAGTTCTTCCAAAAACTGGTTTAGCTTCTCACGCGAAGCTTTATCCAGACCCGTATACGGTTCGTCGATAATCAGCAATTGCGGTTTGAGCCAAAGTGCTTTTATCAATTGTAATTTTTTATGCTCACCACTGGACAACTCAATAAGCTGCGTGTTTTTAAAATCAATAAAATCAAACAGACCTAAATATCTCTCCACGTCTTCGAACGCTAACTTTTCCGCTTTGGCATAATGCACTAATTCAGCATAAACCGTCAAGGTATCGTTCCGCTGTTGTTTATTATAACGTTGTTGATAATAGAAATTACGATCGCCTTCTAGGTTGGTAAACTGATACCAGTTAGATACATACAGCACGCGAGCGGGGAGAGGAGATGATGGATCGAAAAAGAATTGGACATCGCCGCTTGTCTTTTCAAGTCCGGCAATCGCTTTTCCCAATGAACTTTTTCCCGAACCGCTTTTTCCACCAATGAGCCAATGCTCTCCTGGAAGGATCTGCCAACTTAGTTGATCCAATATAACATCCTGTGCATATTGGAGACTTAAATGGGTAATATGAACGACGGGATTAATCATAGCCGAATGGGCTGGAATGCCTTTTTAATATCGTGTGGTTGTTTTGTAATACAAACTTATATAAATTGCTTTTTATATACAATCGTTCCTTTTCCGGTTATTAAGTTACCCATAAGAGCGGGTAATGATTTACTGAATAACAGGGGAGGGTGGTGTCTAAAAAGTAAATTTATTTTAGACACCACGCTTTTTTATGCGGTTTTGATGGCTTTCATTGCCGTCATTGCCCTCCGTAATACCGCCCCTACTTTTTCTACAGGATGGTTGCGGATAGCATCATTAACGGCAATTAATTCTTGATTATCAACTGCGCCATCTTTCCCTTCATTGAAGTTCTTTCCAATGATATCGGTATCAACAGTTTTCATGAAATCAGCCAACAATGGTTTGCACGCATGATCAAATAAATAACAGCCGTATTCAGCCGTGTCTGAAATTACGCGATTCATTTCGAATAATTTTTTACGCGCAATGGTATTCGCAATTAAGGGTGTTTCATGCAACGATTCGTAATAAGCTGATTCCGGTTTAATGCCAGCTTCTACCATCGTTTCGAATGCTAATTCAACGCCGGCTTTAATATAAGAAACCATAAATACCGCATGATCAAAATATTCTTGTTCTCCGATTTTGATGTCTCCTGCAGGTGTTTTTTCAAAGGCAGTTTCACCCGTAGCAGCACGCCAAGCCAATAGATTCTTATCGCCATTCGCCCAATCTTCCATCATGACACGGCTGAACTCACCACTCATGATATCATCTTGATGTTTTTGAAACAGCGGGCGCATAATGGTTTTTAACTCTTCAGAAACTTCAAATGCTTTGATTTTAGCGACATTGCTCAATCTGTCCATCATCGCTGTAATACCACCTTGCTTTAATGCTTCCGTGATCACTTCCACCCCGTACTGAACAAGTTTAGACGCATATCCCGGTTCAATTCCTTTTTCGATCATTTTATCAAATGATAGGATGGAACCTGTTTGCAAAAGTCCACATAAAATGGTTTGTTCCCCCATTAAATCTGATTTTACTTCCGCTACGAATGACGAACGCAATACGCCGGCTTTATGACCACCTGTTCCAACGCAATAAGCTTTCGCTTCCGCTAAGCCCTTGCCTTGAGGATCATTTTCAGGGTGAACCGCAATAAGGGTCGGTACGCCAAAACCACGTAAATACTCAGCCCTTACTTCAGAACCGGGGCATTTTGGTGCAATCATGACAACGGTAAGGTCCTTACGGATCTGTTTTCCTTCTTCTACAATATTGAAGCCATGCGAATAAGATAGCGTAGCACCTTCTTTCATTAAAGGCATTACGGCGTCAATAACCGAAGAGTGTTGTTTATCAGGGGTTAAATTACTTACAAGATCAGCTGTTGGAATAAGTTCTTCATAAGTGCCTACCTTAAAGTTGTTATCGGTTGCATTTTTCCATGAATCTCTCTTTTGTTCAATTGCTTCCTTACGGAGTGCGTATGAAACGTCAAGTCCGCTATCTCTTAAATTGAGTCCTTGATTTAAGCCTTGAGCACCGCAACCCACGATGACGATTTTTTTACCTTTTAGTGCGCTCACGCCATCTGTAAATTCACTGATAGCCATAAATTCGGCGACGCCTAACTGATTTAATTTCTCTCTAAGTGGTAGGGTGTTAAAATAATTTGCCATTTTCGTTTATCTGCTAATTTTTCTTTTATTGCGTTGATTGTTATTTTCTTATTATTCTTTGTTGAGCCTGCGCATAACCAAAATGTAGGCTGTCATGGCCGATTGAGGTGATCAATACCGCTTCAATGTCTTGTAGTAGTGCTCCATAAGTAGCAGTCTGATAAGATTGTATTTTATCGAAAAGCCCCTTTTTATAGTCTTCCTCAATTTTTAAAATAGTAGTGATGCTCAATTCTTTTAATTCATCGATTTCAGCTGCATCTACGAAGTAGGATGGTCTGGAGCCTTTTTCGTAAGCATGCACGAATTTCACCTGCTGCTTGTCCGGCCAAATACCCGTACGAACATAGCTTAGTGTTTGTGTACTTACCACGATGTGGCCAAAGTTCCAAATGATATTATTATTAAATCCTTCGGGAATCCGATTGACATCCTCTATCGATAATCCATCTATCAATTCGATAAACGCCTTGCGTGCGTCTATAATAAATTTAAATACACCGTCCATGTTTACATCGTAAAGACTTTGTCCTGCTTATCAAGATATTCATTCTCGACTACCTCTTCGGCCGGTTCTGCTAGCTCAAATTGCTTTAATTTTTTGTGGAATCCTTCACTGTCCTTGATAATGGCAATGCGCGCACTTCTCACAAATTCAATTAAGTTATACTCAGCCAAAGCTTCGGTAAGCTTATCTATTTCCTCGCGGTGCCCTGCGGTTTCAAAAACGGTGTAATCGTTTCGAATGACGACTGCATGAGCACCATATTCACGTAATAAGCGCTCAATAGGAGCTTTTTCCGTTACGATGCTGGTTGGAACTTTGTATAAAGCTTGTTCTTGCCATATAACCTCATCATTGGTGTTATAATAGGCTTTGAGTACTTCAACTTGTTTTTCAATTTGTCTGCATAATTTACGGACTACCTCTTCTGACTCCGTAATCACAATGGTAAAACGATGAATACCGTGCGCTTCCGAAGGAGAGGTGTTCAGACTCTCAATATTTATTTTACGACGAGAGAATATGATGGCAATTCTGCTGATCATGCCGATGGTGTTCTCTGCATAAACCGTGATTGTATATTCTTGTTTTTCCATTGGAAATTAAAAATTAAAAAGTAAAAATTAAAAAAAGCATGGTGCGCTATATTCTAATCTTTTATCTTGTTGTCTTTTGTTTTAACGATAATGGAGGCAATAATTTTTGATAGCTCATCGGCCTCATTTATCAATTTGTTAATCTCTTCTTGTTTATTTTCTATTACCGTATCCCTTATTAGGCAAAGCAAATATTTTGTCTCGTTTGCTGATTTTAGCGAAATTGTATAGAACTTAATGAAGTCGTTCTTTGAAGAACCGGCAATTCCCTCCACCAAGTTAGCTCCAATTGAAGTAGTGCTCCGTATTAATTGATCAAAAAGCGATGAAAACACAGCAGGATATTTTTGATCCTTTACAAAAAGAACAACTGCCTTTGAAAAATGATATGTCCTATGTTTAATGTTATAAACTGCACCACCCTCCATCAAAGTATCAACATTCATCATCGCCTTTTACTTTTTACTTTTGAATTTTTACTTTGAAAGCTATTTCAATCTTATTTCGCTTACGCTGCTTCCTTGCGGTACCATCGGGAAAACATTATTTTCTTTGCCGACCATTACTTCCAATAGGTAAGAACCATCGTGGTTCAACATTTCTTGCAATGCCTCTCTTAAATTAGCTCGCTGATCCACTCGTTTTCCAGGAATATAATAGCCTTTGGCTACGGCGACATAATCAGGGCTTGTGATGTTTACAAAAGAGTAACGTTTATCATGAAACAGCTGTTGCCACTGGCGCACCATACCCAAAAACTGGTTATTGAGGATCAAGATCTTAACCTTTGCACCGAACTGCATGATTGTACCCAACTCCTGAATAGTCATTTGGATCCCACCATCACCGATGATGGCCACTACATTACGTTGAGGTGCACCATACCAAGCTCCAATCGCCGCCGGCAATCCAAATCCCATGGTGCCTAATCCACCGGAAGTAACATTGCTTTTGGACTGTTTGAAGCGGGCGTAACGACAGGCTACCATTTGGTGTTGGCCAACGTCTGTCACAATGACGGCATCGTCGTTCGTCAATTCGTTCAATACATTAATGACTTCGCCCATGGTCATTTCACCTTCTTGAGGATTCAATTCAGCGTGAATTACTTCTTTCACTTCTTCTTGCTCAAGCTCACGGAATTTCTGCACCCACTCCTTGTGTTGACTGGCTTGAACTGAGCTGGTGAGCAACGGCAATGTTTCCTTACAATCGCCCCATACCGGTACGGTTGTTTTTACATTTTTGTCGATTTCCGCAGGATCGATATCTAAATGAATAATCTTCGCTTGTTTGGCATATTTATCGAGGCGGCCTGTAACCCGGTCGTCAAAACGCATGCCGATAGCAATAAGTACGTCACATTCGTTTGTTAAAACATTGGGCGCATAATTGCCGTGCATACCTAACATACCCACGTTCAACGGGTGGTCTGTTGGAAGGGCACTTAACCCCATAATTGTCCAGGCAGCAGGAATTCCCGTTTTTTCGATAAAGGCTTTAAACTCATTTTCAGCTTTACCTAAGATAACACCCTGACCAAAAAGCACAAAAGGTTTTTTTGCTTGATTAATCAGTTCAGCCGCTTCCGTTATATATTCTTTTCGTACGATTGGAGCCGGGCGATAACTTCTTACATGATTGCAGGCCTTATAACCTTCATAATCGAACAATTGCAATTGTGCATTTTTTGTAATATCGATTAACACGGGGCCGGGTCGGCCGGTTTTAGCGATATAAAATGCCTTGGCCAAAGCCGCAGGAATTTCGCAGGCATCAGTCACTTGATAATTCCACTTCGTTACCGGTGTTGTGATATTGATAACATCGGTTTCCTGAAAGGCATCTGTCCCTAACAGATGGGCGAATACTTGCCCGGTGACACATACAATCGGATTGCTATCAATCATGGCATCTGCCAGTCCTGTAACTAAATTGGTCGCTCCCGGGCCACTGGTAGCAAAGACAACACCGGTTTTTCCCGAAGTACGGGCATAGCCTTGGGCTGCATGTATACCCCCTTGTTCATGGCGCACCAATATATGTTTCAATCGATCGTTGTAATCATATAGCGCATCATAAATGGGCATAATGGCACCTCCCGGATAACCGAATATGGTGTCCACTCCTTCAGCAATAAATGCCTCTAATACAGCTTGAGAGCCTGAGATCTTTGTTGTTGTTGCCTTTTCCTCTTGTGCTTGCTGAGGAGCTTCTTTTGTAACTTCGAGCGTATTCATATCCTTTTCGTTATTGGTGGTTTGTTACTCGTTATTCGTCTTATTGATACAGTTATTAGCTTTAAGCTATAGTAATACTCTTTTCTCTTTCTTCTTGCCTTTTGCTTTATTCATCTGTTACACAACCTTCTGCGGCAGTTGAAACCGTTTTGGCATATTTATATAGAACGCCTTTATTGACCTTTAGGCTGGGTTGTTTCCAATTACGCCTTCTTTCGGCAATGAGCTCATCGGCGACCTTTAATGTGATCGTATTGTTGACAGCATCAATTTCGATGATATCATTATCTTCAACCAAGCCAATAAGTCCCCCTTCATAAGCCTCCGGTGTGATGTGTCCGACTACAAATCCGTGCGTACCGCCACTAAAACGGCCATCGGTAATCAGAGCAACACTTTTTCCTAATCCGTAGCCGATAATGGCAGAAGTGGGTTTTAACATTTCCGGCATACCAGGAGCCCCCTTTGGTCCTTCATTTTTAATAACTACTACGTCGCCGGGTTTCACAGTTCCATTCCCTAAGCCTTCAATCAAGTGTTTCTCTCCATCAAAGACTCTTGCAGGGCCTTCAAAACGTTCACCTTCTTTACCTGAAATTTTAGCTACGCTCCCTTTTTCAGCCAAATTACCATACAGAATTTGTAGGTGACCGGTTGCTTTGATAGGATTGTCAAGGGTTTGCACGATTTGCTGTTTCTTCAAATTGATCGGCTCAATGTTTTCCAAGTTCTCAGCTAAGGTTTTACCCGTAACCGTTAAGCAGTCGCCATGAAGTAATCCCTCATTCAAAAGGTATTTCATGACAGCCGGGATACCTCCATATTGGTGGAGATCTTGCATTAAGTATTTACCACTTGGTTTAAAATCTGCCAATACCGGTGTTGTATCACTCATGCGTTGAAAATCATCTTGCGTAATTTCAACACCTACGCTCTTTCCGATTGCTATAAAATGCAATACAGCATTGGTACTTCCACCGAGGATGACAATGACACGTAAAGCGTTTTCAAAAGCCTTGCGAGTCATAATGTCGGAAGGTTTTATATCCCGTTCCAATAGGATGCGGATATATTTTCCAGCCTCCAAACATTCCTTTCTTTTTTCTTCGCTAACGGCCGGGTTTGAAGAGGAGTATGGAAGGCTCATACCTAGCGCTTCGATGGCCGAAGCCATCGTATTAGCTGTATACATACCGCCACAGGCACCTGCACCGGGGCAAGTATGTTTGATGACTCCTATAAAATCCTCCTCACTAATAGTTCCTGCTATTTTTTTCCCGAGTGCTTCGAATGCAGATACAATATTTAAATCCTCCCCCTTATAATGACCTGGGGCAATAGTGCCTCCATACACCATGATAGAAGGACGATTGAGTCTTCCCATTGCCATGATGGATCCTGGCATATTTTTATCACAACCTGGAATTGTAATCACACCATCGTAATATTGTCCACCACAAATTGCTTCTATACTATCGGCTATAATATCTCTACTCACTAAGGAATAACGCATACCATCGGTTCCGTTACTCATACCGTCACTTACACCGATTGTATTAAATACCAAACCAACCAAGTCATGATCCCATACGCCTTTTTTGACCACTTGAGCCAAATCGTTTAAATGCATGTTACAGGTATTACCATCATAACCCATACTTGCAATGCCGACTTGTGCTTTGTTCATGTCTTCGTCCGTAAGACCAATGCCGTAAAGCATGGCTTGAGCAGCAGGTTGTGTTTTATCTTGTGTAAACACTTTGCTGTACTTGTTTAGTTCAGTTTTTTGTTCAGTTAGCATGTCGCAGTTAATCTATTATTTTTGTTATCCGATCTGTAAATAGTATGGACTGACTTCGTCTTGTCTTCTACAGGTTTTATTGCCAATTAATTGTTTTCCCAAAATAGTAGCTTATAATTACAAAGGCAATAGCTATTAAGGATTTGTTAAATTTGATATTTTGTTTTAATAATATTGTTCTGTTCGAAATTTTATTCTGCACAATATAGCTGTTTTACCATATAAGTGCTCAATAAATAGACTAAAACCTAATTCGGTATACGGTATGTATTTATGCATGCATAGTAAATTTTCGCTATTTTCTTCCTAAAATTGACCGATGGACAAAAATTTCTATCAAAAAAAAGCCCGGTAACCTTTTGATTACCGGGCTTTCTTTGTTTGCTTTTCTTCTAGTTTTCTTCTGTTACAACACCTTCAGCAAGCACGGTAATTTTATTGTCGAGTACTTCAACCACCCCGCCTTTAATAATAATGACTTCAATATCTTTATTGTTGCGAATAATGACCTTGCCATCGTCCAGTGTAGAAATAATAGGTGCGTGGTCTTTCAAAATCTCGAAAGAGCCTGCACTTCCCGGTACCGTTACAGAATGGGCTTGTCCGCTGAATATTGATTGGTCTGGTGTAATAATATTAAGTTCCATATATACTAGGTAATGCGTACCAAGCTTTGAAACTTGATACGCTATACGATAATTTTTACGCGTTTGCTTCTTCTAAAAGCTTTTTGCCTTTTGCGATCGCATCTTCAATGCCACCAACTAGGTTAAATGCAGCCTCAGGATATTCATCAACCTCACCATCCATGATCATGTTAAAGCCCTTGATGGTCTCTTTGATATCCACTAAAACACCTTTTAAACCTGTAA
The DNA here is from genome assembly GCF_036959255.1 of Olivibacter sp. CPCC 100613. Lineage (NCBI taxonomy): Bacteria > Pseudomonadati > Bacteroidota > Sphingobacteriia > Sphingobacteriales > Sphingobacteriaceae > Olivibacter > Olivibacter sp. CPCC 100613. The sequence continues at coordinate 51,852 of NZ_JAWMTI010000004.1, forward strand.
ATTGTTCTGCAACATGGAAAGGTTGTGATAAGAAACGTTGTACTCGGCGCGCACGGCGGACAACTAGTTTATCTTCCTCCGATAACTCATCCATACCTAAGATGGCAATGATATCTTGTAGTTCCTTATAACGTTGTAAGATTTCTTTAACTCTTTGTGCGGTATTATAATGCTCGTCACCAAGAATAGTCGGGTTAAGGATACGTGATGTTGAATCCAGAGGGTCTACCGCTGGATAAATACCTAGCTCGGAAATTTTACGTGACAATACCGTAGTTGCATCTAAGTGTGCAAAGGTAGTAGCAGGAGCAGGGTCTGTTAAGTCATCCGCTGGTACATATACTGCCTGAACGGAGGTAATGGAACCTCGTTTGGTAGAAGTAATACGTTCTTGCATTAGTCCCATTTCCGTTGCCAATGTAGGTTGGTAACCCACCGCAGAAGGCATCCGACCTAATAATGCAGATACTTCTGATCCGGCTTGTGTAAAACGGAAAATGTTATCGATAAAGAATAAGATATCTTTTCCTGCACCTTCACCGTCTCCATCACGGAAATATTCAGCGATAGTGAGTCCCGAAAGCGCAACCCGTGCACGCGCACCGGGAGGCTCATTCATTTGACCGAAAACGAAAGTAGCTTTGGATTCTTTCAATGCATCTGTATCTACTTGACCTAAGTTCCAATCGCCTTTTTCCATACTATGCAAGAATTCATCACCGTAAGTGATGATCCCTGATTCAATCATCTCGCGAAGAAGGTCATTTCCCTCACGTGTACGTTCACCTACACCTGCGAACACCGATAGTCCGGAATACGCTTTTGCGATGTTGTTGATCAATTCTTGGATAAGTACGGTTTTACCTACACCTGCACCTCCGAATAAACCGATTTTACCACCTTTAGCATAAGGTTCCAATAAGTCGATTACTTTGATACCGGTATAAAGCACTTCCGTTTCGGTAGAAAGATCTTCGAATTTCGGGGGTAAATTGTGGATAGGACGTCCGTTTGATTTATCGAGTTCTTTAATACCGTCAATGGCATCTCCAACTACGTTAAATACACGGCCCTTAATGTCATCGCCTATTGGCATCTTTATAGGAGCTCCGGTATCCTTTACAGGCATACCCCGTACAAGACCATCGGTAGAATCCATGGCGATCGTACGTACGCGTTCTTCTCCTAAATGTTGCTGAACCTCTAAAACAATACGTTGTCCGTTTGCTTTTTCGATTTCCAATGCGTCGAAAATTTTCGGTAATTTAGCATCGCCTGCAAAGCTGACGTCTACTACTGGTCCGATTATTTGCGCTATTTTTCCGGTGTTGGACATATAAGAAACTATGTTTTTTTAAATAATGTACAGATTTATTGCCATTTAAGGGCTTTATTTCGGACTGCAAAAATACGCTTTCTACTGGAATATCAAACACTTAAATGAAAAGAATTTTTGTTCGGAAAAATTGCACTTGAAGTGATGGGCGTTTTCGTAGACTTCAAGGGGGATTTTTGGAAGAATGAATCTGTAATTCATTGTCTATAAATGATTTCTTTGACTTTATCAAGCCTGTGATGCAGCGAGCGCTTTTGGAAGAATATTTTTTGCGCGCCTAAACAATTTGCTGCTATTTTCGTCTTAATTTAGGAAAGCTTTAAGGGGATTAGATCGTACATCTTTGTCGCCACTTATGGAAAGCGTTTAATGACATCACATGAAGAGATTATTAGTAACAGGCAGTAATGGTTTATTGGGGCAAAAGATTACAGATCTTTTAGTACAGGGGCAGTTTCCCAACTTCGAATATATAGCGAGTTCAAGGGGTGCCGATCGTTTTGACGCGAAGGCCTATCATTACCTGGATTTAGATATTACACATCATGCGCAAGTTTTAAAAGCAATTGAGACTTATAGTCCGGACATTATTATTAACACAGCAGCTATGGCTAATGTAGATGCCTGTGAAAGAGAACCCGCCAAGAGTTATGAAGTGAACGTGGCAGCGGTGGCTAATTTAATCAAGATCTGCGAAGACAGAAACATTCATTTGATTCATTTGTCAACCGACTTCGTGTTTGACGGTGAAGAAGGCCCTTATGAAGAGGATGATCGGCCTAATCCGGTGAATATTTATGGTGAACATAAGATGGCTGCAGAAAATTTGCTACAGCAAGCAGCCTGCCCTTGGTCGATTGTTCGTACTATTTTAGTATACGGTGTTCTTCGGGATTTAAGTAGAAGCAACATCGTATTATGGGCTAAAAACGCGCTGGAAAATGGCCAACCGATTCGTGTGGTGAATGATCAATGGCGGATGCCTACTTTAGCGGAAGATTTGGCGAAAGCATGCCTGGTTGTTGCCGAACGAAACGCTACGGGAATTTACCATATTTCAGGTAAAGACATGTTCAGCATTTGTGAAATCGTGGAGGCGGTGATTGAGCACTATCGTCTCGACGCCTCGTTTATTTGTAAAGAAGCATCAGAAGCACTTAATCAAGATGCTAAACGTCCGAAGAGAACGGGTTTTATATTAGATAAGGCCTATGAGAAACTGGATTATGTGCCACATAGTTTTGGGGAAGGACTGAAGTTGATCGATGAACAGCTAGCAAAATTGCAGTCGTCTTAAGATGTTAACGTACTGTTAATATTAAAGGAACGATTTTTTTAACTTCTTTCTTTCTCCGCGAAAGAAAGAAGCAAAGAAAGCTCGCCGCTTCAAAATTTACAGGAATGGTAGTGCCTCCTAGTGCTAGCTGTAAATTTTGGAGGCGGCATTTTTTTTAGACCGGAGAGTCTTTACTTTTAACCGGACGAATTAACTCTAGCTTTGACCAGAGGGCATGTGCGTGGGAAAAACGGTCTTGGAGGATACCGAGGCCGTTTTTCCTACGCACAGTGCTAAATTGAGGGCTGAAGAAATGATACATCCGGTTAAAAGCATTAACCGTTGGCTTTGGAAAATGTCGCCTAGGAAATTTGCGGTTTGCACGTTGATGCACTATCGTTTAAAGCAAAGTTCCAAGCGACGAGTCTTTGGTTACTTTCTGCGGAAGAAAGTGACAAAAATAATCGTTCTTTTAACATAAACACCTTCATCTACATATTAAAACGATTTCCTTGCAGGTATAATGAACACTATAGGATAATCATATTTTATTTTTAGGTTTGCAGCTGAATCAGGGGAACATCAATACCACCTATTATCAATGGCGATTAAACGAACACCGAAAAAAAATCAATTTCGGAAGAAAAGTTCAGCAAAGCATAAGAAAAACAAATCTTCCTTTTTTGTAAAGGATCGACTGCTAACGCTTATTCGGCAACGGAAGTACGGTGTCTTTTTTGCTCACCTCGCCTTATATTTTATGATCATCACAGGCGGTTGGGTATTCATTTTTCGTTTTATTAATCCACCCATTACCTGGCTCATGCTGCAACGAGGGGTTGAACGGAAGTTCGATGGAAAGGATTGGAAATTGGAAAAACACTGGGTAAGTTATGATGAGCTATCCGACAATTTAAAAAAAGCAGCCATTGCCGGAGAAGATGCCAATTTCATGGAGCATGCCGGTTTCGACATCCGGGCAATACGAGATGCATACAAAAAAAATCAAGCGGGAAAGGCCATGCGTGGAGGAAGCACCATTAGTCAGCAAACCGCAAAAAATGTCTTTCTGTGGCCAGGTCGTTCCTGGGTTCGAAAAGGTTTCGAAAGTTATTTTACGATACTCATCGAGTTGTTATGGGGTAAAAAGCGAATTTTAGAAGTCTATCTCAATGTAATCGAAACCGGTGATGGGCTTTACGGTGCATATGCCGCCACCCGAACGAATTTTAACAAGCCTGCAAGCTCGCTTACAAAAAGACAAGCAGCACTGATTATCGCTGTATTACCGAACCCCAGGCGTTGGTCGCCCGCGAGACCCACAGCTTACATTAATCGAAAAGCGAACGCGATTGTTCGCTATATGGGACATAGTATCATTCCCGATTAAGCAAACACACGCGCGTGCCAGCTCTCTTTAAACGGAACTTCCCATTTCGTCAACAAGTCATCTCCGTTATCAACTAGGTTATTAAAAACAATTGTATTTTCGGTAATTACACCTTGAGCAATCAATTGTTCAAATTTGGCTCTTGGTGCGATCCGTATCGCTGCTCCCTCTTTGTATGCAATTTGCATTCTATCAAATAAAGAAATGTCCAGTTCACCTTCCAATTCTTTTAAGATATGTACCGACTTGTCGATGGAGCAACCGCTAGGCATGGCAAAAGACTGATCAACCGTAATAACGATAAATAAATGGTATTTTATTTCAACATAAGCGGCTAATTCTTTTCCGTGGGCCTTCCATTGAGAGGTAAAGGCCGCCAATTTATTCAGAACAATTTCCTCTTCGTTGGCATTAAACGGTCTTGACGCCTGATAAATCCAAACTCTTTTCATGTTGACAAATTCAAAAGTAAAAACCCCGAAGGGCTCATTGATGCCTTAAAAAAATAAACAAGATATCAATAATTCAAAAGTAAAAAGTAAAAATTCAAAAGCAAACCTGCCTACGGTAGGCAGGAAGTAAAAAGGCAATTCATCACTCATCGCTCATCATTCATAATTCATCACTACTCAACTACTCCCCAAAAATCTCAAAACGTTCCCAAAAACCATCTCGTGGCAAGGGGGCAAAAATCCGCACTTCTTCCTTTTTTACCGGATGTTCAAAAACCAGTTTACGCGCATGCAAGCAAATACTTTTTTTCAAACTTCCACGGGGGTATCCGTATTTATTATCGCCTACGATTGGACAATTCAGCGAGGCTAACTGAACACGGATTTGATGGGGTCTACCGGTCACGGGGTTCACTTCGATTAGATAATAGCCATTCAATTCCCCAATCAACTTATAGTGCAATTCTGCACGTAAGCTCCCCTTTACCTCATGATCAAAGCCCTTTGTCACATTCTTGCCGGAATTTTTAACAAGCCAATGAATCAAAGTTCCTTCAGGTTGCGCAGGTCTATTACGTACTACAGCCCAATAGGTTTTGTGCATATCCCTGCTTTTGAACATTCGGTTAATGCGATCGAGTGCCTTACTGGTTTTTGCGAATAAAATGACCCCACTTACCGGCCGGTCTAGACGGTGCACAACACCAAGGAAGGCACCATTTGGCTTGTCATACTTTTTGGTAAGGTATTGTTTCACTTTTTCGTCAAGCGGTTCATCTCCTGTATCATCCACTTGAACAATATCCCCTGCACGCTTATTAATAGCGATCAGGTGATTATCTTCATAAAGTACCTCTTTATCCGTAATAGGTCGACTTGCGTTGCTCATCTGCCTACAAAGTTAAGAAAAGGTTTTATTTCTCTCACAACAGACAACCCATAACCCGCAACTAAAGAAATTTATTTATTTTTTCCTTTATTTTCAGCACCGGGTTTGGCGATCGACTCGCGCATATCGGTATCAGCCTGTATGTTTTGCATTTTATAATAATCCATTACCCCCAAATTTCCACTTCGAAAAGCCTCAGCCATCGCAAGTGGAATTTGAGATTCCGCTTCAATTACTTTTGCGCGCGCCTCTTGTGCTTTCGCACGCATCTCTTGTTCGGAAGCAACTGCCATTGCTCTTCTTTCTTCGGCTCTCGCGTTTGCGACTTTTAAATCAGCTTCTGCCTGATCGGTTTGCAATTTAGCGCCAACATTTTCCCCGATGTCGATATCAGCAATATCAATCGAAAGAATTTCGAAGGCGGTACCACTGTCCAAACCTTTTTCCAACACTGTTTTGGAAATCTTATCCGGATTTTCCAAGACTTCTTTATGGTTACCGGCCGAACCGATCGTGGTGACAATCCCTTCGCCTACCCGTGCTAAAATTGTTTCCTCTCCCGCCCCGCCAACGAGCTGGTTTATATTCGCACGCACGGTTACGCGCGCTTTGGCGATCAGTTGGATGCCATCCTTTGCAACTGCTGCAACAGGTGGGGTGTTAATCACACGAGGATTTACGGAGATTTGCACCGCATCAAATACATCACGCCCCGCCAGATCGATCGCCGTCGCGAGTTTAAAATCCAAGGGGATATTCGCTTTATCTGCTGATATCAATGCTTTTATTACTTTGTTCACATTGCCTCCTGCCAGGTAATGTGTTTCGATATCATTCGAAGTTATATTCAGCCCGGCTTTCGTGGAAGTGATCATCGCATTCACAACAAGCGATGGGGACACCTTCCGTAATCGCATTAAAACAAGATTTAACAGATTGACCTTTACTCCCGAAAGTTGGGCCGTAAACCATAGATTCACCGGTAGGATGTACAAAAATAAAAACAAGGCTATAACAGCGCCTACAATCATTAATATGGGAGATAAAGATGGATCCATAAGTTTAATAGTTTTGAGGTTAAGGCCTAAAGATAAGTTTTTACACCCTGATTGAGAAATTAATAGCACAATTTTAGTTGTTTGGCTTTCTAAATGTGTCTATTTTAATGGTATTGAAGTTGCTTCTGTGGACTTCGGATAGTAATATTCAATCGAATGTTAAAATTAAAAGAACGATTTTTTTTGTCACTTTCTTCCGCAGAAAGTAACCAAAGACTCGCCGCTTGGAACTTTGCTTTAAACGATAGTGCATCAACATGCAAACCGCAAATTTCCTAGGCGACATTTTCCAAAGCCAACGGTTAATGCTTTTAACCGGACGTATCATTTCTTCAGCCCTCAATTTAGCACTGTGCGTAGGAAAAACGGCCTCGGTATCCTCCAAGACCGTTTTTCCCACGCACATGCCCTCTGGTCAAAGCTAGAGTTAATTCGTCCGGTTAAAAGTAAAGACTCTCCGTTCTAAAAAAAATGCCGCCTCCAAAATTTACAGCTAGCACTAGGAGGCACTACCATTCCTGTAAATTTTGAAGCGGCGAGCTTTCTTTGCTTCTTTCTTTCGCGGAGAAAGAAAGAAGTTAAAAAAATCGTTTTTTTCTTTATTACAATTATCTAGGGTTTTGGGGAGAAAAAGCGTTACTTGATAATTTCATATAGAAAAAAGCTAAGAATGTTGAAGAACAAAAGGTAAAGAAACTGCATTTTTGGTACTTGTCCTTACCTTTATGACTTGGTCACTTTGATCATACAGCAAGACAGGGATTAACTAATTACAATGATGCAGAACCTTCCGATTGTAGACTTGGTAATCATTGCCGTTTATTTACTAGCCATGGTGCTGGTTGGGGTTTGGTTTTCACGAAAAAACAAAAACGCTGAGCAGTTTACCAAGGCCGCTGGTTTAATCCCGGGATGGGCAATCGGTTTATCCATCTATGCAACTTTTTTAAGCAGTAACACTTTTCTCGGTGTGCCCGGAAAGTCCTTTGGTAGTAATTGGAACTCTTTCGTGTTTAGCTTATCAATGCCAATTGCCGCCTGGATTGCGGTTAAATACTTTGTTCCTTTTTATAGAAGCTCGGGTGAGGTATCTGCCTATACACATTTAGAGCATCGTTTTGGACCTTGGGCAAGAACCTATGCAGTCGCTTGTTTTTTATTAAACCAACTTGCTCGAATGGGATCTGTATTCTTTGGAATTGCCCTGAGCATACAGGCTTTAACGGGTTACTCCATGGAAACAATTATGTTGGTTACCGGCATTTGTATTATTATATACACCGTGATGGGAGGAATCGAGGCGGTGATATGGACAGAGGTTGTGCAAGGCGTCATTAAGACACTTGGCGCCGTATTGATCATCTATTTGATTGTTTCCAATATGCCGGGCGGGATTCCAAAAATTGTGGAGATCGGTCGGGCTCATGACAAGTTTAGTCTAGGTAGTTTTGCTCCTGATTTAACAACATCTACCTTTTGGGTGGTACTCTTCTACGGTTTTTTTATCAATCTCAATAATTTTGGGATGGATCAAAACTATGTCCAACGGTATCATACGGCCTCATCGCCGCGTGAAGCGAGTAAATCCGTTTGGTTGTGTGTTTGGATTTACCTACCCGCCTCCTTGTTGTTTTTTATTATAGGAACGTGTTTGTTTGCCTATTATGATGCGAATCCTAGTCTGATTGAACCGATAAAGTTGCAAGTTGCTGCCGAACGTTTAGGTGCAACGGCTTCACCCCAGCGTTTATCGACATTAGCAAGTACGCTAACACCGGCGGATTATGGCGATAAGGTCATGCCCTATTTCATGGTCACTAAAATACCAACCGGTTTGATCGGTCTGATCGTTTCTGCCATTTTATCGGCGGCGATGAGTACCATCAGTTCCGGTATGAATGCTTCTGCGACTGTTTTTTCTGTAGATATTTATCAACGATATATAAGAAAAGACCAAGATGATAAGCAAACTTTACGTTTATTACATGTGGCAACGGTTGTTTTTGGTTTATTGGGGATGGGAACGGGGATTATGATGATTGGTGTGAAAAGTATTTTGGATATCTGGTGGCAATTATCAGGCATATTTGCAGGCGGTATGCTAGGCCTTTTTTTATTGGGTATGCTAAGTAAACGAGCGCAGAATCACGATGCAATTCTTGCTACGATTGTCGGTATCTTAGTGATCCTATGGACGAGCCTCTCTTATTTAATTCCTGCTGACTACGCTTACCTAAAAAGTACTTTACATGCTAATATGATCATTGTTGTCGGGACGCTGACGATCTATCTGGTCGGGGTCTTTACGGCTTCAATTCGTGGAAAGGGGAATCGTTAATTAGCCAATTAGTTGATTAGCCAATGGGATGACAGGGTCGGCGTGGGTTTAAAACTTGCGGTCGTTAAGTAGTTGAATCGTTGAAGTAGGGCTTTATTAGTGTTGAATGATGAATTATGAATGAGGAATAGCTTACAGCTTGATGATGAGCCAATAAGATAATGGGAGGCTGTGCAGCCTTAAAGCTTCGTGCCTCATACGCTAATATCCTATAATTTACAGCAAATATATTATAAGAAACATCGTTAAAGCACGAATAACTTTGTTTTTGTTCTAACCATTTATTTGCATTTGTTCCAAGTATGGAAGAATCATACGGGCATTGCAGATAGAACAACCAAAAAAGAACTAATCTATAGCGATGGAACAGAAAGAAAAGGGATTTATCCCCGTTATGCTTACGCCTTACCTGGAAAACGGAGCGATAGACTTCGATGGACTTCGTCAATTAACGGAATTTTATATCGCCGCCGGAGCATCCGGTTTGTTCGCCAATTGTCAATCGAGTGAGATGTTTGAGCTTACTGCCAAAGAAAGTCTACAGCTCATTCAGGTAGTAGTAGAACAGGTAAATGGACGTGTTCCCGTGGTGGCCGCCAGCTCTGTTAAAGGCAATGTCGCTGTTCAGGCAAACTTCATCCGTCAAATCTACTTATTAGGTGTAGAGGCCGTTATTTTGATAACGGGTTTGATTGCTGATGAAACGGAAAGCGATGCTGTTTTTGAAGAACGGGTGTTCGAGTTGTTTGAATTAACGAAGGGCATTCCACTGGGGTTCTATGAGTGCCCCGAACCTTATAAACGCCTGCTTCATCCGGAACAGCTGGGACGTTTTGTTGGCACAGGAAGAATTATTTATCATAAGGATACTTGTTTATCGATTGAGCAGATTCGACTAAAATTAACAGAAGCGCAAAATCCAGCTTTCGGTTTATATGATGCCTATATGGTGCATGCAGTTGAATCATTAAAAGCGGGCTCAGCCGGCGTATCTTGTATACAAGGAAATTATTTCCCGGAATTAATCGTTTGGCTATGCCGACATTTTGAGGATGCAAAACTTTCAGAACAAATTGCATGGGTGCAGCAATTTTTAATAGACAACATGGACGTGATGCATCGTGTATATCCGATTGTTGCAAAATATTTTTTACAGAAAAGAGGCTTAGCTATCTCCTTGTATAGCCGAAGAAAGGTTGGCAGCTTGGATGCTCCAATAAAGGAGGCTATAGACAAACTATATGAAGATTATACGATCTTAGCTGAAAAATTGGAAATACCGACTCCTATCATCTTAAATTGAACATCGCAAGGGGAGAAATGAAGAACATGTTAATACAAAAACAACTATATAAATACTGCCTGTTGCTGTTTTTATTCAGCACGGGTTTGAGACTTCCTTCTTTTGGGCAGGCGAAGCCTTTCGTGCTAACAACCGCCGCTTTAAAACGAGATGTTGAATATTTTAATCGCATTGACAGTGAAGCCGTCGTTAACTTCATTCCAAATAGTCAATCATTCAACTGGCTGGCAGAAAATGTTCCATTATTTGAATGCCCGGACTCAGCCATTCAACAGATTTATAACTACCGCTGGTGGAGTTTTCGCAAGCATTTGAAGGAAACACCTGATGGTTTTATCTTCACGGAATTTATTGAATCCGTTGGGCATGAAGGGAAATATGGTGCGATTAGCTGTGCACTAGGTCATCATATTTACGAAGGTCGTTGGTTACGAAATCCGGCATATCTCCAACAATATATTGATTTTTGGTTAATCAGAGAACCCACATTTAAGCCTTCTAAATTTCATTCCTTTAGCAGCTGGTTGAGTGATGCCGTGTACAACTTGTATCTTGTTCAACAAAATAAAGAAGCGCTTTCGAAATGGCTTCCTTTATTAGTAAAAGATTACGAACGGTGGGAAAGCGAGCGCGGTTTGTCGAGCGGCTTATTTTGGCAGTTCGACGTGAAAGATGGAATGGAGGAGTCGGTAAGTGGTGGTCGACGGATACAAAATAGAAGGCCTAGTATCAATAGTTATATGTATGGTAATGCACGTGCTTTAGCGCAAATGGGTCAACTTCTCGAGGTCGATAGCTTGGAGGACAAATACAAGCGCAAGGCAGATCTCCTGAGCCATTTAGTGATTGATAGCCTTTGGGATGCTAAAGGGAATTTTTTTCGTACGCGGCATCCCGACGGTACCCTTGCAGCTAGGGAGGCGATTGGATTTATTCCATGGTATTTCAAGCTACCACCGGATGAAGGTGCCTTTGCAAAGGCATGGCTGCAGCTAAGCGATACGGCCGGATTTCAGGCGCCTTGGGGCTTAACTACGGCCGAGCGAAGAGAGCCTACATTCCGCACGCGGGGTACCGGACATAGTTGTGAGTGGGATGGGGCGATTTGGCCTTTTGCCACGACGCAGACGCTGAAAGCCTTGGCGAATTTTCTTACGGATTATAAACAGCATGACGGAATTGATAAGGAGGTGTTTTATCAGACGCTTCGGCAATATGCACTTGCCCACCAGAAGAATGGAAAGCCTTATCTTGGCGAATATCAAGATGAAAAAACCGGTTATTGGCTAAAAGGAGATAACCCACGGAGTAGTTTTTATAACCATTCGGGATTTTGTGACCTGGTGATTAATGACCTTGTTGGCTTAAAGCCGGCAAGTACAAATCGTATAAGTGTTAAACCATTAGTGCCTCTTGGCGTATGGGACTGGTTTTGCCTGGATAACATTAGCTATCATGGTCGAACATTAACCGTCCTTTGGGATAAAACCGGCACAAAATACGGCAAGGGTAAAGGGTTCCTGCTATTTGTGGACGGTAAGCGCGTCGCTTCCAGCAAAAAATTGGGTGAACTGAATGCTAAAATCAATTAACATGCGCAGCTTATATCTTCTCTTTTGTGCGTTATTTTCGTTCGTTGCACAAGCACAATCGGTGTTGAATGTTGTCGACTTTGGTGCTAAAAATGACAGCTCTGCGCTGGCTACGACCGCTATTAAAGAAGCGATTTCGAAAGCCTCGCAGGCCGGTGGTGGGACCGTTTATTTTCCACCGGGAACCTATCTGACCGGTCCGATTCATTTAAAAAGCAATATCACCCTATTTATAGAAGCTGGAGCAGAACTTTGTTTCAGTGATAATTTCGATCATTACCTGCCGATGGTGCCAAGTCGATGGGAAGGGACCATGGTTACCAATTTTTCCCCCTTTATTTACGCCTATGAAGCAGAAAATATCCGCATCACGGGGCGGGGAACACTCAACGGAAACGGAAAAAAATGGTGGGCCTACTCCGAAGTGCATGTCAAAAATTCTCCCGAATCAACCTGGCAGAAAGAATTTCACAAGTTAAATAAAGAGGTGTTGCATCCCGACTTACCGGGGTGGGTAGAGCGGGGTTTTCTTCGGCCGCCCTTTATTCAACCGATGTATTGTAAAAATGTGCGCATAGATGGTATTACCATTAAAAATTCACCTTTTTGGACCGTTAATCCAGAGTTCTGTGATAATGTAACAGTGGATGGTGTGACGATTAACAACCCGCCTTCACCCAACACGGACGGTATTAATCCAGAGTCGTGCAGCAACGTTCATATCGCCAACTGTCACATTAGTGTAGGGGATGACTGCATCACCATTAAGTCGGGAAAAGATCGATCAGGGAGAAAAGAAGCACGCCCCGCCGAAAATTACACGATTACAAATTGTACGATGTTATCCGGCCATGGTGGAGTCGTTATCGGTAGTGAAATGTCAGGCGATGTGAAGAAGATCGTGATTAGCAACTGTATTTTTGATGGTACCGATCGCGGTATTCGAATTAAAACAGCTAGAGGCCGCGGCGGTGTCGTTGAGGATATTCAGGTGAGTAATATTGTCATGAAAAACATTAAGCAGCAAGCCATCGTATTGGATATGCAATACGCCAAAACAGAGATCGAGCCCGTCACAGAACGAACGCCTATATTTAGAAATATCCATTTGAGCAATATCACAGCACAAGGTGAGCAGGCTGGCTATTTAAATGGTTTGGAAGAAATGCCGATTGAAAATGTATCTTTTAGCAATGTCGTCATGGAAACAAAAACCGGTTTTGATATCCGAGCCTCGAAAGGGATCACCTTTACGAATGTGTCGGTTAACCCTGTTGCCGGACCTGCGATATTTGCGAGTCATGTCAATGGATTGCAAATCAATGGATTGCAAACAGCGGCTGCCCGCAATGTACAGACTGTATTAAAATTTAATCATGTTAAGCAGGCATTTATCAGCAATTGTTTCATAAGGGAGCCTATCAACACTTTTCTCGAAGCCAGCGGAAGTGAAACCGAATCTATATTGCTGAAGTCGAACGACCTTCGTCTGGTGCAGCGCCCCTTAGCCATAAACGATACCCCTGAAGATGCTGTCATACTGGAAGAATGAATTTATTGAAGATATATCGGTTTTTTTGCCTTGTTCTGTTGATGAACGGTAAGTTGTTTGGACAGGATTTAGCTTTATGGTATCAGCAACCGGCAAGTACATGGACGGAAGCGCTACCCATTGGAAACGGAAAGCTGGGAGCCATGGTATTCGGAGGCGTTCAGGAAGATCGGATTCAGTTTAATGAATCCTCACTGTGGACCGGTGGTCCGAGAAATTATAACCTGTCGGGAGCAAAAAACTATCTTGGTGAAATACGAAAATTACTGGCAGAAGGGAAACAGCAAGCGGCAGAAGAATTGGCGGGACGTCATTTCATGGGGACGCAATCCGAAGCAGACCCACCTGAACCTTGGTTGACTGCAGTAAGGACCATTGCACAAGAGGCTAAAAACCCTTCGCAGGAACATTTCGACGATCGTGCGTGGAAGAAAATGAAGGTTCCGACCCACGAGGGCTGGGAAAAGAAGGGCTTCCAAGGACTGGATGGTGCTGTTTGGTTTCGCACGTCTTTTAGTGTCCCGAAAGAATGGATCGGACGTGAATTAGTGATCGATCTGGGGAAAATACGCGATCAAGATTTTAGCTATGTGAACGGAAAGCTGATCGGAACTACCCATGATATCAATCAGGGAAGACAGTATACCATTCCTAAAGAATTGGTGAAGGAGCAAAATCACCTGGCTATCCAAGTTATCAACTACGATGATAAAGGTGGCTTGGTCGGTTACAAGGACTTAAGTCGCAAGCTACGCGTATTTCCAAAAGGAGCTGCGCAGGAACAAGCCGTCTATTTGGCAGATACCTGGAAATATTGGATACAGAACGACGATGCCCCTCGTGTAGGAAAGTACCAAGCATCTTACCAACCTTTCGGTGACTTGCTCTTACAATTTAAACAGCATCATACGTTCACTGATTATAAGCGAACGCTTGATCTGGAACAAGCTATTTGCAGGACGAGTTATCAAGTTGGAGACGTGCATTTTGAACGTACTTATTTATCCAGTGCGGTCGATTCCTGTTTGGCTATTCATTTGACAGCAGATCAGCCCCACCAAATTAGTTTTATAGCTTTTTTAGAATCCCCCCATAAAGCGTATCAGATCAGCAAAGTTGACGACTCCACTTTGCGTCTCTCTGTGCAGGTTAAGCACGGTGTTCTAAAGGGAGAAGGTTTACTGCATATACGGCACAAAGGAGGAGAAGTTCACGTCAAAGATGGAAAAATTGAATTGTCAGGTGCGGACGAAGCAAGCCTATTTTTAACAGCAGCAACCAATTATAAAAGCTATAACGATGTTTCGGCTAAGGCGGAAGAAATCGCAAAGTTGCGGCTAAATGCGATCGAACGTAAATCATACGAGGTTATAAGGAACGCACATGTACGCGATTATCAACAGTATTTTTCTAGGTTTTCTTTGCATTTTGGCACGCAATCAAGGCCAAGCGTTCTCCCGACCGATAGGCGGATTGAACAATTTGCAAAAGGGCAAGATCCAAACTTATTGGCGTTGTTTGCTCAGTACGGAAGGTATCTACTTATTTCCAGTTCGAGGCCCGGTGGTTTAGCACCCAATTTACAAGGTATCTGGAATGATTTATTAACACCACCATGGGGAAGTAAATACACGACCAATATCAATGCGGAAATGAATTATTGGTTAGCAGAAAACACGAATCTTTCTGCGCTTCAGGAACCTTTATTTCAGATGATTAAAGAACTAAGTGTGACGGGGCATGAAACGGCAAAAACCTATTATGATGCACTTGGTTGGGTACTTCATCATAATACAGACCTCTGGCGGGGAACAGCACCTATCAATAATCCCAATCATGGCATCTGGGTGACAGGTGGCGCCTGGCTTTGTCAGCATTTATGGGAGCATTTTCTCTTTACGCAAGATGAACGATACTTACGTGAAGAAGCTTATCCAATTATGAAAGCTGCTGCATTATTCTTCGATCAATTTTTAATCCCGGATGCACGAACCGGTTGGTTGATCAGCAGTCCCTCTAATTCACCTGAACAAGGAGGGTTAGTGGCAGGCCCTACGATGGATCATCAGCTAATACGGCAACTTTTTACCAATGTTATTGCCGCCACCGATCGGTTGGGAATTGACGAGGAGTTTGCGCAACAACTTTCAGCAAAGCGATCGAAAATTGCACCCAATCAAATTGGAAAATACGGTCAATTGCAAGAATGGCTGGAAGATATAGACGACCCTGCGAATAAACACCGGCATGTCTCCCATCTTTGGGCCGTGTACCCCGGCAGTGAAATTAATTGGCAAGATAGCCCTCAATTAATGAATGCCGCAAAAAAGTCCTTAATTTTTAGAGGTGACGGTGGAACGGGATGGAGTTTAGCTTGGAAAATCAATCTTTGGGCCCGTTTTAAAGATGCGGAACATGCTTATAAGATGATTAGCACCTTGTTGAGCCCGGAAGAAAAAGGGGGAGGTGTTTATCCGAACCTTTTTGATGCCCACCCACCCTTTCAGATTGACGGTAATTTTGGAGGAGCTGCCGGGTTGGCGGAAATGCTCATACAAAGTCATCTCGGTACCATCGATATTCTTCCAGCATTGCCAAAAGCACTGGCCGATGGTGCTGTTAAGGGGATTTGTGCCAGAGGTGGTTTTGAGTTGAGTTATCAATGGAAAAATGGATTATTGACTCATTTGGATGTACGGTCTGACGCAGGCGGGATGTGCTCCCTTCGATATCAAGATAAAACAATTCAATTTCAAACGGAAAAAGGGCAAACCTATCAGTTGGATAACAACCTAAAACTGAGTAAAAATTCCAAGTAAAGAAAATGCAAAGGATCAGGCAAGGGGTTATCTGGATATTCATATTCGCCAATTTCCAAGTATTCGCACAGCAGTTGCGCAAGCAGTACGATTTATCAAGCGATTGGTTAAGTGTTTTGCATGAAAGCGATTCCATGGCCTTTCAAGGTTTTGAAAAACAAAGCTACCAACCCGAGCGTTGGCTTTCGGTGCAAGTGCCCCATAATTGGGATACCTATGCCGGCTATAGACGCCTTCTTCATGGCAACACACACGGTTATGCCTGGTACAGAAAAAGCTTTCGCATTAAAAAAGAAGCTGGCGATAAACGTTATTTTCTGTACTTTGAAGGTGTTGGATCTTATGCCACCATCTGGGTGAACGGTAAAAAGATTGGCTTTCATGCAGGAGGTCGTACTACCTTTACCATCGACATAAGTGATGTCATTTTATTTGATCAGGATAACTTATTGGCCGTGCGCGCCGATCATCCCGCGGGTATACGGGATCTACCTTGGGTATGTGGCGGATGTTCTGAGGAACGCGGCTTTTCAGAGGGGTCACAGCCGTTGGGGATTTTCCGGCCCGTTCATTTGTACGTTACCGATGCCCTTCGGATAGAACCTTTTGGTGTTCATATCTGGAATGATACAAGTGTCACATCCAAGCAAGCTAAGTTATTCCTGAATACGACCGTTAAAAATTATGACACGAAAGACAAAAAAGCAGTTATAATACAGCAGGTGAGAGCTAAGGACGGAAGGGTGGTAGCGGAAGATCATCAGCAGCAGACCATTACCGGTGGCAGTACAGTTGAAATTCAGCAACAAATAGGATTGAAAAATTTTGTTCATCTGTGGTCTCCACAAGATCCGTATCTCTACACTATTCATTCGCAGATCCGTATCGATGATCAAGTCGTAGATGATTTGGTAACACCCTACGGTATCCGTTGGATAAGCTGGCCAATTAACAGAAAAGGCGATGATAAGCGATTTTTTATTAATGGAACTCCTTTTTTTATTAATGGAATTGCCGAGTATGAACATATGTTAGGAGGCAGTCATGCTTTTAGCGATGCCCAGATAAAGGCAAGGGTCAACCAAATCCGCGCTGCCGGATTCAATGCCTTTCGGGATGCACATCAGCCGCATAATTTACGCTATCAGCAACATTGGGATCGTTTGGGGATACTAAGTTGGACGCAGTTGGCGGCTCATATTTGGTTCGAAAACGAGTCGTTTAAAGCGAATTTTAAAAAATTATTGTCCGAATGGGTTATTGAAAGAAGAAATAGTCCCTCGGTGGTTTTATGGGGTTTGGAAAATGAAAGCACCTTGCCCGAAGAATTTGCACGCGAGTGCACGGAGCTGATCCGAAGTTTAGATCCCACGGCCTCTTCGCAACGAAAAGTAACGACTTGTAATGGCGGAAGTGGAACCGATTGGGATGTACCTCAAAATTGGACCGGAACATATGGCGGTGATCCCATGCTCTATGATCAAGACCTAAAAAAGCAAATTTTGGTAGGCGAGTATGGCGCATGGCGTAGCATCGATTTTCATGCAGAGAAACCTTTTACAAAAGCCAGTGCTAACACAGAAGATCGAATGCGCGAATTGATGGAAACCAAAATAAGGCTGGCAGAAAAAGTCAAAGATAGCGTTGCGGGGCATTTCTTCTGGTTATTTAATTCGCACGATAATCCCGGTAGAGTCCAAGGGGGCGAAGGACTACGGGAATTAGATCGTATTGGCCCGGTAAATTATAAGGGACTTTTGACGCCATGGGACGAACCTACGGATGCTTATTATATGTTTCGTGCAAATTATGCAGACGCGAAAACCGCACCCATGGTTTATATTGTTTCACATACTTGGCCAAATCGCTGGGAGAGCCCCGGCATAAAAAATGAAATCATAGTTTACTCTAATTGCGACGAAGTTGAGCTTTTTAATGATGTGGATGGATCTTCGATCGGACGAAAAAAAAACGGTGGAATTGGTAGGCCTTTTATATGGAATAAGGTGCCTGTACGGTTCAATGTTTTGCATGCAAAAGGTTACGTAAATGGGCGCAACGTAGCGGAAGATCGGGTTGTTTTGCAAGGATTGCCCAAAGCACCTTCATTTGGAAAATTATATAGCAACGATGAGCAGGTAGAAGCGAAAAAGGGCTATGAATATATTTATCGGGTCAATTGTGGAGGGCCTCGTTATGTGGATGGCGAAGGACATGTTTGGGAAGCGGATAGGGAACGGACAGCCAATGATACTTGGGGATCTTCCTCGTGGACAGCTAATTTTAAGCTGCCCGCTAACTTTGCAAGTCAACGACGTACGTTTGACCCCATAAAAGGGACACGCGAATGGCCGCTACTCCAAACGTTTCGTTACGGAAAGGACCAGCTAAACTTTCAATTCCCCATACCGGATGGTGAGTATCTAATAGAACTGTACTTTATTGAGCCATGGTTTGGCACGGGGGGTGGGATGGATTGCAAGGGATGGCGGTTGTTCGATGTGGCGATTAATGGTGATATTGTAGATAAAAATATAGACATATGGCGTGAAGCGGGACATGATGCGGTGCTTAAGAAAACCTATACTGCGACAGCAAAAGACGGACGCATTGTTGTTAGCTTTCCAAAGGTAGCCTCTGGACAAGCTGTGATTTCGGCTATCGCAATTGCCGGTAAAAAGAAGGTGAAAGCTGCCCCGCCTTCACCGCTTATTATTCAGCAGGCTCGCTTTGGGGATGAAAAAATGAATTTACAAGCTGCTACTTGGCTTGATATAGGTGACGCGGTTTTTTCAGGCAAATCCGACTATTTTACGACAATTCCACCGAACTTATTTGGTGCAACCTGGCTGCGTTTTCCTGCTGATTTAATATCCGAACAAAAGAAACTCTCTTTCAGCGTGTCGGAGGCTGCAGACGTCTTTATATTGATACCGGAAGACAGCCTTCGTGCCTATAATAGTTTGTCAGGTTATGAAGATACACAGACAGAAATAGCAAGTGCCGGTAACGATCGGTCCGTTTGGAAAATTTACAGAAAACGCTTTAATAAAAATAGTTTGGTCAAGCTATCTTTTGGACAGAATTACCTACCGCTAGCACCGGTTATGGTGGTACCGGCAAGCAAGCTACAATCAGCACATGATTTAAAAACGTCAATCAGCTATAAACCAGCTACGGCAGCTATTTCCTCGGGAATCACCTCTTTTCAATATTTGAAAAAAGAGGCCCTTCAACTTCCATCGAAAGGGCCTGCACAAATTGAGTGGACGATTAAGACAGGTGTGGCCGATACGTATAGCATGACCCTTAGGTATGCCTACAGTGGGGAAGAACCGGTAGAAGGTCGGTTGACACTACGTAACTTAGATGGTCGTATACTGCATGAAGAAATGGTCTCCTTTACTAGCTCGCGTATTGGTAAATGGAGTTATTTATACAGCAATACAGCAACCATGATTAATGCAGGGCAGTACATAGTGGAATTAAGCTTGTCCGATGCGAAAGCCTTAATTATTTCTAATTTGGATGTGCAATAAGATAAAGGTTTTTCCAACAACATTGTTGTCAACTTTTCCGCAATCGATTCCGGTGATTTTGGACCTCAAGCTATGCTAATATCCTATAATAAGTAGATAATAATCGCTAAAAAATTACACAGGTAAGCGTTGATATTTGCATTACTAACCATAAGGAAATAGTACAAATTATAGATCTGTTCCACAAAATTTAGCAATAAAAGGAAGAGTGAATGATTTTTTCCTTGTATAAAGAAATGTCATAATAACACTACTGTTTTTGGACTTTAACCAAATATATTACCATGAATGATTTTAAAAAATGTCTCGGAATATGCTCGATTGTCATGCTGTTCTTGGTGATCCTGTTGCCAAAGCTGTATGCTTTTGAACAAGACGACTATACCCAAGTTATTACCAAAAGAGCACAGAAGATTGTTGACAAACTGAATTTAGATAACGCGAAGCGTTTAGCGGTTCGGACGATTATTGTACGGCAATATCGCGATTTAAATACGATTCATACAGAATTGGAACAGAAAGAGCAATCCTATAAGGCAAGTTTAGCGAAAGAAGACGCTAAACTGCAATCAGAGAAAGCTTACGAGATTGCCCAAGCAAAACTGGCCAAACTTCACGGAAAGTACCTGAAGCGTTTGGGGAAGGAGCTAAATGAAGAACAGATTGAGCAGGTAAAAAATGAGATGACCTATAATGTGTTACCGATTACCTATAAAGGCTATCTTGATATGCTTCCCAGTTTAACGGAGACGCAAAAAGCACAGATTTTCAGCTATCTTACCGAAGCACGCGAAAAAGCAATGGATGCGGGTTCATCAGAAGCCAAGCATGCTTGGTTTGGTAAATACAAGGGGAAAATCAATAACTATTTATCAAAGGAAGGCGTGGAGACCAAGATCGCCAGACAAGTATGGGAGAAAAAACTAAAAGAAAAACAACAGAGCCAACGAAATTAAGTTTAAACTGATTTCGTCTTAAACTAACCGAAAATACATAACCAAACCTTATGAACGTACTATTAAAAAAAACAGTTATTGCCGCGAGCAAATTTGTTTTGTGGGCGCTAGTAGGTTGTAGCATCTTAACTATATCAAAATCGTGGGGTGCATCAACAGCAAAGACGTCTAAGGTCGCAAATAGCGCGACAGCAGCACGGATCAACATTCAGGGAACCGTAAAAAATGAAAAGGGAGAGCCTCTTCCCGGAGTAAGCATCAAGTTGAAGGGGAGCAAAACCACCAGCACGACTGACCAGAACGGTGTTTTTCGAATGAACTTACCCACAGGGAATGAAGTTTTGATTTTCAGTTATGTTGGATACAAATCGAAGGAAATGGCGTTAGATGGCCAGCGTTCAATCGAAGTCATTCTACAAGAAGATAATAGCGCATTAGATGAAGTGGTTGTAGTTGGGTATGGTTCGCAGCGAGCTAAAGATGTGACAGGGGCGATCGTTTCAGTGGACGTTAAGAAACTTGCCGATATACCCGTTGCCTCAGTTTCTGAATCACTAAGAGGGCAGGTTCCCGGATTGAATGTTACGGGAGGAAGTACCCGCCCCGGAGCCATGGCTACCTTAAATGTCCGGCAACAATTTAATTGGGGGAAGGATGGCGGAAATGACTATCCCTTGATTATCATTGACGATGTGATTCAGGTGGATCCGCAAAATGGCAAGCCTTCTATGGAACGGTTCAATATGCTCGATGTTTCAGAAATTGAAAGTATAACGGTATTAAAGGATGCCAGTGCTGCCATCTATGGCTCCCGGGCATCTCAAGGGGCCATTGTTGTAAAGACAAAAAGAGGCCAAGTGGGCGCACCGCGGATTTCCTATAGCGCTAAGTTTCAAACAAACGATGCTGTAAGCCATGAGAAAGTAATGAACGCTCGACAATATGGGGAATTTGCCAATAAGTTTGGCAGGGCGCTCGGCTGGAACGATAATTACTACTATTCAGACGCAGAGCTGGCGGAGATGGAGACCCTGAATTATGATTGGTTGGGCAATGACTGGCGGGCTGCCCATACCATGCAACATTCCTTGGATGTGAGTGGAGGATCCGAAAGAGCTACCTATTATACCGGCGCCTCTTACTATACACAAGGGGCCAATCTTGGAGAACAGGATTTTAAACGATGGACTTTCCGAGCCGGTACGGAAGTGAAGGTAGCGAGTGATTTACGCTTGAGCGCTACAATAGCTGCGGCTAATACCAATTTGGAGCGCTCCTTTACAAAGATCAATTTTAGCGACGGATATGCTGTCGGTGGTGAACAGAATGATTATAGCGTATTACTGCATATGCCCAAATACATCCCATGGATGTACAATATAAACGGAGTCGACCAGTACGTGTCACCGGCATTGGGGCCCAATAAGCTGGGAAATGTATCAGGTAATAATTCCCTGAGTAATTGGAACTATTACGATATGTTGAATAATGGTTCCAAGACTACCAATAAGGATTTTAACTATAATGCCAATTTCTCTTTGCAGTACGATGTGCCATTCTTAAAGGGACTGTCGTTCAAATTTAATTATGGAATTATTCAAGCTTCAGGCAATACAGAGCAAGTTCAGATGCCGCTATTGTTAGCACGGGCTCGTAACATCAATACGGCAGATAACCATTTATACTCTAGTACCACTCAATGGGATGATCCGGCACTTAACCGGGCCAATTCCCGCGTTACTTATGACAACACAACTTCCAAGAACGAACAGCTGAACTTCTTTGCCAACTATAACCAAAAATTTGGTGATCATGATATTGGTGCCATGTTCAGCGTTGAAAAAACAACCGCCGGATGGGAAGACCGGTACCAGATTTACGATAATCCAACGAGAGGAGTATATAACGGGACTTCTATATCTGCTGGAACCTTAAACACATCTAATAGTATTACCTATCGTACAGAAAGCGGAACTCTTTCTTATTTAGGACGTGTTAATTATAGTTACAAGAGCAGATACCTTTTACAATTTGTATTCCGTACCGATGCTTCGACCAAATTTGCACCCGAGAACTACTGGGGCTTCTTCCCCGGGGTTTCCGCCGGCTGGGTTGTTTCGGATGAGAATTGGTTTACAGAGCATGTTGCCTGGATGAATTATTTGAAAGTCCGCGCGTCGATTGGGATTACTGGAAATAACAATGTGAATCCATGGAAATGGACTCGGTTATACACGGCGGCCACCGATAAAGGAATGGCCTTTGGAAACAATGGTGGGATGTATACGATCGGTATAACACCGGATGCTGACCCTAATCGGGACCTTCGTTGGGACCGCACCGTGCAGCGCAATTTCGGTTTAGACATGTCTTTCCTGAAGTCGCAACTTAGTATGTCTCTTGACGGTTATTACAATACGACTACCGACATGTTAACGGATATGTCCGGAGCTATCGGAGTACCTATCTCTGTGGGAGGGGCCTTTGCTGAACAGAACTACGCAGGTGTAAAGGCCTGGGGAACCGAAGTATCGGTCACGTGGAAGAGCCATGTCAATGAGGTGAACTACTCCGTAGGTATGAACTTTGGTTTAGGTAATTACAAGACCACGCGCTACTTCGATCAACCATTTGATTATCCCTCTGAAACGACTACGCGGCGCGCCGTGGGTAATACCGGATATGGCAATCCTGTTTGGGGATATAAAACATGGAAGCATACATCGGGCGGCGACGGTATGTTACGTACCGATGCAGACATTGATGCCTATTGGAACTATTTGACGGAAAATGCCAATAACTCGGGTATTGAAGGAGCTGAACCTAATTTTATGGGTATTACCGATAAATCGCAGATGAGAAAGGGAATGCTGGTGTATGAAGATGTTCGAGGTGCATTGGATGAAAGTACACAGACCTACGGTAGCCCAAATGGCGTCATAGAAAAAGATTCCGGACAAGATTGGGAAATTCTGAAAAAGTCAAACATGACTTATGGCATCACCACCAATTTGACTGCGGGATGGAAAGGTATTTCGTTTCAGGCCCAAATTTCAACCTCCTGGGGAGGAGCCAACTACTTGGATTATGTCAAGCAAGGTACCAGCAGCACAAATGCGTTGTGGTCGCAGTCCATTTATCTGACCGATATGTACGATCCTGATACAAATCCGAATGGTAAATATCCCAATATTGCCTATTACGATGATTTCGGTGGAACAAATTCCGACTTCTTCTTGCTTCCTACATTTAGAATGTTTGTCCGCAATTTGAGCGTCGGCTATACCCTGCCAAAGAAGTGGCTGACAAAGGCAAAGGTAGATAATGTACGGATTTTTCTTTCGGGAAACAATCTTTGGGATTTATATAACCCCTACCCGAGCAAATACCGTAATATGTATGATTCACCGGGAACCAGTTATCCAACGTTACGAACTTGGTCTTTGGGTATAAATTTAGGCTTATAACACACCATTATTTGATCATCATGAACAAGAAGATATTGATTTTTGCCATCACCATACTCACTGTAGTTGGGTGCAAAAAAGATTTTTTGGAGGAAATGAAAAGTTACGATAAATACGATGACAGTATTTTTGAGAACGAACTTCAAACAGGCCAGTATATCGATCGGCTGTACAATTATTATTTTGTGAGTTATAGAAGCCCGATACAATCCATTGTTGGTTTATATAATGAGGATCGGTCGGACATGACAGAAGAGCTGGGAGGAGAAGTTGGCAAGTATATCAATCCGACCACGACCTTAGAATTGGCATCACAGGCCGACGGCTATTATGGCAACTCGGTAACGGCCAGTGTACAGAATAATCCCTATACCCGTATTCGCTTTGCCAATTTTTTAATCGGCCGAATTGATTTGTCGGGCGACGGGCTCTCCGATTCGTTTAAACAGACCGCTAAGGGGCAGATGTACCTTTTAAGGGCTTTACAGTATTTCGACCTGGTGCGGATTTACGGTGGCGTTCCGCTTGTAACAAGCGTACAAGAAAATAGTGCAACGGATGAGCGTATCCGCTTGCCCCGGGCGACTTCATCCGAATGTTTTGCACAGATCGTGAGCGATCTTGATTCAGCGGCTATTTTGTTGCCTATGCGATGGGATGCTGAAGCGAGTAATTATGGCCGGTTGACAGCAGCCGCTGCGTTGGCGATGAAAAGCCGTGTACTCTTGACTGCGGCGAGTCCTTTATTTAACAAAGATTGGGATAACCCGGCTAATGAACGTTGGCAAAAAGCCTTAGAAGCGAGCTTGGATGCGGAAACAAAATTGACCGGTGCGGGCTATGGATTATTTGGCTCCAATGCAAAGGACTGGGCAGAAATGACCTTTAGAAACGATAATTCGTTTAATCCGGAAGCGTTGATGGTCTTTCTACTTTCGAATACAAATGTTGGCTCTTCGGGCTATAACAATGGATGGGAAAATCGAGTACGTCCGACATCCTATCGTGGAGGAGGGGGTGTTTCAGCACCAAAGGAAATGCTGGATCTTTTTCCAATGGCTGATGGGGTGCGACCCAATGCTGACAATTATGTAGATACCTTCTTCTTTGTAAATAGAGATCCTCGGTTTTATCGAACATTCGCTTTCTCCGGATCAAAATGGGGAATTAAAGACAATGAGAACAAATCGACTTGGTTCTACAGATGGAAAGACAATGAAACATCCACGAAGGTGACCTATTATGCGAATGACCAAAGCAATAGTCCTGCGCTAGTTCGCAAAATGTCCGATCCTGCGGCAGATAGCACCGGTTTTGCTTTTTCCGGTACCGATATTTTTGAATACCGTTATGCGGAACTTTTGCTGAATATAGCGGAGTGTTATGCTGCGCGAGGAGAGATTGGAAACGCGGTGAACTACCTGACCAAAATTCGTCAACGGGTTGGTATCCCCTCAGCGAATAATTACGGAATCGGTATGCCCGCTTCGAGATACGAGGCTATAGAGGCTTGCCTCTATGAACGAAGGGTTGAGCTGGCCTATGAGGGAAAGCGTTTTTGGGATATTCAACGGTGGATGCTTTATGACAATATTCAGGAAAGCGGCAACTCGGTACAGAAGCTAGGTCTGAGCCCGATAAATGGTACGAAACGTACAGGCTATTATTGGCAATCAAAAACTTACGGAGAAGATCCGTTAAGTAATACGGATCGGGCTATTCTGATCGATCCGGATGCCGCTAATTTTAATGAGGAAATCGCCAAGCTAAAAGCGATTTACCAAAACTACTTTGTGATGACACCATTAGACCAAGAATGGGATCGCGTAAACAATGCACCCGTTACCATTCTATTCCGTCCCAACTATTACCTTTCCGGGCTTTCAGCAACGGTGTTGAGCAACAACTCGTGGCTTACACAAACCAAGGGTTGGTTGGATTATTCAGGGGCTAGTGGTACTTATGATTATCAGCAATAAACTGTAATTGAATGTAATATTTAACCTTTTATTTTAATAAATTATGAAAACACGAAAAATGATGAAAGTTTTGGTTGTACTTGGGTTGATTGTATGTGCCGGTTTTAAAACGAGCTTTGCACAGGATACAGAGATTCCTATTATTTTACCATACTCGGGCAATTTTAATGAGTGGATCATTACATTCACGAATGGTGCAGATACCTATACTTTTGAAACAGATGATGACACTTTTGACTCGGGTATTTTGGGTACCCTTCCGAAGGGGACTTATACAATTAATTTTAACAGCCCTTACTTTGGTTCTGAGAATTTTGATATTCTTGTTTATAATGGTGGAGACATCATTGGACACGGAATAACCTCGTTTACGGATCTTACCTTATACAATGTGGTGATTGGCGATGAACCTCTTGTTCAAATAGACGCTGGTTATTAAACGTATTTAGACAAGCATCGATAAGCGCTTATTCTTTTTTGTAATACATTTTTTAATTTTTGGTGATAAGCGGTACAATCTTAATGATTGTGCCGCTTTTTTGTTTTATCCCAGTAAGGCTGAGCATAGGATATTGACTAACCTTATTTGCAAGATAATAAATCTTTTTATGGGTTTTTAAAGCCTTGACGGTCATAATAATCAATTAATTAGAAAAATGTCCTTCTCTGTGTAATAAATTCGTGAATGATAATATGATATAATATCGCGTTAATATACTACAGAATATTTCGTGTCATCTTGACGATATTTGATACGATAAATTTAACCAAGGTTCCTTACTTTCGAGTAAGGTAAAAATAAACGCTAACCTTAAAGTAAATGTTGTAAACTGATGAAGAAGTTTTTTTTGGTGCTACCTTTTTTTATTGGGATTGTTGCAATAACTTATGCCCAATACCCAAAAATACCACAAGATGTAAAGAGGAGCAGTGATTCGATGATGAAAGCTGCAGAATGGCAATCTGAAATTGCCTGGCAGAAAGCTTTACCCATTATTGAAGAAGAAGCTAAACAAGGAAAACCGTATATTCCTTGGGCTTCGAAGGCGATCGACTTAGCGCAGGCTGAGATTCCTGCATTTCCGGGTGCAGAAGGAGGTGGCGCTTATTCCTTTGGCGGTCGTGGTGGTAAAGTAATCGTTGTGACTAGTTTAGCAGATAGTGGGCCTGGTACCTTACGTGAAGCATGTGAACAAGGGGGAGCCCGCACCGTGGTCTTTAATGTGGCGGGGATTATTCGTTTAAAAACACCCTTGATCATTCGCGCTCCTTACATTACGATTGCCGGGCAATCGGCTCCGGGCGATGGGGTTTGCGTTGCGGGTGAATCTGTTTGGATCAATACCCACGATGTGGTTATCCGTTTTATGCGCTTTCGTAGAGGTGAAACCTGGGTCGGACGAAGAGACGATGCTATCGGTGGCAATCCTGTTGGAAATATCATGATCGATCACGTTTCGGCAAGCTGGGGCCTGGACGAAAATATGTCGATGTATCGCCATATGTATAATGATAGTACGGGTAAGGCGATGGAGGAAAAACTCGGAACCGTCAATATCACGATTCAGAATTCTATTTTTTCCGAAGCGCTGGATACGTGGAATCATGCTTTTGGTAGTACATTGGGCGGAGAGAATTGTACATTTATGCGGAATTTATGGGCGGATAATGCAGGAAGAAACCCTTCTATTGGTTGGAATGGTGTTTTCAACTTTGCTAATAATGTCGTCTTTAATTGGGTGCACCGCTCAACGGATGGTGGGGATTATAAAGCACTGTATAATATTATCAATAATTACTACAAACCCGGGCCATTAACGCCTAAAGACTCGCCGGTGGGTTATCGGATTATTAAACCCGAGTCGGGTCGGAGTAAATTGTCCTATGTGGTGTTTGGTAGACTGCATGTTGAAGGAAATATTGTTGAAGGAAATGAGCGTGTTACGAAGGATAACTGGGACGGCGGTGTACAAATTGAAGGAAAAGACGGAAATGAAATGAGCTTGGAAACAGCTAAAACTTATTTCGCCAAAATGCGCTATGATAAACCACTTCCGATGGCGAATATTAGTATCCTGCCAACGAAAGAGGCTTATAATTACGTCTTAGAGAACGTAGGTGCAACGCTTCCCAAAAGAGATCCGGTAGATACACGTGTCATTGAGCAGGTAAGAACAGGAAAGATAAGTTATTTAAAAAATGTAGAATTGCCGAAGACACAATTCGAGCATCGTCGATTGCCGATCGATTCTTATAAGCAGGGTATAATCACGGATATTAAGCAAGTAGGTGGTTATCCCGAATATAAGGGAACACCTTATCAGGATCGTGATCAGGACGGGATGCCGGACGAATGGGAAACGAAGAACGGCTTGGATCCGAACGATGCGAGTGATGCATCGAAATATGCCGCGAATGGCTATACAAATATTGAGAATTATTTGAATAGTTTGGTGAATGTGAAAACGGTGAAACCGGTTTTAGCAAAGAATTAAGATTATCGCTGATTGCGATTGGTTTAATATGGTTTATTGTGGTTTTAGTAGTTGGTTAGTGTGGTCCCTTACCTTTGCGCTTTGCTTAGGTAAGGGTAACACACTTTTTGCGCAAGAAGTCCTTGATTCACCTTTGAAGTGGGAAAATAATCAATTGGTGTACACACCGGATAGCTTGGGGAATCGCATCCCTGACTTCTCCTATAGTGGTTATAAAGGTGGGGCAGCGGCTATTCCTTTTATCGAAGTAAAAGCACAGGTTAAACATCAACGAGAAGATGCCACCGCCACCATCCAATCAGCTATTGATTATGTGGCTAAGCTGCCACTTGATCATAATGGGTTTCGAGGAGCTATCTTGCTTGAAAAAGGTATTTATCAACTAGAAGGAAGTCTGGTAATTCCAGCTTCGGGAATTGTGCTCCGTGGAAGTGGCGCGGGTGAAGAGGGTACCGTACTCAATGGGGCGGGCATCACGCGTGAAACCCTCATTCGAATCGTAGGCGTAATGGATAGCACGCATCAACATGCAGCAGCAGTACAAACCCAATATGTTCCGGTAAACGCCTTATCGTTTGAAGTGTCCAATGGCAAAAGCTTTAACATGGGCGATTTGGTTACCATCCACAGGAAATCTTCCGAGGCATGGATTCAGACCCTTGGAACAGACCACTTCGGAGGTGGTATTACAGCACTCGGTTGGAAACCCGGACAGCGTGATATTTATTGGGATCGAAAGATCGTTAAGATCGAAGGAAATAAAATTTTTATCGATGCGCCGCTGACAACTGCGCTCGATCATCGTTATGACACCGCAACGGTTAGTACCTATCAGTGGGCCGGTCGTATTCAACAGGTTGGCATTGAAAATCTGTGTCTCACCTCGAGCTTTGATGCGGCCAACCCAAAAGATGAAGATCATCGTTGGATGGCCATAACGATGGAGCATATCGAAAATGCTTGGGTTCGTCAAGTTAATTTCAAGCATTTTGCAGGCTCTGCAGTATATATTGCTGAAACCGGGAAACAGGTAACCATAGAAGACTGCAAGTCGGTCCAACCCATATCTGAGATTGGTGGACAACGAAGGAATACTTTTTTCACGAATGGCCAGCAAACCCTATTTCAGCGGCTCTATTCGGAACAGGGTTACCACGACTATGCGGTAGGCTTTATGGCTGCCGGTCCCAACGCTTTTGTACAGTGTCAATCCCTGCAGCCTTATAGCTATAGTGGTGCTGTCGACAGCTGGTCATCGGGTAACTTATTTGACTGTATAAATGTGGATGGACAAGCTTTGCGCTTTGCTAATTTGGAGCAAGATGGTAATGGTGCGGGATGGGCTGCCGCAAATAGTGTTTTTTGGCAATGTTCGGCAGCTCGTGTGGAATGCTATCAACCACCTACGGCACAAAATTGGGCTTTTGGAACGTGGGCACAATTTGCAGGTGATGCTTATTGGGAGCAATCGAATGAACATATTAAACCACAGAGCTTATATTATGCGCAATTACAGCAGCGTTTGGGCGATGAGGCTAAGGGGCGAAATATATTAATGCCCGAAGAAACCGAAGCATCCAGTAGTCCAACCGTGAAAGTTGCTGAGGCCTTAACGCAGTTGGCGGCTAAACCAAAATTGACCTTAAGCCAATTCATCGATCAGGCAAGCGAACGAACGCCTATCTCGTTAAATGCAGTGAACGCGAAACGCATGACGGCTGTTAAACCTGAAGTGAAGGATCGGTCGATCGCTGCAATACATGTAGAAAACGGTTGGCTGGTAAGCAAAAACGGTATATTGATTGGAAAACGTCAGGAAGTACAATGGTGGAATGGGAGTGCGCGGCGTTATTGGCTCGATAAAGCCCGTCCGCATATCACACGTTTTGTTCCCGGCCAAATTGGAAATGGATTGACGGATGATTTAAATGCCGTTATTGATACCCTCAAGCACCAACAAGTGATTGCTTTTGAACATAACTATGGACTTTGGTACGACAGAAGGCGGGATGATCATGAACGTATACGACGTATGGATGGGGACGTGTGGCCACCTTTTTATGAGTTACCTTTTGCTAGAAGTGGACAGGATCTCGCTTGGGATGGTTTAAGTAAATATGATTTAACGAAATATAACAAATGGTATTGGTGGAGATTAAAAACCTTTGCCAATCTTGCAGAAGCGCAGGATATAATGCTTGTTCATCAGCAGTATTTCCAGCATAATATTATTGAGGCGGGTGCGCATTACGCCGATTTTCCTTGGCGTACGGCGAACAATATAAACCAGACAGGCTTTCCCGAACCTCCACCTTATGCCGGTGATAAGCGAATTTTTATGGATGCACCTTTCTACGATGTAAGCAATCAACATCGGGCAGCTATTCATCGTGCTTATATCAAGCAATGTTTAACGAATTTCAAGGACAATAAAGGTGTATTGCAACTGACCGGTGCGGAATACACCGGGCCGCTTCATTTCGTTCAATTTTGGTTGGATGTCATTGCCGAATGGGAAACGGAAAATAAGCAAAAAGCATTGATCGGATTGAGTACAACGAAAGATGTACAGGATGCCATATTGGCCGATGCTGTACGTAACAAAGTCGTCAATGTCATTGATATCCGATATTGGTATGAACAAGCTGACGGAAGTACGTACGCACCAAAAGGAGGGCAACATTTAGCACCACGACAGCAAGCAAGACTCTTTAAGCCCAAAAAGACGTCGTTTGAACAGGTTTATCGTGCTGTTTCCCATTATCGGGAACAATACCCTGATAAGGCGGTGATCTATTCCGCAAATGGTGCGGAAGGGAATGGTTGGGCGGTATTTATAGGAGGCGGCTCGCTGGCTAGCATTCCTCCTTCATTACCCGATGGCTTTTTATATGCTGCTTCCAAGATGAAACCGCAAGCGAGTGTGGAGAAAGGGATTTATCTTCTTGGTGGAGAGTCGCAGGAGGAAATTATGTACGTGGATGGTTTACCTGAGGTGGAGATTGATTTATCCGATGGCAAGGGGCGATATACCCTATGCGTTATTGATCCGGTAACAGGTAAGATTGTTGAGGAGCGAAGTTTGGAAGGAGGGAAGAAACAACGAATTCAACTCGTAAAAACTAATCAAAGCGTGGTGTGGGTACACCGCGCTTAATAACCAATATATGATGATAAAACGTTGCAACTATTTTTTCATATTTGCCTTTTTTTGCTTTGTCGGTTGTAGGCACGAACAGCAAAAAAACGAATCTCTTTTGCGTTTAAAGGTCTCCGAAAATGGGCGTTACGTCGTGACAGAAGACGGCAATCCTTTCTTTTGGCTGGGCGATACGGGCTGGCTCTTGTTTAGCAAATTAACGAAAGAAGAAATCAATCAATATTTAGCCGATCGACAAGAAAAGGGTTATAATGTGATTCAGGTAATGTTGCTGCATACCTTAAAAGCAAAGAATGTCTATGGTCATCCTGCTTTGGCGGAAAAAGATGTCTCTAAACCTGTACTGGAAGGTACAACGCAGGACAGTACGCAACTTAGCTATTGGGATTTAGTGGATTATGCTGTCCAAAAAGCAGCACAAAAGAATATGTATCTGGCATTGGTACCTGTTTGGGGAACTAATGTAAAAGAAGGTGGTGTTAGCGCCGAACAGGCTAAAGCGTATGCAACCTTCCTGGCGAAGCGTTATGCAGCCGCGCCAAATATCATTTGGTTAAATGGTGGTGACCTGAAAGGCAGTGATTCCATTCAGGTCTGGAAAACCATTGGAAATACCTTAAAGCAACTCGACTCCAACCATCTTGTAACTTTTCACCCCCGCGGACGGACCAGCTCTTCCGAATGGTTTCATCAAGAACCATGGTTGGATTTCAATATGTTTCAATCAGGACACCGCCGTTATGATCAGGATACCTCGGCGGATGAAACGAATCATTTTGGTGAAGATAATTGGCGTTTTGTTCTTCGTGACTATCAATTGCAACCAATCAAACCGACAATTGATGGAGAACCTTCTTACGAAGGGATTCCACAAGGTTTGCATGATCCGAAGGAACCAAGATGGACCGCAAAGGACATCCGTCGATATGCCTATTGGTCGGTATTTTCAGGTGCTTTCGGTTTTACTTATGGCAATAATTCCATTATGCAATTTCTGAATGAAAAGGACACCGATTCAACAGCTGCCTATGGTGCAACCGAATTATGGAAGGATGCTTTGCAAAATCCCGGCGCCGGTGAAATGCGCTACTTGAAAGAGTTGGTCTTATCGAAGTCCTTTTTGGATCGTGTGCCTGACCAATCATTACTCGCTGAGAATGGTGAAAAATATGATTACAAAGTGGCGACGCGAGGGAAGGATTATGCACTCATTTATACCTATAATGGGGGTACTGTGAAGGTTAATCCAAGCAAAATAGCAACAGGCAAATTGAAAGCATCTTGGTTCGATCCGCGCAAGGGTGTGTATACTGAAATCGGTGAAGTTTCTCCAACAGATGGCCAAACTTTTGAAGCGCCCGGGGAAGCGAAGGAAGGAAATGATTGGGTGTTGGTTTTGGAGGCGATTTAGTGGTTGGTTATTAGTTATTAGTTTTTCGTTATTGGTTATTCGTGTTGGTTATTGGTATTATGGGGGAGTAAAGGATAGCTTTTAAACCTTGAAAATTATGAATTCATCGTTCATCACTCATCATTCATCATTTAAAATCTTGCTGTTGGTGGTAGCGGTAGGTTTTTTAACCTCTTGCTCTAAGAATATATATATGTTTACTTCTTTTCATGAACCTGCGGATGCGGGTTTGCGCTTGTTGTATAGTAAGGATGCTTATCACTGGAAAGATTTGAATCAGGTATTTCTAAAACCCATGGTAGGAACTGAAAAAGTCATGCGTGATCCTTCGATTGTTCGTGGTCCTGATGGTCTATTTCATTTGGTATGGACTTGCAGTTGGAAAGGAGATAAGGGCTTTGGTTATGCGGAGTCGAGTGACTTGATACACTGGTCTGCGCAGCGCTTTATTCCGGTAATGGAACATGAGCCGGAGGTGGTGAATGTCTGGGCACCGGAGCTGTTTTATGATGATGAAGCAGGACAATATATCATTATATGGGCCTCCACCATTCCTTATCGTTTCGAGAAGGGGGTGGAAGAAGAAAAGAATAATCATCGCATGTACTATACAACGACCAAGGATTTTAAGACGTTCAGTAAAGCGCAACTTTTTTTAGATCCTGGTTTTAGCGTAATCGATGCGGTGATCGTCAAAAGAAAGCCAAAAGATTATGTGTTGGTATTGAAGGATAATACACGGCCGAATCGGAATTTAAAAGTAGCATTCGCCGAAAAAGCTTTGGGACCTTATCACGATGTTTCCCAACCTTTTTCAGGTGAGAAGACGGAAGGACCGAGTGTGGTTAAGGCAGGAGAAGATTATCTGATTTATTTCGATTCATATGGTGATAAAAAATATAAAGCCGTAAGTACAAAGGATTTTAAGCAATTTAAAGCCATTGACGATCAAATGAGTATCCCGGAAGGACATAAACATGGAACTATTTTCAAGGCAAGTAAACGTGTTTTGAAGGGATTGAAAAAGGATGCGAATAGCGGATAAAAGAAGAAGATATAAAATGATGTTCAGACTAAAAAAAACAACCATACTTTTCAGTATATCCATTCTATTCCAAATAAGGAGTGCAATCGCTCAGGATACGGTAAAATACATCGGAACTACTTTATCCAATGTCGATTATCATCATGGACAGCTGAGCCCCGTGTTGGGGGTCCACAATATCCAGGTGTTCAGGGCAAATCGGGAGCATCCCGAATTAGCAGGTAAGCATGGGTGGACTTATAATCATCAACCCATGCTCGCTTATTGGAATAAGCAATTCTTTTTGGAATTTTTAAGCAATCCTGTTGGAGAGCATATTCCTCCGGGAGAAAGCCTATTACAGATTTCTAAGGATGGTTATCATTGGACCGATCCGGTAGTGGTATTCCCACCCTACAAAGTTCCGGACGGTTGGAAGAAGAAAGGGCATGACGGGGTAGCTAAGAACCTTTATGCGGTTATGCATCAGCGGATGGGATTTTACGTTTCTGAGAGTGATCGTTTATTTGTGTTAGGTTACTATGGGGTGACGATGGATGCAAAAGACGATCCAAATGATGGAAATGGAATTGGGCGAGTCATTCGCGAGATATACAGGGATGGCCGTTTTGGCCCCATTTATTTTATCCGCAATAACTCCTCTTGGGATAAGAAATTGTCCGCTTTCCCTTTTTATAAAGAGAGTAAAGATAAAGGTTTTGTGGAGGCTTGTGATGAGTTGCTGGGAAAGCCCCTCATGATGCAGCAATGGGTAGAAGAGGCCGATCGAGATGATCCCTTAATTCCATTGAAACGGGCAATCAAAGCATTTAATTTCTATCATCTTCCTAATGGACAAGTGGTAGGGTTATGGAAGCACGCATTGACTTCCGTCAGTACGGATGAGGGTAAAACCTGGGCATACGATCCCCTTCGGGCGCCCGGATTCGTCAATAGCAATGCCAAAATATGGGGACAGCGCACAATAGATGGTCGATATGCTACCGTGTATAATCCTTCTGAATTTAGATGGCCACTTGCGTTGTCCACTAGTGATGATGGCATTCATTACAAAGACCTATTGTTGGTAAACGGCGAGATATCGTCGATGCGTTATGGAGGAAACTATAAGTCATATGGTCCTCAATATGTACGAGGTATTGAAGAAGGAAATGGCAATCCACCGGATCAGGCTATGTGGGTGTCTTATAGCATGAATAAAGAGGATATGTGGGTGGCACGTATTCCCGTACCGATCATTTCCGGGGTGACCGAGCCTGTACAGGAAGTGTTTAGCCGGATGGCAGATGGCAAAGAATTAAGCAACTGGAACCTCTATAGTCCGCTTTGGGCGTCTGTTAAAATTGAGAAAGCCACTGGAGGCGATAAAGTTTTGGCTTTAAAGGATAAAGATCCCTATGATTATGCACGGGCTGAACGCTTGGTGCCGGAAAGTAAAAAATTAAAGGTAAAGTTTACCTTGTTGCCACAGCAAGCCGATCACGGACTGCTTCATGTGGAGTGTTTGGATGCAAAAGGGCAGGCTGCGGTACGCTTAATATTGGATAAAGATAGTTTATTAAAAATCAAAGCCGGGTATCGTGATGCGAAGGTGGCCACCTATCAGGCCGGCGAACCTTTACAGATTGAGCTCAAATTGGATGTAACAACACGTTCGTACACGATTGCTGTAAATGGTGAACAGAAAGGAACAAAAATATTCTTTGCTCCCCTTGCCAGTATTAGTCGCATTGCTTTTAGAACCGGTGAGATTAGGCGTTTTCCCGATGCCGATACACCAACGGACCAAGATTTTGATTTAAAAAATCCAGGAGATCCTGTGAAAGAAGCGGTTTACTATATCCGTGATTTCAGTGCCGAACCTTTAGCTAATTGAGATGAACAAACTGCTAATCTACTCTTGTTTTCTATTGAAGGTAATTTGTTTTTTTACCCCCCTCCATGCTCAAGAAACGCAACGCGTTTATTTATCAGGCACAGGAAAGGATAATCGGGTAAACTGGCAATTCTACTGTACGGGAGGAGCCAATGCAGGTAAATGGACCTCCATTCCGGTTCCGTCCAACTGGGAATTGGAAGGTTTTGGGAAATACAATTATGGATTTGATAAAACGGAGAAAGTAGGAAAAGAGGAGGGGCTTTATAAACATACCTTTCAGGCACCCAATCAGTGGAAGGGAAAGCATATTAACTTGGTGTTTGAAGGGGTGATGACCGACGTGGAGGTGAAGATTAATGGTCAATCAGTAGGTCCCATTCACCAAGGGGCATACTATGCTTTTAAATATGATATTTCCAGGTTTTTACATTATGGGCAGGAAAATCTGTTGGAAGTGAAAGTCGCTAAACATTCCGCCAATGCATCGGTGAATGCTGCCGAACGGAAAGGCGATTTTTGGATTTTCGGAGGAATCTTCCGACCGGTGTGGCTTGAAGTTTTGCCGAAGAAACATATCGAACAGGTCGCGATCAATGCCTTGGCAAATGGAAAATTTGAGTCGATCCTACACGTCAATCTGCCTGCCGATCGCATAAAAGCACAAATTTATAAGCTTTCTGGAGAACCTGTTGGGAATGTTATGGAGCAATCGCTTGTGAACGGACAGCAGCCAGTGCGGTTTCAAAACCATATCGAGAACCCCCTATTATGGTCTGCCGAATTTCCCAATCGGTACGAAGTTGTATTTGACTTATACGACAAAAACAAACTAATACACCGATTCAAGCAGAAATTTGGTTTTAGAACGGTCGAAGTGAAACAGCGGGATGGCATTTATGTGAACGGCGTAAAGATGAAGTTTAAAGGCGTTAACCGACATTCCTTTTGGCCCAATTCGGGTAGGACCACCAGCAAAGGTTTAAGCATAGAAGATGTTATGCTCATGAAGGCCATGAACATGAATGCGGTGCGTATGTCCCATTATCCACCGGATGATCACTTTTTGGAAGTTTGTGATTCATTAGGACTTTATGTAATGGATGAATTAGCGGGATGGCACGGGCATTATGATACCGCTACCGGTACGAAACTTTTAAAAGAGATGATGGTTCACGATCAAAATCATCCATCTATTGTTCTATGGGCGAATGGAAATGAGGGAGGGCATAATCTTGATTTAGATAGTATCTTTTTGCAAGAAGATATACAAAAACGCCCTGTTATACACCCTTGGCAGCTGTTTGGTGGCATTGAGACCCAACATTATCGCGAATATAACTACGGTATCGGCAATTATGACCATGGAAGAGAAATTGTGATGCCTACCGAGTTTCTGCATGGGATGTACGATGGAGGACATGGCGCAGGGTTAGAAGATTATTGGAAGCATATGTGGTCGGAACCGCTTTCCGCTGGCGGTTTTTTATGGGATTTTGCCGATCAAGGTGTGGTGCGAAAGGATAAAAAAGATTCGATCGATACCGATGGCAATCATGGTGCTGATGGTATTGTCGGGCCTTATCGAGAAAAAGAAGGGAGTTTCTATGCGATTAAAGAAATATGGAGTCCGGTACATGTTGAGCGTAGGGAGCTCACACCTGCATTTGACGGTACTTTGTCGCTCGAAAACCGCTATGCCTTTACCAATTTAAAGCAATGTTCTTTCACTTGGAAGTTGAAAAGCTGGTCAGCCGCAGGGCTTGCTACTGATTCCATTAGTGGGATGATTGAAGCGCCTGATATCAAGCCTCTTGAAAAAGGAACATTGCATTTGAAGCTTCCTGATAATTGGCTTCATTATCAGGTGTTATACCTCACGGGACTTGATCCTTATAAGCAAGAACTGTTCACTTGGTCTTTTCCTGTACAAAGTCCAAAAGAGATAGCGGGGCACTTGGTAAAGAAAGAGGGTACCAACAAGATAACGTATGAGGAGCGTGATAGCTTAGTCTACATGCATATAGGAGCGCTGCATTTAACCTTGAATAAGCAAAACGGAAAATTAGTACGTGTAGAAAATACAAAAGGTGAGATCCCTTTCAATGATGGCCCCATACTGCAACAGGGTCTTAACAATTTTGGTGATTTTCAGTTACGGCAAGAAGGTGCCAAGGTCGCCCTGGCATCTACCTTCCATCGGAAGGAGCATTATAATACCTTGGAATGGACTTTCTACCCCTCTGGATGGGTAAAGCTTTTTGTTCGTTATTTTCCGAGTGACTATTTTACCGATTACATTGGGTTGAATTTTTCACTTCCGGAAGAAAAAATGCTTGGCCTTACCTATATGGGAAGGGGACCCTATCGCGTCTGGAAAAATAGAATGAAAGGACAAGCTTTAGGCGTTTGGAATAAAACCTATAATTCCAGTGAGACGGGAGAAGCTCCCTGGCTATACCCTGAATTTAAAGGTTATCATGCAAACCTCTATTGGGCGTCTATTAAAATGAAGGGCCATACCTTCACCGTGGTCAGTCCAGATGAGGATGTCTTTTTACGCTTGTATACACCGGCTTTAAAGGAAGATCCATGGAAGAATTACGATCTTGTCTTCCCCTCGGGTGATATCTCATTTATGCAAGGAATTTCAAGCATCGGAACAAAAACACAAAAAAGGGAAAATACAGGCCCTATGGGTGCGAAAAATATATTCTACGATTATGAAAAAGATCCAAGTCGGGCCAAGGAGCTGACTTTGTATTTTGATTTTAACGAATACGAATAAGATGCGAAACAAGGTTTTAGTGGCTTTTCTTTTCTATACCGTATGGGCTGTATCGGCAATGGCCAAGGTTACCGATGTGCAGCTAAGCGGTTTGCGCTGTGAATCGTTGGTCAATCCTTTGGGAATTGATCAACGTGTTCCGCGATTAAGTTGGCAACTAAAGGGGGGCAAACGCGGACTGATGCAAAGGGCTTATCAGATTCAAGTAGCCTCGTCGTTGGATCTATTGAAACAAGGGTATGCGGATCGATGGGATTCAGGAAAAATTTCAAGTGATAGTAGCATACAGGTAGCCTATAAGGGCAAGAACTTGCATAGCGGCGATGCATGTTATTGGCGGGTAAAGATTTGGACAAATGACGGTCAGACTATTTGGAGTGAGCCGGCTTATTGGACGATAGGTTTGTTAAAATATACGGACTGGAAGGGCAGGTGGATCGGTCTCGATCGGTCTTTCGACTGGGATCAGGAGGATCAATTCTCCAGGCTGTCCGCACGTTATTTCCGAAAAGAGTTTCAATCCAAGAAGAAAGTGAAGCGAGCGATCGCTTATATCATGGGATTAGGGCTTTATGAGCTGTATATAAATGGCGAAAAAGTCGGAAAACAGGTATTGGCCCCTGCGCCTACCGATTATACGAAGGAAGTAAAATACAATACCTTCGATGTTACAGCTCAGCTGAAGCAAAATGGAAAGCAAGCGCTGGGTGTTATCTTGGGAAACGGTCGTTTTTATACCATGCGGCAAGCCTATAAACCCTATAAGATCAAGACATTCGGCTATCCGAAAATGCGGTTGAACCTCGATATTTGGTATGCGGATGGCACAAGAGAAACAATCAGCACCGACGATAGCTGGAAGGTGACAGCCGATGGTCCAATCCGAACAAATAATGAGTACGATGGTGAAGAATATGATGCAAGGAAGGAATTACCTGGCTGGAATCAAGTAGGCTATGATGATCAAGATTGGTTGAAGGCTTCCTTTGTACAGGAGCCTGGGGGGATGCCACGTGCACAGTTCAATGAGCCCATGCAAGTAATGGATACCTTGCGACCAAAAACTATTCACCCGCTCGATAATAAAACCTATATCGTTGATATGGGACAAAACATGACCGGTTGGTTGAAAATTCGCGTAAAGGGCGCTTCAGGAACTGCTGTCAAAATGCGTTTCGCGGAATCACTTCAAGCGGATGGTAACCTGTTTGTAGCCAATTTAAGGGACGCCAAAGTTACGGATCACTATATTTTGCGTGGCGAAGGAACAGAATATTGGGAACCCCGTTTCGTATATCATGGATTTCGCTATGTGGAATTAACAGGTTATCCCGGAGAGCCTACATTAGATGATTTGCAAGGCATGGTCGTATATGATGCTTTGGCAAACACGGGTACATTTACCAGTAGTCAGTCGACATTAAATGCTATTTATCATAATGCTTGGTGGGGCATTGCCGGAAATTACAAAGGGATGCCCATCGATTGTCCGCAACGAAATGAAAGACAACCTTGGCTCGGCGATCGCACTACGGGTTGTTATGGCGAGAGTTTTCTATTTGATAATGCGAAATTATATGCCAAATGGCTTGATGATATCCAAGGGGCACAAATGCCGGATGGAAGCATTCCAGATGTAGCACCTGCTTTTTGGCGTTATTACAGTGACAATGTAACCTGGCCTGGCACTTATTTGACCGTAGCGGATATGCTTTACCAACAATATGGAGATGTATACGCTATTAGAAAGCATTACCCATCGATGAAAAGATGGATGCAATACATGTGGGATAACTACGAAGACAATGGATTGCTGACGAAAGACAAATATGGTGATTGGTGCGTTCCGCCGGAATCTAAGGAGCTGATACATGCCAAAGATCCCTTACGACAAACGGAGGGTACGCTTTTAGCTTCAGCTACGTATTATCATTTAACGCGACTGATGGAACGTTTTGCCGATATTGTAGGTGATGAGGTAGACAGGCAATATTTTGAAAGTAGAGCCGCCGGTATAAAGGAAGCTTTTAATAAGAAATTTTTAGCTAAAAATGTCGGGCAATATAGCAATAATACCGTAACGGCAAACTTGCTTCCTCTTTATTTTAATTTGGTTCCAGATGAATACCGCAAACAGGTTTTCGAAAATATGCTAAGCAAAATTACGAAGGAGAATCAACATCATATTAGTACAGGCGTAATCGGCACGCAATATTTGATGAGGGGTTTAAGTAATAATGGGCGATCTGATTTGGCTTTTCAATTAGCAACAAATACGACTTATCCAAGTTGGGGATACATGGTCGAAAAAGGAGCAACAACCATATGGGAACTGTGGAATGGCGATACGGCCAATCCTTCCATGAATTCACAGAACCATGTCATGTTGCTAGGTGATTTATTGATCTGGTACTATGAAAATTTAGTTGGTATAAAAGCGAATAAACCGGGTTTTAAGCAAATCCTTATGAAACCCGATTTCCTACTCCCCTTAACGAAAATTGAGGGAAGCTATCGTTCTCCTTATGGTTTGATTAAAAGTAGTTGGAGAAAGGAAAACGATCATTTAAGATGGGATATTGAAATACCTGCGAATACAACCGCATGTATTTATTTTCCGACAATGGATAAGGGGAGAATTCGCGAAAATGAACAAAAGATAGCCAGTTCGGAAAGCTTTCGCTACATGAAAAATGAAAATGGCCATTGTGTATTTGAAGTGGGGGCCGGAACGTATCAGTTCAGTGTTGACTTGGTTGAGTGATGAGTGATGAGTGATGAGTGATGAGTGATGAGTTGCGAGTTACCCGTTGTGAGAAAGGTTTGTGTGACTGAAAGCTGATTGCTGATAACCGAAATCCGATAGCTAATAAAAATAAATTGTAGAGATGAACCAATTAAAAAACATCAAAACCTTAAGTTTCCTGTTTGCTTTGTTGCTATTCGCCTTTGCGAGTCATGGCCAAGATGATGCGGCGCGTTTAGCAAAGTCGGATGCCGAGCAGCTCAAGAAAGCGCAGGAATGGGTCGAAAGTCTGCAGTTGCAAGACAAAACCAAAGAAGCACGCGTGGTGCAGGTGATATCCGGGCACCTAAAGGCCGTACGGGATTGGCACAATAGCCATCCTTTTACGGAGGTACCTGCAGGGATTAATCCGGCTACAGGGAATAAGTTAAGTGAACTCGATCGGCAGATCATTGCTGACGGTGCGATGCCGGGAGAAGTTCATCAACAATTGATGGACGGTTTACGAAAAGAATTAAACGAAGAGCAGGTAGCGGCGATTCTTGATCAATACACCGTTGGCAAAGTTGCTTTTACAACAAAAGGTTATGAAGCAATTGTGCCTGATTTAACACCGAAAGAACGAGCGGTGATCAGGCAAAATTTAGAGCAAGCGCGCGAGCAAGCGGTGGATTATAAAAGCATGAAGCAGATATCCGGTATCTTCGAGATTTACAAAACCAAAATTGAACAGTATTTTAATGCCAATGGACGGAATTGGCATCAATTATTTAAAGGCTATGTAGATGCGGTAAAGGCGAAAAAAGCAAAGGAGAAAAATAATGGCTAAAATGATAAAGAGTAAGTGGTTGGCCGTACTCGTATTCGGCCTATTTATAGGCGCTCATGCGCAGGAAAAGCAACCTTGGAAACAGGGTGTTTTGAAAGAAGAATTCTTGTATGAGAAAGCGGCTTTCCCGTCTTGCCATTCGGCAACCATTGCGGAAACGCCAACCGGTTTGGTTGCCGCTTTTTTTGGCGGTACAAAGGAACGCCATCCCGATGTTGAGATCTATGTTTGTCGGCAAGAAAATGGAACATGGACGCCCCCCTCTTCAGCAGCTGACGGTGTCCAATCCGATGGCACACGTTTACCCACTTGGAACCCTGTTTTATACCAAGTACCCGATGGTGATTTGCTTTTATTTTATAAAATAGGCCCCAAGCCTTCCGAGTGGTGGGGGATGTTAAAACGCTCGAAAGATGGTGGAAAAACCTGGTCGATCGCCGAAAGACTACCAGACGGCAATATCGGTCCGGTAAAGAATAAACCCATTTTACTCGATAATGGACAACTTTTTTGTCCTAGCAGTACAGAAGGCAATGGTTGGAAAATCCACTTTGAGGTAACGGATGACTTTGGTAAGCGCTGGCGTAAAATTGGTCCATTGGCTGCGAAGGATAGTATCGATGCCATCCAGCCAAGTATCTTGATCCATGGTAATCAAACTTTGCAACTTCTAGCCCGTAGTCGTAACCGCGCCTTGGTGCAATCATGGTCGACCGACAATGGAGCGACTTGGTCGCCGCTTGAAAAAACAAACCTGCCCAACAACAATTCAGGTACGGATGCAGTTACCATGATGGATGGCCGCCATGTGCTGGTTTATAATCATGTACTTCCTCCCGGGAATTTGGCAAAAGGTCCTCGGACGCCTTTAAACGTATCGGTCTCTAAAGACGGGAAAAACTGGTCGGCCGCATTGATATTAGAAGATTCACCCATCAGTCAGTACTCATACCCTGCGGTGATACAGACGAAGGATGGCTTACTGCACTTTATTTATACCTGGAGGCGACAAAAAATAAAACATGTGGTCGTTGATCCGAAGAAGCTTAAACTGTTAGCTATAAAAAATGGCGAATGGCCGAAAGTAAAAGGCTATA
This sequence comes from Olivibacter sp. CPCC 100613, assembly GCF_036959255.1. Taxonomy (NCBI): domain Bacteria; kingdom Pseudomonadati; phylum Bacteroidota; class Sphingobacteriia; order Sphingobacteriales; family Sphingobacteriaceae; genus Olivibacter; species Olivibacter sp. CPCC 100613. Next base: position 95,245 of record NZ_JAWMTI010000004.1, read on the forward strand.
CAGCTCCCCAATTAGAAGAATATAAGAAGGAGGAAGATTAATTATGATACGCCGTATTTCATTTAACATACTCAACATATTGCTCATAGGCCAGTTGTTTATGCGATTGTCGGTTTATGCACAAGATAGCGATCATCAGTACCAGATGCCGCTTAAAGACGTACTGCAACAAATTGAGGCTCGCTTCGGTGTCAAGATCAAATACAACGAAAATCAGGTAAAAGATCGAAACTTAACCTATGCCTTATGGCGGTTTAGACCAACGGTAGATCAGACCCTATCTCAGGTCTTAGCGCCCTTGGACTTAAAAGTGAATAAGGAAAAAGAAGGTGTTTATAAGTTAAAAGAGTACGAATACTACCGTTGGCCTGTACAAGAAGGTTGGGAGAAACTGGATACGCTGGCCGCTCGATATCACGACAAAGCAAGTTGGGAATTAAGGAAAGACAGCCTTAGAAAAGAATTATGGAAGGCATTAAAATTAAGTCCATTACCCGCTAAGCCTGTCTCGAAACCGATAATTACACCTGTACGGAAAATGGATGGTTATACGGTTCAGAATATTGCCCTTGAAATATTACCCGGAGTCTATGTGAACGGATCCTTATATCGGCCAATGAAAGCAAAAGGAAAAATACCCGTCGTTTTAAGTCCAGACGGACACTGGCAGGGCCATCGATTCCGCAAAGATGCACAAATCCGTTTTGCCATGACGGCTAGAATGGGAGCTATGGCCTTCAGTTACGATTTGTTCGGTTGGGGCGAATCCGGTTTACAATTTAAATACGAGGATCACCGAAAGAGCTTGTCGCAAACCGTACAGACACTGGGAGCCGTACGTATTCTCGATTATTTGTTAAGCTTGCCCGATGCAGATACCTCGCGGGTAGCTATCTGCGGAGGCTCCGGCGGTGGCAGTCAAACCGTATTAATGGCAGCCCTTGATCCCCGTATTAAATTAAGCATTCCCGTCGTTTCACTGTCCTCCTACTTCTATGGAGGATGTCCTTGTGAAAGCGGTATGCCGATCCATTTGTGTGGGGGAGGAACCAATAATGTCGAGCTTGCTGCTATGACCGCGCCCAACCCACAATTGGTCATATCCGATGGTGGGGATTGGACCGCTCAGATGCCCGAACATGATTTTGGCTATTTGCAAAATATATATAACTATTACGGAAAACTACAACAGATAGCGAATGTGCATTTACCGCAAGATGGTCATGACTTTGGTTTCTCCAAGCGCAAGCCGGTATATGATTTTATGATCAAGCATTTTGATTTAGATGAAAAAGCGGTGAAAGATAAACAGGGAAATTACGATGAAAGTAAATGTACGATCGAAGAGGAAAAGGCACTTTATGTATTTGGGGAGAACGGGGAAAAACTTCCTGCAAATGCCTTGAAAGGTTATGAAAATTTAGAGAAGTTGTTTCAATGAAATTAATTTATGTTACTTTCTTCCGCAGAAAGTAACCAAAGACTCATCGCTTGGAACTTTGCTACAATGGTAGTGCCTCAACCTGCAAACCGCAAATTTCCTAGGCGATATTTTAGTAGAACGGAGGGTTTTGCAAACAGGCAAATGGCGTCGAGGTGTGGGGAGTATGGCATTGGAGGATACGGAAGCATCGAGCAGTAAAGCATGTGTACCATCGTTCATGTTGCAATATCCAAGCGGATTGAGGAAGTGAAGCGGCTGCAATACGCGCTAATGATGCTTTGCAATCAGGTGCAACGTAGCCTACACAAGCCTTGATTTTGCTCAACTTTTATCAAGAAAAGTTGATTAATTAAGAAAGTTATGTATACAATAGACCGAAGAAAATTTTTACAGCAAGTCACTGCGGTGGTCTTGGGAACAGCTTTATTACCTAATACAATCTATGCCTCCGCTAAAAACCCTTATAAAATAGGCGTAATAGATTTGATGATGCTGAAAAGGCAAAAAATCAGCGCACTTGATTTAACGCATGAACTCGGTGCCGATGGCGTCGAAGTGGATATGGGTGGTTTAGGCAATCGCGATACCTTTGATAATAAATTGGCCGATCCCGCTACACGAGCTGCCTATATGGATAAGCTTAAGGTGTTGAACATTGAAATCTGTTCCTTGGCGATGACTGGTTTTTATGCACAATCCCTTGCCAAGCGTCCTACCTATCAGAAAATGGTGCAAGATTGTATTGACACCATGAAAGCCATGCGTGTTAAGATTGCTTTTCTTCCTTTGGGTATTCAGTGCGACTTGATTCAATACCCCGAGCTTCGGCCGGTCTTAGTGGAGCGTTTGCAAGTAATCGGGAAAATGGCAGCCAAAGCGAAAGTAATCATCGGCATAGAAACGGCGCTAGATGCCAAGGGAGAAAAGAAGTTTTTAGATGAAATAGGTTCTTCCCATATCAAAAGCTATTTCAATTTTTCTAATGCGCTAAAGAACGGACGTGACTTGCACCAGGAATTGCGACTATTGGGAAAAGATTATATCTGTCAAATACATTGCACAGATGAAGATGGCGTATGGCTCGAAAATAATAAACGTTTGAATATGGTGGAGGTTAAGAAAACCTTAGAAGATATGGGGTGGAAAGGATGGTTAGTGATTGAGCGTTCTCGCGATGCGAACAATCCGCGTGATGTAAAAGGGAATTTTGGTGCCAATACGCGCTATATGAAGAAAATTTTTCAAGCATCATGAGCTATTCTCGATCCTTTTTTTATGGTTTAGTATCCCTGTGTTGTTTATTTCAGGCCTGTAAACATAAGAACCGTGTAGACGCATCGTTATTGAAAACGGTTCCTACCGCTGAACAGGTTGGTGCATCCTGTATGCCCGATAGTATCGCACCAGTCGATGCACCCTTTCCCATGGACAATATGAAACGGCCTGTATTTCCGGACAGAACCAAAAACCTAAAAGATTTGGGAGCTAAAGAGGGAATGATGATCACAGCCATTATCCAAGAAGCAATTGATGAGCTGTCAGAAAAAGGAGGTGGTAAGCTGGTTATTCCCAAAGGAAAATGGGAGACCGGGCGTATTAGTTTAAAGAGCCATGTCAATTTACACTTGGAGGAAGGAGCCGCCTTGTATTTTAGCGGGGAGATCAAGGATTATTTACCCGTCGTTTTTACCCGTAATGAGGGTATTGAAGTCATGTCTTTAGGGGCTTGTATCTATGCAAATAATCAAGAGCATATTGCTATTACCGGTAAAGGACGACTTATAGGGCCGGCAGAGGGATCTGTTCGGAAACAAATTATGACCCACGATGTAATTGAAAATGTTGTTCCACATGATAAGCCCGTAGCCGAACGTATATACAACGGTAAGGATGGAAGTTTTATTTTTCCTCCCATGTTTATCGCTCCTATTAACTGCAAGGATGTACTTATCGAAGGAATCCGACTTGAGCGCACTGCCTTCTGGAATATCGTGCCCCAGTATTGCGATCAAGTCATCATCAGAGGAGTAACGATTCATTCGATCGATATCCCTCGAGGAGATGGGATCGATATCGAGTCCTCTAAAAATGTATTGATTGAATATTGCACGCTGCAAACCGGAGATGATTGTTTAGCCATGAAAGCGGGGAGGGGCTGGGACGGTTTGCGCATCAATAGACCAACTGAAAATGTGGTAGTGCGGTATTGCCTGGCCGAGAAAGGTCATGGTGGTATTACCATTGGAAGCGAAACAGCGGGTATGGTTCGTAAGTTATATGTGCATGATTGTGTCTTTAACAACGAAGGCAATGGCATCCGTTTTAAAACAAGAAGACCTCGTGGAGGTGGGGGAGAGCAATTATTTTACGATCGCATTCGCATGCGGGTAGGAGAAACCGCCTTGCGATGGGATATGTTGGGAAGTGCTAAACATGTAGGAGCGGCAGCCAGTCGATCCCAAGACATCGCGGTTAATGAATTAACACCTCATTTTCGGGATATTCAGATCCGCAATTTAATGATTGAAGGTGCTTCACATTTTATGCGCGTAGATGGTATTCCCGAAGCGCCGCTCGAAAATGTGCAAATTCATCAGGTGAAGGCAAGAGTCGAAAAGCTTTTTGATATAAAAGATGCCAGCGATATTGCTATTGAAAATGCGGAATTGATTAGCCAAGATTCTATAATCAATCTGGTGAATACGCATGACATATCTTTTAGCAAGGTAAACTTTGCTATCCCGGCCAAGCAAATTTATCAGCATATTTCTTCCGGTGATAGCGACTCCCTGATGCTGAAAGATATTAGTTATACCAAGATTAATAGGTTGAAATGACGACGCAAATTTTTAAAAAGGCTACAGTCCTTTTTCAAGTTCCCCGAAGTCATTTTAGGAAAAGACTACGGCGTTTTTTAAAAAGACTATGATGATTTTTTGGTTTTGCATAAAAAAACCGGCTTCATCAATGAAGCCGGCTTCGCTCTCGAGCGGGTCGTTTTGCTACGCTTTAACTTTTGTAAAAGTTAAGCCCTGCATTTCCGACTTGACTTTTGGCCCGGGATGAAATAATAAGCGTGTGCGTGTGATGTTGCCGGCATACTCGGTATCGTGATGACCAAACAGGTGCATACAACGAATCCAGATGCACTGGATAAACTTCGAAACGATTGTATCGTTATTTTATTTCCGATGTGCGATAATCAAATAATCAAACAGTGCTTCCTAAAAATCCGAGAGCCGTACCCGTTAAATAAACCTATATGTACTATTTTTAATCAATTATCGACCTTGCGTTAAAAGTGTTTAGTAATCACTTTCAGTATTTATTTTTTCAATAGATTGCACCATTCGGTGTACGCATCCACGGCGTTCTTTAGAAAATCCTTGCTTTTGCCCTCTTTCAGTTTTCCGTTTTCATCAAACATTTCAGTCACATGAGCTATATACACTTCCGGTTGCTGCATAACCGGCATGTTGAGAAAAACCAAACTTTGTCTTAAATGATGATTCGCTCCGAAAGCGGATAGGTTTCCGGGAGAATTGCTGAAAATGGCGGCCGGTTTGCCTCCCCAAACGCTTTTTCCATAGGGTCTGGAACCGATGTCGATGGCATTCTTCAATACGCCTGGAACAGAACGGTTATATTCGGGCGTAATGAAAATGACACCGTCCAGTGCCCTTACGTCTTCCCTGAACTTCACGTAGGATTCCGGAACGTGGCCATGGTCATCGAAATCCTGGTTGTAAATCGGCAGGTCGTCCAATGAAATGATTTTAAACACGAAACCTTCGGGTGCCAAAGTCAGCAAAGCTTGTGCTATCTTTTTGGAGAATGATTCAGTACGCAGGCTACCTGCAATAAGTCCGATTACCTTGTTCATAAAATCTTAAATTAGTTAATAAAAGTGCGCCAATAAACAAAAGTGTCAATTTTTTTGGCAAATTCCACAGCCATTTCATCCATCGTAGTAAATCTTATCAGAAATTCTGCCAATACGCCGTCTAGCGTTCAAGGATTCCGCTTTTAACATAGAGAAGCAGGTGTTTATATTAAAGGAGGTTTATTTTAACTTCTTTCTTTCTTTTCATTAAGTTTTCGTTTTTTAAGGCATTCAAGCTTTCCCTAAGGGGAAGGTCCGCGAAATAAAGAAGCAAAGAAAGCTCATCGCTTGGAAATTTGCTACAATGGTAGTACATCAACGTGCGAGCCGCAAATTTCCTAGGCGATATTTTAGCAGAACGAATGCTTTTACTTTTAACCGGGCGTATTATTGTCTTAAGCCCTATAATAGCCTACACACGCCTTGATTTATTCACGCTTGTTTATTTTTAAAGGTGTTCATGAACTCATCACTACGTTCTTCGGTTTGGTCAGCTTTTTATCAAGAAACCTTCCCGTTGGGGAAAGCTTGAATGCCTTTAAAACTAACTAATGATGAAAAAAGCTGATAAAAAAGAACTTTATCTATAGGTTAAAGGCAAATTCCCCGAGTCAAGAAGAACACTTACATAAAAACAAAAAATTAGGATTTAAAAACCAGATCGTCGTTTAAAGATAATATCCTACAATACAAGGAAAAATTGTTATAAGCGGATGTCTCCGAGTCCATTTATCTTTGCAAATAGGGCTAACCATAAACCTATGGCTATATATGGGTACTGACGAGGTTTATAAACTAAAAAATGGGTAGGATTATCATTATATTATGGGTGTTGTTTCATTGCTGGGGAAATAGCGTTGCCGCTGATTTGAAGGCGACGGGCCTACGTGTGGAATCTAAAACGAATCCTAGCGGTGTTGTAAGTTTACAACCTTGGTTGAGTTGGAAGCTGGAGAGCCGATTGCGAAATACAAAACAAATAGCCTATGAGGTACGGGTATCGAGCCAACGGGATAGCTGGTCGGATAAAAATCATCTTGTCTGGAATTCGGGAAAGATAGAAGCCGGTACAAGCATTCAAGTCCCTTACCAAGGGAATCCATTGTCGGCCACGCAACGCTATTACTGGAAGGTTAAAGTCTGGGATAATCACGGCAACGAGTCGGCATGGTCGGAGCCTGCTTATTGGCAAATGGGACTTTTTACGAAAGAAAACTGGAAGGGGGCCCAATGGATCGCTTATGAGGAATTACCGGAAGAACGACGGGATCCTTTGCCAAAAGGCGATAAAAAAGATACCTATCAAAATAACAATATACTTCCTTTATTGAGGAAATCATTTCAGGTTCAAAAGACGATCAAACAGGCAACCTTATTTATCAGCGGTTTAGGACATTTTGAAGTGCATGTAAACGGTCATAAAGTAGGCGACCATTTTTTAGATGCAGGGTGGGTTAAATATGATAAAGAAGCGCTTTATGAAACATTTGATATCACCGAAAGCTTAAAGAAAGGTGAAAATGCGATAGGGGTTCTTCTAGGGAATGGCTTCTATTATATCCCTCTGGTAAAAGGTAGATACCGAAAGCAAAAGGTGGCCTTTGGCTATCCAAAAATGATTTGCCGCTTGCAACTCCGCTATACAGATGGCAGCCAAGAGGATATCGTCAGCAATCAGAGTTGGAAGACCGATAAAGGGCCCATTATCTTTTCCAGCATCTATGGTGGTGAGGACTATGACGCACGTTTGGAGCAGCGGGGCTGGGATAATATTGGCTTTAACGATAGGGCATGGAAGCAGGCCATTATCGTGGAAGGCCCCCCCAACCTTAAGCCGCAAATGGCCGAGCCCCTGAAAGTGATGGAGCGCTTCGAACCCCAACGTATAACAAAAACAAGCACTGGAAATTGGGTGTATGATTTGGGGCAGAATGCATCGGGTATCATACAAATTAAATTGAAAGGACATCGAGGCGACACGGTGCGAATGTATCCAGGTGAGCTGTTAAAAGAGGGCGCAGTTACCCAAAAAGCAAGTGGCGGCCCCTACTACTTCACGTATGTTCTAAAAAGTGAAGAAGAAGAACTTTGGCAACCACGGTTCTCTTATTACGGATTTCGCTATGTAGAAGTGCGCGGAGCGGAACCAAAAGATCAATCGGGCGGAAAACAACATCCGCAAATCATAAACCTGCAAGGTTTACATATACGCAATGCAGCGCAAAAAGCAGGTACCTTTCAGTCGTCCAGTGATTTATTCAGCCGTACACATAGGCTGATCGACTGGGCAATCAAGAGTAACATGATGAGTGTATTTACCGATTGTCCACATCGCGAAAAACTCGGTTGGCTAGAACAAACCCATCTCATGGGAGCTTCGGTGCATTATAACTACGATATTGAAACCTTGCTGCAAAAAATTATTGCAGATATGCAGCAGTCGCAGTTGCCAAATGGCCTGGTGCCGGAGATTGCCCCCGAATACGTCGAATTCAACTGGGGGGGTGATATGTTCCGCGATTCACCGGAATGGGGAAGTGCAAGCATCATTCTGCCCTGGTATTTATATAAGTGGTACGGGAATAAAGAGGTGTTGAAGACGGCTTATCCCATGATGAAAAACTATATACGTTACCTACAATCCAAAGCAACGAACCATATACTTAAACAAGGCTTGGGCGATTGGTATGATCTTGGTCCGAAACCACCCGGCGTTTCTCAACTGACACCCATGGGTGTTACGGGAACCGCTATTTATTATTACGACTTGACCTTGTTGACAAAAATTGCTGAGCAACTCGGAAATGCAGAAGATAAACAAGCATATGCACAGTTAGCGGAACAAGTTAAAAAAGCATTTAATAAGACTTTTTTTAATAGCAATACCAAACAATATGCTAGTGGCAGTCAGACCGCAAATGCGATGGCCCTTTATATGGAATTGGTTGATCTTCCTTATAAAGAAGCCGTTCTGAACAATTTGATCCAAGACATCAGCAATAGAAATAATGCGCTAACAGCGGGAGACATTGGCTATCGCTATGTACTCCGCGTATTAGAGCAGGCGGGTCGATCAGCTATTATTTACGATATGAATAGCAAAACCGATGTTCCCGGTTATGGTTATCAACTGGCAAAGGGGGCAACGGCATTAACCGAATCATGGCAGGCGCTGCCCGGTGTTTCGAATAACCATTTCATGTTGGGACATTTCATGGAATGGCTTTATAGTGGGCTTGTCGGAATTAGACAGCAACCGGACGGCATCGCCTTTGATAAGATTGAGATTCAACCGGCAGTAGTAGGGGATATACAAAGTGCGGAAGGAACGTATAATTCACCTTATGGATGGATTCAATCTGCATGGAAAAAAGCGAATAAAGCCTTTGAGTTGAAAGTACAGATACCGCCAAATACCCAAGCTAAAATTTACTTACCCGTTTCGGAAGGAGCTACTATTTACGAGGGTACGCGTGTCATCAATGAAACGGATCTGAAAATTGTAAATCGGGCACGTGGGCGAATGGTCGTGCAAATTGGTTCGGGGGATTATTATTTTAAAGTAGTGAGCCATTAGTTGCCAGTTTTTAAGGCTCCTAGATGATAAGCAAAAGTGATGATTGCTTGATACCATTAATTAAGAAATGAAAAAACAACTATATATAATCTTACTTTTTATCCCTTTTGTTAGCGGTTTTTTTGTTTATGCACAGGAAAAGCAGGTGACATCGACAGAGATGGATCGTATTTATCAGGAAGTTAAAACGCCTTATAAATATGGCTTGGTGATGGTACCATCTGATAACGATAAAAAAATGGATTGCCCTACGGTTTTCAAAAAGGATGACAAATGGTACATGACCTATTTAATCTTTGATGGTCGTGGCTACGAGACCTGGTTAGCGAGCAGCGATGATTTATTGAAATGGACAACCTTGGGTAAATTGATGTCTTTTTCAGATCGTGAGACTTGGGATGCGCATCAAAAGGCTGGATATAATGCCTTACAGGATATAACATGGGGCGGTACTTATGAGCTGAAAAAGCATAAAGGAAAATATTGGATGTCTTATTTTGGAGGTGACGGAAGAGGATATGAAGCCGGAAATCTCTCCATTGGTATGGCTTATACAAAAGAAAATCCTTGGGTTGCCCATGAGTGGACGCGTTTTGAAAAGCCGCTATTTACCGCGAAGGATCCCGATGTACGATGGTGGGAAAATCGCAAGCTATTTAAAAGCAGCGTGATAGCGGATAAACAACGACTGACAGGGCATCGTTTTGTCATGTATTATAATGCCAACGGCGATTCAGCGCAAAACAATCTAAAAACACGCTGGTACGAACGCATCGGGATGGCTGTTTCAGATGATATGGTCCATTGGAAACGTTATCTCCGAGAACCGGTTGTTCATCACCCGGTGGGGATCACGGGAGATGCCGTTATCCAGCAAATGGATGATATCTATGTGTTATTTTATTTCGGTGCTTTTTGGCAAAATCGAAAGGGCGCATTCAATCGTTTCGCTGCTTCAAGAGACCTTGTTCATTGGACGGATTGGGAAGGAGCAAATTTAATAGAGCCTTCCGAGCCCTTTGATACCCTATACGCACATAAGTCATTCGTATTGAAACACGAAGGCGTCGTTTATCATTTTTATTGTGCAGTTAATAAAGAGGAACAGCGCGGTATTGCTGTTGCTACCTCCAAAGATTTAGGAAAGAGTGAGCTACAGTTTGTTGCTCCGCCTGTAAACACGAAAAGTCAACCATAAAACTACCGGAAATGTTTAAAACTATCGCAACATTTTTTTTGCTTTACCTTGTTACCTTAACGCTGTATGGACAGGAATGGGGTCGATCTGGTTTTAACAGTCAATGGAAGTTCTATTTAGGAGACGAACCGGAAGCAAAAGCAGCAGGTTTTAATGATAAAGGATGGCGAAACATAGATTTACCGCATGATTGGAGTATAGAGGGCACATTTTCAAAAGAACATCCTGCAACCAATCAGGGAGGGGCATTGCCAGGTGGTATTGCGTGGTACCGAAAGACTTTTCAGTTGGCCGATACTATCGAAGGCAAGCAGGTTTATATTGACTTTGATGGCATTTATCGGAACAGTGAAGTTTGGATCAACGGACATTATCTTGGAAAGCGACCCAGCGGATACACCTCTTTCCGATATGATTTGACACCCTATATGAACATTGGAAAACAGTCCAATGTCATCGCGGTACGTGTTGATAACAGTCAACAACCAAACTCCCGTTGGTATTCCGGTTCAGGTATTTATCGAAATGTTTGGTTGATTACCAAAAATAAAATTGCCATCGATCATTGGGGCTTGTTCATCACGAGTCCATCGATCCAAAAAGAACAAGCGACCATCCGGCAGCAAACTGTTTTTAAAAATCTCGGTAGTAAACGGGAGGCTGCAGAGGTGACCATTCGCGTCTTTGATAAGGAAAGCAAATTAGTTGTCAAAAAAGCATTTGAGCAGTCGTTGATTCCGGGCGACAGTGAAGCAAGCTATGAAATTCAGGTCCCTCAGCCGATTCTTTGGAGTCCGGAAAATCCCTATTGCTATCGAGTAGAAACACAGGTATACATTGGGAAAAGACTCGTTGATCAACACAGTTCCCCCTTTGGGATTCGTTCTTTCTCATTTGATGAGAAAGAAGGTTTTTCACTCAATGGACAAAGAAAACGGATTTTAGGAGTTTGCATGCATCACGACCTCGGAGCCTTGGGAGCTGCTATCAATAGAAAAGCCATGGAGCGGCAATTAGTGTTGCTTAAGGAGATGGGGGCTAATGCTATTCGAATATCCCATAACCCACCAGCACCCGAGTTTTTAGATTTATGTGATAGCATAGGCTTTTTGGTAATGGATGAGGCTTTTGATATGTGGCGTAAGAAAAAGAACAAGTTCGACTATTCGCTCGATTTTGATGAATGGCATCGACAAGACTTAACGGATCTGATAAAGCGCGACCGTAACCATCCATCCATTATTATGTGGAGTATAGGGAACGAGATACGGGAGCAGTTTGATAGTACGGGTACAGCTCTTACAAAGGAACTGGTCGCTATTGTCCGTAGCGAAGACAATACCCGTCCGGTAGTCGCGGCACTGACCGAAACCCATTTAGAGAAGAATTTCATTGCGCAGGCCAATGCACTGGACATTTTGGGATTCAATTATAAATACGAACAATATGATAGTTTGCCGATCAATTTCCCGGGACAAAAATTTATTGCTTCTGAAACGACCTCGGCATTAGCAACCCGAGGGCACTACGATTTAGGGCATGATACGCTTAGGTTCTGGCCGCCAAGTGCCAAAGAGAAGTTTGTAAAAAACGGGAACGCTGATTTTACGGTATCTGCCTATGATCAGGTAGCCGCCTATTGGGGAACAAGCCATGAGCAAGCATGGAGGGCTGTGAAACAACGCGATTTTATGACAGGCCTTTTTGTATGGACCGGTTTTGATTATTTAGGAGAACCGGTACCTTATGATTTTCCTGCACGGAGTTCGTACTATGGTATTATTGATTTAGCAGGATTTCCAAAGGATGTCTATTATATGTACCAAAGCGAATGGACCGATCAACCTGTATTACATCTTTTACCCCATTGGAATTGGCATAGTGGGCAAACGATTGATGTATGGGCTTATTATAATCAAGCCGATGAGGTCGAACTTTTTCTAAACGGTCGATCACTTGGAACCCGAAAGAAGCAAGGAGATGATATCCACGTATCGTGGAAGGTTCCTTTTCAACGGGGAGAGTTGAAGGCCGTTTCCAGAAAAAATGGGAAAGAGGTTTTGTCGAAGGAGATTAAAACTGCTTCCAAACCAGCCCGTATTCAGTTGACGGTCGATAAAAATAAATTGCGCGCAGGGATCAATGATTTGGCTTTTGTAAGCGCGACAATTGTGGATGCTGATGGAAATACCGCGCCTATGGCTGATGATGAAATTGTGTTCGATATAAGAGGGCGGGGATTTATAGCAGGAGTTGATAATGGTTTTCAAGCGGATTTATCCCCCCTTAAAGGAAATCGTAAACGAGCTTATAATGGGAAATGCCTGGCGATTATCCAAGCCAAAACGGCGACAGGAGAAATCATTTTAAAAGCAAGCGCGAAAGGGTTAGAAGGAGCGGAGTTGAAGCTGGAAGTGAATGATGAGTGATGAATGTTTTTAAGTAGCAGTGGTACGAGCAGTGATGCCGAAAGTTGACAGCTCTTAGCGGATAACTAATAACTAACAGCTAATAACTAAAATAACATGAACAATAGCATTTTTTTTGATCATATTCGAGTTGACCGTTATTCGTCAACGCCAAAATACTTGCAACTGGCTTATGCTATATTGAGCGCCATTAAAGAAGGGAAGTTTCAAAAAGACAATGTATTACCTTCTTTGAACGAATTAACCAATCATTTAGAAATTTCACGAGAAACGGCCGATCGAGGATATAAATATTTACGTTATTTAGGAATCTTAAAAGCGGTACCGGGGAAAGGACACTTTATATCAACGGTTGAAGTTAATACTCCAGGTAGGATTTGCCTACTGGTAAACAAAATAAGTGAAGAAAAAAGCCTCTTTTATCATGAATTGGTGAAGTTGCTCGGTAGCAATGTACCGATCGACTTTTACGTATATAATAACGATTTCTTTTTGTTCAAGCGTTTGCTAAATCAACGACAAGACTACAGTCATTATGTAATCTTACCCCATTTTTTTGATAATGAGGAAGCGGCAGAAGCCTTAATTGATTCCCTTCCCAAAGAAAAGTTAATCCTGTTGGATAAACGTTTGAAACGACTTAAAGGAAATCATAGCACTATTTATGAGGACTTTGAAGGCGATATTTACCGTGCATTAGAACAGGCTTTGCCGGTATTGGAAAAATACCATACCTTAAAACTGATTTTTCATAGGAAGAGCTATCTGCCCATCGAAATTAAACGGGGATTCAGTAAATTTTGCCAACAATATGCCTTTGAACGTGATATTCTGGACAAAGTAGATCAAGTTCAGCTAAGTAAAGGTGAGGTATATATTTGTGTGAATGATGATGATCTGGTGAACCTATTGGATCGTATTTCGGCATCTTCTTTTAGCTTGGGCACGGATCTGGGAATTATTTCCTATAATGAAGCACCATTAAAAAAATACATCGCAGGCGGAATTACCACCATTAGTACCGATTATAAACAGATGGCTACCTTAACGTCCGAATCCATCAAAGAAAATATAGAACAGCAGGTTGCTTTAAATTTTTGCTTACAATTAAGGGCATCCTTATAAAATAAACGCGCAATTTATTTGTCACAGTAATGGAAATAAAACGATTCGCCCTGATTTTTTTCTCCCTAATATTGCTTTCCCAGATGGTTGACGGAGCGGAGATTTGGGTATCCCCTAAGGGGAGTGATACGAACAGCGGAAACATTGATTCGCCTTTCGCCTCAGTGGGGGCAACCCTGAGAAAAGCGAGGGAATGGAGGCGCTTGCAAACAGAGCAAGTCGCTGGAGGTATTGACATTATTTTACAAGATGGCATCTATACATTGAATGAACCCCTTTTTATTCGTCCCGAAGATGCCGGTACCGCTAGCAGTCCTACGCGCATTAAAGCGGCCCGCGATGCACATCCTATTATCAGTGGAGGGATTCGTTTGCCAGGCACCTGGAAAAAAATAAAGAAAGAAGTAACAGGATTACCTCAAATTGCCCAAGGGAAGATTTGGGAGATTGATGCCCCCTTGGCGGGTGATCAGGTACTTGACTTTAGGCAACTATGGATTAACAATCACAAAGCTGTTCGTGCAAAAAGCACCATCAATAATAAGATGGACAGGATATTATCTTGGGATCATCAGACACAAACTTGTTGGATTCCGAAGCCTACATCTGCCAAATTCAGTTGGCAGCCGGGGATGGAGTTTTTTATTCATCAATGGTGGGCAATAGCAATCCTACGGGTAAAAGAGGCGCATGTTCAAGGGGATAGCATACGATTGTCCTTTTTACAACCAGAAAGTAAAATACAATCAGAACATCCTTGGCCTGCCCCTTGGATATCAAAGGAAACCGGGAATTCTGCCTTTTACATGAGTAATGCACTGCAATTTTTAGATGAGCCGGGGGAGTGGTATCTTGATAAGGGACGCCGGAAACTTTACTATTGGCCCCGGGAAGATGAGCAACTGGCTACTGCCTCCGTTATCATTCCGCATTTGGAAACCTTGCTTCGTATCGAAGGAACGATCGACGCCCCGGTAAAACATATCCATTTTTCCGGTATCAGCTGGCAACACAGCACATGGCTTCGTCCTTCACAGCAAGGCCATGTGGCCTTGCAGGCCGGGATGTATTTACTAGACGCTTATAAGTTAAAAGTGCCGGGCACACCTGATAAAAAAGGACTCGAAAACCAGGCTTGGATAGGAAGACCTCCCGCTGCTGTGATGGTATCTTATGCGCAGCATACATCGTTTGAAGACTGTCGATTTGAACATTTGGCATCTACCGGATTGGATTATCATCAAGCGGTTCAGCATAATGAAATTCGGGGAAACGCATTCAACGACATCGGTGGATCGGGTTTGTTGTTAGGTGTGTTTTCGGATGAAACTTTTGAAACGCACTTGCCTTACAATCCGACAGATCAACGGGTTGTAGCATCTCACAACCTCATCGAGAATAACTTTATCCAAAATGTAACGAACGAGGATTGGGGTTGCGTGGCCATTGGGGCAGGTTATGTTAACAATACCCGTATTCGCCATAACGAAATAAGTGAAATTTCTTATACAGGCATCAGCTTAGGTTGGGGATGGACCCCTACGGTGAATGTAATGGCTAATAATCAGGTAGTCGCTAATAAAATTCATCATTATGCCAAGCATATGAACGATGTGGCGGGTATTTATACCCTATCCGCCCAGCCAGGCTCGGTCATTGAAAATAATTACATCGATAGTATTTACACGGCACCTTACGCACACTTGCCCGCGCATTGGTTCTACCTTTATACGGACGAGGGATCCGCCTATTTTACGGTCCGGAATAATTGGTGCCCCAAGGAGAAATTCTTGCAAAATGCAAATGGACCCAATAATCTTTGGGAAAATAACGGACCAATGGTATCGGAAGAAATCAAAAAAAAAGCAGGATTGGAGAAAGCGTATAGTCGGTTAAGAGATGAATAGAGTTGCCTGTTATCAGTGCCTGCTATAATGATGAATTAATGAGTTATTAACGATGAATTTTTGGGCATAGACCTTATACTCTAACGCTTACAGCATATAGCCTACAACTTGACTTAAAGCTAATTTCCGAAAGCTGGCAGTGAACGGCGAAATTTAGTTACCCGTCGTGAGCGATAAAGGCGGACCAAAAATTAATACATCTGGTTAAAAGCACAGACTGTATGTCTTCGATAATTGTCGCCTACAAAATTTTACGTCTTGCAGGTGAATGCACTACCGATCCTGTAAATTTTGAAGCGACGAGCTTTTGCATACCTTTTCCCGCAAAAAAGTAAGAATAGCTTTGATAATATCCTACACAAGCAAGCAAATATCTTATAAAACTTCAGCAGCTTTAAAACGTAAGTTTGACATTTAAACCCAGATTAAAAACCAATTTGAACGTTGAATTTATTGAGTGCGTATATAAACCTAATTTAATGAAGTTAATTACATTCATGCTGAGCCTTTGGCTGTTGTCAGGGACAGCCTACAGCCAAGATCATCCCCTTACGGGTGTAGTAACCAATGCTAGGACCAAAGAGCCAATTCGGGGAGTAGGTGTTAAAACGAAAGACGGAACAAAAAGCAGTGTGACAGATGCTGAGGGTCGTTTTCGAATGGTTGTCTCGCAAAACGAGCTTAGTCTTATTCTTTCTTCTATTGGTTATGAGACAAAAGAAGTACCCGTTCAACAACAAGGTTTGTTGCGGATCGAACTCGTAGAACAAGCGCAAAATCTCGATGAGGTGGTAGTCGTCGGTTACGGTACCCAAACGAAACGTGCAGTAACGGGGGCTGTCGCGTCTATTAGTCATGAAAAATTCCAAGATCGCTCTTTCAGTAATGTAGCGCAGTCTTTGGCAGGGCAATTGGCAGGTGTAAACATCTCTCAGTCGCAAGGCGCCCCGGGCCAATCCCCAAACATCCGCATCAGGGGTACGAGTTCCATTACAGCAGGTACCAATCCACTCTATGTTGTCGACGGGATGCCCATAGAAAATTTCAATTTAAATAACATCAATCCACAAGATATCGAATCAGTAGAAGTATTAAAAGATGCTTCCTCCGCAGCCATTTACGGTTCAAGAGGCGCCAACGGGGTTGTATTGGTGACCACCAAACTCGGAAAAGCCGGTTCGACCAACGTTGGTTTTAATTACGAGTACGGTATTCAAAAAGTGAGTCGACGGATTGATTTGATGGATGCACAACAGTATATCCAATACTATATTGACGCGCATAATAACGGTTGGATCAACTCAGGGGAAGGGAGGAGCGCGAGTGATCCGAATAGTGTTCGGACAAAACCTTTTCAGATCCCCGAAGACTTTACCGATCCGACAAAGCGAGCCGCTTTAGGCAATGGTACCAATTGGCAGGACGTGATGTTCCGTACCGCGCCATCCCATCAAGCGCAATTGTCTGTTTCAGGAGGTTCCGAAAAGACGCAATTTTTGTTTTCGGGAAATTACCTCGACCAAGAGGCGGTGTTGGATCAAAACTATTTAAAAAGGTTGACACTACGCTCTAACATTCGGCAACAAGTATCCGATCGTTTTGCCATCGGGCTCAACTTAGGTGTAACCGGCGTTTATGATCGTACCGAAGGAACAGAAGGGAAGAGTGACGTGATCAGCTTAGGCTTACAAAGCGCACCGATCTTTCCCGTTTATAATGAAAACGGCAATCTTGGATTTAAAGATCCTAATTCAAGCTGGTACCGTTTTGCACAGTACACCGATTTGCAGTTGTGGCATCCTTATTCCCTCACGAGAGAGCTTCACAAGCAGAACAAATCGTTCAATACACTCGGAAATGCCTTTGCAGAATATACCATACTGGACGGGCTGAAGTTCAAAAGCAGTATCAATGCCAACTTGCTGAATACACGGTATGACATGTTTTGGAATAAAGATCAAAAATATGGTTATTCATCGGCGCTGCCAGCACAAGGAAATGCCAACTCCCGATTTATGCTCAACTGGTTGTCGGAAAACACCTTAAACTATGATAAACAATTTAACGACCATGGTTTAGCGGTTCTGCTGGGTTATACGGTTCAAAAGCAGCGAGATGAATATCAGGCACTGTCCGCCGGTAACTTTCCCAACAACCTGGTACCGACCTTAAATGCAGGGACTGTTAACGGAGGAACTTCACTGGTTTATGAATGGGCAATGATTTCCTATCTAGGACGTGTGAATTATAACTTTAAAAATCGATACTTTCTATCAGCGGTATTGCGCAGGGATGGAAGCTCACGTTTTGGAGCGAATAATCGTTTCGGCTATTTTCCTTCGGTATCTGCAGGTTGGCTGATATCCGATGAAAAGTTTTTCGAATCGATCAAAGCAATTAATAATTTAAAATTACGCGTAAGTTATGGAGCAACAGGGAATAATCAGATCCCGAACTACGGTCCGATCGGACTTTTGGGAGCTTCCAACTATGTGTATGGAAGCGAATTGGCAACAGGTTTAATGCTAACGAATATTCCCAATCCCGATTTGCGCTGGGAGCGAACAAATATGTTGAATCTTGGGGTGGATGTCGCTTTCCTTCAAGATCGTTTCCGATTAAGTGCCGAATTCTATCGTTCTGTTACAAATGATCTTTTACTCAATGTACCCGTACCCGATATTACCGGTTTTGCAACACAATTGACCAATGTTGGCAAATTGCGGAATCAGGGATTTGAGTTGAACATCAATAGCCGGAACATAGATCGCGCGTTTAAATGGAACACTGATTTTAATTTATCAATGAACCGGAATAAAGTATTGCAGTTAGGTCCGGGTAATGCACCGCTTTTATATACCGATTATGTGGTGCAGGTCAAAACAGAAGTGGGTCAACCTATATCAAACTTTTTTGGCTATATATATGACGGCGTTTATAAGAATCAGGCAGAAATCGACGCAAGCCCTGCAAACAATGATGGCTTTACGAAGCCGGGAGATCCTAAGATTCGAGATGTGGACGGCGATGGCCGCATTACGGAAGCCGATCGAACCATTATAGGGAATAACCAACCTGATTTCATCGTCGGTTTGAATAATAGCTTTTCATTTAAAGGGGTTGAGCTTTCCTTCCTTTTCCAAGGTTCATTTGGCGGTGAGATTACCAATCAGCTGGTTCGCTTTAATGGCATATGGAATGCCGGGCGTAATGCTTTTGCGGATGTAGCTAATTACTGGAAATCAGAAAGCGATCCCGGGGACGGTTGGCATTTTAAACCCACAGTGGACCCAAAAGGCTATCAAGAACGTTTTTCCAGTTACTGGGTAGAGGATGCCACTTTTGTCAGGTTGAAAAATATTCGAATATCCTATAGTCTGCCGCAAAAATGGGTGTCAAAAACACCGGCAAAAGGGATACGGGTCTTTGCTAATGCCGAGAATGTCTATCTATGGAGCAAGTACACTAACTATGATCCGGAGAATACGACGTATCAATCGACATCCTATAGCAATATATTTTCAAATGCAACACCTTCTGCCACATCGACGGTAAGTGTGCCATCGGGGGCATTTTTAGGAGTGGATTACGGATCGTATCCTTTACCACGTGTGATCACATTCGGGGCGAAAATCGATTTTTAAACATGAATTTTAATTAAAAAGAATCATATGAAACGCTTATTTCACCTATACATTTTGCTACCTTTCCTTTTTCTTTTAAGTGGATGTGGCAAATCCTTTCTCGACCTAGCACCTATTTCGAATGCCAATCAATCAAATTTTTACCAAACGATTGAAGATTTTGATCTAGCGGTTAATTCCGCCTATGCTACCTTGTATACGTGTTATGGACCCACAAGTGCCATATCCTATTTTGCCGAACAGCTATCCGACAATGCTACGCTCTATAACGTAGCGGGTATTCAATCTGACCGCTGGGCCTTCAAGGACTATAATTTAAAGCCTTCCAACACAGAAATTTATCGTTTTTGGCAAGAGAGTTATAAAGCCCTGTTTAATATCAATATTGTTTTGGACAAGATTAGTACAGCAGCACTTAATGAAGAATATAAAACGCAGGTGATGGCGCAGATGCGCTTCATTCGTGCGTTATATTATTTCAATATGGTACAAATGTGGGGTGATATTCCGCTTGTTACAAAGCCGATTTCAGTTGAAGAAAGCTATGCGACGTTACGTTCACCACAGGCTGAGGTGTATGCGTTTGTTCTGGAAGACCTGGAATATGCTGCGGCTAATTTACCGGAACCGGCGGCCATTACTGCTGTAGGCAAAGCCTCGAAATACGCAGCTTTGACCTTACTGGGTAAGGTGTTTTTAACATTGAATCAAAAAGATAAAGCGGCAGCGAATCTGCTTCAAGTTTACGGGAAGTATAGCCTAATGCCACGATATGAGGCTCTGTGGGGCGCAAATGTTAAAAATACGGCGGAATCCATTTTTGAAATTCAATACCAGGGAGGAAGTCCCAACTTGCCCTTCAGCAGGTACTGGCGTGAGTTTGCACCGACAGAAAATTTTGTGCTCACCTTGTACGGTGGTGGGATGAACCAAGTGACCGACGATTTATACGCCGAATTTGAGGAGGGGGATCCAAGAAGAGAACAAACCGTATCATTGGGGTACACGAATAAAGAAGGAACATTTATTCCCATTAAATTTCAGAATAAATGGGTTGATAAAGAGGCTCCTGCTCCCTCAGGTGAAGAATTGAGTAATAATAATTTTATGGTTTTACGCTATGCCGATGTGTTACTCATGTTGACGGAGGCAACCGATGACCCGCGCTATTTAAACGAAGTACGGGCCAGAGTCAATCTGCCGAGTTATGGCAGTGATGGCTATCCAGCTGATTACAACAGCTTAGCTTTGGCTATTGAGCATGAAAGAAGGGTGGAGTTTGCCTTGGAATTTCATCGATTCTTTGATTTAAAACGTACAAATAGAGCGGTAACAGTTGTGAGTAAGACGAAACCCATTAAGAACGAAAACCAAACGGTATTTCCAATTCCGCAAATAGTTATTCAGCAAAATCCGGCGATTACACAAAATCCCGCTTATCAGGGATTGTAAAAAAAATAGTTATGAAATATATAGGATTCGTGTTGTGTTTTTTTTGTATCTCCTTGTGTGTGCCTTCTTGGGCAAGTATGCCGGCAACAAAAAAAGAGCTGGTTGTTGTTATACCGAAAAAATCATCACCACGTTTTAGATACGGGGTAGACAGTCTGACGAGAACCTTGCGTTTAGCGGGTTATAAGGTGGATGTAGATTCCAGCGGTTTTGACAAGAAGCATAAACACCGATCTCTATTGATCGGAAAATCCACTGATTTTCCTAATCAGCGACGACCAGTCAGTGTTGAAGTCAAAGAAGGGTTTCATATTGACCTGAATGGAACTACCGGATCTATCCAAGCGTTAGATGACAGTGGCATTTTATACGGGACCTTGAAATTAATAGAGGTTATTCAAGAAAATGACGGAACACTGCCAACAACATTCCAGTTGGAAGACCAACCGGAAATGGTTTTACGAGGTACCGCCATTGGTATTCAGAAAACACATTACCTACCTGGAAGAACGGTCTATGAATACCCTTATACACCCCAAGAATTTCCGTGGTTATATGATAAAAAGCAATGGATCCGGTATTTGGATATGCTGTTGGAAAATCGGTACAATTCACTTTACTTGTGGAATGGGCACCCATTTGCTTCTTTGGTGCGTTTATCCGACTATCCCTATGCCGTAGAAGTAGACGATGAAACCTTTAAGAAAAACGAAGCTATTTTCAGGTTCATTACAGAAGAAGCCGATAAAAGAGGAATCTGGATTATTCAAATGTTTTATAACATTATTATACCAAAACCCTTTGCTGAAAAGCATCAGTTAAAAACACAAGACCGAAATAGACCCATTATACCGATTATTGCGGATTATACCCGCAAGTCGATTGCCGCTTTCGTAAAAAAATATCCGAATGTAGGCTTGCTGGTTACCTTAGGAGAGGCCATGGAAGGTGTTGGACAAGATGATGTCGACTGGTTCACCAAGACAATTATCCCCGGTGTGCAGGATGGCCTGAAGCATTTAGGCTTGTATGAAGAGCCTCCCATTGTCTTAAGAGCACACGATACGGATGCGCCGCGGGTGATGGCAGCGGCTCTTCCGCTTTACAAGAATCTCTATACAATGGCCAAATATAACGGTGAGGCCTTAACAACCTATACGCCGAGAGGGAAGTGGGCGGACTTGCATCGCACGCTGAGCAAGGCTGCACCAGTACACATAGAAAATGTACACATCCTTGCCAATTTAGAACCGTTTCGTTATGGTTCACCGGATTTTATCCAGAAGAGTGTACAGGCGATGCACAAGGTTTACCATGCGAATGGATTACACCTATATCCGCAGGCTTCTTATTGGGATTGGCCCTACACTGCTGATAAGATCGATAGTACCGGAACGCAGCGCCTACGGCAGATTGACCGCGACGGGCTGTGGTATAAAGCGTGGGCGCGTTATGCTTGGAAAGCGGATCGGGAGAAAGGAATCGAGAACGATTACTGGTCAGGTATATTTGCTCAACAATTCGGCCTCAGCAAAGAAGCCGGGCTCGCCGTGCTGAAGAGTTATGAAGAAATGGGAGAAATTGCTCCCAAGCTTTTACGACGCTATGGTATAACAGACGGTAATCGACAAACGCTCAGCCTCGGTATGTTTATGACACAATTAATTAACCCCTACCGTTACGGGCTTTTTACTTTACTCTATGAATCAGAAGCACCTGAAGGGGAGATGATCATAGATTACGCCAGGAAAGAATGGAACAAAGAATCGCATAAGGGAGAAACACCGGTACAGGTGGCAAATGAAGTAGAAGAACACGGTCGCAAGGCCGTACAGTGGATCGATGCAATAGCAGCTAAGGTGCAGAACCATCGAGAAGAATTTGAACGGATCCGCAATGATATGCATTGTTATCAAGCATTAGCCAATTTTTATGCCGCGAAAGCACGAGCTGCCATTTCAGTATTGCGTTATAAATACTCGAATGACATCGCAGACCTGCAGCAAGCTTTGCCCCATCTAGAAGAGAGTGTAGAACATTATCGTAAATTGGCCGATCGCACGCGTAATAGCTATTGGTATGCGAACAGTATGCAGACTACGCAGCGAAAGATCCCAATTCGCGGTGTCGATGGAAAATACAAAAGTTGGGACGAGTTATTGCCACTTTATGAAGCAGAATTATTTCATTTCAGACAACAACTTGATTCATTGAAACAGGCACCCAGAAGAACGGACGGGATGCATAATCAACTTCATGCCGTGGAGGTGAAACTCGAAAACAACGATTTAACGTATTACCCGCTCGAGAAAGAAGCGTTACCTTATAGCGATGAAGGCGATGCGATCCTCGATTTAGCACCTGATTTAATAGGCCTAAAAGGTATTCGCACGAATCGAAATCAACAGCGTGATACCCTGACAACGCTTCATTTTAGTACAAAAAGACCTGTTAAATTGTTGGTTGGTTATTTCAAGCAAAAAGACCTTGCTTTTGGGACCGAACGGAAAAAAAATGGGTATGCCCCTGCACCGGATTTGGAACACGATGCTTCCGCTAATGATTATGGACAGTCCGAAGTGTTTATAGCGAATGCGATGGAAATACAGCACCACCCAGCTGTTGATATTCATAGCTACTCCTTTGATGCAGGTACACATAGCCTGAGTTTGCCTAAAGGCCTTCTCTTGTTGTTGGGATTTATTGACGGGAACGAAGAGTTGAAAAACTACGATGCTAATGTCGGCGTGTCGTTGGATGAACGAAATATCGACTGGTTATTTGAGTAATATGAAGCATATTGTTTATGGGCTTGTATGGATACTTTTATCATCGGCCTGCACGCCTTTTAAAACGCATGACAAGTCGAGCAATCAACTGGTACAGCTCGTGGTCGATGATGAAGATGACTTATCTGCTGATCTATTAGCCGATATTCGGAAAACCTCTGAAGGCGAAACCAACCTTTATCAGTGGAAGAACCGTCTACTATTTTATGGAGCAAAAAAGGAAGCCGATAGGTTCTATCAGCGATGTAAAACACAGTTTCCAAAGGGAACGATAACAAGGACCTCTACGCCTTTTTATGCGTTTGACCGAGCACGATGCGCTGACGGAGAAAAAATGGAACAAGCAAGTGATCATATCGTGCTATCGGCCAATTTGGTTGCCGATAGCGCTATGCAAAAAGCATATTTAAGCTATCATCATCGGCAATTTGAGGAATGGCCGGAAGTATCCGAGGGCTTTTGCAGGGCGGAATTTCAGCAAGTGCTGCTGTATAAAATAGGTCGACAATTGCTATTGGTGATCGATATTCCAAAAGGCGCGGATTTCGAAGCACTAAATAAACGAACAGTAGAAAACAATCCACGGGTAGATAAATGGAACCATTTAATGGCCGCTTATCAAGAAGGCCTGCCCGATACGAAAGCAGGTGAGGTGTGGGTGCGGTTTGAAGTGATGAATGTTGAGTGATGAATGATGAACATTGAATGATGAGTGAATGTTGAATGATCAATGAGCTGAGAGTTGTGCGGTTTGAGAAAAGCTTTAGGCTCTAAGGTTTAAGGAATACGAAGCAGCATCCAATATCGATTTGCCGTTTTCTACCAACGAATAGTTAATAACTAACAACAAACAACGAACAACCAATAACAAACAACCAATAACGAATATGTTAAAACTAGGAATTTTAGGTTTAGGTGAAGGCCGCAGTACAATTTCTGCGGCCTTGAACAGTTCAAAAATTGAACTTATAAAAATGTGTGATCTTAACGAAACCCTATGTAAACAACGGGCGAAAGAATTTGATTTTCATGCTTACACGACAAAATATGGTGATTTGCTAGCAGATCAATCCATCGATGCCATCGCTATTTATACACCGGATAAGTTCCATGCAGAACACGTTCGATTAGCACTGACGCACGGGAAGCATGTAATTTGTACAAAGCCCTTTATCGATAATCTAGCAGATGCAAGGCCTTTGTTAGACTTGGCGCGATCGAGCGGGAAAAAAATTTTTATCGGACAGAGTTCTCGATTTTTTGAACCGATGAAAAGACAACGTGCCGACTTTGAGGCAGGGTTTCTAGGGGAATTGATTACAATAGAAGCATACTACCACGCAGATCACCGGTGGTTTTTGGAAAAACCCTGGTCCTTAGAAAGTAATTTCAAATGGTTATACGGAGGCTTAAGTCATCCGGTAGATTTTATCCGTTGGTACTTGCCTAATATAGAAGAAGTGATGGGCTATGGTATGCTGAGTAGTAATGGTAAACAAGGTGGATTAAAGAACGAAGATACCATGCACTTTATTTTTAAAGCTACGGATGGTCGGATTGCTCGTGTAAGCGGCGCCTATACGGGGCCCATTCAGCCGGTAACACGCGACAGCGAAATGAGTTGTATTCTACGTGGCACTACCGGTTGCAGTCAAGCTGATTATATGGATTTACGTTATGCGATTACGACCTCCGATGGAGAAGAAAAGATAATTACCTGGGAACATAAATTAAAGCATTATTTTCGATTTGAAGGTAAGAGTCATCATGCTGGTGAGTACCAGAATTACCTGGAATATTTTGCCGATAATTTAGCGGCCGGGACAACTGCGTTCCCGAATATAGCCGAAGGAATAGGAACAGTCATCCTATTACAGGCGATGGATCGCTCCTTACGTCAGGGAACTCCTATCAAGCTACAGCAGTTATATGATGAATTTGGTTTAGAAAACCCAATTAGCCTATAAGGATTTATGGAAAGTATTGCCTCAAAGCTGACCTTGATTGATTATGCAATTATTATTGGATACATCGCATTATTATTGATTATCGGACTTCGATCCAGCTTATTGAGTAAAGCAAAGCAAGACGAGTCCTTATTCCTCGCAAATAAGTCGCTCGGCTGGGCCAGCATTGGTTTTAATATGTGGGCGACTAATGTGGGGCCTTCCATGTTGTTAGCTTTTGCCAGTATTGGTTATACCACCGGTATTGTAGCCGTGAATTTCGATTGGTACGCCTTTGTTTTTTTATGGTTATTGGCATTAGTTTTTGCTCCCCGCTACTTGGCAGCCAATGTGATGACCTTACCTGAGTTTATGGGGAAAAAATATGGCGATACGACACGCAATATATTAGCTTGGTACTCCCTTGTTAAAATGTTGATCTCTTGGTTATCATTGGGATTATTTGCAGGTGGTTTTCTCATTCGTCAGGTATTGGGTATTCCCATGTGGATGTCCGTTATTGTACTCGTTTTTTTTGCTGCTTTTTTTACGTATATCGGTGGATTGAAAACCATTGCCCGTATTAATATCTTTCAGATGTTATTGCTCATTGCCGTATCCTGCTTGCTAACGATACTTGGCTTGCATCAAGTGGGTGGCTTTTCTGCATTATATCAAGGTGTACCCAGTGGATTCTGGAACCTTATACGACCTACTTCTGATCCTGACTATCCTTGGCATGCCATTCTCTTAGGATATCCCGTTGCAGCGATTGCCTTTTTTTGCACAGATCAAGCAATGGTGCAATCTGTCTTAGGAGCGAAGAGCTTGGAACAAGGGCAATTAGGTGTCAATTTCATTGCTTGGTTAAAGATATTGTCTTTGCCTCTTTTTATCCTTACGGGCGTACTATGTGCTGTATTATACCCCAATTTGACCGATCCAACACAGGCCTACATGACCATGGTGACCAACCTTTTTCCAACAGGGCTCAACGGGTTGGTCATTGTGGTATTGATCGCTGTGTTAGTGGGTACCATCGGTTCTTCCTTAAATTCATTGAGTACCGTGTTTACGATGGATATTTATGTTAAACGGTTAAATCCGACGGCTAGGAAAGAGCAGATTGTCCAAGTTGGGCGATTAACGATTCTTGTTGGTTGTTTTTTTGCTATTATGATGGCCCTGGCAATCGATCAGATCAAAGGACTCAATCTCTTCGATGTTTTTCAATCGGTACTCGGCTTTATTGCGCCCCCCTTATCCGTTGTGTTCCTTTTAACCGTATTTTGGAAAAGAGCGAGCCGTTTAGCAGTTAATTTCGTACTTTCTTTAGGCTCTGCGTTTAGCCTTGGTGTCGGTGCCTGTTATCTATGGGTATTTACGCCGGATAAATATGCCTTTTGGCCGCATTATCTGTTGCTGTCATTTTACATTTTTGTTATCCTGATGGTAGCGGCGATATTGCTTTCGTTGGCTGGCAGAAAAGAGGAATTACCGGCTATACCTTATTTGGCCGTAAAAACAACGAAAACCGTGAAATGGGCATGGGGGAGTTTAATTATGATGATGTTGTTGCTTTATGTCCTTTTCAGTGGGCATTAACATATCACCTGTTTCATGTGTCGAAAGCATTACGAGTAAGCGCCTTTACTGTGGAATAATGCTTATATTAAAAGAACGTTTCTTTTAATCAACTTTTCTTGATAAAAGTTGAGCAAAATCAAGGCTGGTGTAGGCTACCTTGCAACTGATTGCAAAGCATCATTGGCGCGTATTGGAGCCGTTTCACTTCTTCAATCCGCTTGGGTACTGCAATATGGGCAAACGTGCAAATGCTTTGTTGCTCGTTGCTTCGGTATCCTCCAAGGCCGTTTAAGCACTTCGGAACGGCTTTGCAAGAGGACTTCTGTGTGTAGGGAAGAACGGCCTCACAGCGTGAGCGTTAAGAAGATTTAGGATAGCCAAGGCAAAAAAATCATGTGATAAGCGGTACAGATAGCTAATATACTACAAAAGCTGGTTAACATCTTACAGTCGTAGAAGCTTGGATAATTTTATCTTTGAAGCTACTAACGCTTATAAATCATGTCCATATATCGTCCGAAAAACAGCGTCCAAGTACTTGGTTGGCTCATTCCTGTACTTCTTTTGATCCATGTTACTTCATTTGCGCAGAACAAAGCCACCTGGATCTGGTATCCGGGAGATTTTGAAATCGGCTTAAGTAATCAAATGCAGAATAGGCGAACGGAACGAGCCACTTTCTTTCCACCCTTTTGGCGAATGGATAACCCTTATGTGTTGGTCGATTTTCATAAAGTTTTTGATTTAAAAGAACCGGAAGATGTGCAGTTGTATGCCGAAGGACAATATAACGTCAAACTGGATGGTAAGATGCTGGAAGGTTACCCCACCACTATTCATGTACCTGCCGGTAAACATAAAATCAATTTAAAAGTATATGCGCGAGATAAGGTGCCATCAATCTACGTTCAGGGGCGGACGATTGTTTCGGATAGCAGTTGGTTGGTTACCAATGAAGATAAAGAGTGGATTGATGAAACAGGAAAAGCTTCAGATCAATCCGGCACCACATGGCTACCTGCTGGTTCCTGGAATTTCGATCGTCCGGAAAACCGCCCTTCGGAATTTCGTTTAGCCACCAGGCCTAAGCAGGCAGTATCACAGGCAACCAAGGCAAAAGGTTTTTTAGTCGACTTTGGACAGGAAACATTTGGTTTTGTTAAACTTCATGGACTCAAAGGGCAAGGCACGGTATCACTTTACTATGGCGAATCCGAAGAGGAGGCCTTGTCAACCGAAAGCTGTGAGACCCTGGATCGGGTACAGGTGAATAGCACGCAATCCACTGACTCTGTTTTGCCTTTGTCAAAAGCATTTCGCTATGTATATGTCGAACCAGCGGCAGAAACAAAAGTTGATTCGATTTCCATGCATTATGAATATTTACCACTTGAAGTGAAGGGAAGTTTTCGCTCCTCCGATGAGGAATTGAATCGTATCTGGGATATCGGTAAATACACCATGGAATTAACCACCCGGGAATTTTTTATTGATGGTATTAAACGCGATCGATGGATTTGGTCGGGCGATGCTTATCAGAGCTACCTCATGAACTATTACCTCTTCTTTGATAATTCTTCCGTTCGGCGAACCACGCTTGCACTTCGCGGTAAAGAACCTGTTAGTAGCCATATTAACACCATTATGGACTATACTTTCTATTGGTTTTTAGGTATTTATGATTATTACCTATATACAGGTGACAAGGAATTTATCCAGTTAGTTTATCCCAGAATGCAAAGCATGATGGATTTTTGCTTGAATCGAAGAAATAAGGAAGGGTTTATGGAGGGAATGGCGGGCGATTGGGTTTTTATTGATTGGGCAGAAAATCTGAGTAAAAAAGGGGCGCTTAGCTTTGAACAGCTTTTGTTCTGTCGTAGTTTAGAAACCATGGCCTTATGTGCGGACATATTGGGTGATAATGGTGCTTCCAAGTACCGGACAGAAGCAGAACAGCTAAAAACTAAAATTTTCGCACAATATTGGAATTCAAACAAGAACGCTTTTGTGCATAGTAGCATAGACGGTATAGCGGGTGATCATGTTACGCGTTATACCAATATGTTTGCTATATTCTTCGACTACCTTACACCAGAACAAAAAGAAGGTGTTAAAACACATGTACTATTAAATCGATCCGTACCGAAGATCACGACCCCTTATATGCGTTTTTATGAATTGGAGGCACTCTGTGCTATGGGCGAACAAGATTATGTGCTAAAGGAGATGAAGAATTATTGGGGCGGAATGTTGCGTTTAGGGGCCACCTCCTTTTGGGAAGAATTCAATCCCGAAAAGAAAGGAGCGGAGCATTATGCCATGTATGGTCGTCCTTTTGGAAAAAGCCTTTGCCACGCTTGGGGAGCCAGTCCAATTTATCTACTTGGGAAATACTATTTAGGTGTGAAACCAACGGCGCCCGGCTATGCAAGTTTTCTGATTGAACCCAATTTAGGAGGCTTGGATTGGATGGAGGGAAAAGTACCAACGCCAAACGGTCATATCGCCCTTTATTGTAGTAAAAAGGAAATAAAAGTAAAAGCGGCTACAGGAAAGGGTATCTTAAGAATAAGAAGCAAGATAATGCCTTCCGGGAAGGGAGTAAAAGCGGTTGAGAAAAATAAAGGCCTATATGAAATTGAAATTCTAACGAATACGGATTATACCATAAGTTATCAGATGCAATAAAGACCGCTTTAGGCCGTAAGTCGATAAATACAGATTATGGCTTCGTTCAGTTAAAGGCACGAACCGTTGATTTTTGAAAATGTCGCCTCCAAAATTTATAGCTAGCACTGGGAAGCACTGCCGTTCCTATAAATTTTGAAGCGACGAGCTTTTTTTTTCTTTTTTGCGGGAAAAAAGAAAATATCAGATGATAATATCCTATAATAGCTAGCCAATTTCTTATAGGAAAAGTAAGCTCCCTACTTTTATTTTTGATATTCACTAGCCAGTAAACTAGAACTAACAGTGATTATAAGCAATCGTCATTTAAAAAGGAGTTTAGGAATTTTGATCTGGGGGATGCTTTCGACAAGCCTAAATGCCCAAACCGTGGACGGTCTACCAGCCAGTATACCACCTGTTCCGACTGTATATCAAGCTGAACCTTGGGAAGATCCATTGGTTACCAGTATCAATCGGGAGCCTGCACGTGCAACAGCCTATTCTTATGCCAGTGAAGCAGAGGCCTTAAAGGACGATCGGGAAAAATCGGGTAGAATGTTATCATTGAACGGCAAATGGGACTTTGCCTTTGCGATGAAACCATCAGATGCTCCGGAGACCTTTTATCAGTCAAAAGTCAGCGGATGGGACACCATTCCGGTGCCTTCGAATTGGGAAATGAAGGGCTATGATATTCCTATTTACAAAAGTGCGGTTTATCCTTTTCGCCCCGTGGACCCACCAAGGATTCCAAAAGACTATAACGCGATTGGTTCTTATCAACGGACTTTTACAATCCCCCATGATTGGAATAATTTAAATGTAACCCTTCATTTTGGTGGTGTGAGCTCCGCGTTTAACGTTTGGCTGAACGGGAAGTTTTTAGGCTACGGGGAGGACAGTTGTTTACCCTCTGAATTCAATATAACGCCTTACCTTCAAGCGGGTGAGAACGTATTGTCGGTTCAGGTAATCCGCTGGAGTGACGGCTCTTATTTAGAAGATCAGGACCATTGGCGGATGAGTGGTATTCAGCGGGAAGTGATGCTTTTGGCTGAACCAAACGTGCGTATAGCCGATTTTCATTGGCAAGCCAAACTCGATAAGCACTATCAAGACGCGGTATTGAGTATCCGACCGCGTATAGAGAATTTAACGGGTGACTCGATCAATGGATATAGCCTACGCGCACAACTTTATGACGCAGAAGGGAACCCTGTATTTGAAAAGGCATTGCAGCGTTCCGCAAACGAAATTGTTAACGAAATTTATCCAAGACTCGATAATGTAAAATTTGGTTTATTGGAGACCACCGTTCGTCAACCTAAGAAATGGTCAGATGAAGAACCTAATCTATATCGCTTATTATTGACTTTATTAGATGATAAGGGAAATATACTCGAAGTGAAAACGTGTCGTGTAGGCTTCAGAAGCATTGAATTTGATCAGGATAGTGGAAAATTACGGATCAATGGTAAAGTTACTTACCTGTATGGCGTCAACCGTCATGATGCACATCCTGAAAAAGGGAAGGCCTTATCAAGAGCGGATATTAAAAAGGATCTTCAATTAATTAAACAATTTAATTTTAATGCGATCCGAACCAGCCATTATCCCAATGATCCCTATCTATATGATCTCTGCGATGAATATGGCATCTTCGTGATGGACGAAGCAAATTATGAAACCCACGGCCTTGGTGGGAAGTTAAGCAATGATCCACAATGGACACACGCATTTATGGAACGTACCAGCCGCATGGTCATGCGTGATAAAAATCATCCTTCCATTATTATTTGGAGCTTAGGGAATGAGGCAGGCCGAGGGCCAAATAATGCCGCAATGGCCGCATGGATTCATGATTTCGATATCACCCGTCCAATACATTACGAACCCGCCATGGGGAGTCCGAAAGAGGAAGGATATATCGATCCATCAGATCCGAGGTATTTAAAACCAAATGACCATGCACATCGCATCGGTAATCCAAAGGATCAATATTATGTCGATATCATCAGTCGATTTTATCCGGGGATTTTTACGCCCGAACTATTGTTAAATCAGCAGAATGGCGATAAAAGACCCATTCTATTTGTCGAATACGCCCATTCAATGGGTAATTCGACGGGTAATATGAAAGAGTTTTGGGATATTTTTAGAAGTCATCCTCGATTGATAGGTGGATTTATCTGGGAATTTAAAGACCACGGGTTAATCAAAAGAGATGAACTAGGGAAGCCTTACTTTGCTTATGGAGGGGATTTTGGCGAAAAAAGGCACGATGGTAACTTTTGCATAGATGGTATCGTTGCCTCCGATGGCCGACCGAAAGCGGCTATGTACGAATGTAAGCATGTATACCAAGGCCTTGAGACAAGGCTTATCGATACCAACAACGTGCGTATACAAATTACCAATCGCCATGCGGTACGTAATTTGAATGCGTATGATATTGTCCTCACTTTGTTAGGTGATGGTGAGACGCTCCTGACAAAAAAATTAGGGCGGTACTCATTGATAGCTGGAGCCGATACGATAGTCTCCCTTCAACCTTTTTTACCGAAGTTAAAAAGCAATGTAGAATATCTGCTCAATATCAGCTATCAATTACCGGAGGAGAGGCCATGGGCAGCCAAAGGTTATGAGCTAGCAGCTGATCAATTACCGCTGACAGGTTTAAATAAGACGCCGACAACTTCTAGGCAGTTTGAACAAGTAAAAAGTCGATTAGATGAGGAACAGCTTGTCCTGCAAAATAAGCAGGGTATCGAGGTCCGGATCAGCAAGAAAAACGGGGCGCTTATTTCTTATAAAAACAAGGGGAAAGAACAGATCGCTCAAGCTTTTTTACCCCATTTCACCCGGCCGCAAACTGACAACGACCGAAAAGGCTGGAAGCCTTCCAAACTTCTAAAGGTGTGGTACGAGGCAAAGCCCACTTTAACAGCATTATCAATAGATAGCACGCAAAAAGGACAGGTTGCGGTTACGAGCACCTATCAATTGGTTAAGGATAGCGCTTCGGTACAGGTTAGCTATGTATTTAATGGAGATGGGGTATTAAAGGTAAATTATCAATTACAGGCATCGGATCAGCTTCCCAATTTACCCAAGATAGGAATGCAGGGCGGGATAAAACGAAACCTTGATCAGTTGACTTGGTACGGGAGAGGACCTCTTGAAAATTACGTAGATCGGCGATCCGGTTTTGCCGTCGGTCTTTACCATGCGCCGCTCGAAACCTTTATGGAACCTTACGTATATCCACAGGAAAACGCGAATCGTAGCGACGTTCGTTGGATGCGTCTGGCAAATGTGCAAAATGAAGGCTTGCTGGTGGTTGCAGATAGTTTACTCAGCATGAGCGCGTGGCCCTATACGGAAGAAGAAATAATCACCGCCAAGCACCATCATTTATTAAAAGATGCAGGTTATATTACGCTGAATATCGACCTGATACAAATGGGCGTTGGCGGTAACGACTCCTGGTCGACCGTTTCACAACCTCTACCACAATATCAAGTACCTGCAAAAAATTACCGTTACAGTTTTTATCTCCTGCCAATCAACGAGGATATAACCAAAAAGGCAGATGCGATCAAAGCGATTAGATTCTAGCTTAATACAAAGGGGCGTTTAAATTAAATTAAGAATGAAACAAATCGAACTGAAAGGAATCACGTGGAACCACAGTAGAGGAATCACACCCATGGCTGCTACAGCACAGCGATTTAGCGAAATGCATCCGGGTATCGAAATAAAATGGGAAAAACGCTCCCTACAGGCCTTTGCCGACTTCTCGGTTCAGGAGCTGGCAGAACGATACGATCTACTGGTCATTGATCACCCTTGGGCAGGTTTCGCCGCCAAAACGAAGAGTATTTTACCTTTGGACGACTATTTGCCCGCTCCATTCCTGAAAGATCTGGAAGAAAATAGTGTGGGCCATTCCCATAGAAGTTATCAATTTGATGGTCACCAATGGGCTTTAGCCATTGATGCGGCGACACCCGTTGCATCCAGTCGACCCGATTTATTAAGAAAACATAATTTCCTGCTCCCGTCTACCTACGCGCAATTATTGGATATTGCCGATCGTGGCCTGGTAGCTTTTGCCCTGATACCGATTGACACGCTCATGAGTTTTTACATGTTTTGCTGTTCTTTGGGAGAAGCACCCTGTCAGACGGAAGAACATGTCGTTAGTGAGGCCGTAGGGATCCACGCCTTGCAACTTTTTAAACAGTTGGTAAATAAAGTACACGAACGGTTTCATCATTTCAATCCCATTCAGGTATATGAGTACATGACGAATACGGATGAGATCGCCTATTGCCCCTTTGCCTATGGATACTCCAACTATGCCCGTCACGGCTACGCTCACCGTGTATTAGATTTTCACGACCTGGTTAGCTTGGACGGAACGGAAAACATGCAGAGCACCCTAGGTGGTACAGGCTTGGCAATATCTGCTAAGTGTGCCCACTTAGAAGAGGCCATGAGTTATGCGCGTTATGTGGCATCTCCGGCCTGTCAACTGGGTTTGTACTTCGATAATGGCGGACAACCCGGACATTTAAAAGCATGGCAAGCGGTGCATACCAACAAGTTGAGCGGCAACTACTTTTATAACACACTACCGGCACTGCAACGAGCCTTTCTCCGTCCGCGTTACCACGGACATATGTTCTTTCAAGATCACGCAGGGGATGTAGTGCGGGATTTCATGATAAAAGGTGGAAGAGAACAGGTCGTATTGCAAAAACTGAATGAACTTTATCAAGCGTCTAAAGAATTGGTATAAATGAAACCATTAGAAGGAATACTCGTATTGGAGTTCGCCCAATTTATGGCAGGGCCAACTGCTGGATTAAAATTAGCGGATTTAGGCGCACGCGTTATTAAGATTGAAAGACCTGATAAAGGGGAAGCAGGGCGACAGATAGCGATCAAGAATTTATTTATTGACGGAGATAGTTTGGTTTTTCATACGATAAATCGAAACAAGGAATCATATGCTGCTGATTTAAAAAAAACGGAGGATCTTCAAAAGGTAAAACAGCTGATTGCTAAAGCAGATGTCATGACGCATAATTTTCGGCCAGGCGTAATGGAGAAAATAGGACTAACTTATGAAGATGTCTGTAAGATTAACCCCCGAATTGTTTATGGCCTAGTAACGGGCTATGGAAACAAGGGCCCTTGGGCCCATAAACCCGGTCAGGATTTGCTGATACAGGCTATTTCGGGCCTCAGTTGGTTATCTGGCACAAAAAATGATGGTCCGGTGCCTTTTGGCTTAGCGGTGGCAGACATGGCCTGCGGAGCTCATTTAACACAAGGTATCTTGGCGGCCTTATTAAAACGCAATAAAACAGGGAAGAGTGTGTTGGTAGAAGTAAGCCTATTAGAATCGATTTTGGACTTGCAGTTTGAATTATTGACTACTTTCCTGAATGATGGGAAGCAGTTACCGAAGCGTAGTACGGTACGTGGTAGCGGACATGCCTATTTAAGCGCTCCCTATGGTATTTACCAAACAAGTGATGGCTACCTGACACTCGCCATGGGAGATTTAATGAAAATAGGAAAGAGTATCGGTTGCGACTTAACGCTGTATCAAGATAAAGCTACCTGGTTTGAAAAACGAGACGAAATAATCAAGAAACTAGGTGCATATTTTCTCCAAAATAGTACAGCATATTGGTGTGTCCGTCTCGAAAAGGAAGGGATTTGGTGTTCCTCAGTTCTGAATTACCGTCAGGCATTAGATCACGAGGCTTTCCGCGTTTTAAAGATGACCCAAGCAGTCACATTGTCCAATGGAAGACAGCTGATCACGACAAGGAGCCCTATAGAGATCAATAAGCAAAAATTATATGCGACGAAAGCCGCACCGAAAGTTGGAGAGGATACACATCGAATTGAATACGAATTTAACATAACACGATGATGAAACCGCTGACAGATTATTTAGTGCTTGATTTCAGTCAATTTTTATCGGGTCCATCGGCGAGTTTGCGTTTAGCCGATTTGGGTGCGCGTGTTATCAAGGTTGAAAAGCCGGTAAGCGGTGATATTTGCAGAAGCCTTTATACATCGGACCTGATAATGAATGGCGAATCTTCAGTTTTTCATGCGATTAATCGCAATAAGGAGAGTTTGTCTGCTGATTTAAAAAATCCGAACGACGTCAGCCTATTAAAAAAAATACTAAAGAAAGCGGATGTTATGATTCACAACTTCCGTCCAGGTGTGATGGAACGATTAGGTTTTGGTTTTGACGAAGTTATCAAGATCAATCCACAAATTGTATATGGAGAAATATCAGGTTACGGAAATGAAGGACCTTGGAAAGACAGACCAGGACAAGATTTACTGTTACAGTCGCTCACCGGATTAACGTGGTTAAATGGAAATGCCGATGATGGCCCTGTACCCATGGGTTTGTCTATTGTTGATATGCTAGCTGGAGCGAATTTGGTTCAGGGCTTGCTGGCCTGTTTAATTCAGCGATCACGGACAAGACAAGCAGCTCTTGTGCAGGTCAGCATGATCGATTCCGCCTATGATTTTCAGTTTGAGGCCATCACCACTTTTTACCGAGATGGGGGTGCATTACCGCAGCGGACCAACGTGAATAATGCACATGCTTATTTGGGGGCACCCTATGGGGTTTATCAAACCGCTGACGGTTATATAGCCTTGGCGATGGGCTTAATACCTACTTTGGGCAAGTTGTTAAAATGCCCTAATCTGGAAAACTATCCGCTGGTATCTGACGCATTCGATAAACGCGACGAAATAAAGCAGGTGATTGCTGAACATCTAAAAAAAGGTACCACCCAACAATGGTTGGATATATTGGAACCTGCGGATATATGGTGTGCCGATGTATTGACCTGGGATCGGCTTGTAGCGCACGCCGGTTTTCAGGCCTTAAATATGATACAAAATGTCACGATGCGTGACGGCTATACCTATCAAACCACGCGGTGTCCGATCCGAATTGACGGTGAATATTTGACTGCTTCTAGTGGCTCACCTATGCTTGGTCAGGATAATGAGGCCATTTGGAAAGAATTTGAAAAGGAGACAGGCGATGAAGAATAGAACCTTACGCATAGCCGTCAGAAAGTTCGAACCTTTTGAAAAAGCAATGAAACATGCTTGGGAGGTCTTCTGTAAAAGTATGAATTGCCCCATAACCGTCGAACTGGTGGCAATGGATTTGCATGAGCTTTACGAAGAAACCATTCGTAAACAAGGCTTGAAAAAAGGGATTTGGGATATTGCGCATATCAATACAGATTGGATATGTGAGGCTTACGAACGTGAAGCTTTATATGATTTGACTCCATGGCTTGAGGAAAATCCACCTGAAGATTATCCTAAAGGATGGAGCCCGTCCCTTCTTGCGATGCAAAATTTTGATCATCGGATAATGGGGTTACCTTTTCACGACGGACCTGAATGCCTAATTTATCGGAAAGACCTATTTGAATTGGAAGCAAATAAATTGGCTTTCTATAGTCAGTTTAGAAGAGAATTGACCGTCCCGCAGACATGGGATGAATATGTCGAGGTCGCTCGGTTTTTTCATCGACCGGCTGAGAAATTATTTGGAACCGTGATGGGGATATATGCTGATGGACATAATGCCGTGTTTGATTTTTGCCTACAATTGTGGAGTAGGCAGGGGAATTTAGTGGATGAAGATGGAAGAATCCAATTAAATACATCCGAGGCGAAAGACGCCTTACATTTTTATAAAACACTGGTCAAACAGTCGGGATGTATTCATCCCAATTCCTTCCAATACGAATCGGTACAAGCCGGTGAAGCCTTTGCACGTGGGGAAGCGGCCATGATGGTTAATTGGTTTGGTTTTGCCACAGTTTGTGAAGTAGAAGAAGCGAGTAAGTTAAAAGGGAAAATTGACATCGCACCCGTACCCGCAGGAAATAATGGGCAGGGGACTTCCTTGAATGTTTACTGGCTCTATACCGTTGGGTCGGGTAGTCAGCACGCATCCCTGGCCTATGATTTTATTCGTTTTGCGATGAGTAAGGAAATGGATAAGCAGCTTACACTAACAGGTGGGATAGGATGCCGTTTATCAACCTGGAACGATCCCCTTATTAATCACCTCATTCCCTATTACCATAAGCTTGAGAAATTGCATGAACGCTCCCATACCTTGCCCCGGAAAAAGAACTGGGCCACTATTGCAACCAGAATTGATCAGTTGATACAGGACGTTCTTGCGGAAAAAGGCACGATCACGGAATTATTGATGCAAGCGCAAGTGGATATTAATCAATTAGATAATGAATAAAAAGATAAACATACCTTATCAACCCGTTTTACCAAAACGTTCTTTACCGATTATTGTGATAGGGGCTGGGGGCATTGTAGGAGATGCCCATTTACCTGCCTATAAAAAGGCCGGATTTGACGTGCTCGGGATTACGAATCGAACCAAAGAAAAGGCGCGTAAATTAGCCAGCCAATTTGCGATACCCCATGTATACAATTCGGTGGAAGCTGCAGTGGCCCAAGCTACTCCCAATGCCGTCTATGATATCACCATCATGCCTGATCAGTTTGTGGAGACCTTAAAAAAATTACCGGATGAGAGTGCTGTGCTTATTCAAAAGCCAATGGGCGATTATTTTAAGCAAAGTCAGGAAATTTTAACTGTTTGCAGAGACAAAAATTTATCAGCGGCTATTAATTGTCAACTACGCGTAGCACCTTATATAAATGCTGCCCGCTATTTAATTGAAGAGGGATTCATCGGTGAGGTATATGACATGGAAGTTAAAGTCACTGTACAAACTCCCTGGGAGCTTTTTCCGCTGGTGAAAGTTCATCCACGTTTGGAGATACAGTATCATAGTATCCATTATATCGATTTAATTCGTTCCTTCCTTGGTGATCCGATAAGTGTTTTAGCGAAAACGTCAAAACATCCGACAAAAAGCTTATCCTCTTCCCGATCTACTATTATGTTGGATTACGGAGATACGTTGCGTGCCGTTATTAATACAAACCATGATCACGATTTTGGGCCACAGCATCAAGAAAGCTATATTAAATGGGAGGGAACGAAAGGAGCCATAAAAGTGAAAATGGGTTTGCTGATGAATTATCCATGCGGTGTGCCGGATGCTTTTGAGTATTGCTTACTTGCCGAGGGCCGAGCCCCCCAATGGGAGTCCCTAGCTATTGAAGGGTCTTGGTTTCCTGACGCGTTTATCGGAAGTATGGCCGCCTTAATGCGCTATAAAAACGGAGAAAGCAAGGCGTTAAGTGCCCATGTTGAAGATGTGATTAAGACAATGGCGGTGGTAGAGGCCGCTTATGAAAGTAGCGACCGAGGAGGGATTCCTGTGCAAAAGAATTTTTAACATAAACCGATCATCTTATGTACTTTAGATCTATTTTCTTTGAAGACTATCAGTTAGCCGATAAACGTATTACCTTGGGCAGAACATTGACGGAGACGGACTTTGTTGTTCACGCAGGGCATACGGGTGACTTTTTCCCCCATCATTTGGATGCCGAATGGTGTAAAACGCAGGCTTTCGGTCAACGCATTGCCCATGGAACCATGGTATTTAGTATCGGTATTGGTTTAACGGCCTCTGAAATAAATCCCGAAGCTTTCTCGAAAGGATATGATCGTTTGCGATTTATTAAACCTGTTTTTATTGGGGATACCATCCACGCGGAAGTTACCATTAGCGACAAAAGCGACGCGAAAAATCCGGCATACGGTACGATAACCGAGCATGTGGAGATCATCAATCAGCAGGGAGAGGTGGTTTTAGTTGCCGATCATATTTTATTGGCGAAAAAGAAATCTTAAAATCAAATCAACCGATGGAAATAGCCGTAACAAAATCTCAATCAGTAGCAAGCCGGGCAACAAAGACACACGTATTACCATTTGTACTGGTAACGGGTCTGTTTTTTCTTTGGGGAATGGCCCATAATTTGGATTCTATTCTGATCCCCCATCTAAAAAAGGCCTGTAATTTAACCAATAGTCAATCTGCACTGGTAGATACGTCGGTGTTCTTCGCTTATTTTATCATGGCGATTCCAGCTGGCTTGCTTCTTAAACGCTTGGGGTATAAACGCTGTATTATCATTGGTTTGCTTGTTTTCGCCTGCGGAGCCTATCTGTTTGTACCGGCAGCAAATAACCTGAGCTATGTGATTTTTTTAGTAGCACTCTTTATTATTGGCTGTGGTTTGGCTATTTTGGAGACCACGGCCAACCCTTATGCCGCTGTTTTGGGAAGCTCCGAAACAGCCGGCAGTCGGTTAAATTTGGCAGCCTCCTTTAACGGCTTGGCTGCTATGGTAGCCCCTATCGTAGGTGCTAATTTTATTTTATCAGGAAAAGAATATAGCAAAGAAACGCTGGCAGCGATGCAGGAGACCACGCGTTTACGCTATTTTATGGAAGAGGCAGCTTCTGTAAAATTACCCTATATTATCTTGGGGACTGTCTTGCTTTTAATTGCTGTCGTATTCATTTTTATAAAATTTCCGGAGTTTAAGCAGCAAGAGCATGTTGAAAAAGATAGCTTTTTTTCGGTTTTGAAGTATAAAAACCTAAGTTTCGGTGTCGTAGCTCAATTTTTTTATGTAGGAGCCCAAGTCTGTATCACGAGTTTTTTTATCCGAATGGCCCAGCAGGGAGCCAGTGTAGATGAAAAAACTGCCGGCTATTATTTAGGCATATATGGTTTTTTATTTATGGTAGGCCGATTCGTGGGGACCTTCTTACTCCGTTTTCTATCGTCACGGAAGCTGTTGATCGTTTTCGCTTCATTTGCCGTTTTTCTCTGTTTGGTAGCTATTTTAGGAGAAGGAATGGTGGTTATATATGCCCTGGGATCTATTGGTTTTTTTATGTCTATTATGTTTCCTACCATTTTTGCCCTTGGGATTGAGGGTTTAGGAGCGCAGACAAAG
Source organism: Olivibacter sp. CPCC 100613 (assembly GCF_036959255.1). Classification (NCBI taxonomy): domain Bacteria; kingdom Pseudomonadati; phylum Bacteroidota; class Sphingobacteriia; order Sphingobacteriales; family Sphingobacteriaceae; genus Olivibacter; species Olivibacter sp. CPCC 100613. The sequence goes on from NZ_JAWMTI010000004.1 coordinate 135,891, forward strand.
GTAGCTTCATCTTGGCTTATTATGTCCGTAGTAGGTGGTGCCATTTTGCCTTACGCTATGGGGAGCCTGATCGATTATACCGGAGATCGTACGCAGATTGGTTATATCGTACCTTTCACTTGCTTTTTAGTGGTATTGGTATATGGATGGAGGGGCGGGAGTGAGTGATGAGTGATGAGTGATGAGTGATGAGTGATGAGTGATGAATGATGAATGATGAGTGATGAGTGATGAATGATGAGTGATGAGTGATGAGTGATGAGTGATGAGTGATGAGTGATGAGTGATGAGTGATGAGTGATGAATGATGAGTGATGAATGATGAGTGATGAATGATGAGTGATGAGTGATGAGTGATGAGTGATGAATGATGAGTGATGAGTGATGAATGATGAGTGATGAATGATGAATGATGAATGATGAATGATGAGTGATGAATGATGAATGATGAATGATGAATGATGAATGATGAGTGATGAATGATGAGTGCGTCCTGTGTCATGATACTTATGTCTTAATAAGTTTTGAGTAGCAGCGGCACCAATTAAAGCCGAAGGCTGTTAGCTGAAAGTTGATATTAAACAAAGATTAAATGAAAAAAATAGGGAGCTGTTTTTTGTTTTTATTCATGCTGTGTTTGCAAGTTGTTTTTGCGCAGTATGAAAAGCTGTCCTCCCATATGGAATATGTAAACGGGCAGGGGCTTGAACAAGCGAAGCCTTGGGTCTTTTGGTATTGGATGCATTCTGCTTATTCCAAAGAAGGGATTACAGCTGATTTGGAAGCGATGAAAGAAATTGGGATTTCGGGCGCTTATTTAGCACCTATTAAAGGTAAAACAAACCCACCTTTGTATGAGCCCGTAATAGAGACGATGACACCTGCTTGGTGGGATTTAATTCGCTTTACATTAGAAGAAGCCCGTCGTATCGGAATAAAAATTGCGCTATTACCGGGAGATGGCTTTGCGACCGCTGGAGGCAATTGGATAAGTCCGGACCTATCAATGCAGAAGGTTGTGTGGGCGGATACGCTTATTAATGGCGGAAAAGGCAATACGATTAAATTACCTCAACCAGAAGCCTATGGCGGCTATTATCGTGATATCGCTACTTTTGCGATGCCTGTTAAAGCAGATCATAAAGATAATACACCTACCGTAAGTACCAGTACCGGTGCCGAAGCCCAATTCTTAACAAATAAGGAAAATAAGAAAAACTTTAGTAGTAAAGAACCCTGCTGGATTCAATATGTTTATAAAGAGCCTTTTACTTGTCGTGCTATCCAGGTAAACGTCGACGGTTTTAACTACCAGTCCGGAAGGCTTATTATTCAGACAAGTGATGACGGAGTTCATTTTCGCAAAGTTAGTCGTCTGAAAGCACCACGTGCAGGTTGGCTCGATTGGGATATAGGGCTTACGCACGCGATAGAACCGATTACAGCGAAATACTTCCGTTTTGTGTACGATCCAATAGGCAGCGAGCCGGGTGGTGAAGATCTGGATGCAGCCAAGTGGAAACCAAGCTTGAAATTATCGGGTATCCATTTATTGTCAGCACCTCGTATTCATCAATACGAAGGTAAATCCGGTATGGTTTGGCGAATTAGTGAGCCGAGTACTTCAATGCAAATAGCCGATACCGATTGCCTAAAAAAAGACCAGCTAATCAATGTGTCCTCTTTTGTACAGGCTGACGGTATGTTAAACTGGAAAGCACCAGCGGGATCATGGAAGATTTTACGCATGGGGCATACATCAACGGGACATATGAACGAAACCGCGGGAAATGGAAAGGGGTTAGAATGCGATAAAATGAATCGGAAAGCTGTTGAAGTACAATTGAACAATTGGTTGCAAAAGGCGATTGATGTGGCGGGAGACAGTTTAGCCCATGAGGTGCTCAAGATTTTTCATGTGGATAGTTGGGAATGTGGTAGCCAAAACTGGTCGCCCGTTTTTCGTGATGAATTTAAAAGAAGGCGTGGTTACGATCCTGTGGATTATTTACCTGCTATGGCGGGTTATCCGATTGAAAGCGCTGATTTTTCAGAACGCTATCTGTACGACATTCGTAAAACAATCGCTGAGCTGATAAATATCAATTTCTTTGAGCCGATAAGAACGTTTACACACAAGCACGAAGCCGTGTTCAGTGCGGAAACAACCGCTCCTGTTATGCTGACCGATGGCTTGGCCCATTTTAAAGAGGTGGATATCCCCATGGGCGAATTTTGGTTAAGGAGTCCCTCACATGACAAATTTAATGATGTCCTAGATGCGGTATCAGGGGCACACATCTATGATAAACGATTGGTTCAGGCCGAAGCCTTTACCCAGATACGAATGCAATGGGATGAACATCCGGGCAATCTTAAAACGTTGCAAGATCGAAATTATGCCCTTGGGATCAACCGACTGGTATATCATATTTACGTACATAATCCATGGGTGAATAGAAAACCGGGAATGACACTTGATGGTATTGGATTATATTTTCAACGCGATCAGACTTGGTGGAAACAGGGAAGAGCTTGGGTCGACTATGCAACACGTGTACAAGCGTTATTACAAGAAGGAGCGCCGGTTACAGATTTGGCTGTTTTTACCGGTGAAGAGCTACCTCGAAGAGCCATTTTACCGGATCGCATTGTGCCAACGCTCCCCGGTATTTTTGGAGAAAAGCGTGTGCAAGACGAGCAAATTCGATTGATGAATAAAGACCTGCCTATACAGAAAATAGCCGGGGTGAGTACGGGTGCTAATATGGTACAACCCGAGAATTGGGTAAATGCACTGCACGGCTATGCTTATGATTCTTTTAATCCAGAGGTTCTACTACAAGCAGTAGTGAAAGAGGGGCGTATTATACTTCCCAATGGAGCAAGCTATGGCGTATTGGTGTTGCCAGGCAAGCATGTGATGCAACCGAATTACCGTGCCATGAGTTTGGAAGTGGCGGATAAGCTGAAACAGCTCATTACAGCGGGGGCTACCATTGTTGTGAGCGATAAACCGGTATACACACTCGGTTTATCAAATTATCCTATCGCAGATACCGCGTTGACTGGAATTACACAATTTATCTGGGAGGGGCCTTTTGAAAGAATGGAGGAAGAAGGCAAACGGGTGTTCTTTAAGAAATTGGGAAAGGGGCGGGTAATCAAGGCCCCTTATATGCTTTCAACGTTTGATCAATTTGGAATCCAACAAGATGTGCGATTTAGCGAATTGAATGGTGCTGAGGCTACAGGTTTAGGGTTTAATCATCGACGCGACCAAGAAAAGGATATTTATTTTTTAACCAATCAACAGGATGAAGATCGGAAGTTGTTGGTTTCATTCCGTGTGACTGGAAGAGTACCTTACTTATATGATGCCGTAACGAATGTAACACAGCGCATAGGGGAATGGCGTATGATTGGCGAACGAACAGAAATCCCGCTTCGTTTAGCTCCGAATGCTTCCGTATTTATTCTTTTCAAAGAAGAAACAAGTTTAAAGGAAGCCAAATTGACAGTCAACTGGCCTTTATTACAAGAAAAAAAAATATTGGCAGGGACGTGGAAGGTTCAATTCAATCCCGATTACGGTGGCCCTAAAGAGGTTATTACCATGGAGACACTGCAAAGTTGGAGCGAATTTGAGGATCCGGCCATACGCCATTATTCCGGTACAGCATCTTATCAAACAACATTTCACTGGGATGATGGACCTAAGCAATCGAAAATATGGTTACAATTGGAAGAATTGGCTAACATAGCTACGATAAAAGTAAATGGAATAGATTGTGCAACATTATGGACCGCCCCCTATCGCGTTGATATCGGCAAAGCTCTAAGGAAAGGAGAAAACAAATTAGAGATAGCGGTGACCAATACCTGGGCGAATCGGCTTATCGGTGATCAAGCGTTGCCAAGGGCGAAACGTATAACCCAAACAACAGCTCCCTTCCGTTTAGAAGGACAGCCTTTGTTGAAGGCCGGCCTTATTGGGACGGTGCGTTTGATGGAAGAAGAAGTTAATGGGCCAATTACTCAATTAGCTGATTAGCTAATGTGATAATGAAATAATGAACGATGAGCTATAAGTGATGAATGATAGGTGATGATGAATGAGAAGCAGGTGTCTTACAACGAGAGTCTAGCAGCCTACCTAGGTAAGCTGAGGGATTTCGCTTTTAACAGACAGATGAAGGTGTTTATATTAAAAGAACGTTTTTCCTAATCAGATTTTTTAATTTGTGTTACTTTCTTCCGCAGAAAGTAACCAAAGACTCATCGCTTGGAACTTTGCTACGATGGTAGTGCTTCAACCTGCAAGCCGCAAACTTCCTAGGCGATATTTCAGCTGAACGAAGAGCTTTTGCGGGCAGCCATAAGGCCCCGAGCGTCGGATAAACGGCCTTGGAGGATACCGATGCAACGGGCAGCAAAGCATTTGCACGTCTGCTCATATTGCACTATCCAAGCGGATTGAGGAAGTGAAACGGCTCCAATACGCGCCAGCGATGCTTTGCAATCAGGTGCAAGGTAGCCTACACCAGCCTTGATTTTGCTCAACTTTTATCAAGAAAAGTTGAATAAAAAAAAACGTTCTTTTTTTAAAAGCGAAACCGACCAACGGGAATTCACCGAAGGTAATCCAGGCAGGTGAGATGAGGAGCTGCCTTTGATCAATTAATTATGTATGATGATATATAAAAACGCTATAAAAAGTCTTATTTTGTTAGGAGTATGTGCTACTCTTAATTTAAAAGCGCAGGAAGCCGGCTTGGTAAACACTTCCTTCAGCCCCTATGCGAAGTTAAAACCGGTAGGCATGAACCAAGTACATTGGACGGAAGGTTTCTGGGCAAATCGATTTGAGGTATGCAAGGAACATATGGTACCGCAATTGTGGAATATTTATAACGATGAACATATTAGTCATGCTTATAAGAATTTTGAAATAGCGGCAGGTTTGGACACGGGTAGTCATAGTGGACCTTCTTTTCATGACGGCGATTACTACAAAATGATAGAGGCGGTTGCGAGTATGTATGCCGTTACAAAAGACCCCAAGCTTGATAAAAAAATGGACGAAGTGATCAAGACAATCGCTTTATCACAACGAGAAGATGGTTACATCTATACCCTATCGATGATTGAACAACGCAAAACAGGTGTCAAAAATCAGTTTGAAGATCGCTTAAGCTTTGAGGCTTATAATATAGGGCATTTGATGACAGCCGCTTGCGTACACTATCGGGCGACTGGAAAGCGCAACCTGTTGGATGTTGCCGTGAAGGCTACCGACTATCTGTATCGTTTTTATAAATCAGCCTCACCAACTTTGGCGCGAAATGCGATTTGTCCTTCTCATTACATGGGCGTCGTGGAAATGTATCGTACATTAGGCGACAAGCGGTATCTTGACCTGGCGAAGCATTTAATCGATATAAAAGGTCAGATTGAAGACGGAACAGACGATAATCAAGATCGAGTTCCTTTCCGTCAACAGCAGAAAGTAATGGGACACGCTGTGCGTGCGAACTACCTTTATGCAGGTGTTGCCGATGTTTATGCAGAAACAGGGGATACGAGTCTGTTCAACCAGCTCGATAAAATGTGGCAAGACGTTGTATCGCACAAAATGTATATAACCGGCGGTTGTGGCTCATTGTACGATGGTGTGTCTCCTGACGGTACATCGTATGATCCGAAAGAAGTACAGAAAATACATCAGGCTTATGGTCGCGATTATCAATTGCCAAATTTTACTGCGCACAACGAAACTTGTGCGAATATCGGGAATATGCTTTGGAACTGGCGGATGCTGCTTCTGACCGGCGATGCCAAATTTGCGGATATTTTAGAGTTGGCACTTTACAACAGTGTGTTGTCCGGTATTAGTTTGGATGGCGAAAGATTTCTATATACGAATCCATTAGCATACTCGGATAAATTACCTTTCAAACAACGGTGGTCCAAAGATAGAGTGCCTTATATTGCGCTTTCCAATTGCTGTCCCCCCAATGTGGTGCGGACCTTGGCTGAAGTACACAATTATTTTTACAATATCTCCGAGGAGGGGATTTGGGTTAACCTATATGGTGGAAGTGAGTTAAATACATCATTGCCAAATGGGAACAAAGTGAAGTTAAGACAGGAAACGGCTTATCCTTGGGATGGGGCGATTAAAATTGTGGTGGAAGAAACGGATAAAGACGGCTTTTCTTTGTTTTTACGTATTCCGTCCTGGACAGACAAGGTCGTTCTTCAGGTGAACGGAAAGGAGATCAAGGAAGTGCCGAAATCCGGTACTTATACTAAAATCCACCGAAAGTGGAAAAAGGGAGACGTTGTATCGCTGGCTATGCCTATGGAAACCCATCTCATGCAAGCGAACCCACTTGTTGAAGAAAATAGAAATCAAGTTGCTATAAAACGAGGACCACTTGTTTATTGTTTGGAGTCTTTAGATCTACCGAAAGATAAAAGTATTTTTGATGTAGCGATTCCTTTAAATACAAATTTTCAAACCGAGCATAAAGTAATTGATGGTTGTCCTTCGATCTGTTTAACAGCAGAGGCTAAACTGGTTGACCAGCAACAAAATTGGGAAGAAGTTCTTTACAAAAAAATAGACAAAAGCGACAAGGAAACGATTCGCCTTCGCTTTGTCCCTTATTTCGCTTGGGGTAATAGAGGACATACCGATATGGCTGTTTGGATGCCGGTTAGTTATTAGTTGTTGGTAGCTGGTTATTAGTTGTTGGTTGGAATTATAAACAATAAGGTTAATGAAACGATTCGTTTTTATATTCTTTTTCTGGTGTTCTAACATGGTGCCTTTGCCGAAATTAAATTGGAGGCAATTTTTACCGATGAGATGGTCTTACAACAGCATTCAACTGTTTCTATCTGGGGATGGGCGGCTGCAGGCGTATGGGTGAATGTAGTGTAGATACGTTCATAAATTATCGAGGGAATAAAAATTATTAAATGAAGCAAATATATTCCATCATATTACTTGTTTTTCTTTGGAAGTTTTCCGCTGCTCAGGAAGTAGATCTAAGTTCATATAATGTTATATGGAACGGTCAAAGTAACAATTCGAGTGAATCCATGCCTTGCGGGGGAGGGGATGTGGGATTGAATGTATGGACAGAGAAGGACGACGTACTGTTTTATATGGCGCGCAGCGGAACCTTTGACGAAAACAATACGTTATTGAAATTAGGGCGCGTTAGGTTGCGCTTATCACCTAATCCATTTCATGGTGGTGCGTTTAAACAGGAGTTAAAGCTTCAGGAGGGAGCCGTATACATTGAAGCGAAGAATGAAGCGGTTTCGGCAAAGATCAAACTGTGGGTGGACGTGTTTGCACCGGTCGTGCACGTAGACATTGCGGCGAATAAACCTTTACAGATAACAGCTACCTATGAAAACTGGCGATATCGAGATCGGATTACCAAGGGAAAGGAGAATAATGCGAATGCCTATAAATGGGCTCCGCCAGGTGATGTTGTTACCAAAAAGGATATCGTTGACTATGAAACTCCAAACGGGATCTTGTTTTATCATCAAAATGGGGACAGCACCGTTTTTGATGTGACTGTAAAACAGCAGGGTTTAGATGGGGTTAAAAAACAGTTATTTAATCCTTTATCCCATCTAACTTTTGGTGGATTGATGACGGGCGAGCACATGAAACCATCAGGAGAAACCTCTGGGAGCTATTTGGATACGGACTATAAAGGATGGGGGTTAACGACCGAAAAAGCAACAAAAAATCAGTCCATCAAGATTTATCTCTATACCAAACAGGAGAAATCCATCGATATTTGGAAGGAAGAATTATTTCGCACGGTAGAAAAGAAGGATAAGGAAGCTGCCGAAAAAAGTAGAGAATGGTGGGCGAACTTTTGGAAGCGGAGCTATGTCTGCATAAAACCAACCAATCAGGATACCAGTGATCTTGATTGGCAGATGGGTAGAAATTATCAGTTATTCAGGTATATGCTTGCTTGCAATGCTTTCGGGGAATATCCGACGAAATTTAATGGTGGCCTTTTTACCTTTGATCCTTCTAGGATCGATGAGACGATGTCTTATACGCCGGATTTTAGGAATTGGGGAGGAGGTACCCACACGGCTCAAAATCAACGGTTGGTATATTGGCCTCTGTTAAAGAGCGGAGATGGAGATTTAATGAAGCCTGCATTTGATTTTTATCAACGGATATTAAGGAATGCGGAGTTAAGAACACAGGTCTATTGGTGCCATCGTGGCGCGAGCTTTACCGAACAGATTGAGAACTTTGGTTTGCCAAATCCTGCAGAATATGGATGGAAGCGGCCGACTGACTTTGATAAAGGAATGGAGTACAATGCCTGGCTGGAATATCAATGGGATACGGTATTGGAATTCTGCGAAATGATCTTGGCAAGCCATCGATATCATGATAGAAATATTCGTCAATATCTACCTTTAGTAGAAAGCTGTTTGCAATTTTTCGATGAACATTATCAGTATTTGGCAAAAAAAAGAGGACGGAAAGCGTTGGACGAAAACGGGCATCTTGTACTTTATCCTGGTTCCGCTGCTGAAACGTATAAAATGGCTTACAATGCCAACTCCACTGTAGCGGCGTTGAAGATTGTTACAGAAGGGTTGTTAGCGCTTCCTGACACCCTTCTACCTCCTTCCAAAAAAATCGAATGGCGCGAAATGCATTCTCGTATTCCTCCTTTAAACTTTAGAACGATAGAAAACCATACGCTGTTGGCGCCTGCCAAGCTCTGGGAACGTATAAACAATGTCGAATCGCCGCAGCTTTATCCTGTATTCCCTTGGGGAATCTATGGGATTGGAAAACCTGGCTTAGACACTGCTCGTAATACTTATTGGTTTGACCCTGATGCACGGAAATTCAGAAGTCATGTTGGATGGAAGCAGGATAATATATTTGCCGCTCGTTTAGGTTTGACCGATGAGGCTTTGCAATTAAATAGGCTAAAGTTGAAAAACGCGCCGCGTAGATTTCCCACTTTTTGGGGACCTGGTTTTGATTGGGTTCCTGATCATAATTGGGGTGGTACCGGTATGATTGGCTTGCAGGAAATGCTCTTGCAGACGGTTGGTGATAAGATTTATGTATTACCGGCCTGGCCAATGGATGTCGATGTGGAATTCAAACTACACGCACCGGATCAAACCAGCGTACACGTGAAAGTGGCCGGCGGGAAAATTAAAAAACTCATCGTTAGCCCGCAAAACCGAATGAATGATATTGTACTGCCGACAGAATAACCAGGTGAATTTTAGTGTCAATCAATCTCGATTTTTAGGGTGTTAGTAGTGAATTTCGGAATTTTTGGTGTTAAAAAAATGCTCAAAAAAAAGAGCCCCGCTTCATGCAGGGCTCTTTTTTTTTATTTTACAGAAAATGTTATTCTGCCACAACTGCAAAAGGAACTTGAACTTTAACTTCCTTGTGTAAATTTAAGTTAGCAGTATATTCACCAAGTTCTTTTGGCTCTACTTCAAATGTGATGCGACGACGGTCAACTTCAAAGCCTTCTTTTTTCAAAGCATCAGCAATTTGAATAGTATTTACCGAACCGAATATCTTACCGCTTTCTCCAGCCTTAGCGCCTATTGTCAATTTAACAGACTCTAACTTAGCGGCTAGATCAGTAGCATCCTTTTTAATTTTTTCTTGCTTGAATTGTGCTTGCTTAATGTTTTCTGCAAGTACTTTCTTGGCTGAAGGAGTAGCTAAAATTGCCAAACCTTGAGGAATTAAGTAATTACGACCATAACCGTTTTTTACCGTTACGATATCATCTTTCTCGCCAAGTTTCTTAATATCTTGTTTTAAAATAATTTCCATGTCGTTCTTACCTCCAGATTATTTTAATGAATCAGTTACATAAGGTAATAAACCAATATGGCGTGCGCGTTTCACAGCCTGTGCCACTTTACGTTGGAATTTTAAAGAAGTTCCTGTTAGGCGGCGAGGTAAGATCTTACCTTGATCATTTACAAACTTCAACAAAAAGTTTGCATCTTTATAATCGATATACTTAATACCATTCTTTTTGAAGCGGCAGTACTTTTTACGGTTATCCTCTACTTTAGGGGCAGTAACGTATTGAATTTGCTCTTTTGCCATTATTTTGCTACCTCCTCAGTTTTAGTTTCAGGTTTCTTGTTGAAAGCACCGCTGCGTTTTTTCTCGTTGTAAGCAATTGCGTGCTTATCCAAAGAAATGGTAAGGAACCGCATTATACGTTCGTCACGTTTGTATTCAAGTTCCAGCTTGCTGATTATTTCACCTGGAGCCTTAAATTCTGTTAGGTGATAGAACCCTGTTGTTTTTTTCTCAATAGGGTACGCTAATTTTTTCAAACCCCAATTATCCTCTTGGATAATTTCGGCTCCGTTTTCAGTAAGGATGTTTTTGAATTTGGTAATCACCTCTTTCGCAACTTCTTCTGATAACAACGGGGTAAGAATTACTACGGTTTCGTATTGTTGCATTTCGTTAAAAAATTATTATTTTGTATTGTCCGCACAAAGCGGAGCGCAAAGATAGGTATATGTTTTTATAATTGCAAACGTCTATTAATTAGCCAATATGTCAATTAGCCAATTAGCTAATCACCACATTGGCTAATTAATTCAAAAATACGTACCTTCGTGCCGATGGATAATTTTATTGTTTCTGCGCGTAAGTATCGGCCTTCAACCTTTGAAACGGTCGTTGGGCAGCAACACATTACCGGAACGCTTAAGAACGCCATTAAGAATAGTCAATTAGCACAAGCCTTTCTTTTTTGCGGTCCAAGGGGGGTGGGGAAAACTACCTGTGCCCGCATTTTAGCAAAAACAATTAATTGCCAGCAATTAAGTCCTGAGGTAGAAGCTTGCGGAAACTGCGATTCCTGTAAATCATTCCAGCATGGTAATTCTTTTAGTATTCACGAATTGGACGCTGCCTCTAACAACTCTGTTGATGATATCAGAAGTCTTATTGAGCAGGTGCGGATCCCTCCCCAGACAGGTAAGTATAAAATTTACATCATTGATGAGGTGCACATGCTTTCGACACAAGCCTTCAACGCGTTTCTGAAAACATTGGAGGAGCCACCGTCGTATGCTATTTTTATTTTGGCGACCACCGAGAAACATAAGATATTACCAACGATTTTATCGCGGTGTCAGATTTTTGATTTCAATCGGATCAAAGTTGAGCATATTGCCGGTCATTTAGCGAACATAGCCAATAAAGAAGAGGTTACTTACGATCAGGATGGTTTGCACTTGATCGCGCAGAAAGCAGATGGGGGGCTTCGAGATGCTTTATCCATGTTCGATCAGATTGTAAGTTTTTCCAATAAAAATGTTAGTTATCAGGCTGTTATCGATAATTTAAATATTTTAGATTACGATTATTACTTTAAGCTAACGGATGCTATTCTTGCTGAAGATGCAGTGAACGCATTATTGGTATTTGATGAAGTGCTTTCCAATGGCTTTGATGGTAGTCATTTCATTTCGGGATTAGCATCACACTTTAGAAATTTATTGGTAGGTAAAGATAGCGCAACACTTAAGCTGTTGGAGGTGAGTGAAAATATTCGCCAGCGTTACATAGAGCAAGCGCAGCAAACTGAAGTAGGTCTTTTACTCTCTACCCTAAATATAGCTAATCAATGCGAAATTAACTATCGAACAAGTAAAAATCAGCGCCTTCAGGTAGAGCTTGCCTTATTAAAAATGTGCCACGTCCGATCAGCCATTCAGGTTAACAAACAGCCGATAGAAATGAATAACCGACCCGAGTCGGTAAAAAAAAAACCTGATACATTCGTAGCGAACGCTTTGGAAAATGCTTCTTCAGTGGCCGAAACGAAACCGAAGGAGACGATAAAGCAAGCACAAGTACAAACAGTAGTGGAGTCGAATATCCCTCCTGAGTCGCAGGAAACTCGTACGTCGGGGAAATTGAAAATCCCGAGCTTTAAAGATATGAAGCTCTCTTCGTCAGTCCCCAGTTTGAGTGATGTCTTCAAAGATAAAAAGGAGGTTGACCCCGATGCCGATCCTGAATATATTATGGGATCAGATCAGCAGCACTTCACCTATGAAGATTTTCTAAAGATTTGGCATGCCCTTGCAGATAAAGCAAAGGCCGAAAGCAAAATTACCCTTTTCACCTTAATGACTGCGAATCCGCCAAAACTCCGCGACGATTTTAAAGTGGAGATCATGGTGGAGAATGCTATTCAGGAAAATTTATTATCAATATCTAAAATTGATATTCTGAACGAATTGCGTGTCAAATTGAAAAACTTTGCAATCGATCTTATTCCTGTACAAGCGGAATCTAATGTGATTCGTAAACCCTATACCAATCAAGAGAAGTACCAGGCGATGCTTGCGAAAAATCCGCTGGTAGATAAACTGAGACAAGAGTTTAATTTAGGGTTCGATTAAGCTTATCGAGTAGCAATTTTAGAAGCCAGCCATTCTATTGTCAATAGTCAAATCAAGAACTAATCCCGCTTCGGATAACCCTCCTCGTCTAGATCGTCTCTTTCATCTTCCGGTGTTTCCGCTAATTTTTTATCTTTTTTATTTAAGCGGGTGATCTTTCCATTGTCGATATGCATTCCTAGATTTTCAGCATCGGTTTCCAGCGATTTATTCGGATCGTATTCATCCCCTACATATTGATTCGCTTCATCCCAATCTGAATTATCGTCTTCACCTTGTCGTGCTGCTGTGTCATAGGGGTCTTCATGCTGATAGGCTCTTTCTTCATCAGGATAATCCTTTGTATCGGGATCGATATCATATTCAAAACTATCTTCCTTTTCGTTATAACGCAGATTCGCAATATTCCCCCTATCGGCTTGATCATTTTGAATCTTTTCGTTTTTCTTCATGTTCGGTTTGTCCCTGTTCATAACTGTTTTCTAAATTACTACATATTACAACAGTCGATTGAACAATAGGTTTGTTAAACGGTGTTTAAGAGCCTGTTTAAAATTTATCTAATTATTTTCTTATGCCTCTTTTTGGCTGCACCTGCGTTAAATTTATCGGGATCAGCTTCCTGCTGTCCCTGCGAAATTTGCCCTGGTTCACTCAAAAATAGCCTACAACAAATTTTATAATACAAATTTAAACAGGTTCTAAGAAGTTCTATCTTTGTTTATGTTTAATCGATCGGCGTTTTTTGTCAACCTGATTCTTTTTATAGGCTTCCTCCTTGATTCATCTGTTATGCAGGCACAGCAAACCGTCATGCTGAAGGATAGTTTGCGCGAACATATGTTCACTTTCGCAGAGCTGGGATCCTTGATAGATACAACGGGGCGGTTAACATTCAATCAAATTCGCCGTTTAGATAGATCCTCGTCTTTTTCAACGAATCGGGCCAGTACACCACAGAATACACAGATTAATCAATATTATTGGTATAAATTACGAATCGATCACCAGGATACACAGCGGAAGTTATTCGTTTTGGAGTTTTTTGATCAAACTATCGATCATATTGACGCGTATATACCGACCAAGAATGGCGAATATGCACAGATCATATTGGGCGATCAATCGAATTTCTCCGCTCGCCCCTTTAAACACAAGAATTTTGTTGTCCCCTTGTACGATGAATTACAAGGAACCCACGCCTATTATTTCCGTATCAAATCGTCCCAATTAGCGGATATTATCATCGTTCTCCGTTCCATTGACTATTTTGTCGGTTATGCCTTGGGTGAGTATTTCAGCTTTGGCATTTTCTATGGCATGATCGTCATATTTTGTTTTTACAACATGGTGATGCTTTTTGCCGTCAAACAACGAGCCTATCTATACTATGTCTGTTACCTAATATGTGTTGGGCTCTTTGAAATGTGCACAGATGGTATTGCTTACCATTATTTATGGCCAAATTCGTCTAGTTGGAATCAGTTCGCCTTTGGCGTTGTTTTATGCTTGATGAGTATATTTGCCCTGTTGTTTACACAGCGCTTGTTGTTACTACATAGAAAAGCGCCTCGTTTACATTTTTTTATCTCCATTATAATCGCCCTTCGATTACTGTTTTTTGCCTATTGTTTACTCTTGGATAAAAGTCTTTTCAATTATAAATTCCTGGAAGCAATCCCGCTTTTTGTGGCATTTGGCTCAGGAATCTATATATGGTTAACAGGTTATCGGCCCGCTCGCTATTTTGTCATAGGTTATGGTTTCCTATTCTTTGGTTACCTCGTAAAGTTTCTCATTATGTTAGGATTTACTTGGTTGAATTTCGGAATCCTCTCCTATTATATCTTAAGTTTCTGTTTTATCATGGAAATGACCTTCCTCTCTTTAGCAATCGGTGATCGTGTACGTGTGCTTAAATACAGTCGCGATCGGGCACAACAGCGTACCATCAAGCAAATGAAGATTAATCAGGAACTGAAAGACAATATCAATCGAGCGCTTGAAGCGAAAGTAAAAGTGCGCACCAAAGAGCTCGTCGAAAAATCTACCATTATTGCGCAACAAAATGAGGCACTCTTCACGGCGAATCGAACACTTCAAGAGCAGCGAGATGAGATAGCCCGCATCAATGCCCTGCTTAATAAAGATAATGAAGAATTAAAAGAAAATGTTCAACAGGTTACCCGTGCTCGCGTATTGTCTACCGATGTTCGTTTTGATGAATTCAGCAAGCTATACCCCGATCAGGAAAGCTGTTTGAAATTTTTGGCCGAGCTCAAATGGAAAGAAGGGTATCAATGTAAGAAATGTAATAGCAACAGCTACTATCCAGGACATTTACCTTACAGTAGACGTTGCTCAAGTTGTGGATATGAGGAATCTGCTACCGCCCATACTTTATTGCAGAACGTACGTATACCCATTAACAAATCTTTCTATCTTATTTATCTCATCTATTCCACCAAAGGAAAAATATCTTCACATAAGTTATCCGACATCTTATCGATAAGGCAGAGTACTTGTTGGGCATATAGTAAAAAGATCAAGCAACAAATAGAAGATAAGAAGTTCTCTTTCCGGAAATCGAACGAGAAAGGGTGGAGTGAATTACTCTTCTAAACTGAATTTGATTATTATTTTCTGCCCAGAACATCTTGTAGTGGTCAGGCTCCATCGTATAAAAATAATCGAATTCGGGTTTCGGGTATGGTGGATATTATTGTAATAAAATCAAAAAAAGATAACGGTACTCAAGCGTATCATAGTGTATATGTTACACATATATGTATTTAATCATCAAGGTGCTGAAACACAGCTTTTGCTAATCAATTTATATTTCGGTATTGAAACGTATCAATTGTTTTGTAATAATCTAATTATCAACATATTACGTAATAAAACATTTGTTTTTTCACTATTTTCCTATCTATATTTGTCTCGGCATAGATCGCCAGCTAACAATAAACAATTTTAATTATACCAATCTTATTAAACTATGTTGAGGAAGTTTTTACTAATGATTTCCCTGTTTTTTGCCTACATCTCCAGCTATGCGCAGGAAGCCACATTACAAGGTGTTGTGAGGGATGTGTCAGGGAATGCCCTGCCAGGTGTTTCGGTTAGGGTTAAGGGTGGAACGAGTGGTACCACCACGGATGGAAATGGGCAATTCAGCCTTACAACTACCGGTAATGCGATATTAACCTTCTCTTACATCGGCTATCAGCTGAAAGAAGAGCCCGTTGCGGGGCAGCGCACACTGGAAGTTACCTTGCTACCTTCAAACCAAGAACTGGATGAAGTGGTTGTAGTCGGTTACGGAACACAACGTAAAGGCGATATTACGGGCGCGGTAGGCGTTGTTTCACAAGAAGCTTTCGAGTCGAGACCCAATACGCAGTTTGGAAACATACTGCAAGGTAAAACAGCGGGGGTGCAGGTATCTTCACCGGGAGGTAAACCGAATGCAGGGCTAAATATTCGAATCAGGGGAACGAGTTCCATTACCTCGAGCAGTGAGCCCTTATATGTAGTGGACGGAGTACCTATTGCAGATACCCGCTCGATTAATCCGGCAGATATCGAGAGCCTGTCTATCTTGAAAGATGCTGCTTCTGCGGCTATTTATGGCGCGCAAGGAGCAAATGGTGTCGTGTTGATTACCACGAAACAGGGAAAGGAAGGAAAAACGCGTGTTGACTTAAATGCTTATGTAGGTTTTTCTTCCGTATGGCGTAAATTGGATGTGTTAAACGCAGGCCAATATCGTGAATTGATGACCGAATTGGGAAGGAATACCGATTGGGATCGATATACAGCCAACACCAATTGGCAAGATGAAGTTTTTCAACAAGGAGCATCGCAGAATTATCAACTGGCATTTTCGGGAAAAAGTAATAATACAACTTATTACATTTCCGGAGGCTGGATGAAGCAAAAAGGTGCCGTTCGAAGTTCCGAAATGGATCGTTACAATTTTAAGGTAAACCTACAACAAGAGGTGAATAGCTGGTTGACTTTAGGAACGAACCTCGGCTACACCCGTTACCATGACGTTGATGTGGCCGACAACCAAGCAGTCAATCAAGGTGGCGTTATCATGGGGATTCTATCTACTCCACCCAATATTGGAATCTATAATCCGAACGGCACATTTACCAGCAACCCCTTCCAAGATTGGGAAAATCCAATTGCTTTTACCGATGGTTCCGAGCGGGGTTATAGAAATCAGCGTGTGATCGGGAATGCCTATGCTGAAATTACCTTTCTGCCAGGGCTGAAATTTCGGAGTAATTTTGGTATCGATGCGGGCAATGGCGTTTACGAGTATTTCCTAGATCCGATTCGTACGAGTTATGGCCGTGCCCAAGAAGGGATTGGTCGTTATAACACAGATCAGCGGAACTATTGGATTGCAGACAATACCTTGACCTACAACAAACAGATCGAAAAGCATAACTTTGGCGCCTTGTTTGGCATGGTGGCACAGAAAACCCAATGGGAAAATAGCGAAACCGAGCGCACGGGTTTTTCCGGTACTTCGATCACCACACCTAATGCGGGGTCGGTGATACGAATCGCCAATGTAGCAAAACGGGAAAAAGCGAACGTTTCCATTATTGGTCGTGTAAACTACGATTTCGACGGTAAATATTTATTTACAGCCAATTTCCGGGCAGATAACAGTTCCAATTTTGGCTCAGAAAATAAATGGGGATATTTTCCATCCTTCTCGGCCGGATGGCGCTTATCAAAAGAAAATTTTCTGAGCGAAGTTGCGTGGTTAGATGATCTGAAGTTACGTGCCGGTTGGGGAATTGTTGGGAACGATAATGTAGGCGAGTATGCTTACTGGGGTCGTGTGGTCAGTGATGCCAATTATCCTTTCGGAGGTATTATATCTCCAGGAACCAGGCCATCAACTTTGCAAAATGATAATCTAAAATGGGAGGAGACAAAGCAAACCAATATTGGTCTTGATTTAAGTGTCTTTCATGCTCGTCTGAATTTTAGTGTGGATGCCTACCTAAAAAAGACAAGCGATCTATTGCTCAATGTTCCGGTACCTCGTGCAACAGGTTTTGATTATGTTTTGCAAAATGCAGGTGCATTAGAAAACAAAGGGTTGGAATTTCAGGTGAATTCGCGGAACTTGACAGGTGAATTTAAATGGGAAACGGACTTAAATATCTCTTTCAATCGTAATAAAGTCACCGATTTGGCGGGTACTACTATTTTTGGTGCCAACATTTCAGGTAGGGGTGATTTAAGTTATACGACGGTGGGTAATCCCATCGGGATGTTTTATGGCTATGTCTTCACCGGTGTAGATTCACAGACAGGTGACGCGTTGTACCTAAGAAATGACGGAACGAGTTCTAACGAGCCATCACCGGATGATCGCCGAATCATTGGGAACCCCAATCCTGATTTTATTTATGGACTCACAAATAGCTTTAATTATAAAGACGTTGGTTTAAGCATTTTTCTACAAGGAAGCCAGGGCAATGATATTTATAATGGTACCCGGGTAGAAACTGAAGGAATGATTGATGCAAAGAACCAGACCGCGGCTGTGCTCGATCGCTGGACCAGTCCAGGTCAAATTACCGACGTGCCCCGAGCCGTACCGGATAATACCAACAATTCACGAAATTCTACCCGTTTTGTTGAAAATGGTTCCTATTTGCGTGTTAAATCTGCCACATTAAGTTATAAGCTGCCGGAGACATTGTTGAGTAAGTTAAAACTCAGTAATGTAAAAGTTTATGTAACCGGTGAAAACTTATTTACAATTACAAATTATAAAGGCTTTGATCCTGAGGTGAACGCGTTCACCAATACCAATGACGCTACGCAAAATAAAAACACGTTCGTTGGAATTGATTACGGTACTTATCCGCAAACGCGGAACGTAATCTTTGGATTGAATGTTTCATTTTAAAAATAATTCAAATGACAGCACGATATATAATAACAGGGATGGCAATAGTCCTTTTTGCCACAACCATGGTTTCCTGCAATAAATTTACCGATTTGACACCGATTTCCGAGGCTACCAATGAAAACGCTTATACTACAGCAAAGGAAGCGGAAGCCGCATTGACAGGAGCATACGATGCTTTACAACAGGAATATTATGTTTGGGATAATGTGATATTCAGTGATGTGCTATCCGATAATTATTATGCAGGAGGAGATAACCCGGAGATTTTTGCAGTTGATAAATTGCAGATTGTCCCTACTAATGCTCGTTTGTTTACTAATTGGGGGCAAATATATGGTGGGATCGCAAGAGCAAACACCGTATTGGAAAAGGTGCCCGCTATTGCAGATCCGCAACTGGATGAAAATGGAAGAAGAAACGAAATTTTGGGAGAGGCCTATTTTCTAAGAGCCTTTCATTATTTTAATTTAGTGAAACTTTTTGGAGGTGTACCCTTGATCTTAGTACCCGTGGAGGCAAGTAAAACAGAAGAGTATATTATCCCCAAGTCGACCGAAGTTCAAGTATATGATCAAATCATAGCCGATCTAGAGCAAGCGGAATCTCTATTGCCGGATTCTTTTTCAGAGGAAAGCGGCATTAATAAATCACGCGCTACCAAAGGGGCTGCTAATGCATTACTTGCAAAAGTACATGCGCAAAGACCAGATCGCGATTATAATCGGGTATTATCGTATTGCGATGCTGTCATTAATAGCCCCGCTAATTATCGTTTGTTGGAAAATTTTTCAGAATTATTCGATGGTGCGCATTACAATAATGCAGAGTCTATTATGGAGGTGCAATATGTTGGAGCACCTGAAGGTAATTTTGGTCCGCAAATGCTATTACCCCCATCATTAAGTGGAGATACGTGGCGGAAGTTTGTAACACCTTCGCACGATTTAGTGAACGCGTTCGATAGTGAAGCAGATGTGATCCGGAAAAACAGTAGTATCCTGTTCGAAAAAGTTAGTTGGTTGGACGAGTTCTGGGGAAATCAATCGGGCAGCGAGGTTCCCTTTGCATACAAATGGAAAAATGCCAGTGGTTGGGCCAGCTCTAATAGACAATATATAATCCGGTTAGGTGATATCATACTGCTTAAAGCGGAGGCATTAAATGAATTAGGTAGAATAGCCGAAGCGAGGGAGTCTTTAAATCAAATTCGGCAAAGAGCGAAGATCAGCCCGTCCCAAGCTGCTAATCAGACCGATCTCCGGGCTGCCATTCTGAAAGAAAGAAGATTGGAGCTTTGCCAAGAAGCGCAAAGATGGGATGATTTAAAACGTGTAGGTACCACGGTAGCGGTTATGAATGAACTAAACGAAGTGGATTTGCGTACGAATCAACGTGTAGATTATAATATGACAGCTGATAAATTGGTGTTGCCGATTCCTCAACAGGAATTGGATCGAAATGCACAGTTGACACAAAACCCGGGATATTAATATGAAGAAAATGCAGTTTAGAAAATTATATACAGGACTATTGATTTTGGCTGTCTTCTGTTCATGTAAGCAGCATGCATCCAACGATACGAATCAAAAAAATAGCGACGAAAACAAAGCGAATGATGAAATCGCCTATTATTTAACCAAAGGAGATCGTTCTGCTTTATTGCAAAAATCATCTTTCTCTTTTAAAGGGAGTAAAGCCGCACAAAATATCACTGTAAATCCCTCCAAATCATTCCAGGAGATCGATGGGTTTGGATATACGCTAACGGGAGGGAGTGCTGATCTCATTGCTGCTTTGCCAACTGCAAAGCAAGATAGCTTGTTGGAGGAGCTATTTGCTGATAAAGAACAGTCGATTCGATTAAATTACTTACGTATCAGTATTGGAGCTTCTGATTTAAGCGCCGGAACCTTTACTTATGACGAAATGCCTTCAGGTCAAACCGATCCTAATTTGGAACATTTCTCGATCGCCCAAGAAAAGAAAACCCTTATTCCGATTCTGAAGAAGATACTGGCTATCAATCCAGATCTTAAGATCTTGGGATCGCCCTGGACGGCGCCCACTTGGATGAAGACAAATGGGGTATTTAAGGGAGGTAGCTTGAAAAAAGAATATTATTCGAATTATGCACGGTACTTTGTTAAGTATATCGAGGCGATGAAAGATGAAGGCATTACCCTGGATGCAATTACCATTCAAAATGAGCCTTTGCACCCAGGTAATACACCCAGTATGTATATGGAGGCGAAAGACCAAGCCTTTTTCATTAAAACAGCTTTGGGACCTGCATTTAAAGCTGCCGGAATAAAAACCAAAATAATCGTTTATGATCATAATGCAGATCGACCAGACTATCCGATGGAGATTTATGCAGATAAAGAAGCGTCAAAATACGTAGATGGTGCCGCATTTCATTTGTACGGTGGTCAAATCGAGGCTTTATCAAAAGTGCATGATGCCTTCCCTGATAAAAACCTTTACTTCACCGAACAATGGGTAGGGGGACCCGGCAACTTTTCTGAAGATTTAAAATGGCATGTGTCTACCCTTATTATTGGCGCTACTCGAAATTGGAGTCGAAATGTTCTTGAATGGAACTTGGCTGCAGACGCGTCCTATAATCCACATACACCGGACGGAGGTTGTACAAGTTGTTTAGGGGCTTTAACAATCGATGGAAATAGGGTGACCCGGAATGTTGCTTATTATATTATAGGACATGCTTCTAAATTTGTTCCCACCGGCTCTAAACGCATTGCTTCTGCATTGATTGATGGTTTACCCAACGTAGCCTTCCTCACACCACAAGGCAATAAGGTTTTAATTGTTGTAAATACCGAATCCGGAGCGCAAACTTTTACGATCGAAGAGGCCGGGCGATATGCGCCAGTTAATTTACCGGGGGGATCTGCAGCAACTTTTGTTTGGTAATTCGATATTTGGTTTAGTTTTATTGAAAAGTTTGTTTTTCATGCTTCTTTTGAGTTATTTTACCGTTTGTTAGACTGGAATTGAAACGACTCGACGCGATCGCGTTTAGAAAGCTTCGTCAAACAAAGAGTAAATAATTAGAGAGGTATTGGCGCGAGCTGTTAAGCCTTATACTTCTGTTTAGTCATCATTGCTAAAACAACTAAATATCGATGAAAATTAACAAAATTGCTTTTATTATCACATTGGGTGCAGCTACATTTTTCGTAAGTTGCAAAAGTAAGAAGCTGATTGTGAACGATGGTGCCGAGGTAGTTAATACGGAGGCCACGGATCATATTGAAGGCGGTACCGTTTCTAGGACAGACCAGGGAGTGGTTCTTACTTTTGAATCAGATGTATTGTTTGCTACAAACTCTTCCTACCTGTCGGAGAAGGCGAAAGTAACGATGAAGAACATGGTGGCTTACGTTAATAAGAATTATCCGAACGCTCAGATTCAGATCAACGGCCATACAGATTCAACTGGTGAGGCAGATTATAATCAATGGTTGTCAGAAAAAAGAGCAACCTCCGTTATGAATTATGCAGTCTCTTTAGGACTTAACGAAAGCAATATTAAAACAAAAGGTTACGGTAAAAGCAAACCGATTGCTACCAATAGTACTGCGGAAGGAAGGCAGAAGAATAGACGAGTAGAAGTGATTATATTGAAGTAGCTTTTTAGCTTTTGGCGATAGCTATTAGTCTTTGAAATGAAATACTAATAGCTATTGCTGACAGCTTATAGTCCGTTCGCTCTGGCAGTTATTTCTGCTATATCCAATACTTGCACTTCCTGTTCCTTATCGTAATTTTTTACACCATCTTTAAGCATTGTCATACAGAAGGGACATGCTGCGGCTATGATCGCTGGATTCATTTGCAAGGCTTCATCTATCCGCTCCATATTAATATCCTTCTTCCCTTTTTCAGGTTCTTTGAACATTTGTGCGCCGCCGGCCCCGCAACATAAGCCATTGCTCTTGCATCTTTTCATTTCTATAAGCTGCGCGTCCAATACTTCCAAAGCCCGTCGAGGTGCTTCATATACTTTATTTCCTCGTCCTAAATAGCAAGGATCGTGAAAAGTGATGCGTTTACCTTTAAAAGGTGCTCCATCTGTTTGTTTGAGCTTTCCTTCATCAATGAGCTGTTGAATTAACTGGCTGTGATGAATAACCTCATACTGTCCCCCTAATATAGGGTATTCATTTTTTAAGGTGTTGAAGCAATGCGGGCAAGCAGTAACAATTTTTTTTATTTCGTAGGTATTTAATGTCTGAATATTCATTTGTGCTTGCATCTGAAAGAGAAATTCATTTCCGGCGCGTTTAGCGGGATCTCCCGTACAGCCCTCTTCGGGGCCTAGTATGGCAAATGTTAAACCAACATGATGTAAGATTTTGCAGATATCGCGCGTGACCCTTTGCGCGCGCTCATCAAAACTGCCCGCACAACCTACCCAAAACAATATTTCAGGATGCTCACTTTTTGCTGACATTTCGGCCATTGTGGGGATATATAATGTTTTTCCGTTCATTTTCTCGGTTTTTGTATTAAAAAATAGTTCCTCATTGTCATTGTTTTGCCGAAGGCAACGCATGATCAACGACTAAATCCCTTCCCTCCAATTCGCGCGGTCTGCTTGTGCATATTTCCAAGGGGCTCCGTTATTCTCTACATTGCCAAACATCATATTTAGGCTTGATGGAGCTTGTGATTCTTCCATGACAATATATCGTCTCATATCAACAATAATTTCCAATGGATTGATGTTAACAGGGCATGCTTCTGTACAGGCATTGCAGCTGGTACAGGCCCAGAGTTCCTCTCTCGTAATGTAATTGTCTAACAAGGAGTTCCCGTCGTCTGTAAAGGTTCCGTTTTTATCGATTAAATTTCCAACCTCTACCATACGATCGCGGGTATCCATCATGATTTTTCTAGGTGAGAGTAATTTTCCCGTTATGTTTGCGGGACATACGGCAGTGCAGCGGCCGCATTCTGTACAGGTATATGCGTCTAGTAAATTTTTCCAGTTTAAATCCATGATGTCTTTCACGCCAAATCGAATGGGTTGATCACTAACCGGTGGTGTATAAGATGGGTCAAGCATTGCCTTGACTTCTTGTGTTACAGTGTCCATATTGGTGAATTGGCCTTTCGGTTTCAGATTAGAAAAATAGGTGTTAGGAAAGGCCATGATGATATGCAGATGTTTGGAATAAGGAAGATAATTCAAGAAAATCAAAACACCTACAATATGAAACCACCAACAAAAGCGTTCAATGATATGTAATGAATCCGCATCTTGCGGCAATAAGGGGAACAATAGACTGCTGATTGGAAAAGAACCGATGACAGCAGCGGTTTGATGTTGTATTTGCGATTTATAATCTGCAGCATTCATCAATAGAAAGGCCGTCATCAATGCTATTTCCGCTAGTAAAATCAAATTGGCATCCGTTTTTGGCCAGGTCGTCATCTCCACACCAAAGAAACGTTTAACGTGTATAATATTTCTTCGAATAAGGAATATCACGCAGCCAATCAATACAGAAAGGGCTAGCCATTCGAAGCTGGCAATAAGGAAATTATAAAAACCACCTAATGTAGCAAATACGCGATGGGTGCCTGCCAAGCCATCGATAACAATCTCCAACATCTCGATATTAATAATAACGAAGCCTAGGTAAACAAATAGATGTAGGATAAAGGCTACAGGACGTTTTGTCATTTTGCTTTGACCAAAGGCGACGCGAAGCATGGTTCTTAACCGAATGCTTAGTTGATCACTTCTGTCTATAGGCTTCCCCAGCTTTATATTTCGAATAATCTTGCGTCCGTTATAGGCTACCAAAGTTATTGCCGATAATAAAATGAGCGCAAAGATGATTTGGCTTATCATAATAATATGGGTTTTTTACGAAGTTACGTAAAACTATTTATTATGCTTGCATAATAAAATAAATTTAGAAAAGATTTAAATTATCAATAGGCGGATGAAAAAATCAACTTCAAATTTGTAAAAAACAAGGTACATGTCTGTGTTTTTTATCTTTTTTGTTTACTTTCCTGATATAATTGATTCTTTTTATGATAAAAAAAGTACTTTTCTTCAAGATTTCGGTTTTTATTTGCTTTACGACTCTTGCCCAAGAACGGAGTGCAAGTATTCAAGTAACAGATATGCTTCAAATACAGCGTATTAATCAGCTTGATATTTCACTGGATAAAAAGCGTATTTTATTTAATGTCCAAAAAATTAAGGTAAGAGATGACGATGCCAGTGATTACACGTATGATAATCAGTTATGGATAGCTAGTAAAGAGCAGCAATACGCATTAAAACAACTTACTTATAGCGAAGAGAATCCCAGCCATCCTTCTTTTAGTCCGGACGGTAAAGATATTCTCTTTGTAAGGGCTGTAAAAGGCAAGCCGCAATTATTCGTGATGTCTTTGTCTGGAGGCGAGCCGATGCAACTTACCGATTTTAAATATGGAGTTAGCGGCCCGAAATGGAGCCCAAGCGGTAATAAGATCGTTTTTAGTGCAACGATAAAAATGGATGAATTGATACAGGACTCCTTATTAAACCCGACCAAGCAGTTACCTTTATGGCTGAGTGAAAAACCTGGTTTCACCGATAATACATACCTCGGAAAGCCAGAGGAGAAAGGGAATCCAAACGGAAATCTTGCCGAAATCAGAGCCTATTTAGCACAAAATGAGCGAGTGCATAAAGCGAAGGTAATTAACAAAGTGCAATTTCAAGGGGAGGCTTCCGCGTCAGGAGAAATGCATTTCACGCATCTATTTGTGGTTGATGTTTTGGACAGTGTTCTATCAGCAAAGCCGAAACCGATAACCACCGGCTTCAATAGCTATAGTGATCCGTATTTTTATAATGATAACGAAGTAGTCGCAAACGCTAAGCTTAGCGATACCATATTTCCGGATCGTGTATTGGAAAGTGCGATCTATAAAATAAACCTACTTGATCAGGCCAAACAAAAACTACTGGGAGAAAAAGAGCATTCTTATAGAATTGGCTCGGTATCTCCTTCGGGAAAATACTTGATATACAGTGAATCGAATATTGCTAGCCCTAAAGTGCCCAAAATACGTTTAATGGATCTCCTGAAGATTGAAGATTTGCATTCAATCGATTTGGATAGAAATATGGATAATTTTAAATGGGTATCGAGCGAAGATCAGGTTTATTTTACTGCCCAGTGTAATGGAGGTGTCCCTCTTTTTCGGTTTTCTTTGCGTGGTGCGAAGTTAGAAAAGTTGTCGACAGAAAATATGGGTGTCGAGGATTACGTGATTGGTGAAAAAAACTTGATTTACGCTAAGACGAGCGTAGAGAATCCCAGTGAATTAGAGATGGCCGATATGGATATGAAGCAAGCCAAAGTTATCAGTATTTTCAATAGCAGTTGGCTACAGGGAAAAGAACTAAGTTTGCCTGAAAAACATGTTTTCAAAAACGAGGAAGGCATGGATATAGAATATTGGGTGATGAAGCCCTTAGGTTTTCAAAAGGGTAAAAAGTACCCTTTATTGTTGGAAATACACGGTGGGCCCAGTGCAATGTGGGGACCTGGTGAAAGTAGCATGTGGCATGAATATCAATTTTTCTGTGCAAGGGGTTATGGTGTTGTTTACTGTAATCCTAGAGGATCGGGAGGTTATGGGGAAAATTTTCTACGCGCAAATATGGATAACTGGGGAAAGGGGCCTGCAAGCGACGTTTTGGAGGCACTCGATAGAACGGTGGCGGAAGGATGGGCTGATACCAGTCGACTGGTCCTTACGGGCGGATCATATGCCGGTTATTTAGTGAGCTGGATTATTGGGCATGACCAACGCTTTAAAGCTGCATGTAGTCAGCGCGGTGTCTATGACCTTAAGACGTTTTTTGGTGAAGGGAATGCCTGGCGATTGGTACCTAATTATTTTGGTGGATATCCTTGGGAAGAGAAAACATTGGCGATTATTGAACGGGAATCCCCTATTAATTATGTGTCAAATATAAAAACACCTTATATTATTTTTCATGGCGAGAATGACTTACGTACTGGCGTCATACAGAGCGAAATGTTATATAAGAGTCTGAAAGTATTGGGGAGGCCTGTGGAATATGTGAGGCATCCCGGCGCTACACACGAAATTACACGCAGCGGTGATAATCGGCAACGGATCGATCAAATGCTGCGGACATACGAATTTTTTGAACGTTTTATTCATTAACCTTAGATCAACCTTAATATGAACCTGACAAAGAATGTGTGGAAGGTCTTTCTCGTTGCTTCACTATTTACATGGAGCATATCCCTTGGAAAGGCCAAACAAGAGAAGCCTATTGATAGCCTCGCACAGGAAAAGTATGTTAAAGAAATCGCTAAATTAGTAGATAATAAAAAAGTTAAACAAGCTTTTGAGTGCATTAACTCCTTAGAGCCTGAGACGAAATCGAACCATATTTTATTAACGGAAATACCAGCGCCTCCATTTAAGGAAAAATTAAGAGGCGAGAAATTTGCAAAAATGTTGAAGGCCGCAGGGGCCGACTCTGTTTGGGTAGATGCAGAAGGCAATGTTATTGCCAAACGGAATGGAACCAACGGAAAGAGAACGATTCTGATAGAAGGTCATTTGGATACGGTTTTTCCTGAAGGAACGGATGTAAAAGTTGTGACACGTGGAGATACTTTAGCTGCACCTGGAATCGGAGATGATACAAGAGCTTTAGCCGTATTGTTGACGCTGCTGAAAGCCATGAATAAAGCGAACATTCAAACGAGTGCTGATGTGCTTATCGCGGGGACGGTTGGAGAGGAAGGACAAGGAGACTTGCGTGGAATGAAGCGATTATTTGGAAAAGATGGGTTAAAGATCGACACACATATAGCACTTGACGGTACATCTACAGATCGCATTGTAAATAGGGGCGTTGGCTCCCATCGATACCATATTCGTTATAAAAGTGACGGTGGACATTCCTACGGCAGCTTTGGCATGGTGAATACCCATGTAGCTCTTGGTAAGGCCATTGCCTATTGGAGTGAGGATGCGGATGCCTATATTGCCCAACCAGGACCGAAAACTACTTACAGTGTGAGTGTGATTGGTGGAGGGACGTCCGTTAATTCTATTCCTTTCG
The DNA here is from genome assembly GCF_036959255.1 of Olivibacter sp. CPCC 100613. Taxonomy (NCBI): domain Bacteria; kingdom Pseudomonadati; phylum Bacteroidota; class Sphingobacteriia; order Sphingobacteriales; family Sphingobacteriaceae; genus Olivibacter; species Olivibacter sp. CPCC 100613. The sequence goes on from NZ_JAWMTI010000004.1 coordinate 163,478, forward strand.
AAGCTTGGATGGAAGTAGATATGCGTTCGGAAAGTGATGAACGTTTACAAAAAGTAGATGATTATCTTCAAACGGCTTTACAAAAGGCATTGAAAGAAGTAAATAGCACAAAAAAGTTCGGGAAGGACCTAACGTTAGAAGTCAAGATGATGGGGGATCGACCATCGGGCACAAGTGAATTAACGCAGCCGCTTACACAGCGTATGATGTCCATTATTCAACGAAGCGGGCAAAAGCCAAAACTTGGTGCCAGTTCAACCAATGCCAATGTGCCGCTGTCTTTAAAGATTCCCTCTATTACTATTGGCAGTGGGGGTGCGGCTGGCGGCGCGCACTCGCTGGGAGAATGGTTCGTGAACAGCAATGGGCAAGTGGGTATCCAAAATGCATTGCTTATCTTGTTGGCGGAGGCTGGCCTGGAGTAGCATATAGGTTAACACCTTCGACTCCTCAGCCTTACCGCCCCCGGACGACATAGTAAAAAAGAGGGCGGTGTGCTAAGGATTTTTTTTACGTAGGCCCTAAACTTGGGTTTACGGAATGTCTTTTTAAAAGGAGTAGGGTCTGTGGTTTTTCTATAGCAGCGAATAAAATCAAATTATCAACAAAAATACGCTTAAAAATTATGATAGAAAATCCCGGATTTCCGGGACTTTCCAAAAGTATAGTCAGGTTGTATATTCCTTTCCTTTTTTATTTCAATATTCGGGTATTAGGACTAAACAGAAAAAAATATTCGACCAAGTAGCTGTTTCATACGATGAAATTAATAAGATAGAAGATTTGGAACTTGATATTGTTCTTAGGTATAATGAAAAAAGGCCCTAGGTAAATCCGGGCCTTTTCGTGGTACCAACTGGATTCGAACCAGTGACACAAGGATTTTCAGGCATCCTCAATGATAAATATATGATGAAAAAACAGCCTTCTAAGGAACTACAAGCCCAAATTTATGCAAAAATACTCAGACCCACAACTGTCACTGTGCTATAAGTGTGGATTTTTTTGAGTGAAGTTTGACAGGTTTTGTTGTTAAACCCACAGCCATTTATTGAAACCATCCTAGTTTTTATGATTAAGAAATCTACCTCCATGCGACCTATACTGATGGAGATAAAAAACATCGCTCGGTTGGTTTCCTGCTGCATCATTTCGCGGATCGTCTCAAACTTGTCGCCTACGCTACTTTAGCTGTCACCTGCCGCGGTATCGCTTGCAGAAGCTATGGCCTGCCGGGCACGGACTATCCCTTGGCTTAGATATAGTCGGCAAGCGTCAAATAGGGACTCTTTGCGTCAATCATAAGTAAGTGCCAAAGGTACGTGTTATGAGATACCCCGGCGTACGGTTTTATGCCTTGGGCTGCGTATAATGCAGCAAGACCACCCCACTGGGGAATGCCCTGCATTGCTGGAGATCCAGCTTCAGATAGCGTTGCAGGTCTTGCTGTATCCGTTGCCCCCGGCCCATCATCAGGGGATGCACGAGCAGGTAGTAGTTGTCGACGAGCCGGTTGCGGATCAGGGCGGAGACAAACGAATAGCCGCCATAGACGATCATATCCCCTCCGGCCTCGTTTTTCAGCTGCTCTATTTCCGTCACAATGTCTCTAGCCACCACGGTGGTTTTGCTCCAACTCTTGTCCGGTGACCTGGTGGAAAAGACGGTCTTAGGGATATCCGCCAGCGGCCGTCCAAGCGAGTATTCCTTGCGCCCCGGGTCTTCGGCCACCTTCATCCAATAGGGGATGAAATCATCCGCCGTTTTGCGGCCCAGCACAATGCGATCCACGTTTTTGAGGTTTTCCACAGAAAATACCTCCATTTCATCGTCTCAGACAAAGGCTTGTCCGTCTCTGTCGGGAGGTTCGATGCCGAATCTGTCAAGCGTGATCAACATTTGCAGTTTCAATGTTCCCATGTCTTTTAATTTTGATATATAACAAAGTTAGGGGCATGAGTGCTCCGGCAAGCTGTACAATAATGACATTATTGCAGGGTATTTGCGACACGACGCTACAAGCCTAAAACACATAGGTTTTGCCCGCCCGGAAACATCAGCCGAAAAGAAATAATAGTCCTTGAAAAAGAAGGATTGTTGTTAAAATATTTTGGGTATAACAATATAGGATATATCCTCAGAATTGGCTTGCTAGAGTTATGAGCTTGACCCTAAAACGGGGGTTCATCGTTTTTATCCCTCTCTTCATTGATTGTCATAAGATCATTGTACAGTTGTTCAACCTGCCGTCCTATGAACCCCGGTTCCTCGCGTATATCGCGTTGCTGTGTCGGAAATATTTCTTCCACGGGTTTGAATTGAAGGTTGATTGATCCGTCGGTTAATTCCCATCCGCCATATAGGTATTTAACGCCGGCTTTGATCACGACATCTTGTTTAAGCACAAATGTGCCGGAATACTCAGGCTGCTTGGGCTTGGTTTTGTTGGTATTTCGGGCCAATGAAAACTTAAGGGTAGTTGAAGGAGGTATCTGGTTTAACCCTTTTTGTTGAAGCTGCTGCTTGGTCTCCCGCTGTCGGAGTCCACGATTCCTTGCTTCCACTTGGTCCAACCATTTTTGTCGCTCTAGCTCCCGGCATTCTTCACACTGTGATTTTTTTTTCAACGAGTTGAAGCTGGTACGATTGGAAGCAGTTTGCCATATTTCCTCCTGACAGATAGAACAGACACCAACGAATTTGCTGCAGGTGGCATTGCGTTGGACTATTCCGGTGAGGGCCATATGGCTCACCCCATATTTTTGGGCAATCTCAACTATCGTGTGGACGAAACGGCTTTCTTCTATTTTCCAATAATCAATAGCGATTAAACGATAATTTTCTTCAATACCTTCTTTAAAATTAATACGAAATTTATACATGGGTGCATTGTTGATTTTACAATCTATGAATTTTTTGGAAAATGTCAAACTTTCTACCTTGGTCAGACTCGTTTCTGAAATAACTAAGCCCGACAATTTTGTGCGTAGATCATTGGGTAATTATTAGAAATGAATGCTTGGTTTTGTCCAATTTGATAATAACTGCTGACTGACACCTTATTACAAGTTTGATTTTCCCCTGCCACCGTTATGCTAAATTTCGGCGTATCTCCGCTAGTAAGCATGTTTCAGGACTAGTGTCATTTTTTTTGCAGAACATAGAGTTCCTGCTGTAGAAATAGATGGTATGATTAAAGTTAACATTTTTGTATTCACTAATTTGATTAAATATATCCATTCATATGAAAATGAAAAAACTTCAAGAAAATAATGAAGAATCAGGCATTCGTGTACGGTAATGGCCATTTCGTGTAGGGAATAAGCCTTTATGTGTAAACATTTCGAAAAATTAAATTCACATAATATATTTGGGAATCATTAATACTTAAATCTTTATCACATGAAAACAGAAGTGAAAAAAAAGGAATCATCAAGATTATCATTGGATGATTTTAAAGCAAAGAAAATGGATTCGCAAAATGACATCGATTCTTTTCTAGGTGGTATTAAAATGTATCAAGCTAACTGTCATTCAGTCACTGTAGAAGGTCTTGACTGGGTAATCAATAAAGCTGAATTTGACTAGTTTTATTTAGTTAGGAGCTTTATTTGTCATTAAAAACTGAATAAATTCTTATTCAGTTTTTCTAATTTAAAGACTATGGTACTTCTGGTAACAGAATCGGGTGATGATTCAACTAATTCTGTAATAGATTGGCTTTCATATTATAGGAAGGAATTTAAACGGCTTAATTTGGATTTATTCCTATCCAATGAAATTGAAAATATGTCGATTGAATTCGGAAATTCCACAGACGATAGTGCGGCAAGTTTTGATAACAGAAATGTAAGCATGGAGCAAATTGATTCAGTTTGGTTCAGACGTTCTGTAAGGCCATTTCTAGAAGAATCGTTTTTAAACGTGTATGAACAGGATTTTTATCGTAAAGTAAAGAATAATTTCTATTATGAGTATTCTCACAGTATTCTTTTTCTCTTATCAAAATTAAGCCACGATAAAAAAAAACTTGGTAATTATAACATCCTCAGATTTAATAAACTGGAAATGCTATCCCAGGTTAAGGAAGTGGGAATCGAAATTCCCCCTACCTTAGTGACGAATGATAAGACGTGTCTGGTTGCTTTCAAACAAAAGCACCGTTCAATTATCACCAAGGCGATTAGCGAGGTGTTTGATTTAAAGATTGACAGCTCGAGCGGGAAGAAGGTTTTTTTAAATTATACAGAAGAAGTCACTGACAAAACAGTCGAATCGTTACCCGTTAAATTTGGAATGTCGCTTTTTCAGAAAAATTTAGAAAAAGAGATTGAGATAAGAGTTTTCTACCTGAATGGGGAGCTTTATTCAATGGCAATATTCTCTCAGTTGGATACGCAAACAAGTACAGACTATAGAAAATACACTAACAACAGAAATGTTCCCTATAAATTACCGCATGAACTGGAGAATAAGATCAGGCAACTCATGGCAAAAATAAATTTAGATACCGCATCTATTGACTTCGTTAAAACGAAGGATAGAAGATTCGTGTTACTTGATATCAACCCAAGAGGACAATATGGAATGACTTCTTATCCTTGCAATTATCACTTAGATAAGAAAATTGCAGATTATCTGACCAACCATGAGTGAGAACAGTTCGAATTTTGAAAATCAGCCTATTTCAGACAGTTTCAGGGATACATTGCCCGTGAATTATTTTTTATTCTCCGTTGTTAGAACAAAATTCGAGGATGCGGTCGTGTTGAACCTAACCACTAGAAGCGAGTTCCATAATTCGGACTATTATGCTACCCCATTTCATAAAGAAATATCAAATATCTTTTAATGCGCGTATCTTCTAATTTATGGTTTAAAATGTTCGCCTGCTGCGTGCTGGTTCGTGGATATGCAAGCAGTTTGATTTACGATGTTCAAAGAAAACTTTTTTATACAATTTCAAATGAAGCATTTAATCTTTTAAAATCAGCAGAAGATCAGGATATGGAAGCATTGAGAAGTAATATACGTTATGATCATAGCTTCCTTGATTCGTTTTACAAACAATTTGTTGATGCTGAACTGGGATTTTATACTGACGAACCCTGGTCATATCCTTCCATTGATTTCACCTGGCATTCGCCTCACACGATTACAAATTCCATAATCGAAATCAGTAAACAGAGCGATTTCAGTTTCGGTGACATCATTGATCAACTTAATGAATTGTCATGTAAGGCTGTTCAAGTGAGGTTTCTTGATAATTTGTCGAGTTCTGAACTGAATAAATATTTAGATGCTTTTAGGTTATCCCGGATTAAACATCTCGAAATATATTTACCGTATCAAACCATTCAACCTCACAAAATTTTATATAAAAAATTAGAAGAAGAACCCAGATTGTTCAGAATTATCATTTATGGATGTCTAGAGGATAAATTAATTTTTAGCCAGGCGACTTTAGGGAAAGCGATAATTGAAGTTAAAAGAAATATACAAATAAACAATAAAGAAACTATAAAACCGGAACGGTTTTCGACCAACATAGAATCCTTTACCGAAGCACAGCATTATAATTTAGGACTTAACAGAAAAGTTTGCATAGATAGATATGGAAACATTAAAAATTACATACGTCACGAAAAATCGTTCGGAAGCATTAAAAACATAAAGATCAAAGATGTTATTCTGACTTCAGGTTTTAGTGAAAAATGGGATGTATCAAATGACAAGATAGAAAAATGTAGAGATTGCCAGTATAGGTATACCTGTGTCAGCAATTCGGATGTCGTGGAGAAAAATGGAAAGTATTACAAAACAGAAACCTGCGATTTTGATCCGTATAACAATAAATGGAACAATGTTAAATAGAACTATATGGGGCTGTTCAATTTGAAGAAATTTCCGACGTATTTACAGATTGATCAATTTGATTGTGGGCCTGCATGCCTGAAGATATTATCAAAGTTTTATGGTAAAAACCTGAGTATGGAACATCTTAGGGATGTTTGCCATATAACTCCAGATGGAATCACAATAAAAACACTGATAGCCGGTTCAGAAAAGATAGGATATCATTGCGTACCTGCCTCAATAGATTTCCCAACATTAAGCGAGCATGCTCCTTTACCTTGTATTTCTTATTGGCGTAATAGACATTTTCTGATTATATACAAAATTAAAGGCGATGTTATTTACGTGTCTGATCCAGCTCATGGGCTGTTAAAATATAATAAGTCTGAATTTTTAGAGGCTTGGATAGGATCTGGAAATGTAACTGAAAAAGATAAAGGGATTGTATTATTGTTAGAACCGACTAACGAATTTTACTCCATGGATAATACAGATAAGACTTCCGGGTTGAAGGGAGCTTTACCTTATCTTAAAAATTATTCCCAATATCTCGTACAAATCTTTATCGGGTTAATAGTTGGAGGATTCATCCAGCTTGTTCTGCCATTTCTCACTCAAAAACTTGTTGATAAAGGAATAAATCTTGGTAATCTCAATTTCGTTTATGTGTTATTGGCCGCACAATTAATGCTGTTTTTTAGCGCGTCCTTTATCTCGGTTATACGGAGTTGGCTGCTGTTGTATATCGGCGCAAGGGTTAATATGCTTATAGCATCAGACTACCTAAAAAAGCTTTTGGGCAAAACGCTGTCGTTTTTTGACTCCAAAACTTCCGGAGATATTACCCAGCGTATCAATGAATCGGCCAGGTTGGAGACTTTTTTGGTAAATGCGCCGGACACAATTTTTTCATTGATTAACTCATTCATTTTCCTGCTGATTCTTATTTACTACAGTCTTGAGATTTTTCTCATATTCACCACCGGTATTGTCCTGTATGTGGTATGGGTTTGGGTCTTCATGAAAAAGAGAGCGGATTTGGATTTCAAGCGGTTTGATTCTTCTTCTGCAATGAACTCGAGAATCATTCAATTGGTAGGTGGAATCCAGGAAGTAAAGGTTAATAATTCGGAAAGGAAACACATCAGAAGTTGGGAAAGGGTGAGAGTTCAATATTTCAACACATCTGTTGCAAATTTGAGGCTGTCACAATTTCAGTCAATCGGTGGCAATATTATAAATGAGATAAAGAACATTTTAATCACTTTCACATCGGCCATACTGGTGATGAACGGTGAAATTACGCTGGGCGCCATGCTTGCCATACAGTATATTGTTGGTCAGGTTAATGGACCGTTATTGGGTGTCGTAGGCTTGTTAAGATCCATACAGGATGCTAAATTGAGTATGGAAAGATTTCAGGATATAGACCATGAAACAGAAGACCAAAAGCTTTTAAACGACAACACCCTTATTCAATTGCCGAAACAGAACTGGGATATTGAAATCAGAAATTTGAGCTTTTCTTATACGGGAGACGTAACAGATTTAGTATTAAGGAATATAAGTCTGTTGATTCCCAAAGGAAAGGTTACGGCAATAGTTGGAAACAGCGGTAGCGGTAAAACAACCTTAATGAAGCTGCTTTTGAAATTATACCTGCCAACTCAGGGTGATATTTTCATTGATGGTTATAATTTGAAGCATATCAACACCTCAGAGTGGAGAGACCAGTGCGGAACCGTAATGCAGGATGGTTTCATTTTTTCTGCCAGCATAGCGGAAAATATAACCGAATCATTAAGTGAAACTGCGGTCAAGGTACCAAAATTGCTTGAAGCGGTAAAACTTTCAAATTTGGAGGAATTGGTTAATTCATTGCCCGGCGGATTCAATTCAGTTATCGGCGCAGCCGGTTCAACAGGAAGAACCTTAAGCGGCGGGCAACGGCAAAGAGTTTTAATTGCCCGTGCAATTTATAAAGATCCTACAGTGTTACTTTTTGATGAAGCTACCAGCGCGCTTGATGCAAACAATGAGCGGGAAATTGTTGATAATCTCCAGGAATTTTTTGTGGATAAAACGGTTATCATCATAGCACATAGACTCAGTACAGTAAAAAATGCTGATCAAATCGTTGTTATGGACAATGGAGAGATTAAAGAAATCGGTTGCCATAATGATTTGGTCGAAAAGAAAGGATATTATTTTAAACTTGTAAAAAACCAGTTGGAACTTGCCAGTTGATAAGAAGAAAATAGAACAGATTTCTGATCGAAGTGAATTTTTCGAGGATATTTTAGACAGAGTGCCGCCTCAACTTGTTACATGGGGAAGCAGCGGCATACTTGTCATTTTCCTGATAGTCGGATTGGGATTAAGAATGATAAAATATCCTGAAGTTATCACTTCTGAAACTATTATTACAAATGATAGCCCTCCTATTGAAGTTTATAGCAGAAGTAATGGGAGGATATCTCATTTGCTAAAAAAAGATAAAGAAACGGTAAAGAAGGGCGACTGGATAATGATAATAAATAACAACAGTAACCATGAGGATGTTCTCGAAGTAATGGGGCTTGTCGATAGTTTAAAAGGTAGGGATTTCTGGGCATATTGGAAGGATGCCGAATTAACACGTCCCTATGTACTCGGGGATGTACAAAGTAGTTTTTCGGAATTTTCAAGAAGCTTGATAGAATTTTATGCATACAATAATACGAGATTCAAGGAATCGTTATACAAGATTAATAGAAAAAGGCAGGAGGAATTGCTTTCAAAAAAAGCGTTCCTTGAGAATCAACTCCAACTTGCAAATAAAGAGCTGGAAATAAAGAAGAGGGACTTTGACCGGACTAATCTGCTCTATGAAAGAAAAGTAATTTCTCTAGCTGAACTTGAAGAAAAACAACTATTACTCATCAACTCGCAAAGTAGGGTAGATGGCGTTAAAGAAAGTTTGGTCAATATCAGTCTGGAAGATCAGGTATTAGAAAAAGAAATACACTCCTCTGATCTGGAAAATGATGACAGATATCTCAAACTTAGAAATGATATTTTACAGAACTTTGCCAATTTGGAATTCAGTCTATCGGAATGGAAGAATAAGTATGTCATCACAGCTCCCGTAAACGGTAGAATAGATCTAAGCGATTTTAGAAACGAAAATAAATATGTGACAGGTGAAAAAAGAGTATTAACCATCACCCCTGTTAATGCAACGAAGTATTTTAGCCTGGTTAAATTACCAACAGAGAATTCCGGAAAAGTGAGAAAAGGGCAGGACTGTGTAATAAAGTTAAAAAATTATCCATATGAACAATTCGGTATGCTTAAAGGCCGGGTTACTTCTATTTCCTTGAACGCCAATGATGGCTTCTATACAGCGGTTGTAGATTTGCCTAGACAGCTATTAACGACCCAGAAAAAAAATTTATCAATTGGGGGAGATGTCTCCGGGACAGCCGAAATTATTATAGAAGATCTGTCTCTTTTTGACAGACTGTTTTATTCTCTGATTCGAAGAAATTATTGATATGAACTATTTTGAAAATTTCACCGGTTTACAACAAAATCTTATAGATTCCATAAAAAAGGTCCTATTTAGAAGAGTTGGAAATATTTTTGATCGTTTGGATTTTTATGACGACGAAATTTACATGGAACCGCTGTTGTATGCATTTTTAGCTCAACCCGATGATAAATGGCTTGATTCCATCATAATTGGTTATGAGAGTGATAAAAAGAAAGAAATTGATGTATTCTCCAATTCTTCCGGTATTATATACATTCCTAATGTTGGATATTTTAAAACGGATCTTATGGAGTCATCTTTTAAGTTTCACTATTCCTCTGGGTCTGAACATGGATTATTCCAGGATGGGCTGCCCGTTAATTACGAGTTTGAGCCGATTTATAAACTAAAGAATGGTGTCGAAGTACAGATACATCCTCATCCTTTACTGGAACCTTTGTTTCCCTTTAAAATTGACAAAAAGGTTCAAAACGATCTTAAGGATGCCCACATGGACCATCTCGAAAACAGTTTTTTATTTCTTCAGTTGGGACGTCCAGAATTTTATGATACGCTATTAAGTACTTTAAAGAGAGTTATGTTATTCAATGGTACGGAACCTAATAGTTTTGCTGTTTTTGGCGCGCATAATATGGTATTTCTAAATGTTAATCATTGGGATAATGAGATGTTTTTCATTGATCATCTTTCTCACGAAGGGTCGCACGTAATATTTAATACGCTCACTTATTACTCTAAGCAATCTGAACTCTTCAACGTATCTTATGACACCAGCTTTGCCGAAATTACGGGAAGAAAAGAAGAGCATAGTGATCTTTATTCCAGATTTCACGGGCTATTTACGTTTGTTGAAATCTTAAAAAGCTTGAAATCAACATTGACAATGCAGCAGATAGATCATAAGCTGGTTCATGAAACATATGGGCGGATAGCTTTTCAGCTCAATCGGTTTGATAATTCACTGAAAAGTTTTAAGGGGCTTGGTATATTCAAAGAAGAAGGATTATTATGGTTCAGGTATTTTGAGAATGAATTTGAAGAGCTGAATAATGAATTTGGACATTTAAGAACTAAATATAAGTTGTCCAGTCCGACGTACGACTTTAACGGTCAAGTTTTTTTAGAGCGAAACCCCATTAGTAACTAACTTTTAACAAATAATTTAAATACTTACATGCCTCTTGCCATGAATTTCTCCGAGATACGCTATTTACTTCTTTTGATCTCTCTATTTTTTTGTTCATGCGGTGAGTCCGTAACTGAAAAAAAATCGAGCAGAACTGTACTGACCGAAGAATCGAAACAGGAACTAATTAAAGAGCTGGAGCAGATTTTCGATGATGACCAAAATGACAGAGTAAAGGTTATGTCCATTATTAACGATGAAGGAATGGAATCTCCGCGCGTAAAAGAATTGGGACAAAAAATTGCTAAAACAGATTCCGTAAACATTCTGAGGGTAAAAGAAATTATTAAACAATACGGCTGGTTGGGGCAAAACACTGTAGGAGAAAAGGCTAGCGATGCTCTTTTTCTGGTCATACAGCACTCTGACGTGAAAACTCGAACAAAATTTCTGCCTGAATTGAGAAAGGCCGTAAAAGAAAAGAATGCAAACCCGATGAATTTGGCAAAGTTGGAGGACAGGGTCGCACTTGAGGGGGGTGGAAAACAGAAATATGGAACTCAGTTAGGTCGAAATGACGACAATGGATATTATTTACTTCCGCTTGAAGATCCGGATAGTGTTGACATATACAGAAGTGAAATTGGATTGGAGCCTATTTCCCAATACCTCATAAATTGGCAAATCAATTGGGAAAAAGAGAAAGTGAGATTAAAACAAACAAGTGGATCTTCCAACTAAAACTATACTGGCAAATGATTGAATTGAACGAACTTAGCAAGGTGGGTTTCGGTGGATATCGGATCAGCTCAACATCAAAAGAAAATTTTGACGCCCTGAATGCTGCTATTCAAAGCGGTTGTAATCTGATCGATACAGCTTCCAATTACACAGATGGTGAATCTGAGAAGTTAGTCGGAGAAATTTTTAACTCATTTCCAAGGGAGAAAATTTTCGTCATTACGAAAGCAGGGTACATTTCAGGAAAAAATTTAGCACATTTTAAAAGTTTAAATAAAAAGGGGGCCGCTTTAAATGATGTGGTTAAGATTTCGGAATCTTTTGAGCACTCCATTCATCCGGATTATCTTAAAATTCAGATTGAGATTTCTCTCAAAAGACTAAACACAAGTTTTTTAGATGGGTTCCTACTGCATTCTCCGGAATATTTTTTTGACGATCAGTTTCAAAAAGAGCCGCATGAGGAATATTACAGGCGGATAAAAAAAGCCTTTGAATTTCTGGAGGAAATGGTAGAAATCGGAAAAATCCGCTGTTATGGTGTCAGTTCAAACACTTTTACGATAGACAGTTCGTCAAAAAAAGCAACAGATTTAAGAAAAGTTATAGCTATTTCGAACCTGGTGAGGGCAAACTCTAATTTTAAGCTGATCCAACTTCCGTATAATTTGATTGAAAATAAACCAAGCTCATATTACGTTGACAACCAGAACCTGATTAACGTTGCAAAAACATCTGATTTAACAATAATTAGTAATCGACCTTTAAATGCTATGACAGACAGTGGGTTACTGAGGTTGGGATCATACAGGGTATTGGAGAAGGGCTATGATACAGAAAATGATGATGCGTATTCTGACTTTGTTAAATCAATAGAAGGTACAATCACTGAAAAGTACGGGGATATAACCCTGGAAGAAATAGAGATTTTATCGTATACCAAAAGGAACTGGAAAAGTATTGACAACCTGGATGTATTTAATGCCGTATTCGATGGGATTTTATGGCAATTTTTAACAACCATTTTTGACGAGGAGATACCAAAACAAACGTCTCACTTATTTACAAAGTTAAAATCTTCTGCATGGGATCATTATTTGCAGACCGTTTCATCCCAAATAACTCCTTATCTTGAATCTCAGGGGATATCTTTACCGAAATCAAATGAATCTTTACCGCAAATTTTAATGCGGCGGTATCTTGATAACGGCATAGATCATGTTTTATGCGGTATAACGAAACCAAAATACGTTCAGGATTATGTGGGTTTTTTTTAAGTTAACCGCAATTTGTGTTAACGCAATAGGTTCGCAAATTTTACTGAAGATGAATGCACTTAATGCCTCTTTAATCTGAAAATTGCTTCATCTATATCCTTTTCATAAATTCTCCAGGGCATTTCTACATACGGGTCATTTATAGAATATCCCTCGTTCTTTAATAGACTTTTTGCTCTTAAAAGCCAAGTTAGTGCCTCATTTTTTCTGCTCATATTTATTAAGGTTTTAGCCCTATAATAATAGGCATCTATCAGGTTCGGAGATAGTTTAAGCTGGTTGTCAAAATCTTTCAGCGCGTCATTAAATTTTCCAAGCGCAATATTGATGTTGCCTCTATAAAAAAAATCATACATACCTACCCATTCTGTCCCATGTTCCGTTATAGCGGAATTGATGCTTTTTTCAATATACATTAATGCGGTTTCCATTTCGCCAAGGCCAGCTTTGCACAGAGCCATCCAAGAATAGATATTATTATCAGCCACTATGATGGTCGAATTCCGGTTGATGCTTTCTAATTTTTTAAAATCATCAAATGAGTTATTGTAATCATGTAAAAATTTAACCCTGCACCAGGCACGTATCCCAAGGAACCTCTCAGGTTCTTTCTCAATAGCTTTGTTGAGATATACCAACCATGTAAAGTAGTCCCCCCTTTTAAGATAGGGGACACTGATTTCATGGTATGCATCTGTCATGTCCGGGCACAGATTGATCGCGCTGTCTAATAATACCTGCGATTCATGAGTACCTTGAATTCCACTGTTTTCATATATTTCTTTTGCTATATCGCATTTTGATACGCCACTGTTGTCATTAATATTATCATCAGATGACCAACATGCCGAAATCAAAGCGCTAAGGTAAAATATCAACAATCTTTTTGTCACGGATTACAAATGTTAAATATTGATAATAATCGGTCTTTACACCCTTTAATTCAGCGACCTTCCAACATTTCAGTTGTTTTGTGAAGCTGAGAAGTCTCTCGACAAGAAAAAAATTGAATAGATGTTGATTGTAATTCGAACCTATTTCAAACACTCGGAGCCTTCCGGTTTTCCCATCTTTATTTACGATGAATCTTATTGTAATAAATCCATCACTGTCTGCCGGGATTTGTTTTCCAATTAACCTGTTGAACTCGGTTAAAATCTGCGTCCGGCCGCCCTTGTATCCACCGTCGACCTGATAATATTGAGGTAAACTGCTTTTATTATAAACTTTGAATAACGGATCGTCGAGAAATGGTATATAAAAAATATCCCCGACATTCACGTTGGGTAAAGCCGTTTTAATATTTCTAATTTGGGAAGATGCCGAAAAGCACCCTAAAATAAGGCCTAAACCAATAAGATGTTTTTTTAAACCCATTAATAACGAACAATCATGTATAAAAAGCAACTACATTAATCTTGTTTTTATCACAAAAACATAAATATGCTAAATACGCCAATTGAGAATATAAGTCGACTAACCTTATAAATGATTGTCGATCTAAAGTGATTACATCGACAGACGTATTTGGCTTGAAACAAAATAATTCTAGCTCGATTCCTTCTTTTTTAAATTTGCTTTCCAAAGCGGACAATTTAAAACTATTGTGAGTGACGACATTACGACACAATCTTAGGTTGTTCATAATAGTTATCATCGGCGTTTTGATCTGTTTTAACGAATCAATATTCTCAATCTCCTGCTTAAACGTTTCCCCAAATAATTTAATGACGGCCTCGCTCGTACCATTTTGTTTTTTGTTTAGCACCTTTAAAAATTCAATCAAATTCTCAAAAATCGCCACACTTAGGAGACTGTAAATTTTTGACGCGACTTCGATTGCTATCTCTTCCTTATTATCAGCGGTTATATCCACAATGCTTGTCGAATCAATTTTTTTTACCCATTGAATTGATTTTGAGGATGTGCCAAATAGCTTATTAAAATATTCGACTTGCTGTTCATCAGTTTGGAGTTCGACATTTATAGGGTCGGTAAAAATATGTCTATGTATGCTTCTTATTATGTCTTTGGCCCAATTGTCGTTTATTGCCTTCACGGACTGCGCTATAAGTACTGTTTTAAAGAAAAATTCTTTAATTGCGCTCGTTTCGATATTCTCTGATTTCATATATACTTACAGTAGTGTCCCATTAAAATTGGGACATTGTTAAAAATATCATAAAATCCTGATAGGAACAAAAGTTTTACGCCCAATGCAGTGACCTTTGTTCACTTTGTCCATTCCAAGAATGTGATCACAGCAACCCCCTTTAAAAGATTCTTGTTGACGGACACTACCCAGACTTTCGAGCGCCCGTCTTCGTGAAAAACTTTTCCCTGATCGCCTCCAACTCGATCTTCAGGTCTACCTTATCTTTCTCCAGTGAACTGACATATTTCTTCAGTACTTCGATGGTCTCATCTTTTGCCCCGACAATCTGGTCGCGGTGCACCAGTTCCGTTTCCAATTCGGCTACCTTTTTGGTCAGGACTTCCAATTCATTTTCCAGTTCGGAAATACGCTCGGATTTCAATACCGTGGATGCTTTGTCTTTCGATTTGAACTTTGCCGCTTTAGCCACCGCCTCTTCTTCGGCCTTCTCCTCCCAGCCAAATTTCCGGCATATCTGCTCCATTCCCTTGGCAAGTGCATGATCAAGGTTCTCAAACGTTGAATAGCGATCCCTCAGGACGTTCAGGTATTTATCAAGGAGGGGTTTGACTTCATCCACGATCTTTATACTGATAAAGGCATCGTCATCGCGCCTTCCCGTTGTTTTGCTCCGGTTGTATTCAACCCTTCCATTGATGATATCCTCATCCCGCAGATCATGGATATCCTTTGCATTCATACCGCACATGTAGAAGCTGAGCTTGAAGAGGTCCCGTGACAGTTCCATCCGGCTGCCGGGAGAGGCCAGACAGCTGATGATTGCCAGTAACTGTCCGCGGTCAAGCTTCTTTTTCTTGCGTGCGCTCTTCTTAGGTTTGACGATTATGTCCTGGTGATGCCGAGACTTTTGTTATTGTATTTTTTGGCCGCGAGGTTGAACAGAGCACGCAGGTCACGCATGTGATTGTGCAGGCCGATGTCGGTCATACCCTTGACCTTCCTTGTTTTGGGGATGCCGAACTGGTCGGGTCTCGTGATTGTCCTTTCGGTACGGAGGTACGCTTCATATTCCCGCAGCATGTCCGAATGGATTTCCATCACGGAAACGCTTTCCCTGCCGAAATAATCTATGAGGCTGAATCGAACGCTCCTGAACGTTCTGGCACTCCCTTTCTGTTTGTTGGCCATGCGGAAGTCGATGACCTCCTTACAAAAAGCCGCGAAATCGATGGGTTTGTCCTTGTCGCGGAGGTAATCGCGCAGGCGCTCCGCCGAGTACAGCTCAATCCGGTCACCGAGCCGGCTGATCGTTTCGCGGTAGTCATCGAGCTGGTGGTTGAGCAGCGAAAGGATGAATGTGTCCTTGATTGTACCATCGGGGCGGAGCTGCCTGTCTGTAATGTAATGCTCCGTTTCGATGTACTTTTTCTCGTGGTGGAAAACCCTGATCTTAACGTTGTAGCTACCATCGGATTTCCTGTGGTGCCGGTGCACCAATGCGTTTACGGTTGCCATAAACCTTTACTTTCTATGGCGCGGGATTTCTGTGACATATTTGTGCCACTCCACGCACCGAGTTCAACAAAAAAACCTGTAGAACCTCTCTAGAAGCGTTTTTTCAGATTTTAGGATTTTAGGTGATTTTTACGCGTAAGTGCATAAAAAAAGCCCTTTTTGATAAAAAAAAGGGCTTTTTTTATGTGGTACCAACTGGATTCGAACCAGTGACACAAGGATTTTCAGTCCTTTGCTCTACCAACTGAGCTATGGTACCTTTTCCAAACATCGGTTTTTTAAATTTCCGTTCGTTTGTTTTGGGACTGCAAATGTAGTGTCTTTTTTGAATTCACCAAAGTTTTCTTAAAAAAAATATGGCTTTTTTTTAAGAACATATTGCATGGGCTTGATTCACAGTCATAAAATTTTTGATGTCGTCTGGGCTATCTTAATAATCCTTTTTCTTTCAGATCATCAAATATAAGCTTGTCAACTTCAGAAACCCTCGGTTTATCATTATATGCAAGCCAGGCAATCTCTTCAATTTCAGCGGCGGCTTGCAAAGAACCTCGAAAAGTGGCTGTGTAGCAACGCATATTGACGATAACACCTTCAGGATGGCCATGAGCTTGCGCTGAAAATTCACCGTAAAATTTAATGGTGTCGGGATCTATATTGATGGTCAGCTCTTCAGTTATTTCTCTAATTAATGCCTCCATATCGGATTCTCCTAACTCGCGTTTTCCACCCGGGAGATAATAAATGTCTTAACCTCTACTTCTTGTGGATAAGACTTTATGATTTTTAATTTCAATGAGTGCTAGCTTGTCTATCATGTTGTTGAGCTGCCTTTAATCTTACTGTTAAGAATATTATCTTTTAGTTTTTGTGCTTTATTCAATTTCAGCTAATGTTAATTCTGCCCTCCTTTGAATCCAAAAACCAATGATTATCAAAACCATTCCTGTCATAATCGACACATCGGCCATATTGAAAATACCCGTCTTGATAAAAAGATAATCAATGTGCATAAAATCGGTTACTGATCCATATAATATCCTGTCATAGAGATTACCAATTCCGCCACCTAGCGCAAAGGCAATACCGATGGATAACCACGGCGAAGTTTTGCGTTGCTGTATCAGGTAATAAAGACCGAATAATAGGATACATGCAGGAAGCACAGAAAGAAATATAATTTTTACAAATCCAGGTAAGTTGTTTCCAAGACTTAAAAAAGCACCGCTATTTTCTACTTTAGTTAGCACAAAGTATTGGTCGATAATTTTAATCTCTTCATAATAATCGATCTTTTCACGTACAATGTGTTTTGATACCTGGTCGCAGCTCACATTGATTAACACTAAAAGTAGTAATAATATCGTTCTCATTTTTCCGAATAATATGCACAACGCATTTTTTAGAATGATCGCGCGATATCGATTCGCAAGATAATGTTAAAACTTTCATTTAGCAAGCCCATGAAGCCGGAAGAAGGGGGGGATGAAATCCGGCAGCTTTGGCTGCCGGATGTGTTACACGTTGTTTAGGCATTTAAACCACCGTCGATGGTAAGTGAAGTGCCGGTAATATATTTGCCTTCATCGCTCGCTAGGAATGCTACTAAACCGGCAATATCGTCTCCGGTACCGTAATCTGACAAGGCCATTCTGCTTCGTAAAAAATCGGCTAGTTCTGTATTGGCCGGGTTCATATCCGTGTCAATCGGCCCAGGTTGCACGACATTTACCGTGATTTTTCTTTGTCCCAGATCTCGCGCTAAGCCTCTCGTGAAGCCGGTTAATGCAGATTTACTCATTGTGTAAAGGGTCGTCTGAGCGCTTAACGCATTTTCTGCCATGTTACTGCCGATATTAATGATACGGCCACCATTTGGCATATTTTTTACAACTTCCAACGAAGCTACATAAAGCGCTCGGACATTAACATTCATAATTTGCTCGTAATCTTCCAAGGTATGTTCTTCGAAAGGTCGACCTATATAAATACCGGCATTATTAACGAGAATATCAATACGACCAAAGGAGGATATGACCTGTTGAACAGCTTTTGTTACTGCTTGCGGATCAGCACTGTCTGCATGAATGGCATTCACTTGTTTGCCTGCTTCTTGAAGCGTATCGCTGAGCAGCGCTGCTTTTTCCGGTGATTTTGCATAGGTAAATGAAACATGGGCTCCTTCTGAAGCCAATTTCTTTACAATGGCGGCACCAATTCCTCTGCTACCACCTGTAACTAGGGCTATTTTATTTTTTAATTTTTCCATTGATACTTTTTTTATCAAAAATAGGTTCTTAGTTTTATATTTGTAAGTACAGATATAATTGTTAGGTACTAACAAAAATGTAAGAAATGAGAAAAGAAACATCTACAAACGCTTTGAACGAGAAGCAAATTAATGATACCTGTGGGATGGCTTATTCATTGTCTATTTTAGGAGGCCGGTGGAAACCCGCTATACTTTGTCGACTCGCTTATGGGAAGATGCGTTACAGCGACCTGAAGAAATCGATCGACGGCATTTCAGAACGAATGTTGGTTGCCCAGCTTAGGGAGTTAGAAAAAGATCTTATCATCAGGCGGATAGTCTATGCGGTGGTGCCGCCCCGTGTTGAATACGAATTGACCGAACTAGGCATAACCATGAGACCCGTGCTACAAGCAATGTCAGATTGGGGGAATATGCATCGGAAGACGACGGTTAAAATGCAGGAAGAGGAAAGCATCGGCTAACGTATGGAAATTTATTGGATGAATGTGTAACTTACTGCGCAATAAAAACCGGGATGTTTACACGATGCCTGAGCTTATTGACGGTTTCTCCGTAAATGAAATCTTTTAGACCCCTGTGTCCGTGGCTACCTACAATTAAGAGGTCGGCTTGATAATAATTGCATATCTTGGCAATAAATTTCACTCGGTTTTTATGCCCTACTTCAAAGCTGGTTTCAAATCCTTGTTCCTTGAAAAGTCGAATATATCGAGACATTCTTTCTTCGTCGTGACGTTTCTCGTAATCATCCGTATCTTCTTCCATCATTCTCGAAGATGCACTTTCTGTTACATGGATCAGGATAAATTGTGTGCCGGGCTTGGCTAATTTGAGCGCATAAGATACAACCAACGGGTCGGATGAAGAGTAATCTAAAGCGAGTGCGATGCGACTGAAAGAGGGGGGCTCCAACAGTGAGTCCTGAAAGGGTGCATGGACTTCCATATTTACTTTTTTTCTCAGTTTGGTAATGGGGTAAAGCACCGTAAGGAGCAGAAGTACAAATAATCCTACCCCACCTGCAATTAATAGCATAGTTAACCAAGGATTGTTGAAGATCTTAATCCAATTTGTTATTTCCTCATATACAAGTTGAAAGTTTAGAAAAGAGATGATAGCAGCGATTGTCCAGGCAATTATTTTAAGCCGTAGAGAGATTGTGAAAACGCCCATTCGCTTGCGATCACTGACAAAGTGGATGAGCGGAATTACAGCAAAGGCTAATTGCATGCTCAGTAGAACCTGACTGAAGACAAGCAACGGCCCCACTTCATCATCACCTGCAATATAAATTACTAGAATAGCAGGAACAATGGCTAATAAGCGTGTTAACATGCGTCTTAATGCCGGACTGATGCGCAAACGAAGGTAACCTTCCATCACGATTTGACCGGCAAGCGTTCCAGTAACTGTTGAACTCTGCCCTGCTAAAATCAATGCAACGGCAAATAATCGTGGTGCCCATTCACTGCCTAAAGTAGGTGCCAGTAATTTATGTGCATCTTGGAGTTCGGCCACATTGTTCATTCCATTTTTATGAAAGACAGCAGCGGCTAGGATTAAGATTGCAGCATTGACGAAAAAGGCTAGATTTAGCGCAATTGCGCTATCCCAGAAATTATACTTTAGTGCTTTCCGAATAGAGGACTCGTCTCTGTTGATCTTACGCGTTTGAACGAGGGCCGAGTGAAGGTAAAGATTGTGAGGCATAACCGTTGCACCTATAATACCTATACTAATATAAAGAGCTGCAGTATTCGGTATGGAGGGAATGAAACCAGTAGCGAGTGCGGCCATATCAGGTTGTGCTAAGGCCATTTCCACTAGAAAACACATCCCAATCATAAAGATAAGCCCGATAATAAACATTTCCATTTTGCGCATCCCTAAACGCTGAAGATAGAGCAATAGAAAGGTATCTAGAAAGCTGATACCAACCCCCCATAAGAGATCAAGACCAAACAAGAGGTTAAGTCCTATCGCCATACCCAATACTTCTGCCAAATCGCAGGCGGCAATAGCTATTTCAGCAAGAATATACAAGATGAAATTCATCTTTTTTGGATAGGTTTCTCGATTGCATTGTGCTAAATCTTTCCCCCAAACGATACCGAGCCTAGCCGCTAGACTTTGTAATACCAAAGCCATCATATTACTCATTAATAAGACCCAGATAAGCGTGTAACCAAATTGACTTCCCCCTGCCAGGTCGGTAGCCCAGTTTCCTGGGTCCATATATCCAACGCTTATTAAATACGCTGGCCCGAAGAAACTCAATATTTTTTTAAACCTCGACCCTTTTATATCGGTCTCAACGCTTTGATGTACTTCTTCTAATGACTTGTGTTGGTTGTTCAATGCTTTTGTCTAATAAAAATATAACCCTTATCCTGAAACACGCAACGTGTTTGGAATGTTTTTTTAGTGCTGTCTTTGTTTTAAAGTTTTGCTCGGCTAACTTATGAATTTTGTAGTAAAAAATCAATAGCTATGGTGACATGGTATATATTTTAGAGGTCATTGTAACTATAACCTGTTCCAATTAAAATTTAAATTATTGCAATCAATTTATGCTAGTTGCTGTTTCATTAGATAAAGAAAGGAGTTTTTCTATGACTATTACTGTGAGAGAACCAGGTACCAAGGCTTTTATTAATATTAATGCCTACCCGGAAGAATATAAGAATTCCCCTGCTTGGCGGATACAGTATCCGGGGATTCAACCCATCCTGATGATAAAGCAGGGCGGTAAGTGGATAGTAACAGATAACACAACGATTAATATTGAGGTGGCAGAAGCTGTAGTGGAGGCAATGAAACAACTAGAAGACTAATTGCGCTGATTTGGTATTGCTTTTGCTGAATAGAATTAAAAAATCTTGCTATGATTAAAAAAATATTGATTGGCACATTTGTGTGCGGCCTAGTTTGGAGTTGTAACAACGGGACAAAGAGTTCAGCGGATGGAAATGTCACTGATACGACGGAAGAATATGTTCCCATTGATGCTACCTCTGACGATCCCGATATGCATAATGCGCAAAATTCATTAGATATTATCGGCACCTATAAGGGGGTATTACCCTGTGCGGATTGTGAAGGAATCCGCACGGAATTAACCTTGAAGACAGATAGCACCTACACGCTAAAAAATAATTATTTAGGTAAAGGAGATGGTAAAGAATTTGAAGAAGAGGGGCGTTACGTTTGGCTTGATGGAAGCACCATTGAGTTAAAGGGAACCGAAGAAGAATCGTATAAATATTTCGTGGGCGAAAATACGCTAACGCAGTTGGATATGAGTGGCGAGAAAATAACGGGAGAATTGGCGGACAAATATATCTTAAGAAAGTAAAAGTTTTACATATAAATGAAAGCAAGGTCTCGTCCTTGCTTTTTTTGTTTCCGTTTTTTACGCAAACGATTGATCGATTTTTTCGCTTCCTATCTTCTTTTATTTCACGTAGCTTGCTGTCAAAATTCATTATGATATGCGATTAAAACGTGTAATAATTTTTTTAGGCGCACTGTTAATAACTACTTATCAAAGTAAAGGTCAAATAGAAACGAGCACTGAGGGTATCGTAAAAGTGCCGATAGGAGGGAACTCCTGGCAAATAGGCAATGTTTCAGAAGGGGATGACCTGATATCGAAAACGGGAATTGACCGATGGAATGACGCCAATAAATGGTTCAAAACCTTTATTCGTGTAGGAAGGGCCGGTACATTATCTGTTTGGTTGAACGCGAAGGTTAATAAGCCAAGCGTTTTACAGGTTACGGTTGCGGGAAAAACTAAAATCGTAGAATGTAAGGTTCAACCCAAAGCAATGTCTTACTTAGGTAGTTGGAATATCCGTGATACAGGCTATGTGGCGATCTCTATAAAAGGGCAATCAATTGATTTGAGTAATATAGATTATTTGGGGATCAGTGGAACGGTGGTCGATGAACATATTCATTTTGTGAAAAAAGATGAGGGGAATTTTTTCTACTGGGGTAGACGGGGGGCCTCGACTCATTTGAACTACCAAACACCCGAAGAAAAGGATATCATGTATTATTATAATGAAGTAATGGTGCCGGAGGGAAATGATGTTGTTGGATCGTATTTTATGGCCAACGGATTTAGCGGAGGCTATTTTGGTATACAAGTTAATTCGCAAAGCGAGCGGCGAGTTCTTTTTTCCGTATGGAGCCCCTTTCAAACAGATGATCCGAAAGCCATTCCGCCGGACCATCAAATAAAACTACTAAAAAAGGGAGACGGTGTACATACGGGTGAATTTGGAAATGAAGGGGCGGGAGGTCAGAGTTATTTTAAATTTAACTGGAAAGCTGGAAATACGTATAAATTTTTATTGAAGGGAGAGCCTGTTGCTGGAAATTATACGACGTATACTGCTTGGTTCTTTGCGCCCGAGGTAGGTCAATGGAAATTGATTGCCAGCTTCAGTCGACCACAAACCTCAAGTTGGTTAAAAGGATTCCATTCCTTTCTGGAAAATTTTTCACCCATACAAGGAATTTACGAAAGGAAGGTGTACTTTGGAAATCAGTGGGTAGTAGATCGAGAAGAAAATTGGTTTGAAATTAATCATGCTAAATTTTCTGCCGACAATACTGCTCGGGTAGGGTACCGGTTGGATTATAGTGGTGGAAGTGAAAGGGGACAGTTTTTTCTACGAAACTTCGGTTTTTTTAACCGTTATACGCCCATAGGGACTCTGCTGAATAGGCCGATGAAAAATCGGCAGCCTAACATTAGTTTGAATGAACTGCCTTAGTTACAGTGGGGTTTATTCAAATAATACCCCACTGTTGACTTTAATACCCTGGATTTTGCGTTAACTCACCGTTTAGCACAATTTGGCTACTTGGTATCGGGTAAAGATAGTAATTAGGATCTTTTTTGACGAGCATTCGATCCAACGCAAGACCTGTTCTACAGAAATCAAACCAGGCTTCACCTTCAAACATCAGCTCTCGTTCTTTTTCTTCTTGAACAGCTATGATAAAATTTTCAACACTTCCGAAGCTGTTTATGGGCGCAGATGTCAAGCCAGCACGGCCTTGTACCGCTTTATAAGAATTATAGGCAGCGTCGCTAATCATTCCATCAGTCCTAGCTTGTGCTTCGGCATGTATCAGGTAAATTTCAGCAATTCTAATAACGGGTAAATTTTGTGTAGGAGGACTCGCTTTAGGAAACTTGCCGATATAAAAGCGATCTCGTGATCCGGATTTTACCGTGAAGTCTCTTCTTTTGTCTTCTGCAGTATATTTTTCATAAACCGTATTTCCCCTTGCATAAAATAGCATACTTGGATTGTCGTTGCTAACCGAAGCTAAGGGATTGGTCGCTTGATTATCGAACTGTAATTCAAAAATAGATTCCTGCGTGTTTTCTGTAGTCCAAATGGAGGCGAAATCGGAAATTAATACGAAGCGTTGGCTATTGATGATTTCTTGCGACAGGCTTGCCGCTTGCGAATAATCTCCTGTAATCTGGCCATCGTATAATTGCACTTTCGCTAATAAAGCTTTAGCGGCAAAACTGGTTGCTCTGCCTTTTGACGTGGCATCATCGCCGTAATTATCTGGAAGTGTTGATGCATCTTGTAAATCCGTAATAATCTGCTGATAAACTTGATCAACAGGACTGCGCGGAATCGCTATGTTTTCTTCCTCTGTGGTGGCGGTTGTTTTTAAGGGAATGGCACCAAAAGCGCGTACGAGAAAAAAGTAATTGAGTGCACGGACAAATTTGGCTTCACCTACAAACTGCTGTTTCTTTTCAGGGGAGATGGTGCTTTCCGGCATTTCAGGAACCCTGGTTATGATATTGTTAGCTGCATTGATTGTAGCGTAGGTGGCCTGCCACATATTATTAGTCCAAGGGTTGTTAACTTGAATATTATTTGTTCTAAAATTCTCATATTCAGGGTATACGGAAGCATGGCTTACGTGGCCAGCGGAAAATTCGGGAACAATAATGATGGATTGCCCGAAAGAGAAAGAATTTAGCATGCTTCTGTACATGCCGATGACGGCTGAATTAGCGTTTGTTTCCGAGTTGAAATATTCATCAGGAGTGATCTGGCTAATTGGTTCTTTATCTAGAAAATCATTACAGGCAGATAAAGATGAGATCATGAACGCTACGATAACGATATAAAAGGGAGTCTTCATTGTTTTCATCCATTTAATGCTATTAAAAAGTTAAGTTTACACCCGCTGTAAAAATGCGTGGTTGTGGATAGCTGCCATAATCGTAGCCGTAAATGAGACCCGTATTTGCGCCACCGTGACTTGAACCTACTTCTGGGTCATAGCCTCTGTAATTGGTAAAGACATAGGCATTCTGAACCGTTACATAAACTCGAAGACGATTCAGATTGATGTTCTCTATCATTTTTGAAGGGAACGTATAGCCAAGAGTGATGTTTCTTAACCGGAAGAAAGATCCATTTTGCACGAAACGATCTGAAATCGCGCCATTATTGAGATCGCCCGGACTCGGTCTCGGAACATCTGTAATATCTCCCGGATTTCTCCATCGACGTGTCCAGTCGATAAAGCCATTGCTACTTGCATTATACCCTTCTAATCCCGTTGCCAAATTATAATTGAACACATCGTTTCCGTAGGAGAATTGTCCCATGATGCTCAAATCAAAATTCTTATACTGGAAAGTATTGGTTATACCACCAAAAAAATCGGGGTTGGGATCACCAATGATTTGCCGATCATCTGGATTAGTGGGGGTAGTAGGGTTCCCGTTTTGATCTTCAAAATCAATTAACCCGGTTTCCGGGTTAACGCCGATCATTTTCCATCCATAAAATGTTCCCAAAGGAAGTCCCGGTTGGGCAATATTTAATTCACCGACTCCGCCAAGAATGCGGTCAACGGGCAAAGAAACTACCTTATTCCGGTTGAATGTCATGTTAAGTGTAGTGTTCCACTTAAATTCACCTATTAAATTTTGTGTTGTGAGTTCAAATTCAAAACCTTTGTTCTGAATTTCTCCGAAATTGGTGAATCTGTTTTGAAAACCTGAATTTGTAAGAATAGGTATTCCGATTAGCAAGTCAGACGTGTTCTTTAGATAGTAGTCGGCCAATAGTGAAATCCTGTTACTAAAGAGACCTAAATCCAAACCGATATCCCATTGTTTAGTTGTTTCCCATTTTAAGTTTTTATCTCCCAAAACATTGGGGATGAATCCAGGGAGACCTAAATAGTTCTGTCCGCCAGTATAGAGCGAATAACTGGCGTAATTGCCAATATTTTGGTTCCCTGTAATCCCCCAGCTAGCTCTCAATTTTAAATTGCTAATTGCTTTGATTTCTTTGACGAAATCTTCATCCGATAACCGCCAAGCAGCAGCAAAAGAGGGAAAGTATCCCCATCGATTATTTTCTCCGAACCGGGAGGAACCATCAGCCCTGAAATTTGCGGTAAATAAATACTTTCCTTTAAAACCATAATTTACCCGGGCAAATCCGGAGGCAATCGCCCATTCTTCAGGATACGAATTTGCGCCGGTGATTACACCACCAGAGGAGATGTATTCAATGTCGTTAGAGGGGAAATTCGATCGTTGTGCATCAACAAACTCTAACCGGGATTCCTGAACAGAAAATCCGGCGAGTGCATTAATACTATGGTCGCCAAAAGACTTGTCAAAACTCAGTGTCGTTTCATTGATCCATAATTGATCACGTGTATTACGTCTGGCTCCGATTCCTCCCTGGCTAGCAAAAGAACGAAGACCTTGTGGCGGCATAAAGAAGGTTTCGTCAATAAAGCTCAAATCCGTGCCGAAACTAGTTTTAAGTGCCAATTCAGGGATGAAACGATATTCGGCTGATGCATTTGCCAATACTCTAAATGTCTGGGCGTTATTGGTTGGAAGTTCTAGCATGGCCACGGGGTTCTCCCGTGAGGTACTTACCTCATCAAAAGCAAAGCTGCCATCTGGGTTGTAAACCGGAACATTAGGAGGTGCAACGATACCGTTTTTTGTCGCGCCTTCTTTCGAGTTTTCTTCCTGAACCCGATCATTAATAGCTCTGGTTAAATTAATAGATGTGGAAAAGCGTAATTTTTCACTGTGTTGATGATCAAGATTAAGACGAGCACTTAAACGATTGAAATTGGAATTTAATAGTACGCCACCCTGTTTCATATAACCAATGGAAGTATAATACTGCGTTTTTTCGCTTCCTCCACTAGCCGACAACTCATAATTACGTGTAGCTGCCGTTCGAAAAATAGCATCTTGCCAGTCGGTGTTAATATTGGGATTGGCTAGAATTTGATCCGGGATCGCGGTGATAGTAGAATCCATTTCCATCCGGTACTTGTAATAATCTCGCATGTAATCTTGATATTGCGCTGTGTTCATCATATCATACCAACGTTCCTTTGGAACTTCGGAGAAGCCTTCGTACATGTTAAAGTTGAAGGTGCTGGTACCAGGTTGGCCTTTTTTGGTCGTTATCAATACAACTCCATTCGCTGCACGCGCACCGTATATTGATGAGGATGCAGCATCTTTAAGTACCTCTACAGATTGTACATCCGAAGGGTTAATGGAAGAAAGAATGTTGATGCCCTGTGTACCACCGCCAAAGTTGAAGTTTGTACCTCCTGTAAAGTTGGTTGTGCTATTTACGGGTATTCCATCCACGACATACAGCGGATCGGAGCTTGCGTTTATGGATGTAGTTCCACGCACGCGAATGTTGAGTCCACCTCCCGGAGATCCAGACTTTTGTGTAACCTGCACACCACCAGCCTTTCCCTGAATCGCTTGTGTAACGCTTGGCAGAACATCATTCTCGATTTGATCACTTCCAATACTTGATACGGAGCTCGTTAGCTTTGAACGGTCCATGGTACCATAGCCGACCGCAACAACCTCCACTTCTTTTAAAGCTTGTGCCTCTTGGTTGAGGGTCGTGTTGATTACCGTTCTATTATTGACAAATTCTTCTTTAGCATCATAACCTAGCGAACTAAATACGAGTACGACATTCCCTGGCGCAGCTATACTGAATTTGCCCTGTTCGTCGGTAATTACACCTTCCTTTTTACCTTTAATTGTTACGCTGACACCTGGGATTGGGCCGTTCGCATCGCTTACAAGACCAGTGATTTTTCCTTGTGCGCTGTCTGTTTCAGTGGTATCGGATTTCATTTGTACACTGTCGCGGTCGAGCGAATCATTGACGGTATCGGATTTGGCATCATTAGCGACTCGAGGTACATTTGATATGATTTTTTCTGCGGGCCGCATCTCCATATTAATCTCCTGCCTCTCATTTATTGGTTCTTCTTTTGTTTGATAACCCGGAAAAGTGAAAATTAACACACCTATTGTTGGACTGTTGACCACGTATTTTCCATCCTGACCAGTGAATACACTGTCAGCTGAACCCTTTGGTTTTACGGAAACCTTTGATAAGGGTTTGCCTGACGAATCCGTCACGAGACCTTGTATCTGGACGGTGTCGGCAATTGCTGGTTTTGTTGTGTCTTGCAAAGAAGTGAGTAGGTCTGATTTACTGCTAGCATTTGCAATTTTAGCGGTAACATCTTGCACATAACCGCTTAGCATAAGGCTTAAGATAAATACAATTTGGGAGTAACGACTTCGTTTCATTTTTTACTTTTTTACTATAATTGATTATCTTATCAGTAGATGAAGGCCCATCATAACCGACAATCAAAAAGCTTAACAATAAATTGTTTAATAAAGTTTGCGTAGTTGTGCTATAGGTTTTGTAACTATTGTATTGATAATCAGGTGATTGGTGTGTCAAAAATCCACTTTTTGTGGATATTGATACACAGATTGTTGAATAAATTAAAAAAGTAAGGCTGTTCGATGGGCGAACAGCCTTCACTTAACCAATTATAAACCTAAATTATGAGAAGGATCTTTATATAAAAACCAAGCCGATTGGTCTGTCTATTTTCTGTTTACAAAGATAACTAAGTGTCCAAAATTTTGCTAAAATACAACGTTAAATTTATGTTAATATAACGTCAAAATTAATGTAATTGTACTATATACCACTTGGGTATATAGTTAAAACGCGATAAGGATAAAAATATTGTCTACTACTGATTTTTATTTATTTTGGCCCAGATGAAAACACCTTCTGCAACGTGGTTCATAACTTTCTTTTTCTCCAATCAGCACTTTCGTTTCGGTTACCGAGGTTCGGTAAGAATAGTTGGCTGGAGCTCCGCAGCACACGCATACAGCGTGAACTTTGGTAACATGTTCTGCTATGGCCATTAAATTTGGAATAGGACCGAAGGGCCTCCCTTTAAAGTCCATGTCCAATCCCGCAACAATAACCCTGATGCCTTTATTTGCTAATATATTACATACATCAGGTAAGTTATCGTCAAAGAACTGTGCTTCATCAATGCCCACTACCTGCGTCTGCATTCCGAGTAGCAAGATTGCCGAGGACATTTCGACAGCAGTTGATTGTATACTATTTTTATCGTGTGAAACAAGTTCGGTTACGGCATAACGGGTATCAACTACTGGTTTAAAAATCTCAACCTCTAACTTGGCTATTTGGGCTCGTCTCAGTCTTCTAATCAATTCCTCCGTTTTTCCAGAGAACATAGACCCACATATTACTTCTATACTGCCTGTTGGGTCTGTTTTGTTAATAAAATTATGTTCGCTGAACAGCATTTGTTATTGTTTTTATTCTGTATTATTTGACCGTCACCTAAGAAAAAGGGATGCTAATATCGGCATTTATTTTTGGTTTCGTAACTATTCTTTCATACAAGGACGGTTAATAATCAATAGCAAAAGATAGCTCTTGTCAATCCATGCTATTTTATCTAAGTTTGGCTAATATTCTTCAACATTTAGGGAAAATAAGCGTTAATATATTATGGTAACACAGAAAAGCATTTTTGAAAAGATTGGAGGGCTGTTACAGGATTTAACTGAACAGTATGAATTTCTACAAGAAAATCCGAACGAACAACAAGGGATTCATTTGGAACTTTTTGAAGCGAATATGACTTATCTAATGGGGCATGTAACAATATTAAAAAAAATGACCTCATTGGATCGTGCAGAAAGTTATGTTGGTAACAAAGAACAAGAGGCGCGTGTAGAGAGAGAAAAAAGCGAAGGATCGTCAGAAAATTCGGAATCTGCAACAAATTTCGAGCAAAAAGAAGATAAAAAGGCTCCCTTAAAAGAGGAAGATGAGGGATCCGCATTAAATTATGTGGATCAGCAAGAGGTAAAAGAAACTTATTTTACACCAGCTACTGTAAGTGAAGAGGACAAAGCAGAAGAATTCAAACTGGAGGATAAACGGGATAAAAAAGAAGCAGCGGTGGAAGAAAGAGAGCAGGAAGAAGTAGAAGACAGTGCTGATTATCCTGTAATTGATGGGGAACAAGAAGAAGAGGACGTTGAGAGCGAAAAGGTAGAAACGACAGAGCCAGAAAAAGACGAGGATAGAGTAGCCGTTGATAAGGCTAATTTTTCGGACCATGAAGCGGAAAAAGAGGAGGAAGATAATAAGGAGCTACATACCTTGAAAGAAAATGAGAAGGAAGAAGATGAAATCTCAGAAGAAGTAACGGCGATCAAGGGAGAAGAGCCGGTGTCCAAGCAAATAGTAGAAGAAGCGAAATCAATCGTCATACCTGCCGACGAAGAAAAGGAAGTACCAAAGCAAGAGGAACCGAAGCGCCCTATGACCTTAAACGAACTATTTTCTGCACAACGAAAGCAAGAACAAAACGCATTCAATGAGCAAAAAAAATTAACCTCCGATTTAAATAAGCAAGACCCTTCTGTTGGAACTAAACGAATTACTGATATAAAATCGGCCGTTAGTTTAAATGATAAATTGTTGTTTATCAAAGATTTGTTCAATGGCTATAGTCTAGCATACACCGAGGCTATCGAGCTGTTGAGTCGATATGATAATTTTGCTGATGCAGATGCTTTCTTGCAAAGCAATTATGCCCAAAAGAACAATTGGGCAAATAAACAGGCCACTGTGGATAAACTCTATGCGATTTTGCGACAGCGATTTGCCTAACAGTTTTGACAGCTGTATAGTTTAACACGGAAATCCGAGTGTGTTTTTCTTTAAGAAAACGGCTCGGATTTTTTTAGACTACTCCTTTTCTGTTCGAGTCGAACTTGAGTAAGATAAATAATAATAAAGTAAAACTCAGGAGGGAAGAACCCCCGTAGCTAAGAAAAGGTAATGGAATACCTATAACGGGTACTATGCCGATGGTCATCCCAATGTTAATAAAAAAATGGAAAAAGAAAATAGAAGCAACACCGTAACCATATATTCGAGCAAATGCAGATCGCTGTCGTTCTGCTAGTTGCGTTATTCTTAATAGCAATGCAACATAAAATAGCACTACGATTATTGATCCTACAAAACCCCATTCTTCCCCTACCGTGCAGAAAATAAAATCTGTGCTTTGTTCAGGCACAAAGTTGTACTTTGTTTGCGTGCCCTGCAGGTATCCCTTTCCAAATAATTGTCCAGATCCAATGGCAATTTTGGATTGATTTAAATTGTAACCCTGTCCTCTGGGATCATCCACTTTTCCGAGAATTACATCAATCCGGTTACGTTGGTGTGATTGCAAAACATGTTCATAAACAAAGTCAACCAGCAACACGAAAATACCGGATGCGATAAAGGCTATAGCAATAGATTGGATCACCCTCCGACTCCTTTTGAACATATAAATTCCTAGTGCTGCGAGGGCCGCTAGTACCCCAATAATGTACCATTGGGAAAAAAGAAGTGTGAGAATAAAGAGAATAATACAGATAAATGCGAATGCGAGAAATTGACCGGAAACATAACCTTCTCTATAGAAAACAAGCGTTAGTGCAAAAAAGGTAAGCGCGGAACCTGTATCTGGTTGAAGCATGATGAGAATGATGGGAACAAAAAGGATCAATGCTCCAAATAACAAGGTTTTAAGGTTCGGCATTTTGTTGCTGTGCGAGCTTAAATACTTTGCTAACAATAAGCAGGAGCCTAATTTAGCAAACTCAGACGGCTGCAATCTAAAGGTACCGATTGGAATCCATGCCTGGTTACCACCGACGTTACGACCAACGATCAAAACGATGACTAACAGGAGAAGTGTAATACCATATAGAATCGGGGATATATAGTTGTAAAATTTACCGTCAATAATCATGACTGCGCAGGCAACGAGCAAACATACTACAATGTAAATGAATTGTTTCCCATAGTTAGTGCTCAGGCTTACCAAGCTTGCATGCTGTGGATCAAAAACGGCAGCACGGATATTAAACCAACCAATAACACAAAGGGCCAGCCAGATGAATACCGTTATCCAGTCAATCGAGCCACCGTATATTTTTTTTGTTTGATTCATGTGCGCTATCTTTCCGCTATGTTTTTGTGTTCAACCTGTTTTCTTGATTCGTTTACAATCGCAATCTCGTTATGCCTAATATAAGTGATACGTTTTTTCGGTTGTGGTTTGTCGCTATTCGTTTTGCCGATGATGGGGTCAACGGCTTTTTTAGGTGGTTCAGGAACGATCAAGTTACTTTCCTTCAATACCCTTTCTTGTACAGCCTTAGACATGCTGATGGTGTCTTTTAGGTATTTTTCGACCATCATACTCGCTATTGGTGCTGCATAGGTTGCTCCATAGCCAACATTTTCAACAAAAACTGCAATTGCTATTTTTGGATTTACACGTGGAGCAAAAGCAAAGAAAACAGAATGGTGTTTACCATGAGGGTTTTGTGCTGTACCCGTTTTTCCGCACATTTCTATACCGGGAATGCGGATATTGGCATTGTATTTAACGACACGACTCATTCCTTCGATCACCGGTTCAAAGTATTGCTGATCAATACCAACGGGTATTTTTTCAATAAATTCTTTTTTTACTACTTTCTTTTCTCCAATGGATTTTATTAAATGAGGACGGAAATAGTAACCTCGATTGGCCACAATAGCCATAATATTAGCCATTTGCAAAGTAGTAATTTCAACCTCACCTTGTCCGATTGAATTGGAAATATTATAGCCAGAGCCCCATTTATCATTTCCATAACGTTTGGAATAGAAATCAGCCGTAGGAAGAAGTCCCCTTTTCTCATTTGGAAGATCGACCCCTAATTCCTGAGCGATCCCAAATTTCATGATCGCGTCTCGCCAAAGCGAATAGGCATTGGTCGATTTCATTTTTCGTTGATCAATCATCCTTGCGTATACGTGACCGAAATACGTATTGCAAGATCCTTGGATAGCTGCAGGAAGATCGATTGTGCCATGGACGTGTGTACAGCGCATAAACCCTCGACCTCCCCCGTAACTATAACCACCGGGACAATTCCATCTCGTATGTTCATCGATCATGCCTGCCTGTTGAGCAACAAGTGCACTCACTACTTTAAACACTGACCCGGGAGGATATTGAGCTTGGATAGGGCGAATAAACATGGGTTTATTAGGATCGTTTAATAACTTCATATAATTATTGCCACGTTCTCTACCAACCATCATATTTGGATCGTAACTAGGTGTGCTGGCGAAGGCCAAGATTTCGCCTGTTGAAGGTTCGATGGCGACCACCGAGCCACGTTTATTCTTCATGAACTTTTCGGCAAGCTTTTGCAGTTCTAAATCAAGAGATGATACAAGCCCATCTCCTGCAACAGCTAAAGTGTCATATTTCCCATCCATAAAGTGTCCTTTCGGACGATTGAAGGCATCAACCATCAAGTTCTGCACACCGCGTTGGCCCCGCAAGAGCTCTTCATAAGCGCGTTCTACTCCGCTTACGCCAATATAATCTCCCGGGCGATAAAAATTATTAGATCGTTCAATATCTTTATCGGTAACTTCGTTGATATAGCCTAAAAATTGGGCCGCAACAGAATCCGGATAACTTCGCACGGTTCTGTTTTGGACATAAAACCCCCTAAATTGAAATAATTTTTCCTGTAATCCGGCATAAGTTTGCGCTGAAAGCTGCTTTTCAAATATGGATGCGCGATAAGGCGAAAAGTTCACCGCTTTTTGATAACGTTTATCAAAGCCTTCTTTATCAATGCCGATTAATTCGCATAAAGCCAAGGTATCAAAAGGCTTAACCTCCCGAGGAGTAACCATTAAATCGTAAACGGGCTCATTTTGGACAAGTATCTTACCTTTTCGATCTAAAATGACACCCCGAGCAGGGTAGACAACAACCTTTCTCAGGACATTGTTGTTAGCGGAGAGTATATAGGAATCGTCAATGATTTGCAGGTAAAAAAGTCGACAAGCCAATAAAAAGGCAGCTATTATAAAGATTCCTTGAACGACGTACTTTCTTTCAAAAAAGCTATTATTCATGTGCTAATCGGATGTTGGCTTTTCAATGAAATATAACACTCTTGTTGTTTAGCGTCTATTCCTTTGATAGAAAAGTAAAGAAAAAAGTAAAATTAATAGTACCGTAAATATACAACTTAAAACCGTACGAATAATCGTATAATGGAAGTTGCTGAAAGTGAAGGCTTCCAATAAGGATAAAACAAAATGATGTGAAAGGGACAATACAAGGCTATATATAAAAAACCATCTAAAGGACATTTCGCTAATACTTGGCGTAGCAAATGTTTCGTGATTTTCTAATTGCACAGTAAGACTGATAAAGGTTGTACGTAAGAAAGCGAGCGTAACGCAAGCTGCCGCATTTACACCTAAGGTGTCATAAAAGCCATCAACTATAAGTCCTGTAAAAAAGCAGATAACAAATAATAACCATTTCGGCATACCTAAAGGAAGCATGAGCAGGAAGAGGATATAAGGATAAGGCGTAGCGAGATTATAATATCCCATATTTTTAAAAAGGAATACCTGCATAGTTATGAGAACTATAAAACGGATGATGTTCAATAATAAAATCCTACTCATTTGTTACTATGGTGTCTCGCTCCAATTGTTGTTTTTCACTTGCAAACTGATCGTTAATAACGTAAACGTATTGAAGTGTATTGAAGTCATTATTTAGCTTTACCTCGATATCCAGAAAACTATCGCCGCTTTTACCGGTCTTTATCACCCTTCCGATAGAAATACCCGGAGGAAACAACGAATAGCCGGAAGTTACTACTTCTTCGCCAGTACGTACTTTTACGTGATTTGGGATATCTTTTAATATAGCTTTGCGGGAATCGGCATTTTCTGTGCCCCAAACCAAAGAACCGAATGCATTACTATTCGTTAAACTTGCACTTACTCTTGTATCTGCATGTAATAAGGATTGGATCGTAGCAAAATGTTGGGAAACATTCAGAACAATGCCAACAATGCCATGAGAAGAAATTACACCCATTCCTTTGGATATCCCTTCTTCGCTACCCCGATTGATCGTTAAATAATTGTTCTTCTGATGAATGCTATTATTGATAACTCTCGCCACAATATACGTGTATTGCGTCTGACCTAGGGTATCCAGCACAGAGTCCTGTTCGATCAGTTTGCTATATACCGAGCTTTTTAGCTGACTCCGTAAGTAAGCATTTTCTTCAGAAAGATCCTTATTGGTCTGTTTTAAGTTTAAATATTGCGTAAAATTATCGATTTTCTGATAAATTCCACCGATAACGGTGTTAGAGGAGTTTAACGCACTAGCTTGTTGAAAACCATTGTTTTTTACAATAAGCGCAACAGAAGTGCTAAAAAAAAGGATAAACAAAAAGAAGTTGTTATACTTACTAATGAATATCCAAAGGTTACGCATATGTTTTTTTGGAATTTATGGTAGGATGGCATACCGATAAATGGATGTACGCCATCTCTGATTGATGCTTTTATTGCATTAAAAATTTATATCCACCGATATTTTTAAGCGCAATGCCTGTGCCCCGTACGACTGCTCTAAGTGGATCTTCTGCTACGTGTACCGGTAATTTGGTTTTGGCCTGTACCCGTTTGTCTAAACCTCGTAGCAAGGCACCGCCACCTGTTAAATAAATACCGGTTTGGTAAATATCCGCAGATAACTCCGGTGGAGTAATCTCGAGTGCCTTTAAAATAGCCTCTTCGATTTTAGAAATAGATTTGTCTAAACAGTGAGCAATTTCCGTGTATGATACTGTTATTTGCTTCGGGACACCTGTCATCAAATCGCGACCTTGAACCGCAAAATCGGGTGGGGGGTCCTGTAATTCAGGGAGTGCTGCGCCTACCTCAATTTTGATTTTTTCGGCGGTTCGTTCACCAATCATAATATTATGTTGCCTACGGATATATTGCACAATATCCGAGTCAAAGTTATCACCTGCAACCCGGATGGATTGATCGCAAACGATTCCTGAAAGGGCTATCACGGCTATTTCTGTTGTACCACCACCTATATCAATAATCATATTTCCCATTGGTTCTTCCACATCGATACCAATGCCAACGGCTGCGGCCATCGGTTCATGTATCAGATACACCTCTTTGGCTCCGGCAATCTCAGCAGAGTCTCTTACCGCTCGTTTCTCCACTTCCGTAATCCCTGAAGGAATACAAATTACCATTCTCAACGATGGAAAAAACCATCCCTTTCCATTGTTGATCATTTTAATCATGCCCCTGATCATATATTCAGCAGCATTGAAGTCGGCTATTACACCATCTTTTAATGGTCTTACCGTTCTTATATTATCGTGGGTTTTACCCTCCATTTGCATGGCTTGTCTGCCAATAGCAATCACCTTGTTTGTGGTACGGTCAAAAGCCACAATACTAGGCTCATCCACCACTACCTTATCATTGTGTATTATTAGGGTGTTTGCTGTACCTAAATCTATAGCAACTTCTTGAGTAAACCAATTAAATAGCCCCATTCGCTAATCTTTTAAATGTTCTTTGAATATAGTCCGCAAAATTAAAACAAAAATATCACAATATGAACCCGATATGCTACAATAGGAAGAAAAAAAAACAAGGATACGGAAAGCCTTATTGAGGGTCGGAGAAGGAACAATGGGGGAATACAGTAATGGGTTATTGTAAGCCCTTACAACTTTTTTGTTATTTTGCTATATTTACTTCATTAACGATCTAAACCCTATTTCATGACCAGATTTTTTTTGATGATCTGCCTTTTGTTTCAGATTTTTTCAGTAGCAGCAGCGGATTTTTCATTTGGACTAATAAGCGATACAGAAATGGCTGTAAAGAAATATCAGCTTGATAGTGTATCGAATGCGGTTGTTCTTAACGAATATGGAACAGCTCGGTTTGTGTTTGACGATCAGCGGGGTGAGTTGAATATCGCTTTCACATACCATGTTAGGTTAAAAATATTTAATAAAGAGGATCCTCGTCAGGCAAATATCCAGATTCCCTTACGTATAAGTGATGAAAAAGTAGAATATCTGGAAAATCTTAAAGCGGTAACCTATAATTTTCGCGATGGTAGAAAAACAGAAACTTGGTTGGATCCTAAAAATACCTATCAAGAAGCATTAAGCAAATATGTCAAATTAACCAAGTTTAGCATGCCCGATATTCAAGATGGTAGCATTATTGAATACAGTTACCAGATTACGTCTCCTTTGATTTATAACTTTAGAACCTGGCGATTTCAAGCGGACATTCCTAAAATCCGAAGTGAATTTGAAGCGATTATACCAGCTACATATACATATAACGTTATCATGAGAGGGCCCTATAAACTGAAAGAACAAAAGTCCTCCATACTTAGGGAAGGTTTCCGCCTTCCCGGTTGGCCGATTGACTGTTCGCGGATGATCTATATCATGGAGAATATCCCCGCTTTTATTGAAGAAGATTATATGACGGCAGCGTCTAATTTTAAATCGGCCATTTATTTTGAACTGGCCACTGTTTATTTACGAAATGGTTCTAAACATCATTACACTAAGGAGTGGAAAAATGTGGATAGGGAGCTGTTGACCGATAGAAGTTTGGGGGGGCAGATAAAGCAAGAAGGGATATTCGAAAAAATGCTGGCAAATATAATAACAGCCGACCTAAATGATCTTGAAAAAGCAAGAGCTATTTATACGTACATAAAAAATCAAATTAAATGGAATGCCTACTATGGTGTTTTCAGTGAATTTGGAATTAAAAAGGCTTTAGAGCGACATGAGGGAAATATAGCAGATGTAAATCTTGCTCTGGTTGCTGCCCTGTCGGCTGCTAGGTTGGACGCCAATGCAGTTATCCTTTCTACCAGAGAACATGGAATAGTGAATAAGTTAAACCCGGTGATTTCTGAATTCAATTATGTTATTTGTCAATTGAACATCGGGGGAGAAAGCTATTTGTTAGATGCTTCAGATCCCTTTTTACCTTTCGGTATGCTACCTCTACGCTGCCTAAACGATCAAGGGCGAGTGTTACCCATAGGTAAACCCTCATACTGGATCGATATTAAGTCGAGTATGAAACATCATACAAATTATGTGCTAACTGGCGAGCTATCAAATGACGGAATTTTGAGAGGAAAAATAAAAATAACAAGTTTCAATTATGCAGCCTATCTCAAAAGAAAAGAGATCGCTAGCTATCCAAATATCGATCAGTTTATTGAGAAGAAAAAAGAAGAAAGTGTAGGAACGGAAATCGTTGAAGCAAACGTAGTAGGAGTTGATTCTGTGGATGTTGGAGTGATAGAAAATTACCAAGTAACCATTAAATTGTTTGATAGTTTGCCATCTGAAGACGCTTACTTCAATCCTTTCATTTTAAATAAGATAGGCAAAAACCCGTTTACTCTTTCTGAAAGGACTTATCCCGTGGATTTTGGAAATTTATCAGAAGAGAGTTTTGAAATGGATATCACCTTGCCTTCAGGTTATGATTTGGTCTCGAAGCCTGCAGATGTCAATATGGTGCTTGCTGAAAGAGGGGGACAGTTTATTAATCGCATTAAATTGGAAAATAATCATTTGCGATGCGACCAAGTACTGAGATTTAACAAAATGATTTTCGCACCTGATGAATATCTTAGCTTAAAGGAGTTTTTCAGCCGGATTATTCAACTAGAAAAGGCAGATATCGTTCTGAGAAAGCACATTTAATAACAATATCTTTAAGAAGCCTCATTTATGTTAAATAGATATCACGTCTGCATACTGTTTTTTCTTTCAGTTGTAGAAGGCATTGCGCAGGATCGTTTTCCGGTTGATAAGATTCCTCAAAAGTTGAAGGAACGGGCAAATGCCGTTGTAAGGGATCAACAATGGACGATCAATATTCGATCGTCCGATGATGTAATTTTACATGTCAAGCAGGTAGTAACGATCTTCAATAGAGCTGGTTTGGAACACGCAAGGCTAGTTCTACTATACGATAAAAGCACACAGATTAAATCGATTAGTGGCATACTTCAGGATCACAGCGGTGAAATACTAAAAAAAATTAGCGTAAAAGACTTCGTAGATGAGAGCGCGGTCAGTCATTTCTCCTTATTTGAAGATAATCGTATTAAACATTTTCTTCCAAATGTAATGCAGTATCCTTTTACAGTGAGCTATGAGTATGAACTGAAATTAAAACAAAACCTTGTTATTCCCGATTGGGTCCCTAAACCTAGCAGGGATTTATCCGTTGAGCTGAGTAGTTACACATTACGCTGTGGGCTAGCGGATAGAATCAATATAAAGGAAATCAATTTCGAAGGACAGAAACTGGAAGCGAAGAATGATAAGCAAAGAATCTATACATGGACAGTTCGAGATATTTTAGCAAGTAAAAATGAGCCTTTCTCACCACCGAAAGAAAAGTACCAAATACGAGTAAAGGTTGCGCCTGAACAATTCTATTATTATGGTAAGAAAGGTACATATAATAATTGGGGAGAGTTGGGGAGATGGGTTTTTACCGATCTGTTAGCTGAACGGCAAAAACCTACAGCCCAGATGGTTGGAAAAGTTCATGCGCTAACAACGAATATTCACGATGATGTTGACAAGGTGAGGGTGTTATATCAGTATCTTCAAGAAAAGATGAGGTATGTAAGTGTCCAGATCGGTATAGGAGGATTTCAACCGATGGCAGCCAGTCAGGTGGAACAGCTTGGGTATGGCGATTGTAAGGCACTGGTCAATTATATGCAATCTCTTTTATCCATTGTTAATATACCGTCTTACTATTGCGTTGTTAATGCGGGCGATATAAAGCGCGATATGGATGAAAATTTTGCCAGCATGGATCAGGGGAATCATGTGGTTTTAGCAGTGCCTTTAAAAAAGGACACAATATGGTTGGAATGTACAAGCCAAAAAGCGCCCTTTGGTTTTCTCGGTAGTTTTACAGACGATAGGGTCGTTTTCGCCTGCGCCAAAGAGGGTGGGAAACTGCTGCATACACCAAAAGTGCCTGCGGAAGAAAGTTTGCAAAAAAGACAGGGTCGGTTTCGTTTAAGCGAAAGTGGGGATGTCGACGGTTTATTGTCTACCTCTTTCTATGGTAATCAATTCGATAATCAGCTAGCTATGTTAGGGCTTCCCTTGCCGGAGCAGGACAAAAGACTGAAGGAAATGTATACAGTGGATAATATTGTTTTTAAAAATATAAGCTATGATGAAGACGATGGGCCTAGTCCGACGCTAACCGAACAGCTAAGTATTGTAATCCAAAAGTATGCCCCTAAAAGTGGAACGAGAATATACTTAATTCCAAATGTTTTTAACCGTAAGCCACCTGTTCCGATAACTCATGAACGAAAGATGCCATTTTTTATAAATCGCGGGTATAGAGATATCGATTCGTTGGTCTTTACTCTGCCTGAAAATTATGTCATTGATCTAAAGCCAGCCGATGTGCAACTTGAGACAGAATTTGGTTCGTTTACAATGAAACTACAGTTAAAGGAAAACAACTTGGTGTTCTATAGGCAGCTAATACTAAGGGAGGGGCTATTTGCACCTGAAAAGTATGCTACATTTGTACAATTCGTAAATAGCATCTACCAGACGGATTTAGGCAAAGTGGTATTTCTGGAGCGTTATAAAAAAGACTAGCAATTATTAAGTGCTAGTCTTTTTATTTTTAGCGTATTAATGCTTTAATGTTTAAAGTGTCGGATACCGGTTGTCACCATTGATATGCCTTTTTTATTGGCCATATCAACTGAGTCTTTATCCTTAATGGAGCCTCCTGGTTGAAGTACCGTTACGATACCTGCATCAGCGGCAATTTCTACACAATCAGGGAATGGAAAAAAGGCATCAGATGCCATGGCTGCCCCATGCAAATCAAATCCAAAGGATTTGGCTTTTTCGATCGCCTGTTTTAAGGCGTCTACACGAGATGTTTGCCCAACACCGCTTGCCAAAAGTTGATTGTTTTTTGCAAATACAATGGTGTTCGATTTGGTATGCTTTACGATTTTATTGGCAAAAAATAAATTTGCATAATCTTCCTCCGTAGGTATCCGATCGGTTACTGTTGTCATCCCCTCTTTGTTTTCAATAACCAAGTCTTTGTCTTGTTCAATAATACCATTTAAAAGACTTTTGAATTGATTTTTTGGCAATGTAATGTCATTTCTCTGGAGTAGAATCCTATTCTTGCGGCTTACTAACACGCGAAGAGCTTCTTCCGTGAAGGAAGGTGCAATCAATACTTCAAAAAATAACTTATTGATTTCTTCGGCAGCATCCTGTTCAATTGGACGATTACAAATCAGCACCCCACCGAAAGCGGAAATTGGATCGCATGCTAAAGCATCTTTCCAAGCCGCCAGTATATTGTTTCTACTTGCTACACCGCAAGCATTTGTATGCTTTAAAATGGCAAAAGTTGGCTCTTCAAATTCATCTATCAAAGATACGGCGGCATCGATGTCTACCAAATTGTTATACGAAAGCTCTTTCCCGTTTAATTTCTTGAACAGTGCATCGATGTCTCCGTAGAAGGCACCTTTCTGATGTGGATTTTCTCCGTAGCGTAGTGCTGTCTTTTTTTGCTCACTATATTTGAATACTTCTAAAGGTTCTTCTTCATTGAAATAGTTAAAAATTGCTGTGTCATAATGAGAAGAGACATTGAAAGCCTTTTTAGCAAATGATCTTCTTTGGGCCAATGAAGTATAACCCTCATTTTCTTTCAGTATTTCGGCCAGCTCTTGGTAATCATCTTTCGATGATATAATGACAACATCATTGTAGTTTTTTGCAGCAGCACGAATTAAGGAGATACCACCAATATCTATTTTTTCTATGATTTCTTCTTCCGATGCACCGGAAGCAACGGTTTCTTCAAAAGGATATAAATCAACAATTACCAAATCAATTTCAGGAATCTCATAAGTTTCAAGTGCTTCCTTGTCGTCTTTTAGCGATCTCCGACTTAAGATTCCCCCGAAAACCTTGGGATGAAGGGTTTTTACACGTCCACCCAGGATTGAAGGGTATCCGGTCAAATCTTCTACCGGTGTGACTGGAATTTGAAGGTCACGAATAAATTTTTCAGTCCCTCCGGTTGAGTAAAAATGTACTCCGTAATCATGTAATAATTTAACTAGTGGCGCTAGGTTGTCCTTGTAATATACAGAAATTAATGCGTTTTTTATTTTAACGGGATGACTCATTATTGATGCTTTAAAAAATGCAAAGTTAGCATTTTATATTGTTAGTTGCCACTGTCGCTGCGGATCGTTGTGAACAAATGTAAGGAAGACTTGGTACTATAAATTTAACGCCTGAATGATTTCCTCGACCTTTTTTTCACCATCCCAATATTTTTTAAGTTTTTTGTCGCCACCATAAACGAAAGTGGCGGGATATTGGGTTGGTTTAAATCTACCAATAAATTCATAATTCTTGTCGTGCAAAAGTGTTACATTCTTTTTATTTCGCAACTGCCCTCCATACATTGACATAAAAGCATTGATTAGATTTTTCTCCTGCATAGCTACCATATATAGATTGATATTCTTCACATTGTTATAATTCTTACCAAGTGCTAAAACTTCTTGCTGACAATGGCTACAACCAGGATCAAAAAAGAGAATAACGATATTTTTACCATTTGAAGCAAGATGATTGCGCGTAAATGGAGCATCCTTATCGACCGTATAGAAGGTGAATTCAGGAATTTCATTGGGTACCTGGTTTGTTTTTTGAGCACAGGCACTTGTTGCACAAAAAATGAAAGCTGCGATCGCGTTAACGGTGTAAGAGTATATATTGCTTTTCATATATAAAAATTGTTCTTAACAAATCTGGTAAAACGGCTCTGATTATTTGCATTCGTATAACATTGCCCTTTTTGAATCCCCTTGATGCTGCTTATCTATATGACTTGATATAGTCCACTCATAGCTAACCGTGATGGATTCGATGGTAAAAATAGGTATTATCACGGGAATCAATCGAATATCGAACCAATTTTACGTTGAGATGTTAACAGGCGATGAATAAATGCTGTATAATAATTAACTTTGCGCCAAAGTTATTTTATAGCATTTAGTGATCTTTAGGACAACGAAATAAAATCGGTGAGGCCATTCGATAAGACTCATTGTATAAAAATGAATACTGTATGAAAAAACGCATAGCTATTTTTGCGTCTGGCTCAGGCTCAAATGCTCAAAAAATTATGGAGCACTTTAAGTATAGCCCAGACGCAGAAGTTTCATTAATACTGACTAATAACCCGGAAGCTTACGTACTACAACGAGCTGATAATTTTGAAGTTCCTTCTCATGTGTTTGATCGTCATGAATTCTATCATACTGATCATATCGTTGAATTGTTAAATCGGATGCAAATAGATTTAATTGTTCTCGCTGGTTTTCTATGGCTAGTACCTGAAAACCTACTTAAAGCGTTTCCCAATAAGATCGTTAATATACATCCAGCCTTATTGCCGTCCTATGGGGGGAAGGGAATGTACGGAGATCGTGTACACAGAGCGATTTTGGAAAACAAAGAAGAGGAATCGGGTATCACCATTCATTATGTAAATGAACACTTTGATGAAGGTGAGATTATTTATCAGGCGCGTTTTAAAATCGAGACAGGTGATAATTTGGAAATGGTGAAATTTAAAGGACAGCAACTAGAGCATCAATATTTTCCAAAAGTTATCGAAAACCTTTTAAAAAAAGTTGAAGGATCTAAGGTTGACTAATCTTTTTAATGTGTTCTAGATGGCTCGTCAGCGATTTGCTATCAAGTTATTTATTATAGAAAAACCAATGCTGTCTACAGATTTTGCAGCATTCGCTAATACAACGACGGCTAATTTTTTGCTCGGGACGAATGCTAAAAAGCTGCTACTGCCAAAAGTCCCGCCATTATGCCAGAAAATTTCTTGAAAATTTTCTATATTGATATTCCATGCAAGACCTAAATCTTGAGTTTCCGAAACCAGCCATGAAGGCTTATGAGTTAGCGCAATCGCTTTGCCTAAAACGGTATTTGGGATATTTATATTGTTTTCCGCAAATTTAAGCAAGTCTCGTATGGTCGATTTTAACGATGCTGCTCCACTTAACGCTAAAAAATGCCAATGCGGAGTGAGCTCCCCTTTTGTATTATAGGTCGGAATAAATTTAGGTAACTTATCGCCACTAGGAAATTCAGTGGTATTTTTTAACTCCAGCGGAACACAGATTGTTTTTTCTACCAATTCATTGTACGAAGAGTTCTTTTTATAGGCTAACAAATCAGCAATGACGCCATATCCGAGATTGCTATATTCGTAAGTAGAATCAGGTTTATGGGTCTGTTTATAATTTTTCAGATAAGAAAATAATGCGTTACGATCATAATCTTTATAAGGGTCTAATGCCTCGCTGGAAACGATGTTACTTGGCAAACGAGGTAAGCCCGATGTATGGGTGGCTAGATTTTGAAACGTGATGTTGACTAGCTCATTATTATGAGCTACGCTATCAGGTAAATATTTGATAATGGGATCAGTTAGATTGATACTGTCGGTTAACGTTGTATTGGCAAGAAGAATTGCAGTAAAAGTTTTA
Source organism: Olivibacter sp. CPCC 100613 (assembly GCF_036959255.1). Taxonomy (NCBI): domain Bacteria; kingdom Pseudomonadati; phylum Bacteroidota; class Sphingobacteriia; order Sphingobacteriales; family Sphingobacteriaceae; genus Olivibacter; species Olivibacter sp. CPCC 100613. The sequence goes on from NZ_JAWMTI010000004.1 coordinate 207,950, forward strand.
CTTATCGAGCCTATTTCAAATAAAGTTTCCTGATCTGGAAGTGTTTTATTTCCCCGTGTAGTTTCTCCGTAATAATAATACCCGGCCTGACCATTGTGAATAATACCGATTGCGAGGCCGCACGTGTTGGGGTCGTTTGTATATTGAAGAGCAAGAGAATCAACTAGGTTATCTATATCCTTTTCCATCGTTTTTGATTCCTCTATCTTTGCGTGATCTGTCGTATCCTTGATCACCTTATTTTTTTTTACGGATTCGTTTATTGTATCCGCTTCGTGGGTCGATTCTTCAAATGGTTGAAAAAGGAAGGTTTCTATTTTTTTATTTGAATCGACGTTTAAGACGAGTTTTAGAGTCTCTTTAGAAAAAATAAGTTTAAAATGTTCAAGACCATCTTCTTTCTTTATGAATATGGAAGAATCTAAATTACCTAGCGGGTAAAGCTGTTTAATCAATAACGTGTCAAGCTGAGTTTTTGACACCGTTTGTTTTGCATGCTGATTCCATTGTTGGTAAATAGAGTCGGATTGTTGTTTATTGAAATAATCTTTGAATTTGTTTACTATCTTAACACTATTTTCTTCTTGGGCTGAACATGGAAAATAAGTAAGGAAAACGAAAACGGCTATGAACGGATATCGAAGCATTAATAGTTGAATTTGAAAATGTTTTTAAATGTCTAAAACTTGTTTAAGTTTTGAATAGCCTGATTTACTTACATTGACCTTCATGTTGTTGTTTAGTATAGCGATATGGCTTTCCTTTTCAAAGGGTTCGAGTCTTACAATACTATCCACACGTACTATATAAGAACGATGAATTCTTACAAATATGTTAGGGTCCAACTCTTTTTCAAAAAAAGCCATGGTTTTATTTTTCAAATAGGCGCCGGTAGCCGTATGCAAACGAACATAATCGTCGTCCGCTTCTAGACAAATTAAGCTATCAGTAGCAATTACATTAATTTTACTGCCTGTTTTTACGACAATACGTTCCAAAGAAGGGGATGGGTTTATGGTGTCCAGCATCTTCTTCGTTTGTTCCTGCTCGGTTGTAGTCTTCAAATTACGCTGCTGGAGAAATTTATGCATTGCCTGATCAAAACGAGACTTACTAATCGGTTTAAGTAGGTAGTCTATGGCATATTTTTCAAAAGCTTTAATCGCGTACTCATCAAAAGCTGTTGTAAAAATGACAGGTGGCTGCTGATCGATAAGCTCTAGCATCTCAAAGCCGGTAATCTTTGGCATTTGAATGTCTAAAAAAACTAGATCGGGCTGGTGTTGCATAATTGCTTTTGCCCCTTCAAATCCATCATTACATTCCGCTACAATCTGCACTTCCTTATAACCCGCTAAATATTCGCTTATGATGCTTCGAGCAAGAGGTTCATCGTCTATCAAAACAGCTTTAATCATTGTTGTGGTATTTTTATATTGCTTGTAAAGATATGTGCTGTATGGTGAGTTTGCAACAAATCTGTTCGTCCAAACAATAAAAATAATCTTCGCTGTACCCCTCGCAGTCCAAAACCGGTCCCCTTATGGGGCTTGCTACTTTCTTTATCGAAAGGATTTTGAATGGCAACGAGCAGGTGATTTTCGTCCCTTTTTGCCCAAATGGCAATTTTCACTTGCCCCGTAGTGTCATACAAGCCATATTTAATAGCGTTTTCAACGAGCGGTTGCAATATCATAGCGGGTAGGAGTGCGTCTTCGCAGTTTTCCAGCAGAATATCCGTATCTAGTCGATGGCCAAAACGGACCTTTTCTATTTCTAAATACAGTTTTAAATGTTCAATCTCATCTTGCAACGGGATAAGTTGCTGATCATCTTTTCTGAGTGTTCCGCGTAAAAAGTCAGATAACTGAAAAGTCATATTTCTTGCTTCCTCAGGTTTTCGTCCGATAAGTGCAATGATGGAATTCAAACTATTAAAAAGAAAATGGGGTTGAAGTTGTTGGCGAAGGTTGTACAACTCCGCTTCTCTAGCGAGTTTTTCTGCATCTGCTTTTCGCTGTTCGTTCTCTTTTTGATCGTGTAATGTATTCCAAAGAACTTGCATAATAGCTACCCATGCGATTATCAAACTGTTGGTACAATACCGTATAGGAAGTGATAAATCAAGGAATGCTAGATAAGATTTGTCACTTATAATATATTGCATTCCATAACGATTAATGGTTAAACTGATAGCCGCTAACGATAAACCCCAAATAATGATATAAAAATACCGTTCCTTCCGAGGTTGATAATAATTTAAATTGTTGGCAATGATGTAGCAGGCTGCTGCTATGGTGGTCGCACTGATTAAACTGTCTAGTAGTGTTAACTCAAAATTAAAATCAAACCACAACAATAAACCGGTTTGTATAATGAGCGTACCTACCCAAACAGAAACACAGCTAACAGCAATGAGCTTTTGCTTAGAAGTAATAAGCGGGGTTGACGCCATCGAACGAATGATTAGATACTTTTGATCGTAATACCACCAAAAATTGAGGTGCCTTTTATAATTAAATTCTTGCGATTATCGACCGCTACATTATTAATAAAGCGTTTATCTTCTACACCGCCAAAGATCGCTGTCATTTCCGGGTTTACCTTCCAGTGCGAGGGAACGAGAATGGTCGTACCGCCGAAAATTTGTACTACTTCCAGAATAACAGGATGTTGAATGTCGGCTTGAATTAAATTGATATCGGCTCCTCCCATAATGTTGACAATATCGCCGCCCTTGAAATCCTTCGAATAGATATTCTTTTTCACTTGTCCGAAGATGGAAACGGAGTCGATATAGTCTTCGTTCACTTTGCTTGAAGATTGTTCCGTTTGCTCATGAAACGTGTTAGGTTCGGCCTTTGGGGCCGAACCTTCTTGTGTTTCGTCTTCAGTTGGAATGTCCGTTTCATTGTTCACCCTTCGATCCCAGTCGAGATCTGACTGATAGGGGGGGCTATATTGTGAAAAAGGGCCTGTCTCTTTTGGCGGTTCCCCTGGGCCTTTCTGAGGGTCCGATGGAGATGGCGACGAAAAACGCCCCCTGTTTCTTCCAGCAATTAACCAACAACCAAGGAGTATGATAAATGCAGGCCAGAAAAATCTGCCAAGACTTACATCAAACATCCGTTCCGTTAAGAAAAAACAGCCGATCAGGATCAATATAAAAGACGAAGGTTTTTTGAAATTATTTCGGGCTCCGAGTACCAAACCAATAACGATTAGCCACATGGGCCAAGAGAATAACCAATTAGGAAAATCGAATATAAAGCCTAGTGTCTTTGATAACATCGAAAAACCAATGATAATAATAATAAGTCCTACCCATACCCTACCCGAGTTTGACCTGTGTTGAGGAGCTTTATAGTTATCCATATGTATATTATTTGCTTTCTACGATTGTATGAGGATTCATTCTTCGTTATTCTTTTCAAGAGCTGAATACTTCATATATCTTTTTTTTGTAAAGATAAATGAATATTTCACTTTACTTTCATCAGAATTAGGCAGGTGTGCATACTTTGTCGGTAAAAGGCCTAATTTTATCGGTAAATAGGAGAGCGCATCCTTCAATGACTACTACAGGATGCCATGGCTTGGTTTTTGCTTCAAACTTTGACTGTTAAGATACGCTAATATGAACAAAATATACTTTTTTCTGCTTGCTTTTTTGTTAAGTATTCAGGCTGAGGCATCTAACTATCCCGAAGTGCTTTTTGAGAACAGCTTAATGCCGAAGAGTTATTACTACTCACAATCTTCTTTTCAAGGCAACAGCTGGATTAACCACATGAATGGTCATTTACCAGTGGCAGATAGTGTTTTTTTTACGCCTGGAAATTCACTTATGTTAAACTATATTTCCGGGAACTCGGGCGAATGGCAATCAGCCATTCATTACAGTGACGATTATGGTCATTTGCCAAAAAATAACGATCTATTAATTTTTAAGATTTTTGTTTCGAGTGCAACTGCAAAGGCCGAATTGCCTAGTATACAGCTTGCGCAGGGCGAAAATATATCCGAGGAAATTAAAGTAGAGGCCTTTGTGAAAAATTATCAGGATAACGCCTGGTTATCGATCGAAATTCCTTTGAAAGACATTGGGAATTTAGATAATCAGGCACCTATTAGTAGTATAATTTTTAAGCAAGGAGCAAATCGAGACGGCAAAGAGCATCGATTGTTTATTGATCAGATTGAGTTTCTGCCTAATAAAACACCTGATATGAAGCTTACGGGAAAAGCGGTGCTTTCTTCGGTAGAAGCACATGAAAGGCATGTGGATATCGTATGGCAATTACCGCTGACGCCGAGCATTCGTTATATAAAGATATATCGTTCAGAAGATAACCGGAATTTTTCTCCGGTTGCTGTCAGACCGATTTCATTTAATAAGTATACCGACTTTGTTCCGCGCACGAATGTGAGTTACTATTACAAAATTGCTTGGGTTGATTATCGCTATAGGGAATCTCCATTTTCGGACGTTAAAACGGCCGAAACCAAACTGGCGAATGATGATGATCTCTTAAATTCAATCGAAAAATCGCATATCGCATATTTTACAAATGAAACAGAATTTAATAGCGGTATGCATAAAATTTCACCTTTAGTTAGTGAAGCCAGCGTTTCCGTGAAAGGCACTGGTATTGGTATACTGGCTCAAGTAATCGGTGTGGAACGAAAATTTATTCCACGACAACTCCTGTTAGATCGTTTAAAAAAGATTGTTAGATTTTTAGGAAAAGCGACTACTTATCACGGTGCTTTTCCGGAATTACTTGACGGGAGATCTGGTAAACCTATAATGACTGATTCCTGTGAAATTGCTGCCAACATAGAATCGACCGCTTATTTAATGCAAGGTTTGTTGGTTGCTCGGAATTATTTTGATAAAGAGGAATCTGACGAAAGCGAGTTGAGAGAAGCTATTACTAGTCTTTGGAAAAATGTAGATTGGAAAAAATTTGTAAAGGATGAAAGTGGCTATCATTTGTATAACGCATGGTCGCCAGCTTGCTCGTATACCCGATCGTCGCCAATAGGCGGTTACAATAGTAGTTTAATAGCTTATTTATTAGCAATTGCTTCACCAAGTCATGCCATCAGTCAAGAATCCTATAACTTCGGGTTTAAACAACCCCTGAAGTATATTGGACCAGCTATTGGTAGGTTATCAACCTCCCTTAATGATACACTTATTGTGGGTGATAGTGGTCAAAAACCCGAACTTTACAGTAGGGAACCCTTTATGATCGACAGTACCTATTATGGGGTTCGCTTGATGGCAGGATCTGTTCAAAACTCGCTTATAGAACAACAGCAACCCTTTTTGGCTTTCAATCCAAAGAACCTTGTGGATAGTTCTATTAATTATTTTGATAATCAACGCGATTTATCGAATGTTTATTACCGCGCAGCTTTAGACAGAAGCGAACAGTTTGTAAGTATCACAAATTTGTTATGGCCGTACGTTGGACGGGACTCAGCATCAGTCAATCGCTTTAATCCTTCAGCGGCTATTGCAACGTATCCATACACGCCAACGATTGCCTTGGAGGCACTCAAAAATTATTATAGAAATCTGGGTAATCTGCTATGGACAGAATACGGGTTCAGAGATGAATTTAACTTTAAAGATAATTGGGTGTCCGGAAAATTTGATCCCGTGCATCAAGGCATTGTTCCCATTATGTTAGAGAATGCTCGTACGGGTTTAATATGGAATCTTTTCATGAAAGATCCAGATATCAAATCACTCGTAGACAAAATGAAATAGATGAGGGTATGTAGGATGGTGTTATAGTCGTGTATAGAAAGCGATCTGTACAATATGGTTTAATAGATTTGCCTGCGTGTTTCTTTTTGAGAATTGATTCATATAACCCAGCTCGACATCATATTTTGAAGAAAAGCGATAGCCAAATGCTGCATAGGCTCTGTTTTGATCAAATAGGCTTCCGTTAACATTGTTTTTGTTCTGGATATTAAAGAACAATTCATTTTGAAGCGCAAAAAAACAGCCTTTACTAAAGGCTTGTTTCAAAGGGCTATTTACTGGGATGATTCCCCTTATGAAATATCTAGCTCTTTGGGTGAAAACGGTTTCATCGGGACGTTTCAAGAAACGCTGTTCAAGTCTAAAACGATGTTGAACGGGGATATTGAAGACTTCGCCGGTAATGATATATTGCTCCCAAATTCGGTGCTCGGTTAACCTCTGTTGTCCCCCTGTTAATTGGTGTGTAATAATGGTGGTGGCATAACCTGCCGAGGCGGTTTGGTTCGCTTTAACGTAATAATTTACGCCAGGTCTGATTAAGAAAAGTGAATTTTCTCCCCAGTCTTTTCCTGCTCGGAATTGGATATCATTATTCAGCCCCCATTTGGTGTTGAATTTAATATTATTAAACCACGCGTACCAGTTTCCGAATTGATGATCCTGTGCTTTAATTGAGGTCTCGGGGATTAAAAAACAGATCATAACCGTTAGGCCAAAGGATGATCCAAAAAATCTATATACGAAGTGTTTCATTGAATAGTCAGTGTCACAGAATATTTAAAGGGTTTAAAATAAGAAAAAATCAATAAAATTTATAATTTGCCACTTAACGTAGCGGCTATTGCCAATTAGGATCTATGGCAGACAAAATTTCAAAAAGACGTTTAAAAGCAATTATTGGAGGATCGGTTGGTAATTTGGTTGAGTGGTACGATTGGTATGCATATTCAGCTTTTACTATCTATTTCTCAGGATCTTTCTTTCCGGGAAATGATCGCACGCTTCAATTATTAAATACAGCAGCCATCTTTGCCGTCGGGTTTCTAATGAGGCCTTTGGGAGGATATGTGTTTGGCGTTATAGGCGACCGATTCGGAAGAAAAAAGTCAATGACTTTATCCGTACTGTTGATGTCTTTTGGCTCATTGATCATCGCATGCTCCCCGACCTACCGTCAAGTCGGCATGATAGCACCTGCCGTATTATTAATGGCAAGACTGCTGCAGGGGTTGAGTGTAGGCGGGGAATATGGCGTGTCGGCTACCTATCTTTCTGAGATGGCAACACCTAATAGACGAGGTTTCTATTCGAGCTTTCAATATGTAACACTCATCGGAGGACAGTTGATCGCATTAGGAATTCAGTTGCTCTTACAAAAACTTATATTAAGCGAAGAGGAGCTTGTTGCATGGGGGTGGCGAATACCCTTCGTCATTGGTGCAATTTTGGCGGTGATAGCTTTGTATTTGAGGCAACATTTGGATGAAACACGGGCTTTTAAAGAACAAGGTCAATTACGGGAGAAAAAGGGCTCCTTACAATTATTGATACAGTACCCGAAAGAAATATTGACAGTAGTTGGCTTGACATTGGGAGGGACTTTGGCTTTCTATACTTATTCCACATACATACAGAAATTTCTTGTTAATACCGTTGGGTTTGCCAATACCGATGCAACGTTGATTACATTTCTCGCTTTACTGATTTTCGCCATGCTGCAACCAGCTTTCGGTTTACTCTCTGATAAAATAGGAAGAAAGCCTTTACTGCTTGCTTTTGGTGTATTGGGGACCCTTTTCACGGTGCCACTTTTAAATGCTTTACAACAGGTCGGCGATAAATGGCAGGCTTTTTGGTTGATACTATTCGCGTTGATAATCGTTAGTGGTTACACAAGTATAAATGCTATTGTAAAAGCAGAGCTTTTTCCTGCAAAGATCAGAGCTTTGGGCGTTGGCTTACCTTATGCATTAACCGTGGCCATCTTTGGCGGGTCTGCGGAGTACGTTGCCCTATGGTTTAAAGATATCGGGCACGAAAGTTACTTTTATTGGTATATTACCGTGTGTATTGCTTGCTCTCTATTTGTGTATTTGAGAATGCAAGACACAAAACATAAGTCGCAGCTGAACAAAGAGCCCAATGGGTAATGCGGCTTGAATAGTGAAATGTAATATCAGTTCTATAACTAAAGTCGGATCAGATTTATTAATAAATTTTTAGCTATGCATAAAGCTTTTACAATATTGTTTGTTGGTCTACTATTTATGAGCTGTGAGCGAGACAAAGTATGCAGTTTGATGGATTATATTTACACTTTTCCAGAACAGACTGCCGGAGAAGTTGCTTATCGTAAGATCTATGCCAATGAAAATGACTTCACGAAAGGAGAGCATGGGATTAAATCCGATAGTTTATCGGAGAATCAAATTGTCTTACCGGCCGGACGAGAATCTATTCCCTTTATCGATATTCGATATCCTGATGGAACGAATAGCTGGTCAAACCAAGCCGAATTAGGACGTTTAGCGCAAAAGATGATTGAAAGTACGGGTTGTAAAGCCACTTTTTCCTATACGGACTATGCAGTCCTAAAGAGCACGATTAACAGCTCACCGACTTATCTACATTTAACACTTCATGATCAAGATCAAGATGGAGGAGAGAAAATGTGGTTAATTGATCGCATATATGATGAAGATAAAGTTGATGTAACTGAAAGACCGGAGTGGCAGTGCGTAAGAGCGTTGACTTTTACTTTTTATAAAGGGGGGAAGGGGGCAAGAGTAAAAATGAATGCACCGACAGATGGAAACGCATGTGGGTTTTTTGAGGAGCTGTTTGGAGAAAAATCTGAAGTATTTGCTACCTATTCCTTAGAGGGGCAAGACCAAAAAGAGTTGCGCATTACCGTTCCTGCGGTATCAGATGCCCTGAAAGAACAGTTAACTTTTCAAGTGTTGGCGTCAGATTACGATCAAATCAGTATAAGTTTAACGAATAGTAGTTCACAAATAGGATACGCTACCCTCATTCCTTCCAATCATGATTAAATTAACCGTGTTTTATGTTCGTAAGTTGATTCAGTATAGCTGGCTCATCTTGATGCTGTTGATCAACCATTTGGTGGTGCAAGCCCAGACACGCCAAGACTATGAAATGCAAGTGCGGGATATAGAGCGTTTCGGCAATAGTTATTTTGCCGCTTATACTAATTTGTTTTCTTCGAATTTCGGGTTTTCGCTCAATCAAGGATGGCAGGGAGGGACTATACCAAAAAAAGCAGGTCATTTGTCTTTTAGTTTGGTTGGATCATCCGCTATTATTCCTATTAATGAAGGAAATCGCTATATACGTACCGATCAATTATATCAAAGTGCTAATATAGCTGCTGCTCCTTTAACACCTGGCATGTTTACCGATGCAAAGGGAGGTGCGATCAGTTTTTTTTTACTGGATCCTTCTACAAACAATCGGCTGGTTAATCCTGCTACAGGGGATTATCTAAGTGCCAATTTTAATATGATTGATGGTATTGGTACAAATGTAGGAGTTACTCCCTTCGTTATGCCCCAAGTGAGTGTAGGTCTTGGAAAGAGCACGGAGCTATCTTTAAGAGTAATGCCGTTTGCAGTGGGCTTAAATGAAGGTAAAGTGGATGTGTCGGCATGGGGTGGAGCGATCCGGCATAATCTTTCACAATGGTTCAGCGTTGACGAAGATCCGAGTTTCACGGTTAACTTGTTGCTCTCGTATATGCGAAACAAAACAAGTTTTACACCAAATGGTGAACGTTTTCTAACCTTTAATAACGACTACTTTAGCACGGCAGGAACCTCTTTGAAATTGTCTCATCACACGAAAACACAACAAGCCCTCCTATTTTTTAATTATCGGGTAAATTCTTTTATAGAGCTATACGGACATGGCGGTTTGGTGCATCAGACAAGTGATTTGGGAAGTAATGGTGTTTTTAAATTGAAGATAAATGATGCATATATTCGAGATGTTGTAGACGATACAAGTTTCGAGTATAATGATTTGTTTAAATCAAGTATTAATGAAACAGTAGCAGCTGGTGGTTTTGGATTGTTGTTAGGCAGTGGTTTTGTTAAAGCAGAGGTTCAATATACCTACGCTAACACACATATCGCATCGTTAGCATTGCGAGCCACTATACTAAAGGGTGATGATTAATGAGAACGAATAACTTTTTTACGGTTTGGTTTAAGCTTCAGTGATAGGCAGTGAAAACTTTTAAGCAAAGAAATGTTAGCAATGGATTTTTAATTTTCCGGATTTATACTTACCTTTGTTGTCCCAAATTTTGACAATAGAAAGGGGGTATAAGAGTATGATTATCGTAAATGTAAAAGATGGCGAATCGTTAGATAAAGCCTTAAAACGTTTTAAGAAAAAATTTGAAAAGACTGGAGTGTTAAGAGAGCTTCGTGCGCGCCAAGCATACGAGAAAAAATCTGTTACCCGCCGTACTCAAATTAAAAAAGCGATCTACAAACAATCGTTAAATCAAGATACGGTTTAATAGTAGATCTTGATCATAAAAAAGGCCATTCGTGACTTAATCACGGATGGCCCTTTTTTATGCTTTACCGGAAACAAGGGGCTTTTGATGAAACCATTAAAGTGTCATGATTTCCGTACCTTGATCGATGATCGATTCAGTCTTCTTCGTTTCCTATACGACTCTGTTGTTTCCAATGTGCAGTTTCTTCATCTGCCAATTCCAAAAGCTCAAAAAATGTGTCCATGTGAGCGGTAAAGGCACTTAGTTCATCATAGTAGTAGGGTGTGCCCGTTGTAAATAAATGTTCCAAGTATCCCATATAAACTCGCCGAAAATTTCGGCCAAGAAACTTCGGGTGAAAAGATTCAAAATAAGAAAGTAGCTCTCTTTCAAATTTTTCAGTAAACATGACGGGGCCGTATGAATAGTTCCCGCTCTTCCCGTCTAAATGATTCCAATATTTTTCGAGATATTGTATAAGGCTGTCTGTAAAATTGTCATCCTCCAAAGGAGGTGCTTCGTTAATCTGATCGTATAAGCTTTCGTCGATATGTTCAGTAGTGTTTGACTTCGCCTCTTGATTGCTTTTCGTTTGAGTATGGTTGACTGACTCATTGTGTTCGAAGCTTAGGCTCGCTATTAAGAAAATTGCCTCGACTGTTTTTTCCAAGTATTCGCGAATCGCGACAGATTCATACAACAATGTCGTACCCTCAAAAATACTTTCGTCGGTATGTGCATAAGTTAACAGATCATCCAAAATTTTTCGCCATTCATTGAGGTCACGATATAAAAAGAACTCTTCCAAAAAAATCCTAATGTCATTTATCTCTCGATTTTCCAGCTTTCTAAAATTTGCGGCGCCGCTATTTATTCTTTTCTCGACATCAATGCCGTCTCTTACCCAAGATGATTTTTGATAAAGCGGATGAGTATCCGGGATGCTTAATGCTGGTATGGGTTGATGGTATAATACCCATAATGCTTCGATCACCGTTATCATTTGCCGATGGTTGTAGGCGTAATCTTCAGCATTAATATAAAACCTTCCATTGAAATCTGATTTTCTTGTTGTGGCGGCATTGAAGAAAAAAAGGATGTCTTCTCTGAAAATTTCAACTTCCGTTTCAAAATGGCAGAAATTTTTGATAAAAGATAGGGGGGCTTGGATCGCATCTTCCGTTAGGTGGCGAAAGTTGTTTGTTCGGATTGCTTCGTGGAGATTTTTCATAAATTAAAAGTTTAAAATATTTGTGTTGATGGTTGTTTGTAACTTGCGTATCTTAGCTGTATTCAAAGATAGTATATTTTTATATTAAAAAAATATTTTTTGATATTATGATTGATCACTTAGATAGAGCGGAATTAGGTCCTTTATTTAAAGAAGCTCGGTTATTGAAAAACATGACTTTAGAGCAGTTTTATGGTGGAATTGCCAAACATGTCAATAATTTCTCGTCAATTGAAAACGGAGGTAGAGTTGTAGGGAGACGTTTAGCAAAAGATATTATTTACTATCATAATATAAGTTTGAAATGGCTTGAAAAGAAAGAAGGAGCGCCATTTTTGTCTAATATACCTTATAAACACAAGCAAGAAAGGAAAGGTATTCGTTTCGCAAATGAACCGTTGGAAGGAGAGGTGCCGTTTTATAATATCCAACCGGATACGATGTTTAACGGGCTGGATGTCTTTCGGGAAAGCCCGGAATTTTATGTGAATTTTCGTCCTTTCAATGATTGTACAGCCTATTTATCCGTATATGGGGATAATATGAATCCGAAATTTGCCAGCGGAGAAATTATCGCGGTCAAAGAAGTATTTAATTTCGACGTGATCTTGTGGGGTGAAGCTTATTTGATAGTTGCCAATGAGCAGGCAAACAATTTGGTAACTGTAAAATTGCTGTTCTCCCATGCAGATGAAGATAAGTTAATATTGCGATCCGCTAATCCTGATTATGGGGGAGATATTATCATTGATAAAAAAGCGATAATGAAATTATTCATTGTGAAGGGAAAGGTGACAAGGTATCAGTTATAGGTGCTTGATTAAAGGCGCTTGGGATTAAGCTTTGTCGGTACAGTCGGTAAATAGGTTGATAAAAAGCATATGTTATGTATTTGGAACGATTTATATCTTTTCTTCGATTCGAGAAGCACTATTCTGATCATACGATAAAGGCGTATGAAAAAGATATCAAAAACTACTTGTTTTTTTGGCAAACTGAGTCTGTGATGTTTGAAGAAATAGCGCATAGACAATTGAGGTATTATTTATCCACATTGATGGAGGATGGTTTAGCGGTCTCGTCCATTAATCGGGTTCTATCTTCACTGCGTACCTATTATAAATTTTTACAACGGGAGGGGGTGTATAAAGCGAATCCGACTCTGCTTGTAAAGGCAATCAAAGCACCAAAGAGATTGCCTACGGTTATTCAGGAAGATAAACTGATTCAATTGCTCGATCACAACGAGGTCTTTTCGGAAAATTTTGAAGGACAACGAGATAGGCTTATTATTGAATTGCTTTTTGGAACAGGAATGCGCTTGGCCGAATTAATACAATTAAAAGAAGGCGACATTGATCATTACAATCAATCGATCCGAATTTTAGGTAAGCGGAACAAAGAAAGAATTGTGCCTATGTTGCCTCATTTAAAGCTTTTAATTGAGCGATATTTAAAGTTGAAAAAAGTTGAAAATTTAGATAACAATTCCTTAACTTTAATCGTTACTATAAAAGGTAAGCAGGCTTATCAAAAGCTTATTTACCAAGTAGTAACTCGTTATTTGTCACTAATAACTTCTCAGCAAAAAAAGAGCCCACATGTGCTAAGGCATAGTTTCGCGACGGCGTTATTAAATAAGGGGGCAGATTTGAATGCTATTAAAGAGTTGTTAGGTCATGCAAATCTAGTCGCAACGCAGGTGTATACACATAACTCTGTGGAACGATTAAAATCTATTTACAAACAGGCTCATCCCAAAGCTTAAAAAAGGAGGATTTATGAACATTACCACGCAATCTATTCAATTCAAAGCAGACAAAAAATTGATAGACTTTATTCAACGTCGCGTAGACAAACTGGATCAGTTTTTCGATCAGATTATAGCAGGTGAATGTTATCTGAAGCTAGAAAATGTGGAGGACGAAGCAAATAAAATTACGGAGTTTAAGTTGAATATTCCGGGAAATCAACTTTTTGCTAAAGGGCAAGCCAAAAGTTTTGAAGAAGCGACGGATTTGGCCGTAGAGTCATTGCGTAGGCAAATAAGTAAACACAAAACCAAGACAAGAGCTAAAGTGACACATCATAAAGAAGTGCTGGCAGAAGTACAGGAAGAAGAGCTTCGCTAAAGCGTATTTAATTTTTTACAGGAATCCCTTAAGGAAAAAATCCTTAAGGGGTTTTTAGTTCAAAGATAATTGAATACGTGCTGAAAAAAGCGAGAATGCCTCGGAAAAATATTTCCCTGATAATTAAGCTATTTGATCAAGGGGGCTCTTTTTTGTGATAAATATTTTCACTTTTTTTTTGAATTAATACTTTCTTGTCTATCTTTGCAGTCCCAAAGGGAACACAGGGGGGTAAGATGATAGAAACAAGGTTCCGGATTGGGTAGAAGTTCTTAAAAAGTATTGCCTCCTTAGCTCAGCTGGTAGAGCAACTGACTTGTAATCAGTAGGTCGCTGGTTCGATCCCGGCAGGGGGCTCTAAGTTGGGGGGATTCCAGAGCGGTCAAATGGGACGGACTGTAAATCCGTTGCTTCGGCTTCGAAGGTTCGAATCCTTCTCCCCCCACCATTAGATGTTGTTTGGTGCTGTGTACTCATTGATCGGGTTTTTCTGATAGTTTGATGTTATAAACATGCGCCCGATAAAAATCATCATTAATAAGCGGAAGTAGCTCAATTGGTAGAGCGATAGCCTTCCAAGCTATAGGTTGCGGGTTCGAGACCCGTCTTCCGCTCTTGAATCAAAGAGTTAAAACCGGTATCGGCTTTAGCTTTTTGTTGTTCAAACAAGCCGATGTAGCTCAGCGGTAGAGCACTTCCTTGGTAAGGAAGAGGTCATGGGTTCAAGTCCCATCATTGGCTCGTAAGTGTAAATAAAAAAGAACCAAAATAAAAATTAACTTACTAATACGCATAAAAAATGGCAAAAGAGAAATTTGACCGCAGTAAACCACACTTAAATATTGGTACAATCGGTCACGTTGACCACGGTAAAACCACTACGACTGCTGCTATTACAAAAGTTTTGGCAGATAAAGGTTTGTCAGAAGCTCGTTCATTTGATTCAATTGACTCGGCTCCTGAAGAAAAAGAGCGTGGTATTACAATCAATACCGCACACGTTGAATACTCAACTGCTACCCGTCACTATGCACACGTTGACTGTCCGGGCCACGCTGACTATGTAAAGAACATGGTTACAGGTGCTGCACAAATGGACGGTGCAATTATTGTTGTTGCTGCAACTGACGGTCCAATGCCTCAAACTCGCGAGCACATTCTATTGGCTCGTCAGGTAGGTGTTCCTGCTCTTGTAGTGTTTATGAATAAAACTGACTTAGTAGACGATCCAGAGTTATTAGACTTAGTAGAAATGGAAGTACGCGAGCTATTGTCATTCTATGAATATCCAGGTGATGATATCCCTGTAATCAAAGGTTCTGCATTAGGTGCATTGAACGGTGAAGCTCAGTGGGTTGACAAAATTATGGAATTGATGGATGCGGTAGATAACCATATTCCTATTCCTCCACGTTTGACTGATTTACCTTTCTTGATGCCGATTGAGGACGTGTTCTCAATTACAGGTCGTGGAACGGTTGCAACTGGTCGTATTGAACGCGGTGTCATCAACTCGGGTGATGCAGTTGAAATTCTAGGTATGGGTGCTGAGAATTTGAAGTCTACAGTAACTGGTGTGGAAATGTTCCGCAAAATCCTTGATTATGGCGAGGCTGGTGATAACGTAGGTTTATTATTACGTGGTATTGAGAAAACAGATATTCGTCGTGGTATGGTTATCTGTAAGCCAGGTAGTGTAACTCCGCATACTGAATTTAAGGCTGAAGTTTACGTATTATCGAAAGCAGAAGGTGGACGTCACACACCATTCTTTAACAAATACCGTCCTCAGTTCTACTTCCGTACGACAGATGTTACTGGAGAGATTACACTTCAAGAAGGTGTAGAGATGGTTATGCCAGGTGATAACGTAACTATCAACGTAAAATTGATTAACGCGATTGCGATGGAAAAAGGTCTACGTTTTGCTATCCGTGAAGGTGGTAGAACAGTAGGTGCTGGTCAGGTAACTGAAATCATCGCTTAATAAGCAATATGAACATTAGCTAATTGGGTGCATTAGTCAAGCCAATTAGCTAATTGTTTTACGGGCATAGTTCAATGGTAGAATAGAGGTCTCCAAAACCTTTGATCAGGGTTCGAATCCTTGTGCCCGTGCTAAATAATAATCGGTTTCCGTTGGCTTAAAATATTAACAGTAGGCCGTTAACGAAGTCTTAAAGAATATATCTCTATATCATACAATGGCAAACGTACTTGATTTTATAAAAGATTCCTATCATGAGATGACTCAAAAGGTGTCTTGGCCAACATGGTCGGAGTTGCAGAATTCAGCAGTGGTGGTGCTTGTTGCATCAATCATCATTGCACTGATTGTACTGGCAATGGATCAATCATCAAGTGCAATATTGAAACTTTTTTACGGTACAACGGCCTAAATCAAGGAGGATTACAGAATGGCAGATCAGCAATTGAAATGGTATGTTGTACGCGCAGTAAGCGGTAAAGAGAAGAAAGTAAAACAATATATTGAGGCTGAGATTAATCGCTTAGGAATAAATCATTTGGTTCCTCAAGTCTTAATTCCGATGGAAAAATATTTTCAGATGCGGGAAGGGAAGAAGATTGCAAAGGAACGAAATTATTATCCTGGTTATGTTTTGTTAGAGGCGGCTTTAGATGGAGAGTTAGAACATGTTATAAAGAACATTAATAGTGTCATTGGTTTTTTAGGTGACAAAGCGGGAAACGCGATTCCTCTACGCCAGGCTGAAGTTAACCGTATATTAGGAACGGTTGACGAGATGAGCGAGCAGGGTGAAATGATGAACGTGCCTTATTACGTGGGCGAATCTGTTAAGGTAACAGATGGTCCTTTCAATGGATTCTCGGGTGAGATAGAAGAAGTGAATGAAGAAAAGAAAAAATTGAAGGTGATGGTAAAAGTCTTTGGTAGAAAGACCCCACTGGAACTAAATTATATGCAAGTTGAAAAAGAGTAATAGTCAATTGCTCTATCCTAACAAATAGATTTTAGCTTAATACAACAAAATTCAGATTTTACAAAAAAACATTTTGTTATTCTCTGAATTTTGTTGTATTTTTGCGCACTCTAAAAATAAGTAAGGGCGTCGAAAGCTAGTCCACTTGAATTAGAAAAAATAAATGTTACGTTATATTGCTTCCAACTTACTAACAAACATTTAGTAATTAAAATTAAATCGAAAATGGCAAAAGAAGTCAGTGCGTTAGTGAAATTACAAGTGAAGGGTGGCGCAGCCAATCCGTCGCCTCCGGTAGGACCTGCTTTAGGTGCAAAAGGGGTGAATATCATGGAATTTTGCAAGCAGTTTAATGCACGTACCCAAGACAAGCCAGGCAAAGTATTACCGGTTGTAATTACTGTGTATGCTGATAAGTCTTTCGATTTTATCATCAAGACCCCACCGGTAGCTGTCCAACTTATTGAAGTAGCAGGAATCAAAGGAGGGTCGGGCGAACCTAACCGTAAAAAGGTAGGTAAAATTACTTGGGAACAAGTAGAAACCATCGCTAAAGATAAAATGAGCGACTTAAATGCTTTTACAGTAGAGTCGGCCATGAAAATGGTGGCAGGTACGGCGCGTAGTATGGGTATCACGGTAAGCGGTGATGCACCCTGGAACAATTAATTAACAGAAATCAGTTTAAGAAAGTGGCTAGATTAACAAAAAATCAAAAAGCGGCACTATCCAAAATTGAAGCTGGTAAAGCGTATACTTTGCAGGAAGCATCAGCACTTGTGAAGGAGATTACCACTACTAAGTTTGATGCATCTGTGGATATCGATGTTCGTTTGGGCGTAGATCCACGTAAGGCAAATCAAATGGTTCGTGGTATAGCTACCTTGCCTCATGGAACCGGTAAGACCGTACGCGTTTTAGTTTTATGTACTCCTGACAAGGAGGAAGAGGCTAAAGCAGCAGGTGCGGATTACGTAGGTTTAGATGAGTATATCAGCAAAATTGAAGGTGGATGGACTGACGTTGATATCATTATTACCATGCCTAGTGTGATGGCTAAAGTAGGTAGGTTAGGTCGTATTTTAGGACCTCGAAACCTAATGCCTAATCCTAAATCAGGAACGGTTACTCAAGATGTGGGTAAGGCTGTTACCGAGGTGAAGGGTGGTAAGATTGATTTCAAGGTTGACAAAACCGGTATCATTCATGCTTCAGTTGGTAAAGTGTCATTCGATGCAGATAAGATTTATGATAACGCGTTGGAGGTGATCCAAACGATTTCAAAATTAAAGCCTTCTGCAGCGAAAGGAACATATTTTAAGAGTATCCACCTCTCTTCAACGATGAGTCCGGGTATTCAAGTGGAAACTAAATCAGTAGCGGGGATTTAATCATGAGAAAAGAAGAAAAACAAGAAATTGTTCAAGCTTTAACTGATCAGATCAAATCTTACGGTAATTTTTATATTACTGATACTGCTGATTTGACTGTTGCAAAAATTAACAATATCCGTCGTAAATGCTTCGAAAAGGGTATCAAAATTCAAGTTGCTAAGAATTCTTTAATTGTTAAAGCTTTAGAAGCTGCTGGTGTTGATTCAGAGGAATTAAAAAGTGTGCTAAAAGGTGCATCCACAATTCTTTTTTCTGAAACAGGCAGCGCCCCTGCTAAATTAATTAAGGAACTTCGTAAAGAGGGTGATAAACCTGTCTTAAAAGGTGCTTATATTGATGCTTCGGTATTTGTTGGTGATGCTCAATTGGATTCACTAGTGGCTCTTAAATCGAAAGATGAGCTTATCGGAGATATCATTGGCTTGCTTCAATCACCTGCTAAGAATGTTGTGTCTGCTCTTAAATCGAGTGGAAGTACAATTGCAGGTCTGGTTAAAACTTTACAAGAACGAGGTTAGCGGAACCTTATAAACCGTTTAAAGTAGATAGTTAATAGAAAAAGTAAATTCAAAAATTTAAAATAAAATGGCAGATTTAAAAGCGTTTGCTGAGCAGTTAGTAAACTTAACAGTAAAAGAAGTTAACGAGTTAGCTCAAATCTTAAAAGATGAGTATGGTATTGAGCCAGCTGCTGCAGCTGTAGCTGTTGCTGGTCCTGCTGCGGGTGGTGATGCCCCTGCCGCTGCTGAAGAGAAAACATCTTTTGATGTAATCTTGAAAGAAGCTGGTGGTCAGAAATTGGCTGTTGTTAAATTAGTGAAAGATTTAACTGGTTTAGGCCTTAAAGAAGCTAAAGATTTAGTTGATGGTGCTCCTAAAGAATTAAAAGCAGGTATTGCTAAAGACGAAGCTGAAGCTTTGAAAAAACAATTAGAAGAAGCAGGAGCTGTTGTTGAGATTAAATAATTCTCATCTAAAGAGATCCTAAATGGTTTTAGACTCCGGTATTTCTACTGGGGTCTATTGCCGTTTATATCATCCCAAATTACTGTTAGGCTGTACAGAACCTATTTTTCGGTTGAAACAGGTCGCGTGAAGTTTAATTTAAACTAAAATATAATTCCCTTGGCAAACAAAGATATTCGTAACGAAAGAGTAAACTTTGCAACCAGCAAAAGAGTCATTGACTATCCCGACTTTCTGGATGTGCAATTGCAGTCTTTCAAGGAGTTTTTCCAATTGGAAACGACTTCTGATAACCGCCACCAGGAAGGGCTGTTCAAAGTTTTTTCGGAAAACTTCCCTATTTCTGATTCAAGAAACATTTTTGTACTTGAATTTTTGGATTATTTCATCGATCCGCCACGTTATGATATTCAGGAATGTATCGAACGCGGCTTAACTTATAGCGTTCCGCTAAAAGCTAAGCTACGTTTGTCATGTAATGATGAAGAACACGAAGATTTCGAAACCATAGTACAGGACGTATATTTGGGTACTATCCCTTACATGACTCCAAAAGGTACTTTCGTTATCAATGGCGCAGAGCGGGTAATCGTATCGCAACTTCACCGTTCGCCCGGTGTATTCTTTGGCCAAAGCCGCCATACCAATGGCACCAAACTATACTCTGCGAGGGTGATTCCTTTCAAAGGGTCCTGGATCGAATTTGCTACTGACGTTAATAATGTCATGTATGCTTATATCGATCGTAAAAAGAAATTTCCCGTCACTACTCTTTTACGTGCTATTGGTTATGACTCGGATAAAGACATCCTCGAGTTATTCGAATTGGCCGACGAAGTCAAAGTTAGTAAATCCGGTCTGAAGAAATTAGTTGGTCGTAAGTTAGCTGCCAGAGTTCTAAAGAGATGGGTTGAAGACTTTGTAGACGAAGATACGGGAGAAGTTGTATCGATTGATCGAAACGAAATTATTCTGGAACGTGAGACGATTCTGGAAGACGATCATATCGATATGATCATAGATGCAGGCGTTAAATCCATCATTCTTACTAAGGAAGATGGCGCGAATAACGCCGATTATTCTATCATCTATAATACTTTACAAAAAGATACTTCCAATTCAGAGAAAGAGGCGGTAGAACATATTTATCGTCAACTAAGAAATGCAGAACCACCTGATGAAGAAACAGCTCGTGGTATTATTGAACGTTTGTTCTTCTCTGATAAAAGATATGACCTCGGTGATGTGGGACGTTACCGCATTAACCGTAAACTCCAGTTAGATACGCCCGATGAAATAAAAGTATTAACAAAGCAAGATATCATTGCCATTGTTAAGTATTTGATCAATTTGATCAACTCGAAGGCGGAGGTTGATGATATAGACCATTTGTCTAACCGGCGGGTACGTACTGTAGGTGAGCAGTTATATGCACAATTTGGGGTGGGGCTCTCTCGTATGGCTCGCACTATCCGCGAACGGATGAATATTCGTGACAATGAGGTGTTTACACCAACTGATTTGATCAATGCGCGTACTTTGTCGTCTGTGATCAACTCTTTCTTTGGAACCAACCAATTGTCACAGTTTATGGATCAAACGAATCCATTGGCCGAAATTACACATAAGCGCCGCCTTTCAGCCCTTGGGCCTGGTGGGTTGTCGCGTGAGCGTGCCGGCTTTGAAGTCCGTGACGTTCATTATACGCATTATGGTCGTTTATGTACGATTGAAACACCCGAGGGTCCGAATATCGGTTTGATTTCGTCTTTGTGTGTGCATGCGAAGATTAATAACCTGGGATTTATCGAGACGCCTTACCGAAAGGTTCAAGAGGGCCGGGTGGTAGTCGAAGAGCCGGTTGTATATCTATCAGCAGAAGATGAGGATGGTAAAACGATCGCACAGGCGAATGCTGAATATGATGAGAAAGGTATTTTCACTACGCCGAAAGTAAAGGCTCGTTTTGAAGGTGACTTTCCGATTATTGAACCGGAGCGTTTGGACTTAATGGATGTTGCACCGAATCAAATTACTTCCATAGCGGCTTCATTGATTCCATTCTTGGAACACGATGATGCAAACCGTGCGTTGATGGGGTCAAACATGCAGCGTCAGGCCGTTCCATTATTGCGGCCACAGGCGCCTATCGTAGGTACCGGATTGGAAGGCCGTGTAGCCAGTGATTCTCGTACGCTCATTAATGCAGAGGGTAATGGTGTAGTTGAGTATGTGGATGCAAATGAGATAAAGATTCGTTACGACAGAACCGAAGATGATAAATTGGTTTCTTTTGACGATGATATCAAAACGTATCGCTTAATTAAGTTCAAGAAAACGAACCAAAGTACCTGTATCAACTTAAAGCCGATTGTTCGTAAAGGACAGCGTGTGGTGGAAGGTCAAGTGCTATGCGAAGGGTACGCTACAGAAAATGGGGAGTTAGCCTTAGGACGTAACTTAAAAGTTGCCTTCATGCCATGGCAAGGATACAACTTCGAAGATGCGATCGTTATCTCCGAGCGTGTCGTGAGTCAAGATATATTCACTTCCCTGCACATTGAAGAATTTGAATTAGAAGTGCGTGATACAAAACGTGGAGAGGAAGAACTGACATCTGATATTCCTAATGTTTCTGAAGAAGCAACGAAAGATTTGGATGAAAATGGTATTATCCGTATCGGCGCAGAAGTACGTGAAGGAGATATTCTGATTGGTAAGATTACCCCCAAAGGGGAATCCGATCCATCTCCTGAAGAAAAGCTTTTACGTGCCATTTTTGGTGACAAGGCAGGAGATGTGAAAGATGCTTCTTTAAAAACACCTCCATCGATTCGCGGTGTGGTGATTGATACGAAGCTTTTCTCTCGTGCAAAAAAGGCTGATAAAAAAGAAGAGAAGGCTGCCTTAGAGCGATTGGATCTTAACCATGAACGGGCAGTTCGTCAGTTGAGAGAACGTTTGCTTGATAAATTGTTCGCTATTGTAAATGGCAAAACATCGCAAGGAGTATATAATGTGTACAAAGAGTTGTTGATTCCTAAAGGAGCGAAATTTACACAGAAGATGCTGGCTGAGCTTGATTTTGCGAATATCAATCCTTCTAAGTGGACAACAGACGACGACAAGAACGAGCTGGTAAAGCAGGCTCTACACTTCTATAATATCAAATTGAATGAAGAGCTTGGAGCTTACCGTCGTGATAAGTTTGCTATTACTGTAGGAGATGAACTTCCATCTGGTATTGTACAGATGGCTAAAGTTTATGTCGCTAAGAAACGCAAACTTAAAGTCGGTGATAAAATGGCAGGTCGTCACGGAAACAAAGGTATTGTTGCGCGTATTGTACGCGATGAAGATATGCCTTTCCTAGAAGATGGAACTCCTGTTGACATTGTACTTAACCCACTTGGTGTTCCTTCCCGTATGAACCTTGGACAGATTTATGAAACGGTGCTTGGTTGGGCAGGACAAAAGTTAGGTATGAAGTTTGCGACACCGATATTCGATGGGGCGTCAACCGAAGAGGTAGAAGAATGGGTAGCTAAAGCTAGTTTACCTGCTTCCGGAAGAACTTATTTATACAATGGGTTAACCGGTGAGCGTTTTGATCAGCCAACTACTGTTGGTGTGATCTACATGCTTAAGCTAGGCCATATGGTGGACGATAAAATGCATGCCCGTTCTATTGGACCATACTCACTTATTACACAGCAACCATTGGGTGGTAAAGCTCAGTTTGGGGGTCAACGTTTTGGTGAGATGGAGGTGTGGGCCTTGGAAGCTTTTGGCGCATCCAATATCCTACAGGAGATTCTTACTGTTAAGTCGGATGATGTTATCGGTAGAGCTAAAACCTACGAAGCAATTGTTAAAGGCGATAATTTGCCAACACCGTCTGTACCTGAATCATTCAATGTATTGGTGCACGAGCTTCGCGGCTTAGGTTTAGATATCACATTAGAATAGAGTTTTAAGTTTTAAGTTGTACGTGCTAAGTATTTGTACGTGCAACTTATTACGTATAACTCATAACTAAAAAGAGCTATGTCTTACAAGAAAGATAATAAAATAAAAAGCAACTTCACCTCCATTACCATTAGTCTGTCGTCTCCAGAAGCGATTTTGGAGCGTTCCAGCGGTGAAGTATTGAAACCGGAAACCATTAACTACCGTACCTATAAGCCGGAGCGTGATGGTTTATTCTGTGAGCGTATCTTCGGTCCCGTAAAGGATTACGAATGCCATTGTGGTAAGTATAAACGCATTCGTTATAAAGGTATCGTCTGCGATCGATGTGGTGTAGAAGTTACCGAAAAGAAGGTGCGTAGAGAGCGTATGGGGCATATCAATTTGGTTGTTCCTGTTGCCCATATCTGGTATTTCCGTTCACTTCCCAACAAGATCGGTTACTTATTGGGTTTGCCAACAAAGAAGTTGGATATGATTATCTACTATGAACGATATGTAGTTATTCAACCTGGTATAAAAGAAGAGGACGGAATTCAGTACATGGACTTTTTAACGGAGGAGGAGTATCTTGATATATTGGATACCTTACCGAAGGAAAACCAATATCTTGACGATAAAGATCCACAGAAGTTTGTGGCTAAGATGGGTGCTGAAGCCTTAGAGGAGTTGTTACAACGAATCGATTTAGATCAATTATCATATGATTTACGTCATCAGGCGGCTAATGAAACTTCACAACAACGTAAAAATGAAGCTTTAAAACGTCTTCAAGTAGTAGAAGCATTCCGTGGATCACGCGAGCGTATTGAAAATCGTCCGGAATGGATGATTGTTAAAATTGTTCCCGTTATCCCACCGGAATTACGTCCCTTAGTTCCGTTGGAAGGAGGGCGTTTTGCTACTTCGGATTTGAACGACTTATACCGTCGGGTTATTATTAGAAATAACCGTTTAAAACGTTTGATAGAGATTAAGGCTCCCGAAGTCATTTTGCGTAACGAAAAGCGTATGCTTCAGGAAGCGGTGGATTCTTTATTTGATAACTCTCGTAAAGTAAACGCTGTTAAAACCGAAGGTAATCGTGCGTTAAAATCACTTTCCGATATCTTAAAAGGTAAGCAAGGTCGTTTCCGCCAAAACTTATTGGGTAAACGTGTCGACTATTCTGCGCGTTCCGTCATCGTGGTTGGGCCAAACCTGAAATTACATGAGTGCGGACTTCCTAAAGATATGGCCGCAGAATTGTATAAACCGTTTATCATTCGGAAGATGATAGAGCGAGGTGTTGTAAAAACGGTCAAGTCAGCCAAAAAAATCGTTGATCGTAAGGATCCGATTGTTTGGGATATCTTAGAAAATGTATTGAAGGGGCACCCTGTTCTTCTAAATCGTGCTCCTACGCTGCACAGGTTAGGTATACAGTCTTTCCAACCAAAATTGGTGGAAGGAAAAGCGATCCAACTTCACCCTTTAGTGTGTACGGCTTTCAACGCCGACTTTGACGGTGACCAGATGGCGGTGCACTTGCCTTTAGGTAATGCTGCTATTTTGGAAGCACAGATCTTAATGCTAGCGGCTCATAATATTTTGAACCCTGCCAACGGTACGCCGATTACGGTACCATCTCAGGACATGGTATTGGGGCTTTACTACATTACAAAAGGTCGTAGAACAGATGAATCGCGCATAGTAAATGGTCAGGATATGACTTTCTATTCACCGGAAGAAGTTATTATCGCCTATAATGAGAAGAAAATCGACCTACATGCTTTTATTAAGGTTAAAACCAATGTAAAGGATAAGGATGGTAATATCGTTAGACAATTAATCGATACCACCGTTGGTCGTGTCTTGTTTAACCAGGTGGTTCCGGAAGAGGTAGGTTATATCAATGAGCTGCTTACTAAGAAATCTTTACGTGATATCATCGGTGAGGTGGTGAAAACAACGGGTATGGCTAGGGCAGCAAAGTTCTTGGATGATATTAAAGAACTTGGTTTCCAAATGGCATTCCGTGGTGGTTTATCATTTAACTTGCAAGACCTTAATATTCCTGATGCGAAAGCCGGTTTAATTGAACAGGCTACAAGGGAAGTTGAGGAAGTAATGAATAACTATAATATGGGATTCATTACAAATAACGAACGTTATAATCAGATCATCGATATTTGGACCCGTATCAACAACCGTTTGACAGCCAATGTGATGGATATTTTGTCTAACGATAACCAAGGCTTTAACTCGGTTTACATGATGCTGGATTCAGGAGCACGTGGTTCTAAAGAGCAGATCCGTCAATTATGCGGTATGCGGGGTCTGATGGCGAAACCGCAAAAATCCGGCTCTTCCGGAGGAGAGATTATCGAAAACCCGATTTTGTCTAACTTTAAGGAAGGACTATCGGTACTCGAGTACTTTATCTCAACACACGGTGCGCGTAAAGGTCTTGCGGATACGGCTTTGAAAACAGCTGATGCGGGTTATTTGACTCGCCGTTTGCACGATGTGGCCCAAGATATGATTGTTACGGAAGAAGATTGTGGTACGTTAAGAGGTATTTTCACCACTGCTTTAAAAGATAATGAAGATATTGTAGAGCCTTTATACGATCGTATTTTAGGGCGTACATCGCTTCATGATGTGTATGATCCGGTAAGCAATGAACTATTAGTAGGTGCTGACCAAGATATCACCGAAGAGATTGCAGAAAAGATTGAACATTCTTCGGTAGAAGGTATTGAAATTCGTTCTGTATTAACTTGCGAAAGCAAGCGAGGAGTTTGTGCATTATGTTATGGACGTAACCTTGCATCAGGTAAACGCGTGCAAATGGGTGAAGCGGTTGGTGTGATTGCAGCTCAATCAATTGGTGAACCTGGTACACAGCTTACCCTTCGTACATTCCACGTCGGTGGTACGGCTTCTAACATTGCAGCTGAATCGCAAATTGTTGCTAAGTTCGATGGTATTGTTGAATTTGAGAACATGCGTTCAGTAGAGCGCGAAACTGAGGAAGGTAAATTGCATATTGTATTGGGACGTTCAGGTGAATTCCGTATCCTTGATCCGGAATCTAAGAAAGTGCTAATGACCAATAATATACCTTATGGTTCGTTCTTATATATTGCGGATGGAGACAAGGTGAGCAAGGGAGACAGAATCTGTTCTTGGGATCCTTATAACGCCGTTATTATTTCCGAATTTGCAGGTAAAGTTGAGTTCGATGCGATCATCGAGGGTGTTACCTATCGTGAAGAGTCTGACGAACAAACGGGACACCGTGAGAAAGTAATTATCGATACACGCGATAAAACGAAGAACCCTGCCATTAGAATATTAGATAATGCAGGAGATGTTATTCGGACATACAACTTACCGGTAGGTGCTCACATCGCGGTAGATAACGCGGGTAAAGCGAAAGTTGGAGAAATTATTGCGAAGATTCCTCGTTCAGCTGGAAAAACTCGAGATATTACAGGAGGTCTACCTCGTGTGACCGAGTTATTTGAGGCAAGAAATCCTTCAAATCCAGCTGTTGTAACGGAGATTGATGGGGTAGTGACATTAGGAGGTGTTAAGCGTGGTAATCGTGAAATTCAGATCGAATCACGCGATGGCCAAGTGAAGAAGTACTTGGTGCCGCTTTCTAAGCATATTCTTGTGCAAGATAATGACTTTGTAAAGGCTGGTATGCCACTTTCTGATGGTTCTATTTCTCCTTCTGATATCTTAGCAATTAAAGGACCTGCTGCTGTACAAGAATATCTGGTAAATGGTATTCAAGAGGTTTATCGTCTTCAAGGTGTAAAAATTAATGATAAACACTTTGAAACGATTGTTCACCAGATGATGCAGAAAGTGATGATTGAGGATCCAGGTGATACACGTTTCTTGGAAAAAGATGCAGTTAACAAATGGGATTTTACCGAAGAGAACGACAGCATGTATGACAAGAAGGTTGTAACAGATTCAGGTGACTCAAATCTACTGAAGGCAGGGCAGATAGTATCACTACGTAAGTTGCGTGAAGAGAACTCTAGCTTAAAACGTCGTGACTTAAAACTGGTGCAAGTACGTGACGCAATTGCAGCTACGTCAAGTCCAATGTTACAAGGTATCACACGTGCGTCTTTAGGAACCAAATCGTTTATATCGGCGGCTTCCTTCCAAGAAACTACGAAGGTATTAAACGAGGCAGCTATTAGTGGAAAACGAGATGATCTTTTAGGTTTGAAAGAGAACGTCATTGTTGGACACTTAATACCATCCGGTACCGGTTTGCGTAATTACGATCGTATTATTGTCGGATCGAAAGAGGAATATGATCAATTGTTGGCTTCCAAAGAAGAAGTTTAATACATATTACTTTTTAACTATTTTATACAATAAAACCCCGAAGATATAACGCTTCGGGGTTTTTGTTTCTATTTACTATCTTTACAGCTAGATTTTATTAAAAGTATACAAGCTTACTCATTGATCAATATGGAAGAACAGAACAATCAATTGAACATCGAACTTACGGAAGAGGTAGCCGAAGGCACATATTCTAATCTAGCTATTATAACGCATTCCCATACAGAATTTGTAATAGACTTCATTCGCGTAATGCCAGGTATTCCCAAAGCAAAGGTAAAATCTCGAATTGTCCTAACCCCTGAACATGCGAAGCGATTAATGAAAGCTTTTCAAGATAATATAGCGAAATACGAAGCTAACAATGGAAAAATTGATACGCATGAGGAACCTCCGTTTCCTATGAACTTTGGAGGTCCAACAGCGCAGGCGTAGCCTTGTTATTCGTTATTTGTTGTTAGTTATTGGAGCTATTTATTTGCCAACGACCAGTAACTGACAACTTACAATCAGTAAATGAAAAATTTAAACTTTAAGGATAAATGGGTGTTGGTTACCGGGGCTTCCTCTGGCTTAGGGGCTGAAATGGCGAGACAATTAGCCGTACAGCACGGTGCCAACTTAATTTTGTTGGCACGGCGTAAAGAGCGCTTAGAGTCACTGAAAACCCTTATTGAAGGTGAGACTAACTCAAAGGTAAAGGTTTTCGCTATCGATTTGTCCATACCGGAGCAAGTTGAAAAACTTCTGCAAACCATTTTATCTGAATACGACTTGTATGCAGCTGTTTTAAACGCTGGTATTACTTATTTAGGCAAACATTTGGCACTGCCGAAGGAGCAATTTAACCAAATGATACAAACCAATATAGTTAGTGTGACGTATATGACAAGTCAATTAGCTGCGTATTTTGAAAGAAAACAATCCATTGGTGGTATCATGATTGTATCCAGTATGGCGGCTATTTTTCCTACGCCATTTCAAGCCGCCTATGCAGGCACGAAGGGTTTCCTTCTTAATTTTGCATCTGCTCTTTCGCAAGAATTAGAAAATAGAGCGTTATCTATTACCGTGTTTTTACCAGGAGGTATTGCCACAGAAATGACCGCAGGAGACGGTTTTAACGAACTTCGTGGTTACCTAATGCCTGTGCAACAGGTTGCAAAAGAAGGACTGGTAGCTTTCAAAAAAAGAAAATCAACTTATATTCCCGGATTTCTCAATCGCTTAAGTAGCAAACTGGCTTTCTTACTTAGAAAAGATTTCATTATCAAACAAACCGGGAGGACTTATAAGAAGTCGTTGGATAGACATTCGGAGTTGTGAGTTGCCCGTTGTGGGTTATGAGCTTTTTAATTTACAAAACTCACAACTCGTAACCAACAACTCACAACTTTTATTTAAACCATTCCATTACCTCGTCTTTGCTAGGCATGGGGGCTTCAATTTTCATTTTTTTCCGTAAACCACCGAGATCGTTAAAAACCTTATTTGGATTGGCTGTCTTTAATAATTCGATAGTAGTTAGACCCATTTTTTGCAACACCGGAACCCAAACTGCCGGGACACCTTGTGATTCATAATCGCCGGTAGATGCAGCTTTTACGACTTTTTCAGGCCGCATTTGTGGGAAGAACAATACATCCTGTATACTAGCTTGGTTGGTCATTAACATGGCTAAGCGATCTATACCGATGCCAATCCCTGAGGTAGGAGGCATACCGTATTCCAAGGCCCTTAAAAAGTCATAGTCTATAAACATCGCTTCATCATCCCCCCGTTCCATTAATTTCAATTGATCTTCAAAGCGTTTAAGCTGATCTATTGGATCATTAAGTTCGGAATAAGCATTCGCCAGCTCTTTCCCGTTTACCATGAGTTCAAACCGTTCGACGAGGCCTTCCTTACTGCGATGCTTCTTCGTTAAAGGACTCATTTCTACTGGATAGTCGATAATAAAAGTTGGTTGGATATAATGATGCTCACATTTTTCACCAAATATCTCATCTATTAACTTTCCTTTACCCATGCTTTCATCAACCGGAATATGAAGTTCTTTACATACAGCTCTTAAGCCAACTTCATCCAAAGCGGAAACATCAAAACCGGTGTGTTCTTTTATGGCATCATATATGCTGATCCTTTTATAAGGAGCAGCGAAGTTAATTTCCTTATCACCAACTTGTACAGCTGTTTTACCGTTTGTAGCAAGCGCTACTTTCTCGAAAAGCTGCTCTGTGATATCCATCATCCATAGATAGTCTTTATATGCCACATAGAATTCCAGTACCGTAAATTCCGGATTATGGGTTCTATCCATTCCCTCATTGCGAAAGTTTCTACTGAATTCATACACCCAATCGTAACCACCAACGATTAAGCGTTTTAAATACAGCTCATTGGCAATTCTTAAATATAGCGGGATATCGAGTGCATTATGATGCGTAATAAACGGTCTTGCAGCAGCACCGCCAGGTATACTTTGTAAAACAGGTGTATCGACTTCAATAGCCCCCTGTTCATCCAAGAAATGCCGTATGGCGGATTTGACTTTAGTTACCTTCGCGAAAGTTTCGCGAACATGTGGATTCACCACTAAATCAACATAACGCTGTCTATAGCGAAATTCAGGATCTGTTACAGCATCAAAAATTTTACCATCTGCTTCCTTTACTATAGGTAGTGGTTTCAGTGATTTTGCCAATAATGTCAACTCAGTTGCATGGATCGAAATAGTTCCTGTTTGTGTCGTAAAAACATGACCTTTTACGCCTACAAAATCACCGATATCCAATAGCTTCTTAAAAACAGTATTATATAAAGTCTTATCCTCTGTCGGGCAAAGCTCATCTCGCGTCAGATAAACTTGAATGCGGCCCGTTGTATCTTGAAGCTCAAAGAAAGAAGCACTTCCCATCACGCGCCTGCTCATCATACGACCTGCAATGCTAATATTTTTATAATTCAGCTTATCGCGATCATAGTTCTCATGGATATCGCGTGCACTCGCATTAATGGCAAATGCTTCTGCCGGGTAAGGTTCTATTCCTAATTGGATCAATTGATCTAAAGCCTGTCGGCGTAATACTTCCTGTTCTGATAAAATGCTACTCATTTAGTTAAAAAATATATACTCACTTGAAGGAGAGAGAACGTGGGTTTCTGTATACAGATTTACGAAATAACCTTGGTTCCGATTTCTCGCAAACTTAGATAAAATTGCCCTGATATGCAAAGGCGTAAACAGCAAAAGCAGTGTATTTTAGCAGTTTCACTTATTTGCTAAAATGTGTTCTGTAGCGTTTTGTTCTTCCCCGTCGTTAGACAGGTGTATGGATAAAAAGAACGACGAAACGGGTTTTATAGAAGCTACCAGCTAATTTGAAAAGAAAGATTTGTTAAAGGAATCCTTCGTGAACCAAGAAATAAGAACTCTTTTTTAACAGGTTTGCGTATTTTTGAATAAGCTTTGATTATTGGTTAAGGGGACGAGGTGCTTTCCAAATTAGTTGTATTGCTGTAGTGAATTACCGTTTAGGATTTTTAAGTAAGAAGAAAACATTAACACTCGATAGTGCATTGGATGCTTGTGTCCAAAAAGATGAGGAGCGAGCTAAAGAATTTATCTACAAAAAGTACTATGGATACGTGTTAGCGGTAGTAACTAGGTATGTTAAGAATGAGTATGATGCTGAAGAGTTGGTGAATGAAACATTTATCAAAGCCTTTAAAAATTTACCTCGATTTAATCGTGTAGGAGAGGGACCCATTCTGGAAAAATCGTTTAGAGGTTGGCTGGCAAGAATAGCAGCAAATCTATCCATCGACTTACTGCGGTCTCAAAAAAATATGGTAGCGATGGAAGAAGTTGGCGAGCAGGATATTAAGCCAGTTTTAATTAATGCCTCTGACAAGCTCTTTGCTGAAGATATCCTAAAGCTGTTAGAAAGATTACCCGAAATTCAAAGGATCATTTTCAACCTATACGAAGTCGAAGGATACGCACATGAAGAGATTGGAAAAATGTTGAACATACCGGACAGCACTTCCAGAACTTACCTTACCCGTGCAAAACAGCGGTTGAGGAAACTTTATCTTGATGAGTTTGCCATCGGGAAACAATAAAAGTGTAAAAATTTGCTATGAAAGAAAAAGATAATAAGGAACTGATCGATCGCATGGCTGACGTCTTGCGAGGGCATTCAGCACCTTATAGAGAAGGGGCATGGGAGCGGTTTGCGGGTTTACAGAAGCGAGCGCGGAAAGTTATACCTCTTTGGTATCTCGGCGGCGCAGCAGCAGCTGTTTTATTGGGAGTGGTATTTTTTGTAAATAGAAATACCATTGACAAACCAATTACTCCTTCGATAGACTATACACAAAATAATAAACTAGAAGATCATCGGAGAGATACGATGTCTGAGCAGACTGCTCCTGCTATAACTGAACAGAACAACAGGGATAGAGATAAACCACGTCAACAAAATAATGACAATTTGCTGGCGCAGCTATCCACAGATGAAACAGAAATTAAGAAAGATGGTCCCTTAACGAAAGTATTTAATGGGGAACAATTAAGAAAGACGGATAATCACACAGAGCAATTTAAAGATAGAGAAAACGAAGCTTTATCGGCTAACCGACGTGTTAAAGAAGAACAAGCATCCGATTTACCACAAGAAGAGCAAACACCAAAAGCTGCAAATAAGACTACCAAAGACAGGGAAGAAGCGTTGATTAGCATGTTGAGCGAGAACAATTCTTCGTCAAATTCTTCCGAGCGTGCATTGATGAATCACACAGATTATTCGGGTGATAAGCGTTGGAATGTCGGGGTTATGTTTGCTCCCTCTTTAACCGATGAACGTTTTAATATGGGTGGTGGCGTAACAGTAGCTTATAAGATTTCAAAAAAGGTATCTATAGGCTCCGGTGTTTCTTTAGTGGATTTAGGATTTCGGCAATCATCACCTGGCGCATCCAGTGATGGTCCTATGAATTCACCCGCTTCAGCCTCGCTCAGCGATGCGTCCCCTACGCTAAATGCAAAATCGCTCGAAACAAAAGAGCTAACATCGGTCAATACAAATTTGCTTGCGTTGGATATACCAATTGATATTAAATATCAAGTAAGTAAACAATTTTATGCCAGTGCGGGTATTTCCTTTTTTGCTGTATTGAATGAGGATAGGACTAACAATTTCCTAACACGTACACCAACAAACAGAACGATTCAAAATACAGAAGGCTATGCCTTCAGTCAACCGGAGTTTCAAATAAATAATGTTAGCGAGAAGGCAGAGGAAACACCCCTTCAAGGGAATGGTTATTCTGGATTCCTCAACTTTTCCGTAGGAAGAAAAATGCCTATTTCAAGAAAAGTCGGTATAGCAGTAGAACCTTTTTTCAAGATACCCATTGGCAGCTTATCGAACCAAAATATGAACCTTCGTTATGGCGGTGTGCGCGTAATTACTAGTTTTTAGTAACTTAGTTGCGTTCATCGTATACGAGACAAATGAAGGTTTACTATATTATCCCTGCAAGTAGTAGAATTCAGGCAATGGCTTTATGGCCCTTTGTTATTGCAAATATAGCATTGAAAGATCGGGGCGTATCAACGCAACTCCTAAGACATGAAAAAATACATTTAAGGCAGCAATTGGAGTTGTTGATTTTGCCATTCTACGTGTGGTATCTTAGTGAGTGGTTGGTGAGATGGTGCATTTATAGAGACAGAACTCGAGCATATCGGACTATCTGTTTTGAGCAAGAGGCTTATACCCACGATGTACAAAAAAATTACTTGAAAGTAAGAAGAGGGTGGAGTTTTCTGAGGTATTTAAAATAAATGAAAGGGCATCGATTAATCGATGCCCTTTCTATGAAGAATAAAAAGCTGACTAATAAAGAGTGAATTCCACTCGACGATTGGCTTGTCTTCCTTCAGCAGTTGCATTCGTTGCTATCGGTTGAGTTGGCCCGTAACCTGTGGCTTCTATACGAGACGGATTAGCTCCTTTACTTACTAAATACGCCTTAACAGCTTCCGCACGTTCTTTTGACAATCTCATATTCAATTTCATTGAACCCGTATTGTCGGTGTGTCCCGCTAATTTCAGACTGAAATTCTTTTCTACTAATAGCCCCGCCACTTTGTCTAGACTTGGATAAGATGTTGGGCGAATGGTTGCTTTACTTAAGTCGAACTCCAAGTTTTTAATAGCTTCATCTACTACCCGACGATCTTCTTCTGTTACCGTGATTTGTTGCACGACCTTTTTAGCTTCTGGCAATGGGCAACCTGATCCATCTACTTTTGCATCAGCTGCAGTACCAGGACACTTATCAAATTTATTAGCAACACCATCGCCATCATCATCCGCCAAATCAGTTGCCAATTGAGCTTTTAGCGCTTCATTTTCTTCTTTTTGAGCTTTTAACGCCGTTGCTAGCTCATCGTAACTGGCCTGATATTCCTTGCGCATATCTACTACCGGATTTCGGCTGCCCAAGAAAGGTTTGGTCGCATCTCCCAAGGCAAATTCAAGACCGGCATGTACATATGAGAACATATCCTTTTTACCTGTATTCCACCCATCAAGTGATCCGGTATTAGCCAAATTCAACTGGTAACCTAAATCAATGTTAATTCCGTTAGCAACACCAAATTTAAAGCCCAAACCTGCTGGAATAAACGCCTTCGTTGTTGAGCCAATTTCATGTTCAGCACCGCCTGTCGTAATTGTTGGGTTGTAATTCAGTGCCCCTATACCGAGCGATAAATATGGTTTGATTACGCCTTGTTGATGTCTCCAGCTGATGTTTGCCAACGTTACATCTGCGCTTAAAGCTGCCGACCAAGGTAATTTAGTTGAGAATTTGTCATTACTTCCCTCGGCGCTACCATTTAATTTTCCTCCTAAATATTCTGCTTTAAGTCCGAAGGCAGGCGTTATTTGCTTCTTCACATAAAAGTTGTAACCCAACTGGCTCTCCACTCCACCGTAATCTCTCCTAAATCCCATGACATTCCATTGGTTAATAATTCCGGCACCGACCCCGATTGACCAGGTTCTAAATTCGCTCTCAGGCGCAAAAGGTTTGACATCGTTCACCTGTGTGGTTTGAGCAAATACGGGCGCCGACGCCAATAGTGCTAAAGCAATCAGAGAGTTGGTTTTTTTTAGTCTAAAGTTCTTGATCATAAAATTTAATTTCGGTTGTAAATTGTTTTCTGAAATTTGTTACTGTATGACCAAAAACTAGACCATTTCTACAATATTCTGTATAAGAAATTGATTATTAGGTGCTTTTATTCAAGTTTAGATGAGGGGGGTGTGCTAAAAAAAGGACGATTTTCTCGTCCTTTTTACCTGTTTTGTCAAAAAAATACAGATTATCGCAAACGGTCTGCTGATTTAATAAGCTTCGTGTCGCGATTTATTCCTTTGATGGCTAAGAGTAGAAAAAGAATGTAAGGAGGGATAAGCAGGGAACCAATACCAATATTATTTAATTCGATATTTTTGTGAACGGCTTCAAGAGCACTGTTGGCAGAAAAAAATAACCAGCATGCGAAAAGAACGGTCAGCAAAAGCGTAATTAAAATCATACTTACCTGTTTCTTTCTGTTTTTATACTTTAAGATCGCAATTAACGGTAATATGGCCAATAAAATTGTCGCAATTGCCTGAAGGATAAAAATGAAGGAAGTACTCAATTGATTCTGTCCACCGGCATTATTGAGAACACCGGTTACTTTTAGTGCCATAGCAATACCTTCGTTGTCAGAAAATTGCGCGTAAGGAAATAAAAATAAAACTAAAATGGTTATTGAAGCTAATAATAGCCAAACAGTTTGTATGCGCTGTATCATGTCAAAAAGTTATATCTTGCCACAAAGATAATATATTCGTGCCTTGCTTATACAATAGAAGGGTGTTTCTTTTTTTATAGTCAAAAATCCACCTACTTTTAGCTAAGTTTGCAATAGTGGAATCAGTAGCGAAAAGATATTTTGTAGAACTAGCCTTCAATGGTGGGGCTTATCATGGTTGGCAAATACAGAAAAATGCCATTAGCGTTCAGGAGGTATTTAATAACGTATTAAGCATCGTACTACGAGGGCCGATTGAAACGGTTGGCTGCGGAAGAACAGATGCCGGCGTGCACGCAAAACAACTCTTTGCGCATTTTGACGATCCCTACGGAATAATAGCGAAAGATGAGAAACGTATTGTAACGGGATTGAATGCACTACTGCCAACGGATATTGCAGTAAAACGACTTTTTGCCGTAGCTTCTGATGCACATGCCCGATTTGATGCTGTTAAACGATCTTATGAATACCATGTACATTTCAATAAAGATCCGTTCCTTCATAGTTTTTCTTGGCAAGCGAAAGATCGACCTGACGTGGCGGCTATGAACGAGGCGGCGAAGCAAATGATGGCATATCGAGATTTTAGTTGTTTCAGTAAATCGCATACACAAGTATTTACGAATAATTGTCAACTTTCCAGGGCGGAGTGGCATTGGCTTGATGCGCAACGGCTGGTCTTTTATATATCAGCTGATCGATTTTTGAGAAATATGGTGCGAGCAATAGTTGGTACTTTACTGGAAATAGGAAACGGAAAACGTGATGTAAATTATATTCATGAAGTTATTAATAGCAAAAATAGAAGTATTGCAGGTGTTTCTGTGCCTGCGTGTGGATTATATTTGACGGAAGTTACGTATCCTTGGGATGCAAAATAAAGTAAAAATTCAAAAGTAAAAAATCCCTTAAAAACGGGCGATGTATCAATGATTAAAAAGCTGCAGACCGATACTTGAGAGCCGAAAGCAGTGGATGTAAAAATGAGTGAAGGAAAGATAACAGGTAAAACGTACGATACCCAACTTTTGCGTAGATTGGGGAAATATCTGAAACCCTATCGGACTTATTTTGTCTGGTCCGTTATTTTAACACTGGTTGTAGCGGGTATTTCCCCACTTTTACCCATGTTAGTAGAATATACCCTGGATCAGTTTATTTTAAAAAACAATTACGCGGGGCTAAACCTAATGACCCTTTCAATGTTTGGTTTGCTCATCTTCCAAACCGTCATCCGGTATTATCATACGTTGCTAACTAATTCGTTGGGACAATCTGTTATTAGGGATCTTCGGATAGAGACGTTTAATCATATCACCGATCTCCGACTCAAGTATTTTGACAAAACACCTATTGGAAGACTAATAACACGTACCATTTCCGATTTAGAGACTATTGCCGATATATTTTCTGAAGGACTCATACAGATTATTGGCGATATCCTTCAATTAGTTGTCATCATTGGTGTTATGTTTTATACAGATTGGGAACTGACGCTTATTGTGTTGATCCCGATGCCACTGATGGTTATTGCTACCCATTTCTTTCAAGAAGCCATGAAGTCTGCTTTCCAGGACGTAAGGCATTGGGTATCCAATTTAAATACGTTTTTACAAGAACACATATCAGGGGTAAGTATTATCCAATACTTTGCACGTGAGAAACAGGAAATGGATAAGTTTGAAGCCATTAATGCCGAACATCGAAATGCACATATTCGCTCGAACTGGTATTTTTCCATTTTTTTTCCGGTAATCGAAATTATCATGGCCATTGCGTTGGGCCTGCTTGTATGGTATGGCTCTAAATCTATATTGGGAGGCCGGATCTCACCGGGAGTTGTTGTAGCCTTTATTATGTATATTAATATGATTTTTCGACCTATTCGGGAGTTGGTTGATAAGTTTAATACACTACAGATGGGCATGGTAGGAGCTGAGCGCATCTTTGCAATTTTGGACACGGATGAAAAAACACCCAATAAGGGAACTTTAAAGCCGGACAAAATAAAAGGAGATATCACTTTTAATCAGGTATGGTTTACGTATGATGATTATGTCGAAGGGAATGACGATGTGATCTTGTTCGATCAACATGCCATTAATCACGAAAATCGGTCGGCGGTAAAATGGGTGCTCAAAGATGTAAGTTTCAGCGTGAAGGCCGGCGAGACACTGGCTTTGGTTGGAGCCACGGGCGCGGGTAAGTCTTCTACGATTAACATTCTTAGTCGTTTCTACGAAATCAGCAAGGGTACGATTCAGTTGGATGGTCTTGATATTCGTTCGTATGATATTAACTATTTGCGTAGAACAATCGCAACCGTTTTACAAGATGTTTTTCTTTTTTCTGACTCCGTTGCTAACAATATAAGTCTTTACGATCCCAGCATCTCCCGAGAGGAAATGATAGAAGCGGCCAAGCAAGTAGGTGCGCATGCTTTTATTGAACGACTTCCGGGGGGGTATGATTATCAAGTAAGGGAACGTGGATCCACATTATCGGCTGGACAAGCCCAGCTCATATCCTTTATAAGAGCCTTGGTTCATGATCCCAAGATCCTGGTGCTTGATGAAGCGACCTCTTCTGTAGATACAGAAACAGAGCTATTGATCCAAAGTGCTATCGACAAGTTAATGAAAAATCGTACCTCTATTGTCATCGCACATCGTTTGTCTACGATTCAAAAAGCCGATAAGATCATTGTTTTAGATCATGGAGAAATCAAGGAAGTGGGGAACCATCAGGAGCTTCTTCATATGAATGGTTATTATAAACGTTTATACGATTTGCAGTTTCACTCTGCAGGAATTTAGATTAGCCAATGCGATAATTAGTTGATTAGCCAATTAGCTAATTAATATCCATTTTCTTCAATCTCTTTCCCTTATTTTCAAATGAATTTAGTAAGTTTGCCATACAAAAATTCGACCAATGAGTGTACTTGTCAATAAAGATTCAAAAGTTATAGTTCAGGGCTTTACGGGCACTGAAGGTTCGTTCCATGCGTCACAAATGATCGAGTATGGTACCAATGTAGTTGGTGGCGTAACTCCTGGAAAAGGAGGGCAAACCCATTTAGATCGTCCCGTTTTCAATACGGTCCAAGATGCGGTAGATACTACAGGTGCTAACGTATCCATCATTTTCGTTCCTCCGGCATTTGCTGCAGATGCGATCATGGAAGCCGCCAGTGCAGGAGTAGAAGTTATCGTTTGTATTACAGAAGGTATTCCTACCAAGGATATGATTCAAGTAAAGGAATATCTAAAAGATAAAAAGTCTCGTTTAATTGGGCCAAATTGCCCAGGTATTATCACCGCTGATGAAGCTAAAATTGGTATTATGCCTGGATTTATCTTCAAAAAGGGTAATGTGGGGGTTGTGTCCAAATCGGGTACATTAACTTATGAGGCGGTAGATCAGACAGTTAAAGCCGGTTTAGGAATTACAACCGCGATTGGAATTGGTGGAGACCCCATTATCGGTACTACTACCAAAGAGGCGGTGGAATTGTTAATGAACGACCCCGAGACTGAAGGTATTATTATGATTGGTGAAATCGGCGGCGGAATGGAGGCAGAAGCTGCGCGTTGGATTAAAGAGTATGGTAGCAAGCCTGTTGTTGGCTTTATCGCTGGACAAACTGCGCCTCCGGGACGTAGGATGGGGCACGCAGGAGCTATCGTTGGTGGAGCAGACGATACAGCTGCCGCGAAGATGAAAATTATGCGTGAGTGCGGTATTCGCGTAGTGGAGTCCCCGGCAGAAATTGGTGTTGCTATCGCCGAAGAGTTGGCGAAAGTGCAAGCCTAAGCTTCTCTTAATTGATTACATGGAAGTTGACTGATAAATTACGATCAGCTGACAACATAAATGACAAAGCCCGAAATTTTTTACGGGCTTTTTTCGTATATTGTATTATAGCTGAATAAGATGAGAAACATAAGTCTTTTATTGATGTGCTTAGGTTTGATTTTTCAAGCTTGCGCACAAGTGGCTTCAAATGAAAATAAATCAATTCAAAAAAAAGTACAAATGGAACCAAAAGAGCAAATAGATACAGCCATTAAATCAACCGGAAACTATAATAAACTAAGTGAAGAGGAAGCATGGGTTATTGAAAAAAAAGGTACCGAAAGACCCTTCACAGGTGCTTTATTGGATAATAAAGCTAAAGGTGTCTATATCTGCCGCAAATGCAATGCGCCTCTTTATCGTTCGGAAGATAAATTTGAATCCCATTGTGGATGGCCAAGTTTTGACGATGAAATAGAAGGAGCAGTTAAACGAATTCCTGATCCGGATGGTATGAGAACCGAAATTGTCTGTACAAATTGTGGTGGGCATCTTGGACATGTGTTTTTAGGAGAAGGATTTACAACTAAAAACACCAGACATTGTGTAAACTCGGTCTCCATGAAGTTTGTTCCGTTGGAGAAATAAAGGAATGCGAATCGTCTAAAGTAGGTGCGCAAGGGGCAGAGGTGGTTATTAAACCGTTTTAGTAACACAATTTCAAATATATTCTTTATTTTAGCTTTCTTAACATCAAGCTAACATAAATAATTAAAATGAATAAGAACATTTCTCGGTTTGTATGCGGTGCATTGTTGAGTTTGCCTTTGCTGGCAGGCGCACAAGAGAGAAAACTGGTTGATTATGTAGATCCCTTTATTGGTACAGGAGGACATGGGCACACTTTTCCTGGTGCAACGGTTCCTTTCGGTATGGTGCAATTAAGTCCTGACAATGGTCAGGCGGGCTGGGATTGGTGCAGTGGTTATCATTATAGCGAGAACCATATAGCTGGTTTCAGTCATACACATTTAAGTGGAACAGGTATAGGTGATTGGCTAGATATATCCGTAATGCCTTTATTATATCCGCTGAACGATGAAACAGCAGATATCAGAGCAACATTCAGTCATAGTAATGAAAAGGCATCCCCTGGGTATTACGAGGTTGAATTCGATAATAAAATCAAAGCAGAATTGACGGCAACGGAAAGAGTAGGATATCATCGCTATCAATTCCCGAATCAAAGTGTACCTGTTTTACGATTGGATCTTGGTTTTCACCTCAATTGGGATTCACCTACCGAGACTTATGTGAAGGTGCTGGATGATAGCACCCTGATTGGCTACCGATATTCTACCGGTTGGGCTAAGGTACAACGCGTTTATTTCGCACTCAGAACTTCCAAACCATTTAAAGAAGCCGTCTTAGCAGGTCATGGAGTACAATCAGCACAAATTAAAGCTGCTAAAACCGAAGAAAAAGGAAAAGGAATCAGTGCTCAGTTGGTGTTTGATGAACAGCAGAAAAATATAGAAATTAAGGTCGCCCTGTCTATGACAGACGAAAATAGGGCATTGCAAGCTCTTCAAGAAATAAAGGACTGGAATTTTGAGCGGGTAAAGACAGATGCTGCCAACAAATGGGAACATGAACTACAAAAAGTGCAAGTTTCTTCGTCAGACGAAAAGCTAAAACGTGTGTTTTATACAGCCCTTTATCATACCTCGATCGCCCCTTCTTTATTTTCAGATGCAGACGGAACTTACAAAAATGTAAGTGGCAAAGTGCTCAAAATGGCGAATAACGATCAACGTTATACCGTTTACTCGCTATGGGATACATTTCGGGCACTTAATCCCTTATTTACCGTTACACAACCGGAGAAATATACCGGCCTGCTTAATAGTATGCTAGCGTTCTATGATGAAAATGGGTTATTGCCTGTGTGGGATTTAAGTACTTGGGAAACCAATACAATGACCGGCTACCATGCAATACCTGTGATAGCAGATGCCATTTTGAAGGACTGGCCCGGTATTGATAAAGAGAAAGCATATAAAGCGATGCTCGCTTCTGCATTTCAAACGGGTAGGGGTGTGCCTGAATATATTAAGTATGGATATATGCCTCAGGATAAGATGGGGCATAGTGCCAGTGTAACCTTGGAGTATGGTTATGACGATTGGTGCATTGCGCAAGTGGCCAAAAAATTAGGAAAGGAAGACGATTATTTAAAATTCAGTAAACGAGCACAAGCTTATCAGCATATTTTTGATAAGAAAACAGGGTTTATGAGGGCAAAGAACAGCGATGGAAATTTTGTCCTTCCATTCGATCCTTATTTATCCGAGCATGATGAGGTGAAAGCGCAATATGTGGAAGGAAATGCTTGGCAACACTCTTTCTTTGTGCCACACGATGTAAGAGGTTTAGCGAATTTGTATGGTGGTTCCGATAAGTTAAGTCAAAAGCTTGATTCTTTGTTTTCTGTAAACTCCGAGTTAACCGGAGGGAATACATCACCTGATGTAAGTGGTATGATCGGGCAATATGCTCACGGCAATGAACCGAGTCATCACATCGCGTATATGTACAGCTTTTTGGGGGAGCCATGGAAAACACAAGAGCGTGTACGGCAGATTGTCGATTCCATGTACCATGATCAACCAGATGGTTATGCAGGAAACGAAGATTGCGGACAAATGAGCGCTTGGGCTGTATGGAGCATTGCAGGTATTTATCCTGCTAATCCAGCAAGTAGCCAATATGTCATAGGAAGTCCAGCCGCTGATGAAGTTGTCTTTAGACCGGGCGGAGGGAAAGAGTTGCGCTTTAAAGCGATAAACAACAGCAAAGAAAATATATATGTACAAGAAGTAAGGTTTAATGGTAAAAAGTACGATAAAACTTATTTTAGCCATGCAGATATAATAAATGGGGGAGAAATTGAGTTTATAATGGGAGCAAAGCCGAATAAGAAGTGGGGAAAGAAGAAAGGGACATGGCCACAATCAGCAATAGATAGCGAATAATGAGAAATTTTTGCAACATAGTTAAACAGGCACTGATTTTCAGTGCCTGTTTATTTTTACTGGCTTCGTGTGCTCCTCGTTTGCATGAACGCGGA
Source organism: Olivibacter sp. CPCC 100613 (assembly GCF_036959255.1). Taxonomy (NCBI): domain Bacteria; kingdom Pseudomonadati; phylum Bacteroidota; class Sphingobacteriia; order Sphingobacteriales; family Sphingobacteriaceae; genus Olivibacter; species Olivibacter sp. CPCC 100613. The sequence goes on from NZ_JAWMTI010000004.1 coordinate 250,087, forward strand.
GGAGCTTCTTATTATGCAGATAAGTTTAAAGGGAGACGCACAGCGAGTGGAGAGAAATTTAGGCAATACAAGTTGACAGCAGCTCATAAAACCTTGCCATTCGGTACAAAGGTTAAAGTTAAAAATCTCAATAATGGACATACCGTAACGGTGCGTATTAACGATCGGGGACCATTTGTTTCCGGAAGGATCATCGATTTGTCGAAAAAGGCAGCTCGTCGACTAGGTATCGTACAGTCAGGAACGGCCCAAGTCGAGATAAGTTATAAGAAAAGGAAGAGGTGATTTAATTAGCTAATTGACCAATAAGCCAATTAGCTAATTAGGATTGATTACGTGAGGTAGCTGTTAATTTCCAAAAGGAATCTTAATTCCTAGGTTAACACCCAACCCTCCAATATTGATATAGGATCGTAATTCATCGGCGGGTTTACTTGAATCAAATCCCTCCCAACCGGCAACGTTATCCCCACTTGTTATAGTTTTATGATAATTCACCAATTTACTGCTTTCGCTGGCGGCGTCTTTACTGAGTGAGCCATTGGCTACGGGTTGCCCATTATATACGACCGTATATTCACCACTTAAATCATGAAGTTCCTTTTTCTTCCCCCCGACAGAAATGTTTCTATATTCCAATTCAGCATAGATACTGATGCGATCATTTAACATCCAATCGAACCCTATAGCGCTCTGGAAACCTACTGTAGGGTTTGCTTTAATCCGGTCTACGCGTTCTACATTAGCGAGTATCATGGTTGAGCCTGGAGGAACATTGGCTGGAACCATATGCATGCTTTCCGCAATACTACCTGTTCGGTCATTTGCAGTCGTTGTAATTTCTAAATAGCCCCCAATAGGAATAATTACACCCGCTTTCACATAAGGTTTTACATTACTACTGGTTGGAATGTGTGCCACGAGTGCAGGTGCAACGTCAAATGCCTTTACTTTGCCGCTGTTGTGCAAATTCAGTACTTCATTTCCACCAAGGCTACCACGCTGGCGCATCATATCTTGAGAGCGACTGTTGTAGTAGTTAAGTCCGATTTCCACGCCTAATATTCTGCTAAAGCGATAACCAGGAGTTAAACCGACTCGCCACCCTTCACCGAAAGACCCGGTAATCGTACTTTCTGATACCGTTTGCTGGGTAGGAGGGTCGCCGGGAATGATGTTAAAGATTCTGTCCCTTGCCGGTTGGCCGCCTATAGCGGGAAATTCGACAGGGGTCACTTTTAAGAAATAGGCTCCGCCTGCTTTGATATAGAAACCTTTATTGTAGTCATCTTGAGCTTTTGCAGAGTAGAAAAACGAACCGACAAGTATACCTGCCATTAAAATCATCTTCTTCATAATGTAAAGTTTAAATAGGAGTTCTCAAAATTGGTTTATCGTTTTTATTATGCTTGCATAATAAATACAAACGAAAGTAATAAAGGTTTGTAGTAATTGCAAATTTTTAGTAATAAAGAAAATACGTTAATACTTTATTTTTAGAAAAACAGCAATTGGAGGGGAAAGTGTATCGTAGTGAATTTTTTATACTTTCAAGGAAGCAATTTTATACGCTTCCTTGAAAGTTATAAGTTTATAATGTGTTAGCTTTACTTTTACAAAGTGTTCCAAATGTAAAATTTTTATTTCTTCTATGCAACAAAAAAGTAATAAAAAAATGGCTTAAAATGATAAGTGTAATGAATTCAAAATTCAAAACCCCGAAGGGCTCATTCATACCTTAAAAAAACTAACAAAGTATCAATAATTCAAAAAGATATAGCGAGTGTTTGTATGATTAGATAGCATCAAAATTTTACCTTATTTCAGTTTATCCTCAATGAAGGTAATGATCTCGGCTGTTTGTCCTGGCTCAAACCAATATGTATTGCTGTCTTTTTTAAACCAAGTGATTTGTCGCTTAGCAAATTGCCGTGTATGTTGTTTTATCTTATCCACGGCCTCCTCCAAGGTGTATTTACCGTCCAAGTGATCGAAGAGTTCTGCATAACCGACGGTAAGCAGGGGAGGTTGTGTTCTATACGGAATAAGCCGTTGAACCTCTTCCATTAATCCCTGCCGCATCATTAAATCTACACGCTTATTAATGCGATTGTATAAGATATTCCTTTCGGTATTAAGTCCGATTTTTATCAGCTGAAAGGGCCTTGGAGCAGATTGTTCCTTTCTAAAGGAAGAAAAAGGTTGACCCGTACTTTCATATACCTCAAGTGCGCGAATGATTCGTTGCGGGTTATAAATATCTACCGCTTTATAATAATCGGGATCCACGTGCTTCAATTTTTCCTGTATGGAAGTTAGTCCCTCATTTCGGTACAGCTGATTCAGATGTTCCCGCACACCCGGTAGCGGACGAGGAAGTTCATCCAATCCTTCACATACAGCATTTACAAACAAGCCACTTCCCCCTGCCATGATCACCACATTTTTTTCCAAGAAAAGTTCTGCTAATTTTGCTAAGGCGTCCTTCTCAAAATCACCGGCACTATAGGTATCCTTTATACTAAGCGAGTTTATGAAAAAATGGGGCGCAGCCTGAAGTTCCTCATCATTTGGCTTTGCCGTACCAATGGTCATTTCACGATAAAATTGTCTAGAGTCAGCTGAGATAATTGCTGTACGGAAAGCCTGAGCTACCTCAATAGCTAAGGCAGTTTTGCCAATTGCCGTAGGGCCTACTATGGTAATGAGTGTCTTGATAATATTTTTAATTAGCCAATGAGCTAATCGGAAAATTAGCCAATAAAGAGTTATGAAAATATTGGCTAATTAGCTAATTGGAAAATTAGCTAATTAGTAGTCATCCTCGTAATTTTCGTTATCAGAAAATTCACCGGAAAAATCGTCTTTTTCTTCCGAATCATCCTGCGTTTCTTCGCCATCCATTAAATCCAAATCCATATCTTCGGCTTCATCGATACCATACTCGGTTTCATTGAGGAAATCATAATCTTCCTTATCCTCTTTTTTTGAGGCAGAAGCATCTGTAGGAACAACAGCAGCACCGAATGGTTTTGGAGCAATTCCAACGGTTTTAACAGTGAGCGGATATACTTTTCCACTTTCTTCTTTTAATATCTTAATGAGTTGAACGTGAAAATCAAAGGGTCTATCAAAGTTATAGGTATAGTAAAATTTCTGGTGGGGATCGTCGATAAATTTGTTCAATTTAGAACGTTCCATCAGTATTATTCCTCGTTCTTCTTTTCGCTTAGTTGGCAAGTAGGCAATTTCTTCACCCTTCATCCATTGATCGTTACTAATAAAAAAGGAAGAGGAGACCTCTGGATTATAACCGGTTGATTGATGGATGGCATGATGCAAATCTAAAAAAGTATGCGTTGAAAGCACATCAATTTCGCGGATAATATCGTCGTAATCTTCAAAAGTAACTCGAAACCTATAAATAGCCATGACAGAAAACCCTGTTTTTATTTTAAAACGCTAATATCACTAAAAAAGTAAAAATTAAAAAGTAAAAATTAAAAAGCCTGCCTCCCGGACGGACGGCCTACCCCCCGTGGGGAAGGTAAAAAAATGAAAAATCTGCTGTCGGCTTATGGGCGAAAGATTGTATTGCAACACACCCGTAGCAATGTCCTATTTATGACCGTTGTTTGATAAGACCCAGTTCCTTTCCTTTCTTCTCCATATAGGCAAGCGCCTCTTCCCGGTTATTTTTTATGTCGCCTTCTAAAATTGCTTCTCGTATTGCTTTTTTAATAATACCCACTTCCGGGCCCGGGCGCAGGTTAAATGACTTCATAATATCTTCACCACTCACAGGAGGCTGCCAATTTCTTATCTGATCGCGTTCTTCCACATCTTTGATCCGTTGTTTTACCAGCTCAAAGTTTTCTCTATACTTTTTACGTTTGTATTCATTTTTTGTTGTTACGTCTGCATGGCAAAGTTTCATTAAGCTGTCGATATCATCGCCGGCTTCAAAAAGTAAACGCCTCACAGCAGAGTCCGTCACGATATCGTTTGCCAGCACAATGGGGCGAAGATGGAGAAGCACCAACTTTTGTACAAACTTCATTTTATCGTTGAGCGGGAGTTTAAAATCGGCAAATATCTTTGGAACCATTCGTGCTCCTCGGTCCTCATGCCCGTGAAATGTCCATCCCTGTTTTTTATCGAAACGTTTCGTAGCGGGTTTTGCAATATCATGTAGAATAGCAGCCCATCGCAACCATAAATCGTCCGTAGCCTCGGCTATATTATCCAATACCTCTAGGGTATGGTAAAAATTGTCTTTGTGTCCTTTGCCATCGATAATCTCAACGCCATATAATTGGGTCATCAGTGGAAAAATGAGCTCTAGCAACCCGGTATCGAAAAGGTAATTGAACCCAATACTAGGTTTTTTTGAACAAATGATTTTGTTGAGCTCGTCGGTGATGCGTTCCTTCGATATAATCTTGATACGTTCACGTTGTGATTTAATCGCATTAAAGGTTGGCGAACTGATTTTGAACTGTAACTGACTGGCAAACCGTATAGCACGCATCATTCGCAATGGGTCATCAGAGAAAGTAGTTGCCGGTTCCAATGGTGTACGGATGGTTCTGATTTGAATGTCTTTTACACCGTTGAAAGGATCTAGCAATTCACCGAAATTATGTTTATTCAGGCTTAGTGCCATCGCATTAACCGTGAAGTCACGTCGCTTTTGGTCATCTTCCAACGTGCCATTTTCAACGATTGGTTTGCGCGAATCCCTTCGATAAGATTCTTTTCTTGCACCCACAAATTCAATATCAATCTGGCCGTGGCGCAACATAGCCGTTCCAAAATTTTTGAAAACGGACACCTTAACGTTGAGATAATGACCTACCTTTTCCGCAAAGTCAATACCACTTCCAATAACCAAAATATCGATATCCTCTTTGAAAGGTCTTTTCATCAATCGATCGCGTACATATCCGCCAATTACATAAATTTCTGTATCGTATTGATGGGCTAAATCGCTCAGCGTGTCAAAAATAGGAAGTTGCAAGTACTCTTTCATCAGTGGGGCAAAAATAGGGAAAATTTTGTGAGTTACCAGTTGCGAACTGTAAGTAGATCCTACCATTGACCACTGACTTCATGGCTTTCGAGATCGCTTTAAGTGATCATGAAGAGACACAAACTCATTGCCTTCGGTTGATGGCTCATTACCTTACGAGGCTACTTTCGGATAAAAGAAAAGGCCCCACTCGGATCCAACTTCATGATTGTTGAAGCCTGCTTGGGTGTTAAATCTGTTTGGCCAAATTCCACTACATAGTCAACGCCGTTCTTAATCTCATCACTTATTTCAAGAAAATTTTTAGGGGAAGGCTCGCCACTCCTATTGGCAGAAGTAGAAACAATAGGTTTTCGGAAACGTTGGATCAGCTGTTCGCAAAAGCGATGCCTTACGATTCGGATACCAATACTGCCATCTTCGGCCACTAAATTAGACGCCAGATTTTTCGCGCCTTCATATACGATTGTGAGCGGCTTTTCTGTGTATTCGATCAATTGATAAGCAACTTCCGGAATTTCTTGCACATAGCCCATTAATTTATTTTCATTTTCAAGAAGAATAATCAGGCTTTTATCTTTCGAGCGACCTTTTAATTGATATACCTTGTTGACGGCCTCCGGGTTAGTGGCATCGCAACCAATGCCCCAGATGGTGTCTGTGGGGTATAGAATGATACCGCCGGATTTTAATACTTCGAGTGCGTGGTTAATATCACTGTTCATTGTATGTTTTTATAGAAGTTAAAGAGATCGTTGGCCAGATTTTTAGGCTCAAAGCGCTGTGCATAATCTTTACCCTGCGCAATCATCGATGTTCGTAGTTCTTTATCTTTACTGATTCGATTAATTGCAGAGGATAGCGCTGCATCATCATCAGGGTCTACATACAAACTGTTCGGTCCTCCGGCTTCCTCCAGACAAGAACCCTTTGCTGCAATTACGGGTACCCCACTATTTAATGCTTCAATAATTGGGATACCAAAACCTTCGAAGCGAGAAGGATAAACTAAGATATGTGCTAATTGATAGATAGTAGGCAAGTCATCGAAGGGTACGGAATGAAGTAGTATAACACGTTTCTGCAACTTCCTTTTGGCTATTTCGGCTTGAACAAGTTGTAAATAAGGGGTTGCTTTGCCGATTACAACCAAATATATATGAGCAGCAATATGCTCCAAGGCCCTGATGGTAAGCAATAAATTCTTTCTGGTTTCAATCGTGCCTACTTGTAATAAATATGTAGGAGGCAACTGATATTTCTTTTGAACCTGCTCTTTTTTAAAGGTGTTTACGGGAAGCTTAAAATGCGGGTGGCAACTCTGGTAAATAACCTCAATTTTTTGTGCTTCAACACCTAGGAAATCTACTAAATCCCGTTTCGTTTGTTCGCTAATGGCGACAATTTTATCAGCCTTTCGGCAAGCCTTTTTGATTTTATAACGATAAATAGTTCGATCAATTGGTTTAAAGTACTGAGGGTAACGAATAAAAATAAGATCATGTACCGTTAGAACCCATTTGGTTTTTCCTTTCTTTGGCCCAAAAGGTAACTCATGACTTAAACCATGATAAATATCCAAGTCGTAGTTACATGCAAGTGAATTCAAAGAAAAACTGCGCCATAAAGAAGAGAACTTCTGCGTTAGTCTATTTGAAGGAAGAACCTCCAGAACATGTAAGCCTTCAGCTTTATACAAAGCTGAAGGCTTACTGTTAAATAAGAAGTAATGATTTTCAGGATGGAAATGGCACATGCCATCAATCAAGGACCGACTGTAGTTGCCTAATCCCGTTTTGTTATGAAAAGCACGTTTCGCGTCATATCCGATCTTCATTTAATTATTTCTCATAAGGGTTGATGGCCGCTCAATATAGATAATTGTTACCGTGTGTCCAGATTATTTTATAGGTGTTTATGTTCAGCAATGATGGATGTTTCCTATTGGCAAAAATCGGTCTGCCCAATTAAACCGCTACATTATGATCTCTTAAGGCATTATTTAACGAAGTCTTTTTATCAGTTGACTCCTTACGTTGGCCAATAATCAAGGCGCAAGGTACTTGGTATTCTCCGGCAGGGAATTTTTTGGTATACGAACCTGGGATCACAACTGAACGTGCAGGCACTACTCCTTTATATTCTTTTGGAATATCACTCGTGACATCGATAATCTTGGTAGATGCTGTAAGCACAACATTGGCCCCCAACACGGCTTCTTCTTCCACACGGACACCTTCGACTACAATAGCTCGCGACCCGACAAAGCAATTATCTTCGATAATCACGGGAGCGGCCTGTACAGGTTCCAACACACCGCCAATACCAACACCACCACTTAAGTGTACATTTTTCCCGATCTGTGCACAAGACCCTACCGTCGCCCACGTATCTACCATAGTACCTTCATCTACGTAAGCGCCGATATTAACATAAGATGGCATCATAATTACCCCTTTGGCTAAAAAGGCTCCATAACGCGCTAAACCATGTGGTACCACGCGAACACCCGCCTCTTTGTAGTTCGTTTTTAGTTTCATTTTATCATGAAAAACAAAAGGACCTACATGTATTTCGTTCATTTGACGGATCGGGAAATATAAAATAACCGCTTTTTTGATCCAGTCGTTAATATGCCACCGTCCAGCAACTTTTTCTGCGACACGTAAGGTTCCTTCATCTAAGTGAAGAACAGTGGTTTCAATTGCTTCTCTATATTCTTTAAATTCTATTAGGTGCCTTTCTTCCCAGGCTTCTTCAATCAGTTTTTTTAATTCTGCAGTCATTTCAATAAAAAAGTTTAACAAAGAAAGTAAAATTTATTGATATAGTGATAGCAGGCCTTAGGCGATCAGGGAATTCGTCTTTTACCTATTTGAAGCGATTTCCCTGTTTAGGTGATAGACTATAGGCAATAAGGTGAATCTGTTGACTGCATTACTAGAAGATTGAATGCAGGATGGGACAATAAACACCTACTTCAACTTTATTAACCAAATTTAAATCGTTTACCCTCCAATTCTGACTGGATTTTTTAATTTTGAATGTAGCTAATTGGGGAAGACTACAAATAGATGTAACACCGGACAACGATGAAAAAAACGAATGCTGTTAGAAGAACTGTAATGAGAAATCTTACCAAAGATATTGGAAAATCCCATGCTGTGGTAGATAAAAAAAAGGATGTTGTCATAAAAAAAATATTAATTACGAGACCTAATCACCGGTTAGGAAATCTTTTGATAATTACAGCACTAGTTCAGGAAGTTATCAATGTTTTTCCGGATAGTAAAGTAGACCTTTTTGTGAAAGGCGGAGTGTCACCTTCAATTTTTAAGAACTATAAAAATATTGATAGAATAATCCAGCTTCCTAAAAAACCGTTCAGTAATTTATTTAAATACCTAAAAGGTTGGGGACTCTTGAAAGCCAGAAAATATGATCTTGTGATCAATTCAACTACCGGTTCTTCATCGGGCAGATTATCAACACTGTTTGCTCGTTCACGCTATAAGTTTTTTGGTGACTTTAATGAAGAAATACAAGTTAAATATTCCGATTATAGACACTTGGCTAAAAATTCAATTTATAACCTAAGAGACTATTTATCAAAGTTAGGCTATAGCGAAAATTCCACCACCATTCCTAAGCTCGATCTCAAATTAGACCAAATTGAAGTTGCTCAGGGAAAGGAAAAATTGGATAATTTAACTCATAACCACAGGGATACTATTTGTCTTTTTACCAATGCAACGGGTGAAAAATGTTATCCTGAAGAGTGGTGGACCAAATTTTATGAGATATTACAGCAAAATTTTCCGAGTTACAATATTATTGAGTTGTTACCCGTTGAAAATATATCGAAGCTAAATTTTAAGATTCCTCATTTTTACAGTACGGATATTCGTGAAATGGGAGGCTTTATTGCAAATGTTGCACTCTTCATTGCAGCTGATAGCGGGGTAATGCATTTAGCAAGTGCTTCAGGCATACCTACGATTGGCTTGTTTTCTGTTAGTGATGAAGACGTCTATGCGCCCTATAATGACAAGAGTTTTGCAGTTAATACCAATCATGTTGATAATGAAAAAATTATGCAGTTAATCTACAACGCTTTGAACAAAGATTAAACGGTGAAATAAGTGAAATGAAGGTGTTTTTTGCAGAAGATTTTTCTCAGTATAATGAGGAAATCATCCTTACTTTAAAAAAAATTAAAACAAGCGGAACAATCATTGGTAACGGAGATAGAAACGTTGTTAAAATTTTTGAGATTAAGGGGGTACTATTCAACTTTAAATCCTTCAAACAGCATAATATTATCAACCGACACGTTTATAAATTTTACCGGAGGTCTAAAGCAAGAAGGTCTTTTGAATACGCACAATTACTTTTGGATAAAAATTTTTACACACCTAAACCTGTAGCCTATATTGAAAATCATGATTTCATTGGTTTAACTTCAAGTTATTATATAAGTGAACACCTCGAAAATACTTTTACTTTGGCGGACGTTCTTTTTAACCGCGATTTTCCCGGACGAATGGAGATTATTAAGGCTTATACTGTGCATTAATCTATAATCTGCATGAAAACGGTATTCAGTTTATTGATAATACGGCCGGGAATTTTCTGATCAGACAAGAATATGGTGTCTATCGTTTTTATATGGTTGATTTGAATAGAATAAACGTTTATGCTCGTATCAAGATACATAAAAGACTTGAAAATTTCGGAAAACTCACCCTTGATCTCACCTTTGATAAAGAAATTCTGAGGATTATCAGTGAGGAATATGCATCTTTGTCGGGACTGTCTTCAGCATACTGTCTCAAGAAAATAAGCGGAGCATCACGTAAAATGTTGATCAAACGCAAAGTGAAGAAAGTCCTGAAATTGTATAAATATCTCATCAGGATTTAATGTTTAACGGCTATTCTGAATACCATTGTCACCTAATGTTAATATAGCATTCAGTTATTGAAATAAAAAAACCATTTGTACATTAACCTAAAAACTTGATTAGATGGAATCAATGCTTGAAGATTTAAAACAGTTTGATACAGAATTATTTCTAGCAATCAACGGAAAACACAATGCTTTCTTTGATACGGTAATGTATTGGGCAAGTGATAAACTGTTCTGGTTTCCGTTTTATGCTGTGTTATTGTTTTTCTTATTTAGAGTTTATAAGAAATTCGCTATTTATATTCTACTCGCCATTGCTGTAACTATTACTTTGTGTGATCAGACTGCTTCCGGACTTTTGAAAAATCTGGTGAAGCGTTTTCGACCTTCTCATGAACCAACTTTAGCTGGCTTAGTTCATTTAAGCGAAGCCGGTCCCGGTGGTAATTATGGTTTTGTGTCATCTCACAGTGCCAATGCATTTGGGCTTGTAACATTTCTCTTCTTCTTGTTGCCTGCAAAATATAATTGGTTGAAGATCATTTTATTGTTCTGGGCTTTGTTGGTTTCCTACAGTAGAATTTACAATGGCGTTCATTATCCGTTTGATATTCTTGGTGGTGCGGTAGTAGGTGTGCTTTCAGGTAGTCTTATCTGGATTATATTTAGAGCTATTTTTAAAAACAGCGCTTTTAATAAGGAGTAAGGTGATTAGCGTATCAAATGCCTTGCTTCTGAACAAGCTTTAACATATAGATGCAAGGTGTTTATATTATAAGAACATTTATTTTAACTTCTTTCTTTCTCCGCGAAAGAAAAGAAGCAAAGAAAGCTCGCCGCTTCAAAATTTACAGGAATGGTAGTGCCTCCTAGTGCTGACTGTAAATTTTGGAGGCGGCATTTTAGTAGAACGATGGACTTTTACTTTTAACCAAGCGTATTATATCTTCAGCCCTAAATATAGCCCTGTGCGTGGGTAAAACTGCCTTGGAGGATACCGAGGCAACGAGCCGCAAAGCATTTGCATGTCTGTTCATATGGCAATATCTAAGCGGATTGAGGAAGTGAAACGGCTCCAATACGCGCCAGCGATGCTTTGCAATCAGTTGCAAGGTAGCCTGCACAGCCTTGGGTTTATTCACCCTTTTGCCAAGAAACCTTCCCGTTAGGGAAAGCTTGAATGCCTTTAAAACTAACTAATGATGAAAGAAGTTGATTAAGAAAAACGTTCTTTTTAAAAGCAACAAAAAAGCTTCATTTTGCGATTTCCACCCAAAAAGTTACATTTGCTAATTATGGCTACAGCATTAGAAAAACTCCGTATCGATAAATATTTATGGGCGATCCGCCTTTTTAAGACACGAAGTTTGGCAACAGAAGCTTGTAAAGCTGGGCGAGTTAAGCTGAATGGGCAAAATATTAAGCCTTCATATGTCGTAAAAGTAGGAGAGACCTTTCATATCCAAAAAGGTATTGAAAAAAAAGTGATTAAAGTAGTTGATTTACTTGAAAGGCGTGTAGATGCAAAGACTGCTGCTGCTTTTTACGAAGATTTAACCCCGGTAGAAGAAACTTATGGTTACAAATCCATGTTCCACGCCCCTGTTTTAAAGCGAGACCGAGGGACAGGGCGCCCTACTAAAAAAGATCGGCGAGAGATTGACGATTTAAAGGATGAATGGTTTGCTGAGGAAGACTAAAACTTTCCGAATAAAATGTACAGAGATAGAATGCAACATGGCAGGATTTTTGTATAGTAATATCGGTTTTGAGAAGGCGAATGCTTTGCTTAAGTAATGGTTGAGTTACCTGTTCAATTAGCAAAAATAAGCGTGTTAAACGGAGTATTTATCGTTTATAAAAAAGCTTTTGATACCAGTGTAGCAAATTGGCAGCATTTTCGTTTAGTACTTTAGCAAGAGCGTTATACTTTAGATTATGGAGCAAAAAAGACCGACATCATCCCTAATAATATCAACATACAATTGGCCTGAAGCCTTGAGTTTATCGCTTAAAAGCGTACTGGCGCAAAAGATATTACCAAATGAAGTCATTATCGCGGATGACGGCTCTACAGAAGAAACTAAATTTATTATCGACTCATTCAGAAGTATATTTCCGGTTCCGTTGAAGCATGTTTGGCATGAGGATAAGGGGTTTAGGAAAACGATTATTTTAAATAAAGCAGTCGCAGAAGCATCAAGCGAGTATATAATACAAATTGATGGTGATGTTATATTAGATATAAATTTTGTGGAAGATCACTTAAGGGCTGCGGAGAATAAGACCTTTATAAGAGGGACGAGAGCACATTTAAAAAAAGAAATTCTCCCTTCCGTTTTTGAAGACAAGAGAATAGACTTTTCTTTTTTTAGTAAAGGTGTTAAACACAGATTCAATGCTTTCAGGTTGCCAAGTATGGCATGGCTTTTTACTTCTAGAAAGAAAAAATGTTCTAAGAGTGTGCGTGGTTGTAATTTAGCATATTGGAAACGCGATTTTGTGAGGATAAATGGATATAACAATATGTTAGAAGGTTGGGGACATGAAGATGAAGAAATGGCTTCAAGGCTGATCAATATCGGCGTTAAGAAAAAGAGGTTGAAATTTATGGCTATTCAGTACCATATTTTTCATTCTGTTGCATCGAGAAAACATGAAAATCGTCATCTTAGCCTGTTAAATCAATCGATGTTCGAAAAGTTAAAGAGGTGCGAGAACGGTTATTTTGAATCTTTACAGCACGAAAAAGTGTCTGTCTTAGAGTTTTCTCAATATTAAGGAGTTGATCTACCGATTTTAAATGAATTGCACCATTTCTTTAATAATATCAACCTACAATTGGCCATCGGCTTTAAGGTTATGTCTACAGAGCGTACTTAACCAATCAAAGCTTCCTAATGAAGTTATCGTTGCTGATGATGGCTCAACAGAGGAAACCAAAAGTGTTATTGATTCCTTTCGTAAGCTATTCTATGTTCCATTAATACATGTTTGGCAAGAGGACAATGGTTTTCAGCTTGCGCAAATCAGAAATAAAGCAATAGCAAAAGCTAGCATGGATTATATCATCCAGATAGATGGTGACCTTATATTGGGAAAAAAATTTATTTATGACCATTTCAAATTTCGTAAAAAAGGTACCTTTGTAAGCGGGAGTCGTGTTATGCTTGGAGAAACCATTTCTAACGAGCTTTTAATAGGGGAAAAAAAGACCTTATCTATTCTTAGTAGAGGTGTCAAAAATCGATCTAATGGTCTTCGGCTCCCTTTTTTAAGTCCCTTGCTTAGCAATTATAAGAATCATGATATCTATTATCTAAGAGGGTGTAACATGGCGTTTTATCGTTCGGATTTGTTGTCAGTAAATGGCTATTCGGAAGATTTTATTGGCTGGGGACGAGAAGACAATGAAATAGCTGCCAAGCTGATCAATTTAGGAGTCAAAAAGCGGATTATCAAATTTTCAGGAATTGTATATCACATCTATCACAAGGAACAACCAAGAAATAACTTAAGTGATAAGGATGAACTTATAAAAAAAATAATTTCAGAGAAACTTGTGAATTTTGGAAGTGGTGTAGATAAATATTTATAATATGGTGCTTGTGTCCGTAGCGTTGTGTACCTACAATGGAGAAAAATTTATTCGGAAACAGATAAACAGTATATTATCTCAAACCTATAAAAATATTGAAGTAGTAATTGTCGATGACGCCTCTTCTGATTCAACATTAAATATTATTGAAGAGTTTACGAAGCGAGACGCAAGGATAAAATGCTTCCGAAATCCAGCAAATATCGGATTTAACGCAAATTTTGAAAAGGCCATCAGATTATGTTCAGGAGATTACATAGCAATATCTGACCAAGATGATATTTGGTTGCCAAATAAGATTCAAGTATTGTTGGAAGCCATAGGAGAGAATTTATTAGTCCATTCTAATTCGGTCTTTATTGATGAAAATGATAATGTGCTGCAAAAATATTTAATTGATCCTTCTAAGGATATTGTATTCCACAATTATAAAGGTGTTTTATTTACAAATTACGTGACAGGCCATACTTGTTTAATGCGTAAAGAACTAGCGAATAAAATACTTCCCTTTCCTAAGCAATGTTTTTACGACTGGTGGATTGGTTTTGTCGCTGCGTATGAACAAAAAATCGTTTTTAAAAACGCTGTTCTAACTAAATATAGAGAACATTCTTCATCAGTAATTACTCAATATCGTGAAAAAATCTCAAATAACCGGTATCTGCATTATCGAATAGAGATGGAAACTGTAAACTCGCATCTTGAGGCGTTCTCGATGTATAAAAATCTTTATGCTCAAGATAAGAGTTTTTTGGTGGATTTATACCGTAGCCACAAAAAAAGACAAAATTCTTTTTTCGCATTTAGCTTGTTTAGCATCACCTATAAAAATTTTAAACAGCTTTTTCCTAGTAACGATCGTTCGGGTTTAAGAAAATTATCATTTTTATTTCGATATTGCCGAGGAAAGAAAATGCTACCTAAGTCAAAACTAAAATTTTAAACTATAATAAGCAAGCTTAATGTAGTTTTTTAAAGAAAATTTTCCTGACTTCCAATAGAAATAAAGAAGTTGTAACAACTGCCCTTTTGTAAGGCTTAGCTTTTTTGAAGATTGAATGAGCCATTTGAATGATCTTTTATCAATTAATTGCTTTTCAACGGATGGGATCACTTCAGAACTCATAGGTAAATATTTTTTCCATTTCTCATGTAGTTTATGTGCTTCTTCGAACCAATGAGCGTTATAAGTCCCTTCCGAAAAATGCTCTAGTAGAACTTCATAAGTTACGATTACATTGTATTTGTTGTAAAGTGAAAGACAAAAATCAATATCATAACCATGAAAGTGCTTGAAGGTCTCGTCGTCGAAAGGGTTTTCAAAAACTATTTTTTTTGTTGTACAGAACCACATGCCGTCTATGCACAAAACTTGTTTAAAAGATTCCTTTCTTCTATTAACCTGTATGTATTCCTTTTTTTTTGCAACGCTTTTAAAACCTTGGATATAACATCCGAAATTGGTGCTATTAGAATCGTTCATTACACCCCAGCCGGAAGGAACAAAGGTTTTATAAGTGCTTCCAAATATTCCAATAATGCCAAGGTCCTTGATTTCATCGAAATAAGATACAATTTTTTTACCCCAGTTCGATGTTTTCATCTCTATATCTTCATGCATGTAACATAGTATATCGTATTTTGCAACAGCAGCTGCATTATTATATATTTGGCAAATACCGTTATTGTTTATAGCAGTATTCTTAGTAACAATGATTTCGTGAACAACTCCGATTGTATTGGAAATATTAGATTTGACCTTAGTTAATAAGTCTTCGTTTAGAGATGCAATTACTACAGAAATCATCGGTGGCTTCGTTCTTATACTACGATGTGAGTACAAATATAGAAAACTTCTGTTCCTTTAGACAGACTCTTGTAGCAATTTTATGGTCTCTTCGTTTTAAGTATATCTTTTGTTTTTCAAAAGATTTAATAGGTAAAAACAATGAAAGATTATCCTCTTATTTCCATTGCACTATGCACTTATAATGGTGAAGAGTTTTTAGAGAAGCAAATTAACAGTATATGCTGTCAATCATATTCTAATCTGGAAATCATTATTGTTGACGATAATTCTAGCGACGGGACATGGGATATCCTCCAAACAATGTCTAATAATAGGTCTAACATAAAAATTCACAAAAATAATTCGAATATCGGATTCATAAAGAATTTTGAAAAGGCTCTCAGGCTCTGCACGGGAGATTATATCGCGATGTCCGACCAAGACGATATATGGAATCCTAATAAAATAGAAGTTTTAATGGAACAAATTAAGATGCATATGTTGGTTTATCATGATTCTTCTTTTATTAATGAAGAGGATAAACTAATTTCAGAAAAGACAGAATCAGAAATTTACGACAAGTTTAATGATCAATCCAATCTATTTTTCTTAAAGCATAATAGTATACCAGGGCATTCAAGTATGTTTCGCAAGGAACTACTAACTTATGCACTGCCATTTCATCATAACTTCTATCACGATTGGTGGCTTGCCTTTGTGGCCCAAAGTATCGGAAGTATCGGGTTCGTTCCTCAAGTACTTGCCAAGCACAGGCAGCATGCTCATAATGTTACCGATCCTTTAACGTTAAGAGCACAGCAAAAGAAATCAAAAAAATCTTTTGAATTTAATTTGGAATGGGTGAAACACTTGGCTGAATTTAATTGTCCTAATCAAAATGAAATTAGGTGTATTTATGATATACTAAGTAATAGGCAAAGAGGGAAAAAAGGTCTTCGCTACTGGTCTTTCCTACTTAGATATTATGAAGTGCTGGAAGGAATTGATCTAAGCAGTAAATCAACGCTCAGTAGATTGAACTTATTGAGAAAAATCTACTTTAATAGTTAAATGCTAAAGCAAAAAATATGAATCCAGTTTTGTATCAACCGACCAATTCTTCGATAACCTGATTAAAGCGAGCTATTTGTTTTGATTTGTACGATGATATATTTTGGTTTAGTTCCTTTTTTGCCCCAATTTTCTGTATTTGCATAATCTTTTTCATAGCCTGAATAAAACAATTAATATCGAACGAATCAATTATTTGAGCTGATGTGTTCGCTAGTATTTCCTGCGCAGCGCCGTATTCAAAAGATACAATTGGAAGGTTAAAATAAGTGGCTTCCAAGGCAACCAGAGAAAACGATTCTTGAAGAGACAATATTAAGAATCCGTCAGAAATTGCGAAATATTTATAATAATTGTCAGTTTGCGAACCAGCAAATATGACTTTCCCTGGGTACTTTTCGTCTAGTAAAAGTTTTATGTAATAGCAAAATGCATTGTCCAGCTCACGACCGACCCATATAATTCGCATTTTTTCTGTGCCAATCTGCTTAAGGATTTCCGGCAGATATTGAATACCCTTCCAATAATTTGTATGGCCAGATATAAGCCATATAAATTCATCTCGTTGTATACCTAGCCCTTCTCTGCTTATGGGTTGATCTTTCAGCGAATTTTTGATTTTATCAGTGTCAATAAAGTTGTGAACTACTGATGTGTTGCTAAACCCAATGTCTCCGAAACTGTTTTGTACAGCTTTTGAGCACACGACGCAATGATTGCTGTAAGTTAAAATGTTCTTTAGGTACTGTTTAGGAAACCATGTGTAAGCATAAGGCAGCTCGTGTACATGGGTTACGATTTTGACGTTCAGATAGTTTGCTATTTCATAAACTTTTGGATTGATCGCAATAGTGTTAAGATACCATAAACACGGGCCGATTTTTTTTTGAATACTTTTAAGTTGATGGATTAAATGGTTCTCATTTTTCTTACGTATAGATTTTCTAATCACCCAATCTTTTATTGTATTTGTTTTTTTGTAGGGTAAAAAGTAGGTTATATCCGAAGGTAATTCCTGAATTAAGCTACCCTTTTCAAACAGATATAGATAGGGCACAAATTTGCTTCGATCTAGCCCCTTTAAAAATTCAAAAAGCATGATTTCAGAGCCTGAATAGCCAAAAAAGGGAAAGAAGAATAATATAGCTTTAGGCTTTTTGTTGTGAAATTCCATTATAAATTACTTGTTTACCTTTAAGAAATGATTTTATATGTTGACAAAATAGATTTTATTCTTTCATGGTATGTATGATGTTCCATGATTGTTTGTGACATTCTGCCTATCATGCCAACCCTTTCATTTGGGTGTTTCAAATAGTAAAGACATAAATCTATTAATTCTTGTGGAGTTTTAGCTATCAATAACTCGTCGTCGGTGAAATATTTTTTTGCTATTGGATTGTCACAGATTTGAAAAGCTCCGTTAAGAGTTGATGTGAAGACGCGTTCATTGAGTAGGATTTTATGTTTCACTTGCGCAGAAGTATGTATATTAGGAGATATTAAACTTTTAGCATAATATTGACCTTTGTAAATATCTTTTGGATCACACATCGAATGTTCGTTGAATTCTAAAAAATTTGGAAGAACTTTCTTTAAAGGAGTTATCCATTTTTCGTATCGAACTTTCCTATGGGAGGTATTGCCTATCCAAATAAAATCATATTCGATATCTACGATCGGCTTTTTATATATCGATTTGTCTGCCGCGTGAATCAACTGTATGAATTTAAGACCAAGTTCTTTATGGTAGCCTGAAAAAAAATATTCATTAATCTCTTCTTCATGTTGCGACCATATGAGTATGTCATGTTTATCCCGGTACTTATTCAATAGTAGTTTTGTTTCTGTATTAATACAGTGAATCTGTTCCTCATAATCACAAGAGGTATAGAATTGTCCCCAAAGTACTAGTTTCTTTTGTTTTAAGTAATCTAATGGTAGTAGATTTATATTTTCAACTGATGTGAATATCATATCAGGATTAAAGAGGCACATCTTCAACTTTTCTGTACTCATTCCTCTGAGTTTATTAGTATTGAAAAATCGAAAGGGATATCCCATATCGCGAAATGCATTCGCAAAACCCAGTGCAATGGTATCTCCAGCATAAGTGTGTTTGTTGTTTTTATGATAACAATAGGCAACTTTCATATGTAACGTAACGGTCTCAATCTCAGTTTTGCAACAATATGTTGATTTTTTTATAATTTGTAGCAAAAACAAAGATAAATGAGTTTATTTTGTTAAATATCTTGAACTTGAGAAATAATAAAGAAACAGATAACCCAGCAATTACAGTTTTCATGGCCGCGTACAATAGCGGTCGTTTTATTAAAGCCTCCATTCAGAGTGTTATAGCGCAGGGTTTCGATGATTTTGAGTTACTTATCATAAACGACGGATCAACGGATGATACTTTGGCTATTATCGAAAAATTTGATGACCCTCGGATTCGTGTATTAAATAATAATACGAATAAAGGACTAACTTATACAAGAAATAGAGGGTGGCAAGAAGCAAAAGGAAAGTACTTAGCTATTCTCGATAGCGATGATATTGCGCTTCCTGACAGATTGCATGTGCAGTATACCTTTATGGAAACTAATCCAGATGTAGCGATATGTGGAGGACAAGCGATTATAGTTGATGAGAATGATCGCGAGATTGGTATGTATCCAGTTCCGATCAATAATGAATACCTAAAGGAACAGACAATCTTTCGCAATGTGTTTGTTAACCCTAGTTGCATAATCCGAATCGACATTATCAGAAAATTAGGAGGTTATTTTGACTATGCACCAGCTGAAGATTTCGAATTGTCTCTTAGAATACTCATGACGTATAGGGGAGCTAATCTTGGTGTACCGTTAATTAAATATAGAGAACACATGGGGAATGCTTCAATTCGAAGCGGTAAGGTAATAGAACAAGAAAAGCGAATTATTTCTAATATTCACAAAAATTTAGGTGTTCCTATAACGGACAGGTTGGTTAAAATCCATCATGCAATTTTTTTATGGAGAACGGAAGAGTGTTCGCTTTATGACATTAGGGAACTTTTTTTATCGTTGATATTGACTAATAGGAAAAGAAATATATACGATCATTCTTATTTAGAAGCACTGATCTTTGATAGATGGATGATGCTTTTAAGAAATCACAAAAAATTAATATCTGCTTTACCCCTCTATTTTGATAAAATACTTTTTCAATGGCGCTTCTTTTCTTGGCGAGATTTTCGTAAAATGACAAAGTCGTCAATTAAAGGGGTCGTTACGGGGAAGAAAGTCTAAATAATAAGAGTGTGAATTCGGCTAAAAGCTTGATTAGAGCGTTAGCTTAATTGGAAAGGGCATGTACTTGTTCCCAGTGTAAATAAGAGATAGTCAAATGAAAATAGTTCGATTTTTAGGAGGGCTAGGAAATCAAATGTTTCAGTACGCCTTCT
The DNA here is from genome assembly GCF_036959255.1 of Olivibacter sp. CPCC 100613. NCBI lineage: Bacteria > Pseudomonadati > Bacteroidota > Sphingobacteriia > Sphingobacteriales > Sphingobacteriaceae > Olivibacter > Olivibacter sp. CPCC 100613. Next base: position 269,936 of record NZ_JAWMTI010000004.1, read on the forward strand.
ATAAAGCGCTTGAAAAACAATTTGATACTGTTAAAGCAGACATAAGAGAATTTAAAACATATAAATTGCATAATGGTTTTGAACTAGAAAATGTGTTTGATATCAGGCTAAGGCGTGCTTCTGCATTGGAGGTCAATTTGCTTGATCATCGTAATCGGCAATGGAAATATCGTAAATTGCGGAGACTGCTATTATTGAAGGGCGAATATTACGAAGAGCAAACGCTGTTTTCCTATAACGCTTCTTTGTTTGATGATTCCAGCTCAAAAATTTATTGGGGTTATTGGCAAAACCATTTATATGTAGAACGTGTTGCGGACCAACTGAGAAAGGACTTTACTTTTTCGGATTTAAAACCATCCAAAAATTTTGATTTATTAAATGAGCTCGAGCAAAGCGAACAGAGTGTGGCAATACACATTAGAAGGGGCGACTATCTAAAAGACCCTTATTTAGGGGGGCTTGTGAATCTTGACTACTTTGAAAAAGCTATCTCTTTAATAAGGGGTCAAGTTGAAAAACCTATTTTTTATATATTCTCAGATGATATACTTTGGTGCAAGGAAAACCTGCCGCTTAATGATAATGAAGCAAACTTTATAGATTGGAATAAGGGTGCGGAGAGCTATCTGGATATGCAATTAATGAGTAATTGTAAGCATGCCATCATCTCTAATAGCAGTTTTAGCTGGTGGGCGGCGTGGTTGAATACTAATCCTGACAGGCTGATTGTTGTGCCTAAAGTATGGTATCGATTACCAGAGAAATCCGACTTCCGTCAAATGCATCCTTCAAGTTGGGTGCTTCTGTAGAATTTATGTTTTCCAAACAATTGTTGAGTCGTGTTTCAACTTTCTGATTGAGTTATAGGTTGGTGAGGATAGAAATGTGTTATTGTACGGAGGATGTATACCTCCGTACAATAGCTTTGAACCTTAATTTAGATTAGGAAAAGCATAAAAAGCCACACCATAATTTACCCATCCTGGCCATTGCGATTGTGCATTTGGATTTGTTGAATAAACGTGATCTTTTATTGACTCCGCATAGAACACGTAAACAGGAACTGAACCAGCCACTTGGGTGGTATAAGCATAAAAGGCTGGACCGTGATTCACCCAACCGGGCCACTGCGATTGCGCATTCGGATCTGGTGAATATACGTGATCTTTGATCGATTCTGCATAGAACATATAAATTGGTATTGAACCTGCCTCTTGGGTATAATATGCTCTGAATACTGCTCCATGATTTAGCCATCCTGGCCACTGCGACTGTGCGTCTGGATCTGGCGAATAAACATGATCATATACTGATTGTGCATACAACTCATATATTGGAACTCTTCCGTCTGGCCCCGGTATAATTCCGGAATATAAAACAGTTTGATACGTCTTACTAGCATAATAATACGATGACCATTTTGGCGTTGTTCCGCTATAAGTATCCCAATAACGCCATTTGAGCTTCACTACTCCGGCCTTGTTGTTTGGTTGCAACTTTGCTGTTTTAGCAAACTCCTTACTCCAATAAGTGCCGGTGCTTTGCGTGAAATCAGAGGTAGTTACAAAAATACTATCAGAAATTGCCGTTTCGGAACCGTTAGCGGCTAAAACATAGATCGCTTGCGCTTTAACTTGTGTGGAACCATCGTATCGTTTAAACTTTACGCTCGTGTTGAAAACTGTCTCCCCACTATTTGATTCGTATTTAATTTTTCCGTCATGTAGATAGGTATTTGGAACTCCCCAATTCTCTATACTAACATAAACCGATTGAGCATTCACTGAATTGCATATCGCAATAATTGTGAGTATGGTGAATATTACTTTTTTCATTTTCAAACTTTACTATTTTGGTTGATTTTTATCACGGGTATATACGTCAAGAACGCTCTCGTAGTCAAATTCAAAGGTATAATCTCCTGATTCTGCAGGTAATAAAAATTTTCTGGTTTCCTGATCAAACCCAATTGAGGAAGGCTCCAAATGCATTTTCTCTGCCAAAAACTCCTTTAAGGTCTCAATTTGGGCTTTTTCTTTTGTCTCTTGTTGAACTGCATTGTCCTTGTTGCAGGCTGTGAAGGATAGGCTGAGCAGTAGCATGGGCACCGCTAATGCTTTTTTGAAATAATTTTTAAACATAAATATAAGTTTAGGAGGCAGGGCCTCGGTGAACGGTCACGAAATAAATTATTAAAATTGATTAAATCAAGAAAATTACACCAAATGCGGTTTTATGAGGATGAAAATAGTATTTGGTTGTATAAAATAAAGTTTGTATTTCTAGTGTATAAACTTAAACTTTATTTTATAAGTTATATTAACGTTGAATCGCGATCGACTTAAGGTGCTATCTGCTTTCCTGTTCAATATCCATCGCTTCAAGTATCCAGTCTTCCAACAGCTCGCTCTTCTTCTTTGATAGTTAAGTTCATCACGCTTACTGATCGATAAATCGAAAATAGATAAATTACCATTAATCCAGAGAAACCTACAATAAAGACAGTTGGCTTTGTCACAAACTGTAACAAAGAAGTTGGTATTCAACTTGATGCTGGTTGTCTTTATCGTATTTCCATACGACTTGGTGTTAATTCCAATCGGGATTGTGTCAGTTCCAATCAGAATTGCATTAATAACGTATAGAATTATGGCAAACCCGTATGACTTTGTTTCTAAGTCATACGGATTTATAATAACGTCAGTTAAGATTGTGTTGATGTCCGTTGCATTTATTGTAAAATCAGACGAGTTTATAGTAAAGCCATTTGTGTTTACTATAAAAGCAGTTGGAATTAAGCTACTCCTAGTTGGAGTCAAGGCAATTCCATACATGTTTAATGTAAGTTTGTTTGGAATTGTGTCAAAGTTGATCACTTTTATAGTTAAGACAACTTATTTTGTTTTAAATGCAGTTGGATTTATTATACTTCCGGTCGGATTTGCAACAATGCTGTTCATGTTTGTTTCAATGTCAGTTGGAATTGGTTTAAAGTTGGTTTTATTTGCTGTGATGCTATTGAAAATAATACAAAAATATTACGAAGATATTTAGATTTTGCTTGCCAGTAAAATAGCACTGAGTGATTCCGTCGGTGTTAAAATCGGTAAGGTGCTTTTCCTAAAATCTTTTGTGTTGCGGGTAATTATCCCATTTATCTTCGGAATACTATTTGTTGTCATGATACGTGTTTTTCGTTTATCAAAGATACGTGTATTCGGTGACAGGAAAAAGTTTGAAACTTTATTTTTGGGCCATACATAAAACAAAAATGTTTATTAACCGGATGATTTTGGCAGTCACGGTACTCGATTTATTGCTGTTTCTGCTAATTAAAACGTTCAAACTATCTAGCCGCCAGCTTTAACATATTTTAACAGCTATGTCATTTCCCGATGATTCGTAACCCATTCATAGAATACCCGAGTCCGATAGTAGTCCGATAGGTATTGCTTAAAAGGCCGTGTTTTGGGCCTTTTTACGTACTATACAGGGATATCACTAGGATATAGCGGGAATGGGACACGGATGGGACACGGATGAAGGTTGGATCTAAGTAGTCTTTTGCCTATGAATCTGACGGGTTTTGCCTAAAGGACGCATGCTCTTTACTTTTTTGGCACGATATTTACTTGGTAAGAAATTGCTTATTGATAAATGAAAACAATTATGTACAAGAAAGTATTTAGTTTGCCCCTTGCAGTTTTAGCTGTTGCACTACTGGCAAGTGGTTGCGTGGGCAACAAAAAGTATACAGCTTTGCAAACCAGTTATAGTGAGTTGCAAACGAAGTATAAGGACTTAGACTTAAAGTTCTTGAATAGTCAGCACGAATTGACAAATGCGACGTCGCGTGTGCAAGACTTGGAAGAGCAAATTGCTCAATATAAGTCGAATGTAAATTCACTACAGGCAGCATTAGACAAATGTTTGACAAATAGTGGTCAGGGTAATGCCAATATTTCGAAATTAGTGGATGAAATCAATGCTTCGAATAAGTACATTCAGCATTTGGTGAACACAAAAGCAAAGAGCGATTCCTTGAATATGGTGTTAACCAATAACCTGACACGTTCCTTAAGTAGAGAAGAAATGCAGGATGTGGATGTGCAAGTGTTGAAAGGCGTGGTGTATATCTCGCTTTCAGACAACATGCTCTACAAATCGGGTAGCTATGAAATCTCACCTGCAGCGGGAGAAACACTGGGTAAAATTGCCAAGATTATCATGGATTACAAAGAGTACGAGGTGTTAATTGAAGGTAATACGGATAATGTGCCAATTTCGCAGAAAAATATCCGTAATAACTGGGATTTAAGTGCCCTTCGTGCTTCGTCCGTGGTACAAGCTTTACAAAACGATTATGGCGTAGATCCGAAGAGACTTACTGCGGGTGGACGCGGCGAATACAATCCAATTGCCAGCAACGATAACGAAGCGGGAAAAACGCGCAACAGACGCACGCAAATTATTATCACACCCAAATTGGATCAGTTTATGGAGCTGATTGATAAGGCACCGGAAAGCTCGCAAGAAGGGGATACCACCGTAACTGAACAAGATACGACAGCCTATTAAATTCAGGTGTTAAAATTAAAAAACCCGGAACTGAATACAGTCCGGGTTTTTTTGTTTTGGTGGTAGGTCCTACAACGCCATTTTTTCTGCTGAGCCACGCCATTGGCAGCCCCCGGGGAGGAAGCTGCCGGCGTGTGCCAAACAAACACAGAACTAGACTTTTGAACGTGTAAAGCCTTAAGCTATACACTTGGTAAATCTTTTTTTAACACAGTTTAACCTGTACCTTGATATGTTTAAGAACAATAAATTTCGTTTTCCTTCCTCATTCTATTCATCATACGGATAAATACCTCAAGGGCATTTAATCGTAAATGCAAAATAGAAGAAGCCAATTGTGATTTTTTTTGATTGCTGAGCCCTGCATTTAGGAACAGGTTTAAGAAAAATTTAGGCTTCTTTATCAGTACATCGCAAGATAATAATTTTTTTTGTTAAGAAGAAATTATAGTGAAACTTTTGTGTAATCCATTGTGAAATCTGTCGCAATGCAAATATTAAACAATGGGATCTGACCAAGCAATATCAATGTCTGAATAGTTAAACTATTCAGACATTGATACAAGTTAATTATTGAAATTTTTATCAACTACATCCCACCATAATCGTGTGCCCCCATTGTCTTGTCCGCCTAGCATCTCTACAGCTTCTGCTACCGCGGCACTGTTGCTGTTATACTCACGTTGCGGATAGGGCATCCTCCGCACCCCAGGATCTGTAGGGATTGTTCCGCCGCTATAATTAACGACTACCGGAAATAAAAGAGGATAGCCGGTGCGACGGTATTCGGCCCAAGCTTCATCACCATCTGGAAATAGCGCGATCCACTTCTGCGTGATAATTCGTTCCAACTTAACACTGTTGCTGGCTGCTTCATCCCATTTGATGGTTATTTTACTTAGATAAGGAGAGGAGGCGGCGATATCGTTTTCCCCACTTTTTATCGCCTTTGGATCGACGTAAGGCATGGCTGTGCTTGTCGCGTCATTTTTATAGGCACTTGCTTGCGCCGTTAAGCCGTACATCTCAAAAGATCGGTCGATACCGGTCTCGTAATTGGTCTTTGCATCTCCTGCATTGCTCCAACCTCTCAATGCTGCTTCTGCCTTTAAAAACCAACTTTCAGATGCTACCATTAATTGCATCTTCATCGCTTGGGGTTGTAGCTTGGAGTAATTGTCATAACGGCTTTTGGCGTCAATGTTAATACCGGAACGGATCCCTTTATATTGTCCGGCGACTGCGGGATCCGTTGCGGTAAGGAAAAGTTTGGGTAGACGAGGGTCGCTGTAACCGCGTAAAATAGATTCAAATGGAGCACCCAGACGTGTGTCGCTCCAGCTGCTTGTGATGATATTTAATGGATGATCGACACTTAAGGTGATAAAGCAGTTGTCGGCTACATTTTCCAACAAACCGCCGCTTGTTGGGTCGAGGGCTTTTTCTCCTTCGGTTTTGGCTAATGAAGGATTGACATAAGCGATGCGCAAGGCAAGTCGCAAACGTAAGGTATTCGCGAATTTAAGCCAATGTTGGTAACGATTGGCCGTATAGGCAAGATCAGCTTTCTGCATGGCGGGAGAATCTCCCTGATTCTGAAGCGTCTTGAGGATATCGATTGCTTGATTTAAATCTTCAAAAAAAAGTGTGTAGGCTTGTTCCTGTGAATCATAGGAGATTCCACCATCATCATTGATGACATTATATTTACTGTAGATAATCGGTCCGACCTTATCGCTCGTACGATGCATGGCAGCGACCTTCAGTACAAGTGCAAAAGCGTAAATATCCCGTAAATTTTCGTCTTCTTTTGTCAGTTCGATCACGCGATAGAGCGGATTCATCGCTCTTATGTATCGCTGTACCCAAATAGCCTGATACCAAGTTTGTACTAAGCTATAGGTTAAATTGTTGGCATTGCCTACAAAGGGAGCTTGTGCGCCAAAATAGCCACCATAAGCATCGCTGCATAAGTTGTTGGCCAGTTGGTATTCACCTACATCCTCTGGAATAATATCGCGTTGTGCTTGTGCCAAAAAAGATGCTATTAGGGCATAATCGGCATTTGCCTGATCGTCGGTAACCCCTACCGGGTTTGTGTTAATCTCTTCAAATTTGTCCGTACAACTTTGGTGAATTGCCAGGCCAATGAGTGTGATTAAAAGGATGCTGTATGTTTTAAATTTATTGATCGTATTCATAATGTGGTCGATTAGAAAGATGCTTTTAACGTTAAACCGAAACTTCTGGTGGTAGGTAAACCGAAAATGTCATAACCTTGGCCACCTACGCCGGTTGTGGTATTGAGCTCTGGATCGTAGGGAGCATCGTTTTTAAAGAAGAACAGATTTCTGCCGGACAGGCTGAGTGAGGCTTGCTGAACAGCGCTCCATTTGATCGGTAACTTGTAACTGATGGACAGCTCACGTAAACGGATATTGGTGGCGTCATAAATTTGTCCTTCAATGATCCCATCTCGGTTACCGATGGCACTATAGTATGCCTGTGCAGGTAATAGACCTTCCCATGCTGTTCCATCAGCTTGGACTGCTGCCACATCTACACCACCGCGATCACGTGCCTCGGCACTTTCCTGACTGACACCAAAAGAATTCAGATAGCCTTGCGTAATGCTGATGACTTGTCCGCCGAAACGGCCATCGATCGTTAGACTCAACGAAAAATCACGGTAGCTAACCGTATTGTTCCATCCGATGATTGATTTGGGATTGTTGTTTCCGAGATATCCATCGGGTCCGCCCTGAGGCCTTCCGTTCTCGTCTACAATGAGGGTGCCATTTGCATCCCGCAGGAAGGTCTTTCCCCAGAAATCACCAAAAGATCCACCCAGGCGGAGTACATTGAAATTACCTCCAATACTATAGCGCTCGCCAAGCCCCGGCGCTAGCTCCAGTATCTTATTGCGATTCGCCGTGAAATTCAAACCGGTATTCCAGGTGAAGTGTTCGGTTTTAATCGCATCTACACCTAAGGCAACCTCAATCCCCTTATTTTCTACATTCCCGGCGTTCAAGAAAACGGTTGTATATACCGCTCCGACAGGGCCATCATAAGAAAAGTATTGATTTTTTGTGTTGGTTTTATAAAGTGCTAAATCTAAGTTTACCCGATCATCAAAAAAGCGCCCCTCGTAGCCGAGTTCAAAACTTCTACTGATTTCGGGTTTCAAAGGCAGGCCTTTATAAGGGCCCGATACATTAGCAGTTAAGGTCCCCGTAGCTAGCGTGTTTACAGGGAAAGTCGAAAATGCGGCCACGTCGTTACCCACCTGCGCATAGGAGAAACGTAGCTTGCTATAGCTAATGAAACTTGGGAGTGTCACAAGTTCAGATAGAACGCTGGTTAATCCGGCCGACCAATAGAAATAACCTTTACTTTTGTTGGGGGTGAAAGCTAGTGTTGAAGACCAATCGTTTCGCGCCGTGAGATCAACGTAGATTTTCTCCTGATATCCAATATTAGCTGAGCCGAATAAGGACTGAACCTGCCTTTTGTTTGCTGTTTCCGTTAAACTGGTAATAGGCGAGTTGCGGTAAATATTGCTCAATAAAAACACATTGGCAATGGCCAATCTACGTTGATCGAACACCCAACCGCTTTCGCGCACATCATTGATGGATGTACCCGCCGTGAATGTTAAATTCCAATCGTTAAATTGTTTATTTCCGTTCACTAGTAAATCTCCATATAAGGCGGTGCTTTCACCTTCTTCACGTTGATAGCGACCATTATCTTCGAGTACGCCTGCGATGGTTTCTCCGGAAATAACCCCCTGCGTACCGGCATATGTTCGGCGCTGCCATTTATCCCAACGTTTATTAATGGTTCCGCGCGCGGTAACATTCAGCCAATCGGTTATGTTGTAACGCAATTGCGCTTGGCCTATGATATTGTTACGGTTCTGATCGGTTGGGTTTCGCTGCAATACCCAAAACGGATTCTGCTGATGGTGCGTGCCCGTGAGCCCTGCATCAGCGTTGATATTCCACCAATCTTGCAAATAGAGGTTTCTGGTAGACGAGAAGTACTCAAAAGTCTTGTATTTCTCGAAATCCTGACCTCGGGGGAACATGTATAGCCCGCTCAAAGGACTGAAATATAAGCCGGATGCAGGGCGGTTATGTATCTTTTGATAAGAATACATTAAACTTCCATCGAAAGCTAGCTTATTGTCAAAGAAATTGGAGGTATTACGAAGCGATACGGTGTGCTGGTCGAAAGTATTTGTGGGAAGCACACCCTTATTTGTCGTATTACCATACGAGAAATAATTCTGCATCTTCTCAGTGCCACCGCTAAAGCTTACTGAATTGATAAAGGTGGTGCCGGTATCGAAGAAGTCTTTAACCGGATCCGAAAAATTTCCGGCTTCCCCCCAACTTTCCTCACTGTCGGGTGTAGACTGGCCATATTTATATTGTAATTTGGGGAGGTAAAAAGGTTTATCGATGGTTACACCGGACGAGATATCCAGTCGCATACGTCCCGCGGCTCCTTTTTTGGTGGTGATCATGATCGCTCCGTTAGCCCCCTGGCTACCATAAAGAGCGGAAGCAGAGGCACCCTTCAGTACGTTAATGCTGGCGATATCATCCGCATTCAGTGTGCTCAGAATGTCTCCTTTATCCGTTCCGCCACCGAATGGCCCGTCTGATCCGCTACCGGCCGTATTTGTGATCGGTAAACCGTCTACCACATAGAGCGGTTGATTACTGCGATTGGATTTCATACCCCTTAAGACGATATTTACCGAACCACCCATACCGGAAGAACTGCGATTAATCTGCAGTCCTGAAACTCTACCGGTGAGGTTATTCATCGGATTCACATCTTTTACTCGAGTGAGCTCATCACCTTTTACAACTTGGGTCGAATAGGTTAAACTTTTCGCCTTACGCTCAATCCCTAATGCCGTAACCACTACTTCATTCAGCTTATTATCTGATGCAAGCAATGCGATGTTGAGCGGTGTGTTGGCGTTAGGAGGGACACTGACGGTTTGCGATTCATAGCCCAGAAATGAGATTTCGAGCGATACCTTGTTCAAGCTGGTTTGCAAACTGAAACGACCTTCTCCATCGGTGGACGTGCCCGTGTTTGTTCCTTTAACTTTGATGGATACACCGGGCAGCGGCTGGCCATCTGTCTGATCGGATACTTTTCCGGTGATACTCCTTGTCTGAGCTCCCAGGAAGAGCCATTGACAAAAGAACAGTAAGCATAGCAAAACTTTCTTCATGTTACGTGATTTTGGTTATAAATAATTGTTTAAGAACGGGTGTACTTTATTGGGTCGGTCTGCTGGTGTTTTTTGTTGCTTGTTCTTTGCAAAAAGGACACAATAATTCCTCAGGTCACATTTTCATTTCTGAAATGTGAGCACCTGCTTCACAGCATAGCGTCCGTAAATAAATTGATCGGGTAAATGCTTTAAATTCGACGATACGAATTGTACTATTGGAAACAACGAACGACCTCTGAGGATCTATTGCACAAATATGTTTTACAAGCGAGGCTTAAGCTGGTTGATGGCTTAAAATTCTGTTCTTTGTTATTCAATAAACGTATTGTCTGGTAATGTCTTGTGTTTGTTGTTAGTCTGATCGGGTTGTTGATTTTAATCTCTCATAATTGTAACATTTCTGTGAATTTAGAGATAATTTTTAATAAAACAATAGTTTGTAAAAAAAAAATTTTTTTGATCGATTCTTATTTATATCGAGTATAAAAATAGATCTACTTTTATGAAATAAAATAAAAGATTAGATGATTTAGCTTCTACTGGATGGTTGACATTCCGGTCGGAATGTATCGATGATTTTTGTCTTAATCGAAAATAGCTGATTTCAGGGGCAGGTAGAAGCGGTAAATTCCTTAGTTTTGCCCATATCCTATAAGAAACATGACAAACGAAGAATTAAGAGCGATCGAATCTGCCGCAAGAGCTAAGGATTTGGAACAGCTTAAAACAGTAGCTGAGCAAGCTACAGCGGCAAAAGACTTTCAGGATTATACACTGACATCAACAATTAGCCAATTAATTAAGTCGGAGCAGTATGATGTACTTGATCTGTTTATTAAGAAAGGCTTTATTGAAACTGACCTCTATCTGTATGACCGGTTCGACACAACTGTCATCAATACGCTGTTAAGACTTCATGTATTGCAGGTTCCGGATTTAGATGCTTACTTAACGTGGTTTGAAACGTTTGTTGCTCGGATTGACGACATGAATGAAGAAGTGGCCGGGATTACCCTGCTCAATTATGCGATGGAAGTTGATGCACCCCTTGCCTTGTTAAAAATATTGGTGAAACAAGGTGCCGACCTTCATCGGAAGGATAAATATGATCAGACACTTTTATATAAGGTCTGTAATTTTGGAAGAAAACCAGAAGTGTATAGAAGGGAATTGGTGCTGTGGCTGTTAGACGAAGGGGTAGCGATTGAGGCCGCCAACGTAGAAGGTAATACACCGCTTCATGTTGCCGTCCGCTTACGGGATGCAACGCTTATTAAAATATTGTTGGACGCCGGTGCCAATCCGACTACCGAAAATAAACAAGGGGAGACTGCCTTTTTCCACGCAGCCGTTTTTCAGTTTGATGCAGAACTGGTGGCACTCTTCTTTCAGTACCAAACACCTGATTTTTTTGCACTGACAAAACAGCGGGAAAATCTGTTAAATGGCTTTCTTAGGGCAATGGTATATGAAAATGAAGAAAACTATAAAATACTGGATCTCTTGCTGGATCATGGTGCTGATTTGAAAGACCCTTCTGATTACTATCACGCACCAAAAACGGGCGTTGACTGGGTAGTGGAGAAATCTTTTCGTCTATTGGAACATTTGGTACATCGGGGAGCAATCGATGTGGAGCATCGAGACAATGAGGGTAATACCTTGCTGCATAAGGTATGTATGCTTGATTTGAATTACGATGAACCCAAAGCCAAAGAATTGTATCGCAAGGTAAAGTTTTTGCTTCAACAAGGAGTAGATTCTCAAGTAGAAAATACCGCCGATAAAAAGGCCGTAGATTATGCGATGGGTGATAATCTGAAGGCAAAAACAGTAGAATTATTATTAGCACAAGAATAGATTGTTATTATGTCGCAATCATTTATCATTGCCTGCGAAGGCGGGAAACGGAAAATAGCTGAAATCCTCCTGGAAAAGCAGCAGGTTGATGTGCGCTATACAGACGAAAAAGGGCGTACCGCATTACATTATGCCGCACATCGTGGTTACCTTGATTTGGTGAAGCAATTAGTAGAATCGGGTGCCGATCTGAACTATGAAGATCACCGTGGAGAAACGCCGTTATATTTTGCATTATTGCAAAAGCAGAAACAAACTGCCTTGTTTCTAATGGATCAGGGCGCCAATGTGCAAATCAATGACTTTTTAGGAAACAGCTTATTGCATATTGCTGCGAGAACGGGACAACAAGAGGTAGCGGAGAAGCTGATTGCAGAAGGACTTGACATAAATGCACTGAATAATGAAGCGGAATCACCCTTATTAATCGCCGTGCAGTACAAGTATCCACCAATGGTGCAGCTTTTATTGGCTAATGGCGCAGAGGCAAATATCACTGATAAGCAAGGGAATACCGCCTTGAACCTAGCCGTTGAACAAAACTCGGTGCCTATTGTGAATAAGCTTTTGGATAACGGAGCCGCGGTTAATATTTTGAATGACCACAGTGAGGGACCTCTACTTTTAGCAACGAAATTAGGGAATCGGCTGATTGCGCAACGCTTGGTGGAACAAGGGGCGGATATTTTTGCTGAATCGGCGGAGGGTATATCTCCGGTATGGTATGTTTGCGGCAGTAATCAGAAAGAATTGCTGGGGCTATTTCTTTCGAAAGGACTTTCTCCTGATTATGCAAGACCGGTTGATTCCTTTGATGGAAGAGATGGCGATTATATACAGAAATTAATTGCTAGAACCGGAACCCGTACTTTTATATTGGGTTTTGAACCCCATTATGCAGGTGAAACTTTGCTTCAGGCTGCCGCTAAATTTGGTTATTTATCATTGGTAAAGCAATTATTGGAGGCGGGTGCAGCTATCGATAAGCAGGATGCTACCGGGAATACGGCTTTACATTATGCCGCCGCTTATGGGAAAAAAGATGTTCTTCGATTTCTATTGACGCATGGGGCGGCCACCGATGTAGCAAATGCCTTGGAACAAAAACCGATCGATTATTCGAATATGCAGGGCTTTAATGAGATTACCGCTTTGCTGATCGATTTTGGCGCCAAATCGAACGACATCCCTGATGGACCTGTTAAAGCGGAAGCAACGAAGGTGGTTGTACAGACAGGAATGGATATGGCACAGAAGAAACAAGCGCTTTTTGATCTGAAAGAGTTATTGGATGCCGGTATCATCAATCAGGAAGAATTTGATACGGAAAAGAATAAAATCCTGCAATCCTAATCGTCTATTGGAAGCTTATGTTGATTTATCGAGGCTGGGGCGTGTTGGCCCTATTAATACCTATCCTGTGCGTAATCGTTGATATAGCTTTTTTTGGAGAAGCGGGAAACTCAACCTTACGTGGTTTTCTTTATAGTCTTCTGGTATCGGGTATCCTTATCGTTCCGTTGGGGCTTTATCTGAAACGCCGGGGACGAAAGCACGATTTATATTTCATACCCTTGTTTTTCTGGGGAATCGTGTGGATTGTGGTAGCGTTGGGATTTTTATTCGCGAAGGGACTCTTATAAACGTTTTCAGAGCGTTTGGCGTTGCATTGTTCGTCACAAAAATGGCTTGACCTTAAGGCTTCATGGAGCCTGTTATTCACTTATGGTATGGCTTTTGAGCGATACTTCTGAGCGTTTGACGGTTTGTTTGGACCGTTCAGACAAAAGAAAGTATAAATCTAGCGCGTTAAAGCTTGCGATCATGAAAAAAGCAGTTCTATTTGGTGCCAATGGTTTTATCGGCTCCTATCTTTTAACTTATTTGCTCGATAGTGCGGACTATGAGGTTGTAACCGTAGTTGTACGTAAAAAATTAACGATCCATCATCCGAAGCTAAAAGTTCTAATCGGCGACTATCATAGCCTATCAGGTCTAAAAGAAGATATTCAAGCGGATGAAATTTTTATTACACTGGGTACTACCAAGAGAAAGACGCCCGATTTGAAAGCTTATTATGAGATCGATCATGATTATCCGGTATTGGCTGCGAAAATTGCTCAGGAACAGGGAGCCAAAGCTGCTTTCTTGGTAACAGCTGTCGGAGCCAACGCTAAATCGGGGGTGTTCTATTTGAGAACTAAAGGTGATGTGGAACGCGATTTAATCGCATTGGATTTCGAGCGTGTGAGCATTTTTAGACCCTCTATGCTTATGGGCAATCGAGAAGAAAACAGACCGTTGGAGCGATTTTTTATGGCGATATGGTGGTTTATCGGTCCGTTACTCATTGGGAAGGGGCTCGGGAAGTATCGGGGAATTAGTGGGCAAGAGGTGGCCAAGGCGATGATGAAAGCAGCAAAGAAACAAAGGGAGAAGCTAAAAATTTACCACTGGCGCGATATGCGTAATCTATGGATACTTTAGAAAAGCAAGTATAGCCAGCCATAAATTATGGAATTAATGTAGGAAGTAGCACTCTTACACTTCTTATCGTTAAACAGTGGCCGATACATTTTGAAATGCGTTTTTATTCGGTTTGTTTACAAATACAAATATTAGAAAAAATTAATTTCATATTATCAAAATGTTAAGCCAAATTTGCAAATGTTTTTTTGAGAGGAGATGGAACCGTTAATTCAAATGGAATACCCGGCAACCATTACCTGGAAACAGGCAATGCAAAGCTGGGCTTTTAAAAGTTGGCTGATTGCCGGTCATCTTTTATTTATTGTGCTTTTATTTGTGCTGCCCCGTTTTTTCGATCATATCGAGCTTCGGGATGGCCTGCCCTTATATGATCCCTTATTAAATCTTTTACCCGCAGTGGATTTATCTACACCCATATTTGTCTGCATATGGGGCATGACGGCCTTGCTCTTATATCGCTGCCTTTCCAGTCCAGCCATTATGATCACGGCTTTATACGGCTTTTTATTCGTTGTATTGATGCGGATGTTGACGATTTCTATGATTGCGTTGGACCCACCGGGTGGATTGATCCCTTTGATAGACCCATTAAGTAATATTGCTTACGGAAAAGCAGGCTTTATCACAAAAGATCTCTTTTTCTCTGGTCATACCTCCACCATGTTTCTCGTGTTTTTGTGTTTACCTAACAGATGGGATAAGCTGATCGCATTATTGGCCACCTTCCTGGTCGGGAGCATGGTACTGATTCAACATGTGCATTACAGCATAGACGTGCTGGCGGCCCCTCTCTTTACGTGGTGTTGTTTTTGGTTAGGGCGTGAGATTGCACTAAGTGGTTGGTATAAGGCGGCCTATTTGGCTTTGGCAAAAGAAAAAATAGGCGTTCCCATGGCTACGACTGAGCTTCGTAAGCTATAATTTCTTTGCCAATGGCGTTGATTTCGTCATCAGCCTCAAAGCGAGGTAGTTCGGTCTCCGGGTCTAACTTAATCCAACTATTTGCTGTGTCCTTCATCACTTTCATGTATTCGATACCATCTTTGTATACGGTATAGATATCCTCTTCTTCAGGAAAGATCGCGTAATCAATGTGATTAAGGGTGATATCAAAAGGTTCTTTCGTTTGCATGATAATCTTTTGTTACAAAGTTAAGAAATTCCCTTATAACTATTTTTATGGAAGCCTTGTACAGAAATACAATACAAACTTTTTATACCTAAACCTGTTATGCAGAAAATGGTCTTATCTCAATAAACAATTATTACATGAAGAAAACTTTTATGCTAATGATGGTGCTCGCCGTAGTCCTCGCGGCTTGTACCGCAAAAAAAAATGTAACAAAAGGAAAGGATGCACTGAACGGGACCTGGGAGTTAGGTTACATAAGTGGTCCACGGATTGCTTTTGAAGGTTTGTATCCTAATAAAAAGCCATTTATAAAAATTGAAGTAGACAGCAACCGAATAAGTGGCAATACGAGCTGTAATAACTTTTTTGGAAAACTGAATCGCGAGGGTCATAATATAAGCTTTAAAGAAGGTTTGGGAATGACTAAAATGTTGTGCGAAGGACAGGGCGAGCCTACATTTATAAGCACGCTTGAGAAAATAAATCGCTATGATATTACGGACGAAGGAAAAACACTCCACTTTATTGTGGGAGATATAGCCATGATGCGATTTAAGCGAGTGAACTAGTTTGTCTAGAAAATGAAGTCTTTGCCACGGGTGCTTGTTTCTTCCGTTAAAAATTTCGTACCTTGGGCTTATCACTTTTTATTAACTAGGTTTTATTAAAAAAATAAACAATTCAGTATGGGAAAAGGAGATAAAAAAACAAGACGAGGGAAGATCACGATGGGTTCATTCGGAAAAACTAGACCTCATAAGCGAAAGAAAACAGTTGCTCTAACAGCAGCAGAGGAAAAGGCTCCAAGAGCTAAAAATAAAAAGGGTTGATCATATGATCAACCCTTTCCTATTAAAACCTGACTGGTCATTATTTCTTTTCCTTTTTGTATTCAGTATTTAGGCCATCTACCACTTCCTTTGTGATTTCCAAGCTTTCATCTGCAAATAACACTCCCGGATTTCCTTTGGAGTATGTCAATACAAATTTATAACCCTTATCTTTAGCGTGCGATTTAAGATAGTCAGCTACCTTGTTGTAGAGCTTTTCTTGTTCTTGCGCTTCATCGTTAGCGAATGATTGATTCGCATTCTGATTAAATTTGCCAAGCTCCTCTTGTTTACGTGCTAAACGTTCCTCCGTGCTTTGACGCTGTTCTGCGCTCATAGTTGCAGCACCCTTTTGATACTCGGCTACCTCACGTTGAAAAGCATTTCCTTTCGCTTGCAACTCTCCTTGCGTCTTCTTTGCTTTTTCCTGTAGTTTCGCTTGCATATCTTTAAAATACTCATAATTTGCCAATAGCGAGTCAGAGTTTACATATACAATTTGTCCACTGGTGGAAGTAGCAGCCGTACTATCGTTACCAGCCTTTGTCGTTGCTTTTTGATTGCCGGCATTATTGCAGCTAGCCATTGCCGTTGTTAATATAAGGCCAAAAGCGATCTTAGCCAAAGGTGAGAATCGTTTATTCATCATAAAATTGTTTAACATTCTTTTTTAATAAAACGCAAATATAGAACTAATCGTTTATTAACCAATAAAAAACTGTCATGTGAAATTTTTTACACCGCATTCATAACAAGATCACACGATTGACGTATCTATTGGATAAAAGTATCCATTTTCATATGTTTGTCGCAATTTATAAACTTTATTATTCCTATGTTTCTGTTCTCGAATAAGCAATGCAAGAAATTGCTTCACGTTGCACTGAATAAACGTTTTGTATTTATTCTTTTCATTTTGATAGCCGTTGCGACTGCGTGGAAACAATATGTACATGGCACTTATAATAATTATTTAATATTTAAATACGTATTTGAGCATAGCTTGAGAGGAGTGGATTTATATGCAGAATACCCAGATGAATACTTTGATAGTAATCATTACGGCCCCATCTTCGCTTTAATTGTTGCACCTTTTGCGCTATTGCCTAATGCCATTGGCATGGTATTATGGAATATTGTTAATGTCATTGTGCTATGGTTGGGCATTTATAGCTTGCCTCTTCATGATAAAAACAAGGCATTGGTTGCATTAACTTGTTCGCACGAGATATTAACGTCGCTCCTTAGCTTTCAGTTTAATGTAGGCCTTACCGGTTTAATTCTGCTCAGTTTTTCTTGGATAGAGAAACAGCAGGAGTTTAAATCGGCTCTGATGATTGTTGTGGGTACCTTGGTAAAGCTTTATGGCATTGTGGGACTAGCATTCTTTTTCTTTTGTAAGAACAAGGTACGATTTATTGTCAGCGGTCTTTTTCTTTTGCTTGTATTGCCACTTACATCCGCACTGATTACAGATATGAAATATACTGTTTTTGCTTATCAAGATTGGTATCATTCGTTGGTGTTCAAGAATAGCCAGAACGTTACACTGGGTTCCATGCAAGATATATCGCTGATGGGAATAGTAAGAAGAATAAGCAGAAATCCCACCCTCCCGAATACTCCTTTTTTGCTGGGTGGTCTGATTTTGTTCGTTTTGCCATATTTAAGAGTACAGCAATATAAGTTTAAAGCATTTAAGCTGATGCTGTTGTCATCTGTTCTTATTTTTACTGTCATTTTTAGTAGTGGATCAGAATCCCCAACGTATATTATCGCCATGATCGGAGTAGCTCTTTGGTTCTTTATACAGCCTTCGTCAAGAAAAGCCTGGGTCCCATCTCTTTTTGTTTTTGCCCTGCTCTTGACAAGCTTTTCCCCTTCTGATCTCTTTCCAAGATATTTGAGAGAGAATTATATTATTCCCTACTCGTTAAAAGCACTCCCCTGCGTGCTTATTTGGTTTGTTATCACCTATCAGATGATGACTGTCAATTTTGAAGATTACAGCGATTAATTATGAATAAAAAGAAAACGATATCTATTGTTATACCAGCTTATAACGAAGCAGAGAATATACCTGTAATTGCGCAACGAATACAAGAGGTGTTTCAGTCGTTGCCAGGGTACGATTACGAAATTATTTTTGTGGCAGATGGATGCACTGATAATTCGCTTGAAATAATAAAAGGTTTAGGCAAAGAGGCAAGTGTCTTTTACCTGGAATTTTCGCGTAATTTTGGGCATCAGTTAGCGATTAAAGCGGGATTGGATTATGCAAAAGGTGACGGGATCATAAGCATGGACTGCGACTTGCAGCACCCGCCTGAACTGATTCCTCAATTGATCGGTAAATGGGAAGAGGGTTATGAGGTTGTCTACACCATTCGAAAAGAAGATAAACTTCTACCCTATGAAAAACGTATTACTTCGAAACTTTATTATAGGGTGCTAAATAAATTGTCTTCCGTTGAATTGGAGGCAGGATCAGCAGATTTTAGATTGCTTGATCGGAAAGTTGTAAATGTGCTTAAACGTTTTGAAGAGAATGAACCGTTTTTGCGTGGTTTAGTAAAATGGCTGGGTTTTTCCCAGTATGCCATTTGTTACGAACCTGCCCAGCGTTTTGCAGGAAAAACGAAATATAGTATAAAAATAATGATGCGATTGGCGCTTCAAGGTGTGACATCCTTTTCGATAAAGCCCTTGTATATGATGGTTTATCTCGGATTCCTCTTTTCCAGTCTGTCTGTTTTATACATACCTTATGTGATTTATGCTATTTGCTCTGGGCATGGTGTTTCCGGTTGGGCATCATTGATAATGACAGTCGTTTTTTTTGGTGGTTTACAACTTATTATTTTAGGTATTATTGGCGTATATATAGGAAAAATGTTTATGCAAACTAAAACGAGGCCAAATTACATTGTTCGTTCAACAAACATTAAAGATTAATTGTTTTGATACTGTTGAGTTTTGACATCGAAGAATTCGATATGCCTTTTGAATATGGCAGAGATATTACATTTGAAGATCAAATTGCCATATCCGTTACGGGTAGCAATAAGATACTGGATTTATTAGCTGAACATAGCATAAGGGCAACTTTTTTTAGCACAGTCGTGTTTGCACAGCATGCTGCCCAAGTTATAAAGCGTATCATTGATGAAGGGCATGAATTAGCCTCTCATGGGTATTATCACACTAGCTTTGATAACACCCATTTGGCTTTATCCAAGACTGAATTGGAATACCTAAGTGGTAAATCTATCAACGGTTATCGGATGGCCAGAATGCAGCCTGTTGAAGAATCGGCCATCGAAAAAGCGGGCTATAAATATAACAGTTCAATTAATCCAACTTGGCTGCCTGGAAGATATAACAATTTAAATAAGCCACGAGCTTGTTTTAGGCAAGGTAGTGTGTGGCAAATTCCAGCCTCGGTAAGCCCGCTATTAAGATTTCCACTTTTTTGGCTGGCATTTCATAATTTACCACTCGGTTTATATTATTTTCTAGCAAAGAGAACGATCCGTAAAGATAAGTATCTTAATGTCTATTTTCATCCATGGGAATTTACTGATCTGGATGATTATAAACGTTTTGGCTTCCCTGGTTATGTCAGAAAGAACACAGGCGATTTAATGATCCGGAGGATGAATGATTTTGTTAATCGATTGCTGAAAGACAATTTTAGTTTTGGCACATTCAGTGAATTTGTAAATACACTTCCATCAGGCAATCTATGAGTATACAAATTATACGCTTCTTAAAGTTAACGTTGAAAATACTATTAACAGGCATTGCTTTATATTGGGTACAGTCTAAGGTTGATCTTGGTGAATTAAAAAAAACGCTATTGAAAAGCGACTTTTTTTTGTTAGCTGGGGCTTTTTTATTCTTTCTTGTTTCGCAAATTTTTGCTTCCTTAAGAGTGAGAAGTTTTTTTTCAAGCGCAGGGCTAACCTTGTCCGAATGGAGTAATTATAAATTGTATTTATTAGGGATGTTCTATAATATGTTTTTTCCGGGTGGAGTTGGTGGCGATGGCTATAAAGTTTTTTTACTGCGAAAAAAATTCATGGTAGACACCCGTAAGTTAATTGGTTCTATTTTCTTTGATAAGTTAAGCGGATTATGGGCCTTGGGTGTTTTAACGCTCCTCTTAACGGCCTCGATACAAGTATTGAGTTTCTCTCCTCACTTCTTTCTTCTTATTATTACATCGGGCACATTGATCTATTTTACAATCCAACACGTCTTTTTTAAAAACTATAATCAATCTCTTCCGCTAACACATGTAATGGCTTTAGGAGTACAAATTTTTCAATTACTGTGCGTGTTCTGTATTATTCAAGCGGTACATGCAGAACCACCTTTTGTGCCTTACCTACTCATGTTCATGACCTCGTCGCTATTAGCCATTGTACCATTTACCATTGGAGGCTTAGGGGCAAGGGAATTGGTGTTTTTGTATGGTGCAGAATTTTTCAGCCTAGATACGCAGCTTGCTGTAACCATTAGCCTATTGTTTTATATTATATCTGCGCTATCGTCACTACCGGGAGTTTATTTCGTCTTTAATTCACGCAAACTAGGTTTATAGAAACCCTGATAGACACGGCGTAAAACTTGTGATGTTTATTCGCTTAATTCGTAAACTGTCGCTAAAATTTCGTATTTTTGTATTTTTGGAACTAAACGATACATGAGCGAAGAAAACAAAAACAAATCCAATTATTCCGCAGATAATATACAGGTATTAGAAGGCTTGGAAGCCGTAAGGAAAAGACCTTCAATGTATATCGGAGATGTTGGTGTGAAAGGTTTGCACCACTTGGTGTATGAAGTAGTTGATAACTCCATTGATGAAGCACTAGCCGGTTATTGTACGGACATTCATGTCATCATTCACAAAGATAACTCCATTACAGTTGACGATAATGGTCGTGGTATCCCGACCGGTATCAATAAAAAAGAGAATAAATCCGCCTTGGAAATGGTAATGACCATGCTTCATGCAGGGGGTAAGTTCGATAAGGATACCTATAAGGTTTCAGGTGGACTGCATGGTGTGGGGGTTTCCTGTGTGAATGCGCTTTCAACCTTATTGGTTGCCGAAGTGCATCGAGAAGGTAAGGTGTTTAAACAGGAGTATACACAAGGAAAACCTTTGTACGACGTAAAAGTAATTGGCGAAACAGACCGTACCGGGACGAAGATTACTTTCCACCCGGATTCGAGCATTTTCACCATGACTACCGTCTATAGTTATGATACCTTAGCGGGAAGATTGCGTGAACTTGCCTATTTAAATAAGGGGATCAAACTTACCTTGCTTGACGAGCGGGAAGAACAAGAGGACGGTGCTTTACGTCACGAAGAGTTCTATTCGGAAGGTGGATTAAGTGAGTTTGTGAAGTTTTTGGACGGTAATCGTCAACCCTTAATACCCGATCCAATTCATGTAGAAGGCGTAAAACAGGGGATACCTGTTGAGTTGGCTTTACAGTACAACGATACTTATTCTGAAAATGTCCACTCCTATGTGAACAACATCAATACCATCGAAGGTGGAACCCACGTTGCGGGATTCCGACGAGGATTGACCCGTACGTTGAAGGCTTATGCTGATAAGTCGGGCTTATTGAAAAACCTGAAAGTGGAAATTACCGGGGATGACTTTAGAGAAGGGTTAACTGCTGTAATTTCAGTGAAGGTTGCTGAACCGCAATTTGAAGGGCAAACGAAAACCAAGTTGGGTAATAACGAGGTAATGGGAGCGGTTGATGTAGCTGTTGGTGAAATTTTGGGAACTTATCTAGAAGAAAACCCACGTGAAGCGAAAGCAATTGTGCAGAAAGTTATCATTGCCGCTCAGGCCCGTGCTGCTGCACGCAAAGCTCGGGATATGGTGCAACGGAAGACGGTAATGGGAGGCAGCGGTTTGCCCGGTAAATTGGCCGATTGTGCTAACAACGATCCTGCTAAATGTGAAATATACCTTGTGGAGGGAGATTCCGCGGGGGGAACCGCGAAGCAAGGGCGGAATAGAGAGTTTCAGGCTATCTTGCCTTTACGTGGTAAAATCCTGAACGTGGAAAAAGCGATGGAGCATAAGATTTACGAAAATGAGGAAATCAAGAATATGTTTACCGCATTGGGAGTAAGTATAGGCACTGCTGAAGATGCTAAGGCCTTGAATCTAGAAAAGCTCCGCTACCACCGCATTATTATCATGACGGATGCCGATGTGGATGGTTCGCACATCACCACCTTAATCCTCACCTTCTATTTCCGTTATATGAAGGAGTTGATAGAACGAGGTTATGTGTATATCGCCACCCCTCCCTTATACTTAGTGAAAAAAGGAAAAGAGCATGAATATGCCTGGAACGAAAACCAACGATTGGCGGCCATTCAACGATTAAAAGGAGCCGGTAAGGAAGATAGCGTGCATGTACAGCGATATAAGGGTTTGGGAGAAATGAATGCAGAGCAATTATGGGATACTACCATGAATCCTGACAGCCGTACCTTACGCCAAGTGAGTATAGAAAATGCAGCAGAATGCGATCGCGTATTCTCCATGTTAATGGGCGATGAAGTGGCTCCTCGCAGAGAGTTTATTGAGCGGAATGCTAAGTACGCAAAGATAGATGTATAATATTATAAGGTATAAGGTGCTAGGATTACGGCATAAGCCCTTCCTTAAACCTTATACCTTCCTACTTTCTCCCTCAACGAAGGAAATTAACCAAGCCTATTACCAAATCACTGTTTAAAGGAAGATTGGGGTTCTCATACGTTTTAATGTTTTCTGCCTTATTGGCAGGTGCTGTTTTTAGTGTATGATTCATATTCTTAATAAGTAAAAGGGTGGCTTTCGGGTTGGCCGCCTTTAGTCTTTCTGCCTGAATGGGGGGAACTTGCAAATCAGTAGTACCGCCAACAATCAATACCGGTATGCTAAGCCTTTTAATTTCTTCTTCCGGATTGACTTTGAACGATGAAATAAGGAAGGGTTGGATGGCCGGAGCAAACAGACTATTAAGCTCCGTGGGTACGTTGCTGGTTGTTTTTCCTTGCTTTAACAGATTGATGATGGCTGTAGCTTCTTTGATTAAGGAAGGCTGGGTTAATAATTGATTCTCAAGTACGTCGGAAAGGTTTTCGCCCGGGCCGCATAAGGAAACAAAAGCTGCAGGATTTAGTTGCTCTGATGCTTTCATACCAATATTCGAGCCTTCACTATGTCCGATAATAAAAAGCTTTCCAAATTCGTTGCGTGCTTTTAAGAATGTTGCCAAAACCACGGCATCATCTAC
The DNA here is from genome assembly GCF_036959255.1 of Olivibacter sp. CPCC 100613. Classification (NCBI taxonomy): domain Bacteria; kingdom Pseudomonadati; phylum Bacteroidota; class Sphingobacteriia; order Sphingobacteriales; family Sphingobacteriaceae; genus Olivibacter; species Olivibacter sp. CPCC 100613. The sequence goes on from NZ_JAWMTI010000004.1 coordinate 293,420, forward strand.
AAAATCGTCAAATACAACGTTGTTTTGACTTGTCTGAAAATTAACGCTTTCTCCGATTAAGCGTTTGTCATATCGGAAACTCGCTATACCATTGTCTGCCAAAGCCTCGGCAAGGAAGAGATAACTGTTCGCATGGACACCATAGGGATTATTGCCATCTCGATCTGTCGGGCCGCTACCCGCAATAATTAATGCAATTGGCATACCTTTTTGTGCTTGCTTAGGTCGCATAAGTGTTCCGCTAATAATGCCTCCATTTACTTTGACTTTTACGTCTTCTTCCGGGAAATTGGCAGGGCTCCTGCTTACATCTGCTCTTATTTTAGGTTGCTGCTGTATAAAAAAACCAACAATCTCTCCTTGGCCGTTAAAATTAAAAGTAATCGGAACTACATAGTTCTTAAAGATGCTCTGAAGAATGACCGGGCTTTTGTTTGTTGCAGTACTGTCCGTTAATTCAGCCCGTTCAAACGGGCCAAGTTGTCTGTTCAAATTCATCCAAAGCTTCGCCAAGGCTGTTGGAGCAAGCTTTGCTTTAAAATCGACGGAAGCAAGATTCAGCGCCTCGCTATAATTCGAATCCGCCATGAACGAAATGAATTGTAACGCATTCTTGCTATTTGTACTTTGTGCTCTTACGCTGTAAGAACCGAAGGATAATAAAATAAAGAGAATAAAAAGGCGACGCATAAAAATGATTTTTTTCTTAAGATACAAAATTATATCGTATTAAGGAAGGAATGATAAATTGAAAAACAATATCACTAAGGGCTAAGCAATAACTTCCAAATAAGCGAATTTTGTAGTAGGTTTGCACCTCCTTATACGTATACTATAGTGTACTAAACGTTATTAAATACAATGAGCATAGCGAAGACATACAACCCCAAAGAAACCGAAGATAAATGGTATGCCTACTGGCTGGAAAAAAAGTTTTTCCGTTCTACACCCGATGATAGAGAGCCTTATACAATTGTCATGCCTCCTCCTAATGTTACGGGAGTGCTTCATATGGGGCATATGTTAAACAACACGATTCAGGACGTATTGATTCGTCGCGCCCGGATGCAGGGTAAAAATGCTTGTTGGGTACCAGGTACTGATCATGCTTCTATCGCAACGGAAGCAAAGGTAGTTGCTATGCTAAAAGAGCGCGGAATCAATAAAAAGGACATTACACGTGAGGAGTTCTTAAAATATGCTTGGGAATGGAAGGAAAAATACGGAGGCATCATTTTAGATCAATTGCGAAAGCTAGGAGCTTCCTGTGATTGGGATCGGACGCGTTTTACCATGGAGTCGGACTTAAGCGATGCGGTAATTGATACCTTTATTCACTTATATAAAAAAGGTTATATCTACCGCGGTGTTCGGATGATAAACTGGGACCCACAAGGTAAAACCGCTGTTTCGGACGAAGAGGTGATCCGCAAAGAAGTAAACCAAAAGCTTTATTATGTCCAGTATCAAATTGTAGATACCAACGACCAACGAATAACGAATAACACACAACGATCGTATATCACGATCGCAACTACCAGACCGGAAACGATTATGGCGGATACCGCTATTTGTATCAATCCGAATGACGAGCGCTACCGGTATTTGAAAGGCAAAAATGTGCTGGTTCCTTTGATAAACAGAGAAATACCTGTTATTGAGGATGAATATGTAGAGATGGCGTTCGGAACGGGTTGTTTAAAGGTGACACCTGCACATGATTTGAACGATTATGAGTTAGGTCAAAAGCATAAATTAGAAGTTATTGATATCTTAAATGATGACGGAACGCTTAATGAAAAAGCGCAAATATTAGTTGGTGAGGATCGATTCATTGCCCGTAAGAAAGTCGCTAAGTTATTGGAAGAAGCGGGGCAGTTGGAAAAAGTGGAAGATTACAAGTCGCAAGTTGGATTTTCGGAGCGGACGGACGCCGCTATTGAACCGAAGCTATCAATGCAATGGTTCTGCAAAATGGAGCATCTCGCGAAACCCGCCCTTGATTATGTGTTAGGCGGCGAAGTAAAACTTATTCCTGACAAATTCATCAATAGCTATCGCCATTGGATGGAGAACATTAAGGATTGGAATATATCACGCCAGCTCTGGTGGGGGCAACGCATTCCTGCTTGGTATAATGAAAACCAGGAGTGGGTTGTAGCTAAAACAGCAGCGGAAGCAGTACTTGAATTTGAACAACAAGGGAAAAGCACCGTGGGTATTTACCAAGAAGAAGATGTACTGGATACGTGGTTTTCTTCCGGTCTATGGCCCATATCGGTATTTGATGGATTTAAAGAACCAAACGGAGCCGATATCAATTATTATTATCCAACAAATGACTTGGTAACAGCTCCTGAAATATTATTTTTCTGGGTGGCTCGTATGCTGATTGCAGGACATGAGTTTCGGGGTGAGGCACCGTTTAAAAATGTTTACCTTACCGGTATTGTACGAGATAAACTCGGGCGTAAGATGTCCAAATCGCTCGGTAATTCTCCGGATCCAATTGAGTTGATGGATCAGTACGGTACGGATGGGGTGCGTGTGGGGATGTTGTTGTCATCTCCTGCCGGTAACGATTTAATGTTTGACGTTGCTTATTGCGAGCAGGGTCGGAATTTTGCAAATAAAATTTGGAATGCTTTCCGTTTGGTTAAGGGATGGGAGGCCGTTAATAAACCTGCAACAAAAGCAGAGCTAAAGGCCGTAGAATGGTTTGAGAGTCGATTTAGTGAAGCTGTGCTGGAGGTAGAGGAACATTTTGCAGCCTATAGGTTGTCTGATGCACTCATGACCATTTACAAACTCATATGGGATGATTTTTGTTCCTGGTATCTTGAATTAATAAAGCCGGCCTATCAACAGCCCATCGCTCGAGATCTCTTAACCTTTACCATCGATTTCTTTGAGCAGGTATTGGCACTTGCTCATCCTTTCATGCCTTTTCTTACCGAAGAGCTGTGGCATGATGAGCTGTTTGGCAGTCGAAGTGAACAGGATTGCTGTATTGTGGCCGCTTATCCGAAAGCATCAAAGATCGATAAGCAGCTTTTGAACGATTTCCTGGTTGTTCAGCAAATAGTTTCGGAAATACGTAATGTAAGAAATACCAAGCAAATTTCTCCTAAAGATGCGCTTCCATTGGCGATCAAGGTGAATACCGATATCACTTACGAAAACTATTTAGATAGCATTAAGAAATTAGCAAATATCAACGAAGTAAGTTTTGTTGCTGAACAACAAGTAGGAGCAGCGGTATTTTTGGCGGGGAAAGATGAGTTTTTTGTAAGTATAGCACAAAACATAGATGTAGAGGCCGAACGTGAAAGGATAACGAACGAGATTGCTTATTTGCAAGGTTTTCTGAAATCGGTAAATGCAAAACTGTCAAACGAGCGATTTGTACAAAACGCGAAGCCCGAGATCGTGCAGAATGAGCGTAATAAGCAGGCAGACGCACTTGCGAAGATAAAGATTTTAGAAGAAAGCTTGGCATCACTTTAATATTGTATTCCTTTTTCGATAGCTCAAAGCTTTTATTATCTTCGTGAGGATATTAAATTATAAAAACTTAAAGTTATTAACATGAAAAGAATTCTAAGTCTGGCACTGATTGGCTTTGTTCTAGCATCTTGCGGCGGTGCTTCCAAAAAGGAAGAGAAAACGGCCGATCAGGACCCGAATTTAATCACTTGCGAGGGTATTGGTAAAGTAAAGTTAAGCTATAGCCATGCCGATCTCGAAAAAGAATTTGGTGCGGATAAATTGGCCGATACAACCAAAGACGTTGACGGTAAACAGGTAAGCATTACCAAAGTGTTCAAAGATACACCTGAAGAGGTGACCGTATTTTGGGCTGAAACAGCTGCTCCTTTTGCTAAAGCTGTAAAACTGAGTGTCTCAGATGAAACAGGGCCATATCAATTGGAGGAAGGTATTCGAGTAGGCTCTGCGTTAAAAGACATGGTTAAAGCAAACAACTTTTTACCAGTTACTTTTACGAATTTTTATGCCAATCCAGATGGTTTTGCGCAGATACAAAGCTTCAATGATGGTGATCTAGGCCAAAAATATCCTTGTTTAGGAGGGACCTTAGATATCGATCGAACCGATAATCTGGAAGTTACGTTGCTGGATGAATTCAAAAAAGAAAATCCTGCTAAATCGAATCACAAAGCAATGAACTTTATTTATGCTAATGTGGTCGAGTTGAGCATTTCTGCCAAATAAGTAGGTAGCGATTATATATAGACTTTCATTATTAAGCCGCTTGTTCATGGAAACAGCGGCTTATTTTATTTCCTGATAATAAGGTACATCCTCTAAAAATCGATAACTTTCTGTTTCATGATCAATAAAGCAATAATAGTGTTCTAAACCGTTGCTTACAATTAAGTAGGGCACCTTATGCACCATGTTGTAGCGTGCTATCTGTTCAAAAACAGCCTGCGTGATTTTTATGGAGGGAGCCTTGAGCTCTGCTATCAATATGCGCTTACCCAACGGATTAAAAACAACAATGTCGGTTCGTTTCCGGAGTGAGTTTAATTTTAACCCCCCTTCGCTTTGTATCAGCGTTTTGGGGAAACCCTTCGATTGTATAAGGTGTTGAATCCAATGTTGCCTTACCCATTCCTCGGGGGTTAATAGGAGATGTTTTTTCCTTAACTCGTCATAGACGAATAAACGATGTTCATCTTTGCGGATCTTCAACGAATAGGATGGTAAATTAAGTGGAATGGGGCTTAACATAAGTTGCAATACTAATAAGTTTTGTAAGCATACAAACCTACGTAGATTTTTCTGAAATGGGTAAATTTTATATAGCGCTGCTCATTTTAAAATAGTATAAAATTTTCACACTTGTCCAAAATAAATTTTGGGGACAAAAACGAGGAGGTTCACGGCTATAAGAAGCGCTATTTTTATTGGGAAAGCAAAAGTATCCCTGGGTGTTGGTATAAATTTAATAGGACTATCGGCTTTCTGACCTAAAACAGGGATCGGTTTAACACATAGATGAATTGTTTATATTAAAGGAACCTTTATTTTGTCACTTTCTTCCGAAGACCACGAAGTAGCTTGAATGCTATTGAAAACTAACAAATGATGAAAAAAGTAACCAAAGACTCGTCGCTTGGAACTTTGCTTTAAACGGTAATGCATCAACGTGCAAACCGCAAATTTCCTAGGCGACATTGCAGCAGAACGGGGACTTTTACTTTTAACCGGACGTATTATGATCTTCAGCCCTAATATAGCCCTGCGCGTGGGTAAAATGGCCTTGGAGGATACCGAAGCAACGAGCAGTAAAGCATTTGCACGTCTGTTCATATGGCAATATGCAAGCGGATTGAGGAAGTGAAACGGCTCCGATACGCGCCATGAATGCTTTGCCATCAGGTGCAAGGTAGCCTACACGGCCTTGATGTTTATTCGCTAATGTTTGTTTTCGAAGGAGCTCATGAGCTCGTCGTAAACTCCTCGGTTGCCTCACTTTGCATCGAAGGTAAAGTGAGATGAAATTAAAGAAAAAATGAAATCCCTGCCTTACAAAATATGGTTATTGCCAAACGTTAAAATTTATTGTTATTTTGCAATGATAACCTTTGTTATAAACAGGTTATCGTTGTTACCCCAGATAATTTAGGCGCTGCGAGCAAAAAGAGACTATGAGTGCATCCAATATTTTAAGTGATATCAATAAAAGGAAGTTGAAGCCAATTTATCTCTTGCATGGAGAAGAGGCATACTATATTGACTTAATTGTTCATACCCTCGAAAATAAAGTGTTGAGTGAAGCGGAAAAAGGATTTAATCAAACGATTCTATATGGGAAAGACACTGATTGGGTTACGATCCTGAATACCGCTAAACGGTATCCGATGATGAGCGACTATCAGGTTGTTATTGTGAAGGAGGCGCAGAATTTAAAATGGGATAAGGCCGATGAATTCTTCCAGGCTTATGTCGAGCGACCTTTATCGACCACTGTTTTGGCCTTCGCTTACAAATACGGTAAGTTCGATAAGCGGAAAAAAGTATACAAGGCCATTGAAAAAAGTGGTGTTGTATTGGAGTCAGCGAAGATTTACGATAACAAATTAACTCCGTGGATTGACGAATATGTGAAGGAGCGCGGTATGAAAATTCAACCGCAGGCTGCAGCCATGATGGGTGAATATTTGGGAACGGAGCTGTCAAAAGTGGCGAACGAGCTTGACAAGATGATGCTTAATGTGCCCAAGGAACGGGAAATAAACGTTACCGATGTTCAGAACAACATAGGAATTAGCAAGGATTTCAACGTCTTTGAACTGAATACCGCTTTAGGAAAGCGAGATATTTTTAAAGTGAACCAAATCATTGATTATTTTTCTGCGAATCCAAAATCCAACCCGATTCCGGTGGTGATGGGCTCTTTATATGGCTATTTTTCAAAAATCTTAAAATTTCACTATTTGCCTGATAAAAGCCAGCAAATAGCGGCTAAAGAATTAGGTGTTCATCCCTTTTTTGTGAAAGATTATGAGTTGGCCGCCAGAAACTATCCGATTATGAAACTATTTCATATTATCAGCTACCTTCGAGAATACGATTTAAAGTCGAAAGGAGTAGATGCCTTTAATCTCGAAGCCGAAGATTTGCTAAAGGAAATGATGTTTAAGGTTTTACATTAATAAGGCTCCATCAAGAAAAAAATAGATGAAAAAAGAAAGAAAGCGACCGCAAGGAGAAATTAGGGATAGAGAGCGAACTAAATTAAAGCTCCTAAGTGCAGTGGGTCAAATAATACGGACGGAAGGCTACCAGGGTTTGGGCGTTAATAAGATCGCTCAAATAGCCGGTGTAAACAAAAAATTGATTTATAGGTATTTTGATAGTGTCGACAATTTGGTGGAGAAATATGTTCGGGAAAAAGATTATTGGGTCAGTTTTGTGGATAAAATAAATGTTGCAGATTCGTTTCAGAAAGATTTTGGGCAAGTGGCTTTGCCAAATTTGCTGACACAACAACTCGACTATTTTTTCGGAGCAGACGAACTACAAAATATTGTGCTTTGGGAAATCAGTAAGCAAAGTGCGTTAATGCGGGAGATCGCGAATGCCAGAGAAGAATTGGGAAGCGAGCTTTTCCGATTTACCGATCCTTTATTTAAGGACACAGCGGTAGATTTAAGAGGGATTGTTGCTTTACAAGTAGCTGGTATATATTACCTGGTGCTACATGCTAAAAACAATGGGAGTACTTTCTGCGAGATTGATGTGAATACGGCGGAAGGACGGGAACGTATAAAGCAGGCGGTGATCAAGATAAGCGGTTGGGCTTTTGATGAAGCGAAGAAGTGTAAAAACAGAAAATAATAACTGAATTCAGGTTAAAAAGTGTAAAGAAATCCCGAAGGGCTCCCTACACTTTTTTTGATTATTTCAACATGCCTTCGCGTTGTTTCTTTATTTCTTCGCTGTTGATATACTCATCGTACGACATAAGTTTGTCAATAATGCCTTTCGGAGTTAATTCAATAATTCTATTGGCTACCGTTTGAGTTAACTCATGGTCACGTGAAGTAAAGAGTATCGGTCCTCTGAAATCTTTCATACCATTATTTAAAGCGGTGATTGATTCGAGGTCGAGGTGGTTTGTTGGCTCGTCAAAAAGTAAAAAGTTTGCCTTTTGTAACATCATCCGCGAAAACATACAGCGCATTTTTTCTCCCCCGGATAGCACACTGCACTTTTTTAATACCTCTTCACCACTAAATAACATTTTTCCAAGAAAACCCCGCACAAATTGATCATCTTGATCGGTTGATGCGTATTCCCTTAACCAATCAATAAGATTTTCATTTTTTCCTTCAAAATAAGAGGCATTATCCATTGGAATGTCAGCTGTACTAATGGTAACACCCCATTTAAATTCTCCTTTAAAATCTTTATCCCTTCCTGTCAGTATTTCATAAAAGGCAGTAGTTGCTAGACTGTTTTCCGATAATACAACAATTTTATCGCCCTTATTCATCATAAACGATACCTTGTCGAATAATACTTCACCATTTGATACCTTACCTAGATTCTCCACCTGAAGAATTTGATCACCGGGTTCTCTGTTCATTTCATTGAACATAATGGCAGGATATTTTCTACTCGAAGGCTTGATTTCATCTAAATTGATTTTATCCAGCGCTTTTTTTCTACTTGTTGCTTGTTTAGACTTGGATGCATTTGCACTAAATCTGCGGATAAACTCTTGGAGTTCTTTGACTTTATCTTCCAGTTTTTTATTTTGTTCTGCGCGTTGTTTTAATGCCAATTGACTTGATTCATACCAGAAAGTATAATTTCCTGTATAGATCGTCATCTTACTAAAGTCGATATCAACGATGTGTGTACACACCGCATCTAGAAAGTGACGATCGTGTGATACAACTAAAACTAAACCCTGATAATCTGCCAAGAAGTTTTCTAACCAAGCGATTGTATCGATATCCAAATCGTTCGTAGGCTCATCCAATACCAATATGTCCGGATTTCCAAATAATGCCTGTGCCAATAATACCCTTACCTTTTGGTTACCGTCCAGCTCTTTTACGAATTTATAATGTACATCTTCTGAAATACCTAAATTACTAAGCAGGGTGGCGGCATTGTTTTCAGCACTCCAGCCGTCCATTTCAGCGAATAAGTTTTCCAATTCGCCTGCTCTTTCCCCATCAGCATCGGTAAAATCTTCTTTTGCATAAATGGCATCTTTCTCTTTCATGATGTTATAGAGCTCTTTATGTCCCATCATGACGGTTTCTATTACAGAAAATTCATCAAAGGCATAGTGATTTTGGCTGAGAACGGCCATACGCTCTCCGGGAGTGATACTTACCGACCCGGTAGTCGGGTCGACATCCCCTGTAACGATTTTCAAAAAGGTCGATTTTCCTGCGCCATTGGCGCCAATTATACCGTAGCAGTTGCCTTGTGTAAATTTTAAATTAACTTCGTCAAATAAAACACGTTTACCAAAGCGCAACGAAAGATTTGAAACACTGATCATAGCGGGCAAAGATAGCGAATTGAAAGCGTAATGTGAAGGGCCTAAGGCTGAAAAGGTACCTTTTTGATAAGATGATAATTGCAGAAATGACGAAAGAACAACTTCTATTGGAGATCGCTAAAAATGTAACCAAGGTGAAGGCGATCGCACTTGCGCAACGTGTGCTGACAACGGACGGTTTTATGGCTGATCTCTTATCATTATGCTATTATTCGCAAAAAACGATTGCTTTTCGCGCCGCTTGGATATTGGAGTTTGCTGAAGGTAAGTCGCCCGAGCGATTTGCTCCTCTGTTGGTCGGATTTATTGAACAACTTCCACAACAGCACCATACAGGTTGCCAGCGGATTTTTACAAAGATTTTAATGGATTACACCCATAAAAGGGCAAAAATTGTACGTGAAGAGGCATTCAATGAACTAACGATCGGGCATAAAGAGCGATTGGTAGAACTTATATTTGAGTGGTTGATTAAGCCCGAAACACCGGTAGCAGTGCGCGTTAATTGTATCGACATCCTATACAACCTGATTCCTTTATTTTCCTGGATTAGAGAAGAGTTGATCGCGCAGATTAATTTCTATTTAAAAGACGGAAGTGCTGCCATGCAGAGTAGGGGGAAGCGATTGTTGGCGAAGCTGCAAAGGGCACCGGGAAAAGCCTGATATACCCTTGTTTGATGTTATTTCAGTACATTCACTTTGTATAAATCCTTCCTTCGATCTTTCATGGTTTTTACCGTTCCATATTCGTGCAATTCTTTTAATGCATACAGATCCACGTCGGTTAATAAAACCATTTCTGCATTTGGTGTTGCCTCGGCTTTAACCCCATTCGTCGGGAAAGCGAAATCCGAAGGGGTGAATACGGCCGATTGCGCATATTGTATATCCATATTATTGACCTTGGGAAGGTTGCCAACAGAACCGGCAATCGCTACATAGCATTCGTTCTCAATTGCTCGTGCTTGCGCACAGTTCCTAACCCGTGTGTAGCCATTTTGCGTATCTGTAAGAAAAGGGACAAACAGAATTTTCATTCCTTGATCAGCCATAATCCGACTTAGCTCAGGAAATTCAACGTCATAACATATCTGGATGCCGATTTTGCCGCAATCTGTGTCAAATACCTGTACATTATCGCCACCGTACATACCATAATATTTGAGTTCGTTTGGCGTAATATGAACCTTGCTGTAAGCATCGACATTGCCACTACGGTGACATAAATAAGTCGTATTATAGAGACGATCATCAGCAGAAAGAAAGGGCATCGAACCGGTAATGATGTTTACATTGTAGGAGACGGCCAGACGCTGGATTTTTTCTTTAATTTCTTCCGTATGCTTGGCCAGCATGCGCATGGCCTCACGTTCCGGCAAATGATTATAGGGCTCCATCAGAGGTGTGTTGAAAAACTCGGGAAAGAGAGCAAAGTCTGCACCGTAGCCACTGACAACATCTACAAAAAACTCAACCTGATCATAAAATGCGTCGATATTGCTAAAAAGACGCATTTGCCACTGGATAAGACCTAAACGGATGGTTTGTTTGGTGGGGGAAATAGAACTGGTTTTGGGCTCGTAATAGATATTATTCCATTCTAATAAGGTAGCGTATTCCAATGATTCACGATCCTCCGGCAGGTAGTTTTTCAGAATTTTTTTTACGTGAAAATCATTGGATAGCTGGAACGTTAAAGTTGGATCGTATAGCTCCTTTTGTTTCACCTTTTCAATATACTGTTTAGGTGTGAGCGTATCAGCATGCTCGTGATACTTAGGAATCCGCCCACCTGCGATAATACTTCTCAAATTAAGTTGCTCGCAAAGTTCTTTCCTTGCATCATACAGTCGTCGACCTAAGCGCAGATCTCGATAGTCGGGATGAACAAATAATTCGATACCGTATAAGACATCTCCTTCAGGATCGTGGGTATCAAAGGTATATTTACCAGTTATCTCTTCATAAGAATGGGTTCTATCCGTTTTTTTAGAATCGACAATGATTGATAAGGCACATGCAACTACATGTTCGTCTACTTCAACACACAATTGCCCTTCGGGAAAAATACTTAATAGATGTTTTATGCTCGATTTGGGCCAGATGCCGCCGGCGGTGCCGTGATAGGCTTGAGTCATCGAAGTTTTTAGATCACTGTAGTCTGAAAGCCCAAGGGGCCTAATGATGATGTTCATTAGAAAAGTAAAAATTAAAAAGTAAAAAAACCTAAAGGTTCATTTAAAATAACGTATTTCCTTTTGGATAGTTTGCTCGTCCTAAATGTCTGTAAGCAAGCTCTGTGCACTCACGTCCTCTAGATGTTCGCATAATATAACCTTCTTGAATAAGAAAAGGTTCATAAACTTCCTCGATCGTACCTTCATCTTCACCAACTGCCGTCGCTATCGTTTTCAGTCCGACCGGCCCCCCTTTAAATTTATCAATAATCGTGACCAAGATGCGATTGTCCATTTCGTCCAATCCATGTTCGTCGACGTTAAGCGCGTTAAGGGCATACTTTGCAATTTCCGTATCGATATTGCCATTGCCTTTGATTTGTGCGAAGTCGCGCGTTCTTCGCAACAGGGCGTTAGCGATCCGTGGTGTTCCGCGACTTCTTCTGGCAATTTCATAAGCACCCTCTTCACTAATCGGTGTCCGCAATATTCCCGCAGAGCGCAATACAATGGTCGTTAATAACTTCGCATCATAATACTGTAAGCGCGCATTAATACCAAAGCGAGCTCGAAGTGGTGCTGTTAACAGGCCTGAACGAGTTGTGGCACCCACTAAAGTGAAAGAGCTGAGCGACAATTGTACGGATCGGGCGTTCGGTCCGGTCTCCAACATAATGTCAATTTTGAAGTCCTCCATGGCAGAATAAAGATATTCCTCTACCAAAGGGCTTAAACGATGAATTTCATCGATGAATAGAATGTCACCCTCTTCCAGATTGGTCAGTAAACCGGCAAGATCACCCGGTTTATCCAGTACCGGACCAGACGTAATCTTGATACCTACACCCATTTCATTCGCAATAATATGCGAGAGCGTTGTTTTCCCTAACCCGGGAGGACCATGGAGCAATACATGATCGAGGGCCTCCCCCCGAAGCTTGGCCGCTTGAACGAAGATTCGAAGATTCTCCAATATTTTGTGCTGACCCGTGAAATCCTCAAACGCCTGAGGTCGCAGTACCTTCTCTACTTCTTTCTCTGCTTTGCTGAGGTGTTCTGCATGGGGGTTTAAATGTTCGTTCATGTTTAAGCTTTTAGCCGTCAGTTTTTGGCTATCAGTAGTCTGCTTTAAGCCAGTGGCCGATAGCTGAAACAAAAATACTAAAAAAATTAGAGATGTTTATTGCTTATATTTTCTAAACCAACTGTTCACTTTCATCTGTATGACCCCGAAAAAAGCTTCACGGAAAATTTTAGTGCTCATTTTGGAGGTACCTTCCGTTCTATCGGTAAAAATTATAGGAACTTCTACTACTTTGAAACCATATTTCAAGGTGGTAAATTTCATTTCTATTTGAAAAGCATAGCCTACAAATTTAATTTTATCCAATGGGATGGTTTCCAGTACTTTGCGTTTGTAGCAGACAAAGCCTGCAGTTGCGTCACGAATATCGGTTCCCGTAATTAGTCGCACATAGCCGGAAGCAAAGTATGACATGAGGACCCTTTTCATTGGCCAATTTACCACATTTACCCCTTTAATGTACCGGGATCCAATCGCTAGATCAGCTCCTTCCACACAAGCTTGACGTAATTGAGTAAGATCTTTCGGATTATGTGAAAAATCGGCATCCATCTCAAATATATATAAATAGTCCCGTTCAAGGCACCATTTAAATCCATGGATATAAGCTGTACCCAATCCCAGCTTTCCTTTGCGTTCTTCCAAATATAGACGGTTGTTAAACTCCCCTTGTAGACGCTTTACAATATCAGCTGTTCCATCAGGTGATCCGTCATCAATGATTAAAATGTGATAAGGAAAAGAAAGTGAAAGCACTTTGCGGATAATCTTTTCTATATTCTCCTTTTCGTTGTACGTAGGTATGATAACGATACTGTCTGACACGGTTCTTTTCCGATTTGTTTTGAATTACGAAAATAGGAAATATTGTTTAGCTATCGGCTACGGATTTCAGAGATTAGCCGAAATCTGTAGCCGATAGCTAACTTTGATTATTTTACGCCATGCATCATCTTTTTCAAAATCCCCGAAATAAGGAGTAACACGAGTGCCGCGGTGCCTGACAGGGTCACAAAAACCATGAAAAACTCATATAAATTATGAATCGTAAAGCCGACAAAAGTTGGATAAACCACATCAATTTTCTCCTGTGCTAAAGTCGCTATTTGTTCGGCTGTTGGTTTTATGGTGCCGTCTAATATGCCTTGTAGATCAATTCCTTGGGACGTTGCAAATTCAAACTTATCGCCAGTAGGGGGGATAAGAGCTCCCAAGGTACCTGCTAGTGCGTAACCGGCCGCATTGCCGATAAACCATACCCCCATCAGTAGCGAAGAAAAACGTTTTGGTGCTAATTTAGAAACCAGCGAAAGGCCAATTGGCGAAAGGCATAATTCACCAAGCGTGTGGAATAAATACATAATAAATAACCAGTGGACGGCCAATTTACCGGTTAGTCCGATTTTAGCAACTTGCACGGCGATAATATAGTAGCCGATCGCCAACAATAAAAGTCCGATGGCCTGTTTTACCGGAGAAATTGGTTCCAAGTTCCGCTTTTGCAATTTTAGCCAAAGCCAGCTGAATGGTAGGGCGAATATAATAATGAACATGGAGTTCGCATTTTGAATAAAGCTGGGCGGGAGTTGATAGCCCAGAAAATTCAGATCTGTTTGTTTATCGGCGACAAAGGTAAGCGACGAGCCAGCCTGTTCAAAAGCTGACCAAAAGAAAATAACAAAAAATGCGATGATATACATAACGACAATACGGTCACGTTCTATTTTCGTAATGGTTTTATCCGTTAATATCAGGAAAGCTAAACTTAAGGCCGAAGCGTAAATAAAGGGGTATACCCAGCTTTTAATGGGATTTGGATCGAGCGAAAGGAAGTGAAAGATAACGTAAAGCACCACCAGAACCAGCAGAGAAGCGACGATGGAACCTGTGGTGAATTTTGCCTTTTCTGATTCTTCTTCGGATTGCTTCCGATCTGGGTGAAAGGTTGGTTTGGCTCCAACAGGTTGCCCATCGGGCGACTTAACATATTTATTCTTTAAGAAAAAGAATAAGATCGTCCCTAAAAACATGGCTAAACCTGCGGCTAAAAATCCCCATCTAAAAGCCTCTACAACCCGAACTTCGCCTACTTTAACATCGCCTAAGAAAGGACATACCGACATGCCTAAGAAGGCACCTACATTGATGCCCATATAGAAGATAGTAAAAGCAGAGTCCAACCTATTGTCGCCTTTGTTATAAAGTTGGCCTACCATAGAGGAGATGTTCGGCTTAAAAAAGCCATTTCCGACAATAATGATAGCGAGGGCGGTCCACATCGCGAATTTGGCTAAATCGAGATTCGAGGCATAGACTGATCCACTAAAAAACAAGCATAATTGACCAATCCCCATGATAGCCCCGCCTAAAAGAATACAATTCCTGTTTCCCAAGTAACGATCGGCAATGTAACCGCCAATCATAGGCGTTAAATAACTTAAGCCCAGAAAACCGCCATAAACAATGGAAGCATCCTTGTCTGAAAAAGCAAGTGCATTCACCAGGAAGAGTGTCAGTAATGCACGCATCCCGTAAAAATTGAAGCGTTCCCACATTTCAGTGGTGAACAAGACATAAAGTCCTTTGGGATGGCCTTGCTGGTTTGCTTGTGGTTCTTGTGATAATGTTTTCGTTTGATTCATGTTGTTGATTTGTTTAAAGGTTGATTTTAAACTTATTACAATGTTGGTTTTTTGTTTTTTGTGTGACCTTAGTGTATTTAATAAATGGCGCAAGATAGTTAGACCGCCCCATTATAGCAAAATTTATTAGCTAATAATCGAAAAAAATCGGTGCTAAGATTGCTCCTGTGTTTCTATATATTTGCCGGGCACTTACAAGTTTTTCGTAATAAAATCAGTCATTTTTCCATATAAGTGAATACGGGTGTTACCTCCATAAATTCCATGGTTTTTGTTAGGATAGTATGCTTGCTCGAACGGCTTATTGGCCTGTATCAAAGCCTCTGAAAACATGACACTGTTTTGGAAATGCACATTGTCATCACCTGTCCCATGAATGAGCAGAAATTTACCTTTTAACCGGTCGGCGTAATTGATAGGAGAATTATCATCATAACCCTGCTGATTTTCTTGAGGAGTGCGTAAATACCGTTCCGTATAAATGCTATCGTAATAACGCCAGGTTGTAACAGGTGCAACGGCAATTGCAAGCTTGAAAATATCGGCACCTTTGGTGATACAAAGCGAAGCCATATAGCCACCGTAACTCCAGCCCCAAATACCAATTCTTTCTGAATCGACAAAAGACTGTTTGGCTAGCCATTTAGCACCTTCAATCTGATCCTCGGTTTCAAGTTTGCCTAAGTTGAGATAAGTGGATTTTTGGAATTCTTCACCCCTGAAGCCGGTTCCTCGATTGTCTATACAAGCAACGATATAACCTTTTTGCGCTAAATAATGGAACCATAAATTTCGGGATCCCGTCCACGAATCAGCTACATTTTGGCTGCCGGGTCCGCCATAAACATACATGAGAACGGGGTATTTTTTGCTGTCATCAAAATTAGCAGGTTTGATCAGATAACCATTCAGGCTTACGCCGGTCGTCGTTTTAAATTGGAAGAATTCCGAACCTGTGATGCTGAATTGATCAGCAATCTGTTTGGCTTTTTTATTATCCTCCAGCACGCGCACAAGTCGACCATCATTGTCATTTAGTGTAATATAGGCAGGTGAATGGGTGCTTGAATGATCGAGAATATAGTAACTAAAGTCCGTACTAAAGGTTGCCGTGTTTGTGCCGGGTGAGTTACTGAGCATTTTCTTATTTTTACCGGTCAAATCGATGGCATAAACATCCCGTTGAAGTGGCGATTTTTCCGTCGATTGGTAATAAACGGTTCCCGTCTTTTCGTTTACACCGTATAATTTTGTAACCAGCCATTCCCCTGAAGTTATTTGTCGAATTTGTCTTCCATCCATATTGTAAAGATAGAGATGGTTATATCCGTCCTGTTCACTTGTTAGCAAAAACTGCTCGCCATTTTGTAAAAAAGTTAAGTCGTCATTAACATCAATATAGTACTTGTTTTCTTCCGTTAATATCGTGTTGGAGACACCTGTAGCCACGTTCGCAAATAAATAATCCAATTTGTTTTGGTGTCGATTCATGCGTAACACGCAAAGTAGATCCGGGTTTTGTGTCCACTTGATGCGAGGAATATATTGATCTTGTTCACTTCCGAGATCAATCTGTGTTGTCTTCTTTTCCTCCGTGTGGTAGCAGTGTATGCTGACCACCGAATTTTTCTCTCCCGCTTTTGGGTATTTATATTGATATTCGCGCGGATACAATTGTTCAAATAGTGTCATGGAGTACACCGGTACTTCTGCTTCATTGAACTTATAATAAGCAATTTTTTTGCTGTCAGAACTCCAGAAAAAAGCCTTTGCAAAAGCAAACTCCTCTTCGTATACCCAATCGGTTCCGCCATTTATTATCTTATTGGACACACCATCATGGGTGATTTGCGTTTCTTCTGCAAGGAGTAAGTCTTTAATGAAAATATTATTATCCCTTACGAAAGCTACTTTGGTGCCATCAGGCGAAAGCGTGGCGAACAATTGTTTCCCTTTTGAAGACACTTCCGTGATTTTCTTTGATGCTATTTCAAAAACATAATGGTTAGCTTTGGATGAACGGCGATAAATGGGCTCGCTGTCTGCTGCAATTAGTATTTTCGTTTCATCCCAATTGAAATCTGTACTTAAGGGAAGCTTTTTGCCTTTATATATGATATCCTTTTCTGTATAGATTGCCTCAACAACTTTACCATCTCGATAGTTACTCTTGGCAACATAGCCAAGCTTCGTCTCGGGATTGCTTTCTATGGATACATAGGTCTTTCCATCTTTCAGTGAACGTAAGCCACTGACCGTTTTGGTATCAAAGGTGCCTTTTTGGAAGATATCCTCAAGCGTAATGGTATGAGGAGATTGGGCAAGAGCGGTTCCTCCCATAAGCATTAACATGATTAAAGGTTGTTTCATTTATGATATTATAAATATGTAGTTTTGGTTTTGCAAGCGTTGGTGTGCTATTCTAAATTCCTCCCTTTTCGCAGTGTCGATGTAAAAAATGTATTTTTTGATGAGGCCTTAAACATGGCGTCTAAATTACAAAATATCATATTAAATCTAATTATTGTAATAGTTTTGTTGAAATTACGCCCTTGAAAGCCCAAACTCAGGTTAATAACCTGAATTCGATTATTCTTTATGCGCTCCTAAATTCAATAGCCTGGTTAATCCTCATTTTTCAAAGGTAGGTCTTCTTCCAATACGAGATGATCCGCTTTGATTTTCCACGCATCATAGCTCATGTCGGGACCATAATGCTCAAATTGGCCTTCCAGTGAAGGGGTGCTTGGTGCTAAGTGATCCATTATGATACGATGCTGGTCCTTTTCATATTTCATCAGCATACTTGTCTGAGCATTGTAGCGATATATTAATCGCGAAACGGCAGTAAAGGCTTGGTTTTTGAAAATTTTCTTTCCAAATGTGATTGACGATTCGCCTAGGTGAATCACATCAATAATTTTCTGTGTTACCTTTGGTGTTGTTCCACGCCAGCCCAATAGTAAATAATGCTGTGGTAGATGCTGTAGGGGAATAATATCATAATATTGAGCTCCGTACCAATTATCAGGATCTAAAATGGCTTCTTCCGGTTTATCTATAAAAGGAGACTTGTCTATTAAGGCCTTTAAATGCAGTGACCCATC
The DNA here is from genome assembly GCF_036959255.1 of Olivibacter sp. CPCC 100613. Classification (NCBI taxonomy): domain Bacteria; kingdom Pseudomonadati; phylum Bacteroidota; class Sphingobacteriia; order Sphingobacteriales; family Sphingobacteriaceae; genus Olivibacter; species Olivibacter sp. CPCC 100613. The sequence continues at coordinate 311,484 of NZ_JAWMTI010000004.1, forward strand.
CTTTGTTCTCAATTGGATGGCTCCGTAATAGCGATAAGAACCGTCATTTAATTGAATATGCCATGAAAAAATGCGAAAGTTGTTTTCAGGTGCTCTTCGAATGACAATCATCTTTAGGGTATCCAGCGTGTTATCGTCGATCGAATGCGGAATTTTTAAGTATTGAACCAATGTTTTAATAAACAAGTAATTGGCTTGCAGGCGTTCCGGTTCATTCGGTTCATTGTACATTTTGTAACCTAAGTGACTTAAACTATCCGGCAAATCTTGATCAGCGTCCACATTTTGAGCGTATAATCTTGGTGTACAAGTGAATAATATGAGAAATAAAGATAACAGTGCTCCTTTAGAACCTAATTGCATATTTTCAATTTTCAAGCTTTTCCCACCTTACAATCGTTCAATTACCAATGCGCTTGCCCCCCCTCCGCCATTGCAGATTCCGGCAACACCGTACTTTCCATTCTCCTGTTGAAGAACGGATAACAGGGTTACTACAATACGAGCACCTGACGCACCAAGCGGATGTCCGAGCGACACAGCACCGCCATAAATGTTTACTTTTTCGGGATCCAATTGAAGAAGCCGATTATTAGCGATAGAGACGACGGAAAAGGCTTCATTAATTTCATAATAGTCAACTTCCTTTGCGGATAGCCCTGCCTGTTGTAAAGCTAAGGGAATCGCTTGAGCTGGAGCCGTTGTAAACCATTCAGGTTCTTGCTGCGCATCCGCATAACCTAGAATACGGGCGAGTGGTTTTACACCGAGTTGTTGAGCCCTTGTTTTGCTCATTAATATCAATGCTGCTGCACCATCGTTTAAGGTCGACGCATTAGCGGCGGTAACGGTTCCATCTCTTTGAAAAACGGGTTTTAGAGAAGGGATTTTATCAAAAATAACATTGTTTATCTCTTCATCTAATTCTATTGTTTGCGTATTTCCTCGCTTATCGCTTAGCGTAAGCGGTACGATTTCCTCCTTAAACTTTCCATTTTCTTGTGCCCGTTGTGCCCGCCTATAAGAGTTAATCGCATACTGATCTTGTTCTTCTCGAGTGACTTTACAAGCGGATGCACATAATTCAGCCGCTGATCCCATATGGTAATCGTTATAGACATCCCATAAACCGTCCCTTATAAGACCATCGATTAGTTGTTGATGCCCCAGTCGGTAACCGGTACGCACCTTATCTAAATAATAAGGGACATTACTCATGCTTTCAGTGCCGCCCGCTACTATAACTTCGTAATGGTTCAAAGCAATACTTTGAGCAGCCAGCATGATGGCTTTTGCTCCCGAAGCACAAACTTTGTTGATGGTCGTTGCCGGAATATTACCCAACCCGGCATGCCTTACCACTTGCGTAGCCGGAGCCTGCCCCAGGTTAGCCGACAGGACATTGCCGATATAGGCCGCCTGTATGTCCTCAGCGGTGAGTGTAGCCCTACTTACGGCCTCTTTCACTGCAAAACCTCCCAATTGCGTAGCGGTGAAATCGGAAAGGCTACCTCCGAAACTACCGATGGGCGTGCGAACGGCAGAAACAATATATACTTCGTTTATCATGTGGAATGTTATTGGTCATGAAGACAAGATAATCAAAATCTTAATTTTTCGCTAATCGTCCGAATTTTTATCTACATCGTCAGTTTTCGATCGTTTTCTTTTCCGGGCGCGAAGCGCTTCATGCAATATATACTCGATTTGGCCATTTGTGCTCCGGAACTCGTCGGCTGCCCAGGTTTCCAACTCTTTGAGCATATCCGAATTAATTCGTAAAGCAAATGCCTTTTTTTCTCCCATATTACTTCGTATCAAATGTTGGTGCCAGTCTGCTGCTGGTTAATAACGCTTGCTGATTTTTAATTGTAAAGTGTTCCGGTATTAACTACCGGAGAAACGCTTTTCTCTCCGCATAATACAACTAATAAATTACTGACCATGGCCGCTTTACGTTCTTCGTCTAGCTGTACAATATCTTTGGCAGACAATCGCTCCAATGCCATTTCTACCATGCCGACCGCACCTTCAACAATTTGCTTTCTAGCGGCAACCACTGCCGTAGCTTGCTGCCTTTGTAGCATGGCACTGGCGATTTCAGGTGCATATGCTAAATGTGTTATTCTTGCTTCGATCACATCGATACCAGCCCTTTCAAGTCGTTCGTTGAGCTCTTGCTCGAGCATTTGACTAACTTGTTGGGCACCATCTTTCAATGTAATAGCTGCTTCTTCGTCTTCAAAGTTATCATAAGCAAATAAATTGGCCAAATGTCGTACCGCAGCCTCACTTTGTACTTGTACATACTGAATGTAGTCGTCAACCGCAAATAATGCTTTTGCAGTATCTTTTACCATCCATACAGTAACTGCTGCTATTTCTATCGGATTCCCCAGCTTGTCATTTACTTTCATTTTATGGCCATTTAGATTACGGGCTTTGAGCGATACCCTCTTTTTGACCGCAAATGGATTAACCCAAAAGAAACCATCCTTTTTCACCGTTCCAATATAATTTCCGAAGAGGGTCAACACTTTTGACTCATTCGGATTGATAACGGTAAGGCCTTTAATAATCACTAGCCAGACAATAATGCTTAGGGTAATAATTAAGGGATTATTATATATAAAACCCATATATCCAAGCAAAACGGCAATCAAAAGTACAGCAATAGCCGCATAGCCCGATACGGCTGTAGTAGATTTTTCTTCTTTCATGATTTTTATATTTTATATTGATATCACAATGATATCAAAAATAAATCATAAAATCAAAATAAATAGCCATCTACCGATCGTAATCAGAGGAGAAGGCCATTGTAATTCGGTTGCATATAAAACAATTTTCTATAAGTTTGTATTAGGTTTAAAGAAATCAAAGCAAAAGTGTCGAAAAATAAAAGGACTCCATCTGTCTATTCAAGTAATCCGGCCGTGTTCAAATATGGGATGATGGTGCTCAGCGTTATTATCATCTGTATATTTCTACCTAAGCAGCCACGGTTTAGGTTTGAGTACGAAAAAGGTAAAATATGGATGCATGAAGATTTGATTGCCCCTTATAACTTTGCCATCCTAAAAACGTCGAGTGAGATTAAAGCGGATCGTGATCAAGTGCTTGAATCGGTATATCCGGTTTATGATAATCACACAGAAATCAAAGGGGAGGAGAACGAACGTTTTTTAAACGAATTTGAAGGGAAATGGAAAGGCAGTGGTCAAGAGGATCGGGAGATGGGGAATTATAGTCAGGCCATTACCCAGATTTTAGCACATATTTATGACCGAGGTGTTATTGGGCTGACTAAAAAATTCCAAACAAAAGGAGAGCATTATAATTTCAATCTGGTAACTAATAATATAGCAGAGAGAAAAAATACAGCAGAAGTGTATACTAGAGAGATGGCTTTAGCCTATGCTAATAGTATCATTGATTCAAAAAATAGTATTAGTGAAAAAGAGTGGTTAAAGAGCTTGGTGGGAGATTATATACAACCGAATTATGTATATAACGAACGACTTACCGATAAATTGATTGCGGAGGCTATTAATAATATTTCTACCACACGTGGAATGGTGCAACGAGGAGAACTGATTGTTGCGAATGGTAGTATGGTAAATAATGAAGTTTTCCAGAAAGTTGAATCCCTTCGGATGGCTTATGAAGAAGAAGCAAGAATAGGAGGAGATCGGAATGTCGTGGTGATCGGACAATTCTTGGTTGTTGGTTTAGTGGTTACGTTGCTCATGGTTTTTCTCTACCTGTTCAGGATTGATGTGTTTTCCAACAACCGTCTCTTATCTTTGATTTTACTAGTCGTTACCGGGATGTTAATCGTTCTGTCCTGGTCACTCAAATTAAAATTGTCCAGTTTATACTATATTCCCTTCTGCATTGTGCCGATTATCGTTCGTATTTTGTTTGACACACGTCTGGCACTGAATATTCATCTCCTTATGGTGCTTGTTTCCGGTTTTTTTGTGCCCAATAGTTTTGAATTTGCCTTTTTGCAGGTGACGGCCGGTATGGTCAGTATATATAGTATAAAGACGTTAATCAAAAGAGAGCAATTTCTCATCTCTTCGGTTATTATCCTGCTTACCTATTTTGTAGCGTATCTTGGCATCATCTTAATTCGTGACGGTTCGATTGCCGATGTTGGGTATGCTTCTTTTGTTCCATTTATTGTCAGTGTGGGCTTAACCTTGTTGGCCTATCCATTTATTTATGCGTTTGAGCGGCTATTTGGTATTACCTCGGATGTAACGCTTATGGAACTCACCAATACCAATTCTTCCTTGTTGAGAGAATTATCTTATAAAGCACCGGGTACTTTCCAACATTCGTTACAAGTGGCCAATTTAGCGGAAGCCGCCATTTATAAAATTGGTGGAAATGCCTTATTGGTAAGAGCAGGAGCCCTTTATCACGATATTGGGAAAATGCAAAACCCACAATACTTCATTGAAAATCAAACAAAAGGCTATAATCCACATGATGGTTTAACTTATGAGCAAAGTGCGCAGATTATTATTTCACATGTCAGTAAAGGGATTGACATGGCCCATAAACATCAATTACCGGAGTCGATCATTAGCTTTATCCGGACCCATCATGGAACTACACGCACGGATTATTTCTATAATGCTTTTATTAAAGCACATCCCGATAAAATTGTAGATGAGCACGTGTTCCGTTATCCTGGCCCCATTCCCTTTTCAAAAGAAACTGCAGTTTTAATGATGGCTGATTCCGTAGAGGCCGCTTCTCGGAGTATTAAGGAACCTGATGCCGAAAATATAAGTAATTTGGTCGATAAGATTATTGACGGTAAACTGGCACAAGGTCAATTGCGGAATAGTAACATAACGTTACAAGAAGTAGAAGCTATTCGTGCCATATTTAAACGAATGCTTATGAGCATCTATCACGTCAGGGTAGATTACGATGTGAAAAAGACACGGGAAGTGGAATAAAGAAGATTATCACCTTGAGCTCCAAAATGATAGCGATTTAATTATAAAAATCTGTGGTTTTGCCATGGAGAAAATTTGAAATAATAATTTTTTGTATTAGGTTTGCAGTCCCAAAAGGGAGGTGAGGTGCCTGAGAGGCCGAAAGGAACAGTTTGCTAAACTGTCGTACTGGAAACGGTACCGCGGGTTCGAATCCCGCCCTCACCGCCGATCGTGATAACAAACAACAATAAAAGCCTGTATTTACAGGCTTTTGTGTTCTTAGACATTACACACAAAGTTTAAGGTTTTTTCCCCTTTTAATCTTAAATCTATAACTCGCTTTTATTACTTTTGCTAATTAACTTACTTTAGATGTACGCACAAATTCCGCCTAAGGTAGAGTACGTTCTGATCCCACTTGGAGTAGGCCTTATTACGCCGCTGATACACCATTACGATTGGGCCAATACCGGTATGCCCGAGATGAAAGCTTCACGTGAACTTTATGAAAAGCCGGTGACCGTATGAACACCTATTATTTACCTGATGATATTTTGGATGGCGCTGCTACCGGTGCAGATGAGGTAATCATCCGTTCCTACAGCTCCGTGCATGATTCTGTTAAGAACAGGATCGTTTTAAATCAAAATATGATCAATCTGTTGGTTAGTGGTACAAAAACCGTTGTTTACCCAGATGCTACTGCCGTAGTGAACGCTGGCGAACTGGTGGTATTATCCACAGGAAATGTGCTCACTTCCGAACTTTTAACGGAAGGCCGGCAGTTCAGCAGCATCCTGTTTTACTTCAGTAACGAGTTGTTTAACAGGTTTCTCATCAAGTATGACCATTTGCTGCAAAGTGTCACTCCCCTAAGCGGTAAACAATCTTTCCTCATTTTTAAGCAGGATAATTTTGTGAAACAATTTATCTCTTCGGTACAGGCATTAATAAATACGGAAAGTCAGTTACCGGCTGCGATAAGACAGATCAAACTCGAAGAACTGCTTTTGTATCTTTTACATTCCGATCCTGTACGTTTCCGGGCTATTCAGATCATTACAAAAGATAAGGAGCAATTGCAGGTAAAGAAAGTGGTGGAAAGCCACATCGGCCAGCAGATAACGGTAGATGAACTGGCATTCCTTTGCCATATGAGCACTTCCACTTTTAAAAGGCGGTTTAGCGAGATCTATCATACCACTCCTCAAAAATGGTTGCTCACCAGAAAAATGGAACTGGCTGCCAAACTGCTTAGATCGGCAGATGAGAGTCCCTCGGGTGTTTATCTGAAGGTTGGTTACCAAAATCACTCCAGCTTTTCGAAGGCTTTTCGTAACCACTTCGGTAATACACCAAGCGATTATCATTTACAACATTTGAACGTTGCGCCTTAATACCTGAACGTTTGGCGCTAACTTGCAACCGCCGCGCACCAGTACATTTGTATTATCAAAACAATAAAAATTGAAACAATGATAGTAAACAATAAAGCCGTAGTGCGTCGCTTTAACAAAGAAGTAATTGAGCAGGGAAATGTCGACAGTTTCAACGCGCTTATAGACGATAAGTTTGTAAACCGGTCGGCTCCAGCTGGTATGGATAACGGGCCGCAAGGCATGATCTGCTTTTTTAATGAGGTCTTACGTCCGGCCATACCGGATATAAGCGTGACCATACATGACCAGGTAGCGGAAGGCGAAATGGTCACCACCCGCAAAACCATCAGTGGTACACAAACAGGTCCGATATTAGGTGTTCCCGCGACTGGAAAGAAAGTAAGCATTGAGGTGATCGACATGGTAAGGGTAAAAGACGGCAAATACGTTGAACACTGGGGCATTACAACATTACCTGAACTTCTTGCTACTTTATCGAAAGCCTAAGCAAAAACCTATGCTAAGTTCCGAGTGTGAAGTGATCGTTGACGTTCAGCAGGAAACTTGAACAGAGACGTCTATTTTCGGTTGCAACGTGGAAGATCGTAACGGAAGGAACTGTTTGGACGAAAAGCCAGGATATCCTAGAAAGTTCCCAACCGCCAAACTAATTAAGGGTGAGCAGACGTTGATCTTTTCTTACTGAACGGTAATTTAATCACTAAATATTTTTTAAAATGATTTGGTGTCATTACTAAAAAAACTATTTTTGTGGCACAAATAGGGAAATTAGCTCAGTTGGTTCAGAGCACTGCCTCGACAAGGCAGGGGTCACAGGTTCGAGCCCTGTATTTCCCACTTATTATTCCTAATCTTTCCCTTTATATACTCCATTTTACGACGGGTCTTTGTTGCTTTTAACCGAAAAAATTTCTGCTGTGTCATGTATATTTTTTTAAAAATGATACAGATCTCGGTCTCGAATAAATTAAATGTTAAATAGACATCAAAAATAGTCGTTTCTATAAATTTAGCCTACCTTTGTGGCAACTAATCAAGAGAATATATATGCACCCGAGCCTTTCATCCATTTATAGAAGTCTTTCATTTGTTTCATTATGGCTAGTATCCTTCGCCGCTTTTCCTCAACATCAAGCCACTGATCTTTTCCCGGATGGAACAAGTATTCCCGAATGGTTTTTTGATACTTCCAAGGTCGATTTTAGGAAATTGGGTAAAGCATATGTGATCACTGATTTTGGCGTTTCCAGTGATAGCACGAAGGTGCAAACCAAGGCTATTCAACAGATAATTGACAAAGCGGCTGCAAATGGTGGAGGTGTTCTTGTTATTCCCAAGGGAACCTTTTTGAGTGGAGCGCTATTCTTTAAGCCGAATACCCATTTATATTTGGCAGAACATGCTGTATTAAAAGGTTCCGATAATATTGCAGACTATCCGATGATTCCTTCTCGAATGGAAGGGCAAAGCCTCGATTATTTTGCCGCGTTAATCAATGTTTACGGTGTAGATGGTTTCACCATATCCGGAAAGGGTCTTATTGATGGGAATGGATTGGAGTACTGGAAAGCATTCTGGAAAAGAAGGGCAGAAAATCCGAAGTGCACGAATTTGGAAGTATCACGTCCACGACTGGTATTCATTTGGAAGTGCAATGATGTGCAGATACAAGATGTGGAATTGCGAAATGCCGGTTTTTGGAGTAGTCATTATTACCAATGCAATAATGTTAAAATTCTGAATGTACGCATTACCTCACCCCATAGTCCCGTAAAGGCGCCAAGTACAGATGCAATTGATCTGGATGTTTGTCATAATGTTTTGATAAAGGGATGTTATTTATCAGTTAATGATGATGCGATCGCTTTGAAAGGAGGGAAGGGACCTTGGGCGGACCGCGCACCTGACAATGGTGCAAATAGTAATATCCTCATCGAAGACTGTGAATTCGGTTTTTGCCATGCTGCTTTAACTTGTGGAAGTGAGGCTATTCATAATAAGAATATCTTGATGCGGAATTGCAACGTTCAAGATGCTAAAAGACTGTTATGGTTGAAAATGCGACCGGATACGCCGCAAAAATACGAATTTGTAACTGTCGAAAATATAAAGGGCAATGCTTATAGTCTTATTTACGTAAAACCTTGGACGCAGTTCTTTGATCTACAAGGGCGAAAGGATGTGCCGTTATCTTACTCAGAAAATATAACGCTAAGGAATATCGAATTGACTTGCGAAGTTTTTTTTGACGTAGATGGTAGTAAGTATGATAGATTAGCTAAGTTTACCTTTGAAAACCTCGATATCAAAGCCCAAAACACCGACATCAAGAAAAGTATTGTAAAAGACTTTTCGTTAAACAATGTAAAAGTGAATGATCATCTGCTTCGTTAAGTAACCTGTTTAGCAACTAGTTTCTATTTTATTATTGGAAATTTCAAAGACTTTTATAACTTTGTAATTCAAAGTACTTTTATGAAGGAAAAAGAACTCATGTCAGAATTAAGTTCCATTCGTAATTTGATGGAACGTTCTGCCAAATTTATATCACTCCACGGATTATCAGGCGTATTAGCAGGTATTTATGCACTTGTTGGTGCATATATCGGATATCGCCTCGTTTATCAGGTAGGTGGCGGGTTGATCTATCGTGATTATTACGTGAATGATCAAGAAATTATTGCTAAACTCATTGTAGTTGCGCTCTCCGTGCTCATACTGTCAATTATAACAGCAGTGGTGTTAAGCATGCAGAAGGCGCGAAGAGGGCACCAGAAAATCTGGAACGCAGCAAGTAAGGGCTTATTACTCCACGCCGGTATACCACTATTAACGGGAGGCCTATTGATTGTGGTATTATTGTTTCGGGGTTATTTTGGTATAATTGCTCCTGCGTGCCTTATCTTCTATGGTTTAGCTCTAGTTGCCGGTAGTCATTATACATTCAATGATGTCAAATGGTTAGGTATATCCGAAGTTGTCTTAGGACTTTTGGCTGCCATGATGCCGGGATATGGCTTGCTGTTCTGGGCGGGTGGTTTCGGGATTCTTCATATAATTTACGGTTCAGTTATGTACGTTAAATACGATAGAGCAAAGTAGTGTTAGAGCAGTTTGATAAAGCGTTTGAAAGTCGGATACGCTTGCAGATCATGAGCGTGTTAGCAGCAAATGAAAGTTATGACTTCAGTTCGCTCAAGGATTTATTAGAAGTAACGGATGGTAATCTTGCTTCGCATTTAAAGGCTTTGGAAAAGGAAGAATACATATCCGTTAATAAGAGCTTTATTGGGCGTAAACCAAATACCCGATACGAGGCAACACAAAAAGGGCTGATGGCATTCAAAAAGCATCTTGAATCACTGGAAAAACTAATTAAACAGCAGAAATAAAATTTTTTTACCTATTAACTTTGAAATACAAAGTACTTTACAATTAATAAAATGGAAACTCAAAAAGAAAAGAATGGCCTGTTAACTTGGTTAAAACGGTCTGCGACCGTAAAATTGGCAATGGTCGGCTTCCTCAGCTTACTACTGCTCATTCCCTCATCTTGGGTGATTGAGCTTATTCAGGAACGGCAGGGTAGACAGCGAGAAGTAATCGATGAAATAGCAAAAAGCTGGTCTGGGAACCAGAACGTCATTGGGCCTGTTCTGGCGGTACCTTATACCGCCTTTCAACGTATTAAAGATGATAAGGGTAATATTACAACAGAAGAAGTTAAGCAGTATATTTTTCTGATGCCTGATCGCCTCGATGTCCACACAGATGCGTCACCACAGCTTTTACATCGCGGAATATTTGATGCAGTTGTTTACAATGCCCAGGTTTCTATTAAAGGCAATTTCGAAGCGTTGGATTTAAAGAAATTAGGTGTAGAGGGTAAACAACTGCTGTGGGATAAGGCGCAGCTTCTGGTGAGTGTTAGCGACGTGAAAGGACTCAGGGAAATTCCTCGGATTAATATAGGAGATACGACGGTTGCTATGGAGCCAAGTTTCTCGGATTTACAGGCGTTTAAAAATAGCCTAAGCAGTCCCCTCGATTTAAGTCGTAAACAAAGTACAGAAATGTCCTTTAGTTTTGAACTTCTGCTGCGCGGAAGCGAAGGATTCTCCTTGACGCCTATAGGCAAGAATACGCTTTTTGAACTGGTGGGAAAATGGAAAGATCCTAGTTTTACTGGTAGTTATTTGCCGGAAACCCGTGCAGTTTCTGCTACGTCTTTTACGTCCCGTTGGAAAATACCCCATTTTAACCGGCCTGTTCCCCAACAGTGGACGGATAAAGACGGTAGTCGGCTCCATGAGGCTGAATTAGGTCATAGTTGCGGTGTTAATTTCCTCTTACCGGTGGATCAATATCAAAAAACAATGCGTTCGGCAAAATATGCCATGTTAATCATCCTGCTCACTTTTGTTTCTTTGTTATTTACAGAGTTCATTACGAAAAAGCTTGTCAATATCGTACAGTATGTTCTGATCGGTTTGGCAATGGTCGTCTATTACACTTTGTTGTTATCCTTTAGTGAACAGGTTGGTTTTATGTGGGCTTATATAATTGCTTCTTGTGCGACGATTGTCCTCATCGGTGTTTTTATCGCTACGATCCTCAAAAAGAAAAAATCATCGCTATTATTGACAGGTATTTTGTCCATTTTTTACCTCTTTGTTTATGTTATTATCCAACTTCAGGAGATGGCTTTGCTGGTAGGTAGTATCGGTTTGTTTGTCGTCATAGCGATGCTTATGTACGCCTCTTCCAAAATTTCTTGGGAAAATGATTAATACCTGAACTGGAACCAGGGTGTACTGTTAATTAAATGTCTATGTCATCAAAGCATAGACATTTAACTAGCGAGACCATGCGATTTATATTTGACGACAGACTACGAATGGCTGTGGTTTTGCATAAAGAGCTGATGATTTTTCCCCCACTTTTCTAACTGTTGCAGAATGGGTTTCAACTGTCGCCCGCTTTCGGTTAACTCATATTCGACCCGAGGAGGAATCTCGGCATATACAGTACGTTTCACCAATTTATTTTCTTCTAGTTTCCGTAGTTGCAGTGTCAGCATACGCTCCGTGATATTCGGGAGCTTATTCTTCAATTCTCCGAAGCGGAGTTTTCCGTTAATTAAATAGCAACCTATTGCTAAAGTCCATTGTCCGCCGATAAGGTTTGCTGCATATACCTCCATGCACTCATTGCTGAGTGTTTGTTTATTTTCAAAATTAGTTGAGCTTTGCTTTACTTTCGTCATACTTACTTTTTTGTTTGTAGCATACAATGGGTTGCTAATATACCAAATTGACGATGGCTGTTCTATTTTTGTGCGAAAGATAGGATAATATGAAAGCATTAATAATCGTAATTCATTCAGATTTAAAAAAGTCAGTTATCAATAAACGATGGTTGGAAGAATTAGAAAAATACCCCGATAAGTATACCGTTCACGATTTACATGACATGTATCCCGATGAAAAACTGGATATCGCACGAGAGCAACAATTAGTGGAAGCACATGATAAAATCATATTTCAATTTCCATTTTACTGGTTTAATTGCCCACCATTTTTTAAAAAATGGTTAGATGAAGTATTGACGTACGGGTGGGCTTATGGTAAAAACAGCGGTTATAAATTGCAAGGAAAAAAGATGGCACTCGGTATTACGGCCGGTATTGATAAGGAGGATTATCATCCATCAAAAAAGTATAAGTATACCTTAGAACAACTTGTCGCCCCCTTTCAGCTAACTTTTGAATATATAAAAGCTGATTATCACTCTTTTTTCGCTTTTTACGGAGCAGAGCATCGAGCACATTCAGAACGAGTAGAACAAAGTGCCAGCGATTATATCGCATTTATTGATGCGTTATAAAGAATTATGGTTATGAAACAAGACGAGGTGAAAATACTCGTCTTGTTTAAAAAATGAGAGGTCATGTTAATGTTCCTTGTCCAGTAATCCCGGATAGAGTATACCATCGGCAGAAGGAAAATCGAAATGAAGCAGATGGGCAATTAAGGGAGCGATATCCTCAAGTCCCATTTGAGGTATGACCACTCTTGGCCGAATACCTTTTCCGAAAGCAACAAATCCAGTCTCTATCTCTTTAAAATCAGGATAATATCCATGCGTACCGCCTTTTACCGGACGGGTAAGTTCACCATCCGTATCATTACCGAATGTAACACCCTGAATAGGAGCTAAAGCCAGCACCGCGTTCGGATCGGAACCTACTTTATCCAGCGCTTGACGGTCTACGATTCTAAATAGCTTTTGTTGTCCGGAAGGCAGCTGATTCAAGATTGCCTTTATCCTTGTAAGGCTTTGTTCATCCTTTTTATCCCTCAAGTGTAAGAAGGTTGATCCACCGCTGCTATGAAAAAAGGCTTTCCAATTGGCTTTGTTTTCATTATCTATTAGACCTGCTTTTGCCAATAATACATTTGGATTTAATTGGGTATGAATGTCAACGAAACCATGGTCGCCTGTTACAATAATAGTCGTTTGTTCTTTTAAACCCGCTTTGTCCACCGCATCTAAAATCGTTTTGATTGCTTGGTCTGCGGAGGCAACTGCTGAACGGACTTTATCTCCATCCCTTCCCTGCTCATGCTCAAAATGATCAACATCTGCTATATGTACAGCGGTAAAAGCAGGTTTATATTTCATAATCAGATAGGTGGTCATCCGCGCGTTATTTATGTCCGATGGAAAATAATCGTAAGCCATCTTTCCACCGACATTTTCCTGTATCTCTTCAAATAAACCGGCAGGATTCGCTTCCTTTGACATACCGCCTACATTATCCTTTTGTTCACCCTTCGTTTTCGGTAAGAACCAATATTCAGGAATACGCCAAGTTATCGGTGCATGTACCGTAACAGGCCACATAACACAGGCCGTAGTCAGACCGGCCTTCTTCGCCGCGCTCCATAAAGTAGGTACTTTCAACGAATCGTATTCCCAGTACCACTTACCGGTAGCTCCTTGTGGCTCTAAGGGCGTATTGTAGTAGATGCCATGTTTTATTGGTTTTACCCCCGTGACAATAGTCGTATGAGATGGATAGGTAACGGAAGGGAATACACCGCGGACGCCATCGCTGTAAGCCCCGGAGGCCATTGCTTGACGAAGGTGTACCATTCCCCAAGAAGGATCTTTGTAAAATTCAGGTCTAAACCCATCCACCGTGATAACTACTACATGTGCTTGTTGAGCGTGTATAATGAGGGTGGTGACAAGACTCAACGAAATCAGCAAAGCTATTTTTTTCATGATCGTTATTTTTTATTAGAAGGCATATCGTAAACCTAATTGTACCTGGAATGGATTGCCGTTGAGATTCGATACACCCGTAGTGGCATTCATGTTATACACGTATTGTAGTGCATCCGGGTCAAAACTTTTAATGCTATAAATATTCTGTTTACCGAGGTTGTGCCCTACACCCCAGTTTTTATTGAACATGTTGGCAAGATTAAATATATCGACAGACACTTCTAATCCATGTGTCTTATAAAAGCGGAACATTTTAGCAAGACGCAGATCGAAAACGCCATAAAAACTATTGACACCGCCATTACGTTCCGCTATTTTGCCGAGGTTTTTATTGATATAATCTTTTACGCTTTGCTCTGCTTCCGGATTATTTAAGATGGCATTGATCCCATCTCGGATGTATTCAGGTGTACTCGGACTATTTGGATCATAAATGTAGGCAAGGTCGTTCGAAGAAACGAAATCCCCATTCATATTACCTGCTACAGCAAGTGAATAGCGTGTTCCCGCTATACCACTGAAACGTAGACCAACCGTTATTCCGCAAATACTTGGAGCTGTGCCGTAGAAGACAACTTTGTGGCGGAATTGATTGTCAGAATAGGTCATGCGACTTAAATCGCGCGGGTCATCACGCACCATTAAGGATAGGGTGGCGGTATTGGCAACATTACCGTTATAAGAAGTATTATCCTTGGTATCGTTCCAAGTGTACGAAAAGTTAATTTGACCGTCTTTGTAATAACGATAGGTACCGTCTACTACGAACGTATATGAGTTTACTTTGCCATCGCTATTCATTTCCAACACGCGACCTACTTTATCGGTTTTGCGACTATTCACCCAGTTAGCAGTTCCGTTGTCTTTCTGAATACTTTCGGCTGGGACATACACGCCACGGTTATCCTCCGCTGCAATCCTGAAAAGAGGTTGATCCACCATATTGCGATCTACGTACATATAATTATTTCGGGCCCAAGTTCCATAGGCACTGATACCCAGGCGGAGGGTTGGACTGAAGAAGTGATTGATGGAAAGATTCGCCTTATAAACGGTCGGCACTTTGACATCGGCACTGTTGGTGTTAATGGTGACCAGCTTTTCAACACCAGGTTTATTCACGAGGTCACGCCCTGGTGCGGTATTTGGATCGTTACGATAGCTGGGAAAGTCTATCGGGGGCATCAATCTGGGGTCCGTAATATCCACCCCCGCGATACGCGTACCATCAAATAACATATTGTTCAACATGGAATAGGGATTTAGACTGGAGCCAAAAATACCCGCACCAAAGCGAATGATATCCTTTCCTTTATCGTCAATATTCCAATTAAATTGAATACGTGGCTGAATTTGAAAGGTATTAATACCATTATCGGTCGCAATACCCAATTCATCATAAACCACCTGATTAAAATTTGCTTTTCGCAGGTAACGGGTATTGTCAAACCGGATACCGGCCACCATGTCCAATCCATGGGCAAGACGCGTTTCCATTTGTCCGTATAGTCCTGTCGCCAAATTATTCACTTTTGTATTTTCGTGATCGGTCATATATACATCGCGTGCATAACGATACGGTGTCATGGCATTAAAGTTGTCCAATCCGGTAAAATAAAATCGACCATTCATTTCACTTCCATATCGAAAATTCATATCTGTATACATAATGTCGGCACCGAAAGTGTATTTTATCTTTTCAGTGTTGTAGTACAGATTATTTACGAGTTGAAGAACATTTCCTTTGAACCATTCAGGTGCAAAACGTTGTCCACCCATTTGAATGGAGTTGTAATATTTCTTTTCCCCATCAATCGATTCTACATTCTCAACGATTACGCGTGGGATACTTTGATCTTTGCCGATACCATCCACATTGTGCATAACTTCTGTACTTTCATAGAAGTGTTGTACTTTCAGATCGTTCGTAAGCCTAGAATTAATAGAACTACGGAGAGAGGCCATTAAACTATTATTCACATTTTTACGATTTACATATGACTCGAACGCATTGATTCCCGAATTATCACCCTCCTGTTGATTATCCATGTCATAGATGAAATTATTACGGATGGTCAGTAAGTTCTTTGCATTCAACTGCCAATCGATACGTGCGAAAGCTGCATCCGTTCTTTTGCTTTTATCAAAGGCACCAAAAAGTGCGTCGGAATTGAATCCATACTGCTCTCTGGCAATGCGTGTGAAATCATCTAAACTTTCTTGTGTGACCATATAGCGTCCTATATCTGCCGGATTTTGGATATCTGCAATATAGAGCGGACGTGAATCTGCTTGGTGATCCCAGGCAACAAAGAAATGGGCTTTATCTTTGATGATAGGTCCTCCCAGGGAAAAACCATACTGATAGGTCGAAAATTTTTGAGAACGAGGAGTTCCATTTAAGTTGTACTTACTCGACAACCAGTCAGTACGCGCAAAAGTAAATGCGCTCCCCGAGAGCGTATTGGTACCTGATTTTGTAACCGTTGTAATACTCCCTCCGCCGCTTCTTCCATTTGTCACATCGTATTCATTGGTAACAACCTTAAATTCCCTGATGGCCTCCATAGAAATCGAATAAGCACCACCACTGTTACCTCCTGCAATCGTACTTCGCGAAGTCATCCCGTCTACCGTATAATTGGTAGAGGAGGCAAGCTGGCCCGCCAATGTGCTTCCGTTACTTACCGGAGAGAGGTCAATTAAAGAAGAGAAATTACGGCCATTAACGGGTAGCTTGGTCAGTTCTGTAGCCGTAACTGCAGTTGAAGCCCCTAAAGTTTTGATGGCATTTCTCATATCATTACCTTGTACAACGACCTCATCCAGCTGATTGGAACTAGCCGTGAGTTTGAAGTTTACTGCCAATTCATCTCCATAATTGAGTGTATAGCCGGTTTTCTTTTGTTCCGTATAACCAATATAAGTTGCTGTGACGGTGTAAGGAGAACCTAAAGGTAATTGTTGAAAAGTGTAATTACCCTTTTCGTTGGTCATTGTGGTGGCCTTAAAACCGGTGGATTCATTTCTTACGGTAATGGATACACCCGCTACGGGGCCCTCAGTTTCTGATACGTTCCCCAGAATAGTAGCCTCCGTTCCCTGCGACCATGCATACATCGCAGGTAATAGAAATAAAGCTAACCAGGTAAAAAACGGGATAGATTTTGTGCTCATTTGTCTGTTGTTTCGAGTTTACGTGATATGATTGAATGGAAAGTTGAAAGATGAATCATAAACAGAGCAATGCTTGCCGTTGGTATTGGCGGCAAAACTAGCATGTTAATGTTTTGACTTTGTTAAGAAAAGATTAACCTTTATTAATGCGGGGGAAGATAGGTGTAAGTAGCAGGATTGTACCACTACCTGCCAAGCATAAAGTATGCAAATAGAAGAATAAATCAATCATGATGAATGAGTCCCGTTACAGTCCACTACTGTTCAGGAACTAATATATCCTTGAGTAAAGATAGTACATGTTCATTGGAAGTGTAAAAATACCGATAATTAACAATGAGGTAAAGAAAGCCCGTAGAGCTGTATTTAATTCGAATCGGTTTCCAAAAAACACCAAAGTTCTTTACAGAAGCTGGCGTATAATATTCGTCGAAACCATAATATAGCTCTTCAATAGCGCTTAGCGGGATCCGTTCGTATTCACTGCCATCCAAAATGATCTCGGTTTCTGTTAAGAGTATATGTCCTTGATGTTTGGCAAGTGGAGGGGCAAGCGAAAGATGTCGAATTGTAAATCGTTCCGTATGGCCTAATTGTTGAATCTCAAAATCGTGTATCCATAAGGCATTACCTTCAAAAAGTAATCGTTGCTTCATGTCGGTAAAATTATAAATCAATATAAAAGCCGCTCCATCATATTTTCCGGCTGGGTCAATGGTTTAAACCCATATTTCTTATACAAATCATGTGCATCTTTCGTGCCCAAACCCCATCGTCTTATTTGCTGAAGATCTGGATGCTCCATTATTGTAGAAATAAGCTTTTTACCTAAACCATGGCCCCGATATTCGTTAAGAACAAAAACATCCAATAACCAGGCAAATACCGCATAATCTGTTATGACACGTGCAAAACCTATCTGCTCGTTCCGCCAATTAAACAGTGAAAAGCAAAGCGAATTACTGATAGATCGCTCGAGCGTTTCCTGGGATCTGCCCTGTGCCCAATAAGAGTCGTGATGTAAAAAATGAAAAACAACTTCCATATTTATAAGCGATTGATCGGTGGATATATAAAAATCTTTTTCCATTTTTTAAGAACTGCAACCACTTTAAAGATAGTAACTTTTGCCTACTCCTTTAGCATCAAATTGTAAAACTTAAAGTCACTTTGTTTAAAACCAATAGCCTCATATAAATGTTGGGCTGGATTATCCTTCGCGGTGCTTAGGGATAAGCGAACACAACCCCGTTGCGTTGCATAAGCACGAACAGCTTCTATTAATGCAGTCCCGTAGCCTTGTCCGCGTTCGGATTCCGTTACAAAGAGATCGTTTAAAATACATGTTTCTGCCAAGCTTAAAGACGAGTAGGAAAAATATGCTTGGGCAAAACCGCGTGCAATATGATCTTTGTAAAATAAGAATATTTTAGAATCCGCTGTTTTCAAACGCATTTTAATAAATTGTCGCGCGCTGTTAACATCCGACTTCGCTTTATAAAAGATGCGATAGCTGTCAAATAAAGAAACACAGTCTTCTACATCCACTAAAGTGGCGTGTTTTATATAATAATTTTCCATTTTGTCGGTTTGAATTTAAGATGGTCGCTACGAAGATGTTAAAATAATCGCTTGAATTAAAGTGGATTGATTTAAATTTTGTATTCAATGCATGTCAATCCAAAATGGCTTACTATCTTGCTCGGCATAAGTTGTTCTATCGATTATGTTAAGGTTTACACACATGCTTATTATTTTCTTTTTAAACTTATTTCCATTAGCGGGGATAGCGCAAACAGAAAAGTGGGTAGGTACTTGGGAAATGCATTACAAACCTTGGCCGCACATTGCTGCTATCGATATGGAGTTACAGGTTGCAGCTCCGATAGAAAATATGTTGTATCCCGCTAAGTTAACAATTAGTGATGAGGGTTTTAAAGGAGAATATGAACTCTTGTTAGTGAAAAAAAATAATGAAGAACTTGGTATTGGGAGGAATAAATATCCGCTGAAGGAAGAACCTTTTAGTCTCGGACCTTGGATGATGTATCTTAATGGTACTTTTCGTTACTCGACAGGTGCCAACGGAGATTCCCTCGTACTTCGACGGCTTTGGATTGATAATTTTGGCATTTTTATGAAAGGAATATATGATAATGAATTGTACACAAATCATAAATCCTCTATACGTAATTTTTTATACCAGGAACCAATAACCTTGTCGAAGAAGAATCATGTGCCCTGGACCGATCCACATGTAAACCGTATCGTACATACAGATACTATTTTTTATGGCGTTTATGATTCAGTGGAGGTTCATGCTCCGCACATGTCACTTGCGGTGCAAGATGAGGAACGTTACGATCGAGATACAGTAACCATCGTACATAATGGTAAGCTTCTAGCGCAAGGATTGGCACTTAAGGAAGCAACAAAATTAAATGAAGTAGTATTGGATTCCGGAGAAAATTATATCGCTTTTTTTGCGGAAAATTATGGGGACGTCCCTCCCAACACAGCAAATTTCCTGTTATCAACAAAAAGTAACGGTGGAAACATTTATTCCTTTAATTTTGCCAATAGTGCAAATGTGTTTTCTACGTTAATGGTGGGTCGATTTATATACAAGCCACTTGAATCTAGCGAGCAAGAAGATACGGCTATACAAGTAAATAAGGAAGAATCTCGAACAGCAGGTAGACGCGATATCCCAATTGGTACATTAGAGGTGCACGATGAAAAACTGACCATTGAATTGTGGGATGAGCAGGTCGAAGACGGTGATGTAATTTCTCTTTATGTAAATGACGTTAAGGTCATCAAAAACGTATCCGTAAAGAAGCGGGTAAAAAAATTCGATATCGCTTTGGAACCAGGAATTAATCGCATTTTGTTCTTTGCAGAAAATCTAGGGTTAATTGCTCCGAATACAGCCGCACTTAGGGTACGTGCAGGGGAAATCGAAAAATCGCTGTACCTTCATACGGATTTGCAGCAAAATAATTTGCTTGAAGTTGTACGGATCGAAGAAAAGATACCCTAGTGATAGCAAAGGACCAAACACGATTTTGCTTGGCCCTTTCACTGAGGTTTATAGCATCATGCCTCCGGAAACTTCAATGCGTTGTCCATTGATCCATTTCGCATCTTCCGTACAAAGAAAAGCAACGACACCGCCGATATCATCGGGTAAACCGACACGTCCTAAAGCCGTTACGCTGGCAACATGGTCATTGATTTCCTTATTGTCTCGCACATGTCCTCCACCAAAATCGGTCTCGATAGCCCCTGGAGCTACTACATTTGCTGCAATACCGCGAGCGCCGAGTTCTTTTGCCAAATATCTTGTCAATACTTCAATTGCACCTTTCATGGAGCCGTAGGTTGAGGAGCCCGGAAATGCGAAGCGTGCAAGGCCGGAGGAAATATTGATAATTCGACCGCCATTATTGATAAGTGGCAGGGCTTTCTGTGTTAAGAAAAATACGCCTTTATAGTGTATGTTCAGAACTTCATCAAATTGCTCTTCCGTGGTTTCAGCAAATGGAGCATAAAGAGCCGTACCCGCATTGTTGATGAGGAAGTCGAAGTTGGGCGCACCCGTTTGTTCTTTTAAGTAGGTACTTATTTTGTCAACGAATTCATCGAAAGATTTGACGTTACCTGCGTTCAATTGAAAAGCCGCTGCCTTTTGTCCAAGCGATTGGATTTCTGCGACTACTTTATCTGCTTCAATACGGTTGCTGTTATAGGTTAATACAACATCGATTCCCTTTTTGGCCAATGCAATAGCCATATTCCTTCCCAAGCCACGGCTTCCACCGGTTACTAAGGCGATTTTACTTTTTGTTGCCATTTGTTTTTAATCTTGTTTAATTTGATAAACAAAGATCAAACAAAAAAGATGTATTGATTTGCGAACATCAATCGGTTACTTGCAAAATTCAAATCACTACAACTATGATCGAAATGCCAACGGCGCGAAAGAGGTTTGTTTTTTGAAGAAGTTGGAAAAATGCGCCACTTCTTCAAAACCTAAACTGTAGGCAATTTCTGAAACGTTCCAATCGGTCTGCTTCAATAGAATCTTCGCTTCTTGCGCTATTCGTTTACTGATAATAGCGGTAGTGGTATTACCGGTGTTTTCTTTAAGCACCTTGTTCAAATGGTTGACGTGGACTGCCAATCTTTCTGCATATTCCTTTGCCGTTCGTAACATCAATCGCTGGTTAGTAGAGTCAATTGGGAATTGACGTTCCAATAACTCGATAAACAAAGCTATAATACGCGCGGCTGCATTTTGATTCGTATGCACTACGCTTGCTGGTTGCAGCTTCTGTCCATAATGAATAAGTTCTAGCACATAGTTTCGTAGTAGATCGTACTTGTATTCATAATCAGATGAAATTTCTTTTTGCATTTTTTTAAATATGTAATTGATCTCGTTCGCTTCTTCATCTGTAATTTCAAAAACAGGATAACCCCCTGATTGAAAAATGGGTAGTTCATCTAATGCAATGCCTGTTTTGTTTTTTATTAAAAATTCATCCGTAAATACACAAAAAGATCCACCTTGATTTTCATCCAATGGAAACCAGTGGTAAGGCACCTTTGGCGTAGCAAATAATAACGCATTTTTCTTGACATCAATGATCTTATCGGCATATTCTGCCCGATTTCTTCCTCTAATGAAGCTGATTTTATAATAGGTTCGACGATTGTAGGGCATCACTTGTTTTTGTTTCGACTGTTTAATGGTTTCCGCAATATCGAACACGTTAAAGTGCCCTATTTCTTTGTTAATTCCCCGAGGTAAAAGCGTCTGTATGTCTTTCCCCGTGAACTTGGCGGCCTCCTGATAGAACTGATCGAGTGATGTACTCTTAATATTCGTTGCCATAACATGAGATTTGCAAAATTCAAAGATAGTAAAGATGAAGTAAACAGCCTATTGTATGATGGAAATAAAAATCATTCGCTTTATTGGTAAGAACAAATGCAATAAATTAATATAAACTTAATATCTATTACGTCAGCCAAAGCGTGGTTATTTTTTAGTTTTGGTGTTCGATTGCAATACAGCTATCAATACCATGATCAACCCACCGTCTCAGGAGGAGCAGCTTAAGATTTCAGAGGACAACTATACGTCCATTTTCAATACATATTGGAAAAAACTCTATGTTATTGCTTATCGCAGGTTACAAGATGCGGAGCTGGCAAAGGATATGGTGCAGGAAGTGTTCGTTTATTGTTGGCAGCAACGGGCAAATATTCAAATAAATACAGCTATCGAGGCCTATTTAAGAACTGCGTTACAATACCAACTCATTGCCCATTTCAGAAAGCTAGATGTGAAAGGTCGAGCCTTTACCTACCTTTATCAACGAATGGTACAGGTTCATAGTCACATGAAGGATGTGCTGGCACAACAAGACTTAGAAAAGACCCTGAATCACGAACTGCAACAAATGCCCGATACAATGCGGGAAATTTTTGAACTCCGTATCCGCGATTATAGCGTCGATGAAATAGCATGTTCATTGAACCTTGCCGAAAAAACAGTTCGCAATAATATCAGTAAGGGGCTGCACCAATTACGAAAAGCATTGGCGAAAGATTTTCCAGATGACTTCTCAGCCATCTGCTTGCTGTTTTACATTTTATTAACCTAAATCTAAAAATTTCTTAATCGATTTTTTCGGGACGGAAGCATGCTCAGTGCTACTTCTTTATAGCAGCACGTCGTATTTGCGTGTTGCCGTTCAGGAATGAATAAAAATGAATTTAAACAATTAATGGATGCCTATCTTCAAGGGACTGCATCATCACAGGAACGCGAATTGTTGAGGCGGTGGTATAATTCTTTTGGAGAAAGTGCTAGCAATGTTCCCGGCCTTGAGAATGAAGCGCAGACAGAAGCGCTTCAAGAGGAGCTTCATCAGCGTATCCGACAGGCTGTTCAAACAGAAGGTAAAAAAAGGGGAAAGGTTCGACGGCTACCTGTACTAGGGTGGGCCGTTGCGGCTATTTTGTTTACAATCGCTTTCGGTGCTATGTTTTGGCTTTCTATGCAAACACCGAGTCGACATAAAAGCAAACAAGCTGCAATAGAAAAACCAACGTATCACCAAGTAAAGACAGGAATAAAGCAGATTAAGAAACTTGTCTTACCTGATGGGACGAACCTATATGTAAATGCTAATTCAACAATACGGATTCGTGAACCACTGGAGCGCCATCATCGCGAAGTCTTTTTAGACGAAGGAGAGGCCTATTTTGAAGTGGCGAGGGACAGTCTCAGACCTTTTATTGTTCGGACGCCTGCAGTGAAGGTGGAGGTACTTGGTACTGCATTTAATGTGAAATCATACAGCCGCTTAGAGGATGTAACAATAGCCGTGCAACAGGGAAGGGTACGTGTAAGTGATTCCAAACGCGTTCTGGACGAGCTTCGTGCAAATAACAGCCTTAGCTATCGCAAAATAGACGGTCGTATTCATCACATGCATTTGAAAGGTGATCAAGCTAATACCTGGATAAAGGGGGTAGTCCCTTTACAGAAAGCCACCTTTAAGGAATTGGCCGTCGTGCTCTATAATCTATATGGAATTCGCCTGGAGAGTGTCGATCAGAAAATAGCGCAATACCACCACTATAATCTAACGATACATGCTGATCGACCGCTTGAAGAAACCATGGCTATCATATGCAGTATACATAAAACAAAATATAGGAGGAAGGGGCATGCAGTAACCATATACCGATAAAAAGAACAGGCGCCAAAGTGACGCCTGTTTAAGAGATTTAACGCTATGCTCTAGCTTGCGACCCTGATGCATAGCTCCTTAGCAATTTTTTAACTAAGAATACAAATTTATGAATAAAAACGCACTGTTCATACGGGAAGTTATGCGCATTTCCATTTTAATTTATACGGCCGTCATCTCGTTTTCGCAACTTCTGTTTGCCGAAATCTCAAACGGGCAGGCGCTGGAGAAATCGGTAAACGTTAGGTTTGCGAACACCACCTTATACGAGGCCGTTCAACAATTGCAAGTACAAAGCCAAGTTGAATTCGCTTTTGATGAATCTTTATTACAACTCGGTCGTATCGTTGTTAAACCCGAACATTTTCGATCTACCTCTGTAGCCTCAATTTTGGATGTTTTACTGGCGGGTACAGGCATTACTTATGAAGAGCAAGGCGCACACACCATCGTATTGCACGAAAAACAGCAAAGCAGTAAAATCGTCGGGCGTGTATTTGATAGTCAGGGACTTCCTTTGGGCGGGGCGACTATTCATATTATCGAATTGAATAAGCGTACCAATACCAATGAAGAGGGTCAATTTTCATTCACGGTGGCTTCGGGAACCTATACGATTGAAGCTTCTTATATTGCCTATCGGCCCGAGCAAAAAACAGAAACAGTTGCAACAGGTACGAGCGTTTCGGTAAATTTTACCTTACTCGAAGATATAGCTGCTTTGAATGAAGTTGTGGTGGTAGGTTACGGTGAGCAGAAGAAGGCAAATCTGACTGGATCGGTATCGTCGATTGGAAGTGAGCAATTGGAAAGAAGACCTATTGTTTCCACGTCAACCGCACTGCAAGGGCTGGCCCCTGGTGTTACTGTTACTTCCCAAACAGGATCTCCGGGAGGAGATGGCGGGCAGATACGTATCCGAGGTGTTAATTCTTTTGGCGGATCAGATAGCTCTCCTTTGGTGTTAATCGATGGGATAGCGGGCACTATGGATATGGTCGATGTCAATTTAATCGAATCAATATCGGTATTGAAAGACGCGGCCTCTGCTGCAATTTATGGATCCCGGGCGGCGAATGGTGTTATCTTGATCACCACCAAAAGAGCCCAAGAAGGTCAATTTGCTGTTAACTATAAGGGATATGCGGGTTGGCAAAGGGCTACCCGAATTCCAGAAGTTACAGATGGTCTTACCTTTATGAATGTTTTCAATGAAGCGAACATGAACGATAATGGATATGAATTATACAGTGATGAGGCGATCGAGGAATTCAAGGAAAGGTATGCTGCTAATCCTGATAATTTTGATTGGCAAAAAGCGATACTTAGCGGAACCGGATTTACAAACAATCATTTTGTATCCTTAATGGCCAATGCCGGTAAAGTTCGCGTGATACCCTCTGTTGCTTATGTTAGCCAGGACGGCATTATCAAGAATACAGGCTATAAACGATACGTGCTACGGAACAATATGGACATTGAGCCCACCGAAAAACTATCCATAAAGTTTGATGTATCCTTGACGAATAGTAATAGACTGCAGGTGGCGGATGAAGGAGATGTTTGGAATTATCTTGGGCGCATGCCTACGAATATTCCGATCCGAAGAAACGGGCTTTGGTCTGAAGGATGGGTAAATAAAAACCCGGTTGCTTTCATCGAAGACGGTGGTAATAGAAAAACCAATACCTTAGAGCTTCTCGGAAATTTTAGTATCAATTATCGACCACTAAAATGGTTGTCGTTAACAGGTATCATGGCACCACGCTATCGGACGCGGAACGCACATGAATTTGTAAAGAGCGTAATGACATATAATGACGATGGCACCGAGGCTGGGGCATCAAATACATTCACCTATTTAACAGAAACAGCTTATCGTTATTACTTTGGGAATTATCAATTCCTTGCCTCGACAAATCATGCTTGGGGAAATCATCACGTTAAGTTTTTAGCAGGAACTTCGCGCGAAACTTATGACGAAAAGTACCTGATGGGGTACCGACGCAATTTTACCTACGACACCTATGAAGTGCTTACCGCAGGAGCCAACGATGAAACAAAAGATAATAACGGTACGCAGGATCAATGGCTATTGGTTTCAGCTTTCGGAAGATTCAATTATGATTATAAAGATCGTTACCTTTTTGAAGCGAATTTTCGTTATGACGGTACTTCCCGTTTTATCAGAAGTAATCGTTGGGCTTTTTTTCCATCTTTTTCTGCAGGATGGCGGATATCCGAAGAGTCCTTTATGGTCAATACCAAAAATATTCTCGACCAGTTAAAGTTACGTGCTTCTTGGGGAAAGCTGGGGAACCAAAATATAGGTAATTCATACTATCCTTTTACGGAAACACTGGAAGTGGGAAGTATATCGATGGCTGATAAAATATATCAACTTGTGACCTTGAATACCATGTCAAACCCTGATCTAAAATGGGAAGAAACCACCATGACAGGTATTGGTTTAGATGCTACCTTATGGAAACGCTTTTCGTTTACCGCGGATTGGTATAAGAAAAATACAGATGGTATTCTGCTCACCTTGTATACTTCGCAATTAACCGGACTAAATGCGCCTTATCAAAATGCAGCGGAGGTTCGTAACACCGGTTGGGAGTTTAGTGCCCGATACGATAATAACTGGGGAAACTTTAAGTTGGGGCTTGGATTAAACTTATCCGACGTAAGGAACGAGATCATGGATATGAAAGGCCAAACATCTGGAACGCTTTTACGTCAACAGGAAGGTTACGCCGTTAACTCCATCTATGGTTATGTTGCCGATGGGCTCTAT
Source organism: Olivibacter sp. CPCC 100613 (assembly GCF_036959255.1). NCBI lineage: Bacteria > Pseudomonadati > Bacteroidota > Sphingobacteriia > Sphingobacteriales > Sphingobacteriaceae > Olivibacter > Olivibacter sp. CPCC 100613. The sequence continues at coordinate 337,885 of NZ_JAWMTI010000004.1, forward strand.
CAGTCGCAAGAAGAAATTGACGCAGGACCTACTCAATTTGGTACTTTACATCCTGGCGACATCAGGTATAAAGATTTAGCAGGTGCGTTTGATGCAAATGGAAAACCCGTACCGGATGGCAAAATTACCGATGAGGATAAGGTAATTATCGGTAGTACGATTCCGCGCTACACCTACGGATTTACTATGGACTTAGGTTGGAAAGGCTTTCGGTTGAATACCTTTTTTCAAGGTGTGGCCAAAGTGGACGGATACTTGAACTCGCATTATGTGATACCGGCAGTTAATTCAAGTGCCATTAAACCTTGGCAGTTAGATTATTGGACTGAAGATAATCGGGATGCTGTTTTCCCTCGATTATCGATCACGTCGGCCAATAATACGCAAAATTCAACCTTTTGGATGCGAAGTGCTGCTTATTTACGCTTAAAAAATATACAATTAGGATATGCCTTGCCTAAACATTTATTAAAAGGCCTTGGCATAGGCGATTTATATATATATGTAAATGGACAGAATCTTTTTACTGCTACTGATTTTTGGCAAGGCTACGACCCTGAGGTTGCTTATGATGCGGGTGCCACAGATGGGGTATCCTTAGGAGGAGCGGCTTATTATCCACAAGTTAAAGTTTACTCGTTAGGTATCGATGTCAAATTCTAAAAATATGATTGCTATTAAAAAAACATTCTTAACAATAAGCCTTATCAGTATTACACTTTTTTCAGGGTGTGAACTCGATAAATTTCCATTAAATGGCCCAACAGCGGGTACTTTTCCTGCTACCGAAGAAGAGGCAACTATGGGCTTGTATGGAGCCTATAAGGGGTTGACCCTACTGGATGCCGCAAGTACACCTATTTGGCATGTAATGGATAACATAACCGACATAGGTTATGCGCGTCCAGGTAATAATTATACTTCACCTATAACAAGTTCATTAACCACCGATAATGCCTTGGCCATCAAACCTTGGTCCGTACATTATAAGACGATTGCCCGTTGCCATTCAGTGCTGGATAACCTGGGAGGGATAAAAGCGGAAATGGCCGAAGATGCATACAATCAGCTTGACGCCGAATTACGCGTTATCCGTGCTTACTGTTATTCACAACTGATTGAGCTATATGGTGATGTTCCGCTCGTATTACACGCACTTGGTTTAAATGATACGGAAGTCCCCCGTACACCCAAAGCGGAGATTCAACAATGGATCATCAATGAAATGACGGCAGTGGCAGATCAGCTTCCAATAGCACAAACGCAATATGGCAATGTACGGGTAGGACGTGTCGCAGCCTATATGCTGAAAGCGCGCGCAGCGCTGTATAGTACACAATTTGAAGTAGCGGCTGAAGCGGCCGCAAAAGCATTGGAGCTTTCGGAAGGAGTGTATGAATTGACCTCTTTTGACGCTTCATTGAATTACTGCAATCAGACGCATGAGGCGGGCGAACCCACGTGCGCTAATATTTTTGGTTATGCGGGTTATCAGTCCAGTAAAGAATGGATCTGGGTAGCTGAATACAATCAAACGATTAATGGAAATACACACAATCAAGGCTATTACATGGCCTCTCGTTTAGGAAAAGGAGCCAGTTACTGGGGGCCCACGCAGAATTTTATCGACTCCTTTCAGTCAATTGACGGGTTGCCAATTGACGAATCGCCCTTGTATGATCCTGCCAAACCATTTTCAAATCGAGATCCTCGGCTTGATATGTACTGTGCGCGTCCACATGCGCGTTTAATGGGGATACAGTATGAACCGAACGCCAGCTTCACGAGGGTAAATAATTATTGGCCAATTATCGAAGGACAAAGTAATACGCCTGCAAGCGTAAGCAATACAGATGCTACCAATGCCTATCGTTCTTTCAGCGGCTATTTATGGCGAAAACATACAGATAATGCTGATTATGCAATAAACTCAGCATCTGGTGTGTCAGACCTGAATGTTGGTATTTTTCGCTATGCTGAGTTACTGCTCATTTATGCAGAAGCCAAGATCGAGGCAAATGATATAGATGCTTCCGTATACGAAGCCATCAATAAAATTCGTTCGCGGGCTCATATGCCACCTATTGAGGCCAATCTTTCACAGTCGCAACTACGTACGGCACTTCGCTATGAGCGTAAAATAGAGTTGTGTAACGATGGGTTAAGATGGTACGATATCCGTCGCTGGAATTTAGCTTCCCAGATTATGAATGGCTATCTTTATTTAAATCGATCGGCTAATGTGTGGACAAAAGACGTCTTGATGGATATTGATGAGAATTACTCACCCATATACAATCAGGCCAAGGCTAGTCAATATTTCAACACGCAGGAAGTTGTTTATCGAGAAAATAAGGATGAACGATGGCCTATTCCACAGGCAGAAAGGGATGCGAATAAAAGTTTAACACAAAATCCAGGCTATTAACTATTGCGAATTAATAACAATAAATAAAATGAAAAAGATTTTTTCTATACTGTTGATGATAAAGGTGTGTTTTATCTTTCAGCACGTTTCGGCACAAGAAGCTTATAAGAAACCTACATTGGATCATCAAGATTCCTGGTCATTGATTATGCTACCTGATCCACAAAATTATGTGAAATGGGGAAGAAATCAACCGATACTCGATTTGATGATGGCTTGGATTGAGGAGAATATCGATACATTAAACGTTAAAATGGTGATGTGCGTTGGAGACCTGGTAGAGCAGAATGATATTATCAATAAGGGAGAAGATGGTAATCAGTCTGCTCAGCGTCAATGGGAGGTGATCGCGCAGTCATTCGCTAAGCTAAATGGTAAAGTCCCCTATATAACAGCAACCGGAAATCATGATTACAGTATAGATAGAGCAGGGAAGCGTTCGTCACGATTCAATGAATTCTTTAAAATTGATAACAATTGGATGAACGGAAAAATCATTACTCAAAACAGTACAAATGAAGCTGGAGAACCAACATTGGAGAATTCAGCCTATGAAATGAAATCCTTAAACGGAAAGGATTACCTGTTTCTAACAGTAGAATTCGCACCTCGGGATACGGTGATTAGCTGGGCCAAGACCATTGCCGATATGGAACAGTATAAAAATCATCGGATCGTATTGATGACACACGCCTATTTGAATAACAAGGATGAACGTACTTCAGGTAAGCCAAAATGGTTCGTTTACGAACCGTACGCGATTCACAACCGCATACAAAAATCACCCACCATTGAACTTCCCTATGCAAACAACGGACAGCAAATATGGGAAAAGCTTATTCAGCCGGCCACCAATATTGAAATGGTTCTATGCGGTCATATTTCGGGTGAGGGATACCGAAACGATAAAAATAAGGCGGGTAAGAAGGTTCATCAGATGCTTTTTGATGCACAATCGATGGGCGGCGGTCATCGAAATGGAAACGGTGGGGATGGTTGGTTGCGAATGCTCGAATTTTATCCGGATAACAAAACAGTGAAGGTAAGGACATTTTCTCCTTTCTTTGCTGCTTCGCCCACTACACAGCCATTTGCATGGAAAAAAGACAGCAGAAATGAATTTGTTATGGAGTTTGATTAAATGATAGATGAAGCTAGATCAATACCACCTATAAATAGGATGGGTGGTATTGTTTACGCAGTTTATATCCAAGCTATTTTAGCAGTAGAAGATTTAACAATAGCTTAACCTTGTAAATATACCTTTGTTTAGTCAATCTTAAACTATGGTGTATCAGACGCTCGAACTTCTTTGGTGGGAGGCGGTTCAAAAACAGGACGACCGCTTCATGTTCAATAGGTTATACTTGAGACACTGGGAAAAACTATATTCAATTGCTTGGAATCGTACAAAGGATGAAGCGGTAGCTAAAGATATTGTGCAAGAAGTATTTATTAGTTTTTGGGAGCGACGCAAGCAAATTGTAATTCGTACGAGTGTAGGACAATACCTTACAGGGGTTCTTAAAAATCGTTTAATAGATTACTTCCAGTCTGAACAGGTTAAATCGCGCGTTTTGGATTATGTCCTTCAACATATGGGTAATATCATACAGGAATCTGATTCATCTTCCTATCTGGAAGTAGAGGAGGCCTTCGATGATGAGTTAAATAAAATGCCCGAAAATATGCGCAAATCGCTTTTGCTTCGCTTGGAGAACCATAGTGTTCCCGAAATTGCCAAACAATTGAATCTAGCCGAGCAAACCGTCAATAATCTACATTCTGAGGCTAGCAAGCGTCTGAGGAAAAAGATGTTACATCGGTTGCGTGGTGCTGCGGTACCAATGACTATTTTTCTTCTTCATGCACTTAATGATTTGTTAATAAACAAATAACAATTTATTGAAGTAGTTTGAGCCTTTCCTCAAGACGTATCCGTAAAAGACGAATACGTGCAAGCAGATCAATTCAGAAAACTATTACAGCGATATCGTACAAAAAAGGGTACATCGAAAGAGGATCAATTAGTAGATGATTGGTATAATTCTTTTGATGATACTTTTGCACCGGATAGCCAACAACGAAAAACACTTCGAAACGAGTTGCATACTCGTATTCAACAACAACTATTTCCAAGCGAAAGCAGTGCTACTCAAAAAATAAACCGAATCCTTTTTCAAAGACTGGCCATAGCGGCATTGGTTTTGGTTTTCATCGGTATTGGTTTTTGGCAGTTTACAAATAGAAGAACTGAGAAGGCTTTAATGGCCGAAAATCAGTGGGTAGAAATCGTCGCTGAACAAGGCAGGTTGAAGCAGATTAAGTTACCGGATAGCTCTGAGTTATGGTTGAACGCCGGTACCAAAATACGCTTCACTAAACCTTTTACGGGTAAAAGTAAACGGGAAGTAACCGTGGTGGAGGGCGAAGTTTTCTTTACGATCACTCCCAATCCTGCTAAACCCTTTATCGTTCATACCCATCATATCGATACCCGTGTTTTGGGAACTTCATTCACCGTACATGCTTATAACGAATTAAATGAATTGCGTGTATCCGTTGCGACAGGGATGGTTCAGGTACAGCATGCTGACGGACGTTTGCTCGGAACATTAGGCAAAGGGGAAGAGGTGATATATAATAAAGCTGGCGACACAAGCTTGGTACAGAAGGTCGATCCTGAAATTCGATCTGCTTGGAAATCGGGTACCACTTACCTCAGTGAAGTAACTTTTGCCGAGCTGGCGCTTGTGTTCCATAATACCTACGGTCTGCATTTGAAAACCGGTAGCTCGATGATAGCCAATCAACATTACAGTATTCAATTAGATCGGCGTACCCGGCATGACGACTTTGTAAAGGCACTTTGTGCGATTCATAAAAATCGATATAGAAAGGAGGGGGATGCAATCGTAATTTATTAAGCAAAATAGAGCGGTTGACGAACACTTTCGCCAACCGCGAAGGTTAAAAGACGGCGTTGCCTCGGAAACATTGCCGTCTGCAACATAGCCATGATAGTCACACCAAGCTAGATCGTAAACAAAAATAGGAATTAGCAAACAGTTTGCACCCAATTTTCGCGCTTTGATCTAGTGAAACAGCAATTTAATAGAATCTGCAGACAAGCAGATTGGGAAATAAATGTATAAGGGGCTCACAACACCTATACTCGATATAGCTTCCTTGTCATTTAAGAACAATTATTTAGATGAAAATTGATAACTGGTACTTTAAATATACAATGAGATTATTTACCCTAATCGTATCCTATACGTTGCTGATTATGCAACTGCTGCGGGCTGAGGGAGTGGTTGGCCAACAGCTTGCCAAAGAAGTAAATATTCGCCTGACAAATGATAATGCATGGACGGCGATACAAAAGCTGGAAAAACAGTCGGTCCGATTTGCTTACCATGCAGAACAGCTAGGTTTGAGCCAAATACAGGTGTCCAATCATACTTTTGAAGGTGAAACAGTAGCACATATTTTGCAATATCTCTTTCAAAATTCGCCTATTAAGTATACGGAAACCAACGGCTATATCATATTAAATAAAAAGCAACAAGCGCTAAGAATTGTTGGGCAGGTAAGCGACAAAGAAGGGATACCTTTAGCAGATGCAACTGTGCGTGCAATGGAAGCTAATCGTAGCGTTCTTACCGATAGGGAGGGTCATTTTAGTTTATCCTTAGCGCCCGGGAATTATCGTTTGGAAATAAGTCATTTAGCCTTTGAAACAGCACATCAAAATATTGCCGTCGAGCCTGGGACCAATGCACCGATAAGCATTACACTGACAGCAAAAGTCGGTGAGTTGAACGAAGTCGTTGTGACCGCCTTGGGTATTAAGCGCGAAGAAAAAGCCTTGGGCTATTCAACTACAACAGTTAAAGGCCAGCAACTAACAGATGCCTTGTCGAGCAATTGGATGGATGCCCTATCAGGTAAAGTTGCCGGCTTAAATTTGATGCGGTCGAACGCTGGCCCGGTAGGATCCACGAAAATCATTCTACGTGGCGAAAACAATCTTACCGGTGAAAATGAAGCCCTTATTGTGGTTGATGGAATTGTCATTAACAATGGGTCCGGCCGTCGTTCAGGAAATAGCTCAGATGCTATCTACGGAACGGGAAGTGATAATATGCCGGCAGACTATGGTTCCGGATTGGATGATATTAATCCAGAGGACATTGAAAATATTACCGTCCTTAAAGGACCGGGGGCGGCTGCCTTATACGGACAAAGAGCAGCGAATGGTGCTGTCATCATCACGACCAAGTCGGGGAGGCGTAAATCAAAGGGTTTGGGTGTTACACTTAATTCCAATTTTTCAATGGAAAGTGTAAATCGTTGGCCAGACCTCCAGTATGAATATGGACAAGGCCTAGCCGGGGCCGCTCATTATTCCTATGGAGCTTCAGTAGACGGGGGGAGTACCAGCGGAACCAGTTCTGCGTATGGGCCCAAGTTTGATGGGCAATCCTTTTTTCAATACGATCCTGTTAAGCAGGCGGTGGGAGATCAACGGACCCCCTGGGTGCCATATAATAACATCACCGATTTCTTTGAAACAGGTACTACATTCACAAACAGCGTTACCATAGACGGTGGTACAGATAATACAACGGCACGCTTTTCTGCAACCAATGTAAACAATTCATGGATTACACCGAACACGGGTTATAAGCGGAACACTTTTGCCCTATCAGTGAATTCTAAAGTGAGTGAAAAATTAAGCATCAGCTCAAAAATTAACTATAATAATCGTTGGAGCGATAATTTACCTGGAGCTGGTTATGGCAATCAATCACTTATGTACTGGTTTATCTTCTGGCAACCGAGCGCCGATTTAAATTGGTTGAAAAACTATTGGGTAAACGGTCAAGAAGGATTGGCGATCAGGTATCCTTTTAGCACCTATCCTGAAAATCCTTATGCGATATCGTATGAGTTTATTAACAGCAATAATCGGCATACATTTACCGGCAATGCACAAGCATCCTATCAATTTGACAAGCGTTTTAGTGTACAGTTACGCACAACGCTGGATTTTTCAAATGAAAATCGAACCCAAAATCGTCCTTATGATGCGGGTTCGAAGTTGCCGGAAGGAAGTCATCGCACGCAGCATATCTTTTCGAAAGAGTCGTCAGCCGATTTCTTGTTACGCTACAACACCGTTTCTAGGGGCCCGGTGGATTTTGGTGCTACGCTTGGTGGAAGTACCTTGCAAAACGAATATCGTCGTGAATCACTTGCTTCAGATGGGTTGAGTTATCCCGGGGTTTATAATCATAACAATTCAAAATATGGGGTAGCTACCAATCAGATAATCGATCGTTTTGAGATTAATAGCTTCTATGGATTACTAACCAGTGGGTATCGTGATTATTTGTTTTTGGACGTTACAGGACGTATCGATTGGACGAGCACGCTGGCGACTCCGTTATATCCCAATAAAAGTAAAGGCTTCTTTTATCCATCTATCAATGGAAGTTTCATCCTCTCGGAGTTCTTTCGTTTACCATCTGTTATCAGCTTTGCCAAACTTCGCGCATCTTATGCGGAAGTAGGATCCGGTGTACAACGGCCTTATCAGACGCAGTTTGTTTATACATCACCTAATAGTCTTATTGGTGGTTCTTTGGCAAACCCCACAACTTTAACCAATCCCTTTATCGAGCCATTGCGCACGCGTTCTATTGAGTTTGGCTCGGATGTAAGACTGTTTGATAGTCGACTCAATGTAGATGTGACCGTTTATAAAGGAAATACCTTTAATCAACATCTTTATCGTGTTATTGATGCTGCTTCGGGTTATCGAAATTACCTCATGAACATTGGAGAGGTTAGTAATCGGGGAATAGAAGTAGGTGTCAATACCGATCAGATCAAGAACAAGGGGGGATTCAGCTGGTCGTCTATGATTACTTTCAGTGCTAACAGGAACCGTATTGAAGAACTAGCCGATAGCTCGTTGGTATTGCAACAGCGCTCAGTTGGCTCAGGGCAGCTTGTAGCCCATGTGGGAGGTAGCATGGGGGATCTTTATGGTATCGGATATTTACGGTCACCAGATGGTCAGGTCGTGTACGATGAAACAACGGGTTACGCGCAATTAACAAATAATGTTATTTATCTAGGCAATACCATTCCGAAAGGAAAAATCAGTTTTGGTAATACGTTTTCCTATCGAAACCTCCGTTTGAATGTTCTTTTTGATGCCCAATGGGGTGCAGTAGCGCATTCGCTCACACACTATAAATTGGCAGAACAAGGGAAAACCACGAATACCTTACCAGGTCGCTACAGTGGCATCATCGGTAATGGTGTGATACAGAATCCGGACGGTACTTATCGCCCTAATGATGTGATTGCTACGAATATAGATGAATATTATCGGTCGCACTATGGAGCGGATAATGCAGAAGGAAGTACTTACCCAACGGATTTTATCAAATTCAGAGAGGCAAGGCTCGATTATACTTTACCTGCTAAATTGGTGTCCCGTTGGGGGGTGGAACGTGTAACCTTAGGGGTCTACGGACGGAACCTTTTTATTTGGACAAAATGGCCTGCATTTGATCCCGAATTCGGAACCTTGGATCAAGGCGATATCGTGAAAGGCTTTGAAATTGCCCAATTTCCATCGACCCGAACTTACGGACTTAATTTGATTGTTAGCTTCTAAAATATTAATAAAATGAAGAAGAATATTGTTTATGGCCTCTTTCTCTTGATCGTTGTGTTTTTAAGCAGCTGTGACAAGGGCTTTGAGGAATTGAATACTGACCCTACAAAAACGACTGAAGCTTATCCGTATCAGTTTATGGCCAATGCACTTATTAATTCAGTAAGTTATAATATGGCACGCAATCGCACCTTTAATAATGAGTTGATGCAGGTGACGGTAGCAATTGGTGATGGAGATGGAAAGGTCTTTCGTTATGATTTTCGACGGAGCTGGGCCGATTATCTATGGAACAGTCATTATACGCAACTGACCAATTATAAGGATCTCTACCTCAAAGCACTCGAAGAGATCAATTTTAATCGCTCGTATCAAGGAATTTCCTTGCTATTGCAAACATGGACTTATTCCATTCTAACCGATACCTATGGTGATATTCCTTATTCCCAGTCAAACCTGGGGCGTGATTCTTTAATATTGGAACCTCGTTTCGACGCCCAAAAGGATATTTACTTAGATATGTATAAGAAGTTGGACTCAGCAAACACGTTGTTAAGCAGTAATGATATTATTGAAGCTATCCATGATCCTGTATACGGTGGCGATGTCAGCAAATGGCGTAAATTATGTAATTCGCTCTACTTAAGATTACTATTACGTGCATCTCAAAAAGCAGATGCTCAAGATATTGTTATTCCGAAATTACAAGAAATCCTAACAAATAGTACTAAATATCCGGTGTTTGCAAGTAATGATGATTCTGCCATTTTGCGATGGACAGGCGAAGGAGCTTATCGTTCACCCTACATGGATACCCGGGCACAAGACTTTAGAGCGGTCGCAATCTGTAGTTTTTTTATCGATTTTTTACGCGATACCAACGACCCTCGCATTAATATTCCTGAATATGGAACTTCAGGTATTAATCGTTGGGGGATTGCCCCGGTATCGGGAAACTTCGTTGGCGTGCCATCGGGCTATGCCGCTGGATCGGAAGATTACAGTAAGATGTCCTATTTTTATTCATACGACCAAAATAGTGGGGTAAATAGCTTACAAACGGAACCAATGACGGGTATAATTATGAATTTTGCCGAACTGCAATTCATTAAGGCTGAAGCGGTGCTCCGAGGTTGGGTAACAGGTTCTGCCGAAGAGTATTTCTACAGCGGGGCAGAGAGTAGCATCAAACTTTGGCTCCCTTCTTGGGAAGTACCGATACGTACACATCTTTCGGCGTCAGATGTACAATGGGATGAATCTGCCGGTTTCGAGGAAAAGTTGGCGCGTATTCACCAGCAAAAATACTATGCTTTGTTTTTGGTAGATCTTCAACAATGGTTTGAATACAGACGAACTGGTTACCCTGTATTGCCGAAGGGAACGGGGTTAGCGAATAATGGTGAAATGCCGGCCCGGTTATTTTATCCGGTATATGTTCAATCATCAAATCCAACAAATTACAAACAGGCTGTTGCACAGCAAGGGCCCGATGAAATCAATACAAAAGTTTGGTGGCAAAAACCATAGATTATAAATGATCTGGCATAAATCATTCACATAAGAAATGAATAATGCAGGTCCATCTGTGAAAGGTGAGCAAGCTTCATGGCCATTAAAAGACAAATGACTCTAATGAAAAAAACAAATTTATATTTACTTATACTAGTTATGGTCGGTACGCTGTTGTCAGCATGTACCAAGACGAATTATCCAGGGGGAGAAGTGAGCCCGTACATCGGTATTTACGATTTACGTGCCCTTTATAAGGATAGTCCGGTGACTTTAGATATCGAATCCTTGGGTGGTTCAAGCAAAATTTCGGGATGGGTGATATCCGATCATCGGGAAGGCAATTTGCCTGAAGGTTTGCTGATTGTTCAAGATAAACGCCGTTTAAACTTTCAACGGGGTATCTCCATCGCGGTAGGCGCCACCGCTGCAGATTATCTTCCGGGAGACTCGGTGGTTATTGATGTGCTAGGAGCAGAGATGAAACGCGTGGACGGTATACTCCAGCTAAGTGGCATCGGTTCGGAAAAGATTACTCGAGCAGCTAGCGGTTTAACCGCCCCTGCTAATGTGGTGACGATTGATCAGATTTTGCTTAAACCTGACGATTATGAAAGTACGCTTGTAGCGATTGTTAAGGGAGGTTTTAACCCCATGCCAAAGCCAGGTGAACTTGTGGGCGGTCCCAAAGTGATCAACGATGGCTTCGGGAATTTAGCCATTGAGACAGACACCGATGCTGCTTTTGCCAGACAGGAGGTCTACAAAATGGCTAATTATTATGGAATTATTTTCAATCACGTGACGGACAGCGGCACCTTAGTACCTTATCATCGTCCCCGGCGTGGTGCTGATATTGTTGCCTTAAACTCGGAATACACAATACCGAAGGTTATTATTACAGGTTTCGCGAGTGACCCACGAGGGACAGATGCTAACAATGAGTACATACAGTTGATGGCTACCCAAGATATCGATTTCTCGAAAACGCCCTTCTCATTGGTGACAACCAATAATGCCAATGCTTCCACGCCCACAGGTTTCCCGGCAAATAGTTGGGCTACAGGTGGCGTACGAACGTACAAATTCAATTTAAGTGCAGGATTTGCTGCTAAAGGGACCTATTTTTATGTCGGTGGAACGAACAAACGAATTAACAGTACAAGTTCTACAGAAATAGCAAATGCCAACTGGATAACGGCTTACGCCTATAACACCAATCCAGGTTTTGATTTTGGTAATCCTACGACTAACTTATTGGCGAATTCGGGAAATGCATCTGGTATAGCTGTGTTTGAAGGAACAGAGGTGACGAAAGAATCAGTCCCGGTTGATGTTATATTCGTTGGCACAGGTGGCAGCCTGTTCAATGGCACAAACATCGGTTACCGTATTACAAATACGGATTGGTATGATATTATTAATCCGCTGGACATGACAGAACAGGCTTTTTACAGAGCAGGGACGAATACCAAAGCGCTTACTTATCATACCCCTTCGGATGCGGGATACTTTTATATGTTGGGTGGTGTATATAATCTTTCACTTGGTCGGTGGACGCAAGCGCGTATACAAGGAAGCTTTCTGATGACAAAGGAGACACAGCTGGATGAAATAGAAGGGGAAGAGGCTACTAAGTTATTGGATAATTAGTGACTGGATGTCAAGTTGGTTGGAATACTAAAAGCTTTCCGGCCAGCTTGATTTTTTGTGCCGGGGTATTAGCTACTATGAGAGAACTTAACCCATTTTTCTTTAATAAAATAAGTTAAAACTCTATTAAATTGTTCGTATTAACTAGATGTTTAGGCGGTGAAAAAGCGATCGGTTTGACAAAAAATAAAAGGAAGTAAAACAAAATCGAAAAAAGAGCGTTTTGAATATAAGGTTTAGGTTGATTATAATACACAAAGGCTGTCGTTTCCCAAAAACGCAGCCTTTGTGATTTTTAGACCCGGTTATTCACCAAGGGCATGTACGATAGCATTTCGTTGGTCTGTATCTTTTTCCTGGAATTGAATACTGCGTTTATAGGTGTCAAATGTAAAAAACAGCTCACCTGGGGCCGTCGAATGCGCATTAAAAAATAACTTAAAACTGTTTGTCGACGGCTTATTCGGATCGAAGGGATTTTTATTGGACGAAAAGGCCAACGGTTGAATGGGCACAGTTCTCATTTTTTTTATTCCATCAACTTTCCACAAAGTAGCTAAAGCAGTAACAAAAGCGTCGCTTGATGCACCTGCACTTTTAAAAGTGATGCTTCCTGTTTTAAATCCTTCTTTCTGATTCACAGAACCATCCTTGTTGATGCCTGCTGGAATATTTTTGCTCACTTCAACTAAAAAACTGACGGTATCCTGCTGGTACAAACCCTTCGCAAGATAGGCTATTGACGTATCGCCTTCTTTTTTGTCTGTCAAGCTCAGGTAAATCAATGAAGGATTATCGGTATTCTTGACAATAGGGAATAATTTAACGGTTTCCGTTTTTGCCTTATCTACATTTTTAGGGTTATTATTGCATGATGCTAATGTGGTAATAAGCAAAAGCAGTGCGACTGGCCAATTTAATTTACGATATCTATTCATCATATATCTATTTAAAATGCTTTATTTTACCAGGGTTGCGAACACTTCTCGCTAGCCGTAATTATTTCCTTAACGTTGAAGGTAAACTTTTGTTTTTAATATATACCTGTAGCAGCTCTTGTAAAATTTTAGGATATTTAAAATGTTCCATAAGGTACATAACCTAAAGCTTCTAATTGACGAGGATCGGAAATTGCCTTCAATGCGCCTTCACGAAGTAAGAATAATTTACTACTTACACGAATGACATGCTGATAATAATGATCGCTGATCAGAATACCTTTAGACTTGGTGTTTAACTTGATCAAATTCTCTATCTCATAGGCGTAAATCGGTTCGATTCCTGCAAAAGGCTCGTCCAATAATATAAAGGGATGCTCCATATGGAGCATGATATACACTTCAAAATATTTACGCTCACCACCCGATAAGGTTCCGATGTTTTGATTCCACAGTTTCTGTATTCGTTGATCATTAAGAAATGCTAGTTCGACTGTTTGTTTTTTTAACATAAGTCGTAGTAACCGATTGACAGATTGATGTTCTGGAAACATTCCTTTTTGTGGTAAATAACCAACTAACTGTTTTAAGAATGGTTTTTTATAAAGCTTGTCATCGACCCTTATGAATTTATTTTGTGGCTTTAACGTACCGAAAATAACCTCGAACAAGGAAGATTTACCTGTTCCATTTCTACCTAATATACCGATAATATCCCCCGTAAGGCATTCTAAATAGCAATCACTTAAAATATGATTATCGCGATAGCTGAGGAAAATGGAGTCGATTTCAAGTTTATTCATCATGCCGATAAATAGTAAGAGGCGCCGTATAAAATCGCGACAGCTAGGAATAGGTTAATACCCCATGCAAAGCCAAATAAATGTCGCTTCGAATAACCAAGGTTCCGATAAAGATAATATTGATGTCCAGATCGCTGACTGAAAAAGAATAAAGTTAATACAAAGGCAAAAGTTGGTAGTGAAATAGCGAAGATTTTTAACATGATAGGTGGAGCGGACCACGCAAAAGTAGAAAATACAAAAGCAAGAAAAACGTTGGTGACAACAAGCTGCTTATAAAAATGAAAAAGAACCCGCATAACGAAGGAGGTTTTTAGCAATATTACGAAATGTTATGTTAATTTTTTTTGCTAATCATTTTATATGCTTCTATACTTTCTCTAAGAACCGTGACTTTCTCCTTTAATTCTTGTTCAAAATCGTGATTATGTGCTAGCTTCGTTCTATGAGTAGCATCTGTCATTGTTTCCAGTTCTTCAACCTTCTTGGAAATCCGGTCAAGCATTTTTACGGAAAGTCCCTTTTCATTTAAAGTGAGTTCCGTCAAGCGAGGCAATAAAGCAATTAACAATGTCAATATGGAGGCTAAAATGAAATAAGCATATGTTTGACCTTCTGTATGCTTGTCATCACGAATAAGTGCGTAGATGTAAATAAATATAGGGAATATCAATAAAATCCAATGACCTATCTTCTTCATGATCGATCTGATTTAAACCTCCCGTTTCAGTACAAGTTTTTCCGTACTGATTTCACAGATGGTATATTGTTCTCTACTGTTGGCATCAAAATACAAGATGAGTTTATCTTTTTTAATTTGCCAAGATCCTGTGTGCGACCGTGATGCGTCATCTCTACCTGGGTGAGAATTAACTAGCTTTCCATCTTCTTCCAAGTTGATCTTGTCGCGACCTCTGGCTAAAGGTAATGAGAAGCCTTCCGGTCTATAAACAATTTCATCGCCATTATCTTCCTCGAAAGAATGGATCCATTTCCGTTTTAGATGCGCTGTATTCATCATTCTTCAATAGCTGGTTTTTCTGCGAATAAAGATGCGCGTGGTCCAAGTAAGGTCGCCTTCATACGGGCAGCCTGGCCCTTTGTAAACATAAACATACTGTCGTCATCCACATAGTCCATGTAATTCATAAACATGTCGCCGTTCGGAGCGTTATTGCAGGAAACCGTTGGGAAAGCTGGTTTTTCATAGTTAGGGCCTAATTGGTTCGGTGTATCTTCCACATAATCGGTGTCTTCACAGGAATTAGTCCTTCCATCACCAAAGATATGGGAGAGGTTAAGATAATGTCCCACTTCATGCGTCGTGGTCCGGCCCAAATTGAAAGGCGCCTCGGCGGTACCCATAGTGCCGAAGGCCCGGAAATTAATGACCACGCCATCGGTGTCGGTCGGCCCACCTGGAAATTGCGCATAACCCAATAAACCTTCCTGCAGATTACAAACCCAGATATTTAAATATTTATCGGTGGGCCAAGGATTGATCCCTCCTTGATCAGTACTTTTAATGGCATTGTCTGTGCCAAATGAAACAATTTCGGTTTGCGTTCTAGTGATACCATCAGGAGCCAATTCAAAGTCGATGAAGCAATCTGCTGCCAACTCTTCCCAAACGGATGGTACTTTTCCCTTATCGGTATTTTGTCTTCGAAAATCTGCATTCAGAACGTCTATCTGGCTCTTTACTTGTTCATCGGTGATATTTTCCGCTGACGTATGATACACAACGTGTACAACTACCTGAATCTTTGCCGGAGCAGCAAAACGTAAGGTTTTCCGTCCTTCCAAAACTTTATCAATATCACTTTCGATAAGTGCTTGTGCACGCATGTACTCAGGATAAGTATCAGCTTGGCGGTGAAAGACTTCCATCGTAGCACAATGCCGTCTTTTTTTTTCTGGCTTCATTTCGAGTCGTTTTTTAATAAAACTTTTTTTTCCTGTTTTGGTTTCATGAATAGGTTTAAATTTTTGTTAATTATCAACGATCCAGCTACCCCTCTTTATGAAAACGCTTTCACTGTTCCTAGACCAGATTAACCGAGCTACTAATCGGCAGCAGGATAAAACCACATTATCTGTTAAAAAATCGGTACGAACAAACCGTAATTTAACCGTGGTCAATCCGATGCAGATCAGCGATTATTTAGGACAACATAATTTTTCCGTTGGGCAATTTATCAATGATCAGCATTTTCAGGAGCGAGTAATTGGACAAAACGATTTACTAGATGTTTGTTTTTTGCGACGAGGAGAGGAAGTAGCTCGATCTGTTTGTCGGATTCACATCCATTCAGATACGGGACCCGCTGGTTTTGGGACGGGCTTTTTAATCGCTCCGCAAATTTTAATAACAAATCATCACATCCTTCCAACAAACGAATCGGCACAACATTCCAGTGCCGAGTTTAATTACGAGGAAGAAGAAGCTTCAATCGCACAAGTAAGCCTTTATCCTTTCAACGCGGAAAAGCTATTTTATACAAATGAAGCGCTCGATTTTACTATTGTCTGGGTTGATGACACAGCTATTGAGGGAACGGTTCCTTTGCAACAATTCGGGTTTCTCCCGCTAATTGCAGAGCAAGGGAAAATCAGGGAAGGTGAAGCTGTTTCTATCATCCAGCACGCTGATGGTGCTCCGAAACAAGTATCTCTACGGGAAAATAGACTAGCGGATTTATCGCTGCCGCAATTCCTTCGTTATATTACAGATAAAAAAAGCGGCTCCTCAGGGGCTCCGGTATTTAATGATCATTGGGAGGTGGTGGCCCTTCACCATACCGGAATACCACGGTACAATAAGAATGGGCAAATCTTGAATCGTTCCGGCAATGTTTGGGATTATGCGGAAGGAGAACTACAAATTGATTGGTTGGAGAACGAAGGGGTGCGTATCAGTAGCATTATATATGATATCACAACGAACGCAAATAAGCGATTTCCGCTTCTATCCAGGTTTTTTACCCCTATCACTGATTCTTCTCTTATAGCAAGAGAGATCGGGGAGGCGTCGACAGAAACGGCAGAAGAGCTATATTATCCGCAGCTTGCGGATGAAGAAGACAAAAAAAAATATTACCAAGATATTGGAGGAATAGATCAAGCGGATTATGCCAATTTACAGCAGTTGTTGGAAAGCAGTCATAGCAGGCCTGTATCCTATCAACCCGCTAAATATGTGTATCCTACCGTTGACCTACATCCGGATGGTTTGCTGAGAAGCATTTATTCCGGAAAAACTTTTACAGTAGAAGAGCTACGACTGGCGGATGAAGGCGTTGATATAGCGCGGAAGTTGCGCCTGATGGAGTGGAGTAAAAACGTACAGACCACAAGCCGTGAAGACTATAGAAGGGAGCTTAAAGCAATTGAAGAAGCGCTCCCCTATAACTGCGAACATGTGGTTTGTCAATCTTGGTTTGACGCTAGAGAACCTATGCGTGGAGATTTGCATCACCTTTTTGCTTGTGAGTCGCGCTGCAACAGTTTTCGAAACAATCATCCTTATGACGATTTTGAGGAATACAAGCCTCGACCAACATGGTCAGTCGAGAAGGAAATGCTTACTTGTGGCTATACAGAAAATGATCGATTTGAACCTGAAAATAATAAAGGGATCGTTGCACGTGCTACGCTTTATTTCCTGTTGCGCTATCCAAATGCAATTAGCGTTTATCGAAAGAAGGGGATCGTTCTATTAAAACGATGGGCTAAAGAACAGGCGGTTACACAGTATGAAAAACATCGTAACCGAGAAATTTTCCTGCTACAAGGCAATCGGAATCCCTTTGTCGATTTTCCGGAGCTGGTAGACCAGATCGACTTTCAAGTATCCAATGAAAGGCGAGCAGTACTATCCGGTTTTCCAAAGAAAACAAAAGCAGCGAGCGAAGTAGCAAATGATGTCAAAAGAGCTATTTTAATGCGTTATGGTTATCCCGATCCCGATCCATCAAGTATAGAAGATACGAAATTGATGGCAGACTTTGAATTCAGCAATAATCAATACCTTATGTTAACAGCAGTTTTTAATGATATAGCCAGAAAATATCATACGAAACCGCGTAAAATTATGGTAAGCGAAGTGCTGGCCTGCGGCGTTGTGAAGGATTGTATTGACTTGGTAAACACAGCGATTCCTTAACCAATATCTCGGCAGATGAAAAAAGTAATTCTATCCTATTTCTTATTGTTTGGAAGTATTGCTGCCTTTTCGCAGACTTCGAACACCTCATCGTGGTTTGACACCCACGTAAAAATCAGACAATCGATGGAAACTGCTGAATTTAAGGAGATGCCCGCTCAGTTCCAGATAACGTTACCAAAAGGTGATAGCAGTTCTTGGCTGGTTAATGTGGGGGTTTCTATGAAGTTAAACAGTAATAGCACCCGCTGGATTTCCTCCTTAATTGCCGAATATCACAGAAATACCCTGACGGTTGCCGAGCAGCATAACATGCAGGCTTCTTATGGTTTTTCCGGACTGATTAAGCGGGGAGCAAAAACGGCTTGGTTTCTAAATGGAAATGCCGGTTATACCTACGATGAGGTAAATCGAAGCCATTCCTTGGCCGGAAATTTTCTCTTTACCTTTATGGGAGAACGGGGCCCGATCAATACCTATAAATTTATGCCCGATACCGGGAGTCGATTTTATGTTTCTCCCTTTGTAGGATTTCAGATACAGGAAACCATGCAGGCTTTTGACAAGGCCAATCAGGGCTTCCTTTTACGTCCTTTATTTACATTTTCCGTTTATTTTGATATTATAAGAAAGAAGATACTTACACCGGATCCGCTGCTACGTTTGGCAGTTGATTATACCGGCCGTACTGATTTGGTTAATTCGACAAATACTACGGAAGGATACACACATCTATTGCAAAGTGGTTTTGAGTGGTTCTTGATCGGTAAACCTATTAGCGTAAGCTTGGGAGGCTCTTTTAATTACGGGTCCGATCCCTTGCGGGGTTTAGCTAAGCAGCAATATTGGTTGCTGTCCCTTAACCTATATAAATAGGCTGCTATCTGGCTACTCGTCACTTAAGGTTTGCATAAAGGCAATTATATCTCGGATTTCTTGCTTCGATAGATTTAGCTTTTGATCCGAAAGTGTTTGGTTTTCCAAATGGATACCAATGCCCGCACCGCCCCCTCGGTTATAAAAGTCCATTACCTCTTCCAGCGTTTGATACACACCATTATGCATATAAGGAGCTGTTTGCGCAATATTTCGTAGGGTAGGTGTTTTGAAGGCATAAGCGTATTGTTCGTAAGGATTTAGCAAATACCTACCTTTATCATTATCTAATGTTGCCTGTAGTGTGTCTGGGTGAGCGGGAACCCCCAGTACTTCCGCTTCCGTTTTGTCAAATAAGGGTGCGGGGCTTCCGTTGAATATTGGTACAAAGTGGCAAGTGGCACATTTAGCTTTTCCCATAAAAAGATTAAAGCCTTTTTTTTCAGCATCACCTAGTTGTTTATCGTCGCCTGCCATGTATTGATCAAATTTTGATGTAAACGGTGCTAACGAACGGATATAGGTGGCTAAAGCGTGTTGGATTTTCCAAGGGTTGATGTCACCAGATGCAGTTCCATAAGCGCGATCGAAAAGTGTTACAAAAGTACTGTCAAGCTGTAACGATGCAGCGGTTGTCGTCAGCGTACCTTTCATTTCTTCCTTATTGTGAACTACATCCAAGGCTTGATCCTCCAAAGTACCCGCTTTATGATCGTAAAAAAAGGCTCGTTGAAAACCAGCATAACGAAGGGTAGGGGTATTTCGAAGTAAATTGTTTCGATCAATACCTACTGCTTTTATCAAACCATCTGTAAAAGCTTTATCTGCATGATGACAACTTGCACAACTTTTCTTGTTGCCATTTGATAGTCGGATATCGTTGAAAAGAGCGCTTCCAAGAGCCGCTTTTTCTGCTGAAAAATACGCAGTTTTATTACCTACAAATTTATTGATGTCTAATTGATCCGCCCCAAAAAGACTGGTAGCATCATTCTGCAATGCGGATAAACTAGATGCCGTGGGTATCTTCAGTTTTTTACGCATATCTTTTAGCGACTCACTGAGCGGGTTTAGATAGGCGGTTATAAATGTTAAGCGATCAAAATGATTGAAGTTATTATACCTTCGTAAATAATTGATAGAATGGTCAATTAAGGTCAGTGTTTCCTCGTTTTTAGGATAAAAATGCAAGCTCTGTTTTAAACCGGTCAGCGAAGCCGCTGCCTCCGGAAGTGATTGAAGTGATAAAGGGGCATCGAAACCCGTGATGCCCAAAGCCGTAATACGAAAAATTTCGAGGCGTAGCGCATCAAAGATTTGTGCATCGGTAATTGTATAGGTTTTTTGATATTGCAAAATCCGCTTTAATGATACATTGAGTTTTTTGATTTCGTTAATCAGTGCTTCATGTGATGATTTATCGAGGTTATTGTAAAGATAATCTTCGATCACTTGAAATCCGCTTGGCGGTTCAATCATATTTTCACCAAGCTCAATCTCTGCTATGGGAGGGCCGTTGATTGCTTTTACCGTTGTTGGAAAAAAATAATCGATGTAGTATTCAATTTTTTTAAACTGTTGCCGACTCGCTAAAAAGGATGCTTTCATGGCTGCTATGTCCTGCTCTTGTTGAGCTAAAGGTAGCAGCGTATCATTTATCATGGCTGCTAACCGCTCAATCTCTATGGTAGCATAGTCTTTACAGGAAATGGCCGGGCTTTTTGTTGTCGGTATGCATAAAATGACCAAGGACGTTGTTGTTATGAATATAATTGCCAGAATTAGGTATCGACTTATCATAAGCGATATAAAAATGAAATTCCTTTGTAGCGTAGCTACAAAGGAAAATAGATAGATAAGAATATTTTTTTACCGGGCAACACCTTGTACAATAACCACTTGTCCTCCCTCTTTATTATCTGTCAAACGGGCATCTCCACCATCAGCATTCAGGTATTTATCATCTTTCCACGTATGGGGATGTATATTTACGACAAATGTATTGGGTTTGCCAACAAGTTCAGAGATATCGTACATTGCACCATACTCCCATGTGCTAAGCGTTTGCACATTGTCAGGGTTATATTTGGCATTAAAGTCTGTCTCGCTTCTTCTATGATTCATTTGAAGCATCGGTTTCAATTCTTTTGTTGCCATCGCATATTGCCAGATGGTACCATCATGCTTATTCTCTTTATAAAAGGAGTCTCCGTCTTCTTGCACATATACGAAATTTTCCGTAACACAAAGATTATCTGGGTTAACGATGCTTTCTCCGGGTTTATCGCTACCATCGACAGCAACTTCCAGTTTCCCTTTTAGTGGATTGTCCTGATCTAAGACTAATTTATAGACGCGGCCCCACATTGTCTTTCCTGCCACTGGTGTCAATTTGTCTGACTGACTCACACCCGTTGCGGTGAAGTAGACCTCACGACCATTGGCACCACCTCCTTTTTTATAATCAATATCTTCTACGCGGGCAAACATGATTGCATTTTTATCGATAGTCTGTTGCTGTAGTTGAGCTCCCGTACTAGATTTTACGTTATCTAACTCAACAAACTCCACATCGTAGCTGTTCCCTTTTTCAATATCCGTTTCGATCGGATTATCATCGCTACGTTTTAACACATATAATTTCCCGTCATCTAAATTTCCCTGATTATCCGATACGTACATCGCTACTTGACCGTCCCCTTCATCTTCGCCGATGAGAATCACTGTTTTACCTGAATAAGCGTCTTTCGGTAGTGGTACGGCGTTTTCGGCACTCCAACGGCCGAAAGCAGGGTTCGTCCGCTGATCATTCTTTTTGTCTACCGGCCCTAAGGGATCAATCACATGGATCATGGACTCAGCTCCACTTTCTCCGGCTGTGAGAAATAATGGTTTTGGAAAGCCGTGTTCTTCGGGTGTGGCTAAGGTTGCTGAACATAAACGTGTCATACCACCATCCGAGTCGACAATGTACTCACCTTTGATAGGTTTTAATTCATTATTCAAGTATACACGGGAAACGGATTGTAATATTTCGTGGTTATTAATAAGGATATAACCACTCCCGTCAGGATTCTTGAGCATACCTGCTCCATCAGGTTGGGCACCAAAGATAAAGTCGGGCGACTCAGGTAAAACATCATCACTGCTAATGAGGGTTGTAATCTTTAGATCGTCAAAACCAGTAAGTGATTTTATGAGAGAAGGATTAACCGATTGATCTACAATTTCAGATGGTGAATCCGTTTCATTGTCGTCTTTATCGTTATCTTTTTTACATCCTGCAATTAATAAAGATGCAAGTACAAAAGAGGTGATACTTAGTTGTAATACATATTTAGCGTTTATGTTTAGCATAGTCTTTGGTATTGATTGCTGTAAAAATAGAAGAGCAATATGAGTTAAGATTTAAGACTATGTTAAATTCTTGTATGTGTGATAATTAATAACCTGAACTCGAATATTATTTTTCTGCTCAGAACGCTTTGAAATGGACAGATTCAATTGAAAAGGATGAAGGAATAGCGGGTTATAGTAAAGTTACAATCAACGTGCAAGCTTTGATCAATTTTTATTCGATTATACGTACCGTAATCGGTTTACCGTTCTCCATACCACTTATATTGCCTGCATTATATTGGATCGTATAAGTGCCTGGTTCGATAAGTTTGTAGCCCTTTACAAGGGAAAAACTTATACTGTCGTATGCAGAGGGTGCCACTGAACAGTAGGTTTCGGCAGGAGGAGGCATGACTCTTTTCGCCATGGGACCCACATAGGGGATTTGATTACCTGCTGTATCCGTGACGGTAAGAAAGTTACTGATAAAACCTTCAAAAGGGGTATGGTATTGTGTGAACTTTAACGTATCTTTTGTAGGGTTATACACTTTAAATACAAGAGGAACGCCGTCTGTCAGATGTGCTATACTATCAATTTCCAAAATGGCAATTAAGCTGGTGTCTGCTTCAGTTAGGGAGGCAGTTTGCTTGGCGCGAAGACTTTCCGGTTCTTGAGCTTGGTGTTGAGGCGTTTGTTGGCATCGGCAGAAAGTGGATAGTGTGCCTATTAAGAATAGTGTGTAGTAAAGGCAATGTTTCTTCGTCATAGATCAAAGTTACCTTTTTTATTCTCAAAATACGACATGACCTCTTTTGGAAAAATAAAACAGGTAATTCGTGGTCAGACACTTTCTCCCTTCAGATACTACATGGATACATCGTGATTTTGCTGGTTGTGGCTCGCAAACCATAACCAGCAAAATTGAATTTATGCAACAGCAAGAGAAGCTGGTCCAAATTCTTCGAAATGTATTGAATCTTTCGGTATACCTGTGGCCAGGAGATAGTCATAATGCTGTTTAATGAATGGTTTCGGTCCGCAAATATAATATTGGGCCTCAGGATATAAGGCGTTCGCTGGGACTTTGTTCAAAGAAACCCACCCCGCAAAAATATGATCTGTTTTTGAACTGTCAACAGTGTCATAGAAAATATGTTGCTGCAATTTGTCATACGCTGCCGAGATATCATGGATGTGAAGTCTAAAAGCATGGACTGCTTCGTTACGACAGCCATGAATCCATGTGATCGGCACATTTGCCTTACTATCGATTAATTGCTCGAGCATCGACATAAGTGGGGTTTGTCCGATGCCTCCGCTGATAAATACCTGCGGAACGAGGTGTGCTTTTTTTAAGATAAAGTTGCCTGCAGGAGCGGAAAGGTCAATAATTGCCCCTTCCTCTATGTGTTGATGCAAGCGATTGCTGATCATACCATCCGGGTGTTGGGTTCCAATTTCTTTTTTTACTGAAATTCGATAATAGACCCCGTTGGGTTTGCACGATATGCTGTATTGTCTTGGTTGGAGTAAACCTAGTTCGGGTAAGAATAAACGTAAGCTGATATACTGACCTGGAAGAAAATCGGCTACAGGACCGTTATCCGTTGGATATAGGTAAAAAGAGGTAATTTCCTCTGACTCCTTTACTTTTTCTTCAACTCGAAAAGGACGCCAACCAACCCAACCCCCTTTTTTGGCTAACCTTTCTTTATAAAGGTTTTGCTCATGACCTGACATAATCTGTGCAAGATCGCGATAGGCTTGTTCCCATGCTTCTAATAGCTCTGTAGAAGCTGCTTCGCCAAGGACTTCTGAAATAGACGCAAGTAAGTGTTCACCTACGATAGCGTATTGCTCGGGTCTTATGTCGAGACTTGTATGTTTCTGACCGATGCTATCAATTACAGGCATTAACACACCGGGGTTATCGATATGTTCAGCATAAGCTAACACCGCCATAGCTAGTGCTGTCTGTTGTTTTTTATTTTGCTGATTTCCCATATTGAATATATGCTTCAATTCAGGATTATACTTAAACATCCTTTCGTAGAAGTGAGTAGTCAATAAAACTCCATTCTCTTTTAATACAGGTACTGTGCTTTTTACAATTGCTTTCTGTTGCTCGTTCATTTTATTTTGTTGTTTGTAATAAAAGACTTTAAAGTCTTTTATTTAGGTAAAAAAACTACTTATTTAATGTAAGGTGTCCTTTGATTAGTTCAGTATTGAACTGACCAATTGTTGTATTTCTTAGCATCAAGGTGATTTGATTTCTTGCTTTTTTAAATTCGTCATGTAAAGGACAAGGAAATTCCTCTGAACAATATGATAAACCCATGCCGCAGCCTTTAAAAATAGTATCACCTTCCACCGCTATAACAATATCTGCTAAAGGTCGATTAAAGCCAGATATGTCGATATAAAAGCCACCGTTAGGTCCTTTAATCGATTGGATAAGTCCCACTTTACTTAACCTTTGCAGAATTTTGGCTAAGAAGGCTTCCGGAGAATTAACAGCTTCGGCTATCTCTTTTATGCCAGTGCGTTGCCCTTCGTGCGATCGCTGCGCAATATAAAACACTGCACGCATTGCATATTCTGCCGTTTTCGAAAAAATTCCCATAGAATGCGTATGCTCATCGTTAAATTCAAAGCAAATATAGTGTGAAAAATAATAAAGGACAAAAATATCTTTTATTATTTTGTTAATGCTTGTAAGTTAAAATGAGTATGGATATAGATTCTCTCAAAAGAAACGTTGTCTTGTCAGCTTGTAAATGGATCGTATCGATGAATAATTATCAGCACATAATGTAAAGATGGTTGAATAATAAATACGCTTCGATGGTTATCTTTGGGGATTACTAAAATATGCCAAATTATGTTGAATTCACGACTCATAAAAAGCCTGTTTTTTGCCTTTCTATGTATTTGCAACGGTGCTTTCAGTATTGTATGTGCACAAGAAGTTCCTTATCCCTTAGAGAATGCGAAGCGCATATTGTTTCTTGGCAATAGTATAACCTACAGCGGGGATTATATAACAATGTTTGAAACAGCTATTCATGTTCAATATCCAACAAGTCGTCCTGAGCTTATCAATCTAGCTTTACCCAGTGAGACGGTTTCCGGTCTTAGTGAACCTAATCACGCCGAAGGAAAATTTCCAAGACCCTATCTTTTTAATCGACTATCAAGCGTACTTCAAAAGACAAAGCCCATCGATATCGCCTTTGCCTGCTACGGAATGAACGATGGAATTTATTTGCCTTTTGATGAGAAACGTTTTGAAGCCTATCAGAGCGGAATGATCAGGTTACGGGATTCCTTGGAAGCAGCAGGCGTTAAACGGATTGTCTTTATGACGCCTCCTGTACATGACGATAAACAACAAGGGGTAAATGGGTATAATTTGGTTTTGGACCGTTATTCGAAATGGTTGTTGATGCAGCGTAAATTAAGGGGTTGGGAAGTGATCGATCTACACTTTCCCATGCGTGCTTATCTGGAAAAGAAGCGAGCAAAAGAGGCCAATTTTAGACTAGCAGAAGATGGCGTGCACCCAGGGAAAGAGGGACATTGGTTGATGGCAAAGCGTATATTACATTATTTCAACATAGCAGGTGTTTCAACAAATACAACATTAGACGAATTTTTGGAAAGTCACTCCTATGTTGGGCAGCTATATCAGGTAATCAGTAGAAGGCAATCGTTGATGAAAGATGCCTGGCTCACGTATACAGGGCATGAACGACCCGGGATGACTATCGGTTTACCAATAGAAGAGGCTCTCATGCAGTATGAACAATTAGAGGAGGAGATTCTTGCTATAAAACGTGACTAAATTACATTGATCATCGTTTATAGGAAGGTGATTTTGGTGGCTGATATATTTTTCCTTATGTTTGTTTTTTACCAACAAGGCCTATCAATTGTAAAGCAGTATGAGGTGGACTTACTTTATTCGGCAAAAGTTAAAAGTGGCTTTTTTATTGTTCTGTATTATGGCATGTTCTGTGTTGATAAGAGTGCTGGAAGATAAGAACGTTAAAAGTATCAGTCATGCACTTTTGTCAATGTATGACGACCGATTAGTGCCGGCATCCGATATCTTTTATATGACCGAGCATTTGTATGCCAAGAAATTCTTAATGTTCCGCTTTCTGAACGATTCGACGATCTCTTTTGAAACGATTCAGCACTTAGGCTTACAGATGGAACATCATAACCAATTCATCGATTCTTTGTTGAATAAATACGAAAAAACCTATTTAGTAGATAAAGAAAAGCTGTATTTGGAGGGTTTCAAAGAGCAACTTAATCGTTATAGATTGCTGGAAGATCATTTGCTACAGGCCTCTGCATTGAATATTCAAGAACGCGTAAAGAAATACAGAGACTCTGGACAGGCTGCACTAGATCGTACGATTGAGGGATTATCGGCACTCGAGCATCTGCAAACGCAGGTTGGCCGTGATCTGATGGCTGATGCACAATTCGTGATGTCCGGTACCCGATTCTTTTCTACTTTGCAGCTTATTTTATCGATCGTGATCGGGATCATGGTGGTCGTACTTGTGCTCGAATCCAAAAGTGTTATCAAGAAAAAACAACCTTTTAATCTAAATTAACGCTAATCAATGTATTTACGATCTTCGTCACTGAGATCGGAACGATAAGGATCCGTTAAATCTTCAGATTTTGTATTGACGCTTGTTTGGAAATTTTGTGATGGCGGGTTCAGTTGTTCAATTTTTTTCTTTGGTCTCCCTAAAAGAAAACCCACAATAAGACCGAAAGCGAACATGCTGCCCAAGATAGCAAGCTTAGGGATGTAACGATCGCCGAAAATCCAGAAAATCACCTCATCTGTATTTTTCATTAGAACAATGGTGACAAGTACCGTTAATATGATGATAAAGATAGTTTTTGCACTCATAAGCCTATTTTTAAGCTAAAATAATCCTTTTCGTGAAACGTGCCAACAATTATTTATGCTAATTTATAACAAGAAAGCTTCCCACTTGTTTTTATCTTAACCGATTCAGGTTAATAGGTATAGCTTACACCATAGGTAAAGATAATATTCTTAGATCCCGGCTCATTTACATATATTGCTCGTATTCCCGCATCGAAATTTGGCAAGTAGAATCTTAGTATATTGAGATCGGCCCGTAATTCTAGACCTAAAGTTCGTGGTTGGAATCGAGTATGTTGTGCAACATTTTCAAAATCAGCAAATACACCTGCTTTAAATCGCTTAATGTAGGCTAAAGGCCCCAGTTCCCAATCAGGATAAATCAAAGGAAAGCGATAATCTATAAATAGTGTATTATTTACATTCGTAGAAGGGAGCTGATCGTATCCACTCACCATTGGGATATCGTTCGTAAATCGATAATCGCCGTTTCTTTCCTGGAAATTAAAACGGAGCTGCAATGAATGGTTGTTTACAATACCGGGAAAGTACAGCGTCGATTTCATCGAAAAAATATTGCCGGATAACCTTCGGTCGAAAGCAAGCCCCCTGTAGATGAAATTTAGATTTTGCCCCCATTTAGGTGCTAAGTCTAATAAACTTCTTCGGCTATTTCTGTTGAAGTAATATTGTATAAGAAGTGGAAATTTCACCTCGTTGAAATTAGGTAGCGAAACGTCTTTCAAGCTAATATTGTATCGCCACGTATAGCTCGTTCCGACGGATACTCCCGTATTGTAGATGGTGTTTAGTCGGTTAAATGTTAGCGGGACGCTGGCTTTCAGTTCCGTATAATGTTCGCGCCATCTTAATGGAATGCGTTCATCGGGTTTGTTTTGCAATTTGAGACTGCTCAATTGTGCGCGGTTACGATATTCAATGGTGAATTTTGGAAACCAACGTTTGAATGAGGTGCTGATAAAGTAGTCGGTTCTGCTCGTGTTTTGATCATAATTGAAACCAATGCGTGCCGAAAGGGTATTCGTTAGATTGTCGGACATTAGCTGCAATCCTAGGTCAAAGTTATCAATACTCGATATATCATCACCCAGTGGTGAAATGCTGTGGAAATTGAATAAATGTTTAAGGTCTTTATAGGGTCTGGAAGCGAAAGTTTTTGTCGGAATGAAGGTTGATGTGTCCGTGGCGGTTTCCTGCTCCCTGAGCGGTTTAAAATAGGCAATAAAATGATCTTGGGATGAACGGATAGGTTGGTGAAGCAGCGCTTGCCAATCCAGCTTGCTAATCAAATATCCATTTACTTGATAATTGTTAAAATAGATAGTCTCGGACATTTCATCGAAAGCAGGGTTTGTCGCTCCAAATTTTATGTTGGTGAGTTGCTGAATTTGTCCACTTGTGTAAGGAAGTAAGTAAAGATTATCGATGCCGTTGTAATGTGCTTTGAAGAGAATGCCATGAGGGGTATAAATTGGTCTCTCCAGTTGCTGCTTTTGCCAGCCGAGTAACAACTGACTTTGCCCGGTTATCAAATTAATTTCGAGTAAATTAGCTCCTTCTTGTCGAAGGGCAGTTGTAATGATCTTGGTTCCTGTACTATCAAAAGAAGGTGTTTGCACGTTTAAGTTGGGCGGTAAAATGATTTTACGCTCTTCTTTGCCCGTCGCACTGTTCAGTAACAGAAGAGATGCGCTGTTTTTGAGATCGATTTCAATTGCAGCAATGTGTTTCCCGTCCCGGCTCAAAGCAGGAGAAAATAAGCGAGTCTTAAAAGTCAACTGCTTATATTTTTTAGTTTCCAGATCATATATATTGATGACATGAAAACTTCGTTTTAGATAACGTTTATCATAGCGTAGTTCGTCCCAAGTTATCTTATTACCTCCATAAGAGAAGTGAGGCGTTGTTTGAATGCCTGTTTTGATAACTTCTTTTATATTCCCATCTGCCATTATCCGGACGATCTTAGGTACACTATGGTTGCTCTTTTCGAGCGCTAAAACATGACCATTGGGGAGTGGTTTTGGCAATAGGAAATCAATCACTTCCGATTGTTTTTTTGGAAAGGTAGGATAGCTTAGCGCTTGGGTTTTCGTTAGCTGAGCATGCCATAAACTGTCTAGTTCATCCACCGTTTTTTTATGCCATTGTTTGGTGTTGTAGCCGGTGAAGGTTTTTAAGCTGTTGCTGAAATTATAGGGGCGTATTGGGTTTTTTGCTATTCTTGTCATTAACTGTTCCAAGAAGTTTTCTCCATAGTCGCGCCGCATCTTTGTAGTCATAAAATACCCCAATTGATAGTATCCGGGAGTGACCTGTTTTAAGGAACCTAAAAAGTCTTTTTGATAGCTATATCGCTTACCACTTAGTGTATTTGTTCTGAATGGTAACTCCCATGAGGGGAGACGGCCTCTTCCGGCAGTGCCGAGTACAGTTTCGATGCCAACCGCATCACCTTCGTAAAACCAGGGGGGGAGAGTAATACCAAAAATGGCCAACGCTAACTGCTCAAAAAGCGGTGCTTTGAGGTACCCTGCGATTTTGTCAAATTGTACGACATGGCGTAGCTCATGCATGGCCAAGCTATTCAGCCAATCTTGATAATCCATCTGTTGGGGTGGGGTAGTGGCAAACTCTGAACGACGAGGTGCAAGCTGTACAAAGCCATTGGAAACTACATCTCTATTTTGCAAAATGATGGAGATTTTTCTTGGTTTTTTACCAATTGAATGACTGACCTTGGATAGGATTGATTCTAACACAAAAGTGAGATGTTGTGCTTGTTCTTCAAACTCTGAAGGGAAAATAATTTGAAAATCGGGGGTCTGTATCTCTCGCCACTTTACACTTGGCGGGTTTTGGTAATCGTCAAAAACTTGTGCAAATGCATATTGTGAATAAAAAAATAATATAATTATATATAAAAGCTTGATAAAAAGATTGTTATGTGTATTATTTTTGTTCATTGGGTGTTTGTGCTAAAAATATTAGTTTTTTATCGGTGACTCAATTTTACTTTATATTTATTTTTTGTTTATATATATAATATTATTATCTGATTTATAGATTTTTATGATTCTATATGTTTTTGTGTTTCTGTTGTTTTTTTATGTTATTAAGTTGGCTCTTTTATAGATCTTGAGATTTTTTATCCTTTTTGTAAATGTATCTATTTTTTTTGATAACACTACACTATCTATGTGGTTTTTAGATGTATTTTTTTACGGATTATCTGGTCCATATTATTTCGACGCTTTGTTTCATTGGACTGAATATTTGTTTTAATATGAAGCGTCGCTTTTTTAAATCTTTGAAAAGTGCAATTGTAAAAATACCTGTCATTTGCTGATTTTTGATGGCCAGTTTACCGAGAGGCCGATCATGTTTTTTGAATGATCGACTTCATTGTTTTCTTGAAATGTTTTGCCAATTTGGATACATTGTTTTATTCCGGTTGCTGCGGTTCTTGTTCCGTCGTTTTTACTGCAAGTTTCCTTGACGCAAAAAACGAGCGTTGTAAAAACTGCGACTTTATATCTCAAAACGATTTGCTCAGTTGTAGCAGAATTTATCTATATTTTTTTTTTGAAAAATTTTTGCTTAGTGTATTTTTTTATAATTTTTACTTTGTTTTTTTATGAGGATTTGATCAAGTGATTTTGAGAGCAGATTCGTACGGGTGAAGATTTGGTTTCGATGTGGCGGTGATCAATTTAATCACTTTTTTTTTCGGAATTTATAAGCCTTGTTGTCCCCCACTTTTTTGATTTTTTTTTTCGAACGGGGATGTCGGAAAGGCGATTTTTTTAATCCGATAGCCCATTGGTATTTTTCTAACAAACTGTTATCGCACGGTCCGGACCTTCTAATCTTTTTGATTGAATTTTTGAGAATAGTGAATTTTGTTTATTTCGAACTTTTAATTTCCTGTGAAGATGGTATTGCAATTAAACGCGCTCTTTTTGCAGCAGCAATGTAGCAGTGATAAAATACACTAAGTCTCTTTTAGAAGGTCGTCCAAATTGATGGGTGGAGTACTGTTTTTATTGCCTGTAACTTATGTATATTATCGCTTATCATCAACTTTCTGGCCAGCGATGGTGTGTTTTTAAGGCTTTTAAGGGTTGAATAAAGGTAAGTGTGGGGTTTTGGTCGTTTTCTGTATTGAGTCTTTTAAAGCGCATAAAAAGGGCTTTAAAATGAAATTCATTTTTTTAAGACTTGGCCGTTTTTCTTTTTAATGTAGCAGAAAGTGATTAAAATGTTACCTTTGCTCTCCCCATTTTTGCAAATAGCTATGTTGAAATTGTCAAAATTCATTCTTTTTTATTTACTGCTTTTTATGATTACCACGGGCAGCTTGCGTGCTCAATTTCATCCACGTTATTTGCCTTTGGTTGATTCTTCCTTGGTTGATATAAGTGAGAAAAAGCATTTTGTGATTCAGTTGGAGCATGAAAACGGGGGCGTATTGACCGGAAATGAACGGGCGAAGGAATCGTTAAAGGATGCTTATTATAATGCTTTTAACTTGAAAATTGGATGGCAAACGAAGCGTGGTGGTGATGTCTATCACCAGCTTTATAATTATCCGGTTTACGGCGTAGGGTTATATACGAGTACATTTGGTCTTGATCATGTCGGAAATCCCTATGCTGTGTATGGATTTGTTTCTATACCAATTAACCCTCGGGTTAATAGAAGATGGAACTTCAATTATCGTATCTCCTTAGGGCTCTCCGGAAGATTTAACCCATATAACGAAGATGAAAATCCTTTCAACTTAATCATCGGGACTAAAAACAATGTTTTTATTGATTTCGGTGGTCAAGTTAATTATACCTTGAGTCGACACTTTCAGGTAGGTGCTGGTTTAGCCTTCCACCATTTTTCAAATGGAGCGCTTAGGTTGCCGAATACAGGGATTAATTTGCTTCCCTTCACTGCAGCTGTGACCTATGTGCCGAATGCGAAAACTTTTGATTTCCGTAAGGAGTATGTTGCTCCAAACCCCAAGGAAGATGAGCTTCAGTTTAGTTATGCATTTGGTTTTAAACAATTGGATGAGGACAATGAAAGGAAATACTTCAAATCAACTGTTGGCGTATTTTGGACCCGTTATTTAGGCTATAAATGGCGTTTGGGTTTAGGGGTGAACATCTTTTATTCCGCTTCGGCCAATGATCCCGATGTGGCGGGTGATAAAGAAAGCTCCTTCAATGCTTTGTTTTCGGGCGGCCCGGCTTTTTACATCGATCATTTGTTGACTTCCAAATTGTATCTAAATGGAAATGTAGGTTATTACTTACATCGAAATGAATTTAACAGAGAAACGAAACCTATGTATCTCCGAATCGGTGCTCGATACTATGTCTACAAGGATTTCTTTGCGGGTGTGTCTATTAAGGCACATGCGGGTAAAGCTGACTTTATTGAGTGGACGACTGGTTATACCTTGGATCTGCGCAAGAAGAAATAAGGTCGCCCATGCTTGCTGACGAGTTCTACTGTATGTTATTTAGGGGCCTTATACAGCAGGTATAGTCCTACGCCTAAAAAGATCAAACTTGGAATAAAAGCTGCCAGAAGAGGTGGAAGCCCCCCTTTCAGTGAAAACATGTTGGCAAATTGTATGAATAAGATGTAGGTAAAACTCAATGCGATTCCGAGACCAAGACTTAAACCAATTCCGCCGCGTACTTTTTTGGACGATAAAGAAACTCCCATCAAAGTCAGAATGTAAGCAGAGAATGGGTATATAAAGCGCTTGTATTTTTCCAGTTTCAAATCGGTCATCCTTCCGGTACCCCGTATTTCCTCTTTTTTAATGTTTTCATTTAGCTCCTTGGTCGTCATTGCCATAAATATATTGTCACGTATTTCAAAATCCCTCGGGGACATATCTAAGGTAGTATCCTTGGATGTACCCTTAGTCATTTTTTCATTTAAGCCATTTACGGTCCGGATGGTGTAGTTTTCAATCTTCCAGTTGTTTTTTATAGAGTCCCATGTGATTCTGTCAGCTATCAGTTTCTCTTGTAATTCCTGTCCTTTGAACGTCTCTAGAATAAAATTGTAGCCTACTTTTCGATCATTGTCAAAATTGTCAATATAAACAAAACTGTTTCTGTCTATTTGCATATGAGTGGAACTCTTACTGTTATTGTCGATCGGTTTAACATAGATGTTTTCGAAGCCAATTTTCAATTTATTGGTTCGCGGAATAATATAAATATTGAAAACCAGGGTAACAAGACAGATGATCGTTGCAGCTATAAAATAGGGTCTTAAAAAGCGTTTGAAACTCATGCCGCCATTTAAAATAGGTACAATTTCAGTCTGATCGGCCATCTTGGCGGTGAAGAAAATAACGGCGATGAAGTTGATCAATGGACTGAGAAAATTGAGATAAAATGGAATAAAGCCAGCATAATATTCAAAGACAATCTTCGAGAGCGGAGCATGGTTTTTGAGAAAGTCATCCATGCGTTCTGAGATATCAAAGATAACAGCTACAACAGTGAAAATAGCCATTGTAAACACAAATGTGCCGAGGTATTTTTTTATGATGTATTTATCAATGATATTCA
The DNA here is from genome assembly GCF_036959255.1 of Olivibacter sp. CPCC 100613. NCBI lineage: Bacteria > Pseudomonadati > Bacteroidota > Sphingobacteriia > Sphingobacteriales > Sphingobacteriaceae > Olivibacter > Olivibacter sp. CPCC 100613. Next base: position 371,831 of record NZ_JAWMTI010000004.1, read on the forward strand.
TTTAAAAAATTCAAAATTCAGAATTCAAAAATTAGCTAGTTGGGATTTTTTCTGTTCGCTACCAATAACCAACAACTATTACAATCGTTCTCCCAGCTGCTTAACCATTTTATTTTTCCATTCGTAAAACGTTCCCGCTAAAATTTTAGTACGTGCCTCTTTAACAAGCCAAAGATAAAAGTGGAGGTTATGCAAAGTGGCTATTTGTGCACCTAGGAGCTCTTTGGAGTGAATCAAATGACGTAAGTAAGCTTTGCTATAGAATAAATCTGTATGTAGATCACTGTCAGGGTCTATTGGTGAAAAATCAGCCTCCCACTTTTTGTTTTTGATATTGATAATACCCTTTCTCGTAAACAACATGCCATTTCTGGCATTACGGGTGGGCATCACGCAATCGAACATATCGATACCCAAAGCAATATTTTCTAAAATGTTAATAGGTGTTCCTACGCCCATTAGATAACGTGGCTTATCTACAGGTAGAATGGCATTGACGATCTCCGTCATGGCATACATTTCTTCCGCCGGCTCACCTACAGATAATCCACCGATTGCATTTCCATCGCGACCGAACGAAGCGATTGTTTCGGCAGATTTTTCCCGAAGATCTTTATACACGGACCCTTGTACGATCGGAAAAAGCGTTTGCTCGTAACCATATAGGGCTTCGGTATTATCGAACCGATCGCAGCACCTTTTTAACCAACGATGTGTCATATCGAGCGATCTTGCTGCATAACGATAATCACAAGGGTAGGGGGTACACTCGTCAAAAGCCATGATGATGTCAGCACCGATAACTCGTTGCGTATCCATTACATTTTCCGGTGTGAAAAGATGCTTAGATCCGTCAATATGCGAACGAAATGTAACGCCCTCTTCTTTGATCTTCCGCACTTCGGTCAGCGAATACACCTGATAACCACCGCTGTCAGTTAATATAGGTTTGTCCCATCCATTGAATTTATGTAACCCACCTGCAGCCTGAATAATGTCGAGCCCGGGCCGTAGATATAAGTGATACGTATTACCCAGAATTATTTGCGCTTGAACATCTTGTTTAAGTTCATGTTGATGAACACCTTTTACCGAGCCGGCCGTACCTACGGGCATGAAGATAGGCGTCTGAATCGTGCCATGTGCAGTAACTAGTTCACCTGCTCGCGCTTTTGAATTAGTATCTGTGGATTGTAATGTGAATTTCATGAAGGAGCTGTTCTCAGCAAAATGTTTTTAGTTTGCAAACTTAGACAAAATGCAATGATTATGCAATCGCTCGTTATCAGTGATTGTGTATGCTGCCAAATTTATCTAAGTTTGCAGCCATATACTACAATATCGGATATTTTGGAATCATATTTACATCTTATATTACCGGCGTTGTTGGGCGCTTTCTTAACTATTCAGCTATACTACACGTTATTTTTACACGGACGTTTAAGAACTTATCGTGCGGAGAATGTGAAAAATGATATTGTTTATCCTCCTTTATCGGTTATTATTTGCGCACGAAACGAGGAAAGCAACTTACGTCTGTATCTTTCCGAAGTATTGGAGCAAGATTATCCTCAATATGAAGTAATTGTGGTAAATGATAGATCAAGTGATGATTCGAATTGGGTTTTAAAAGAATTTCAAGTCCGGTATCCCTATCTTCGCACGGTCGAAATTCGAGATCAAGGACACAATAGACAAGGGAAAAAGTTTGCGGTGACTTTGGGCGTCAAGGGAGCACAATACGAACATCTTGTATTGACCGATGCGGACTGCTTTCCACAAACGGATCAATGGTTGAAATGTATGGCGCAGCAATTTAGACCGGGTATAGAGATTGTATTGGGTTATTCTCCTTATACACGCAGCGCTGGTTTTTTGAATAAGTACATTCGATTTGAAACTTATCAAACCGCATTGAGTTATTTGTCGAATGCCTTAAGAAAAAACGCCTATATGGGGGTAGGAAGAAATCTGGCTTATACGAAATCTTTATTCTTTAAAAAGAAAGGTTTCGCCTCCCATATGCACATCCCTTCGGGCGATGATGATCTTTTTATCAATCAGAACGCTACGAGAAGTAACGTCGCTATTAGTATAGTACAGGAAGCACACGTTTGGAGTACACCAAAGACTACCTATAAAGATTACCGACGTCAGAAAAACAGACATTTTGGTGCCGGAAAAGCGTATAAGGGTAAACATAAATTCATGTTGACTTTACAGGCTTTCAGTGTTATAGGGTTTTACTTGCTCCTAGTTCTCCTATTGATTTTACAACCCCATTTTTGGCCTTTGGCGGCCATTGCCTATTGTTTGCGTTTATTATGCCAATTGTTGGTTAACATCCCTATCATGAGGCGTTTGCAGGTGAAGGATCTTATATGGTGGTACCCTTTGATGGATATACTGCATTTCGTATACATATCTGTCATGGGAATTTTTGCTTTATTCAGAAAAAATGTTCATTGGAAATAAGGTCAAAAGAAGACAAATATGAAAAAAATAGCACCTACAATTATATACAAATACTTTAATGAACTGACCGATGTTCAAAAAGAACAAATTGAACGCTTGCAGGATTTATATGCTTTTTGGAATGCACAGATTAACGTAATTTCCAGAAAAGATATTGATAGTCTGTATGAAAGACATGTACTGCATTCGTTAGCCATTGCAAAATTGATTTCTTTTAAGCCGGGGGCGACGATTCTGGATGTGGGTACAGGGGGCGGTTTTCCAGGTATACCCTTAGCAATATTATTTCCGCAAACCCAATTCCTTTTGGTAGATTCGATTGGTAAAAAAATTAAAGTCGTGAAGGAAGTCGCAAGCGCTTTGGGGCTCGAGAATATTCAGACGAGCCATTCACGGGCTGAACAGATTCCCGGTAAATTTGATTTTGTCATTTCTAGGGCAGTTACACGACTGGGTGAATTTTATCCATGGGTGCGAAATAAATTTAAAAAGAATTCATTGCACGCCTTTCCAAACGGTGTGCTCTACCTAAAAGGAGGCGATTTAACGGAGGAAATTGCCGAATCGAAATTACATGCTGACCTGTTTTCGATTGCTGATTTTTTTGAGGAGGAGTTTTTTGCTACTAAATATATTGTCTATATAGAGGGCTGATTTTTAGCTGTTTCACGTGGAATGTTTGATGTTAAGGTCTTTTTTAACTATTTTTAGGCCTTCATTAAAACCTATTGACCTCATGGCGCTCGTTTATCAGTTGGCATTAACCCAAATCAAAGGGATTGGAAACGCTTTAGCCAAACAATTAATTGATCATTGCGGTAATGCGGAAGAGGTGTTCCGATCGTCTAAGAAACAACTAATGTGTATTCCGGGTATAGGGAATCGTGTTGCCGAGAATATCCTTCATAAAGAGGTAATGGATTCCGTGGAGAAAGAAATGACCTTTATTGATCGGCATAAGATTAATGTGCTGTTTTGGACAGAATCCAGTTATCCCAACCGACTTAAACAATGTGTCGATGCACCAATTTTACTGTATTTTAAAGGTGATACAAACCTTCAAACCAAAAAGATAATAAGTATTGTCGGTACTCGAAATGCGAGTGATTATGGTAAAAGAATATGTAACGAATTGGTCGGCTCATTTGCAAAAGACGAGGTACTTGTTGTCAGCGGTTTGGCACATGGTATTGATAGTTTTGCTCATCAGGCTTGTCTCGAAAACAACATTAGCACCATCGGAGTGCTTGGGCATGGATTGGATCGTATATACCCTGCGGCTAATAGAAGATTAGCGATGGATATGTTAAAAAACGGGGGGCTTTTAACAGAATATCCCTCGGGTACTAATCCAGACAGACAGAACTTTCCTTCCCGAAACCGAATTATCGCCGGTTTAGCCGATGTCACTATTGTGGTGGAAGCAAATATTAAAGGGGGAGCGCTCATTACGGCCGAAATTGCAAATGCTTATAATCGAGATGTATGTGCTTTTCCCGGTGATATCAATCGAATTACCTCGTCCGGCTGCAATCATCTCATTAAAACCCATCGCGCACATCTTATTAGTTCAGCGAATGACCTAGCTTATTTAATGAATTGGGAGCTTATGGATAATAACAATCAAGGGAAGCAGCTAAGTTTGGAAATAACCCTTAATGTCGAGGAAAAGGAGGTCTATGATATTGTGAAGGAAAATGGCCCTATAAGCATCGACGCATTGTCCTATAAAGTGAATCGTAGCCAAAGTAAGTTGGCTGTACTTTTATTAGCACTTGAAATGAAAGGCGTACTCATTGCTTTACCAGGTAAAATGTACCGGATTCCCTAATTAAAAAGGTTGTTTACAAAGAATTGATCAGTGTCCAATAACGCCATCCTAAAATAGCTTTCTGCATTTTATTTAGCCGGCTCGGATCTTTATGTACTAAACTCGGTAAGATCAATTTGTTGATACTGACCAATAAGCTGAATAATCTTTTTTTTAGCTCCATATTAAATAAAACAGCCTTATGATCCAATTGTTTATTCGCTTAGCAATTCAAGTTGTTCAAAGAACAAATTTATCTCCCTTTGTTGGTATTTCAACCTGATAGCCTTTTTCTATTAACTCCGTTTGTAATGCCTGCATACTGATTAAGTCACCATGTACTAAGAAAACTTTCTTTAATGTATCTTTATCCTGTTTTGAAACGGTATGAATTAAATCATGATGATCGGCATGCCCACTTAGACAATCCGTTTGTTTAATGGATGCAAAAACCGAAAGCTCACGGCTCCTGATTTTTACGATAGCATCACCTCGAAGCAAACGATGTCCAAGTGTTCCTTTAGCACAATATCCTATAAAAAGAATGGTGCAATAGAAGTTTTGGATATTTTCATAAAGATGATCCTGTATTCTCCCCCCTTCTAACATACCTGCAGAAGAAACGATGATGCAAGGGTCATAATAATTAGAAATTTCCTTGCTTTCATCCAAATTTTCGACGTATTTTAAGTTTTCGAACGTGAATTGGTCGCCCTCTCTTGCATAAAAGTTTTGCGCGTCTTCATTCAATAGATGATAATATTTTCGGTATACTTCGGTCGCATAATTGGCCAGTGGACTGTCTACAAAGATCTGTATCGGGGGTAAAAGACCTTCCGAAAAAATACGGTTAAGGCTATATACCAATGCTTGCGTCCTGCCTACACTAAATGCCGGTATAATTAATTTACCAGGTGTTTTAATGCAGGTTTCTTTTATGGTGTTGATGAGAACGTCCGTAAAATTCTCGTCCGTATGATAACGGCCGCCATAGGTGGATTCGCATATTAGATAATCTACCGATGGAATTTGTTCCGGATCTTGCAATATCGGATAGTTCTTTCGACCCAGATCACCGGTAAATGCAATCCGTTTCCGTTGGCCCTTTTCTTCTATTTCTAAGATAGCGGCAGCGGCCCCTAATAAGTGTCCTACAGGTATCAAGGTTAAGGTGATATTGCCGGTAATGCGAAAAGATTTATGGAATGGTATGGTCACAAAGCGTTCGACAGCGTCCATAACATGTTTTTGCAGATATAAAGGTTTATTATATCGAGTGAAGGTCTTATTTCCCCGTCTTACTTTTCTTTTCTCTTTTTTTAGAAAAATATTAACGGAATCCAACATAAGCAACTCACTAAGAGCCGCAGTAGGAGAGGTACACAGAATTTGGCCTTGAAAACCCATCCGGATAAGGGTCGGAATGTTTCCGGAATGGTCAATATGAGCATGTGTTAAGATGATAACATCAATTTCAGTAGGTTCGAAGGGGAAGTGCTCATTGTTTTCCAAATTGATGGAGGGTTCATAATCCAAACCGCAATCGACTAATATTTTATAACCGTCTGTTTCTAAGAGATGCATGCTTCCTGTCACTTGTTGAGCTGCACCCCAAAATGTTAAATTCATAATTTCTTTCAGCAGTTTGGATGATCCTTATCCACTCACCTTTTCTTGTTGAAGACGACTAAGATAACGATATAATCCCGTTTCACGTTGAATAAGCTCACTATGTGTACCGCATTCAATCACGCGTCCCTTTTCTATCACAATAATTTTGTTCGCCTCGCGTATGGTAGAAAGACGGTGGGCGATAATAATAGAGGTGCGGTTTTTCATCAATTCTTCCAAGGCATGTTGCACTAAACGCTCTGATTCGGAATCGAGCGATGAAGTAGCTTCATCAAGTATAAGGATGGCAGGATCTTTCAAAAGTGCGCGGGCTATAGCGATACGTTGGCGTTGACCGCCCGATAACTTGACACCACGTTCTCCGACCAAAGTGTCATAACCCTCGGGAAATCCCATGATAAAGTCGTGCGCATTAGCACGTTTAGCCGCCGCAATTACCTCTTCTGCATCAGCCTCTAGCTTACCATAAGCAATATTCTCTCGTATAGAACCCCCGAAAAGTAAAACGTCTTGCGGTACAATGGCCACCTGATTTCTTATGTCTGTTAATCGATAGCTTTCTGCTTTTTTTCCATCAAATAGAATCTCACCCGCTTGCGGTTGATAAAATCCAAGAATCAAGGCCGCCAGTGTGGATTTGCCTGTACCACTGGGACCTACAATGGCTATTTTTTCACCGGCATGCGCTGTGAAAGATATATCTTTTAGTACCGTAATTTCACTCCGAGATGGATAGGCAAATTGCACATGATGAAAAGCGAGGTCACCTTTAATGGGTTGTTTTATCTCGTTTTCCTCCGGGATGATCGAAACATTTTCTCTCTTTTCTTCTAATAATTCGATAACGCGTTCTGTGCTACCTACAGCCTTCTGTACATTAGCATACAGCTCTGGAAAACTTCCCATAGAGCCCGCTACAAATAATGACGATATAATATAGGTGGTTAAGTTTCCGACAGAAAGCTCGCCGGTCGCTATAAGTGAAGAGCCATACCAGATAACGCTTACAACGGCACCAAAGATGCAAAAAAGAATAAATGACGCGAATAGTCCACGATAACTTGCTCCTCGTAGGGCTAAATGCACAACGTCTTTCAGTGAACTTTGATAACGATTAGCTTCGTAAGCTTCGTTTACAAATGCTTTTACATTGCTGATCCCTTGGAGTGTTTCTTGGACAATCGTATTCGATTCAGCAAGTTTGTCCTGTGCCTTTCGAGACAGATTACGAATAAACTTACCAAAAAAAACGGCAATAATTACAATTACCGGCAGAATAGATAAATTTAATAGGGTAAGCTTAACAGATACAATAAATAGAAAACTGACACCTCCAACCAGTAAGATGCTCTGTCGGATCATCTCCGCAAAGGTGGTGGTCATTGTGTCTTGTATTTGAGATAAGTCTGCGGATAAACGACTGTTTAATTCACCTACTCTTCTGTTGGCGAAAAAGTCCATCGGAAGCGTGATTAAGTTAAAATACGTATCACGTCTGATATCCGCTAATGTTTTTTCAGCAACTTCTACAAAGAGTCGGATACGAAAAAAAGATACAAAAGATTGGAAGAACAAGATCACGAAGGCAATAAGGCCGATAATTTTAATACTTGCCGGAATGAATGTTAAACCTTGTTTTCCCTGAGCTGCATCAACCATTCCTCCCATGAGTGCGGGGAAGGCTAAAAGTGATACGCTCGATAAAAATAGAAAAAACAAGCCAAGGATAAACTTTAAGCGATACGGGCCCAAGTATCTTAAAAGTTTTTTAACGTTGCGGAGTGAGGTTTTGTTAATCTTAGTCTTGGGGAGCTCATCGGTAATTCCGTTTCCACTATTTAATCGAGCACGTGCCATTAATTGAATTATCGGTTTTAAAATAACTTAACATGCAAAGGTAGCTACATAAAAGGGCTTGCCTATCACTTTAAAGTCAATTTTTCTTTCGCTTAAATAATAAAAATGATAACGTCATAAGCGCTAAGAAGGCCACAATGAGGATGTTGAGGTAGAGGCTGTTCTGTCTCTTGAGTACACCTATTTCTTCATGTAGTTGATCCTGGCTCTTCCGTAGCTTGCTGATCGTATTGATATAACCGGTAATGCGTGAGACTGATTCGACAGCTTTGTTTTCGACGGTTTGTTTTTCAATATCTTTAAAATCCAGTAGCGCTTTTGTTTCTTTAAAGATATGGTTGTCCGTTGTTACAATTTGTTTGAGTATGTCTATGGATGCCTGCATGTCCTTTTTGGTTTTTAAACCGAAAATACCTGATCTGGCCCGTAAACTTGAATCAAACTCGCCGAAACGTTGACTTCGTTGGTCCAATAATTGGTTCACCTTTGTGCGTTGCTTTTCATAAGCGGTGCTGTCTTGTTGCAATGATGCAAAGCAACAATTTATACTGAGAACAAATACAGAAATTGCGATGCGTTTATGTTTCATTTTTTTTAGCTACAGGGGGCACTATATACTTACCGCCTTTACTCTTTAAATTACAGCTTAAAGCCTTTTGTTGTTCCACTACTTAAACTCAATGCGGATAATATCTCCCATCTGCAGACCCAACAAACCGCTTGCATTTCCTTTGTTTATGGCTATTTCCAAATGATTACTGATTCCGAAAAGACATAACTTTTCCCCTTCGGGTACTTCGTTATAGTGCCAGCTTAGGTGTTTGATAGATTCATTACGACGGAAGAAGAGTTCGAAATTACGATTTTGTTGTATTTGATTAAAAAGCTCTTTGCTGATATTGGTAATAACATTCTGAAAAGAATCAACATAAATAACACTTCCTCTTATGGTGTCACCATCTATGATGGGTTGAATGATGACTCTCTTTACCAGCGAATCCACGGGATCTCCGATGTCCTCCATAGTTCCACCTTTAGCCAAATGCGTTGCTGCTTTTGCAAAAATATCTGTAAGAGGGAAATGTAGAAATTTTAAATCTTGCATGATATTGAGTTCCACGGCCTTTTCCGGGTCATCATCCAATAACAAAGAAAATATACCGTTATCGGCACCTACAAAGTAATGGCCTTTATACTTCACCGCTAAGTATCGCATATCTTTATTAAAGACCGAATCGATACCAATAAGGTGAACTGTATCTTTTGGGAAATACCTGTATGCATTTTTTAGCACGAAGGCAGCCTGTTGTATATTGAAAGGAGCGATATCATGGGAAACATCAACTAAGCGCACCGTAGGGTATAAACTGATAATGCTCCCTTTTAATGCAGCTTGATAAAAGTCTTTATGTCCTAAATCTGTGGTTAACGTAATGATGCCCATATCTAAATCTCAATCCGCTGATAAAATCCTGATACGCCCCGGAAGACAGTATTTTTGTACGATTACTATTGATGCAAATACTTTTTTTTATGCACTATAATTAGTAATCTTGCGTAGGGATTTTAAGGTGCAAACCTAGCATGAATTTTTCATATTTAGTTGTGAATATTGCCAAAAATATAAAAAATCCGGTAAGGCACTTCCGAAAATCTTGTTTTGTGATGAAAGCGGGTGAAAAGACCGAGATGAAAGAACGAATAAGCTTTTTTGAATTCACATATTTATCCTCCAGTATAACAGTATAAAAGGAAAAACCCGGGAAAAGCATAAAAAACAAATAAGATAGAATTTGAACGAATTACGGATTACATTGGAACAGGTGGACCCTGCATTGCTATGGGGGCCACAGAACGAGCATTTTGAATTGATACGCAAGTACTTTCCGAAATTGAAGCTAATAGCTCGTGGTACTGATCTTAAGGTTCTTGGAGATGCAGAAGAGATTAATATCTTTAAAAATAAATTTGAAGCCATTATTGGCCATCTCGAAAAGTATAACCATATCAACTATAATGATATCGAAACCGTGTTAGGCGCTACACCCGCGGTGGTTAAGAAAGAGAGTATAGTAGATAAAGCGGCCGCTCCATTTGGAGGAGAGCCCATTGTTTTTGGACCAAATGGTATTGTCGTCAAAGCGCGTACGGCAAATCAACGTAAAATGGTGGATAGTATTCTCAAAAATGATATACTTTTTGCCATTGGACCCGCAGGGACAGGAAAGACATACACCGCCGTTGCTTTGGCCGTGAGAGCTTTGCGTAATAAAGAGGTGAAGCGTATTATATTAACACGTCCGGCAGTGGAGGCGGGTGAAAATCTTGGGTTCTTACCAGGCGATTTGAAAGAAAAGGTGGATCCTTATCTAAGACCGCTCTACGATGCTTTAGATGATATGATCCCCGCTGAAAAGCTTAAGATGTATTTGGAAAATCGGACCATAGAAGTAGCTCCTTTAGCATTTATGCGCGGACGAACTTTGGATAATTGTTTCGTAATTTTGGACGAAGCACAAAATACGACCGAAATGCAATTGAAAATGTTCTTAACTCGAATGGGGCCAACTGCCAAATTTATTGTTACGGGTGACGTAACACAAATCGATTTACCGAAGAAACAACAATCCGGTTTGCATAGTGCATTAAAGCTTTTGGATGATATTGAGGGAATTGATATCATTTACCTAAGTGGAGGAGATGTTGTTAGACACAAGTTAGTGAAGCGTATTTTAGAGGCCTACGGCGACATCTAGTCAATTAGTCAACTTGTTGTTAGTAGGTTGAGTTGTGGAGTAGTTGAACGGTGAATTAGCTAATACAGCAATTAGCCGTTTAGCCAGTGGAAATGAGCATAAAGCCTTGAGTGCTCCTCATTCCCAACTTGAAGAAAGAAGTTTTATGCCAGGCAGGCATCCCTCCGGGGAGGCAAGCTTTTGAATTATTGATGCTTTGTTCGTTTTTTAAGGTATCAATGAGCCCTTCGGGGTTTTTACTTTTGAATTTTTACTTTTTATTTGAATAACTGTGAACGCGATAAAAGAAACTCATTTTAGTTTTCCAAAACAAACTGCTTTCTATAAAGGGAAAGTTAGGGATGTTTATACAATAGATAATCAGTATTTAGCCATGGTGGTATCCGACCGGATCTCTGCTTTTGACGTTGTATTGCCGAGAGCAATTCCGTATAAAGGGCAAGTGTTAAATCAGATCGCCGCGAAATTTCTGAAGGCAACCGAGGATATTTTACCCAATTGGGTAATTGATGTGCCCGATCCGAGTGTTACCATAGGAAAAATTGCCAGTACCTTTAAGGTGGAGATGGTTATTCGAGGTTATTTATCGGGGCACGCCTGGCGAGAGTATGCAGCAGGAAAACGGGCAGTTTGCGGTGAACCACTGCCTGAAGGATTAAAAGAAAATGATAAGCTTCCTAAGCCGATTATTACCCCAACCACCAAGGCGTCGGTAGGTCATGACGAAGATATTTCGCGGGCAGAGATATTAAAGCAGGGTATCGTTAGCGAAGAAGACTACCTAAAATTAGAGCAATATACGTATGCACTCTTCGAAAGAGGCACAGAAATTGCAGCTGCTCAAGGACTGATTTTAGTAGACACTAAATATGAATTTGGGAAAGTTGGCGATCAAATCATCCTGATTGATGAAATCCATACGCCTGATTCCTCACGCTATTTTTATAAAGAGGGTTATAATGAACTGCAAAAAGAGGGGAAACCGCAGCGTCAACTATCGAAAGAATTTGTACGTAAGTGGTTAATTGAAAATGGCTTTCAGGGGAAGGAAGGGCAATCAGTCCCCTTAATGGATGATGAGCTTGTCAAATCGATATCAGAACGGTACATTGAATTGTACGAACATATTACAGGAGAGAAGTTTATTCGATATGAAATACAACATATTGAAGAGCGAGTAGAAAATAATATTAATAAGGCCCTTGATCGGTTATTAAAGAAGGGGTAAAACCAATAGATATGAAGTTTACAATTGACAAACATGAGCGTTACGTAGTGATTACTCCTCATGAAAAAGTATTGGATGGTGTCACGGCACCTAAAATCAAGTCAGAATTCGTATTGCTGAATACTGACGGACAACGGAATATTGTGTTGGATTTAACCTATGCAAAAAGTGCGGATACCTCAGGGTTACGTTGTGCCCTTACAGCGCACAGATTGTGTCATGCTGCGGGCGGGATTTTCGTAATTTGTTGCGCCAATCAGGAAATTATGCAACTCATCGAATTATCCAATTTAAACGGGGTGTTAAATGTGGTACCTACTTCTAATGAAGCTGAAGATCTCATTTTTATGGAAGAATTGGAACGAGAGTTTAGGGGACAAGTGGCTACGGATGAAGAATGAGGTTTGAAGTAACGATTCTTGGAAGCAATTCAGCCACACCCTTGTTCGGGCGTCATCACACGGCGCAAATTCTAAACTGCAATGAAATTATTAGTTTAATAGATTGCGGTGAAGGTACGCAATTGCAACTGCAGCGATATGGAATTAAGGTAAACCGAATTAAATATATTTTTATCTCGCATTTGCACGGAGATCATTATTTGGGGCTTGTAGGTCTTATATCTTCTATGCATTTAAATGGTAGAAAAGAGGACTTACACATTTTTGGACCTGAGGGCCTAAAGGAAATTATTGATCTTCAGCTTCGTTATTCAGAAACTTCCTTGCGGTACCAGCTTCATGTTCAAATGACTAGTCCGCATACCACGGAGACAATTTTGTCGGATTCGAATTTTGATGTAATGACTTTCCCTTTAAGTCATCGAATTAGCTGTACAGGGTTTCTGTTTCGTGAAAAACAACGACTCCCACGGATAAATAAGGAGCTAATTGCCTCTTTGGATATTCCTACTCCTTATTATCCACTCTTAAAACGTGGCATTGATTACACTGATAATGAGGGAAATATTTATAAGGCTGCCGATCTTACTACACCTGCACCTGTGCCTCGTAGTTACGCTTTCTGTTCAGATACCGTGAATATAAAGAGCTATTGGCCTTACATTGAAAAAGTTGATCTTTTATACCACGAAGCTACGTTTTTACACGAAATGTTAGATAGAGCGGTGGAGACATTTCATACGACATCTTTAGAGGCAGCAGAAATTGCAAAAGCAGTTGGTGCGAAGAAGCTCCTTATAGGACATTTTTCAGCGAGATACAAAGATTTGCAACCGCTTTTGGCCGAAAGCCGAAGCGTGTTCCCCAATACCGAATTGGCATTGGAGGGTGAAACTTTTGAAATTTAGATCCTTTTTCCCTTAATCCTTTTTCTGTTGTTTTTCTTTCTCGGTCTTGTCTTTCTTTCCAAAGACCGAAAAGTGGACATATTTACTTGGATGCTCCCTTAAATCGATCATTAAACAATCTAAGTTTTTAGATGCATTGTTTAAATTATTATATAGCTCCTCATCGTTCAATAACAAGCCAACGGATCCCTTGCCATTATTAATGTTGTCGACAATGTGCTGTAAATCAGCAACGGCTGTGTTTGCACTTTGAATTGTTTCTTGAAAATTTGCCTTTGCCACTTGGTCTGTCACACTTTCCAAATTCGTTAAAATCGAAGTGATGCGCTCCCCGTTATCCTTAAAATTGGCAGAAATCGATTCCACATTACTTAAGATATTGGAAAGTTTGGTACGCTGTGTACCTACAATTGCATCAACCTGCGTTGTTGTATGCTCCAATGTATTTAATGTATTGGCGATACTGGCAATACTTCTATTGAAGTTTCGTTGGAAATCTGCATTTATGGTGTTATTTATTGAGCTTAAAACCGAATCCAATACCGCTACAACAGCTTCTGCCTTTTTCTGTACCGGTTCTACCTGTTCTAAAATGTTGCGCTGAATATTTGCTTTCAACGTGTCTCCATCTTGTGCGTAATCTTTACTGTCTCCCAATTCAAATACGATCGCCTTACCTCCCAAAAGATCTGTACTGGCAATTCTGGCTATCGTATTGGAAGGAATCGCGTAATCTTGTTTGATCTTAAATTCGGTCAATATCTCGCCGTTGGGCTGTAGGTTCATCTTGGAAACACGACCAATTTGATATCCATTGACCATAACAGGCTTAGAAACGCTCAATCCATCCACACGGTCATAAGAAGCATAAAATTTATTTTCACTGGTAAAAACATCATTGCCCTTTAGAAAACTGTATCCGATAATTAATACAGCAATAGCTACCGTAGCTAGAATGCCTACTTTGGTTTCGTTAGATATCTTCATTCAAATAGTCTTTTTAAGGCAATGAAACTGACCTGTCTACAAGCAGGCAGGCATGAGCTTTTTTACTTTTATGATCGCTCCTGTAGTTTTCATCCAGTAATAATCCTTCCCATTTACATTTCAGTGCCGCTCAAATAATTTCAATCGGCCAGGCTTCGAGCAATGAAAAGCTTACACACTCTACCATGAACAACAATCCTATCAATTTGTTTAGTTTTCTGCTTGTCTTTTATAGCTTTTTATAGCGTCTAACAAATTTTCAACAATCTTTGACTGACCTTGTGCCGAGTTTAAATAACGCTCTTCGTCAGGGTTGCTGATAAATCCTACTTCTGTTAAAACGGCGGGCATACCCGCTCTTGCTAGAACGGCTAAGCTTAATTCTTTTACACCTCTACTCCCTCGTCCTGTTTTTACATACTCGCCTTCAATAAGCGAAGCTAATTTAATACTTTGATCTCGGTAAGCATTCTTCATCAGCGAAAAAATAATATAGCTTTCGGGATCTTTCGGATCAAAGCCATCGTAATTTTCTTTGTAATTTTCTTCCAGCAACATCGAGGCATTTTCTCGAATGGCAGCATCCTGTTCAGCCAATCGACCTGATCCCGATACAAATGTTTCCGTACCACGTGTGGTAGTATTTGGCGTACTTACCGTTTTATAAATAGGTATCCTCTTGCCGTTTCTTCTACGATAGCCGGTAACGGTTCGCTTTTTTATCGATGGCATCGAGTTGCAATGAATGGAGATAAATAGGTCAGCCTTTTTTTCATTAGCTAATCCAATACGTTCATAAAGAGGAATGAAGACATCCGTTGTGCGGGTATAAATTACCTTCACATCTTTCAGCTCGCTTTGAATAGAACGGCCTAATTTTAGTGCAATTTGCAAGGCAATATCCTTTTCTACAGAAGTTCTGCCCCTAGCTCCTATATCGTGTGCACCATGGCCCGGATCAATAACAATTGTTTTGATTCGAAACCCTTGATTTTCTTTGTTTTGTTGCGGATCAACGACAGAGGATGCAGCGGACGGCGTGCTGCCCGCGATAAACAAGGTGAAAAGAATAATGGATAATAGCTTTCTATACATTAGTTTTCAATCTGTTTTTTATAGTTCTTTATGGCGTTGACTAAGTTTTCTACAATTTCTGCTTGTCCACTGGCCGAATTCATATAGCGTTCTTCATCAGGATTGCTTATGAATCCCATTTCTGTTAGAACGGCAGGCATTCCCGCTCGGGCCAGTACCGCTAAGCTCTGTTCTTTTACACCGCGATCCAATCTGTCGGCTTTAATATACTCATTTTGAATGAAGGTTGCTAGTTTTATACTTAAATCTCTATACTGATTTTTCATTAAGGAAAAAATAATATAGCTTTCGGGGTCATTTGGATCAAAGCCATCATAATTTTCCTGATAATTTTCTTCCAACAGCATAGATGCGTTCTCCCGCATAGCAACATCCTGTTCATCCAATCTTCCATAACCTGAAACGAACGTCTCGACACCATTTACTGAAGTGTTTTGCGAATGTACGGTCCGATATACGGGTACGCGTTTACCTCGCTTATTTCGAACATATCTGGAAACCACGCGTCGGCTGGTATTAGGCATTGAATTACAATGAAGCGAAATGAACAGATCCGCCTTATTACGATTAGCGATGCCAATGCGCTCATATAATTCTATAAAGCTATCGTCCGTCCGTGTATAAATAACCTTTACACCCTCAATCTCTTTTTCTATTGCTTTTCCTAATTTTAAGGCAACAGCCAATGTAATATCCTTCTCTTTTGAAAAAGAACCATGTGTATTTCCATCTCTTCCACCGTGACCCGCATCAATAACAATTGTTTTTATTTTATAGGTGTTATCATACTTATTTGCCGAACTTTGCGTTGGTATGTGTAATGAGAGTATTAAACAAATGGTTGTCGCAAATCTTGTTACAAACGTAATCATCCAAATCCGTAATTCTTGTTTAAAATATATAATGCTATAAAGTTAATCTTATTGTACTAAATTGCTAATAAATGATTTTATTGAAAACAATATGTAGCAATCGTAAATAAAAAACTGTTAAGTGAAGAAATAGCTATTGCAAGCTGCTATTGCTTTCACTAATTTTGGGCGCCTTAATTTTTATACTGCAAAAATAATATTCGTTGTCAAATTTGAAGTCTGTTAGCATCTTTTTTAAAGTTATTTTATTCCTCGCAGGCACAGCGATGCCATTATGGGCATTCGGACAGCAATTTATTGTGCAAGATAGTTTAGGTAGACCGATAAATTTAACGCAAGACTCCCTTCGCCAAGATAGTATAATAAGAGATTCCACTCGACAAGACACCGCAAAAAAGGGAAATGATGCCGGGGGTCTCACATCCATTGTTTTAAGCAACGCTGAAGATTCTACTCGAACAGACCGTAAAAACAACCAGCTTCATTTGTACGGAAATGCAAAAATAAAGTATGAGGATATGGAGCTTACGGCAGACTATATCCGCATTGATAACACGACCCGTACGATGTTTGCCAGTGGAATGGTTGATCATAATGGGAAATATAAAGGAAGACCCATTTTCAAAACCGCCACAGATCCCCCTGTAACGGTCGATTCCCTGATCTTTAATTTTGATAGTAAAAAAGGTAAAACTTATGGGGTTTTTACCGAAATGGATGGGGCCTCCATTCAAGCGAAGGAAATAAAGAAAAATGAGTATAATGAACAGTTCATTCGACATGGATTCTATAGTACCTGTAATCTGCCTTTTCCGCATACGCATTTCGGTATTCAGATGAGCCGTGTAATTCTTACCGAAAACCAGGTGGTATCAAAAAGTGCCTATATGGTGGTAGAGCAAGTACCCTTACGTTTTATTATGATCCCTTTCGGATTTTTTCCAAAAACGAATAAAAGGCAATCGGGTATTCTTTTTCCGACCTTTGGGGAAGATTTTAGTAGGGGCTTTTTTATGCGAGATGGGGGTTACTATATCGGGATAAATGATTATTGGGATGCAGAGTTACGTGGAAATTTGTATTCAAAAGGATCATGGGAAGCGAATGCACGTGTACGTTATAAGAAAAACTATAAATACGATGGGGGTTTTTCCCTGCGCTATGCCTATACCAAAAACGGAGAAGAGAATACGCCCGGTTTCTCGCGGGCAAAAGATTTTAATATCACTTGGAATCATTCACAACGACAGGAAGCAAATCCAGGTACAACCTTCAGTGCTAGTGTAAATGCCGGAACAGGTAGTTATTTCTCGAATACGGCAGCGGGTGGATCCTACGATTATAATCAACTTACGCGAAACAATATGTCTTCCAGTATTGCGTATGGAAAAACATTTGCGGACGGAAAAGTGAATTTTACCTCTTCCTTAAGTCACCGTCAAGATATTAGTACGGGGGCGGTAAACTTGGAACTGCCTACTTTCAATCTAAACGTAGCTACTTTTAACCCTTTTGATTCAAAAAACAGGGTGGGGGAACAGAAATGGTATCAACGTATCACCATGGGATATAGCGTGCAGGGAAAGAACTCGATCAACGCCGGTGATAGCGTCCTGTTTACAAAAGAGACCTTGAAAAAAATGCAAAATGGGATACAACATAATATCCCTATCAGTATGTCACTGAATGTTGCCAAGTATTTTCAATTTAATACCAGCGTTAACTATACAGAACGTTGGTATTTTCAGTCCATTAGGAAGTTTTATGATAATACACCGGCCGGTTATGAAGAGGTCATCGATACGGTACAGGGCTTTAATAGAGCTTATGATTATAGTTTTTCAAGTGGATTTTCGACAAAGATATATGGCCAGAAAAATTTCAAGGGAAAGCTAGCGGCCATTCGCCACGTAATTACCCCTTCAGTCAATTTCAACTATCGACCGGACTTTTCGGAGTCGAAGTACGGTTTTTACCGCGAACAACTGTATGCGGACGGTACACCGGCGCTGGATAATCAGGGAAGGATTCAGAAATATTCTATTTTTCAGAATGCGATCTATGGAACACCGGGTTCCGGACGATCGATGGGTATTGGATTTTCTATTGATAATAACCTGGAAGCTAAAGTACGAAGCGAAGACGACACAACGGGAACTGGATTTAAGAAGGTTCCAATTTTGCAAGGTCTGACGTTTAGTGGGAACTATAATTTTGTGGCCGATTCATTTAATTTGTCGAATATTAGCTTTTCAGGGCGAACAGCTCTCTTTGACCAGAAACTCGGACTAAATTTTAATGGTAGTTTCGATCCCTATCGGTATGAGACGTACACGACACCGGGAAGCTCTGCTGTGAGTTATAGAAGGATAAATGAATATGCCATCAAGGGTGGTCAGTTAGCAAGGCTTACGCAATTTGGTTTGTCGATGGATTTCAGTTTTAATCCCGCAGCTGCTAAAAGTAGAAATAATAACTTGAATGAAATGGATAAGAACAAAGCCAATATGACACCCGAGCAGCAACAGGAGTTGGCTCGAATCAGTTCTGATCCAAATGCTTTTGTTGATTTTAATATCCCCTGGAATATTGCCGCTTCTTTTAGCTTTCAATATAGTAAACCTTTTGCCGAGTCACGCATAACCAGCACCATCAATTTACACGGTGATTTTTCTGTCACCCCTAAATGGAAGATTCAATACAATACCGGTTATGATTTTCAAATGAAGAAGATCGCATTAACCCAGTTTAATATCTATCGAGATCTTCATTGCTGGGATATGTCTTTTGGTTGGGTGCCCTTCGGTACTTATCGAAGTTATACCTTTAACATTCGCGTGAAGGCGTCGATCTTACAGGATTTAAAATTGACGAAGCGTAATGATTACTATAATAGCTTTTAGATGTTAGCTTTTTATTAATAGTGAATAGTTAAATAGGGAGTAGTTAGTAGGGTGTCGATATTGGTTAATAGGGAGCAGAAAGTTGTCGGGGCCCTTTTTAATTTTGACTTTTTAATTTTTAATTTTCGACTTAGGTCATGAAAGCAGAAATTATAACCATTGGGGATGAAATACTAATTGGCCAAATTGTTGATACCAATTCGGCGTGGATTGCCCAACAATTAAATCGCATTGGAATTGAACTGGTGCAAATCACTTCGATCGCCGATCAAGCAGATGCCATTAAACAGGCCCTCAGTTCGGCTGCTTCGCGGGCCGATATTATTCTGTGTACGGGAGGCTTGGGACCAACAAAAGACGATATTACTAAGCAGACGTTGGCAGCGTACTTTCAAACATCCTTAGTTCGTAACGAGGATGTTTTGAAACATGTCGAATCTATTTTCCGAAAGTTTAATAGACCGATGCTCGAGGTCAATAACAAACAAGCGGATGTGCTGGCGAATGCGCAGATTTTACATAATGAGACGGGCACGGCACCGGGCATGTGGATTGAAGAGAAGGGTAAAATTTACGTGGTGATGCCGGGGGTTCCGACTGAAATGAAGTATCTCTTGCAAAACGAGGTGCTGCCGAAATTGCAAGGATTACCTAACCAATATGCTATTTCCCACCGTTCTATATTAACTGCGGGAATCGGTGAGTCTTTCCTCGCGGAGAAACTACATTCATTTGAAGAGGATTTACCGCTCCATATCCGTTTGGCTTATTTACCTAAATTCGGACAAGTACGACTACGGCTGACAGGTAGTAATTTAGCAGCACAAACGCTTGAGCAGGAAATGGATGTTTATCGAGATCGTCTGATGCAGCTTGTAAATCCTTATTTCGTTGGCGAAGGGGATCGTTCGTTGGAGCAAGAAATATTGAATGTTTTAGCAAAACGTCAGTTAACCTTATCAACGGCAGAAAGTTGTACGGGGGGCTATTTAAGCCATCAGATTACGAGTTTATCCGGGAGTAGTGCCGTATTCAAAGGGGGCGTTGTGTCTTATAGCAACGAATTGAAAGAAAATGTATTAGGTGTCCGGGAAGAAAGTCTGATTGCGCATGGTGCAGTCAGCGAGCAAGTGGCCTTGGAAATGGCCTTAGGTGCTCAAAAGAATTTCAAAACCGATTATAGTATGGCTGTTACGGGTATTGCCGGACCGGAGGGTGGTACAGCCGATAAACCGGTTGGCACCGTTTGGATTGCCGTTGCCGGTAAAAAAGGAGCGAAGGCAAAATTGTTTAACTTCGGCAAAGTACGACTGCCTAATATAGAACGTTCGGCGGCGAATGCATTAGTCATGCTTTTTTACCTGCTAAAGGAAGAGTAGTTTGCTCCTTATAACCTGAAACCTTAAAGCCTGCCAATGCAAATAACAAGGAATGAATAATTGAATTAAGCAAATTTTATTCTGTATGGTTTTATTTTTTTAGATATTGTTGTAACTTACGGCGCTTAATGCAAATTAATTAGATATCATTATGGCTAGATATAATTTACTTCTTCCGGCAATGGGTGAAAGTGTGTCTGAAGCAACGATCATAAATTGGATGAAGCAACCTGGAGACATGGTAAATATCGATGATACCATTGTTGAGATTGCGACAGATAAAGTAGATTCCGAAGTACCCTCGCCGGTAGCAGGGAAATTAATTGAGCAGCGTTTTCGGCCGGATCAAGTGGTTCAGGTTGGGGATGTCCTGGCGATTTTGGAAATAGAAGGAGATGAAGATGTGTTGGCGGTGGACGAGCAGCTCGTAAGTGGGACCTCTGAAGAAGAAATTTCATCTATTGATCCTGAGATTCCGGGAATACAGCAATTGGCCGTAGATACACCGATAGAGGGAGATGCTTCAATAGGAGATGCCGCTCGCTTTTATTCACCCCTGGTCCGTAATATTGCACAAGAGGAAGGTATATCACCTGCAGAGCTTGAAGGCATTCAGGGAACTGGTTTGGATGGTCGCGTTACTAAGCAAGATTTGTTAGATTATCTCGCTAAAAGAGGTGGTCAAAACGAACAGGTAAAGCAGGACAATCCTAATCAATCAGTTGAAGATACAGTATCGACAACCGTGAGTGTTTCCGGCAAGGATGAGATCATTGAAATGGATCGGATGAGGCGCCTGATCGCCGAACACATGGTTCATAGTGTGCAAACAGCTCCCCATGTATGTTCATTTGTGGAGGCTGATGTCACAAATTTGGTGAATTGGAGAAATAAAGTCAAAGATAGTTTTCAAAAGCGGGAAAATGAAAAACTGACTTTTACCCCCCTTTTTATTGAGGCGGTGGTAAAAGCAATCAAAGATTTTCCAATGATTAATATTTCGGTAAAGGGTACTCAAATTATTAAGAAGCATGATATTAACATTGGTATGGCCGCGGCTTTACCAAATGGTAATCTC
This sequence comes from Olivibacter sp. CPCC 100613, assembly GCF_036959255.1. Lineage (NCBI taxonomy): Bacteria > Pseudomonadati > Bacteroidota > Sphingobacteriia > Sphingobacteriales > Sphingobacteriaceae > Olivibacter > Olivibacter sp. CPCC 100613. The sequence goes on from NZ_JAWMTI010000004.1 coordinate 393,212, forward strand.
ATTGTACCGGTTATTAAGCATGCAAAAGATTTAAGTTTGGTAGGAATCACCAAGTCGGTCAATGACTTGGCATCTCGTGCCAGGAGTAATAAATTAAAACCGGACGATACACAAGGAGGGACCTTTACTCTCACGAATATAGGTTCTTTTGGAAACGTGATGGGAACCCCCATTATCAATCAACCGCAGGTGGCAATTTTAGCAGTGGGAACGATTACAAAAAAACCAGCGGTTATTGAAACGGAATTTGGCGATGTAATTGGCATTCGACACATGATGTTTCTATCCTTGTCTTATGACCACCGTGTAGTAGACGGTGCGTTGGGTGGCATGTTTGTTCGGCGAATAGCGGACTATTTGGAAAAATGGGATATGAATAGAACGGTTTGATTCTTCGTTTGTTAATCGTTGTTGCTTGTTCGTTCTGGCCGGAACAACTGGTAACCATAAGGGGTAATCAATAACGAATAACCAGTGACGATCAACTAAATAAGGCATTAGATTTTTCTAATATTTTATTCATTCCAGCAAAATTTTAATAGCTTTGATAATTGATTGGTGCAAACAGACGTAAATTTTATTATGTTTGTTTTGTTGAAATAGAAACTATGATGTTAAGTTCAATTTTATTATTTCTCAATATAGGTGGGTCTGAAATGATGCTGATTCTATTGGTCGCGTTATTTCTATTTGGCGGTAGGAAACTTCCCGAATTGGCTCGAGGTTTAGGTCGGGGGATTCGAGAGTTTAAAGATGCATCCGAATCCATCAAAAAAGACATTAATGACCAGATTAATAATTTCGGAAAAGACCTGGATGTTTCCGATACGGATAATCAGCAAGAGACTTCCCGGACAAAAGCACCAACTGAGCAGGTAGATGATTACAGCGATGGCGGACATCGACAACCGGAGTATTATGGTAGTCAAGCCAATTATTATGGTGGTGCCACCACCGATCAGAATCCATCCGGAAATTATAGTCCCATCGCTTCTCCTTCTGAAGACACTTCAGCAAAACCAGAAGAGGACGAAAATAAAAATAAAGATCAACAAGCATAGGAGCCCTCATTCAGGGCTCTTCCTTTATCCTCCTTTCTTTCCACGTTACTTGCTTCTTAACGTAAAATACCTCAATTTCGCAGCAATAAAAAAACGCCTAATAATGGCAAGGTAAAAAATATTGATATTATGCGCACACACGAACAGCGTATTGCCGCAGATCTGTCCTTAAATGATCGACAGGTGCGGACTACCATTCAACTTTTAGATGAAGGAGCTACTGTTCCGTTTATTTCACGTTACCGAAAAGAATTAACAGGTAGTTTGGACGAAGTACAGGTAGCAGCCATAAGAGATCGTATCGGGCAGCTACGTGATCTTGATAAACGACGAGAAGCAATTATCAAATCACTGACGGAGTTAGGTAAATTAAACCCGGAGCTGCAAAGCAAGCTAGAAGAAGCCGAGACGATGGCGGTGCTGGAAGATATTTATTTACCCTATAAACCAAAAAGAAAAACAAGGGCATCAGCTGCTAGAGAAAAAGGCCTCGAACCGCTAGCTGGTTGGTTGTTCCAGCAAGAACAAGGCGATTTGGAAGATTTTGCACATACTTTTGTCAACGAAGAGAAGGGTGTAAATAACTTAGAAGAAGCTTTAGCTGGTGCGCGTGATATATTGGCCGAGACGATTGCTGAACATGCGGAAACGAGAGCCCAGATGCGTGATTTTTTCATGGAGAATGGTTCTTTTGCATCCAGTGTAGTACCTGGTAAGGAAGAAGAGGCTATTAAATATAAAGATTATTATGATTGGGCAGAATCGCTGAAAACGGCACCTTCGCATCGTATACTAGCGATGCGCCGAGGAGAAAAGGAGCAAATGCTCTATTTGGATGTAAAGGTACCGGATGATGAGGCAATGACGCTTATCGATAATCGTTTCGTTAAGAATGCGACACCCGCTGCTTTGCAAGTCCGCTTGGCAATTCAGGATAGCTTTAAACGTTTATTAAAACCGTCTATGGAAACGGAGGTCCGTTTAATTACACGAAAACGAGCCGATGAGGAAGCGATCCGCGTATTCGCAGAAAACGCTCGTCAATTATTACTCGCGGCTCCAATGGGAAGTAAACGTACCTTGGCCGTTGATCCCGGTTTTCGGACAGGTTGTAAGGTCGTCTGCTTAGATGAACAGGGGAAATTACTGACCAATACCACGGTTTATCCGCATAATGGCCTTGCAAAGGAAGCGGAGGCGGCTCAGCAGATCCAATCACTTGTAAAGCAGTATCAAATTGAAGCCATTGCGATCGGTAATGGTACCGCTGGCCGAGAGACAGAAGATTTTATTCGAAAATTGCAAATACCGGGAGTGGTCATTGTTATGGTCAATGAAAGTGGAGCATCTATTTACTCTGCTTCAGAGGTAGCGCGAGAGGAATTCCCTGATTACGATATTACGGTTAGAGGGGCCGTCTCCATTGGTCGTAGACTCATGGATCCCTTGGCAGAGTTGGTAAAGATCGATCCCAAATCAATCGGTGTTGGACAATACCAACATGACGTGGATCAAAGTAAATTGCAGGAGTCGCTCGCCGATACCGTTATAAGTTGTGTAAATGCAGTTGGCGTGGAACTGAACACCGCATCCAAACAAATCTTAGCTTATGTCTCCGGGTTAGGCCCGGCTTTGGCCCAAAGTATTGTTGAATACCGAAATCAGCATGGTGCCTTTAAAAGAAGGGCGGACCTAAAGAAGGTACCCCGATTAGGTGAAAAAGCCTTTGAACAGGCAGCTGGATTTTTACGTATCAGAGGTGCAGAAAATCCTTTGGACGCAAGTGCTGTTCACCCGGAGCGTTATGCATTAGTGGAAGAGATGGCCAAGGATTTGGGACATGAGGTAAATAGTTTATTAAAGGACGACAAGCTACGGAAAAGTATTTCGCTCGCGAAATATGTATCGGACGAAGTCGGATTGCCAACCTTAAATGATATTCTAGCGGAGCTCTCCAAACCTGGTTTAGACCCGCGGGAGAAGTTCGAAGCCTTTTCTTTCACTGAGGGAGTTCATACCGTAAACGATCTAAAGGTAGGGATGAAGTTACCCGGAATCGTTACCAACATCACTAACTTTGGCGCTTTTGTTGACATTGGTGTGCACCAGGATGGCTTGGTACACTTAAGTCAAATGGCTAATCGCTTTATCAAAGATCCGAATGAGGTGGTAAAAGTACATCAGCAGGTGGAAGTGACTGTTGTAGAGGTGGATACGAACAGGGGGCGGATTTCGTTAAGCATGAAAACGGAAGAAAGAGCTCCACAAGCTAAGAGACACGATCGAAAGGATACTCGAGCTGGAAAACGCCAATCGCCGGAAACGGACATGGCGGCTAAATTGGCTGCCTTGAAAAGTAGATTTTCTTAATGGATATGATGCAATAAGCCCTCTTGGTGGAGGTATATGCCATGCAAGTATATTGTATATATCTCCACCTATACACGGTGAATCCCGAACATAAAAATAAACAATCGCGCGGAAAAGTAAATTTACGGAAGTTTAAAAAAACCATTACTTTCGTGTTAAATGAATATACAAAGTGGTGGTTTTTTTAAAAACTATAGCAGTATCCTGCTGTTACTGCTGGGGATCATATTGGGAAGCCTTGTCGGTCTCTTTGCCCCGAGCTTTGTCGTTCACCTAAAGCCAATCGGTGATATTTTTCTTAACCTACTTTTTACCGCCGTTATTCCACTCATTTTTTTTGCGATTGCTTCGGCAGTCGCGAGTATTGATCAAAGTCAGAAACTCGGGCGTATTTTATCAACCATGATGCTTGTCTTTTTAATGACGATTGTCATCGCCGCTATTTTTACTATTTTTTGTGTCTGGCTATTTCCACTAAGTGATCAAGTAATTGATGCAAGCCAAACCGATATGGCTGTCAACAAGGGAGATCAACAAAGCTGGAGAGAACGTGCCGTTTCTTTTGTAACGGTTAGTGAGTTCAACCAATTGCTGTCACGCGAGCATATGCTTGCTTTTATTATCTTTTCTTTTCTGGTGGGCATCTCTGCCTTGCGATCCGGAGAGGCCGGTGAATCCTTCCGCCGATTCTTGTCCTCCGGGAATGAAGTAATGAAGAACCTACTGGTATATGTGATGAAATTGGCACCGGTAGGTTTAGGAGCCTATTTTGCATTCCAGGTAGGCACAGTTGGGCCGCAATTGTTCGGTATTTATGCAAAGCCCATGGCAGTTTACTATGGTGGTGGACTGGTTTATTTTTTCGTGTTTTTTAGCCTTTATGCGTTTATGGGCGATGGGCGTAGAGGCGTTCGCCTTTTCTGGCGAAATAATATCCTGCCATCACTCACGGCAATCAGTACCTGCAGTAGTATTGCGGTTATTCCACCCAATCTTGAAGCGGCTAAACGGATTGGCATACAGGAATCCGTCGCAAATGTGGTGATACCTTTGGGCGCATCATTGCATAAAAATGGTTCTTCCATGTCTTCTATTATCAAAATTGCAGTTGCTTTTGCACTCATCGGTAAGCCTTTTATGGAACCTGGAACTTTATTGTTAGCAGTTGGCCTGACAATATTGGTTAGTATTGTTGCCGGTGGTATTCCAAATGGTGGCTATATTGGAGAGATGCTGATGATTTCTGCTTATGGTCTTCCAATAGAAGCCGTGCCTGCTGTCATGATTATTGGTACTTTAGTTGATCCGATGGCAACCCTGCTCAACGCTACGGGTGATACGGTAGCGGCGATGATCGTTAATCGATGGGTAAAACGCTAACGCTAACTACCTGTTTTTGTCCGATGGAATTTAGTTTTTTTGTGCATACAACGTTCATTTTGTTCATTTTCAGCTTTTCCGTTGTTTAGGGGGGCTAAATTTCTAATTTTGTCTCAAACCTAAATAATCGGAAGATGGAATTCCCGGAAAAGGTACTTCATTATATATGGAGGTATCGATTGTATAAGCACGTTAACCTGATCACAAAAAAAGGTAAATCATTGGTCGTCCTTTCACCTGGTATATTGAATAACAATGCGGGACCGGATTTCGAATATTGTCGATTGAGGATTGGTGAAACGGAGTGGGCGGGGGCCGTAGAATTACACCTAAAATCGTCTGATTGGTATACGCATCAACACCAGAGAGACGAAGCTTATAATAATGTTATTTTGCATGTTGTATACGAGCACGATGGTGAAATACAACTTTCGGACGGTACGGTTCCCGAAACCTTGGAGTTGAAGCCGCTCATAAGTGGCAATCTATTAACCAAATATAATGTACTCATGCAGAGCAAAGCTTGGGTTCCCTGTCAACCCTATTTGCCGGACATAGACTATTTTGTAATAGAACAGTGGTTGGCCCGCTTATTGACCGAACGTTTGCAGGAGAAATCCAATGATTTAAGCAGGCTTTTAACCGATAAGAAAGCGGACTGGGAGGAGGTGACTTATATTTTATTAGCACGTAATTTTGGTTTTAAGGTGAACGCAATACCTTTTGAGCTTTTAGCGAAGAATACGCCTTATAAGCTTATTAGCAAAAATCGATCGCAACCAAAGCTGATTGAAGCTCTTCTGTTTGGTCAGGCAGGCTTACTGGAAAGAGAATCTTTTAATGATGCATACCCTAATCGTTTAAAACAGGATTATCTCCATTTGCAAGATCGCTATCAATTGGTACCTATTCCGGCTTCTACATGGAAATTTCTTCGTATGCGGCCCGCAAATTTTCCAACGATCCGGTTGGCGCAGTTTGTCGCATGGTGTGCAGGCGGAGAACATTTATTTTCAAAGATCCTTCAATGCAAAAGCGTAGAACAGCTTCGACAGCTTTTCGTGGAATTGCCCGTTCATAACTATTGGACCGAACATTACGTCTTTGACAAAACAACAAAAAAGCATAATTCAACACTTGGTATAAGCTCTATCGATAACATTATTGTGAACACGGTGGTAACAATTTTGGTCGGCTATGGCAAATATGTTGGAAAAGAGATGTATCTTTACCGGGCAATTGATTTATTGGAACAGCTTAGAGGTGAACAGAATCGCATTATAAGTCAATTTAAGCATTTGGGACTTGAAGTCAAATCTGCCGCCGCTTCGCAAGCTTTGTTGCAGTTAAAGCATGCTTATTGCGATCAACATAAGTGTTTGGACTGTGGCATCGGATTACAGGTATTTAAGCAAAATAAGACGTTATGATACAACGCATAATGATTTTTTTTGAACAACGCTCTTTTGGGGTATGTGCATACCTAGGAGAGAAATTAGGGGTTTCTATCTCGAAAATCCGCCTTTTTTTTATTTACTCTTCATTCTTAGCTGTAGGTTTTCCTATTGTCTTTTACCTTTTGGCAGGAGTTGTATTGGATGTACGAAATTTCGTGAAACGAATGCGTCACCGGTTGTGGGATTTTTAAAAGATGCTCTTTCTTTTTGATTCATTCTGTCTCTTCCGCCCTTTTCTTTATTAAAAGAGAACTTTTTCAACTTAATATCTTGGCAATCTCTATATGACCTTTATCGGCAGCCAAATCTGCAGCTGTTTTTCCAAAGTCATTCTTGATATCAACAAGTGCGCCATTCTCCAATAACAAAATAAGCATTTCAATATTTCCGTTTTGAGCCGCAATGTGTAAAGGTGTTGTTCTTGCCGCTTGTAAAACATTGACTTCCGCACCAGCTTCCACCAGCATTTTTGCAATTTCATCAAAACCGGCACTGATAGCGGCATGAAGTGGGTAAACCTGATAACCATTTTGCGACGATAAATTGGGGCCAGCACCCTTTAAAAGTAGGTAACGCACTATTTCTATATTTCCAAAATGTGTTGCCATGCCCAATGCGGTAAATCCATGTTCCGAAAAAGTGTCTAACAAATCAGGAGATTCATCCAACAGTTCACTCACCACTTCCGTTAAACCGGCCGCTGCAGCTTCCCAGATTGTAATTTCTTGAATATGTTGCAGGATGATTTTCACGATCTGATTCTTGTGATAATAGCAAGCCAGTAAGAGGGGTGATATCTCATGGCTGGTCTTTTGTTGGCATAGGGCCGGGTTGGTATGCAGTAAATTATCAATAGCTGCAGCATTTCCTGATTCTATATATTCCTCTAATAGCGTTAAGCTCATCTTGTTCCCCTTAAAATTATTCTTTTTTGCAAACCTAATATAAAAAACATTATTACAAAACTTCAAAAAGCTAAAATTATTTTCGCCAGAACGTAAGTTTTTGTTTGTGATGTAAATATAATGCGTTATTTTTGTACTGCCTTGCTTAAGGCATGTTTTTCATAGGTAGATGTAGGGTCGGATACATGTATCCGGCCCTTTTTAAAACTTACACAGATTTTTACCTTTCATTTCTGTTATGTTTAATCGAAAAGGAATTATGGTTTCGTTCATCGCAAAGTTCATGCTTGTGTACTTTGTGCTGGCTGTTATTCCTTTAGATTTCTATCATCATCATAATCTGTCCCAGCCGCTAAAGCAAAAAAATGCAACATTTAGTGTCAATCATACGGAGCGTTCGGCTAGCCTTTCCTCTTATTGCTTAATCTGTAATCTACATTTCAACAAAAAATATGATACATCGGTATTTAGCTTTAAGATTGCACTTTTAGCGAAATTAATTTACCGATCGTTCGGTCTTATACATTTTTCTCATCAATTATCCATTCGGGATATTACCTCCAGAGGGCCCCCATCATTGGTCTAACAATACAATTTTAAGGAGATACTCTCTATTTTTTTCATAGCGGATGGCTAATATCCATAATCACCATCTCGACCTTAGTGGACGTTCAATAGGCTTAATCGCATATTCAACATTCATTTCATCTTCGCGTTCGATAGGGTATTAAAAGGGTTTTTAGACGTTCTCATTCAATTTTTTATGTATAAGTTCTTTATCACGCTGATCGTGTGTTTAACACTCAGCAATCATAAAAGTTACGCAATAGAAACCATCATCATCAACGGGAAAGTAATAGACGCGCAAAACAAGCAACCTTTGGCGGGAGCTACTATTACCATTCCCGATTTACGGATTTCGGTACTCACAGATCAGGCGGGTACATTCAAATTGCGGAATGTTCCGGCAAGAGGCAGTTTCTTGATAGAAGCCAGGTTTATCGGTTATGAAACGGCAACGCGCGTCATCGATCTTTCCAAAGATAGTAACTGGGAATTTGAATTAAAACCTACATTGATCGAAACACAAGAAGTAATCGTTACAGGAACACTTTCTTCAGGAAGCAATAAAAGAAATAGCACGACGGTTAACATTATCAATAAGGATAAGCTATTGCTGCCTTCAAGCAATATTATCGATGCGATCGCGAAAAGTCCGGGCGTTTCTCAGGTAACCACCGGTCCTTCGATTTCAAAACCGGTTATTAGAGGATTAAGTTATAATCGAGTAGTTACCATTGATAATGGTGTAAAACAGGAGGGACAACAGTGGGGTGACGAACACGGAATAGAGATCGATCAATTCAAAGCAAATCGGGTGGAGGTATTAAAGGGGGCGGCCTCACTGATATATGGCTCGGATGCTTTAGGGGGTGTTATTAATCTTTTAGAACCGATTCCTGTACCGGAAGGAGAAATAAGTGGTGAATTTCTAACCAATTATTCCACCAATAATGGTCTTATCGGCTCGTCTGTTATGTTAACGGGGAACCAGAACGGTATCGTGTGGCGAGGGAGAGGGACTTATAAAAATGCCCATTCGTTTAAAACACCGACTGGTTATTTTCCAAACTCGGGTTTTAATGAGACGGATTTTAGTGGTATGTTTGGTTTGAATAAGTCTTGGGGATATACGCACCTTAATTTTTCTAGTTTCCGGAATAATATAGGCTTTTATGAACCTAGCTTCGATGTGGACGGCAATTATATAGATGAGGAGGGTAGCCTTTTCAGTCGCGATGACTTTAAAAGTAGAACCTTACAATATCCTAAGCAGGATATCCGTCATTACAAAGTGTCGTTGAACAATAACCTATTAATCGGATCGGGTAATTTAAAACTAGATCTAGGTTTTCAGAGAAACCAGCGTCGGGAGCTGGAGGATGGACCTGACCCCTCTCTATATTTTAATTTAGATACTTATACCGGCGATGCACGCTATTATATCGGGCAACAAAATGGCTGGGAACCCGTTTTTGGCCTGAGTACGGAAATAGGACACAGCGAAAATAGGGGAGAAGAATTTTTAATTCCTGCTTATGATACCTACGGTCTGGGGGCTTTTGCCTATGTCAAAAAGAATTGGAACAACAGCACTTTTAATATTGGAGTCCGCTATGATTTCCGAAAAAATGTAGGAAAAGCGTTAGAGCAGGAAGGAGAACAGCTATTTGAAGGCTTTAATAACCGTTTTTCTAACGTGAGTGGAGCTATGGGCTTTACCCACCAATTCACGGAGAGACTTAACTTCAAAGCTAACGCCGGTTCTGCATTTAGAGCACCTAATCCAGCAGAATTGGGATCGAATGGCGAACATGAGGGAACCTTCCGTTACGAAGTTGGAAACGCGGATTTACAACCGGAAAGAAGCTATCAAGTTGATGCAGAATTATCCTATGATGGCGATTTTATAAATGCGAGCGCCACTGTGTACAATAATTATATCCATGATTTTATCTATGCCGCTCATCATGGTGAATTCATTGATGATCTGCCTGTTTATAACTATGGGCAGGTAAATGCAAATCTATATGGTGCGGAAGCAAGTTTGATCTTACATCCCGTTCATTTCATTCATTTTGAGAATACATTCGGGTACACCCATGCGAAGAATACAAGTATGGATAAACCGCTGCCCTTTATCCCTGCCGGGGTGCTGCGTAATGAATTGCGCTACGAACCGGAAATCAAACATTTACAAGAGCCTTTTCTTTCGGTCGGACTCGCCAACTACTTCGCACAAAATCGAGTAGATGAAGAGTTTGAAACACCTACAAGCAGTTATACTTTAGTGAACGCCAGTTTTGGTGCAACCTTTTTTGTTGGAAAGCAAGCGATTAAATGCTATGTGTCAGCTAATAATTTGCTAGACAAGAAATATTATGATGCCTTAAGTCGATATAAACCAGGTCGTCTCGATCAAAATGATTTGAGCCTAGGGGTCTACAATCCAGGTAGAAACATCACATTTGGCGTTTATCTCCCATTTGTAATTAAGCACAGCAATTAACTGTTTGAGCCATTTAAAAGGAGCTCGAGTTTTATTACGAGCTCCTTTTTTGTAAATAGTTAATTAATGATCGTGCCCAACTGCATGTAGCTCAAAAGTCAATTTTAACACATCTTCTCCGACAAATTTGCTTGCATAATCGTCGTGATTCCAATCTGTACGTTCGATTTTAGCTTTCGTCGTATGGTCTGCAAACCTTCTTAAGATGTAAGACACATCGGTATCAGCTCCTTCATTTGCTTCCCCTAAACTGAAATAGGCGAGAATACCGGTTGTCTCGTATTTGCCATCTACCTTGGCTCCATCCCCGTATGTCTGTTCTCGTGGTTGAAAAAGTGCACCATTTTCGGCTTCACCGGTTTCCGGATTTAATTTGAAATCGCCGCCTACAATAAAAGCCTTGTATTGGTCTGCTACCGCTTTATTTGCGAGAAATTCATCTTGTACTTCGTGCCCGTCGCCGTTAAACGCATAAAGTTGTAGACGGTAGATTTTATGCGGGTCTAAATGGATATGTCCATTTTTAGCAATTCCCATTTGATCAAATTCAATGGTGATACTATCCTTTTCACCTTCAATTTCAGCCAAATCATGAAAATGATCCCCATGTGGATGGCCGGTAACTTCGATAAAATCCAGGCGTGTGGATACAATGGCGTTCGGGTCATCCGGCTGAATTGGATCGTCATCTTTACTACAGGCACTGAAAAGAAGTGTAAAAGTCATCAAAGCATACGAAAAGTTTTTTAATTGTTTCATAAAATTATTTTTTGATTTAAAAATTATAAATTAAAGAAATATTAAGTGCATAGAATAGCCCTCCCTTTTAGCAGGGCTATTTTATTTTAATCTGTCTAATGGTAAAGTTGTGCTTAGCTATTCATGGTCATGATCTTCATCCACCGGATGTAATTCAAAACTTTTATTGAAGTCATCCGATCCACCTGCTTCGCGATAGCTTGCACTATTCCAGCTTTGCGCGGAAGCTTGTGATTTATCTAAACCATGGCGTAAAACGAGTTGTAGATCAAAGCCCTCTGACGCCTTGTTAACGGTAAAAACACCTTTAAACCCTACGCGGTTATCAGCATAGGTATAATCCAGTACGTCAGCAGGAGCACCCAGGAAAAACCATTGATGTTCATTATCACCAAATTCGGCAGTTGTATTCTGCCCGTTTTTGAACATGGCAATATCCAATTGATATTGTTCTCCAGCATGTAAGTGTACATGTGAAGGGTAGGGCCTATCACTACCTCTTATAAAACGCACCTGTAAGGTGTCTCCTTCGGCATGAAATTCATCACCGTGGTAATGGCCTTCGGTAAATGTTAGAATTGTGCCATCATACTCCTCCTGATCAATTTCGGGAACCGGGTCGTCTTTTGAACAAGAACTGAAAGAAATGACCGCCAAGCTCAGAGCGGCCATGATAAAATAGTTACGTAATTTGTACATGTTTATAGAAATTAAAAATTAAAAAGTTAAAATGTATAGTTCAGTTTAAGGGTGATATTTCGACCCATATCATGCGCATAGTATCTAAATCGATTCATGTATTCTTTATATTCTTTATTGAGTAAGTTGTTTATACCTATTTGCACATTCACGTCCTGTTGGTTAAAGCGGAAACCAAGGCCTCCCAGTACATTTAATAAGCCGTAAGCAGGAGGTGGCGATGCGAAATCGGTATCAGGTTCATATCGATTTTGTCGAGCAACCCATTGATGCTGCACTTGCAAGAATGTAGTATTGAGATGCTGTTTTTGATAGGATTTTGTCCATCGTAATGCGTTTTCAATCCGATCAGAAGGAATCCAAGGTAAATAACTTTTTTGTCGAACATCTTTTGCTCTCACCAACGAAGCCTTTACCGTGTAGCGAAAGTTTTCAGCCAATTGGTAATTTCCGGCCAGATCAAGTCCCCAGAAAAAGGCATTCGTTTGCTCATATTGGAAGACAGGGAACGCGCCTCTAAGGCTCTCCCAAAACTCGCCGGTAGCCCGTAGATAGGTGTAATTTTTTATATAATGCGCATAAGCATCCAATTCAAGATCAAAGCGTGGTAGTTGAAGCTTTACAGCATTCACCCATTTTAAGCCTTGTTCGCTCTTAAACTGGTCATTCCCAATTTCAATGGCAGCGGTGCCGTGGTGTAACCCATTACTGAAAAGTTCACTCACGGAAGGTGGACGCCAGGCCAGACCAATATTGGATTGCAGATCGATCGTTTTATTGATATGCCAGCTAGCCCCTAATGAGCCTGAAAAGTTATGAAAAGTTCTGGTACCGGCATAGTAAATGGAGTCCAATCGATACCCTGCAGCATCAAAATATTTATAATCATAGCGTATACCGGCTTCTAGTTCATAAGTAGGTTTGATCCATCTTTCGATCATAAACAGTCCGGCATTATAACTATCGTAGTTTGGAATTAAGGGAGTGGCAAATGTGCCCGGGATGTTGTTATTCACTTGCATGGCAAGGTTAAGGCCAAGCAGCGTTCTTAAGCCATTGTCTTTTAGTCGATCATAGGTAATGTCCAGATTTTGCGATGTAAGCGCTAGATCGAGTGAAGGGATGCTGCTACGTCCCCCCCTCCGGATGTCATACTCTTGACGTAGGTTTCGTTGTAGGCCATATTGAATATCCATTTGTGCACCATTTGTGAAATCCTTATGGGCTTTTAACTTTAATAAGTCATGTTTAATCACTTGTCGTGGAGCTTCGATGGTATAAGAAAAAGGGTAAGTAATAAAAGGTTTGCCGTTCTCAATCCGTGATTGCAAGTCTTCAACACTTCCAATATGGGAACCGGTAAAAATACCCAGTTCAGTTTCGAAGTGACTGTAATAAGCCTCGTACTGCGCGAAACTGGTTTTATAACCCAGAGAAGCTGAATAGTTAATTTCCTTGACACCGGTATTGTTGAGATAGTAATTGGCAGATTTGATATCACCTAACCTTTTAAAGCTTCCCTGTGCGCGCCAGCTAAAGCCGGGTAATTTTTTTAGACCACCATTTAACATGGCCGATGTCGTACCACCTCGACCGTTACTTTGTCCGATCACGTCAAATTCGCCATGAATTTCCGAATTTATCGGTAAGGTCGGAGGTTCAATAATAATAACACCTCCGATCGCTTCTGCACCATAACGGACGGACTCGGCCCCCTTGATAACCCGAATATTTTTGGCAATAAAAGGATCAATTTCAGGTGCGTGCTCATTTCCCCATTGCTGACCTTCTTGCCGTATACCGTTATTAAGCATTAGAATACGATTGCTGTGCATCCCATGAATGACAGGTTTAGCAATGGTGGCCCCTGTTTGCAACATGTTTATGCCAGGTATTTCCTTAAGCACTTCGGCCAATACACTACCCTTACTCTCCTTTAATTGCTGTTGGGTGAGTGAATTCACCAGCGCCGTGGTTTTCAGGTTATGCTGATGTCCAACAACTTCGACGTCGTGAAGTACAATGTGGCCGTGCTTCAGATCAACGTTGAGTATTTCATTCTTGGTTAATCGCAGCGTCTTATGGCTTTCTTCAAAACCTAAGCTTTCAAAGCTGAGTACGTAGGTATCCGCACAAAGAGAGGAAAACCTATAGAATCCGTGTCCATCGGTTTTAATCATTTTGTTTCCGGGCATAATACGAATTGTAGCACCGGCTAAGGGTAGCCGTGTGTCGGAATCGATGAGACGTCCGTTAATCATAAAGTTGCAATCATTGTTTTGCGCGTGACCTATATGGATAGATAAAAGCAAAAGCAACAGGGTAAACTGTTTTTTAATAAACATGAATATGAATGGTTTTAGCTTGTTTGGATATTACCAAAAACAAGAGACTCGGAATTGCGCCATGCATTTAGTCTAGGTAGAAGCTTTTACTTTACTTTACTTTACTTTACTTTTTGTAAGAAAATCTGCGATTACATAGTCTTGCTTCGGTGCAAAAAAAGAACAGAGTGAAATTAGGCTAATGGAGGTCCTTTGTTAAAATAACTGGATAAGGGGATTTCAATAGGTTTGGCGACGTCAAAACGCTGAATAAGTATAGGTTTACTTCGGTATACCTCACTTAATGTAAATTGCTGACCGGGTAGCTGTTGACTTTGCTTGACGTGTAGATAATCACAGATCTTACAGTTGATTTCCTTTTTCACTTGAAAGGAATGATGGCTTATCTGTTTAACATTTTCATTGTGATGGTAAGCATGTATCAATTGTACACCTTGTATATAACTTATCGTTACAAGCAAACAAAGTGCGATCAATCGATAGATGCTGTTTAAGGATAATACGTTAACCATCTTTTTCTACTTGCTGCAAAAGTAAAACAAATGCAGCTATATTGCAAATGTGAATCAGGTTATCTAAGCCCTTGGATGAAATTCAATCATTACAGAGCGAAGGTAATCGCGATCCAAATGCGTATAGATTTCGGTTGTACTGATGCTTTCATGGCCAAGCATATCTTGTACAGCCCGTAAATCAGCGCCTCCTTCGATGAGGTGTGTAGCAAAAGAATGACGAAATGTATGCGGACTAATGGTTTTCTTTAATCCGATTTTAGCGGCTAAGTCCTTGATGATAATGAAAACCATGACACGCGATAGGGGGGAACCCCTTCTGTTTAAGAATACATAGTCTTCCTCCCCTGGTTTTTGAGGTACTTCTTTGCGACTATGTTGAAGATATAACGTTAAGTGTTTAATGGCTGAATGACCAATAGGAATAAGCCGTTCTTTATTACCTTTACCTGTTACGCGAATAAATTCAATCGTTAAAAATAAATTTGAGATCTTCAAATTGATAAGTTCACTTACGCGCAATCCACAGCTATACAGTACTTCTAGCATGGCCTTATTGCGTAGACCCTCAGGTGAGGAGAGGTCGATCGCCCCAATGAGTGAATCGATTTCCAAAATACTCAGCGTGTCCGGTAATTTACGACCTAAACGGGGCGCTTCAATTAAGGTAGCGGGATTATGCTCCACAACGCCTTCCAAGGCTAAGTAATGATAAAAGGTTTTTATGCCTGATAGGACACGCGCTTGTGAATGTGCAGACATTCCAAGTGTATAGATCCATTCCAGGAAATCACGGATATCTTGTGTGAGGATGGCATCCGGATCCTTTTTATGACTATAAACAGCGTGCTGTCTCAGCTTTTCGACATCATGTAAATAAGCTTCAATAGAATTTTTCGCAAGCGAACGCTCGAGCCTGAGATATTGCTTAAAATCCTTAATAGCTGATTCCCAATCCATTTTATTTTTCGATCTATTGGTATCTTTTCGCAAGCTAAGTTATGAAAAACAAAAGCACAAAAAATGATAAAAATATTTGCGCTGTGTTGGTTTATTATATATCTTTGCCTCACTAAAAACGGTGGTTTTAGCTCAGTTGGTTAGAGCGCCTGATTGTGGTTCAGGAGGTCGTGGGTTCGAGCCCCATATTCCACCCAAGTTTTAAAAGCAGTTTGAAAAGACTGCTTTTTTTGTAAACGCTGTTTTCATGATCTGTGCTTATTAACCATCTAACTTCATCCCATATTTTTTGACTCGGAAAAAAAATAGCTTTTTTTCTTCGTTTTCCTAATTGCAATTTCTACAGCCCAATTGCTGAATGACTGTAACGGTGATTGATCTTCTTGCCCAGACCTTTCATCTCGCAGGTTTCCGATAGAAATTTTCAATTTGAATGAAAAATAAGTGCGCCAGGCTGTATCGACCCAAACTCAAAAAGACGTTATTATTTAAATCGGCGAAGCGCTCCATTGAAAATTACCCAAACAAAGTCACCGTTAACGTTAATTTATTCAAGCATGATATCAGTTAGATTGATTTCTACTCCGCTTCTTAAAAGTTTTAGAACATGACTTTCATCCACTAATCCAAATTCGGCAGCAATTTCCTTCAACCGATAGTTGTTGCTGCTAAGTCGTTTTTTTATCAATTGATTCCGATAATGACGTATATAATTCCTTAATGTCATCCCGGTCTGACGCTTGAAATATGGACCGATGTAATCGGCTGTTTTGTTAAAATGCTTAGCTATTTCAGCTGCTTGAAGCGCTGGCGGGGAATAGATATGTTTATGAATATAGCAAAATAAAGCCTGCATATCCCGATTTTTATCTTTTGTTATAAGAAGCTCCGGCATGTTGTGTTGTAAGATAAGCGCAATGGAAAATAGTTGCAATCTAATAAATTCTTCATATGCCATAACCTGATGCTGGATCAAAGAGAGGGAGTTGAAAATTTTTTCGATAAGCAGTAGGTCCTCCCTCCGAAGCAAAAAAGAAGATAAATGAGTTTCCTTGCTTTTGATCAAATACTCCAGTTTTTGCAAGTACACGTTATTGGTTTGCCCCCCTTTGTATAGTTGTAAATCGGTGAATTTTACGTAAATGAATCGGGTAGTACGGTGAATATCGAAGTAATGATCATCTTCCGGACCTAGTAAAAACAAGCTTCCTTCATGGTAATCATTGCCATTGTTTTGTATATAGTGTAAGCCCTCGCCCTCTTTAATATAAATGAGTTCATAATGATTGTGCTTATGTACGGCATGCTTCCAAATGCTTGTTTCAAACTCCTCGATGACAAACGGTTGGTATTGTACATAACGCTTCATGTAGGAAAGGTACAATAAAATCATAGAAATATACAAAAAACGATATGCCTATCTACAGATCTTTGTGCAATCAAAAGAATTTATATGGAAATAAAAATAAAAGATACGGCATTAGTAGTGGGGGCCAATGGAGTGATAGGTAAAAAATTAATCGATTTTTTATTGGAAGAAGGTACTTGGGATGTCGTTGGTCTCTCTCGAAAAGGAGGGAAAGACAGGGATCGATTGAAAAATCTTGCAGTGGATTTGCTGGATCGCCATGACGTTCAAGAAAAATTGCAAGATTGCGGTTCGGTTAATCATATTTTTTATGCAGCTTATCAAGACAGGCCGAGTTGGGAGGCGCTCGTAAAACCAAATATGGAAATGCTTGTCAATCTGATGAACACAATAGAGCCCGTTGCTCTCAATTTGCAACATGTAAGTTTAATGCAAGGTTATAAAGTTTATGGTGCCCATTTGGGACCTTTTAAAACGCCTGCTAAGGAGGATGATGCGGGTATTATGCCTCCAGAGTTTAACTGGAGTCAACAACAGTTCCTTCAAGAAAGGCAACAAGGAAAAAATTGGTCTTGGTCAGCAATTCGTCCATCTGTTGTGGGGGGTACGAGTTTAGGTAACCCGATGAATTTGGTCTTGCTCATTGCAGTCTACGCATCCATTTCAAAAGAACTGAAGCTACCACTTCGATTTCCAGGGAAACCGGGAGCCTATCATACCTTAATGGAAATGACTGATGCTGGATTACTGGCAAAAGCGACTGTTTGGGCTGCAAGTAATCCAGCGGGGGCAAATCAAGCTTTTAATATTGCCAATGGCGACCTCTTCCGATGGCGGGATCTATGGCCCAAAATCGCTGACTACTTTGATATGCCTTCGGGAACACCATTGTATCTTCCTTTACAGGATGTTATGAAGGACAAAGTAAGTCTTTGGGAATCGATCCAACGTAAATACGATTTATGTCAATACAAATACGAGAATTTATCCAATTGGGCCTTCGGTGATTTTGTTTTTTCATGGAATTACGATTTTTTTGCTGACAGCACGAAAGCAAGGCGATTTGGTTTCCATGACTATGTGGATACGGAGCAGATGTTTTTTAAGCTGTTTGACGAGTTTAAGAAGCAAGGTGTAATACCAACTTATGGATAGAATGGAAGTTATTGGTGTATTTGCCTGTCGCGTTTTGGATAGTTGTTCCGTTACTACAATAGTTGGATTAAAAATAGTAAGGGCACCGTATACTCAACTGCGGGGCCCTTACATCTTTTTAGTGTACCGCCTATCCCAAATTTATACAGTACAGATGATTATACAGTGCGTTAAAGACAACTATTTCTTAACACTAGGCTAATATTGTCAGGCTTACTTTTGTTGATAAAAAAACAACAATGAACCGTAGATCACTATTAAAGAGTTTGGGAATTGGTACGCTGTCCAGCTTAGTTTTAGGTAAATCTGTTTTTGCCGAAACACCGAACATCAATTCCGGTAATGGGAAAATGGCCAAGCGTTCTTTACGTTTTGCACATTTAACGGATGTCCATATGCAACCTGAGTTAGAAGCACCGAAAGGCCTGGCAAGTTGTTTGCACCACGTACAATCGCAAACAGATAAACCTACCTTAATTGTTAATACAGGCGACTGTATTATGGATGCATTAAAGCAACCTAAGGATCGGGTTATTACACAATGGAATCTTTGGCATCAGTTAATGAAAGATGAAAACAGTTTACCCATTGCCTATTGTATTGGAAATCACGATTGCTGGGGTGCGGCCGAAAAAAATGACCCGCTTTATGGAAAGAATTATGCATTAGAGATGATGCGATTAGAAAAGCCATATCGGAGCTTTGATCAAGCGGGATGGCATTTTATTGTACTTGATAGCATACAGGTGAGGGCAACTGATGGGCAATGGTATGCCTGCCAGCTAGATGATGAACAATTTGATTGGTTGGGTCAGGACCTGGAAGCGAATAAAGATAAACATACCGTGATTTTATCGCATGCACCCATTTTGTCCGCTGCGCCTTTGGTCGTTGGGCATTTAGGTAAAATCGATACAGGTTATCAACTTGGAGCAGGTGCTATTTTAAATGATGCAGAACGTGTCGTAACCTTATTCACACAACACCCACAAGTCAAGTTGGCGTTAAGCGGGCATATTCATCTTAATGATGAAGTGAAGTATCAAGGAGTGACCTATATCAGTAATGGAGCAGTAAGTGGCAATTGGTGGAAAGGAGATCGTTACGCCACCAAGAATGGCTACGCGATCGTTGACTTATATGAGGATGGCACTTTTGATAATGTGTATATTCCTTATGGATGGAAGGTGTAAATAATAAAAACTAGCCTTGAGCAAAACAAAATGCTAAAAGTTGCGTTTATATAATAAGGTTTAGGTTGATTATAATATGCAAAGGCCCTTGCTTCCTAAGCAAGGCCTTTGTTATTTAAAGTCCGTTCCTAAAAATGAATGCCTATTATGGCGTTGGCCATGGATGAGAAGCTCCGCTCATTTCCGTTTGTTCGCCATACAAAACATTCGAAATAGCCGATAAATAAGAAGAAGAATTACTTTGTGGCAAGTCGTAATATAAGAAAATGCCATAGCCGTCGTCTACCGTTCGTTGCGCTAAGTTTGCTGCAGTGGAGGCATTTGCAGGTTGTTGATTAATCCAAACAGCAGCGGGTCCTAAATGCGCTTTATTCGTCAGTCCAGCTATGTTGGGTGCGCCATAATTGCCGTAATAAGCTTGCCAACTATAATCAACGTAATCCCCCACTTTTTTGCCCTGCCATTCGGTATTTGACACCGCAGGACCGATATTGTAAAGCGAAATGATCTTGTCAGGCATGCGTGTCCTTAATTCTTCAACAAGCAAAACGAAAGAGCTATCATTTGCCGGTGGTTGCCCGTTTTCACCGTATTTGGCATATTCATCATCAAAATCGATTCCATCTAGCTGATAGGTTTCCACAGTCTGAGCAAGTTGTTGTGCAAAATCACGAGCGGCTGCTCTACTCGTGAAATTAGCGAAACCTACCCCCTGGTGATTACCCAATATGGATAACAATACCTTCATTCCTTTGTCTTGAAGTGGTTTTATTATTTGCTCCCGTTTGTTCAGCACGGCGGTTACATTTTCGTTGTGATGGAGTACTGCTTTGCCTTGACTGGCATCGTAGTTGATATTCGAGGCAAATATAATAGCGATATCAAATAGCTGCGCTCCACTTTCGGCCAGTGTATAGGTCCCTGCATTTAGTAGATTATGGTTATTAACCTCTACATAAACCACACTTTTTGGACCAGTCTTGGTTGCCATTGCTTTATTTTCAACGGGATGTAATTTGCTGTCTTTTCCACAAGCGATCGTTAGAACCATCAAGGAACCTAGCAGAAAATTTCTGCAAAAAGTAAGATGTTTAGTCATAATTAGTTATTTCTTTAATAAACAATGGGTTTGCTAAAATGTTTTAAATCAATATAATACAATCTGTTGAAATAATTAAGTATTAAAATTTCGAGAAATAACTAAATATGTCAGGGGCGAAAATCCATCGGTCATTTAAATTTTACAAGCGTGCCTCGTGTATTTGTCTTATTCATTGCTAATTTTATAAAAATTCATTGATATGAAAAGCCTAAAAAAAGAAGATGTAAAGCAGGAAGTCTTTGATCTATATGATGATTATGCACACAATCGTATAACGAGGCGTGACTTTATGCAGAAACTTTCGATTTACGCAGTTGGTGGTGTTACTGTTACCTCCTTGATGAGCTTTTTAATGCCCGATTACCAAGATGCAATTCAGATAAGGGCAGATGATCCTCGGATTACGTCGAGTTATATCGATTATCCATCACCCAAAGGAGGAGGGGCAATTAAGGCTCTTTTATGTATGCCCAAAAATAATGAGAAAAAATTGGGTGGCATCTTGGTGGTACACGAGAATAGGGGCCTGAATCCACATATTGCCGATGTGGCTAGAAGAGCCGCCTTAGCCGGTTTTATTAGCTTAGCGCCAGATGCGTTAAGTCCTTTGGGAGGCTATCCGGGGAACGATGATGCGGGGCGTGAGCTGCAAAGTAAGCGGGATAGAAATGAAATGCTTGAAGATTTTGTTGTTGGTTTTGATTACTTGGAAAAAAATAAATTTTGCAATGGAAGGGTAGGTGTCGTCGGTTTCTGTTTTGGTGGCTGGATTGCCAATATGATGGCCGTCCGAATACCGAATTTAGCAGCTGCGGTACCGTTCTATGGAGGTCAACCTCCTTTGGAAGAAGTGCTACGGATCAAGGCACCGCTTTTATTACACTATGCCGCGCTTGATACCCATGTAAATGAAGGATGGCCCGCTTATGAAAAGGCGTTGAAGGATCACCACAAGGTTTATAAAGCTTTTACATATGAGAATGTAAATCATGGTTTTCATAATGACACAACACCGCGATACGATCAAGAAGCTGCAAAGCTGGCATGGGAACGTACCATCGACTTCTTTTCTCAAAAATTAAGGTGATCATGAAAAGATGTATTCCAATTTCTTTCCAGAATTTAACCATATACTTGCTGCAATGATGGTTCATACCTACCACAGCTAGGCTAAATTATCATTGCTATTAAAAGACAAATTATTTTAATGAAACCTGCATGAATTGCTGCTCATGTACGAACATGAATAATTCATGCAAGCTTCATTACCATTGAAAGACAAATTATTTTAATGAAACTTTTAATCGTTGAAGATGAGGAAGAATTGTTGGAGACTATTGCTACTTCATTGGCGAAAGAACATTTTATAATTGAATCTGCCAGTGACTACCTTACTGCAATGGATAAAATCCGGATGTATGATTATGACTGCATTTTGTTAGATATCATGCTGCCTGGGGGAAGTGGACTTCAAGTGTTAGAGGAATTAAAGCAATCTCAAAAATCAGAAAATATCATTATTATTTCGGCGAAAGATTCATTGGATGACAAGCTTATCGGGTTAGAATTAGGTGCAGATGATTATTTAACGAAACCATTCCATATCGCTGAGTTAAATGCCCGGGTCAAGGCCGTTTTAAGAAGGAAGAAGTTGGACGGTAAACATACTATTGAATTAGGAAATGTGGTATTGAACTTGAGCGAACGCCAGCTTTCCGTGAATGGAGAAATAGTTGCGCTTAATCGGAAGGAGTTCGATGTACTCAATTATTTTCTGTTAAATATCAATCGCTTGATCACCAAATCTGCTTTAGCCGAACATGTCTGGGGAGATAATATTGATCAGGCGGATAACCTCGATTTTATTTATTATCAAATTAAAAATCTTAGAAAGAAATTACAGACGGCAAATGCAGTGATTGAGATTGAGTCTGTCTATGGAGTTGGTTATAAATTGGTCGAAAAATGAAGCTGCTCAATAAGTCACTGAAATATCTCTCTATTTCCATTTTATTGATCGTGACCATCTGGTCAATTATTTTTTATATCAATATGCTGGATGAGATTCAAGATAGCATCGACGACGGGTTGGAGAATTATAAAGTGCTCATTCTTCAAAAAGTGGATACAGATCCAAGCATATTGAAAAAAAGTTTTTTTGATGAAAGTAACTACGCCATTCGGGAGATAGGTGAAAAGCGGGCGCTTTCGATGAAGGACCAATATAGGGATACCTTAATGTACATGCAGGATGAAGACGATCTAGAGCCCGTACGTATGCTCACAACAGCCTTTGAACACAAAGGAGATTTTTACGAATTGAAAATCATTAATTCGATGGTAGAAGAAGATGATTTAATCGAAGATCTTTTTTGGTCGGTATTTTGGCTATATGTGATTCTGGTAGTTAGTATTATTCTCATCAACAATATTGTTTTACGCAAATTATGGAAACCCTTTTATAACTTCTTAAATCAGGTTACCAAATTCAGATTAGGGAGTACTAGGGACTTGCCTAATATAAGCACAGACGTGAAGGAATTCAATATGCTGAAGAACGCGGTAAATAGCTTATTGCAACACAGCTTAGAAACCTACCAACATCAGAAGCAGTTTATTGAAAATGCTTCACACGAACTGCAAACACCCCTGGCGATAGCAACCAATAAATTGGAATTACTATTGGAAAAGGGAAATATAGAAAGTGAGCAAGCCGAAGGCATTGCACAGGTTTTGCAAATAATTGAGCGCTTAATCCGTCTGAATAAATCCCTGTTACTCTTAACCAAAATCGAAAACAAACAGTTTTTCGATCAACAAAATATATCCTTAAACCGGATAGTACAACAAACTTTGGAGGATTTGGAAGAGTTTGCCACTTTTAAAAATGTAAAGGTAACGATACATGAACATACCGACTTAAACGTAGAAATGGATCCGGCACTCGCTAATATCATCGTTTCCAATCTGATCAGGAATGCCATCTTTCATAATCTCCCTCAAGGTAATGTATCGGTAGACATCAAAACGGATATGCTGACAATCAGCAATACCGGGAAAAGGGAACCGTTGGAAACCGATAAAGTATTCAATCGCTTTTATAAGTCGAGTGACAAAAAAATGGATGGAACGGGTTTAGGTCTGGCTATTATGAAGGCTGTCTGTAATTTATATGGTTTTAGGGTTTCCTATCGTTATTTAGCGGATAGGCATTGCTTCGAAATTCAATTTAAAAATTCACAAGAAAAAGTCGAGCGCTGATTCGTGACGATATTCGTCTTCTGTAATTATCGTGATACTTGCTGTACCCTTTCGTTACCTTTTGTTTACCTTTTCTTTACCCTAAACTATACCCTTTCTCTACCCTTTTCTTACCCTTTCCTTACCTAAAAAGTAAAGTTTTGCTACGGTTAAGGATTATTAAGGTAATTTCTAGCGAGCGAATATTGTACGTATACCGCTGCTAATATTCCCAAATTTTTCCAGAATCGTTCTATTTCTTTGTTTTAAATCAAAAATTAATAGACATGGAAAAAAGGATTTTAATGGGTTTTTTCGCCCTACTTATCAATGCTCATCTTTTGTTTGGACAGGATATTCAAGCAAGTCAGGTTCCCTCTGTGG
Organism: Olivibacter sp. CPCC 100613; assembly: GCF_036959255.1. NCBI lineage: Bacteria > Pseudomonadati > Bacteroidota > Sphingobacteriia > Sphingobacteriales > Sphingobacteriaceae > Olivibacter > Olivibacter sp. CPCC 100613. The sequence goes on from NZ_JAWMTI010000004.1 coordinate 417,173, forward strand.
TGATAAATAATTTCCATAAATCATTTTCAAATGCTTCGGATGTAGAATGGAAGCTGCAAGGCGATCTATTTAAGGTCGAATTTGAAACAGGCTTTTTGTCGACAGATCACGATGCGTGGTATGATAAAGGAGGAAAGCTGATTGAACATAAAGAAGAAATTTCTAAAAATGATTTGCCATCGGCTGTACGCACAACCATCAAAAAAGATTACAATAATTACCGCGTAGACGATGTGAAAAAGGTTACCAAAGGAAAACAAGTTGTCTATACCCTTGAATTGAAAAGTGTACGTGAAGAACTAAAAGTTGCCTTTGATGCGAATGGTAAACTATTGAGCAAAGTGTTGGACTAACATGAAGCAACTCTTCTTCTTTCTTTGCTTTGTAGCTTGCTGTTTACCTGTTATATCCTATGCTCAGGTTAGTCCGCCCGGTTTAGGCAAGGCAAATACAGCAAGCTGGTTTGCCTTCGGCCTCAGACAAGACCTGGGAACATCAAAAAAATGGCAGTCGATGTCTTACATTGGTGTAGGGAGAAAGAGCAATCCGGACAATTATGGTCCCTTCTTTAAACCATCCATTCTGGTGATAAATCAAGAGTTTTATCACCAGTTTCATCCACATTGGCAATACGCTTTTGCGCTGAGTTACCGAAAGCAGGAGGAGTATAACGATTTCGCTCCTTTTGGGTCGACATATGGGGGATTTGAACGGGAATGGAGGATTTACGGACGGATAGCTTACATGCTTAAAACTGAAAAGCTGAAGTTTACGACTACTTTTAGGCAAGATCTGCGCACGTTTACCCGACCGATTAAGGAAATGTCGTCGGAAGACTTTCAACTCCGATCGCGTTTAAAATTGCAGCTTACAGTGAATCTAGACAAAAAAAAGATACATAAACTCATTGGTGGATATGAGGCGCTATTTTCTACCAGCAAACTGGCGATGTCCGGAATATGGACAAATTTCAACTATCAGGAAAGTAGGTTTACGTTCTATTACGCTGTGTCTCCGCAACGATTGCCATTCACGATTGATCTTGGTTATATGAACAATTTAGTAGGTAATCGATCGCCCTTTTCTGCACATTATATTGCGTTAGATGTAATTTGGAACAACCCTTTCCGTTTTTTAAAGCATAAAAAGGGCACTTAATCGTATACCATGGTTTCCACTCGATGTAAACGTTTTCAACTGGTTAAGTTCTCATTTTCGACCCGGAAGGATGATCCCCCATTTGTAACTTTCTGCTGATATTGTTTCTTTTAACTTAATGAAAGCCAATAATGTTTATTTTTGAATAAAAAAGTACGAGCGTGTTTTCTATCATACTTAACAATGTCCTTATCTGGAAACGTTTTTCTTTATTGCTACTGTTGTTAAGCACTCTTTTTCCCTTTTTTTTGCTATATCAAAGCCTACTTATAAACACAGCAAGTGGGGTACAGAGTGTGCTGGTTCAAGAGAGCTTGTTGGATGATTTGGAATTTGGGCATGGAAAGTATCTTGCTATTAGAAAGGCAAAAAAAGGCGCTGAGAGACATCAGCTTATAAGAACCAAATTAGCCTCTATTATCGACTCAAAAAGCACAGTCTTTTATGCTTTTAATGTATATTGGTGCAGGCCAAGCTATTATTCTTTTTTATACCTTTTCACGTTATTCTGACGGGTTATTTCCTTTATAATTTCTAGTTAATTGATGACTACTTCTCATTGAATGGCCGAAGAATGTGCTGTGTCGTAGCGCCTATTCAATCTTTATGAAGTAGTTGACGGTATTGAATCATAAACAAATAATAAAATGAAATGTCCTAATTGTAATGAAACATTGTTAATGTCTGAAAGATATCAAGTAGAGGTGGATTATTGCCCAAAATGCAGAGGAATTTGGCTCGATAAGGGAGAGCTCGACAAAATTATCAATTACGTCGATAACGAACATAATGATGAATCGTCCAAATCGTATAGCACTCCCAATCAATGGAATGATTATAATGGTAAGTCTGACTACCATGATAAGCATGATCAGCAGCGTCCCTATAAAAAGAAATCGTTTTTGAGTAATTTATTTGACTTTGATTAATAAGGGTGCTATATGGAATTTGAAATCCCTAATTTTGCTGATCCAGGTATTTGGATCAGCCTTATTACTTTGTGCTTTCTCGAGGTTGTATTGGGTATAGATAATATTATTTTTATCTCCATTGTGGCAGGTAAGCTGCCTGAAAAATTACAGCGTAAAGCACGTAACCTCGGTTTAACCCTGGCGATGGTGTTCAGAATAGCCTTGCTGCTTTGCATTAATTGGATTATTGGACTCAAGGATCCCGTTATTATGCTGAACATGTTTGATGAGGAACTTCCGCTTAGCTATAAAGACCTCATTCTCATTGCCGGTGGGCTCTTTCTGATTGTGAAAAGCACCTTAGAGATACACCATAAGTTGCAAGAGCAAGGGGAAGAAACAAACCGAACTAAAAGCCCTATTAGTTTTGGAGCAGTTTTATTGCAGATTGTATTAGTAGATGCGGTTTTTTCGTTTGATTCAATTCTAACGGCTGTCGGATTGGTCGACTACGTTTTGATTATGATTATAGCAGTTATTATATCCATTGGCGTGATGATGGCCTTTGCAGGTCCCGTATTACGGATTATTAACAAGCAACCTACACTCCAAATGTTGGCTTTAACCTTTTTGGTGGTCATCGGAGTCGTATTAATTGCGGGGGGGCTTCATCAGGAAGTAAGTAAAAGTATTATCTATTCCTGTCTAGGCTTTTCGTTGATTGTTGAATTGCTGAACATTCAACTTCGGAAGAAAAGGAGTATCAAATTGAATGATAAACAACTCTAGCAGGCCAATCTCACCAAGTCCCATGGCATTTTTTACCATGGGATTTTGGTTTTCGATAGCGCACGTGGCATTCGGATTGCTTTCATTATCCTGCTGACCAAATGACGTCTGTAAACCATTTTTTGCTATCAAATAATTGGTTCATTAACTTAAATCCGGAATTCCGGGCCAATTCTTCAATCTGCCCAAAGCTAAATTTTTGCGAAATTTCCATAAAGATATGTTCGTTCTTCGCGAAGTGAACCTGTTTTTCGCCAATTTGCACCGTTTGGTCTTCGAGACTGATAAGATAGCTTTTACAAGCACCACTTTCAGGATCGTATGTGGCGTAATGATCAAACTGACTAATAAGAAAGTCGGCGTTGAGTTCGTTGTTTATTCTTTCGAGTAAGTTGAGATTAAATCGTTTTGTAATACCACCTCGATCATTATAAGCTGATAAGATTGTTTTTGGATTTTTCTTGAGGTCCATCCCTACAAGCACGTAATCACCCTCGGACAAATGATTCCGAAGATTTTTACAAAATTCGGTAGCTTCATGGATGGGCATATTACCGATGTTTGAACCTAAAAATAATACGACTTTACGTTTGTTTGATAAAGAGGTAGCTTGGGCTAACATCTCAAAATACTCACCGTTCAAGCCGGTTATTTTGAGTTTAGGGAGCACTTGAGGCAGATTATGGTTAAGGTTTTTGATAACGTTGGCTGATATATCGATCGGTACATAGCGGAAATCAATTTGCTGTTTCAATAATTCGTTAAGCAAGTAGGTTGATTTCATCGCATCACCGGCACCTAATTCAATTAGATCAAATCCAGCTCCGTGACTATTGATAGCCGCTACTAGCTCGGCCGTTTTCTCCGAAAAGATTTCGAGTTCCGCATTTGTCAGATAATATTCAGGGCAATTCATAATCTCCCGGAATAATTTATCTCCCGCTGCATCGTAGAAATATTTAGAATCCAAACGTTTAGGATTGGCTTGAAGCCCGTGTATAACGTCTTCATAAAAGAAGTCTGTTTTGCCGTTCGTTGTCTCAATTGAATTGCTTGATAAGTCGGAAAACTTTGTGTTCATGCTCATAAGTCTATTATTTCGCCAATCGAATACCGGTAAATTGCCAGCGTAAATTCGTTTGGAAGAAGTTTCGATAAGTGATACGGCTATGTCCCGGCGAAGTAACCGTTGAGGCGCCGCGCAGTACCTGCTGATTAACCATAAATTTACCATTATATTCACCAATAGCACCGGGTGCCTTGGCAAAACCAGGATAGGGTAAGTAGGCGCTTTCGGTCCATTCCCAGTTCTCGCCCCATACAAAATTAGGTGCCGCTGCTTCCCATTCAAATTCAGTGGGTAATCGTAAGCCCTTCCAAGCGGCATAGGCATGGGCTTCGAAATAGCTCACATGTCGCACAGCAGCTGCTAAATGGAGAGGTTGAAGGCCTCGAAAGGTATAAGCGTGCCAGCTGTTGTCAATCTGATGCCAATAAAGGGGTGCCGTTATCTTGTTATTTCTAACCCAATCCCAACCTTCTGCATGCCAATGACGGAAGTCTTCGTAACCGCCATCATTTATAAACTCGAGGTAATCGCTGTTGGTGACTAATTCTGTATATATTTCAAAATCATTCAAGTAGACTTTATGTCGACACTGTTCGTTGTCAAAGCAAAAACCATCTCCATTGAAACCAATTTCATAAAGCCCCCCCTGCATCTGTATAAACTCCGAAGGAGATTCTTTATTCGGCGTAGGCTCGTCATAGTTGAGATCGTAAGCCGGAAATAGGGGGTTATGACCGAGTATATACTTGATATCGGTATATAGAAGTTCTTGATGCTGCTCCTCATGGTTAAGGCCTAGTATAAGTAAATCTTCTATAGCTGGCTCAGGAGCAGTTTCCAGCATTTTTAGCATAGCCTGATCTACATATTGCCGATAGCGATAGATATCTTCTACTGTTGGTCGGCTAAGGTTCCCTCGGTCTGTACGGATAACCCGGTTACCAACGGCTTCATAATAACTATTAAAGACATAATTGTAATCAGGATTAAAAGGTTGGTATCCTACAAGATTTGGTATTAATATAAAGGTCTCAAAAAACCAGGTTGTATGACCGAGATGCCATTTAGGTGGACTTACATCTACGATAGGTTGTACCACATAGTCTTCAATTGCTAAGGGACGGCAAATCCTTTCGGTACGTTCACGGACATTTTTGTAACGAATGCTTATATCCATATTACTGTTGATTTTCTAAATATTCTTTAAGATTCGATATTGTTTCAATATGTAGTGCCTTTGCCAGCTGCTTTGGCATCATAAGTGCATAAGCATTATTAAAGCCGATGGGCCTTAACCAACTAATTCCATATTTTTTTTCGAATTCCTGCTTTACATAGGCGAAGGTTTTATCCTTATCGCTACTTAAGGAGTCGATCGTTCGTTGGTTTGGTTTTAAGATCGCCAATAAACCGGTTCCCGTATATTCAGGATAGAGATCAATCTGGTTATTAACCAAGGCATCAAAACAAATTTTCGTTCCCCCAAGCCCTGTTTTAGTAACCACTTCATAATCCGTGAAACCTTTTATTAATTGACTATATAGGTTTGCCAAAATATATTGTTCTCCAAAAATTTTAGAGCCCAAGCGTATTGTGCCGTTTTTTTTACCAAGTCTTTGTTTCCAAAGTCCCTGAGCCTTTAAAAAATCGCTGGCTACCCTTTCCGGTGATTGATGAAGGTGATCAACACGATAATTCAGGTCCGTCATCACACTATCATTTATTTTTCCTGCTAGTAAATTCAGGGTTTCTTCCAGTGAAGGAAACTTTTGCAAAGCCTGGTTCCGAACAATAGGTGCGGCATAATAAGGAGGAAAAATACCTTGGTCATCCCTTAGAACAGTTAAATCATAGGCTTTTAAACGCCCATCTGTTGAATAGCCACTAATGACGTCCAGTTGTTTTTCATAAGCAGCTTTATACATCACGGCGTCATTAATGACAACCGTATGTATTTTTAAACCATAGATCTTTTCAAGACCTACGTTCCCATCCTGACGTCCCATAAATTCGGGTGTAAATCCAGCGGTAAGTTTTGTCCCGTAGCTATTAGGAATAAAATAGAGCGTACTTAATAAAATAAAGAGTGCAGGCATAGCGATGATCACTCTTTTAATTTTCTTAAAGCCTAATTTTTGTATGCGTGAAAGGCAAAAATCAAAGAGCAGCGCTAGCAAAGCAGCAGGTATGGCTCCGCTGAGAATCATGTTTGTGTTGTTCAACGAAATTCCACCAAAGATAAATTCGCCTAGACCACCGGCGGCAATATAAGAAGCTAATGTAGCTACCCCCACATTAATGACCGTTGCTGTACGTATTCCCGCTAAAATAACAGGCATTGCAAGTGGCAATTCAACCTGTAAAAGAATTTGCTGTTTATCAAGACCTAATGCGGTAGCTGCCTCGTTAACGTTTGGATCGATACCGGTGATACCGGTATAGGTATTGCGGATAATCGGGAGGAGAGCATACAGAAATAATGCGACAATAGCTGGTTTAACGCCTATCCCCAATAGCGGAATTAAAAATCCTAATAAGGCAATGCTTGGTATGGTTTGCAAAATACCTGCAATGCCTAAAATAGTACCCGATAAATTCCGGTTTCGAACAATTAAAATACCTAAGGGCAACCCCACCAGAACAGCTAGTACTAAAGAGATAAATGTTAACCCGATATGCTGTAGGGTTTGAATCAACAGTTTGTCTGACTGTTGCCACATAAAATTCCAGAGCGTCTGTTGTTCTTCGTTCATGCAGCGATATTTTTCTTATATTGATAAATAGCCGACATTAACTGTTCAAATCCGACAAGCCTCGATTCTTTTTTCCGGTGATCCGTGATTTGAAGTGCTTCGATGTTGTGGCCCTGCAGGTGTTCCAGTGTTTGCCATATATTGGTTTCTGATGAAAGCGTATTATCACCATTTGTTTGATCAACTACGGGAAGCCAGTTCCATAAGTCTTTCAACTGTATTGTTTGCAGTTCCAGTTGGAGACGATGCTCTTGGAGAAAGTTAACTACCAATGAATTGGAAGGTTTAAATAGTAGGTCCCTGGGTTGACCAATTTGCACAATGGTTCCTTTGTCCATCAGGCAGATCTGATCACCCAAAATAAAAGCCTCTTGTATATCATGTGTAACCATTATAATGGTTTTTCTTTTTAACTCATCCAAGGCCATAAATTCTTCTTGTATTTTTGCTCGGGTGACATTGTCCAGCGCGCCGAAAGGTTCATCCATAAGTAAAATAGGGGGATGCGCGGCCAGGGCTCTAGCTAGTCCTACGCGCTGCTGTTGACCACCGCTTAATTCATGGGGATAGCGATTGCGATACGCCAATGGAAGGTGTAACTTTTCCAATAATTCATCTATTCTTGACGCGATCCGCTTTTTATCCCATTTCAGTAAATGCGGTACAATGGCTATATTTTGAGCAACTGAATAGTGGGGAAAAAGACCATTGTTCTGTAAGACATAACCGATATTTCGCCGGAGATTAACGGCTGATTGATGCAAAACATCCTTTCCATGAATAAGTATTTTTCCCCCGTCTGGTTGAATGAGTCGATTAATCATTTTAAGTGTTGTTGTTTTGCCGCAACCGCTTGGACCGAGCAGGATTAAGTTCTCTTCTTCCTCTATTTCTAGAGACAGCCCATTCACAGCCTTTAAGTCGCCAAACGATTTGCTTAAACCCGCTATTTTGATCATAAATCTCTAGTCTAATGTCATAAAGAGGTTGTTCAGCGATTCCGCATAAAGAGGATGTGCAAAAACGCCGTAACGTATACGGTCATAGGTGATTTTACCTTCCATTGCCATCTGTAAAATAGACATGATTTCTCCTCCTTGTGCTGCCAAAATGCAGGCCCCCAGTATTCGCTTAGTTTTAGCATCTACAATGGCTTTCATGAAGCCACGTGTATCGCCTGTTTCTACCGCACGGGCCACCTGTGTCATCGGTAATTTTGCAATTTTAACATTTAGCCCTTGCTTTTTGGCCTCGGCTTCGCTCAGGCCGATGCGTCCCAATTGTGGGTCGGTAAACATGCAATAAGGGATTGGCCGGTTCCGTATTGTATAGTTTTTATTTTCAATGAGATTGCGATATACAATGGTATAGTCGTTATAGGATATGTGTGTGAATGCCGGTCCGCCTTTAACGTCTCCTAAGGCATAAATACCTTTTACATTGGTTTCGAGTTTGCTATTTACCTTGATATAGCCATGGGGGTCGAGCTTTATACCGGTGTTATCAAGGTGAAGGGAAGCAGTTTGAGGAATACGCCCTACTGCAATCAATACATGACTCGAAATAATTTTCCGCTTTTTACCATTCATTTGAATGGTCGTAGCGATTTCTTTTTGTGCTTGTTTTTTGAATAAGATAGTTTCTGCATTGGTTACAATTTCAATCCCTTCCGCTTTCAAAATGTTTTGCATTTCTTCAGATACATCTCGATCCTCGCGTGGTACAATCCTTGGCGACTTTTCCAATATGGTTACTTTACTGCCAAAACGACGAAACATTTGGCCATACTCAAGACCAATATAGTTGCCACCGATAATCAACAAATGTTCTGGTATGTGATCCAATTCAAGCATGCTGGTTGAGGTAAGAAAACTAATCGAATCTAAACCCTCGATTTCCGGAATTAAAGCAGAGGTACCTGTATTTAAAAAGAATAAGTCTGCCTTCAGCGTTTGTTGAGATCCGGTATCAGCAGTCACAAGAATAGTTTTGTAGTCCGTAAAAGTCGCTTCACCGAAAATAACCGTTAGATTTTTAGTTTTCTCCAGTGATTTCTGATTCCCATTCCGCGCGTTTTCAACAATTCGATCCTTACGTCTCTTGATAAAGGGCATATCTATTTTATAATCCTTGATCAAGATACCCAGATCGATACTTTTCTGGGCATCATAGGCTGCTTTTGCAGAGGCTATCCATGTTTTGGTGGGAGTGCAACCATCATTTATGCAAGTACCGCCAATCCATCTTTTCTCAACGATTGCCACTTTTTTTCCGTTGTTCGCCAGTTTTTTGGCTAAGGGAACACCCGCTTGTCCGGAGCCAATAATGATGGCATCATATTGTCTAGTCTTCATATATATTGGTTTCTTGGTGCTTGAAGGACTGCAATCACCTTCATTCCTAACAAGAAAGCGCTTAAATGGTTTGAGAAAACAAGCCAAAGGCTTAATTTTCTAGGTCTCCGATTATGTATTTACTGTAATTTCCCTACTTTTGGATAGAGGCCGGTATAAATGCCTTTTTCGTACTCATCAATTATCGTATCGCTATGTCAAAATTGCTCAGCCCGCTTATAATAAGAGGTGTTACCTTAAAAAATCGAATTATAGTTTCTCCCATGTGCCAATATTCAGCAATCAATGGATTGGCAAATGATTGGCATTTAGTCCATCTGGGAAGCCGAGCAGTGGGTGGTGCAGCTTTAGTTATGGTTGAAGCCACAGCGGTATCCGCCGAGGGTAGAATATCTCCGGACGACTTAGGGTTATGGAACGACGAACAAGTAGAAAAGCTTCTCCAGATCACTTCATTCATTAAAAATCAGCAGTCGGTGCCGGGTATTCAACTCTCGCATGCGGGTCGTAAGGCGAGCACAACAGCACCGTGGAAGGGCAGAGGTAAGGTTGCGGTAGAAGACGGAGGCTGGCAGCCCGTGGCTCCCTCAGCGATTGCCTTCGCAGATCATTATGCGGTACCCCTTGAATTGGAGAAAGACGGGGTCGATGTGGTCATAGCCGATTTCAAAAGTGCTACTGAACGTGCATTGCGTGCCGGTTTCGAACTTATCGAAATACATGCTGCCCATGGGTATTTGCTGCATCAATTTTTATCGCCTTTGAGTAATCTTCGGCAGGATGAATATGGAGGTAGTTTTGATAATCGCATTCGTTTGCTGTTGGAAGTTGTGGATGCGATAAGATCTCTGGTACCGAAAGATTTTCCTTTATTTGTAAGAATTTCAGCCAGCGATTGGGCTGATGGGGGATGGGATTTAAAACAGTCGATACAATTGGCATCTATTCTCAAAGCCCGGGGCGTCGATCTGCTGGATGTATCCAGTGGCGGCCTCGTATCTTATCAAAAAATTTCGGTTGGTCCGGCCTACCAATTGCCCTTTGCATCCAAAATCAAGAAGGACACGGGTATATTAACCTCAACTGTCGGACTCATCACCAATGCAATGCAAGCTGAAACCATTCTTGTCAATGAAGATGCCGATCTAATAGCGATGGCGCGCGAACTTTTGCGAAACCCTTATTTCCCATTACAGGCTGCTCATGAGCTTGGGGATACGATCGAATGGCCCATTCAATATGAACGAGCCAAACTAAATTAATAAGGATTGAATAGCTTCAATTTTAACATAATAGCTAGTGGCGATGCTTTGAAGCCAGTTTTTTAAGGTATAGTAAAAAGCCGGTGATGCTGAGCAAACCTGGCGTCAAACCAATGAACACATAAAGTACCCGAATAGGCAGACCACCAAAATTACCCGCATGAAGCGGTAAAACCAGTGCGCGACACTTTTCCGGAAAAGATAGTTTATCAGACATCTGTATACGTTCTATCGTTCCACTTTTTACATTCAAGCTAATACCACTGGCGGCCTTTCCAAAAAAGGGATTATCTTCAGGTAAGTTCCCACGTATTGCGAAACCACGCCCTGGTTGAGTGGGTATATATACTGAATGCGCTTTGAGCCGTGGCAGCGTACGACTGGCTTTCGCATACAGACTGTCTATAGACAAGACATCGGTTAGGTTGGGAGGATTCACCTGCCGCTTCGCATGCCATGTATGCGCGTCAAAAGCAAACAAGTTGAGCCAGAAACCCGTAAAAAAAATAACCGCATTGAATATTAAAGACCAAACACCAACAATCCGGTGAAGATCCGAGCTTAGCATTCGTTTATTATGCCATCGGATCGATTTTTTAAAACACAATACCTTCCATACCTGTTTTCGATAAATTAGTATACCGGTAAGAATGGATATGAGCATTGTTATTCCGAGCACTGCAGTTAGTAAAGTACCTGGCATGCCAAAATGGAAGGAGAAATGAAATTGAAACAACCATTGCATAAAACCTGCCTGCCACTGGTCGTAGCGCCCTTCGCGTATAATGTGGCCTGTATAAGGGTCGATCGTTAATACAGCGAGATCGTAGGTGTGTATTTTACCGTCATTGAGATACAAACGATAATTATAAGCTTCATCCGATGCGGCCTGCGGATTCAGCCAAGCGATGCCGCTAAGCCGGGGATATTTAGCGGTGATTTGATGATAGATACGATCGAGCGACATTTTTGATCTTGTCTCCTGTACGTGAAAAAGCTGTCGATTCGTATATTGATCAAGCTCTTCCATAAAAACCAACGCTGATCCGCTCAAGCCCAATAAAATCAGAAAAACACCGGTTACCAATCCGGTTATGCCGTGCAAACGAAAAAGCCAGCGGAGTAATTTATTTTTTGTTGACATCACTAATAAAGCAAGTAATTAATGCCGATTCGAAAATTAAAGGGGTTTCCCAAAGAGGCGGTAACGGTGCGAGAATTACCACCCATAAAATAATGCGCATTGGTAATATTGTATACATTAAATTGAATGTTACAACGATTACGTTCATAATTGAGCATGGCATCGAGTACAGTGGAAGCGGGTATCAGAAAATTTTGTGCACTTACAAACCCGACCTGGTTGCTGGTATATCTACCACCCAGGCCTATCCCCAACCCTTTTAGGATGCCTTTCGATAGATTGTACTTGATCCAAGCATTGGCCATGTGTTTGGGCGCATTTGCGAAACGGCTGCCCTTGACTCCCAGTGTGTTATCAGATAACAATACATGGTCATTATAAGCATAGCCAAAAATCAGATTGAAATGACGGATATTCCCTTGTGCAGTAGCCTCTAATCCCTTGCTCCGGGTGCCATCTAAGGCAACCTGTCTATTCGGATTTTCGTCTGTCGGTGCGGCAGCGAGGATATTTGTATAGTCGATTTGATAGGCCGCAAGCGTAAGCGATAAACGAGAATCAAACCAGGACGATTTGCTGCCTATTTCATATTGTTTGGCGGTTCTGGGTGGAAATGGCCCCCCATTTCGTACGGAGTTGGAGGTTTGCGGATTGAAGGAGGTCGTATAACTGCCATAGAAAGAAAGGGCTTTGAAGGGCGAATAAACTAACCCTACTCGCGGAATCCAGGCTGAAGCATCGGATTCGTTGCCTTGTTCGCTATCGCGTTCGGATAAAGGTACACGCCTTAAGCTATAGTCATCATAACGTAGGGATAGCAATAAGATTAAATCTTTATACTGTATCTGATCCTGTATATAGGAGCCGATTAGATGGATACGTTCTTTATTATCATCATAATAGTCGACTTCAGGATTAGACGAAGGTGGATCTAGACTGTAATCGGGATTAAAAATACTGATGCGTTGTGCTGGTGAGTTCCGGTAATCATTTTGATGCCATCCGTAATTATTGTAATCTACACCTGTTAAGATATGATGGGTAAATGCGCCTGTTTTTAAGCTGTAATCCAGAAAGGCCGTCGTTTGCCAATTAAATTGATCGTACAACCAATCTTGAAAGGATCGACTGATTGAATCGTGTTGGATTAAACCGGTTACAATGTGATCGGTATAATCGAACCGACTTCGCACATAGCGTTGCACGAGCGTAAGTCGTAATTTTTTGCCCAGTTGCTGATCATAACGAAGACTCACAGATGTGTTGTGTGTTTTTCCATAATCGCTCGGACTTTGGGCTGTTAAATGGTTGGGATAATAATCGAAATCAAAGGTACCATCGGGTCGTGTAAATACATAAGAGCCTCGGTCGTATTGCTGAACGGCTTTTTCATAAGCATAGTTGACTTCCAGGAGTAATTTACTTGTTGTACTAAACGCGTAAGAGAGGGAGGGAGCGACTAATAAATTGCGCACATCCTGATAATCGCGAAAACTATTTCCCTGATCATATCCGACAATGCCGCGATAAAGCAATTTTTTATTTTTGCTCAACGGACCTGTTGCATCCAGCGAAAACCGTTTGGCATGCCAACTACCATAAAATGCACCCAGTTCCAGTTGAGGTAATGACTGCGGTTTTTTGGTCGTAAAGTTGATGGTGCCTCCCGGGGCATTATTACTGAAAAGTACGGAAGCGGGTCCTCTTAATACTTCAACTTGTTCAATGTTATAAAGGAGAGGTTGCTGGCTCCATAGATATAGATTTCCGCGTATTCCGTCGAATGTAATGACGCCTGCATCGAAAGGGTTATAAAAAGTAAAACCTCTTAAGCTGTAATATCCCATCCCGTTATTAGCCTTTACACCTGTCAAGGTATTGGTCAAATCGTTTAAGGTAAAGGCTTGTTTGTCTCGAATAACTTGTTGACCAATGACTTGGATGGATTGGGGCGTTTGCTGCAGCGCGCTGGATGTTCTTGTTACATTGCTTACGCTATCGATCTGATAACGTTTCTGACGAGCATTGATCAACACTTCGTCTAGTTTTCGGATTGTGTTTGTGTCTATAGGAACTGTTTGTCCTTGAGCCATTGCTATAGAAGTGAGCAATAACATCAGGATGCTACTCATTGATCTCATTATTATATGCTTAATTTAAATCATAAAGAATGGAATACACTCTCGATAAGACAAAAGATCGCTTTTGTTATCGGAATAGGTATTCGTATGTCTAAAAAGAAATTAAATTAAGACCGAGGCGGTTTCAATAAAGCAGTATGGTAATTTGTTGGTGTTCCTTGGCTATAGGCTATCGGAAAGAACTGTTTAATAGGATAAGTTGGTATCGAATTGAGTTTTGGAAGTTGTGGGGTTTGCAGGTAAATGATTTCAGCAAGCTGTTTTATCATGTCCTGTTGATGCTCATGTTCCCTTTTTTCAAGCTCTTTCATTTTTTTCATCAATACACACTGTCCATTACATGCCAACTCCGGTCGGTTTCGATTGACACAAAGCTCCGTTGCGATATATTGTTGATTTAGTTTGAAAGATACGAACAACCAAAGCCGACCAAAGGGTTGTGTTAAAACGACCAATATTAAGAAGCAAATCGTAAGCTTTGATTTTATCGTACGCATGAATGCTGCAAACATAAAAAAAAGCGATGTGCAAAAAAAATTCTTCTGGTTTTTCTTGGAGACCAAGTATTTGAAAAAGCTATACAGAGTTAGGTGCTGATCTTTCTATGTACATAGAAATGTTTACGAATTATTACACGGATGGCTAATATGTTATAGTAAGAAGATAATAAAGGTCAAAAAAAGTGCTGTATTTGCGTAGATATTTGTTTTAACTAACCAATATTAGTGAAGACGGGAAATAAAGATCTCCTTGCTAATAGGCATCAATTTTAATTTTATGATGAAAGTATCAATGATTACGGCCTTCACGCTTGCTACGGTGGTGGGGGTGATAAGTATTACAAAGGCGCAATATCCGGTTATTCCTCAAACAATGGAAGATTCCGCAAATGCAGCGATGGCTAAATTTCAAGCGCGCTCGAATGCAGCTTGGGCTAAGGCCCTCCCGATTATTGAAGAGGAAGCCAAGCAGGGTAAACCGTATATTCCTTGGGCAAGTAGGCCCGAAGACCTGCCTCAGGCAAAAATACCTGCCTTCCCCGGAGCCGAAGGTGGTGGTGCTTTTTCGTTTGGAGGTCGCGGTGGCAAAGTGTATGTTGTAAGCAGCTTAGCAGATAGCGGTCCGGGCACCTTGCGGGAAGCATGCGAACAAGGCGGCGCTCGTACTATCGTATTTAATGTTGCAGGTATTATTCACCTAAAAAGCCCGATCAGTATCCGTGCTCCCTATATTACGATCGCAGGTCAAACAGCCCCTGGAGATGGAGTCTGTATTGCGGGCGAGTCGGTATTGATTGACACGCATGACGTTGTTATTCGTTATATGCGTTTCAGACGTGGAAGTACCGATGTTACGCGAAGAGACGATGCTTTGGGAGGAAATGGGATTGGCAATATAATTATTGACCACGTGTCGGCCAGTTGGGGCTTGGATGAAAATATGTCGATGTATCGGCATGTATATAACAGAGGAGATAGTACGAAGCAGGAAAAGTTACCCACCGTAAATGTAACCATACAGAATTCAATTTTCTCAGAGGCACTCGATCGTTATAACCATGCTTTTGGAAGTACAATCGGAGGTTTAAATAGTACTTTTATGCGGAATCTATGGGCATCCAATATCAGTAGAAATCCTTCCATAGGAATGTACGGAGATTTCGGTTTTGTAAACAATGTGATATTCAACTGGTGGAATCGAAGTGCTGATGGGGGAGACCATCGCTCGTTCTTCAATTTTATCAATAACTATTATAAACCAGGGCCCATTACACCTATAGATCAACCGATAGGTCATCGTATACTGAAACCCGAAGGGAATAGGGATCGCGGTCATGAAAATGAATATGGAAAAGCTTATGTTGCAGGTAATATTGTTGAAGGAAATGCGCAGGTCACAGCCGATAATTGGGCGGGTGGTATACAGATTGAAAACAAACCTGATGCAGAACCGTATACAGCACAAATTCGGGTGAACAAGCCCTTTCCGATGGCTAAAGTTACGATGATGTCCGCAAAAGAGGCCTATGCTCATGTGTTAAAAAATGTTGGCGCGAATTTGCCAAAGCGGGATGCTGTGGATGAGCGAATTATTAAGCAGGTAGCAACAGGAAAAATTATTTACAACACAGATAGTAAAGCAGATGTAAGCAGCCCCTATATTAAACGCCGTTTGCCCGCTGATTCATATAAGATGGGGATCATTGCTGATCCCGAACAAGTTGGTGGATATCCCAGTTATCAAGGAACGCCTTATCAAGATACGGATAAAGATGGTATGCCGGATGATTGGGAAATTGCACATGATCTGGATCCGAAAAATGCAAATGACGCAAGTCTAGACCGAGATGGTGATGGATATAGCAATATTGAAGAGTTTATCAATAGTGTTGTTTCTAAAGTTTTATAATGCGTTATATAGCCTACTACAGCCTGTCTCCTTAATGAGGAGATGGGCGATAAGCGGATAACAAATATTTATCCCTTAAGAAGGGCTAAACGCTCTTCTTCAAGATCGAGATAATGGAGATGTCTTCGGATAATGTCATCATCGAGATTCTGCTGCGTGTTACTATGAAGGAGCAGCCAATTTCGTTGCTCCTGTATTATTGCTAAATAAATCTCTTGATGTTGGGCACTCAAATTTTCTTCGGTATCACTATGTGTCTTATGCTCCCATTTGTAAACAAGCTGTTTCAACATACTATCACTTTCTAGATGATCTTGATAGGAAGTTTGCAGATGTTGCAAAGCCTGAATGGCCAACTGTTGCTTGATCCATTTGTCGGCCTCCTCTTCCGGTAAGGTGTCACCAAAGTCAGGGAAACCAATTTTTCTAATTAAATAAGGCAGTGTTAGCCCTTGTACCAACAAGGTTACCAGGATGACAACAAAAGTGATGAACAAGATGAGGTTGCGTTGAGGAAAAATAGTGCCGTTATCAAGCTGTACAGGAATCGATAAGGCAGCGGCGAGCGATACAACACCGCGCATGCCCGACCAACCTAATAAGAGGGGGGTTCTTGCTCCCGGACTTCGCCTGTCCGCTACCGTGATAAAATTCCGGGCAATTAAAGTGACCAGTACAGCACCATAGGTTGCTAAGATCCGACCGATAATAAGAACAGCGCTGATGAGTAAGCCATAGCCAATGGCGGATGATAAGCTGATTTCGCCTAATTCGGCTGTAATTTCGGGTAGATCTAAGCCAATTAACATAAAGACAAAACCATTTAATACGAAAACGAGGCTTTGCCACACATTAAATCCTCTTAATCGGGATTGACTACTTAAAAAACTGTGTCGTTTGTTGGCTAACAGCAAGCCACCACAAACAACGGCCAGCACACCCGAACAATGTGTCTCCTCCGCAGCAATATACATCACATAGGGAGTTACGATCGTAAGTACAATATCAATTTGCGGATCGGTTGGTAATAATTTATGAGCCTTCATGAAGATCCATCCAATCGCTAAACCCACACCTATACCTCCGGTAACCATCCACCCGAAATTGAGCGCCGCTTCATGCCACACAAATTGTCCGGTGGCAACGGCAATGAGTGCAAATCGGAAGATAATCAAAGAAGAGGCGTCGTTCATTAAACTTTCACCTTCCAAAATAGAGACCATCCTGCGCGGTACTTTTACAAATTTTAAAATGGCAGTGGCACTCACGGCATCAGGTGGTGATACGATACCTCCTAAAACAAAACCGAGGGCCAACGAAAATCCCGGAATAAAATGGTTGGCTACAAAGGCTACTGAAAGTGCTGTTAAGAATACGACCACAAAGGCAAAACTGACAATAATGCGACGCCAACGCCACAGTTCTTTCCAAGAGGTCGCCCATGCTGCCTCGTATAGCAAGGGAGGAAGAAAAATTACAAAAATGAGTTCCGGCTCAATATGTACACGCGGTAAACCAGGAATAAAACTGATAAGTAAACCAGCGATCACCAATATGATCGGATAGGCAATGCGTAATTTCTTTGCAAGCATGATCAGTAATAAAATCACGATTAGCAAGCCTATATAAAAAGGAAAGTGATCGAACATTTTACAATTTTCTGAAAAAAATAATGGAATTGAATATGCAATATAAACCTCTTCCGGGACTTAGCCCGCAATTATTTTGTTTGAGTGCGTATTGTTATGTTAAAAAGCTAAAACAATAAAAAATATTTATAGTCAATCAATACTTAATGAATCCCTACAGCTTTAACAAACTTTCCTTTTCTTTAACGCGGTCGACGTGAGCTATTCCCTAATCGTCAATCGTTGATAAAAGTGGAAGCAAGCTTTTACCCAATCCGGTTAATTGATATTCGGATGCCGCAATCTAGGTCCTCTTCAATTTTTTTTTCGTACATGTTTGCTGGTCTCTTTTCCTTTTTATCGTTGATACCGAATCTTTTCTCGGTTATTGTTTTGCCATGTATTTCGGCGAAAATTTGCTCCAAGATAATTAAAAATATTTAGCTAATACAAAGGGTTTTGCCAATGAAGAGTTGGCTGCTATTAGTAAAGCAATCGAGCGATAGATCGCTCAAAAAAAGAAATATTTCTCGAAATACCTGATGAATAAAACAAAAAAGCCAAAGAGGCGTTTATAAGATAAGGTTTAGGTTGATTATAACATACAGAGGCTCTTGCTACCCAAAGCAGGGCCTCTGTTGTTTTCTTGCTGTTTAAAAGAAAAACATATATTTTTAGTGGGGATTGTAAAAAGTAGCATGCGAAATAGGCTAAACTAACTGCTTTAATGCTACATGCCTTTATTGGAAACTCAAAATAAAAAAATATGCACCAATTTGACGCTGAAATAAACATTATTGGTATCAATCCCTTTGTGTATGTGCCTGAAAAGATCCTGCAAAGTATATTTAGGGAAGCTGGGAAAGATAAGGGGAAGATCCCTATTCGGGGAACCATTAATGGGGATCCTTATCAGCAAACGTTAGTGAAATACCAAGGAGATTGGCGTCTCTATGTTAATACATCGATGCTTAAAAACTCGCCGAAGCGCATCGGTGAGGTTGTTAGATTGACGCTAGCGATTGATTCCGGTGATCGAACGATTAAACCACACCAGAAGCTTATAAAAGCGCTCCATGAAAACCAGGAAGCAAAGAATATCTTTGATAAGTTAAGCCCTTCGCTACGGCATGAAATTGTTCGATACATTGCCAACCTAAAAACAGAAGCAAGCATTGATAACAATGTGATCAGGGCTATTGATTTCTTATTGGGAAAGGGGCGATTTATCGGACGAGACAAACCGTAGCGGGTGATGCTAATCACAATCGCCATCTGGTGTGCAGACATCGCCGTGTATCCTATTATTTATACCTAAGGACGGATTTGCCTCAAGCCATTCGCTAAAGGAGTTTTGTAAGGTTTGACGAAATATTTCGATTGGTTGAGCGCCGGATATCCCCTGCTTTTGATTGAATAAAAAGAACGGAACTCCTCTTATTCCCAAATTCCGCGCCTCTGCTATATCCTGGTTAACGAGACGAGCATAATCTTCATTTGTTAATGCTTCTTGTATCTCTTCATCCGTTAATCCAATTTCTTTACCTATTTCGACCAATGTTTCTGTGTTTCCCAGATTACGGCCAAGTATAAAATAAGCCCTAAAAAAATGTTCTTCAGCGATTTCACCCAAAGCCTTTTTTTTGGCAAATTGTATGATTCGATGGGCTTTAAAAGAGTTTGCAACAACCGCAATGTCTAAATTATACGCTAAACCGACTTCTTTTGCCATGCTGTTCACACGGAGATGCATTGCCTCCGATTCGGCATAACTGATACCTTTGCGTTCGGCCAGGTACTGATACACGCCTAAAGGGGTGTCCATCTGTATGGGGATACTTGGATCCAATTGAAAACTTTTCCATACAACTTCCAATTTATCGTTGTTGTCAAATTGCGCGATGGCCGCTTCGTAATGTCTTTTACCTATATAACAAAAAGGGCACATAATATCACTCCAGATCTCTACCTTCATCTTCTGTGTTTCCTGCACTTCATTTTGATTTGTACGCATGACCATCCAATTTAATTTATTGCTTTAGACGTTTGATTCCTGTGGCTTTTCTATCAAAGATAAGCAATTTCGTTGGAAGCTAACCAACACAGTCACTATACTCAAGTAAAGTACCGCAAAGAATATTTATAGATTGCGCTGTGCCTTTTTAATAACAGCGTTCAGGTCGATTCCTTTATTTAATACGCCTTTAAAGAGATCACCTGTTTCCTTTAGCCTGTCATAGGCATTGTAAATAGTAAAGTCAGTCATTTTCAAACCTCGTTTTACTTCATCCCACGCAAGAGGCATGGAAACGGTCGCATTTGGCTTTGGTCGTAAGGAATAAGGGCAGGCTATGGTGGCCCCTGGTCGGTTTTGTAAAAAGTCGAGATACATTTTTCCCTTTCGACTGCTTACTCTTCTTTGCAGGCTGGTGAAATCAGGGAGTTGTTCGTGTACCAGACTGACGATGATTTTTGCAAAAAGCTGCGACTGATCGTAGTCGTATTTTGCACCCAGCGGTATGTAAATATGAATCCCGGTAGATCCGGAGGTCTTCGGGTAGCTCGGCACATTAAGGGCATCCAATACTTTTCTAACTTCTTGAGCGGCTTCAATGACCTGTTCAAAGGTATTCTTGTCTGGGTCGAGATCAATCACACAATAATCCGGGTTATCGGGCGACTGTATCCGACTGAACCAGGGATTCATTTCGATGCACCCTAAAGAAGCCATCCACAACAGGCTCGCTTCATCATCACCTACAAGATACTCCTTATGCTCACCTTCGTTAGTTGTATACGGATAGGTTTTGTCGAGCCATTCGGGTGCTTTTCCTTTTATATCTTTTTGATAAAAACTTGGCCCTTTTATGCCGTTAGGAAAACGATTCAAGGACATCGGGCGATCTTTTAGGTAGGGCAGGATAAACTCGGCTATTCGGTAATAGTAGTTGAACATATCCCGTTTGGTAATACCATCATCGGGCCAATAAATTTTACTTAAATGGTTAAATTTAAGTTCTTTACCATTGATTTCTCTCGTTTGCGTTTCCTCACGTGGATTTAATAAAGTGCGCCGTTCATTTTTCACAGGTTTTGTGATGGTTTTGCTATGTTTGTTTTCTGTGTTCACCACCGCCGCTTCTTGATCCATTGGTATCTCCATAACCACTTCATCCGCATCCTTATCCTCGCGCATACCTTTGAACGAGGCTTGCCTAAAAATTCCTTCACTGGTTACTTCGGCATAATTCACTTCGCATACCAATTCAGGTTTCAACCAGGTGGGTTTTGCACCTAGGCGTTGCGGGCGAAAGCGTGATGGTTTGTCTACATCAGGTTCTACTTCGAACGGACTTTTATCGGTGATCAAGGGTTTGAATCGTTTCATCATGTCCTTTTGCTTACTGTCTGAAAAGCCTGTACCAACCTTTCCGGCATAGCGAAGTCTTTTGCCGTCAAACACGCCCATAATCAAAGCACTGAATACCTTAGAAGTTCCTTCGTTGCGGGTAAATCCTGCGATTACTACTTCTTGCCGTCGCTGCACTTTGATTTTTAGCCAATCTTTTGATCGAAGGCCTGCCAGGTATTTACTATTCGCCTTCTTCGCTATAATTCCTTCCAATCCTACCTGTTCGGCTGCGTCAAAGAAGTCAATGCCCCTCGCTGCGAAAACCTTGCTTTGACGGATTCGATCATCATCGGTAGGCAATACATTCTGAAGAATAGCTTGCCGCTCCACCAAAGGCAACCCCATAAGATCTTTTCCTTCATACCATAAGATGTCAAAAACATAATAAACGAGATTACCATCGGCCTCACTTCTCCAATTTTGGAGTGCTCCAAAATCGGCTAATCCTTTTTCGTTGAGCACGGCAATCTCGCCATCAATCACTGCATTGATTCGCCATTTTTCTAAGAGATCAACAAGGGGGTAATATTTATCAAAGGGAATATTATTTCGGGAAATTAGCTTAACCGCGGTTTTACTAATTTTTGCAATGGCACGATAGCCATCCCATTTTACCTCATAGAGCCAGTTAGGGTCATCAAAAGGTTCATTGATAAGGGTGGCTTTCATGGGTTTGATTGCAGTAGGAATACTAGTCTTGGGAGCTTTGTTTAGTAAGGCAACCAGGTCAATTTTTTGCGGTTCCCCACTTTCATCTACATTCGCCGCCAAGTGTTCGTCGGCTCTTTTTCTATTCTTTTCGTTGGTTATTTTACGATTTTTTTTTAGGCTTTCTACCTGCCCGTTCTTCCATACCTTGTCACCTTTTTTTTCTATTTCCTCCAGCGTTTTATTCGAAAGTACTGATTTATCCTTTTTTGTGATGTCAGACGTGCGTGCAAAGGCATCTTTATGTTTGATCAACAACCAGCCGTTTTCACCCATAGCTTCCGCTTTCACCAGGGCATATTCCCCTTTCAGTTTTTGCCCGTGTATCCGAATTTTCAGTGATCCTTTGTGAAGCTGCTCCAGCAAATGTTCTTCTTGCTTTTTCTTGCTCGTCAATGTTTCGATAGGTTCGTAGGTACCCTCGTCCCAAACAATTACGGTACCACCACCATACTGCCCTTTAGGAATAATACCTTCAAATTGTCGATAGTCCATCGGGTGATCTTCCACCATCATGGCCAAACGCTTGTTCTGAGGATCGGTAGAAGGACCCTTTGGAACGGCCCAACTTTTTAGCACACCGTCCATCCCCAAACGGAAATCGTAATGTAACCGTGAAGCTTTGTGCTTTTGCACAACAAAAGTTAGCTGTTTCTTATTGGTGCTTTTGCCAGCTTTCGGTTCGTGTGTTTTTTTGAAATCTCGCTTCTTACGGTATTGATCAAGTGCCATTGTTAATATTTTTAATAGCTATCTTGAATATTAACAAAAGAAATATTAATCAGTTTTATCCAATCGGTTTGAGCAGA
This sequence comes from Olivibacter sp. CPCC 100613, assembly GCF_036959255.1. Classification (NCBI taxonomy): domain Bacteria; kingdom Pseudomonadati; phylum Bacteroidota; class Sphingobacteriia; order Sphingobacteriales; family Sphingobacteriaceae; genus Olivibacter; species Olivibacter sp. CPCC 100613. The sequence continues at coordinate 439,720 of NZ_JAWMTI010000004.1, forward strand.
TGTATGTCTCCTTTCACGCACCGATTCGGCCCTCGTATTAATAGGGCTCCGGAAACGAGTATACTTACTGATCAAATTTAATTCCGTCGACGGCTAATGTTTTGCAACTAACGGACACCATCGCATTCCCATAATTATCATTATAGGTGAAAGCGGAAAGCTGATCAGAATAACTATAGAGCGTTGCTGATTTGAACTCTAGTGTTTTAGGCGGATTTTTTCCATACGAATCGGTGACGGTTATTGTTCCGTCAAATTGGTTGCTTCGTTTTGACAGTACTTGAAGTAAATCCTTGTTGATTTTCTTAATCTCAAAAGTTAAATAGACATAATCTGATGGTGAGGGAGGAAGTTTCGATTGGGTTAATGTGCTGTCTTGCCCATTATTTGCTAAGGGAGCCTCATCTCTCTGGTATCTCGTAACGGAGGTGCTAACGGAGTTTAAGTCGGCCGTAACATCCTTACCATTAAAATTTATTACCATCTGAATTTTATTTCGTGGATCTTCGGATTGTGCATTAACTACGTTTCCTTTGAAAATAAGTAATGCCAACAATGGAAAATATAATAGTCTGTTCATAACCTTTATTTTATGTTTTCTATAGCTTGAACCCAAGCGATATATGCAAAAATAACGCAATGATGGAGGGTTCACAATAGATGAAAATAGGGGTTTTGATTTTAAACTCGATCAACGCTTTGCCGGATTATTTTGTTATAGAGGTTAACTTAATATTTCTGAACCATCCGTCGGAAAGATACCCGGTCCAAAAGCCCAGCCACCCTGTTTCGTCCTTACTAAGTCGGTTTATCGATAGCGTAGGAACCTGAACATCATTGATGTAAACGTCAACCCTTGTTTCTTTAACCTGTATCCGAACGTGGAACCAGTCGTCTGGATTCAGATCAAGATTGAGTGCCGCTTCATATGTTCCGGGATGCTCATTACGGAGTTTATCCCACGTGAAAGTTGGGTGTGCAATGTATTGTACACTGTGCGATTTTCTTTCCGGATTCTTAAAATTAAATGGACGAAAATAAACAGCCTCGTAGGTTTCGTCATCACCACCATGGAAGGCAATGCCGACGAAACTCCGCTGGGGCGTATTGCTGCCTTTAATATCCGCTTCTATAATTCCTTCTTTAAAATTTATACCCTTTATCCGTAAAAATCCGTTGCTTCCCTGAGCCGTGAGGTAAATTTCTTGATTATTAAAAGTGACCGTCCGATTGACAGCTTCTGATTGTGCTTGTATCTCTTTTACATCCATGGTAATCGAATCTTGCGCATACACGAAGCAGGAAGTGGAAAAGTTTATTAATATGAACGCAAACGTGATTACATGCTTGTTTTTTTTGTCAAATACTTTCATGTGCTCTTTTTTTGAACTTATGGGGTGTAACGATTCGTTAATTGTTGGACAAAGAAGGGGAACCCAACCGAACTCACCAAATTCAATTTTGTTCAAAGCTGTTCAATTGTGATCAAGCTCGCGAGGAATTTATGCTGGCTATATGTTTATTTATAAATAAGGAAAAATAAGCGTTTCTCACTGAAACTTTTTAAGCGCATCAATTGTTCCATCCATAATACAATTCTACAACGATCCGTCAAGCGGTTTTTCTCTCAAAAATAATCGCATGAAAGCAGCCCGTGAAGTAATGATTATTAACCCAGTTTATATAAATATTGGATTATGAACAAGAATACCACGAAATTCGATAACATATTGAGTACATCTCCCTTTTATGGTCATGTCAACCATGAACCCGATTCCAGTAAAGAGCAGCAGCGTAACACCCCTGAAAAATCAATGCCTTTTTCCGATCAAATCGGCAATTATCAACGAAATAAAGGGATACCGAATGGGGCTTTTCTACATAGTAAAGTTTATATTATAGGTAGTGGGATAGGCGGTATGGCTACCGCCTATTATTTTATACGGGATGGACATATTCCGGCAGAAAATATCATATTTTTAGAGCAATTACAGATTGAAGGGGGATCCTTGGATGGAGCCGGTAATCCTCAAGAGGGCTATATTATCCGTGGCGGCAGGGAGATGGATATGACCTATGAAAACCTATGGGATATGTTTCAAGATATTCCGGCCCTTGAACTACCACCTCCTTATAGTGTGTTAGATGAGTATCGGCTGATTAATGATAATGATTCAAACTATTCAAAAGCTCGGCTCATTCATAACCAGGGGAAGGTACAAGATTTCAGTAAGTTTGGATTAACAAAGAAAGACCAATTGGCCATCATCAAACTTTTATTGAAGAAAAAAGAGGATTTAGATGACCTGACAATTGACGATTATTTCAGTGAATCTTTCTTGAAAAGTAATTTTTGGACATTTTGGCGCACAATGTTTGCCTTTGAAAACTGGCATAGCCTACTGGAATTAAAACTATATATGCATCGTTTTCTACATGCAATTGATGGTTTGAATGATCTATCATCCTTAGTGTTTCCGAAATATAATCAATATGACACATTTGTAACTCCTTTGCGAAATTTCTTAAAGGAAAAAGGGGTGAAAATTCGATTTGACACACTGGTAAAAGATCTGGATATTCATAGTAATACAGGAGGAAAAATAGTACAGGCTTTAATCGTGGATAAAGACGGAGAGGAAAATAAAATTCCTGTTACAAAAGACGATTATGTGATCGTAACTACGGGATCCATGACAGAAGATACTTTCTATGGGAACAATGATACATCACCTGTCATCGCGCTTGATAACAGTCAGAGCGGGCAAAGCGCCGGATGGAAATTATGGCGTAACTTAGCGGCTAAATCATCCATTTTCGGTAAGCCTGAGAAATTTTGCAGCAATATCGAGCAATCGTGTTGGGAATCCGTTACCTTAACCTGTCGACCTTCCGCCTTTGTAGAGAAACTGAAAGAATATGCCGTCAATGACCCTTACTCTGGAAAAACGGTTACCGGGGGAATCATCACTATTACTGATTCCAATTGGTTGATGAGCTTTACCTGTAACAGACAACCCCATTTTCCGGAGCAACCTGATGATGTGCTGGTCATTTGGGTGTATTCTCTTTTTATGGATAAAGAAGGGAATTACATCAAAAAAACGATGCCGAAATGCACAGGAAATGAGATTCTTACCGAATTGTGTTATCACGTAGGTATTATCGATCAAGCGGAAAATGTCATAAAAAATACCATTGTTCGTACGGCTTTTATGCCTTATATTACTTCGATGTTTATGCCGCGGGCGAAAGATGATCGCCCAAGGGTAGTTCCCGAAGGATGTAAAAATTTAGGCCTCATTGGTCAATTCGTCGAAACGAATAATGATGTGGTCTTTACGATGGAAAGTTCAGTCAGGACCGCTCGGATAGCAGTATATGAATTACTGAACCTCAATAAACAAGTGCCTGACATTAATCCGCTCCAATATGATATTCGCCATCTATTAAAAGCGGCAAGAACGCTCAATGATGATAAACCCTTTTTAGGAGAAGGCTTGCTCCGAAAATTTCTCAAAGGAACCTACTTTGAACATATTTTACCTACTGGTGGCGAAGAAGAGGGCGAACATGAATCTTTCGTAACCGAGCAGATCAATAAAGTAAAAGAATGGCTAAAAGGAATCAGAATTTAAGGCTTTAAATGATTCAAGCCGAATCCTCATTAGGAGGACCAATCATTCAGATAATAAGCATGGCCATCAGGCAAAGGCCATGCTTTTCTATATCGCAATTCCGTGAAATTTATTGATTATAATTGGGATAGGGGGTACCTTTACCTGTTTCGCAAAGACGCTTCAAACTTCTAAAGAAAAGTGCCCAATCATAACTACAGGACGCGAACTCAGCAGTGTAATCCTTCCAGCCATCGTGACGAAACCATAATATACATCCTTTCTTATGGGGTTCAAGCTCAAAAGTAAGTCTGGTACCGATCCATTCTTCATAGGCTTTGAGACAAACCCATTTTACCTTACTGTAGGCTTTAAGTTCCTCTACTTTCATTTCTTTAACATAATCGGGACCGAAGGCAAAGCGTAAAATACTGCCGATCTTCGGTGTTGCAAGCGTGTCGGGTGTCCACCAGCCTGCCAGACCTTCTTGTGTCGTTAGTGCTTCAAAAACCTTTTCAACAGGTGTTTCAATAAGCAATCGATGATAAATGCATTTATCATTTTGCTGATCTGCTACAGGGGTCTTTTTCTGAGATTCGGAGTTTGTGTCAGCTTGTTCGAGATCCTTCGGGGTCGCCTTTCCTTTCCCTGTCAAAATCAAATCTTTAAGACTTTCTTGAATATAATGCGTCCATGCATCGCGACAAATCTGGAAACATGCATAGGTCGGAATTAAGCCTTGATGTGTAAACTTTAAGGTAGTTTTACCCTTCTTTTCAGTCAGGTCAAAGATTATATAGGTGTTTTTCCACTCCGTTTCGTCAGGTAAAAACTTAAAATAATTGTCGAGCACATGCCAAACTATTTTTTCGTTGGGCACCATTTCGATAATTTTCAATTTAACCCGATGAACATCCTGATAATGATAAAAAAATTCACTATTGAGTTTGTCGGTATCACCTTTGATGTTTTCTGACCACCAGCCTCGCACATTGTTCACGGCGTTGAAAACTTGTTGTGCTTGTGTGTTGACGACCAAAGTCGTGCTGAAATCTTTATTTTTCATCTATTTAAATTTATTTTTTGTGATTTTTCAATGTTCTTTCCTTGTATTTTCAAATCAAAGTTAAAGACATATATACAGCCTGTTGGGGTGTCAAATAGACTTTGTTGCGGGTTGATTTGGACATATTGATTTACTAACTTTGTTGTCTAACCATTATAAATCGAAACGGATGAAACATCTTACGATATTAGTGCCCGATATCCAAACCGCCAATAGCACTATTGCCTGCATTGTGGGAGCCTATCAAATTTTTACGGGTGCTAACAACTATTGGGAGAAAAAGGGGCACCCTCCCTTGTTTAAAATCGAAACGGCAGGTGTCGCCGAAGAATCTTCGTTTATCAATGGCTTATTGACAATGAAGCCGCAGGTCAATATATCGACATTAAAAAAAACAGATCTTGTGCTGATACCCTCCCTAACACCTGAATTTAAACGGGCTATGGATGGTAATATATTGCTGATCAATTGGTTTAAAGAGCAATATAAAAATGGTGCAGAAATTGCCAGTATGTGCACGGGAGCTTTTATGCTGGCTTCATCCGGATTGTTGAATGAAAAAAATTGCTCCATTCATTGGGATTCAGCAGACGATTTTAGAACCCTGTTTCCGGATGTACACTTAAAAACAGAGAAGTTGATTACGGACGAAAATGGTATTTATACGAATGGAGGAGGCTATTCATTCTTAAACCTACTTTTATATCTAGTCGAGAAGTATTATGATCGCGAAACGGCGATCTATTGTTCCAAAATCTTTCAAGTCGATATTGACCGACAGACACAATCTGCCTTCACGATATTCACCGGACAGAAGTCTCATGGAGATGAAGTCGTAATAAAAGCACAACAATACATGGAAGACAATTTCTATAAAAAAATATCGGTAGAAGATCTTTCAAGGAAATTTGCCGTGGGAAGACGGAACTTTGATCGACGATTTATAAAGGCAACAGGTAATACCCCTGTTGAATATTTGCAGCGAATAAAGATCGAGTCCGCCAAAAAAGCATTTGAAACTACACGTAAAACCATCAATGAAGTAATGTACGAGGTCGGTTATTCAGATATAAAAGCTTTTCGGGAAGTCTTTAGAAAGATAACAGGCCTATCACCACTGGATTATAAAAACAGGTATAATAAAGATACAGACCTTTATGCCTATAAATCAAAAGTTGTATGATTATTATCATTTCGTCTATTTTTTTCCCCTTTCGACCTATCTATTTTTGAAAAGCCAAGGATAGAAACCAGTCAGTAAAGGCTTGTTCTTCGCCTAAAGCCAATTAAATGGATTGATCAACATGAAAGAACTCATCAAGCTGACCATACGCTTTGTATGCTCGATGGTAATAACCGTCGTTTCTGCTCAAGATATTAATCTATTACGCCAAGACTTCATCCATCCCCCAAGTAGTGCAAAACCAGGCGTATATTGGTATTTTATGGATGGGAATATGACTGCTGAAAGTATGACAAAAGACCTGGAAGCGATGAAGGTCGCTGGCATTGGCAATCTGATTTTTCTGGAAGTAAATGTCGGAGTGCCCCGCGGTCAGGTCGATTTTCTGAGTGAAGAATGGACAAGCCTTTTTGCACATGCAGAAAGGGAAGCCAGGCGCTTAGGAATCGAAATTACCTTGGGTATCGGTCCTGGATGGACGGGAAGCGGTGGCCCTTGGGTCCGGGGAGATCAATCGATGCAACATTTAGTTGCCAGTGAGGTTATCGTATCAGCTAATGAAGCCAAAAAAATTACCTTGCCCATTCCGTTGCCGCACAAGCCATTTTTTGGCGAGGAGGGATATACAGAGGAATTTAAAAGCAACTGGATGGAGTATTATAAGGATGTTGCCGTCTTGGCTTTTCCGTTCGAAGAAAGTTCGATGGACACCATTGCTAATATAGAGGAAAAGGCGCTTTATGAAAGAGCCCCTTATAGTTCGGGGATTGTAAAGTCCCTTTTATCGGCACCGACAGCTGGAAAAAGTAAGCAGCAGCGCGTTATCTCAAAGACGGGAATCTTAGAGCTGACGGATCATTTGGAATCCAACGGTACACTGAATTGGAAACCGTCCGATGGAAAATGGAAAATAATGCGCTTTGGCAGCAGAAATAATGGGGCCATCACGCGTCCGGCACCGCGTCCGGGTATTGGTTTCGAATCTGATAAATTTGATACCGTAGCTATCAATTTTCACCTGAATCACTATTTGGGCAAAATCATGAAAAAAATCGAACCTATACGGCAGCATCAAATCGGTGGACTGAAACGTTTACATATGGATAGTTGGGAGATGGGAGCCCAAAACTGGACGGCGAATTTTCGAGACGAATTCCATAAAAGACGCGGATATGATCCGTTACGCTATTATCCAGTATATATAGGCAAGGTAGTGGGGAGTGCTGAAGAAAGCGAACGTTTTTTGTGGGACTTGCGGCAAACTTCACAAGAATTGATCTTGGAGAACCACGCTGGTTTTGTGAAGAATTTTGCTAAAAAATATGGATTGGAACTTTCAATCGAACCATATGATATGAATCCTACAGCTGATCTGGATCTGGGTAGCGTAGCCGATGTGCCGATGGCTGAATTTTGGAGTAAGGGATATGGCTTCAATGCCAGTTATAGCGTAATAGAAGCTACATCAATAGCACATATTATGGGGCGTAGTTTAGTTCCGGCGGAAGCCTTTACCGCCCAAAATAATGAAGCATGGAAACAGTACCCCGGATCGATGAAAAATCAAGGAGATTGGGCTTTCGCTTCGGGTATTAATCGGTTTGTATACCATACTTTTCAAAATCAGTTTCTACCGGATTCATTGCGGCCAGGCGCTACTATGGGGCCATATGGCGTCCACTGGGATCGAAACCAGACGTGGTGGCCGCTTGTGCATAGTTATCATGCTTATGTTAGTCGATGTCAGTATCTTTTGCAGCAGGGAAGAACTGTAGCGGATATGCTTTACCTCACACCCGAGAATTCCCCTCAGGTCTTTGTTCCACCCCGCTCTGCAGTTATCGGAGATACGATCGGGGATCGGCGAGGGTTCAATTTTGACGGATGTTCAGCCAGTCAACTCATGAATGCCTCGGTAAAAGATGGTAAGGTGACTTTTCCGGGTGGTGGCAGTTATCAAATCTTGATTTTGCCTGATTATGAGACAATGACGCCCGAACTATTGACAAAAATAGGTGAACTTATTTTTGACGGTGCCTTGGTTGTCGGCAATCCGCCGATGCATTCACCAAGTTTAACCAATTATCCAGAATGTGATCATTACATTCGTTTACAAGTGGAAAAAATATGGGGTGCTACGGATACGCCAACAAATCTTAGCAGAAGGAATTACGGAAAAGGGTTGATCGTTTGGGGAGAAAAATTGAAAGAACGGTCTGATATGCTTTATCCCGATTATGAGCTTACCGCGTTAATTTTGAAGAATGCGAAGGTAAAGACAGACTTTTATACCGAAGGAGACCTGAGATATACACACCGTACCCATCCAGCTTGGGATCTATATTTTGTTGCCAATAAAACAGATGAAATAATTCAGACAGAAGGGATATTTAGAGACGCTTCCGATCATCCACAATTGTGGAATCCGTTGACTGGTGAAATTCGTGCGCTAGCTGATTTTCAATATGACAGCGGATCCATAAAAATACCCTTACGTTTTGAAGCCTATCAAAGTTTTTTTATTGTTTTCCCCAAACAGGGAAGATTGCCCGATGTAAGGCATCAAAATTTTGATACGTATGAAACCTTGGTTTCATTGAATGGCCCTTGGAATTTGGCATTCGATCCGGTTTGGGGAGGCCCTGCCGATACGACCTTTTCTTCGTTGAAAGATTGGTCACAAGAAGAAAACGAAAGTGTGAAATACTATTCCGGGCGTGCATATTACCACAAAAAATTCAACTTGCCCGCTACCGTACACAAGAATGATCGACTTTTTCTGGACCTTGGGGAAGTGTATAATTTGGCCTGTGTTCGTGTTAATGGACAAGAGCTCGGTATTCTATGGACTGCACCTTGGCGGATCGAACTTCCAGGCAAATACCTGAAAAAGAAAGATAATTTCCTCGAAATTGAAGTGATAAATTTATGGCCGAATAGGCTTATTGGTGATGAAAAATTACCTTCTGAGGGGGTTCAAAATGGGGAATGGCCTCAATGGTTGCAAAAGAAACAGCCCCGTACGAGCAAACGTTTTACATTTACAACTTATCAACCTTATAAATTAGACAGTCCCTTACTAAAATCAGGTTTATTGGGGCCTGTCATGATCAAGCGAGTTAAAAATTAAATCGGAATAGCATCCGCCTAAGATCGAGTGCTATTCTTTTTGCTCGCTAATTGTGCGGAGGATATATTCCGTATAGAGCGATGATATAGTTTAAGCCAAGATAAGGTTGCATATTGTTCACCGGTTGCCCCCCGCCAACATTAGCTGTCATTTGTGCATTCATGACGGTGTTTGCATTACTTGCATATTCTGCATCGGTTGCCCCGGTATTTGCAGGAAAATTACCGCTGGGATCTCCCGACGTTCCTGGTTGGCTGTTCGCCATTACCGGATGATTGTGGGGAGGGATATTGGTAACAAGCAGTGTATTATTATTGCTTCCACTTGATTCTCCAAGCGTTATTTGTTTTAAACCGACTCCCTGACTTGCGCCTGCGTGTACAGGTACGCGTCCCCTTAAATCCGGTAAAGCAAAGGTAGTTACTCCATCTCCACCATAGGTGGTTCCGAGAATAGAAAATAAAGCTTGATTCTGTGAAATAGCAAGCAATTGGCCGTTGCAGAATGCCCAGCCCTTTGGTTCATAATTACCTGCAAAAAGGACAATAGTCCCGATAAATGCTTCATCCATAATAATTGAGTTAGCTTATTTAAAGTATAGTTAATTAGCCTGGCCATTGGTAATTCCCCCTAAATAGTGATTTTTCGGTATTAGGCGATGAATGTTATTAGCGTAATTTTTTGTGTTGATGTTTATAATGTCTTGATATTCTGTGTTGTTGGTGTAATTTTAGTACAAAACCTGATATATTTTTGTATTCTTTTTGTTCATTTTTATTACAACCTCGTCTCAAAAAAAAAGGAAAGGAGTCTCCGATAATTTTCTGATATATTCCTGTTTAGTTGAGGGGCTATCAAGAGGGGGAGTGGGATGCGTTACACTAGAGGATAAGATAATTATAGGAAGCCGTTTCATATTTGAAACGGCTTCCTATAATTATAAAGCATCTTGGATTTCTTCTAAGGACTTACCCTTGGTTTCCGGCATAAACTTCCATATAAAGAAGAAAGAAATAGCCATCATCACACTATAGAAGATAAAGGAATAATAACCTCCTTTTGGGCTGCCTTCCGCAATAATGGGGAAGAGCCAGGAAATAATAGCCGCCATAATCCAGTGAGTGAAGCTACCCAGCGAACTTCCTTGGGAGCGTACATTATTGGGGAAAATTTCGGAAATAAACACCCATATGACTGCACCCTGAGAAAAAGCAAAGAAGGCAATGAAACCGATTAAGTACAACAGTACAGATGATGCGCCTGCCACGCCTTGACTAAAGGCATGTGCAACCAATGCCAAAAAAATAAACATACCCAGGCTTCCAATTAATAAGAGTCGCTTCCGCCCAAATTTATCAATAATGGTCATTGCCAAACACGTGAATAAGAGATTAGCTCCACCGATAAATACGGGTTGTAAATAAGCTAGTTTTTGATCGAAGCCTGCCAATTCAAAAATGCGTGGTGCGTAATATAGAATAGCGTTGATTCCGCTCAACTGGTTAAACATAGCCAATAAAACGGCATACAAAATAGGCTTTATATATTTTCGCTGAAATAAACGGTCTTGTAAGGCACCCGCTTGTGGGTTTGTTTTGAAAAAAGCATCTATTGCATCTGCTTCCCCTAATTTCAAGAAAATCGCCCGCGCCTTTTCCGGATAACCATGAATGGCTAGCCATCGCGGGCTTTCAGGTACAATTTGTAAAAGGCTAAAAAATAGCAACGACGGTAATACCATAATACCCAGCATCCAACGCCAGGCTTCATCGCCCATTCCTACGAAAAGAAAGTTTGTTAAGTACGCGACAAATATTCCCAAAACGATCATAAACTGAAAAGAGCTAGTTAAACGCCCCCTGCTTTCCGCTGGAGCGATTTCGGAAATATAAATTGGCCCTACAACGGAAGAAATGCCAACAGCAAGTCCGCCAATAAAACGAAATAGAATAAATAAAAGCCAAGTGTAGGACAATGCGCAGCCTATCGCAGAGCACAAATAAGCGAGCGCTATTATTATTAATACTTTTTTACGGCCAAACTTCTGTGCAGGGATACTTGCTGACATAGCGCCGATAACAGTGCCGATTAGACTAGCCGATACCGTAAATCCCTGCCAGAATGAATCAAGCTCCCAAAGCGCTTGTATATTTTTCTCGGCGCCGGAAATGACAGCTGTTTCAAAGCCAAAGAGAAAACCACCTAAAGATGCTATAAGTGAGCATTTGATGGCAAAACCATGTTTAGAAAGGGTCCCCATTTACTTGTTATTTTTTAAAGGATTGATAAATGAAGCTGCTCCCAATATTGCAGCTTGTTCTCCCATCTCTGCTACTTTTATGGTAACAGGCACTCCGCGTTCACCTAAAACACGTGAAACTTCCGGTAAAAAGAAGCGATGCGCTTTGCTGATGTTTCCGCCAATGATTACCACATTTGGTTTTAGCTCCGCGATATGTGCTGAAAGAAAGTCGACCAACCACAAGGCTAATTGCTTGATGGCTTGTTCGGCTTTCGTATTGTGATGTAGATGCGCGACCAAAGTCTTGACGTCGTCGATGTCATTTCCTCCCAGTGAGCGATAAAAACTTAATATTCCTCGTGTGGAAATATAGTCTTCGGCAATACCATCCAAAAATGCGGAGGAACCGAGATTTAAATCTTTTACTTCTCCCTGATCAAATAGAGCGGATCCAAGTCCAGTGCCAAGTGTCACTCCGAAGATCCGATCTTTTTCGTTGCAACGAGATGCTTCGCCGCGAAGAAAGGCCTCTGCATCATTCCGAAAATGAACATGCTTTGCGGGAAGTTGCATGCAAGCGGCAAAAATCTGCCTGATATCCATACCGTAAAGGGCGTCGTATTTATTCATGCCCTTTATTAAAGAGATACCTCTTTCATAATCAAAAGGGCCTGGCATAGATACCGCTAGGTAGTTGCATTTATTTCCCCAAGCCTCTTCCGCTGCGACTAGGGCCGCTGTCCAAGCATCCGTTATTACGGATGCTGAAGCATGCGGATCAATTTTTCGGCGAACTAAACTGTGCGGTATTACAGCGTGGTGTTCCATATCGACAACAGCAGCAGTTATATGAGAACCTCCCACATCTGCGCCAAGAACAGTTTCTTGCATAGAGCTATATTTATTATTTGATGATCATTGTTAAGGTAGTGGATCCGCTTCTCCTGGACGAGCTGGATCATAAACGGCTACACCTACCTTCGAATCTGCACAACCATAATACAGGTACCATTTTTCTTGAAAATATACCAAGCCCTCGATGAATACCGTCCCATCTTTATATTGACCGCTTTTTTCAAAGGATTCCATGGGTCTTAAAAAGGGCACATCCAATCGGTCAATAACCTTTGTCGGATCATTACGATCAAACAAGACTTGACCAGCGCTGTAGGTTCCTTTATTGAAGCGGCCATCTCCATTCTTTGGATTGTTTTTGCCATTGTATAAAAGCAAAATACCGTGCTCGGTTAGAACAGCGGGAGGGCCGCATTCGGTTAAGTCACTATCAAAATAACCTGCTCTCGGTGATATAAATGCCTTTAAGACACCCTGCTTGTCGGTTATCGGCTCCCAATCGATTAGGTTGTCTGAGGTAGCGCCATAGACGCCGTTTTCGCCCCAATACATCCAATATTTGCCATTCACTTTGGCAATTACCTGCTTGCCGTTTTTTACCTGTGTAACAATGGAGGCAGATTTATGAAATTTATCAAGTACTAAGGCGGCATTTTTTGCTTTGGAGAAAATTTGCCCATGTTTCTGCCAATGGACTAAATCTTTTGAGGTAGCCACTCCCAAACGGGCGATTTTCCTATTCCATTGCGTATAAAACATGACATACAGGCCATCCTCTGTTACTGCAACACGTGGGTCTTCTGTTCCTCCCGGCCATTCAAAATCCTTCTGTTCGTCAGCTCCTGGATAAAAAACAGGTGTTTCCTGACGCGTAAAGGACGTACCGTCAGTACTTACTGCATATCCGAGTCGAGAGGTGCGATGGCCAATCTGCACCCCGGATTTATCCTCGGCTCTGTATAAAACCACGATCTTGCCATCCTTTACGGTAGCTGCCGGATTAAACGTGTCGTTCGATTCCCAGGCCACGTCTTTCCCACTCATGGGGTCCCTAAATCGCGTGTTTTCCCGTGGGGAGATAACAGGGTTGACACCTGTTGGTCGTACGAAACCACCAAGGGCCCAATCCGGAAGCTTATTTTTTTTGGATTGGGCCTGTACCTGAATCACGCTGGAAAGAGCGATTGCTATAACGAGTACTTTCTGCAAAAATCTTCTATTCATATGTGATAACATTTTTAAATGGATACTTAATTTTCTTAATTATTCATGTTAATACCCTACATTTTGACTAATCGTTCCTCCGGATAAATCGATCTCCCGCTGCGGTACAGGATAGAGATAATTACGGCTGTTGAAATTTTTGCCCATAGCACGCAGTACTTCTTCTGCAGTCTGCCATCTTCTTAAATCACTGAATCGATGGCTTTCAAAACCCAATTCAGTTCTTCTTTCCTGCATCAGCCATGTCCTTATTAATGCTGGATCTGAAACCTGCGTATTACGGTCAGATAATGTTCCTGTAGGCGCTTTTCCACCGCTTACGGTCGGGGTATTGCGCGCGCGCGCACGTACTTCATTGATTAGACGAATGGCCTGCGGGTAATCTCCGGTTTCTAGGTAAGCTTCTGATTTCCAGAGGAGGATGTCTGCCCAGCGAATTAAAATCTTATTGGCAGGAGAATCGCCATTACCTCTGTTGGCCGCGTTTAATTCGCCCATGAGCTTATAAACCAATCTGTTCTCGCGGTCTACCGTATAGTCCAAACGCGGATCATTTGCTTCGAAAGATGCAACAAAATCATCTGTAGGCGCAATAAACCCCCAGCCTAAGAGTGAACCAATTCCATTACCATTTTTTGGTAAGGTGCCTTGTGTATGATTATAAGCGAAAACAACCTCTTGATCTTTGAATTTCTTGCTATTGTCAAAACTATCAAAATAATTACTGTTCAAACTAAAGTACCCTTTTTGCTGCAGCGCGTCGATTTTAAGCAGCACATCCTGCCATTGTTCATTAAACAGGGCCACTTTAGCTTCTAAAGCGAGCACCGTGCCCAATGCAACCCGCCAAGGTTCCTCTTCAGACGCATATTTTGTGTCTGGGAGCAATTGTTCTGCTTGTTGCAGATCGGTATTTATCTGTTGCCAGATCTGTTCCTTTGGCACACGTACAGCAACTTCATAGGCCTCATCAAAATCTGTCAATGGTTTCGTTAATAAGGGTACATCCCCAAAATTTGTCACCAACTCAAAATAAAAATAAGCCCTTAAAAATAAGACCTCCCCGAGCATACGGTTCGCCAAGTCTGCATCCATATTGGCTTGTTGAACAATAGTTGGATTACTGAGTTTATCAATCGCCAGGTTTGATCGGGATATGCCTTCAAAGGCATAAGTCCATAGGCCATTAAAGGCAGGGTTTTCCGCGGTGAACGAAAAGCGGCCAACTTCATCCATCCAGGCCTGATCTCCATCGGAGGCCCATTTTTTATTCATGTCACCAGCTGCAATATCTTCGATGACAAAATCGGGACGAATAAATAAGCCTTTATCCCAGCTACCGTCACCCAAAAAACCTGTTGTATTTCTTAAAGGTTCATAAGCACTGTTCACGGCCGATTTAAGAGTAGCTTCGGAAGGACTATCACTTATTTGATCGGGGGTGAGTAAACCGATGGGATCTTTTTCCATATTGCAGGAAGCCAGCAATAAACAGAGGCCCAATAAACTGCTATAGATAAATATTTTCACCTTAATAAATCGTTTTAAAGATGATGGCGCTTGTCGGCCTATGGTAGGCGGAAATGATGCGCTTCTTTTTGCATATGCAATATATGTAGATTTCATATTCCTTCTTGCTTAAGTTAAAACGTTACATTGATACCAAATAAGAACGTCCTAGATGCTGGATACGTTCCCATATCAATTAAATCGGTCGATTCGGGATCTAAACCTTTATAATCTGTTAAGGTTATTAAATTCTGTCCGGAAACATACACCCGCATATTTTTAAATGCTTTGGTATTTTTGATTAAAGAACCGAATGAGTAACCTAATTCCACATTTTTTAAACGAGCGTAAGAAGCATCCTCTAATACAATGGTTGAAACCCGGCTACTGCCGTTGTCGTTAAAGGTCAAACGAGGAATCGTGTTGCTGGTGCCTTCACCATCCCAGGCCCCCAGTACATCGGTGGTATAGTTAAATGGGCGTGTATCGAAATCTAAAATCTTTCTTCCGTCGTTATAACGATCAACCCCTTGCACTCCCTGGATCAAAACTGCTAGGTCAAAACCTTTATAGGCAGCTGAAAGATTTAGACCATAGGTTAATTTAGGGATCGGGTTGCCCATAAAGTCCCGATCCTGATCATTAATCATTCCATCTCCATTTAAATCTTTAAAACGGATATCTCCAGGTTTTTGCGTCGGATTCTCTACACCGGATAAATGCGTGTTTACTTCTTGCTGATTTTGGTAAATTCCCTCCACGAGATAACCAAAATAAGCGTTCAATGGATTGCCTACTTGGGTTCGTGTGGCCGTGCCGCTGATATAGGGTACATTTGGATGTAACTTCACAACTTCATTGGATAAGGTGGCTAAATTCGCATTTAACCCGTAACGGAATCCATTTTCAGTCGTATTTCGATAACCCAAAGAGAACTCAAAACCTTTATTTTTCACTTGCCCTGCATTTACAATGGTCGGTTGTACATTTCCAACTAAGCTTGGAAGGGAAATCGGCAGTAAAATGTCCCGGGTATCCTTGATAAAATAATCAGCGGTCAATGAAACATGATCGTCAAAGAACGAAGCATCCAAACCGATATTGTGTTGCACCGTTGTTTCCCATTTTAGGTCGGGATTACCATAGCGGTCAATCAGGTAGTTTTCGCCCACTCGCTTCATTAACGTTAAATATGCATAATTATCGATTTCTTGATTTCCTAATGTACCCGTACTGGCCCGTAAACGGAGATCACTAATCCAACTTATAGCTTGCATAAATTGTTCCTTGCCCATGGCCCAACCTACCGAGACGGATGGAAAATAGCCCCATCGATGATTTTCACCGAAGCGAGAAGATTCATCTGCCCGCAGATTAGCCGTTATCATATACTTTCCTTCATACTCATAGGTCGCTGAACCAAAAATACTGAATAGCGAATATTCCGATCCTGAGCCACCGTTCCATAAATCCAGTAGCGTGCTGCCATAATCGAGGTACCGGAATGTAGGCAGTGTATAATCATAACGTCTGCGAGAGCCGTTAATTGATGAAGCGTTGTTTTTAATATATTCCGTCCCGGCTAAGGCGCTGATATGATGGGAACCGAACATCTTATCATAAGACAAAACATTGTTCCAAGTCAAGGTAAAATCTGTTCCGCGATCTTCATTCAGCCCATCTGGGCGATTAATACGCCCTTTTCCTAAATCGTTGGGGCTGGCACTTCCATCATCATCACCGTAATTTTCAAAGAAGGCCTTGGTGTGATTTACATTCAGATCGATACCAACATTCGTTCGGAATTTGAGCGATTTATCTGCTAGAAGTGCATATTCACCAAATACATTTCCAAAAGTTTTAATCTGTGAAAATACATTATCTGTAAAATAGGCCGCCGCTACCGGGTTGCGCGTATATTCATATTTATTACTTTCATAGCCTGTATTTGCTTGATTGTTCCTATAAAATGGCAAATCTGTAAATGGATCCGCAGCAGACCAAGTTGGATCGGATGGATCTTTGTAAACACTTAATAAAGGTGGCCTCAATAATGCGTGCCGAATGATGCCGGGTGCATCACCTTTCGCCGAAATCTGATCACGTTTAGAATAAGCCATCTGCATATTCGTACCTATTTTAAAACGATCCGACAGGGCGCTGTTTACATTTACCCGGAAATTAATTCTTTCATATTGATCATTGTCGAAAATGACGATACCATTTTGCCGGTAGTAACCACCCGAAATCAGGTATTGTGTTTTTTCGTTGCCGCCGCTAGCCGATAATTCAACGCTATTGGTTTTCCCGGTTTCAAACAACTCATCAAGCCAATCCGTATTCGCAAGATCGGTGCGTGACTTATCTAGCGTATACGGGTTCTCGCCGGTAATCCCCGAGTTGTTCCATGCTTTTTCCAATACATTTAGATATTGCGGCGTATTCAGCAGTTTAGGTAAATTAGCTACCTGTTGGAGGCCACCAAAGTAATTAATATTGAATGCTTTTTGTCCAACCTTACCTTGCTTTGTTGTGATAACCACTACACCGGCGGATGCCCGAGATCCATAGATGGCTGCGGCCGACGCATCTTTTAATACGGACATGGATTCAATGTCGGAAGGATTCAAAAAAGTAATGTCTCGGGAAGGTACACCGTCTATGACATATAAAGGGTTATTATTGCCAATGGTGCCTTCTCCGCGTATTCTTACATTAATGCCGTCGCCTGGTGCACCACTGCTTTGCGTAATTTGTACCCCAGCTACCTGCCCCTGTAAAGACTGGGCAACATTAGGTACACGTCGTGTCTCCAAATCGGTCATATTAACAGAAGCAACAGCCCCGGTAACGGACGATCGTCGCTGGGTAGAATAACCCACAACGACAACTTCATCCAATGCAGCAGCATCCTCTAATAAGGTGATGCTAAGATCTGCATTTCCGATAACAGCCACTTCTTTGGATAGGTAGCCTGTAAAGGAAATTAATAAGATTTGCCCATCCTTTGCGGCTAAATTGAATCGGCCGTTCGCGTCGGTTGAGGTAATGCCCTCCCCGTCTTTAATACGAACGGTTGCCCCAGGTAGGGGTTGTCCGGTAGCGTCTAATACACTTCCTTTAATGCCCGTTTGTTGCCCCATTTCCCCAATTAGCGCCCATTTTCCTTCAGCGCCGCTCGTGAACGCGGGAAGTAGTACGCTAGGAAAAACAACCAAGCACAGTTTTAAACATAAGTTTCTACTTTTCATCATTTTTTAGTTAGGTGTTAATCATAATTTAATGAGCACAATACGCGATTGTAACATAAATATGGAAAACCGGTTTTTCTGATTAGCTAAAAAAAAGGTCAGTTCCGAATGATGTGACAAAACTAAATTAAAAAAACCAGTTTAGCAAGGGCGTTTTCGACTATTTTTTGTTGATGCTGGATTCTCTGATTACTAATTTAGAAGGAAAAACTTGGTGGAGACCGGATGGATCGGCGGGAATGCCATTGATCCGGTTTAATAACGTATCAATAATGGCTTTGCTTAAATGCGCTAATGGTTGGATAATAGAGGTAATGGAGGGTGTAAATAACCGGAATAAGTCATGTTCATCGAATACGATAATACCGATCTCGTCGGGTATTTTTTTTCCTATTTCTCGAATGGCTTCCAAACCACTGATGCATAGGTAATTCGTTGCAAAGAAAAGCGCGTCTACCTGAGGATTGTCCTGTAAGAAATCGATCATTCGTTGCTTCCGTTGATCACGCTGCTCGCTATAAGGGACCTCTAGTACAATCGGCAATCGATTATGTGTTCTCATGCAATTGATATAGCCGTCGAGGCGTTCCTGCATTTGACTTTGAGAAGAGGCTAAGGAAATGAAAGCAATCTCCTTAAAGCCCTGCTCTAGAAAATGTTCACAGGCCTCAACCACCATCGCTCGATTGTTGGTGCCAATGTAATCCGTCGCTACATTATCCAGCATTCGATCAAAAATAACGATGGGCACCCCGTCATCCATGACCTTTTTGATTTCTTCTTCCATATGAAGGGGAGGGGCAATGATAAAACCATCAACCTTGGTGTCGCGGAATAATTGTAAAACGGAAAGTGCCGCTTCCGTATCGCCCAATGTACTGCTGTAAATGATCCGGTACCCACTTTTTTTCGCTTGCTCTTCAATCATCAACGCAATAGGTCCGAAAAAAGAATCACCGATATTTTCTACGATTAGGCCGATACTATTTGATTTTCCCGTTGCAAGGCTTTGTGCCATATAATTCGGCTTAAAACCGATTTCTTTCACATAGTTCAGCACGCGCTGTTCTTGCTCTTTACTGATTCTGTGGGCCTCTGCTTTTCCGTTAATGATAAAGGATACCGTAGATTTGGCAACTTTTAGATGTTTTGCTATATCGTTAATCGAGGGTTTTTTCTCCGCCATATCGCATTTTGGGCCTTATTGGATAAAGGATTGAGCGAATGTCTCAAATTTCGAAGATAAATGCAAGGCGTAATAAAATATAAATAAGAAGAAAGGGATACCACTTACCCATTTAAATCAGTATATTCGCAATGTTTAGATACTTTCAGTAGCATTAACTCTTGAAACGCCTCGCACTCTTATTCATGATTCCTGTCGTACTACTTCAAAGTTGTGCAGGACTCTTTATTATGACGGCTTTTTATGCTAATAGGGGTTATATAGCCAAAAATTTATGCGAAAATAGGAACACAAAAATGGCTCCGATGTGTAGTGGCAGGTGTGTGTTGATGAGTAAGTTGAAGAAAGAAAAGGAGCGAGAGGATAAGAATCCCGAACTAAAATTAAAGGATTTTCAGCTGATCTCGGAGCGGATCGATTTCAAGTTGACTAAGCGGCCTATTGTGCAGGCTATAAAGAAAGCATTTTTTCCGGAAACCAAGACTTTCTATCTTTCCCCATCTCTTGGAGCGGTTTTTCACCCTCCGATTATTTAACATTTTCGAATAATCTTTTTAATCGCATTGTTTTATTGCCCAGACAATGCCTATACTTTTTTAAAGAGCGCTGAACGTTTGTCAGTAGTCTTATGTTTTATTTCGAAACATGTTGAAAAGAATCGTTGTTTATTTGCTATTGCTATCATTGACCTTCCAATGCTTGGGAAACTTGGGGGTATTGACCTGGTTCGGGCTGAATAGGGACCTTATTGCCCGTGTTCTTTGCGAAAATAGAAATAAACCGGAAATGCATTGCAATGGGCAGTGTGTTCTCATGAAAAAGCTTAAAAAGCTGCAGGACGATCGGCACGATAAAAAAGAAGCTCGTATCAATAAAATAGAGGTTCTGGTGATTTTACCAGCGTTCTCCGGTTTGTTGAGTTTGATACCGAATATTTTATCCCCGGTGTTTACTCCCTATTCAGGACTATACAATTATCTCTATATACCTCAATTTCTTCTTCCCCCTAAATTAAGCTAATACCCAAAGATTTCCTTTTGATCCCTTACGCACCCTGTTCATGGTTTATGGCCTTATGATCAACAGGTGAGCTAGGCATGCACTTGCGTGTTCACGCGGAGTAAAGTCAGGATACAATCGGATTTTAATAACAGAAAAAGAGAGGGAGGTCATCACAGCTTTTCTTAATGGGATGACGGATAATAAATTTTTAGCTAAAAAAATTAAAAAAAATGGACAATCAAATAAAATGGACAAAAATCGGGTTAATAGCGTTAATAGTATTTGCCATAGTAAGCTGCAAAAAAGTTGAGTCACCCGAAATTGATGGCAATAAGATGGGCGATTTCTCCATCGAATTCGATAACCTGGTAGGTGATTATGGTTTGCAGTTTGATAATATGGCCAGACCTTACGTCAATGCAAAGGGCGAACCTTTTACCATTTCGCGAATCCAATATTTCATAAGTAATATTAAAGTTAAAAAAACAGATGGAAGTGAATATGTCGTACCTCAAGATCCAGTTGAAGAAAGTTATTTTTTAATTTTTGGAGACGACAGAAATTCGCGCTTTGCAAAAGTTAAGGTACCTGAAGGAGATTATACACAAGTCTCTTTTATCCTAGGCGTAGATAGTCTTAGAAGCACCATGGGGCTCGATAAAAGGACCGGTGTATTAGATCCTACTGCAGGCGACCACGAAACCCAAGGGATGTATTGGGGCTGGAACAGCGGTTATATCTTTTTTAAATTAGAGGGAAATTCCGCTGTTATTTCCGATGATCAGCAAGGCGATCCGACAGGGCGTAAGCAATTCAAATATCATATCGGTGGATTCGGTGGCTACAATGCACCAACCTTAAATAATCTTAAAACAATTACCATCGACTTGACAAAGGCAGGGATCGCACAGGTACGAAATGGATATCGCAGTAATGTACACCTGTTCGTTGATCTCATGAAGGTATTTAATGGGCCAAATGCTTTCCGTATCGCCGAACATCCCAATGTAATGTTCAGTGAGTATAGCCAAAACATAGCTAATAACTTTCCTACCATGTTCAGCCATGACCATACCGAAAATGGTGTAACCAGTGAAGATCAATTATAGGACACCTAATGAAAAAATGTTTTATATCAATGGTGCTGCTGATCATGGTATATGCCTGTAAAAAGTCGGCCGATGCAATTCCCGATGTAGGGAGGCTCTTCCCGGGCTTCATTACCCCGACCCATTTTCCCGAGGTAAGCTACAAATTCAGTGAAAATAAGCTTACCGAAGCTGGTTTTGAGTTGGGAAAACGATTGTTTTATGAACCGCGTTTGTCTCGGAACAATACCATAGCCTGTGCAAGCTGTCATATCCAGTCGGCCAACTTCACGCATCATGGCCACGATGTTAGTCATGGCATTGACGACCGTTTGGGAACAAGAAATCCTATGCCGATTATGAACCTTGCATGGAATAAGTTTTTTTTCTGGGATGGTGGCGTATTTAACCTGGATCTACTGGCAGTAGTACCCATAGAAAATCCAGTAGAGATGGATGAAAAAGTACCCAATGTGATTGCCAAATTACAGGCACACCCTGATTACCCTACACTTTTTGAAAAAGCCTTCGGAAGTAGCGAGATCACTTCCGCAAAGATGTCAAAGGCCCTTTCGCAATTTATGCTAATGGCTGTAAGCGACAACAGTAAGTACGATCAGGTTATGCGTAAGGAAAAAGATGTTTCCTTCACCGAATCGGAGCAACGTGGCTACATTTTCTTTAAGAATAACTGTGCTCGCTGCCATACCGAACCCCTATTTACAGATGCCGATTTTCATGATAATGGATTAGGACCCAATCCTGCAGGAGATCAGGGGCGATACAATGTTACTCTGAACAATGCAGATAAATACAAATTCAAGGTACCCAGTTTGCGAAATCTCCGATGGTCGGCACCTTACATGCACGATGGAAGTATTTACACCCTGAGTGGCGTGCTTGACCATTATCGGAAATTCATGCAAAATACTCAAAACCTGGACAACGGTTTTCGGCGCAAAGATGAGGCCCCGGGAGTATCAATGACGGATATGGAAAAGGAAGATCTGCTCGATTTCCTAAACACATTGAACGACGAAATTTTTATAAAGGAACAATTGCTATCCGAACCTGAATTGGGGGATGGCTTTGTGGTTAATTAGAGACAAATGAGAAAGACATTGTTGTTAGTCGCTTTTATTATTTTCGGTTACGGATCTGCAATTGCTTGTGATATTTGTGGTTGCGGGGTCGGTAATTATTATTTAGGCATATTGCCGGATTTTAACAAGCGATTTATCGGTTTGCGCTATCAATACAATACTTTGCAAACCCACCTTGGCCCCGGAGGACTACGTACACCGCTTACTGCGGATGAAACCTATCAGATTGCTGAAATTTGGGGTGCTTATAATTTTGGGAAGAAGCTCAGAATCATGGCCTTTGTTCCTTTTAATTTCAACCAACGGCAAGTGCGTGCGATGGATGAATATGGAGAGAAGAATGGATTGGGTGATATTGCGGTGATGGCTTATTATCGCATTTTTGAAGGCGTTGTAACAACTACAAATTCAAAACTTTTCAATCATTCTTTATGGGCAGGTGTCGGGATAAAGGCACCAACCGGCAAATATGATAATTCAGAAAGAGAAAATGTCTCTTCAGATGCTCCGAATAATTTCCAGCTCGGTACAGGAAGTACGGATTTTACCTTCAACCTTAGCTACGACGCTCGGTTAATGGATCTTGGGTTCAACCTGAATTTACTGTATAAGTTGAATACCACAAATCGTTATGACTATCGATATGGAAATAAATTTACCGGTAATGCATTGGTTTATTACAAATTCCTAATTCATCAAAAGGTAAGGATTGCACCGAATGTTGGTATACGTTATGAAAAAGCAGCACAAGACGTGTCTTACAATCGCTTTTACGTCAGTCAATCAGGAGGAAACCTGACATCGGCCATTGTCGGTGCGGAAATGAATATTGGTCGATTGTCACTTGGTGCCAATCTTCAGATACCGATGACACAAATGTTAGCGGATAAACGGGTTCATGCCGGTAATCGGTTGATGACACATATATCCTATGCATTCTGAACCGCGCGTTGACATGAAGGAAGGCATTGCGTTAGCGAATCATTGAACACTTTTTGGGTTTCAAAAGATGATCGTAATGAGGACCGTCTCTCTTAAGAGGCGGTTCTTCTTAAAAATCGCCAACACTTATTTTTATCAATTAACTTGGTGTAGTAACGGAACTACTTGTTTCAATACGGTTTTCTTGAGTAAAAGATGTTGAGACAAATCTATTCTTGATATTTGAGTATATTTGGCAGTAATACCCTGCTAATTTTAGTATAACCCCTGCCTGCAATAGGCCGGGATTCATTGCTTACAACAATATATTCGAATGAAAAAAATAGGATTTTTATCCTTTGGACACTGGGCCGATCATCCCGCCTACAGTACCCGGACTGCAAGCGATACGTTACTCCAGTCTATTGATTTGGCTGTTGCTGCCGAAGAAATCGGTTTAGATGGCGCCTATTTCCGAGTCCATCATTTTGCCGCTCAGCTGGCATCGCCATTCCCCTTACTTTCAGCCATTGGCGCCAAAACAAACAAAATAGAGATTGGCACAGGTGTCATCGATATGCGCTATGAAAACCCACTGTATATGGTGGAAGATGCGGGTGCTGCCGATTTAATTTCAGGTGGTCGGTTGCAATTGGGAATCAGTCGAGGCTCACCCGAACAAGTGATTGATGGCTGGCGCTACTTTGGTTATGAACTGGGTGAAGGGGAGACCGATGCCGATATGGGGCGTCGTAAAGCTTTGGAGTTTTTAAATAGATTACAAGGCGTTGGATTTGCGCAGCCTAATCCCTATCCGATGTTTCCGAATCCACCCGGACTGTTACGTCTGGAACCCCATGCAGCAGGTCTAAGGGAGCGGATTTGGTGGGGGGCCGCTTCCAATGCGACCGCCGTTTGGGCAGCTGAAAATGGCATGTATTTGCAAAGCTCTACCTTGAAATACGACGAAGGTGGTAAGCCTTTTCATGTGCAGCAAGCGGAGCAGATCAGATTGTACAAAGAGGCGTGGAAAAAAGCCGGACACCAGCGAGAACCAAGGGTTTCAGTGAGCCGATCTATTTTTGCCCTGGTAAACGATGAAGATTGGTATTACTTTGGACAAGAAGCGGATCGGGCGGATAAGCTCGGTACAATCGAAAAGGACAAACGTGCTATTTTCGGGCGAAGTTATGCGGCCGAGCCAGATAAGCTTATCCAAGAATTGGCTAAAGATGAGGCCCTTCAGGAAGCGGATACAATCCTTTTAACGATACCCAATACATTGGGTGTCAATTACAATGTACATGTATTGTCCGCCATATTGGAACAGGTGGCACCTGGATTGGGATGGCGTTAAAGCTACTTTGCTATGGAAAAAAACTTGCGGTATAAAACGAAGATAGCGGTGATTGGGGCTGGTCAGGCAGGGCTTTCTACTGCCTACCATTTAAAAAAGTCAGGAATGAAAATTGGTCGCGATTTTATCATTCTGGACGAAGCACCTCAGCCAGGTGGTGCTTGGCAATTTCGTTGGCCGTCGTTAACACTGAGTACGGTCAACAAAATTCACGATTTGCCGGGGATGTCTTTTGAAGAAACATTAGCGATCGATGAAACGCTTGTGCGTGCAAACGAAGCTGTTCCGCATTATTTTGATTTATTTGAAAAGAAATTCGGCCTTCAAGTATATCGACCGCTAAAGGTCGAAAAAGTCTTCCTGCATGGAAACCGGTTTTACATTGACACCACGGGTACCTTATTTTCCGCTTTGGGTATCATCAACGCAACAGGTACCTGGGGCAATCCCTATATTCCAGAATATCCAGGGATGCAACTTTTTCAGGGTGAACAACTGCATACGAAAGATTTTAAGTCCGCCGCTTATTTTCAGGACAAGCATGTCATTGTGGTGGGGGGCGGTATTTCAGCTATTCAATTGCTGGATCAAATTTCGAAAGTAACTACGACCACCTGGGTTACACGTCGTCCCCCTGATTTTAGGGCAGGGCCTTTTGACGATGTTGCCGGACACGACGCAGTTGCCTTGGTAGAAGAGCGTGTGAGACAAGGGTTGCCACCGCTGTCGGTTGTTTCAGTAACGGGGCTGCCCGTGACACCGGCCGTGGAAGATATGAAAAAGCGCGGTGTGTTGAAGCGATTTCCTATGTTCAGCGAAATTACCGGCAATGGTGTAAAATGGGACGACGGACGGGAAGAAAAAGCAGATGTCATTCTATGGAACACAGGCTTCAGAAGCGCACTGGCACATTTAGAACCTATACTACCTCGGGAAGAAAATGGTGGAATCCGCATGACAGGGCGGTTAGCCACTATGGTTGCCAAAGAACCGAGAATCCATTTGGTAGGTTATGGTCCTTCTGCCTCCACTATCGGTGCCAATCGTGCCGGAGGAGCAGCCGCAAGAGAATTGATGAAAACGCTCGCCAATGGGACTATCTCGTTGGGAGAGGAAGGGCAATTGATTGATAAAGAGCGACTGAATAAGGAATAACCCGAAAGTGTATCCGTTGATATGCGTATTGGCTTATTCCGATGAAGCCAACCTAGAGAAGAGGGAAATAAAATCAGGAAAGCTTTCTTGCCGTTACTATTATTATGAAAGATCAGCTTAATTACAGCGCTTATTTAAATGAAAAGGATAAACACCTGATCGAAAGATTTAGTGCCCATCTTTTAAATAAGGAACAAAAGGACTGGTTTTTACATGAGAACCGTAAAGTTATTTATGCAGGGCAACTCAGCAATGTTCGATACCTAGAGCAGGATGCTTTCGAGTATATCATCGAAGGACGTTCCATAAAAGTCCTGTTCCCCTTAGACCAAACAGTACACTTTTCGAAAGAGCGTCTGGAGTTTCTTACAGGCGTTTCTGTAAAGTTGGAAGGGTTGCCGTTAAAAGAAGAAGACAGCATATTGCTCCTTCGAGTCTTATATCCAGCGCTTATTCACGAAGATAAGCTAGAAAAAGGCCATGTAATGGAAATGCCTGAGCCCACTAAAAATGGTATCATGTTGTTTAAAGAAGGTTTAAAATTCTGCTTTTTTATAGTTGCCATTCTTTTTTTGGGTCAACTTTTTGATGAAAATGATCCGCAGCGATATCGAATGGCAACCTATATTGCAGGCCTTTGCTTACTTGCTTTTATAGCAGGTTATTATTATATCAAAACAAAAAAAGACTCCTGGCTTCGACCCGTGCCGATTATGAATTTCAGCGGAAAGATCTGTCAGGTGTTGTATATTGTGGATAATACGGGGGATTCCTCAAGTGAGGAAGTGATCTACATCACCGGGAGCAGAACGTTCAAAACTTGGGAACGAGATGAAGATATTCATCCTGGTCAAGAGGTATCCATTGTCTTCAAACCATTTACAAAGATTGGATTTCAAAGAATCGATAAACCAAATGTGTTGGAAGTTAAAAAAGCTGATCACGAATAACCTTCTGCGTACGTCGAAATGTTAAGTTATGTTAAGTTCTATTGTTAGCGGAAAAAATAGAGTACCTTCCCGGAAATTAAAACATAATGTTATTAGACAAGGTATTAGATCCGCCATCGTATGGATGGTCCGATCAGCGGGGGAGATTAAGTCAACCTACTTCCAAACAGATTTTTCGGGAATTTTTTAAGCGCTTGAACATCTTTCAGTCGAAAAAGAACTGGTTACCTCTTTTCAGCTGGCTAAGGGTAATCATACTATTGCCTTTATTGTTTCTTTTCCTATTTAAATATTTTACAATCTGGTTGCTGATAATCGCTTTTATATATAGTATGGTCATTATGGGGACACATGGAACGATATGGCATCACCGCTACTGTACGCACAAGGCTTATCGTTTCAAGAATGGTTTTTGGAGGATACTCACACAAAATCTTACCATCAGTATGGTTCCTGAAGAGATATATGCCATATCACATCACGTTCATCATGCCAAATCGGATCAACCGGGAGATCCTTATAATGCAAAGGGAGGTTTTCTATATTGCTTTTTAGCAGACGTAAATCACCAGCCTATTGCCAAAGACTTAACACCCGAAGAATATAAACGGACGATACAGCTTATAGCTCATACCGGTATCGTTGCAAATAGCTACACGGCTTATCAGAAATGGGGTTCCATTATACATCCCGCACGGGCTTTATGGTTATGTTTATTGAATTGGACAGCTTGGTATACCATTGCCTATCTGATCGGTGGTCATGCACTGGCCTGTACTTTATTCGGTGCCGCCGCTTTTTGGGCTATCGGTGTACGGACATTTAACTATGAGGGGCATGGAAAGGGGGAGGATAAACGGAAACAGGGTTATGATCTCAATGAAAATGATATGTCCATTAATCAGGTATGGCCGGGTATAGTGGCTGGAGAATGGCATAATAATCATCATTTATATCCCAATAGCGCCCGGTCCGGTTTTTTAAAACACCAAATTGATTTTGCTTGGTACTATATTAAACTGCTCCATTTGATAGGCGGTATCACCTCTTACCATGATGCAAAACCCGCTTTCTTAAAGCGGTACCGGTATAGTAAAGATAATATATCATAGGTTTCAATAAAAAAGCCGTCTCTCTTCAGAGACGGCTGGCTACCACAATATATGGAAAATGATTTAGATCAACTTAACATTTACTGCATTGAGACCTTTTTGTCCCTGTTGTACCTCAAAAGATACATTATCATTTTCCCGAATACGGTCTTTCAGACCTGATGAGTGAACGAAAATCTCACGTCCACCATCTGTTGGGGTGATGAAGCCGAAACCTTTAGTTTCGTTGAAAAATTTTACTACGCCTTCTTGCATGGCATTTAAATTAAATAAAAAAATAAACTGTCGCTATAAAGGTATACATAAATATTTGTTATGCAAGTTTTTATGCGATAATAAAATAGAAGGGAGCGCAGATCAGAAAGTTGCTTTTGCCTATGTAATTGATCTTCCACAGCTTGATAAGAACTGTTCATTTGCCTTTTATTGAACGAATCCTGAAGATTCTATAAAATAATACTGGAATTATGTAATTTTTTGCACGAACTTTTTATTTAGTTTGTGCTGCAGTGAAAAAGATATTACTTATCATATTAACCTTTTTCTATCTCGGTACATCTACCGGTTTTACTATGCATTTACATTATTGCATGGAAAGGCTAGTAGAAACATCCCTATGGCACGGGCAAAATGATGTCTGTGAAATATGTGGTATGAGCGGAAAGACGAAAAAGAAAGATGATTGCTGTAAGGATAAACATAAACAGGTAAAACTGGATAAAGTTCATAAGAATTCTGAGAATACTTTTTTGGCATTTCAAAAAATTAGTTTTCTGTTACCGAAGACCCCGAACGATCTCTCGTATCGGCTGTTTATCCCAATGGTAGTAGAAGAGCATCCTGCAAATAATTCGCCTCCACTGGCAATCAGGACACGCTTATACCTTACCAACCAAATTTTCCGAATTTAATATAATTTCTCTTCATTCGTTGATCTCATCTGAGACTCGAACAGTATGACCTTACTATAGGTCCTCGGTTACGATTTTTAACATTTAATCTTCTTATTATGAAATCTTTCAGGTTAATGCCATTAGCTATTATGGCTATCATGGGGACCGCTGTGTACGGTCAAGAAAAAAGCACATCTTTTAAAGTTTACGGTAATTGCGAAATGTGCAAAAAACGTATTGAAAAAGCCGCTAATGTTGAAGGTGTAAAAAGTGCAAGTTGGAATGTGGAAACAAAAATGATGACGCTGGCATTCAATGCCGATAAAGTCTCTGCGGCGGATGTGCAGAAGCAAATTGCGAGGGCAGGGCACGATACACGGGATGTCGCTGCGCCGGATAAGATATATAACGAATTGCCCGAATGTTGCCAATATGTTCGTAAAGATGCTATTCGGGATGAACACGAAGCTCATCAACAAAAACAACAAGATAATCACTCACAGATAAATTAATTGAAAAATGAAAAAGTTAATTTTCAGTTTGATGATCATGACGTTCATCATTTTCACAGCATGTAATTCAAAGCCGGAAAAGAAGGGTGTTGATCATCAAAGTACGGAAATCATCGAAGACGAAGAGTCCCAAGCAGCTACGAAAACTGCAACCATCACGGAAATCAAGGCCAGCTTTACCGGTGTTGATCCAAAAACGAGTTCGACCATCAAGCAAATCGTTGATCATTATATCCATGTAAAAACGGCGCTATCTAATGATGATGATAAAGAAGCAGCAAGTGGGGGTGAAGCAATGGTGGCCACTATGGGCCAGGTAGATAAATCTAGGCTGACTGCCGAGCAAGCGGCTTTGTATGATGAAAATGAAGCTGACCTCAGAGAGCATGCAGAACACATTGGAGAAAATGTCGGCAACATTAAACATCAACGCGAGCACTTCATAATGATGAGCGAGGATGTATATGCTCTTGTTAAAGGCTTCGGAGCAGGTAGAACACTTTACCATGCTCATTGCCCAATGGCAAAAGACAATGAGGGTGCTATGTGGCTAACTGAAACCAATGAAATAAGAAACCCGTATTTCGGAAGCAAAATGCTTAAATGCGGGTCTGTAAAGGAAGTGATTGATTAGTTTAAGATCAATTATCGTCTGAAAATTTATGAATCCCGATCCAAGTCAATAGCAATGGGGTAATTGGATAAAATTTGATCTGTTTAAACCAGGTTAGCGCGAGTCTTGTCAGAAAGAGGTTGCACTTTTTTGAGTAAATATGGTAGATATAAAGAGAAAATGGGCGGTAGTAGGAGGTGTTTTATTAACAGGAATAGCATTCCAGTTTATTCTCCGAACTGCGCGCACTAATTCCGTTGGAGATACCGGGGCTCTGACAAAGATATATGATGTGCCAAAAGAGGTAAACGCGGTATTGCGAGCGACCTGTTTTGATTGTCACAGTAATCATACTGATTATCCCTGGTATAGTAATATACAACCTTTTGCTAAATTTATGGAAGGTCATATCTTGCAAGGGAAAGAGGCGCTTAATTTTGATGAATTCGGTTCATACTCAGTTAAAAAGCAATATAACAAGTTGCGGTCAGTGGAAAATCAATTAAAGGATGGTACTATGCCACTACGATCATATGCATTCATCCATCGCGATGCTCGATTGACCAAAGAGGAAATTAACCTTTTAATTAACTGGTCGAAAGATTTGAGAAACAAGATTGCTAATAAACTGTAGAATATAAATCCAATAGACACTTTATTATGGAACTTGAACATCTTCGCGCTACCATGATAGCCTTGTTAGCTTTCCTATTTGTGTTTGCTCCAGTGGCTTTGGCACAGCATATACATCCTAACAAAAATGAAGTTGATCATTCGCTATCTCCAAAAATGGATAGATCTCGAGATCAAGGAAAAACGGTGACCTATCATCTTTACGTGAGCGATACAATTGTCAATTACGCAAACGATAAGAAAGTATCGGCAATTGCAGTAAACGGGCAGATTCCGGCACCAACGCTTGAGTTTATCGAGGGTGATACTGCTGTTATTTATGTTCATAACCTGCTGCATCATCACGAAACCTCTACACATTGGCATGGACTGTTACTGCCCAATATCGAAGACGGCGTTCCTTATCTTACCACTCCCCCCATAAAACCAGGAGCTGTTCGGAAATTCGTCTTCCCTTTAAAGCAGAGCGGTACTTACTGGTATCACTCTCATACAATGTTACAGGAACAGCGTGGGTTGTACGGTTCTATTTTAATACATCCCAAAAAGGAGACACATCCGGTTGATCACGACGTGGTTCTACTATTGTCAGACTGGACGAACGAAAACCCTTCCGAAGTTCACCGTACTCTTCGACGTAATGATCCTGCAAGTGAATGGTATACCATAAAAAAGGGTTATGCTCAAAGTCTTGATAAATTAATTTCGCATGGTTCTTATCTGCAAAGAGTAAAAAGTGCTTGGACAAGAATGCCTGCGATGGATCTATCCGATGTCTATTACGATGCTTTCCTGGTTAATGGTAAGCGCTCCATTGATCTATCGCAATATAAGCCGGGTGAACGCCTGAGGTTACGGGTAATCAATGGCTCCTCTTCTACTTATTTTTATCTGAATTATGCCGGAGGAAAAATGCAGCTCGTAGCGGCAGACGGTCTCGATGTTAGACCTATTTCGATTGATAGGATATTGATCGGAACGGCAGAAACCTACGATTTCCTCGTTACCGTACCCGCTAATAGTTCTTATGAATTACGAGCTACTCCTCAGGATGTTTCGGGTTCCACTTCCGTTTTTATCGGTTCTGGTGAGAAGTTAATGACAAGTGATGTTTCCAAACCTGATGTATGGAATATGGACAAAATGATGAGGGACATGACTGTAAACTTTCCAGGACGAATGAAGATGAAGAGGATGGATCATGGGGCAATGGAAAACGGGAACGTGGAAGGAATGGATAAAGGAAGCATGGTTGACAATCCGCATTCGGGTCACGATATGAAGATGGATGATGAAATGGAAAAGGACGCTTCACAAAAACACAAAGTCTTATTCAATTACGACATGCTGAAGGCCTTGGAGAAGACTACTTTTGATCCCTCGAGACCAAAAAAGAATTATCATCTTACACTCACAGGTAATATGTATCGCTATGTGTGGTCGATCAATAAAAAGGTGTTATCGGAAGCCGATATGATTAAGGTAAAAAAGGGGGAAGTGGTTCGGTTTACCTTGGAGAATACCACGATGATGAATCATCCAATGCATTTACATGGACATTTCTTCAGAGTTCTGAATAAGCATGGCGACTATTCTCCTCTTAAACACACCTTAGATGTACCGCCGATGACTAGTGTAACCATTGAGTTTGCTGCAGATGAGGATAAAGATTGGTTCTTCCATTGTCATATTTTATACCACATGATGAGCGGAATGGCGCGTATTGTCCACTATGAAGGAAGTGAACGCGATACGGCACTGGTTGCTGCCCCTTTGAAGAATCTCTTTAAGGAAGATCGACAGTGGTTTTTTTACGGAAGTCTTGCCGCTAAAAGTCATATGAGCGAACTGCAGGTAAACTATTTCAATTCCCGAAATGCTTTTCGTCTAGAAGGGAATGCAAATTATGATGGTCAGTATGAGGCAGAAGTGTCATATGAACGGTATCTGAGCGATTGGTTAAGACCTTATATCGGATTCCGAGGCTTACAACAAAAATATTATAATGTATTTAACGGGAGGCAAACTTTTGAACAAGATTATGAGTTGCCTGTACTTGGGTTCAGGTATACACTGCCATTTTTTATTGAAGCAGACATAAGTGTGAACATGAAAGGGCGAGTTAGAGCTGAGCTAGAAGGTGAACAATGGCTACTTCCACGGATGTTCTTTAACTGGCGTGCTAATACAGATAAAGAATACCATTTGGATCTTGAATATATGCTTGCAAAAAAAATTTCTATCTCGGCCGGTTATGATTCCAGGTACCGTTGGGGCGGAGGCTTATTGGTAAGGTTTTGAGTGTCTACGAAAACAGCATAGCCCTTTTTCTGCCGTACGGGCCTACATTCTGTGTAAGTAGTTTGTTTGATTTCGCTTATATAGCACATGATTGTTTCGTTTTTTTTAATTTGTAATAGTTCATACTTGCTATCGCAGCAAGCATAATCCATATTCCTGTTAGCTGAATTGCGTCTAACTGTTCGTGTAGAACAATATTTGCACACAAGGCAGCAACAGGAAGTTCGATAGTCATCAGAATCGCACTGACACCTGCCCCAATTTTCGGGATACCTGCTGCAAAAAGTGCGGTTGGAATGGTGGTTCCTATTACGGCAAGAAAAACGGCCATGAGTAGAAACTCTGGACCGAAATAATCACCTGTCGATATGCTTTTTGCATTGATGATGAAAATGGTCATTGCAGAACCCGCCATGATCAGCGTGCTTTTTGGTAGCCAGCTGACCTGTTCACCGATCCTGCTATTCGCTACAATATAGATTGCATAGGTCAAGGAAGAACAAAGGGCGAATGCTATTCCGATCCAAGAGAATGAACGCGTTTTCCAGCCAAGAAGATTCCCGGCCATGACCGTGCCTATGAGAATCAAAACCGCGGTTAGAAATTCCGGTTTGTTCGGTTTTTTCGAAAACAAAGCCCATTCCAACAATAGACTGAACCAGGTAAATTGCATGAGTAATACAATGGCTAGGGATGCGGAAATATAGCTTATCGATTGATAGTACAAAAAATTGGTGAGGCCAATTGTTCCACCTGTTGCCAACAGGGGAATAATTTCACTTCCTGATAGATTAACTCGGCCCCTTCGGCGAGAAAGCAATAAGATAATCCCCAAGAATATTGCTGCTAAGAGTGCCTGTGAAAAAGATAGTTCGGCGGCATGATACCCCCGTAAATAGAATAGTTTGACGAACGAGGACATCGTACCGTATAGGGTTCCGCCTATTAGAACCATTAGGATATATTTAAAATTTCTCATTTCAAGATGGTTAACAATTATTGAATTAATAGTCAATTAATGGCTCAACAACCTTGAATGATCACCTGAAGATATAAAAAGATTCACCTTCACGGAAACGTGAGGTATGACAAAAATCCGGTTGTTTAGCCTTAGGCTACCGGCGGGGGAGTATTTGAAGCGAATGGCTTATACATAGCATAAATTTTCCAGTGCGGTAAAGATAATAAAAATTCCGAGGTATTCTTTTTGCAAATGGTATGAAAGATTCTCCACTATTCATGTTGGAAGCGCTTAAAGCTAAGTGATGATCATAAATTTCTCCAAACTCATTTTTTCCACTTATTTGACCAAAATCTACTCCATCTGAACGCCTGTTGTTGTGGATATTTGGAGCGATTTAATTATAAACTAAAACCAACAATACCTAATATGATGAGAATTTACATGATCACCTTCCTGCTCCTTATCTTGTTTCATATGTGTTTCAGTCAAAAGAGGGAATGGAAATTGGATTCGCCTAATGGACGGATATCGGTAAAGTTATTCAGTGGTCAAAAGCAAGTAAAGGGAGGTACTAGCTTGTTGTATGCTGTGTATCTAGATGAAAAAGAGATCTTACAACCTTCACCATTAGGAATTGATCGCGAGGATCAACAATTCACTACAGGGTTAACTCCCGTTTCGAGTACAGATCCTATTGTTATCGATGAGCAATATCTGCTGAAATCAGGAAAACGGCTAATGTGTCGTAACCATGCAAACGAACAAATCCTAACATTCCGTAATGAGAATGGTAAAGAAGTACAGCTTATTTGGCGGGCTTATGATGATGGAATAGCCTTCCGGTATAAATTTTCTGAAACAGATAATAGATTATATAAAGTATTACGAGAACATACAGGGTTTAAATTATCCCCTAAGGGAAGGGCCTGGATACATCCCTATGATTGGAATAGCCGTCTAAAACCCAGTTATGAACAATATTGTCAACGTAATATTTCGATCGGTACCGATGCGCCTAACCCGAAAGGCTGGGCATATCCCATGCTCATGCAAATTGACCATGCCTGGGTAATGATAACGGAGGCCGTTTTGGATGGAACATACGGTGCTACACATCTGCAAAGTACCAAAGAAGGGCTTTATAGCATCCGTTTTCCTGAAAAAGAAGAGGTTGTTCTTTCAGATAATGTCGAACCTACCGCCACATTACCATGGGCAACACCTTGGCGTGTTATTGTTATAGGAAGTGCCTTATCGGATATTGTAGAGACAAACCTGGTGCAGCACTTGAATCTTAAAAGTTCCATAGCAAACGAATCATGGATACAGCCGGGACGTTCAAGTTGGAGTTGGTGGTCAAACGGGGCCTCTCCGAAAGATTTCACTATACAAAAGCAATACGTCGATTTTTCGGCGGAGATGGGTTGGGAATATACGCTTATTGATGCAGGGTGGCAACTTATGCAAGGAGGAACCATGGAAGAGCTTGTTCGATACGCTACATCAAAAAATGTGGGGGTTTGGCTTTGGTATCATTCAGGTTCAGGTCAGTCTACAGATACCATCAACTATCGGAATCTAATGAGTGACAGACCGGCACGGAGAGCCGAGCTCGCCCGCCTGCAACGTATTGGTGTTCGCGGCATTAAAGTTGATTTTTTCGATTCGGATAAGCAGGGAGTTGTAAAACGTTATAAAGAAATATTGGAAGATGCTGCTCAGTACCGAATTATGGTAAACTTTCATGGTGCTACCTTGCCTCGTGGACTTGAACGTACATATCCCAACTTGATGACAACCGAAGCGATAAAAGGGGCGGAGGGTTTTGGTAGGCAAGAAAGTTGTGACCAAGCACCTACTCATAATGCTACAATCCCTTTTACGCGTAATGTGGTAGGCTCTATGGATTACACACCTGTTACCTTTTCGAATAAAATTCGGCAAGGCGTAGAAGCATTCAATAGAACCAGCTTTGCCCATCAACTTGCCTTAGCGGTCATTTTTGAATCAGGTGTGCAGAATTTTGCTGATAAACAGGAGGTTTATGACGCATTGCCAAGCGGGCCAAAGAATTTTTTGAAAAGGGTTCCTACTGCATGGGAAGAAACAAAGCTTGTTGATGGTTTCCCGGGTGATTTTGTGATTATGGCTAGACGAAAAGGAAATACATGGTATATTGGGGGGATTAATGGTAAAAAGGAAAAGCGATCCTTTTCTTTTGCATTACCATTCATTACAGGCAATAAGTCTATTAAATTTTTAATGGACGGTAACGATAGACAGTCCTTTACCGAAATAGAACAACGGCTCGGCGAACTGCTAAAGGTCAATGTACTGCCTTATGGGGGATTCGTGGCAGTGGTGGAACTGTAGTTCTTAAGTATACGATAGGTTAATTCAGGTTGCCTACGCTTAATTAAACTGATAGATCAAAACTATCTTTTGATCCAGCTTAGCGTTGAAGTTAGAGGTGTTATTTATTCTTTTTTGATTACAAGGTGTTGATTCATAAATAATTAGGTTAAGAAGGATTTCTCTATTTTATTTTTTTGTATATTCGTGTGCTATGAAACTAGCAAACATAACAAAAGAGGGACTTAGAGAGGCTCAAAATAAAGGCCATACCGTATTGGTGACTCAATATGACTCGGATCCCCTGGAACCCATTTGGATTTTTGAAAAAGTTGAAGAGGCGCAAATTCCCGCATATGCAGAAGAACTTCATAAAACGTACCAATTGTGTTATGCTATTTCCGAAGCTGTTGAAACCATTGATGCCTATCCTTTTATCGGAAAAGTGTATTTATCGGGCAAAGATCTATAAAGAAAAAGCAGGCATGTGGCTGGGTGTATTTTTATATAACGCTGCGGGCCGCCGATGTAAATTATATCTCCGTATAAATTCTTTCCGCGCTCTTTGGTAACTGCTGCACATGTAATATATACTCGGTCACATTTTTATCCCACGCTGCATTGTACGTGTAGCCTAATTGGGTTGATACATAAATGGCCGAATCCCTAAATAATTCAATGCTTACATAGACCGCTTGCCAGGTGCTTTTCATTGTTGCATCAGAATAAGTGGTCAGAAATCTCTCATAGGTTTCAGGTTCCAGATATCGCTGGTAGAACTTTCCAAATTTACCCGGGTTTACCGCAAATTCATGACGACAGCCGATATACCAATCCATCATTTGCATTAAGGCTCCATGAATCACCTGATTAAATAGTTCTTTGACCAATATGAGTTCCCCGCGCCACAAACCCTTTGCTAGACCGGCAGCGGTATACCAAAATTCATTGCAGCAATCTTGGAACGAACGTGCGGAAGGTTTCTTCACAATGTAACTGGCATCGCTGGCCGGTGGTAGCGGCTGGTGTCTAAATAGATGGCCTTTATCCCATATCACTTTGCAAAGACTATCACTGGTGAAATGATCCAATATTTTCAGGGGTACCATCATCAGATCAATTCGGTTTCCATCCTTCAATTGCAGTAAATAAGAAAATGCACCGGCTAATTCCGGTGAAGGAGGATACAGTTCCATATCCTCTGGCATTTGTGATATCATTAGTTCACCAAATACATCTACCCAATCGGGATTTTCAAGGAAAGGTTCAAGATCTTCAACTACGTAAATAATATCGTAATCTTGAAATATATCTTTCGTAACATTGGGGTTGGATCGCGATCCATCTTGCAATACCGCTAATATCCGCGAATCTTTTTCTGCTACTTCCAGAATTAATTTCATCATCTGTGCTTCCGTTCTGCTATGCATGTTATTGTCAATTTACTGCGCGCTAACCCTGTATATTGAAGGCAATCCGTGATTTGCTGTTTTTTGCCTTAGTTCTTGTTTAGATTGGGCATGAACGGGAGATTTAATCCGATAATGCGAAATTCACTGCCGCCTTTGCGTGTATAACAGAAGTGTCGAATACAGGTAGACTGCTTTCTTCCGCTTTAATTAGCAATGCCAATTCCGTACATCCGAAAATAACAGCTTCAGCGCCCTCTGTTTTCAGCTTGTCGATGATTTTAAGGTATTCATCTTTCGTATCTTTCAGGAAAACACCGGTGGTAAGCTCCTCAAATATGGATTGATGAATGAAATCCCTGTCTTTTGTCTCCGGAATAATGGTTCCGATGCCGAACTGGCTTAATCGCTCTTTAAAAAAGTCGTTTTCCATCGTAAACCTTGTTCCAAGAAGGGCAACTTGCGAAATGTTGTGATTGATAATCTCTTTGGCTGTTTCTTCCGCTATATGTAGGAACGGAATTCGGATTTTCTTCCGAATGGAATCGGCTACAAGGTGTGGAGTATTGGTAGCCATCATGATAAAGTCTGCGCTTGCATTTTCCAGCTTGATTGCTATATCGGAAAGCAAGTTTTCAATTGCCGTCCAATCGTCTTTCTCCTGAAGCAACTTAAAATCATGGAAGTCAATTGAATAAAGTAATATCCTGGCTGAGTGTGACTCTCCCAGCAGCTGATGCGTATACTCATTAATGGTGGAATAATATACCGAAGTCGAAAACCAACTTAATCCTCCTATAATACCTATTGTTTTCATTTACTAGATTTTAGTGTTACGCTAATATAATCCTAATCCCTCATACACCAAGTCTTTGATTGCGACTTTTACAATTCTCTGAAAGCTGCGGGTTGGATTACTTCCTGACAACCCTCCCTCATCAGATGACCGGTATTCTTTGCTACCAGAACAAAAACCTTTTCTTTTTATGGACTTGGTTTTGGTGCATTGCAGGATTTTTTAGCTGATGATCGTATGCTCCCCCTTCCGGATGCAAGAGCTGCCAAATGTTTTCCCATCCAAGAAATCCACCTATGTTACGATCGTCGATGAAGATGTCGGCATTTATTTTGCGACTGAATTTGCCATCACTCTTTGGTTCATCTGGAAAGTTTTCGTTCACCGCGTAAAATATGAGATCGTTCTTTTTGCAGAAAAGAATGGCTTCCTCCAGCAAAACACCTCTCCTGTACGTCCAGAGAATTAAACGATGTCCTTTTTGTTGGAGTGCTCTTAAGGTGGCAAAGGCAAACAGCATTTCTTTTCCGATTCTTGGATAAGCATGTTCAACAATGGTTCCGTCAAAATCAACGGCAATGATTTTCCCTTGGAGATGATTCATATTAACTGTTTTTTAGAAAGGCACTTATTTTATTGAGAGGAACAACACGGTGAGCTATTCTGTGTGTTAGTCTCTTGTCTATAAACGTCGTTTCTATGGTTTAGCTGGGCTTAAACGCAGAGGATAATTTCTGAAGCTGTTTTGGTCCAACTCATAGAATAAAGGAACACAGGTGCCTATTTCGCGCTGGAGTATTTCATTCGGGCTAAGTCCTTCCAGATACATCACTAAAGCCCTTAAACTATTGCCATGAGCTACAATCAATACATTTTTTTCCAATTGTAGTTGGGGAAGAATAAAGGACTGAAAATAAGGTATGACTCGATTATAGGTGTCTTTCAGGCTTTCTCCTCCCGGAGGAGCAATATCATAAGACCGTCGCCATAAATGAACTTGTTCTTCGCCGAATCTTTGCGCTGTTTCGGCTTTATTTAACCCTTCAAGATTCCCGTAGACTCGTTCGTTTAATGCCTGATCCATGATAACTGGTATATCTTGCCATCCACACACTTGCTGTATGATCTGCAATGTATGCTGAGCCCGAATCAATTTTGAAGTGAAAGCAATCGCTATATGTTCTCCCTTAATCTGCAAAGCGGCATTATAGGCTTCTTTCTTTCCGGTTTCGGTAATATCCACATCCTTCCATCCTGTAAATTTGTTTTCCAAGTTCCATTGAGATTGACCATGACGAATGAGTATTAATTTCATAGCGATTCATTAATTATTGATATCAATTAACGGACCGTTCGGTTCCGTGTATTTTTATCAGAGGATATTTCCAGAATCAACATTGTTCATGTTAATAACAATGCTATTGATTTAATCGGAGCCACGGGCCTTCGCCCGAAGCACTTTGATAGCTCTTTTCAATTCGCTGATATTTTTGAAATATTGGGTTGCTTGCTTCATGTTTTTGTGCATTAGGTCTCCCTGCCGTATATCGACTTCCAGCTCTTTCTTTTCCCTTTCCAATAATTGAATGACGTAATCCATACCCTATTGTTTCTGTATTAACTTTTTATTTTATCCGGTATTGCTTCGATATTTCCAATGGCCGGTAATTTTTAGTTTAACAAAAATAAGGAAGTTGATTTTGAAAAACAACAGTTAGTCTAACTATTTAGTTAGATTTATCTAACTATTGTCAAAATGCCATTCCTAATCCTTATTTTGCCGTATCTAATCAGCGAATTCATGACGAATCGCCTCCAAATAAGTTTCGTTATTTGTTCTTTTAAAGGTAATGTCATGACACTGATTAAAAAGGACAAAGGATTTCAATGCTTCAATGAATTTTGCAAGAGTATGTTGCGTTAAAGCAACTGGTTCAAAATGGATATTATGAACAATGAGTAGTTTTCGTTTACGGTCTGCTTTGGCATCCATTCTCGCAATAAAGGTTTCTCCGGCCAGTATGGGTAATGAAAAGTAACCGTAAAGACGTTTAGGTGCGGGCACAAAGCACTCGATTTGATATTCGAAGTCAAAAAAGTCTTTTAAGCGATGGCGAAATACGTTGAGAATATCAAAAGGGGATA
The DNA here is from genome assembly GCF_036959255.1 of Olivibacter sp. CPCC 100613. Taxonomy (NCBI): domain Bacteria; kingdom Pseudomonadati; phylum Bacteroidota; class Sphingobacteriia; order Sphingobacteriales; family Sphingobacteriaceae; genus Olivibacter; species Olivibacter sp. CPCC 100613. Next base: position 480,289 of record NZ_JAWMTI010000004.1, read on the forward strand.
AGATGAAAACCTCGTCCGCAATTTTGATGTCGATATCTTGACCCCGAAGCATATACATTGGATTTTTCACAGCTTCAACTTTGATCTGTTTTACCTCGCCGGTAAGAATCATTGCATGCAGTGTTTTTTTTACCAGGTTGTCTTTTACCCGTCGACTACGCCATGCCATTTCTTTAGCAGACGCGATACCAAGCGCTCCTAAAGTACGTTCAATTACATAGCGTGCGTATTCTTCATCCGTGGGCATCGTCAGATCTATTTCATCAGGTATCAGGTTTAGCGGTAAGTCATACATTTTTTGAAAGGTTCGAGTACGCTTAACCATCAAGTCACCGTTAAAATAAAGCCGTTCTAGTGCAACTTTAGCTGGCCGCCAATCCCACCAGCCACTGCTGGCTTCCATCCGATCGTTCCCAAAATCACTAACCCGAACAGGGCCATCCCGTTCAACACGATCCATCATCTCTCTCATCAAATTAATCGAAGCTTGATTAGGTGGTTCATGTCGGGTTTTAAAAGCATGTTTCACGGGTAATGAATAACGGAAGTCGCGCATGGGAAGGTAACCTGCATCCGAAATGAAGTATTCAAACAATCGACCATCCTCGCAAAGTTCACCCAACCACTCCATTTGATAATCCGGAACCCGCGTAGCGATCACATGGTGATGGGCGCGTTCGACAACATAATTCGTATCCAACTGTACAAAGCCCAAATGATCGATAAATCGGTATACGGCTTCGATCCCTGTTCCAAACGGTGCTTTTTGGGTAAGGCAGGCAGCATCGAGAATAATCTTACGAGCCTGTGTTCTGGTAATGTCAACGGTATCCATGAAGGAAAGTTAGTAAATATTCTGTAAATGGGTATTTAGGCTGTTGCAATCCGATCTCACATGGCCTTATAGGAACCTACTTAAAAGTCCGGTGATGTGGTATTTTACTGCCGTCTGCCGATAAACACTTTGGATAGGCTAAATACCATTGGTTCTTAATCTTTCAGTCGAAAAATTTGCGTAGAATTTTTTATAAATTTGAACAAATAAGACTGGGAAGTATAGTCGACGCATATCATGGTTATCAAAACGTTACGGGCAAACTATAAAAGTATTCTTCGGGCAAAGCTATATTTCTTTTTCAGAAAGAGTTTATGGATGTACTTATTGGGAATGTTGTTACTGGCTTATGTTATTCCCATTGATAATTACGGGGTTATCCTTTCCACAGTAATCTACTTCTTCCTATTTATATTGGTTGTATTGGTACCCCTTTATTATTTTAGTACTAAAAGATTGGCGAAGAACAGGGATTTGGATATGGTTATTGAATTCGATGAGCAGGAAATAACTATCAGGCATGAAAAAACACAACGCGTAGAAACAAAAGGATGGGACTGGGTCCGACGAATTGAGCTTACTCCGCGCGAGTTGTTACTTGTAGTCCATTTCCGTGGCCGCTATCTGATCGCCTTTCCAAAAGATAAACTGAATGAAAGTGAGATGCAATTTTTCTTGGATAAGATGGATAGCCGAAAAGATATTCCATAAGCACAGATTGTTTTGCCGTGAAATCGACCGTACTTATAACAGGTACACTAATTTACTTTTTTCAAGGATCCGAGATACTTGTATGTGTTGATGAACAAACCCGTAGGGGTAGACTTTGAGTTAACAAAAGCAAGCTCCCGAGCGTCAATAGTCTCTGACAATAAGCGTTTGCCCCGACCAAGTAAAACCGGGTAGGTGATGAGTACAAGCTCGTCAGCCAACCCCTGGTCAAGCAATAGAGAGGTTAGCGTCGAACTTCCCACCACAATCAGGTCAGGACCATCCGTTGATTTGAGATTACGAATCGCCTCCACGATATCCTCGCTTAAGCCCGTTACCGGCCCCCATTCCAAGCTGTCGAGCCTGTGAGTTACAATGTATTTCGTTGCAGCGTTTATCGCATTTGCCATTGGGAAATCTCCGGCCTTAGGCCAAAAGCCACTAAATATATCGTATGTACGGCGGGCAAGCAAGAGGTCAAAATTTGGCCCGTATGCGTCAAAGAGGATGGCGGCTCCGGCCGGACTCCGGTAGGGGGTGGTCCATGCACCATAGACATAATCTCCGTCATGTTCTATCACGCCATCCAGCGAGATATGTTCAAAAATCCTGATTTTTCTCATGTGATCTTCATATAGTTAATAATAAGCCAAATTTAAAGTGGATGAGGCACACGTGTAAGGTGTTATTCCGACAATATGCGTGTGTTTTTAGTCATACGAGTGACGATTCAGATCATTTATCCGTTAAAAGAAAGGGATTCGAAAGAACCCGTTGCTAAGTCATTGCTGATTACAAACGATAGTATGAACCGGAAAAAATTAGGGATAGATCAACAAAATTTGGGATAAACATGCGTTAAGGATGAAATGAGAGACCAACGGGGGCTAAAGACGATGTTTTAATGGATTTTATGTGTTTAATGAATAGCTGAAATGAAAAACGTCACCTTCTTCTGAAGGTTTTGTTTTTCGATAGAAATTGATCGCATGCTTATCAATTTTATGCGCTTGAACGAATAGCTCTTCATAACCATTTTCTCGAAAGTAAGATTTTGTTCGCGCTATCAGCCTGCTTCCCACCTCTTTTCGTTGCCAATGTCTGGAAACAGCTAAATCAAAAATATAAGCCAAGGGTTTTATACCATAATATGGCTCCAACGTGTAAGCGGTTAAACCTCCTATTACCGTATCTGCATATAGCGCAACAAATACATGGAAGCGTTCTTGGGTAAGTAATTTGCTTAAATATTCGTTCTTCGGCACAGACAATTTGTTCATTTCAAAAACCTCCTCAAACAGTTTAATGAGGGCTTTAAAATAAGCTAGGTCTTTGGAACCAAGCTTTTCAATGCGTAAGACTTCTTTCATGATTTATTCCAAGTATGATAAGTACGTTATAAAGATGGCATCGCAATTGGAGACGGTGTATTAACCTTGTATTCCGATACTTAAATAATGTCTCCAAAATTTGAACGAATGAGTTACCACTAGGGCTGGGACACGCTTAATAAATTAAGCACGCGCAAATGCAGAATGATGGATGATGTTCCAAAATGGAGCGGACCATAACTATCCTTCATGAGATTCGAAACGACCGGTTCCTTCTTCTATATTGATCCGATAAACGATCAAGGTGTCTCGAAGTTCCGGACTTATTCCATGAGAAGGGTCTCGTCCAGGGTCGTTGGTGTTGGGCATGATGCGCAAAATTAAGCCTTGCATAACCTGTTGACGCTCCGTGCCTTCCAATTCTTCAAAGGTTCCCCAAAGAATGACGCTCTTCCATTTGAACATGCTTTTAACTTCATCAACCTGAAAGCATACCCGTGGATTTCCTCGTAGCATCTCTATTTTCTTACCTTCGCCCGAGTGAGCATATATTGCATCATTTTGGTATACATAATTGATAGGCACTACATAAGTTTCGCCGTTTAAATGGCATCCTAGGCGGCCAATAAACTGGCTTTTCAATAAATCTACTATTTCTCTTTTATTTAATTCTCCAAGCATGGTATCATTGAATTTCTTTCATTAAAAGTACTTAAAATCATTGATTTTAAAAACAACCGATTTCCAGATGATAGATTATCCGGACCGATATTCCTTGAAAGCGATCAATGTAATCGGATTTAGCAATGATCAACTTCTGTCAGTCCGTCTTCCGATTTGAACCGGGATATTGTAGCTGCTCTATGAATACCAAAGGGGGCAATGTGGTTTCTAGTTTTGGGATTTCTGGAGGATACGCGCTTAACGAACGCCTATGATTTTTGTCCTTCGCAGGATTATAGGCGACTGTAATGATATATAAATGAAATAGGTTTAATGGTTAGAATAAAGAGCCCGAATCCTATAATTCGAGCTCTTTCGGGCTCTATCAGGCTGCACCCCTTATTACCCTTAATAGTATAGCAATGATGGCTATAACCAAAAGCGCGTGGATAATACCCCCTTGTGCATATCCACCAAAAAAGCTGATAGCCCAAATGATAACTAATACAACTGCGATGATATAAAGTAAATTTCCCATAGATGTTTGATTTTATTCATTAATACAGAAATGCCCTCATTTGTTTGTGCTCATTTAAAAAAAATCGTGTAAATCCGGTGCATGTTAGCGTAATAAGGTCGTTAATGATCACCGCTAAGCAAATAAAAAGTATGCAATAGCGAGCACAATTATTGCAACAATAATCGACCAATGGATGGTAAAACCCACCTTTTTGTCATCTTTTTCCTCAAGAGCCGGTTTTGGTATTCCCGGATTCTCTTCATGTTTCCCGTAATCAGTCTCTATTTGAGTTTTCGAACTATTCGTTTTCTCTGCTTCCATTTTATCCTACATTTGTTTCTTTTTAATTAACGGTTCAAACCTCTAGGTGTTTGTAATAAATTAAAAAGATGTAGATAATGGAATCTATCACATCCGTCCAAAACGTTAAATAATAATTAGGAAATATGGGAGCTCCGTTGGTCGGTTTTACTTCATTATTTTCAAAGGTGTTCATGGATTCCCTACGGTCGGCTCTTTGCTTCTTTATTTCGCGGACCTTCCCTTAGGGAAAGCTTGAATGCCTTAAAAAACGAAAACTTAATGAAAAGAAAGAAGTTTAAACAATTCATCTATGTGTTAAATCGATCCCTGTTTTAGGTCAGAAAGCCGATAGTCCTATTAAATTTATACCAACACCCAGGGATACTTTTGCTTTCCCAATAAAAATAGCGCCTCTTATAGCCGAGAACCTCCTCTTTTTTGCCCTCAAATTTATTTTGGACCGGTGTGGGAATCTATAATACTAGGCTTGCATGGGTAGTGCTGGCGCTCTTAATACGTTAAATTAGAGACGTCGGATTGACGAAAGGCAGGGACGAAAACATAGTGTTTACCTAATTGTTGAATAAGAGATCGTTCGCGCTAAACGTGAAATTAAGAATACGAAATGAATAATAAAGTGATACTGGAGAAGGCCAATGCCGCTATTACGGCTGGCGACTATGAGGGCTTTTTGTCTTTTTGTACCAGCGATACAGAATGGACATTTGTAGGTGACAAGATTTTGAGAGGAAAGAAGGCGGTCCGAGCGTACATGGCCGAGGCCTATGTAGAGCCTCCGAAATTTATCGTAGAAACACTGATTGCCGAAGGTGAATTTGTCACAGCACTCGGTACCATCAGTCTGAAAGACGAAAAGGGAAAAGTACACGATTATTCCTACTGTGACGTTTGGCGGTTTCGCAATGGCAAGATGGCCGAGCTAAGGGCTTTTGTAATTGAAGAAGTGTCAAAATGATCATTATCCAAAAACTGTTGGAAAAAAGAACGATCGGTTATTCGGCAAGCCATCGCTTCCTACGAAAAAGATTTTAAGGAAGAACAAATGGCATGTTTTTGTTAATATATTATGTGTTGAAAATAAATGCCCACATGTTATGGAAAGAGATCATCCCATTATTTCAGGTACCATCGGGACAACGTTAATGACTTTATTTAGCTATACAATAGCGGCATCAAAAGGCGAGAAGTTTGAGGAACCGGCTCTTTTGGCAGAGATGGTAGAAAAAGTAATCAAAGAAGAAAAATTGGCTCGTCTAAGTGGTTGGGCCATGCATTACGCCATGGGCTGTAGCATGGCTTTCATCTTCCAACAAATATGGAAACAGGAAAAAATTAATCCAGGTATAAAGCAAAGTTTATTTGCGGGTTTTTTGAGTGGTTTATCAGGAATAGTAATTTGGAAAGCAGTGTTTAAGTTTCACCCGCATCCACCTAAGATTCCGTTTACTCGGTATTACGGACATTTGCTTTTGGCGCATTTGGTTTTCAGTATAGGTGTAGCATTAAGCGGCAAGAATTACCGAAATAGAAAGGTTCAGCAAAGTATCGGATAGTTTTCTTTCCTATAGTCTCGGGAGAACCTCTCTTGCAAAGCCCGGCCTTTAATTACCGAAGGTGCCTCACCCTAAATCCTTTATGACATCACAACTAAATCACCGGAATTTCCGCCCTATTAATTGTTACAAACAATTTTGATTATGACCAGTTGTATTAATATTCTCTGATGCTAACTCGCTATACGATAGCTAAAAATAAACTACTATGAAAAAAGACGGTACGGGCACAGCGCCCAAATTCAGAACAAAAACGTCCTTGACAGCAGAGCCGGCCTTGAAAACATTATTTCTGGACGGTATCATGGACATTTATTGGGCGGAAAATCACTTGGTAAAAAACCTTCCTAAGATGATGAAAGAGTCCACTTCACCAAAACTTGAAACTGCATTTCAAAACCATTTAAAGGAAACGATTGAGCATGTGGCTCGACTCGAGCAGATTTTTACGTTACTTGATGAAAAGGCAATTGCCAAAAAATGTGACGCCATGGAAGGACTCACAAAAGAAGCAGAAAGTATAATTAACAGTACGGAAGCTCAAACAGCTACACGGGACGTCGGAATTATTTTAGCTGCGCAAAAGGTGGAGCATTATGAAATAGCTACATATGGCGGGCTTTACCAATTGGCTACAACCTTGGGATTAGACGAAGTTGCCAATATTTTGGAGCAAACCTTAATAGAAGAAAAAAAGGCAGATCAATTGTTGACCGATGTAGCGGAAAACGATATAAACTATCAGGCTGCTGATGAAGCGTAAAAAACAGAACAATGGCTAAGCAAAATATAAACAAAAAGAACGATAAAATCGATAATAAAAAGATCGAGAACCTGGAACCTGATATGGAGCAAAGTGCGGGGGAATTAATGACAACTAATCAGGGAGTAAAAGTTAACGATGATCAGAATTCACTCCGGGGCGGAGAGCGCGGTGCCACATTATTGGAAGACTTTATATTGCGCGAGAAGATAACGCACTTCGATCATGAACGTATCCCCGAACGTATCGTGCATGCACGCGGTTCCGGCGCACACGGCGTGTTTAAATTATATAAACCCTTGAAAGAATTCACTAAAGCTCATTTCTTAAACGACACCCATATTGAAACACCTGTTTTTGTTCGCTTTTCAACAGTTGCAGGGTCAAGAGGGTCGACAGATTTGGCAAGGGATGTCAGAGGATTTGCTGTTAAATTTTATACACAAGAAGGTAACTTCGACTTGGTGGGTAATAATATGCCTGTATTTTTTATTCAGGACGCTATCAAGTTTCCCGATTTAGTACATGCCGTCAAGCCCGAACCTGATAATGAAATACCGCAAGCAGCTTCGGCACACGATACCTTCTGGGATTTTATCTCCCTCATGCCGGAGTCAGCTCATATGATTATGTGGCTCATGAGCGATCGTGCCATTCCGCGCAGCTATCGTATGATGGAAGGCTTTGGTGTGCACACTTTTCGCTTTATCAATGAAAAAGGCAAGGCCCATTTTGTTAAGTTCCACTGGAAACCCCTATTAGGCGTACATTCCGTAGCATGGGATGAAGCGCAGAACATCTCAGGTAAAGACCCTGATTTTCATCGTCGTGATCTTTGGGAAGCAATCGAAAGCGGTGCATTTCCAGAGTGGGAGTTAGGTGTCCAAATTGTCCCCGAGGAAGATGAGTTTAAATTCGATTTCGATCTTTTAGACGCAACCAAAATAATTCCGGAAGAACTGGTGCCGGTAAGACGCATAGGTAAGATGACCTTAAACCGTAATCCGGATAACTTTTTTGCTGAAACGGAACAAGCAGCCTTTCATATCGGACATGTTGTCCCCGGGATAGATTTTACCAATGATCCGCTACTTCAAGGGAGGCTTTTTTCTTATACCGATACGCAATTGATCCGCTTGGGAGGGCCAAATTTTCACGAAATTCCGATTAATAGACCGATCGTGCCTATACATAATAACCAGCGTGATGGTTTTATGCGTCAACAGATAAACAAAGGCAAATCCAGCTACAACCCTAATTCATTGAGAAATGGAGATCCTTCCCAGGCCAAAGTTGCCGAGGGTGGTTTTACAAGTTACCAGGAACGCATAGATGCAAAAAAGGTTCGAGCCAGAAGCAAGAGCTTCTTCGATCATTTTAGTCAGGCCCGTTTATTTTTTAACAGTCAATCCGACCCGGAAAAAAACCATTTGATCGATGCTTTTTCTTTCGAGCTTGGTAAGGTCAAAACTGTTGCGATACGGGAAAGGATGATTAGTATTCTTTCGCTTATTGACAAAGGGCTGGCCTCGGAAGTTGCCTATGCACTTGGTTTGAAGGTACCAAAGAAGCCTGCACAACCGGTTAATCACAGTATACCTGCGGATGGTGACCCTACCCAATATCAACCCATACAAGTTGAGTCTTCGTTAGCATATTCAGAAGCGCTGAGTATGAAAAATACGGTCAAAGATCGTATCGTGTCAAGGAAAATCGCTTTTTTGGTTGCCGATGGGGTCGATGAACAATCCGTGACGACAGTGAAAGAATTTTTAGTGTCCAAAGGAGCCGTAGTACATATTATAGCACCGAGGCTTAATGCGGTTATTGGAAAAAGCGGAAAAGAAGTTGCCGTTGATGAAAGCTTTTTAACAGCTGCGTCTGTTTTATACGATGCCGTTTACGTTCCGCGAGGTACTAACAGCGTTGCCACATTGGAGGCTGAAGCGAATGCTGTTCATTTTCTCAATGAAGCATTTAAACACTGTAAAGCCATTGCGGCAGATGAACAGGCTTTGCAAGTTTTAGAAGCTACCTATTTTGCTAACAAGCTCCCCTCAACATTTACCGAGGAAACGGTATTGACAGAAGGACTTGTGGTTAACGCAGATCTAAAAAAGTTATCAAAACAATTTGTGACAGCAATTGCGTTGCATCGGTTTTGGGATCGCGAAAAACCGCGCCAAGTGCCAGCGTAGCGAATTTACGTTAGGGGTAGGGTCTCGATGGAAAATAAGAGACCCTATTTTGAAAAATTATTTTCACTATCTTGGACTAATCGGGGAGGTATCTTTCGATCATAGCAATTGCTTCTTCGTTACCTTGCTGGGCTGCTAAATCAAGTACCGTTAATCCGCGCGCTTCCCGAACGCTTATATCCGCTCCACGTTCCAGTAATAGCGCAACCATGTTGTTTCTTCCAAACATGGCCGCAAACATAATGGCCGTACCACCGTTTCCGTGCTGCATATTTAAGTCGGCTCCGTAATTAACGAGCAATTCCGCAATATCAGTATGGCCTTTAAAAGCCACCCCCATCAGTGCGGTATTACCGCCGTTGTCCTGCGCATTTACATCGGCACCCGCATCAAGTAGTAGTTTTGCCCCTTCGTATTGATTATTATAGCAAGCTATAATGAGTGGTGTATAACCCTTTTCGTCGCGTACATTCAGATTGACGTCGTTGTCGATGAACACGCGTAGTTGCGGTATATTTCCGGTTCGTGCTGCATTATTAAGACTGCTAATCAAGTTGTTCATGGCTAGTAGTTTTTGTCTTCAAACTTTTGTGCTTTGTTAACCCGGTCGCGCACTAAATTCTAATGCATAGGGATATTTCGGATAACGCTTGCTTCGTCGGAATGTTTGCGGTGTCTACTAAAAGTATAATGTAAAGGTGTATCAGTAAGTTCAGGATTACTGTTTAAATTCGACAGTAGCAGTTCCTTAAAAAATGAAAAGCCTATAGCCATATTCTTCTATATTAAGGCATGGCTATAGGATACTGCGTTAGAGTTCATGATTTTGAGCTGAGGCAGCTAATTCTTCGCTCAAAAGATTTTAGATTTTAGGAATGATCTTTTCTGATTGGAGCAACTTAAATAGATTTAGAAACGAATCTTCAGTTGATTGAAACGCTGAGAAACCATTTTTCCTGCTGTTTTTCATATCTGTCATGACCTCTATTGGTCGCGCCAAATCAAGATCCGTATGCCATGGTGATGCGACGGCATCAAGGTCCTCACTCACAAGGTCGTGGTCTTTTGAAATTTTGTTCCAGAGCGCATGATCATTTTGCATTTCGCGTTCTAATGGACGGATCTTCTCGGAATATCCTTCATATTCCACACCAAACCATTCCGCGATTCTTGGCCATAACCAATTCCACCTAAACACATCGCCATTGACAATGTTGTACGCCGTATTTGTCGCATTTGGTGTTGTACTTGCCCAAATTAAGTGTTTAGCTAAAATCGTCGCATCCGTTACGTCTGATAGGCCATTCCACTGGGCTTCCGAACCGGGCCATATAAATTTCCTTCCGGTTACCTTACATATAGTGGCGTAAACGGCCAGTGTAGTGCCCAGATTCATTAGATTACCCACTGCCTTGCCTATTACCGTATGTGGTCTGTGCACGCTCCACGAAAACCCGTCTCGTTTTGCAGCTTCGTAAACTTCATCTTCCTGCGCATAATAGAAATTGGCTATATCAAGCCGTCCTTGTTCCTCTCTCAAAGGGGTTTCGGGTAACGCTCCCTCTTTTGCGTAGGCTTCGAAAGGCCCAAGATAATGTTTAAGGCCTGTAACCAAAGCGACATGTCTAACGCTTTTCTGCTTAGAAAGTGCTTTCAGTACATTTCTTACCATGGTTCCGTTATCTCTGACGTTTTCAGCTTCCGTATCGCGACGCACCCATGTATTTATAAATACATGAGTGGGGTAGATAGCTCTAATAGCATGATCAAGCGTTTCAATAGCTAATAAATCGGCCTTAATTGGATCCACTCCTTCGGGTAGATTCTCCGGATTCCTTGCCAATCCATATGTTTTCCATTTTTGAGATACGAGCTCTTGTGCTAAATTGCTACCTGTGATGCCGGTAGCCCCAATCACCAATGCAATATTTTTCATCTTTTTAATTTTTTTAGGTGATGAAACGGTCATGATTCCACGATGTGTTTTTGAAAATCATAACGATTTCATATTCCATCCGTTTTATGTGACTTCAAAGCTAGCGGTATCATTTTTCAATAATCTTGATCACGATCAGAAAATTCTATTGATCTAGATCAAGAATCGGTTTGCAATTAGCGCTTGTTCTTAATCCGACTAATCGTTTCCGGTGCTAGTCCAAGATAAGATGCGATCAGATTCTGCGGTACCCGTTGTAAGATATTCGGCATGGATTCAACGAGTCTTAAATATTTACTTTCTGCAGAATCGCTATTAGAACTGATGAGTCGTTGATCCTTTGTCACCAAGCTGTTCTGATAGAGGATACGAAAATATCGTTCCATTAAAGGGATCTCGATTAGAAGCTTTTCGTAATTATCCCGACTGATTTGTAAAAGCTCTGAATCTTCAATAGCCTCAATACTTAACACAGCGGGTACTTGATGAATAAAACTGTTGAAGTCCGAGATCCACCAACCTTCCCACGCGAATAAAGATATGTGTTCATTACCCTTTTCATCCATATTGGCAGACTTTAATAATCCGCGTTCTACAAACGTCAAAAAATTACACACATCGCCCTCCATGAGTATGTACCCTCTGCGTTTGATTTTTTTCGTGCGGAAATAGCTCGTAATTTTTGCTTTTTCAGCGTCCGATAATTGAACTTTCTCTTCGATATGGGAGAAAAGGACTTGAAACATATGCATATTTTATGGGTGAATGTGTTGAGCTACCTAAAAGTATGATGATGTAAAATACTTCTTCAAAAGTAACTGAAAAAAAGAAATAAAGCTTTCTACTTCGAAGCGTTTTAAAGGCCTAGTGTACCGTGAGTACAATCTTACCCTGAATGTTTCCCCGAGCAGCCCGTTGATGTGCTTTTTGTGCATCTGAAAGTGAAAAAGTACTATCTATAGCCGTGCGAAGCGTTCCTTTATCGAACAGTTTGCCAATTTCTGCCAATTGCCTACCATTTGACCGTACCTGAGTCGTAGAGAATACGATGCCCAGCTTTTCGGCCTCCTCGCGGCCTGTAGCACCCAGTCCAAAGACCGGGAAAAGTGCACCGCCCGGCTTGAGTGTGCGTAAAAAACGTCTGGTTGTTGGCCCACCAATCGAGTCGATGACAAGATCTAAGCCATGAACTACTTCCTCGGGAATAGTCTTTGTGTAGTCGATGAATTTATCCACGCCAAGGTCACCTAGAAATCGCTCATGCTTACCCGATGCTACGGCGATCACATACGCCCCTTTCCACTTTGCTAACTGTACGGCAAAATGCCCCACGCCACCTGCGGCGCCATTAACAAGTACCCTCTTACCTTCGAGTGGTACCGGCTGGTGTTGATTTGGCTGAAGCGGGTTCGGCACATCGTGGCCCTGATCGATCATGAACTGCCATGCCGTGAGTAGCGACATCGGTGCCGCAGCGGCCTGCACATGATCAATGCTCATCGGCTTGTGTGCAACTTGCGACGCGGGCACGCTAACATATTCAGCATAAGCCCTGCTTTCTCCGAAAACACCTTCAGGAAAACGGACCATGGAGTAAACCGCGTCTCCAACGACGAAATCCTTAACGTTATCGGCAACTGATTCTACAATGCCCGACACGTCTGTTCCCAAAATGATCGGGAAATTTTCCTGTGGACGCCATTCAGGAGGAAGCGACTTAAATCCATCGCGCAGATACCAGTCGGGAGGATTAAGGCCTATTGCATGAACACGGATGCGAACCTCACCTGGTTTTAGCAAGGGAATTGGGGCGTCCTCGTAACGGAGTACTTCAGGGCCGCCGAACTCGTATTGGCGAACAGCTTTCATGATTGCTGCCTGATCGTTTGATTTTGATTCCATTTTTTTAATTTAATTATGCAAAATTAAATTGAATGTATACTTTTGACAAGTATGTACTTATTTGTATGTTACATACCAAAAAGTTTCTATTGCTGATTTTCAATTATTTATGTGGAAATAAAAATGAAAAATAAGGAAGGAATTCCGGAGTGTATACAAAAGTGCGGTGTTGAATATGCTTTTAAGCGCATAGGTGGAAAATATAAGGGCCGTATCCTGTGGCACTTGGGCTTAAAAACCGTATTACGCTATGGAGAATTAAAGCGGACTTTACCTGACATTACTACTAAGATGCTCACCCAAACCTTAAGGGAATTAGAAGACGATAAATTGATTATCCGGAAAATGTATCATGAAGTACCGCCCAAAGTAGAGTATTCATTAAGCAACACCGGGCTCGAATTGATTCCGTTTATAGAGCATTTACACAACTGGGGCAAGAAGCAGTTGGAAACTGAATCTGCAGATTAGTAATTACATAGCGTCGCCTGAGAATTTCTCTCAAACCCGAAAAAAAGATTGAAAATGGGCGAATATTACCAGTGAACATCTTGAGCTGTTCTTCATGCGAAGATTTATTTTTATATAAGCTGACTAGCAGTTTACGTATTTCTGCCAGTGTAAAACTAACCACTTTAGCTTCAACAATAAGGCCGAGTCGTTGTACAATACGCTCATCATAATTTTTGTAGTTGATTTAGCCCTACAGTAAAGTTACGATAGGGTTTTACTTTTATTTTTGAATAGAGTATATTTAGCTACCGGATTCATTGCATTCAAGAGGTACCTGTTCAGGAGAGAAGAGGTTCGAATGAATACTTATAAACCTGCATAGCTTACATGAAGATTCCAAAAGCACCCATTCTTTTTTTCACGTTGATCTCTGTTCTAATGGTAATTCTTTTACTTCAAGGATGTGCTGAAAACTGCTCGAATAAAGCTGAGTGGACATCCTATTTAGGCGGGCAGGATCGCAATCATTATTCCTCTCTTCGGCAGATCGACTCATCAAATGTGAATATATTGCACCAGGCGTGGGTTTACCATACACGCGACTCAGGGGAAATGCAGTGCAACCCGCTCATGATTGACGGGAAATTATATGGAATTACAGCCGCCAATCACCTGTTTGCCATTGATGCCGCTACCGGTAAAGAAATATGGACCAATAGGGAACTTTCAGAAGCGCCGCAGGTCAACCGCGGTATAGCTTATTGGTCTAATGGAAATGAAGGTCGGTTACTCTTTACTGCGCAATCCTTTTTGTATGCAGTGGACATCAAAACCGGTAAATGTATACCCTCTTTTGGAACTGCGGGGCGGGTAAGTCTCCGGTCGGGATTAAACCAACGTGCGACTGACAAATTTGTTGTATCGACCACGCCGGGAACAATTTTTCAGGATCTCATCATTATGCCCATACGGGTAGGGGAAGGTGTTCTGGCAGCCCCAGGCTACATACAGGCATTCAATGTGGTTACCGGAAAGTTGGCCTGGGTATTCAGGACTATACCATATCCTGGTGAATTGGGGTATGAAACATGGCCTAAAGAGGCATATAAAAATCCATCGATCGGCGGGGCGAACAATTGGGCAGGTATGGCGCTTGACGAAAAAAGAGGAATCGTATATGTGCCGACAGGTTCAGCTGCATTTGACTTCTATGGTGGAAACCGGAAAGGTCAGAATCTATTTGCGAATTCATTGCTGGCATTGGATGCAAAGACCGGTAAATATATCTGGCATTTTCAGGCTGTACACCATGATGTCTGGGATCGGGATTTTCCTGCGCCGCCAAATCTTACTACAATCACGAGAAACGGTCGAAAAATTGAAGTTGTTGCACAGGTAAGTAAAAGTGGGCATATTTTTGTTTTAGACAGAGAAAACGGACAACCGATTTTTCCAATGGATGAAGTACCTGTTCCAACAGGGGGTGTCCCCGGAGAGGAACTCTGGAAGACACAGCCAGTTCCACGGCTACCTCTTCCTTTTTCCAGACAGACCCTTACCGAGTCGGATATTACCGGGCTTTCGAATAAAAGGGACTCGCTTGTAGATATATTTAAAAAATCCAACAAAGGTAATTTTCATCCACTTGGGTTCACACCTACAATACTTTTTCCAGGTGCAGATGGCGGTGCGGAATGGGGTGGCGCGGCAGTAGATAAACAGGGTGTGCTTTATGTAAATTCAAATGAAATGGCTTGGCTATTCAGTTTAAGTTCAATAAAAAATAAACAGCAGAGCAGTAAACCGATTTCTTCCGGAAGGAGTCTTTATCTCAGCAATTGCGTTGCCTGTCATAAAGCTGATCTTTCGGGAAATCCGCAGAGTGGTTATCCGGCACTGACAGGTCTCAAGCAAAAAATGTCAAGAGATTCAATAAATAATCTTATCGCGTTTGGAAGAGGAATGATGCCTGGTTTGACCCATATCAGTGAGAAGGAGCGACAATCGATCATGAACTACCTCTTTGGTGAAGAAAAAGAAGAAGCGGTCGATAAACAGGAGGAAAATGTTGCCGATGTGCCCTACGTTTTTAATGGTTATAATAAATTCTTGGATGAACAAGGTTACCCTGCTATCACACCACCTTGGGGAACACTTACGGCTGTTAATTTAAATACCGGCAAACACCTATGGCAAATTCCACTGGGAGAATTAAAAGAACTGTCTGCACGCGGTATTCCCATTACCGGTACTGAAAATTATGGAGGTCCGGTTGTAACTGCCGGGGGATTATTATTTATCGCTGCAACGAAAGACAGTAAAATCCGCGCTTTTGCCAAGGCGTCTGGAAAATTGTTATGGGAACACGATCTTCCGGCTTCAGGTTTTGCAACACCGGTCACTTATGAAGTTGACGGTAAACAATTCGTTGTCATTGCCTGTGGTGGAACAAAACTTGGCACATCCCGGGGAGATAGTTATGTCGCTTTTGCTCTTCCTTAGGTAAATAGCCGAATGAAGATCTAGATTATCCTCCATCTTCCAAGTCCTCAAAATTTAGTAGGTTATTCCTGGTAAGATTTGTAGTTGTACTGATTTTCCTGTTCCATATGTTAAAAAATCATAAAAAGAATACCATTTCTTGTGCACCTAGTCAAATAAGGTTAAATTCACAGATTGATGAACGGGACCCTATTAAATAACACACAGAATGACAAGCGATACGTCTTCGCATTGATTGTAACGGTGATGGTGCTGCTTACGTCCTGTCCGATAAAAAGTGGTATCAAAAGCCTTATGGGTATTCCGGTTAGTACCGAGCAGGGGGCAACCACAAGCAATACAAATTTTTTAATTAATGGAGGAGAGCGGTGTGTCAACAGTGAAACAGACCAGACAAAAACATCGTCAACTGTTTCCACTCGGGCAAATGATATATTGCCTACGGTTATTCTTACTTCGATTTTCCTTTTCCTGATCGGGTATACACTTAAGAGGAAACATGTACATCCTCTTTATGGAAACTTAAAAATTCCCGATACATTACCTATCTTTCTCCGATACAGGAAACTCATCATATAATACTATTTTCTAATTACTTCACTTTCCGTTGATAGCTATCTTTCAACGGATGTTAACCCTATTGATTTCACTTTAGAATCTCTGGTCACGTTTTGCGACCGGTCAAAATTAACGAGTATGATAAAACAGGTTATGGTAACCACAATCATGTGGCTAACTGTCGTTGCGATGTCTCCATTACATGCGCAACCAAAAAAAGCCCCCAGCAATAACCAATACAAAAGTAGGGATTAAGAATCATCAATAGTATAGTACATAATTAAAAATAACTTATTATGAATAAGCAATTTAAAAATCTGACAATACGGTCGGTAATTTTCATAATGGCAGCAATTTCTTTTGCTGCTTGTGGAAATACTGATAAGAATAAACAAAATAAGGCAACAGACGAGGCAACGGCACCAGAGAAATCAACGGAGGCAGAAACTGAGGAAACACCCGATATGCTATTTAAGAACAAAGATGGTCAGGTCATATCTTTAAAATCATTAAAAGGCAAAGTTGTATTTATCAATTTTTGGGCGACCTGGTGTCCGCCATGTATCCAAGAAATGCCATCTATCAATAAACTCAAACAAACATTTAAAGGAAATGATAATATCGAATTTATAATGGTGGACGTGGACAATAAGATAGAACAATCAACCGCATTCATGGAGGAAAATAAATACGATCTGCCCGTTTATACACCCGCAAGCAACATTCCGCCGGATTATTTAGGCGAAGCTATACCAACCACTGTTGTGTTGGATAAAAATGGTGATATGGTTGGACGTATGGAAGGTGGCAGGGATTATAGCGATGAGGGTATTATAAAGGGATTGACTGAGCTTCTCGAAAAGTGAATGTCGACAGTTATTGCACCCAATAGACTTTGCAAATTACATGTCCTGAAAAAATTGCCAAACGGGCCGGAGAATCAAAAAAAATCGAACCTGTGGTTTGATAAAACAGAAAGAGATGTTTTAAACATCTCTTTTTGCCTACGCATAGAAGCTGTTTGCTCAATCCGATCTGTATGAATTTAGTAACCGCTTGATTTTTAAGAACGAACGCGGATAATTGTCTTTCCTTTTGCTCGGTCGGTTTTGTTGAAAACAGCTACGGCGTCATCCAGCGTGGCCACCTCACCAATATTTGTACGTATTTTTCCTTCCCGTACCTTTTGGACAATCTCGATCAATTGTGGGCGATCGGGTACAACAATAAAATCAATCGTCTTTCCGTCTATGGGGTGTGCCTCAGTCGGACCTGCGATAGTCACCATCGTTCCTCCTGGGCGAACCAATCGTGCAGACCGTTCCGCAACCTCACCACCGAGGACATCGAAAACTAAATCCACGGCATCGACATCTTCAAGCGAGTCGTTTTCGAGATCTATAAACTCCTGCGCTCCAAAATCCAATGCCGTCCGACGGCCGGAAGCACGTCCAGTACCAATCACATATGCTCCGGCCTCGCGTGCCAGTTGAACGGCCATCGAACCAACTACACCTGCAGCACCGTGAATCAGGACACGCTGTCCTGACTGAAGTTTGCCATGATCAAATAGACCCTGCCATGCCGTCAGGCCAGGCATTACAACAGCTGCTCCGACAGCAAAGNACCAACTACACCTGCAGCACCGTGAATCAGGACACGCTGTCCTGACTGAAGTTTGCCATGATCAAATAGACCCTGCCATGCCGTCAGGCCAGGCATTACAACAGCTGCTCCGACAGCAAAGTCAACATCCGCCGGTAAGGGGGCTAGGTTGCGTGCTTCAACAGCTACATATTCTGCTAACGTACCGTCGCGAGTCCAGTCCGTGAGACCAAATACCCGCTGTCCAACCGAAATTCCGGCCGTTCCATAATTAAGGGCTATTACCACACCGGCCAGTTCGTGCCCGGGAATCGAAGGCGTTCGGTCACGGCCGAGACGATCAACCCAAGTTGATGGCCACGACAGTTCATCCCCTGTGAAACCCGATGCATAAACTTGCACAACTACATCACCGTAGTTAGCACCTGATTGACTACCGAGGCCCTGAGGTTCAGGGCACTCCATTAATTTCATTCCAGCCGTCCCTGCAGTTTGGTCTGTAACTATTATCGCTTTCATAACTTTTTCCTTTCTTAATCTTTAAATTAATACTGGTTTTCAAATGGTTAAAGCTATCGCTTAATCCGGTAACCAGTATGGTCCAATTTAAAAATATAGAGGGGTCCAATGATGATGAGAAAAATCCGTTGAATATATGGAAGACAGGCAGATACGTGTCTCAGTTACGGATATCCATTAGTCCAGCCTGTAAATGAACTCTTCTATCTCCATTTGTCGGGCGTCGGCATAGCCGTTGTCCGTACCGATTTTTACAAAGCCACATTTCTCCAAAACTTTCTGAGAACCAAAATTATCAAATGCAATCCGTGCGAAAATTGGTCTATTATCTTCAATTTCAAGAAAGTGCTTTAAAGCATAAGATGCAATGCCTTTTCCCCAATACTTCTTATCTATCCAATAGGTGATTTCGGAATTTCCTTCCATAACAAATTTCGCTATACTGCCAACTATGGTTCCGTGCATAACAATGGTAAAGTTATTTACGGTAGGGGTCTGGAGGAGTTTGGTATATTTTTCAAGGTAAGCGGTTTTATCTGCCCAGTTTTTAGGGGTGAACGCAGCCATATAGCGTGCTTCTTCGTTAAGCTGGAATTGAAAGAGATATTCTAAATCAGCTACTTCCGTTTGCTTGAGGATTATTTCAGATCTATTTTCAGTCATTTTTATCTTATTGTTTGTTGTATCAGGTTTATGTACTCAGTAGCCGAAAACTATATCTTCTATTTCCGGTACCTTATAGTTCTATCGTTTTTTGTCATGTCGCGCGAAGATAGATTCCGAGCCTAATGACGCTATCCATTGTCCCACCCAATTCAGAGATACCATTCGGCAATTGCCTATATCAATAGTTGCTGCGTGGGAATATCCTTTGGACCCAACAACGGATGAAGGATTGTCAAACTACAATACAGGTATCATTTTGTGAAAAGCAATGTACTAAAATAAAATTACCTAAAATTACCTAAAATTACCTAAAATTCCGTCCCTTGCCAAAAAGATCCAATTGCGCGTCATGAAGCGCCTGTGTCCGCTTTTTCTTAGCTGAGTGTAGCTTACGCTCATCTTCTTCTGTCGGCGAAAGTGTCCTGAGGTTGACCTGTTTTCTTTCCTGCGGTCCCAACAGGGTCAATAAGTCCGAGAGATTGTAAAACCGCTTGGCGATTATGTGCGTTACCTGTCCTTCGCGTTGAAGTTTTCCTTCCACCATCAACAATTGTGAATAGAGAATCTCTTTTCGATAGCGATCAAAGAACTTGGCAAAAGCTACCAGATTAGCTTCGCCTGTTTCATCTTCAATGGTAATAAAACAGATACCGCTTGCAGTACCGGGCCGCTGCCGTACCAATACCAGTCCAGCCACTCTTACCAGTGTACCATCGGGCCAGCGATCCAGCTCCTTTGTTGACAAAATCCCACGCTCATACAATTGTCGTCGTATAAAATGTACCGGGTGCGCCTTCAACGATAGTGACAGCGACCCGTAATCCTGCACCACATGCTCAGACAATGACATTCTTGGTAATCGCACTTTCTCCTCCAGCACACTGGCAGTAGGCCCCCCCTCAAAGATTCCAAAGGGGCGATCGTGCAAGGCCGATACCTCCCATAAAGCCTGTCGGCGGTCCATTCCCATCGAGCGAAAGGCATCGGCATCTGCCAGCCGCTCCAATGAGGCGATGGAAACACCCACATCCAAGAGGAAATGGATATGGGTATAGCGCTTTTTTCGGCCTGCAACCAATGCATCCATCTCTTCTTGTTTCATGCCTTTGATCTGCCTAAAACCCAAGCGCATGGCGCAATGGCTGCCCATTTTCTCTTCCAGTGTATTGTCCCAAGAGGAAAAATTTACATCCACCGGCCTCACCATCACCCCATGTTCGCGCGCATCGCGTACAAGCTGTGCCGGTGCATAAAAACCCATCGGCTGGCTATTCAGCAATGCTGCGGCAAACACGTCCGGGTAGTGGTATTTCAGCCAGCAGGAAACATAGACCAACAGCGCAAAACTGGCCGCATGGCTTTCAGGGAAACCATAGCTGCCGAAACCTTCCAGTTGGTGGAATACCCTTTCGGCGAATTCTCTTTTATAATTCCGCGCTACCATACCGTCAATCAGCTTCCGTTCAAATTGGCTCACCTGTCCTTTAGACTTAAATGTAGCCATACTGCGCCGCAGCTCATCCGCTTCGGCGGGTGTAAAACCTGCCGCTACAATGGCAATCTTCATCGCCTGTTCCTGAAAAAGGGGTACTCCCAAGGTTTTTTTCAGGATCTGTTCCAGCTCGGGCGAAGGGTAATCTACTTTTTCTTCACCCTTTCGCCTGCGCAGATAGGGGTGTACCATGTCGCCTTGAATCGGCCCCGGACGTACAATGGCCACCTCAATCACCAGGTCGTAGAAGTTTTGCGGTCGCAGACGCGGTAACATGGATTGCTGTGCGCGACTTTCGATCTGAAATACGCCGATGGTATCCGCCGCACTGATCATATTATAAACCTCCGGGTCATCCTGTGGAACAGTGGCCAGCGTCAGTTCCCGATCATGATGAGCGCGTACCAGATCAAAGGCTTTGCGAATGCAAGTCAGCATACCGAGAGCCAGCACATCGATCTTGAGAAAGCCCAGCGCATCGATATCGTCCTTGTTCCATTCAATGTTAGTGCGATCCTCCATCCGTGCATTGATCACCGGACACAGATCCGTCAGTTTTCCATCCGTGATCACAAAACCGCCCGTATGCTGGCCCAGCTGGCGCGGGAAACCCATAAACATACGTGTCAGTTCCAATACCTTTATCAGGTGCGGATCCTGTGGGTTGAAGCCATGCTCCGAGATGCGTTCGCCCCGAGACCATTCATCCGTAAATTCCCAGATAGACTTGGAGAGTCGGTTGATGACATCTACCGACATGCCCATGGCCTTGGCCACATCCCGCACCGCACCTTTCTCATGGAGCTGTGTCACCGTAGCCACAATACCGGCACGCTCGCGGCCATATTTATCATAGATATATTGAATGATTTCCTCTCGACGTTCATGTTCAAAATCCACATCGATATCGGGTGGTTCGTTGCGTGCCGAAGAGATGAAACGCTCAAAGAGCAAGTCGAATTTCGTAGGATTCACTGCGGTAATGCCCAAACAGAAACAGATCGTGGAGTTGGCGGCTGAGCCACGGCCTTGGCAGAGAATACCGCGTGATCGGGCCTCGCGTACAATGTCGTATACCGTCAGGAAGTAAGGGGCGTAATCCATCTCTGCAATGAATTTCAGTTCGTGTACAATAGCTGTTGAAACCTTTTCCGGCAGTGGATCTCCGAAGTGATCATGGGCACCCTCCCATGCCAGTCGCGTCAACTCCTCCAGCGGCGTACGTCCGTCGGGCATGATCTCTTTCGGATACACATATTTCAGGTTGTCAAGGTTGAAGCGACAAGCCGCTGCAATCCACTGGCTATTTGCAATGGCCTGCGGATATTTTCTGAAAAGGCGTTCCATTTCCGAGGCTGGTTTCAGATAGCGTTCCGCATTCCCGTAAAGCAGATAACCAGCGTTATAAATTGTTTTCTTCTCGCGCACACAGGTAACGATATCCTGTAACTGCCGCCTTTCGGGGCTGTGGAAATGTACATCATTGGTAGCCACCATCGGTACACCGAAGGTCTTCTCCAGTTCCGCTATCCGATAAAGCCTTTTGGCATCGCTTCCCCTGTACAGCCAAGAGGCTGCCAGATAGAGCTGATCACCGAGGGCCTCTTTATATTCCAACAGTTCCCTTTTAAAGTCATCCTCAAAATCAAAATCATTGTTCAGGTCCATCGGAGGCAGTAAAATAAAAATCATACCCTCAGTATAACGGTATACATCGGCCTTGTACAATTCACATTTTCCTTTTTCCGTCCGTCGATTACCTTCCGTCAACAGCGCCGATAAACCTGCGTAAGCTTTTTTATCGGTCGGGTAGGCAAGGAGAGAGGGGCCGTTCACCAAATTAAGGCGTGCGGCGGGAATGATGCGCAGACCATGCTTTTTTGATGCGCTGTGCGCACGTACAATCCCCGCCAACGTATTATGATCGGTTATAGCCATGCTTTCATAGCCGAGGGTTACAGCCTGTTCTACCAGTTCTTCCGGATGGGAGGCGCCCCGCAGAAAGCTGAAATTCGAAGTGATCTGTAATTCCGTATAGTTCATATAGTATTAGGCAAAAAATCCATGTATAAACCATTCAGGCTCCCGCTCATCCTCATAATGACCCGAGCGGAAAAGCCAATAACGCGCTCCCTCTTCATCCTCCACCCGGTAATAATCACGCTGAAGACCCGTTTCAATCCACCATTCTCTTTCGATCCGTTCGGGCCCGTCAGCTTTTTTTACCACATGCCTTTTTTCTTTGTATATAAATACCATCGGCGGATAATCCGGTACAGGTGCCGTTACCTGGATCCGTTCGGGTTCAGGAAGCAAGTACATCGGGCGTGGCTCACCGGTAGGCCAGGGGATGGCTGGTTGTTCATCATATGGAGTTGCTACCTTTAAAGCGAGACAGATTTAGATAGTAATTTTAAATTTGTAGAAATGCATAGAAAATTTGATGATTCGTTTAAGACCATGGCGGTCGATTTGAGCGTTGTTAAGG